>JADJVF010000001.1 GCA_016716705.1 Holophagales bacterium
CCCGCCGCCTCCGCGGCCGGCGAGGCGAAGGTCCTCCTCGCGTTCCAGTCCCTCCGCGACGACTTCCGCATCTACCACCGCAAGAGCTGGTACTCGTTCGACGGCCCCGACGGCTCGCGCGAGGGAGTCTGCGAGGGCGAGGCGGACTTCCTGGTGCTGCACCCCGACCTGGGGATGCTGGTGCTGGAGGTGAAGGGGGGCCGGATCGCGTTCGACGGGCGGACGGGGGCGTGGACGTCGACGGCGCGCGACGGGACGGTGCACTCGATCAAGGACCCGTTCCTCCAGGCGCAGCGGAGCGTCAAGGCGATCGTCGCGAAGGCCGCGGCGCTGAGCTTCGAGGGGCAGGCGATGCCGGAGTTCGTCCACGGGCACGCGGTCGTCTTCCCCGACTGCGACTTCACGAGCCGGGGCCGGCGGGGTGAGCGCGCCGCGCGAGCTGGTGATCGACGCGGGGGACCTCGCGCGGGACGCGGCGGGGCGGCTGATGGAGATCTTCCGGCTCTGGGGCGTGCGGCGCGCGGCGGCACCTCTGACGAAGAAGTGGGTCAAGAGGCTGGGGCAGCACGTCCTGGCGCCGCACTTCTCGCTGGGGCTGGCGCTCGGGTCGGCGCTCGGGTGGGAGGAGAAGGCGCTGGCGCTGCTCCACGAGGAGCAGGACATCTGCCTCGACTTCCTTCACCTGAACCCGCGCGCCGTGGTGCGCGGCGGGGCGGGGACGGGAAAGACGGTGGTGGCGGTGGAGCGCGCGCGGCGGCTGGCCGCGGACGGGAAGGACGTCCTGCTGCTCTGTTTCAACCGGCCGCTCGCGTTCTACCTGCGGGGAATCTGCGCGTCGTGGGACGCGCTGCCGGGGCGGGTGTGGGCGGGCTCGTACCACGAGCTGGGCCGTGAGCTGTGCGGGCGGGCCGGGGTGGCGTGGAACGAGCCGCCGGAGGACGACGTGGCGGCGACGCAGGCCTTCTGGAACGAGACGTCGGGCGTCCTCCTCCTCGAGGCCGCGCAGAAGCTGGGAGAGCGGTTCGACGCGCTGGTGGTGGACGAGGCGCAGGACTTCCTGACCGAGTGGTGGGCCGTCCTCGAGGCGCTGCTGAAGGAGGGCGACCGGGCGCCGGTGACGCTCGTCGCCGACCCCGACCAGGACCTCTGGCAGCGCGAGTCGCGGTTCCCCGCGGGGCTCCCCGTCTTCCCGCTCCGGACGAACTGCCGGAACACGTCGGCCATCGCGGAGTACCTCGGCGAGCTGACGGGGTCGCACCCGCGCGTGTCGCCGTGGACGGTGCGGGGGGAGGAGCCGAAGGTCCACCGCTGGCGCAACGCGGCCGACGAGCGCGAGAAGGCGGGGGCGCTGATCGCGCAGCTCCTCCTGAAGGACGGGGTCGGGCTCGAGAGGGTGGCGATCGTCGGGATGCGGCGCCTCGCGAACTCGTGCCTGGCGGGGGTGGCCGAGCTGGCGGGCTTCCCGGTGGTGCCGATCGGCGACGACGGGACGGCCGGCGTGCCCGGCGCGCTGCGCTACGCGACGCCGCACAGGTTCAAGGGGCTGGAGGCCGACGTGGTGCTCCTCCTCGACGTGGACGGGAGCCGCTGGTCGCTCGAGCCGCGCAACCTCTACGTCGCGGCGTCGCGCGCGCGGCTGCGGCTGCACGTGTTCGTGAAGGAGGGGGTGGTGGTGCCGGGGGACGGGCCTGAGCGCCGCCCTTAACGAGCGAGGCGGCGGAGGGCGACGTGAGCTGGCTGGGGGAGCTCGAGGGGGATGAAGAAGCTCGCCGGGTAGAGGTAGTCCTCTCCGGAGTCGTCCACGACGCGCACGTAGTCGCTACGGGCGGCGGGGTCCGGGATGACGCGATAGAGACGCCGCACCTGAAGGTCGTCGTTGGCGCCCGAATCGATGCAGAGCAGATAGACGGGCGAGGTGCTCCGGCTAGTCGAGTTTGCGCCAGTGGCCTTCGCCATATGTCTCTCGCAGCTCGATGAGTTGTCTGATCCCGCGGCCCGTCGCAATGACGGTAACCGCAGTGATCTTGCCGACGATCTCAAACGCCACGCGGGCCGATCGTATGCGCGCCTCGTCGGCGGTTCAAGCTTCGGAGGAAGCTGCACCGCGGGCGCGGAGTTAACTGACGCCGGGGGGAAAAGGGCGCTCGGCGTCTTCCCAGCCCTCAGCGTCCCAGGACAACGGGTCCTCGCCGTCGGATAGCGTCGAGGCTGTAGTACTTCACGACGCGTCGGACCTGCCTCGTACCCTCCGGTCGAACTTGTAAGTACTCCTTACAAGTTCCCGAGGGGCTGAGCTCCCCGTCCGCGTAAATGCCCTGCAGATGGAGGGTTATGTTTTGGGGCGTGGCGGCTCAGGAACCGGCGGCCAGCGGCGCATCTGTCCCTTCGTTGAGAAGGGCAAGGTAGCGGTCGTAGGCGAAGACCCGGTTGCGGCGGCGGCCCGTCAGCTCCCGCGCAATTCCCAGGTCGATCAGGAGGTTCATCGCGGCGGACGCTGCCGGGAACGAGAGCGCCGTTCGCGCCCGCAGCTCCTTCACCGTGGTCACGGGGCGCGTCTTGAGCGCGTCGTGCACGCGCAGCGCCGAGCCGGCGAGACGTCCTCGCGGCACGATCTTCACCCGGTCCTCGCTGAAAAGAGCCGCGAGACGCCGTGCCGTCGAGGTCGCCCCGTCTGCCGTCTGGCTCACGCCCTCGAGAAAGAAGTCGAGCCACGCCTCCCAGTCGCCGTCCTTCCGCACGGCATCGAGGTGGCCGTAGTAGTCGGTCCGGTGCTGCTTGAGGTAGAGGCTGAGGTACAGGAGGGGCTCCCGCAGGACACCGGAGTGACACAGGAGGAGGGTGATCAGGAGCCGCCCGACGCGGCCGTTCCCGTCGAGGAAGGGGTGGATCGTCTCGAACTGCACGTGAGCGAGGCCGGCCCGGACGATTGCGGGAAGTCGCAGCGTGTCGTCGTGGAGGAAGCGCTCGAGGTCCGACATCGCCGGCAGGACTTCTCCCGGCGGCGGCGGTACGAAGATCGCGTTCCCCGGGCGAGAGCCGCCGATCCAGTTCTGGGAACGACGAAACTCGCCCGGCTCCTTTCCCGAACCGCGTCCCTTCGAGAGCAGGACCGCGTGTATCTCCCGGATCAGCCTGTTCGAGAGCGGGAACCCCTCTCGGAGGCGGGCGAGGCCGTGATCCAGCGCCGCGACGTAGTTCGACACCTCGACGACGTCGTTCAGGGGAACGCCCGGAAGCTCGTCGAGCTCGAAGAGCAGGAGATCAGACAGCGACGACTGTGTGCCTTCGATCTGACAGGAGAGGGCGGGCGGGGGGGGGGGGGGGGGGGGCGGGGGCTGTCTCGGTCGTCCCTCGTTTCATCGGCGGCTTCGCTCTCTCAGGAGAGCTGAATAGCGGGTTTCGTTATTCAGTGTTCCAGGCCGAAGCCTAAACAACGGAAGAGGACAAGGGAAGTGACGCGAAGAACGGGGTGGAGATGCCGGAGGGGCGCCTCAGCTCCCTGCCCTGAAGTAGAGGCTCCTGGATACCTCGAGGTCGGCGTGATCGACGATGCTCACCTTGTCGGTTCCCGAGAAGCGGCCCGCCTGGATCCAGGCGTCCGGGAAGCGGATCAGGCGACCCCGGCCAAAGAGGAGCAGGACACCCGCCTCGCCCACCCCCCCCGACCTTGAGATGTCATCGCAAAATGGGGTCGCCTTCGGTATATTCCCCGGAAAAACGACGTTTCGGGGGTCGGTATGGCACAGAAGTTCTATCCGTTCTACAACGTCAATCAGGCCGTTGGTAAGGGCTGCCCGAACGTGGCGGACGACGTCATGCTCGTCCAGTTCTTCATCCGCGAGCTGGCAAAGGACGCCAGCGTCGGTCCCGGGACGAGGCCCGCCACCCCCCTCGCCGTCGACGGCACGTACACGCCCGCGCTCGGCGAGTGGATTCTCTGGGTCCAGAAGTCCTCGAACGCGAAGAACCCCGGCTCGACTCTCGCCGACGGCCGCGTCGATCCGGCGCGTGGAATGGCGAACGACCCGAAGTTCCTGAAGTCGGCGATCTCGCACACGCAATACACGATCGTCACGCTGAACGCGTCCTACCGGTTCCGGTACAAGAAGTCCCACGACGCGCTCGAGAACGACCCGAACCTCCCGGGCCTCTTGAAGCAGAAGTTCGCCGTCGACGACTACGCCTAGCCCCGGACGCGGCCGTCGAGGCGGAGGAACAGCCCCTCCTCACGGCTTGGGAATGCGGATCCGGCTGATCATCAGCGAGCCCGAGAGCGCGAAGACGAGGACCAGGGGATGGAGCTCGAAGCCGGCCAGGTGGACGACCCCGAACCAGAGGTTCTGACCCACGGCGCCGAGTCTTGCCGCGAGCGCCAGGAGGAGGACGAGGAGGACGGACGTCGGTATCGGCGTTCCTTCGAAGTACTTCACCTTGCCGGTGCCCTCGGACAGGGCCGCGGCGGTGACGTTGTAGCGGGCGAGGCGCGAGACGCCGCAGGCGACGAAGAAGGCCAGGACGATCCGGTCGTAGAGGCCCTGCATGCCGCAGCCGTACGCGAGGATCGCGGGGGCCACGCCGAAGGAGATGACGTCGGCCAGCGAGTCGAGCTCCTGACCCATGGGCGACGACTTCTGCCGCCACCGGGCGATGCGGCCGTCCAGGACGTCGAAGACGAGCGCGGCGACGACGAGCGCGCACGCGATGGTGACGTGGTGGACGTCGCTCGTCTCCAGGTAGGTCATGGTGGAGAAGAGGGCCCCGACGCCGCAGACGGCATTACCGAGGGTGAACCAGTCCGCCAGGTGGAACTCGCGAATCATCGAGAAGTGCTTGCGCGGCGTCTCTGTCGTCATGGAATCCGACCCCCTCTCGCCGGCCTGCGTGCGCAGGCGCGGCGAGAATACGGGATTCCCGAGGGGATCCCCGGTCGGGCGCATCCGCGCGCCAGCGGCGCTTCAGGTTTCCAGGTGCAGGTCGACGATGGGCGGCGGAACGAGCTCCCTGATGAGCGGCGCGAAGAGGCCGATGAGGAAGAGGACGAGCCCGCCGCCCGCGGCTGCCGCGAGGCCGAGCATCGTCGGAATTCTCGTGAGACGGACCTTGTCGTAGTTGTTCACGCGGGCGACGAGGTCACCGGCAGCAACAGGAGCCTCGGCCGTCTTCTTCTTCAGGATGAGCCTCTCCTCGCCCACGGCCTTCAGGAGCGGCTCGTCGGCGACGAACAGCTCGACGCGGTCGGAAACGGTGGCGAGTGGCGGAGAGAAGGCGGTCGCGGTCCAGTACGCGTCGGCAGGCTGCTCCCAGACGTGCAGCAAGGCGTAGCAGGCGCCGCCGCAGGCGAGCAGCCCGATCAGGATGGCGAAGGAACGGAAGTGGTTACGTTTCACGGTGCACCTCCCCAGGTGTCCGGCTCGGCCGGTGGGAGGGGCTCGCTCGCCCGGGAGCCGTGGGGAGCCGGTAAGACCAACGGCGACCGCGGCGGGCAAGGTTGCCGGAGAGGTTGTCGAGGGCTCCGGCGGCCCCTTGATTGTAGGCCTTTCGCGGCGCGCTTATCTCTTCTTCTTCGCCTTCTCGGCCGCGGGGCGGCGGGCGGGGTGGGCGGCGTCGCGGGTCTTCGCCCCGGGGTGCCCGGGGGGGGGTTCTCGGGGTCGGCTCGATCCAGCTGTCCTTCGTGTATCGCGGGGCGTGGAACGGAGGCGGGGCCAGACGAGGAAGGGACTCAGCGGTGGAAAACGCGGGCAGATCTCTGAAGTCGGGGTTCGGGCCCCTCCCCGGCCGGGCTTCGCCGCCATCTGCCGGGGGAGCCTCGGCACCCACTCTCCACCAAGTCGAGGTCGAAGAGCCGTCGTCTCCGCCGCGTGCGCGGACCGCGGTCCTGCCGGCTCGCCAGAATCGCTCTTCTTCCCATTGTCCCGCGCCCGGCCCTTCCCGCGGCAACTCTTCGGAGGCCTCTTCAGAACCTGATCGCCACGCCTCCGACCGCGTACGCGAACCAGGCGAAGCTGTAGACCTCGTCGTTGTCGGCCCCGCCTTCGAGGGTGCGCGCGCCGACGAAGAGGTCGACCTTCGGGGAGACCTTCGCCTCGAGACGGAGGGCGAGGTCTTCCGCGCGGCCCTGTTTGGCCGCGGCGGCGTCGACGTCGAGGTCGAGCGCGAGGGCGTCGGTCATCTGCCAGCGGACGCCGCCGTAGAGGAGCGGCACGAAGCCGGTGTTCGACTTGGTGCTCTGAAGGCCCGAGCCGGTCAGCTCGATCTTCGCGTCGCGGACTTTTCCGGTGAGGCCCGCGCGGAAGGAGACGGGACCGGAGCTCTTGAAGCGGTAGACCCAGGAGAGGCGGTAGGAGTTGAAGACGTAGGTGACGTCGAGCGGCTGGCCGCCGGGGAACGTGGCTCCGTTGAAGTCGACGGGAGTGTCGGGAGTGAGCGACGCCGTGGTCCTCAGGGGCGCCGCGAGAAGGCGGAGCGACGTGCGCTTCGAGACATCGGCCCAGAGCGTTCCGCGGAAGGCGGCGAAGGGGCCCTGCGTGGCCTCGTCGAGGGCGACGCGGGTGCCGGTGTCGCCCGGGACGGCGAAGTCGTTGCGGAGCTGCCAGGCGGCGCCGCCCTCGAGCTCGAGGCGAAAGCGGTCCTGGGCCGCGGCGGGACGGGCGCCGGCGACGGTGCCGGCGAGGAGGAGTGCGGAGGCGACGGAAGCGAGGGTTCGGTTCACGCCCCCGATTCCGCCGGGCGAACGGTTTTGGATTCCGGCGAGGGGAAGGCGCCCCCTACGTCTTCCAGGGCATTACGGCAGCGGCACGTCCTTCAGTTCGAAGCGGTAGCGGCGGAGATACCTCGGGTTGGTGGCCGCGGCCGCAGGGTCGCTCCCCGGCACGTAGAGCTCGATCTCGCCGGAGACCTCGCGGAGCGAGACCGCCTTGCGCGCGGCGAGCTTCAGCGGGACCGGGAGAACGATCGGCGCCCCGGGGTCTTCGCCCTTCAACGGTGCGAGCGCGGCGGCCGCGGCGTCGTCGGGGACGAGGTTCGTGCCGAGGTCGTCGACGGCGGTGCGCACGAGGACGCGCGCCGATTCCACCTCGCTCCTCTTCGCGCCGACGAGCTCGATGTCGATCTCGCAGGCGGGCGTGCCCGCCGGACCGCGCGCCCGCTCCTCGCGGACCCGGACGAACTCCATCTTCAGCGGCGGCACGGGGACCTGCGTGGGCTCGGGCGTGGGGGCGACGGTCGGCGTGGGGCGGGGCGCCACGAGCGCGCGGGCCTTCTCCGGGAGGCCGCAGGCCGCGAGGGAAAGCGTGGCCAGCGTGGCGGCGAGAGAGGAGCGAGAGGGAAGCGCGTGGGTTTCACGGGAGGGGAACGTCCTTCAGCTCGAACGGGACGGAGACGATGGACTTCTTCGTCGGAAAGGCCCGCTTCGTGTCGCGCTTCGGCATCCAGAGCTCGACCATGCCCGAGACCGTCACCGCCCCGGCGCCGCGGGCCGAGCCGCCGAGGTGGATCCAGAGGCCCTCTCCCGCGGGGTTCTCCTCCCAGGGAGCGTCCGCGGGCTCCTCCGGAAGGAGGTCGTGCCCCGTGTCGTCCGTTGCCGCGGTCACGCGGATGCGGTAGGCCTTCGCGTCCGCGAGCCCTTCTCCCTCGAGCCTCGGCATCAGCGTCAGCCGGCCGGCGGTCTCGTTCGATGCCTCGCGCGAGCGGGATTCGGCGACGGAGTCGACGACGATGCGGAACGTCTCCTGCGCGGTGAGGGGCGGGGCGACGGCGAGAGCGAGGGCGGGTATCGCCGCGAGGAAGCGGGCGTTCACGGCAGGGCGACGTCCCTGAGCGTGAAGGTGTACCGCACGAAGGTCTTCGGGGTCTTCAGGCGCACCTGCAGGCCGTAGTCGGGGCCGGGCTCTGTGCCCCGCGCGCCGAGGCCGACGAAGCCCGCTTCGGTCTCGCGGTTCACCTCCTCGACCTTGCCTTCGGCGTCGAGGTAGACGTAGTCGAAGGCGGCCCCCTTCGGGTCCTTCACCTTCAGCCAGGCGTTGATCCACGACGAGGAGAGGAAGCTCTCGGTGGCCATCTTGACGGTCGTCTCGAGGAAGTCCCCCTCGACCCCCATCTTCTTCGCCTCGGCGCGCTTCTTCTCGCCGTAGGCCGTCCTCTCCGCCTCGATCTGCTCTTTCGAGAGGATGGTGATCTCGACGCCCGCGGCCTGGAGCACCGGGTTCACGATCGGCTTGCCCGCCTCGCCGAGGAACTTCGGGATCGTGACGAGGGCGGCAGGGTCGAGCGCCGGCGTGTAGAGCTCGACGTCGGCCGAGATCTCTTTCAGGACCTTCGCCTTGCGGGAGGCGGACTTCATCGGGATTGAGACGTTCACCGGCGGCGGCTCTTCCCCGGGGTAGCTGTCCCGCTGCCCGGCGGACTCGAACTGCGCCTCCGCGGCGTTCTCGGGGACGAGATTCGTGCCGAGATCGTCGACGACCTTCGTCGTGACGACGCGCATCGCCGCCACGTCGTTGTGCTTCGTACCGGGGAGGGTGACCGTGACCGTCATCCTCGGGGTCTGGCTGTCTCCGGCCACGCGCTCGTCCTCGATCGCGCTGAACTCCGCTGCGATCGGCTGCGCGGGGATCGGGGTCGGCGTCGGCGTCGCTTTCGGCCCGACGAGCTTCGAGATGATCTGGTACGGGAGCTTGCATCCGCCGAGCGGCAGCGCGAGGAGGGCGAGGAGGGCGATCGCGAGGCGGGCCGGGGCGTTTCTCATGGCGGCTCCTCTTCGATCTCGCGTCACGGCAGGGGAATGGTCGTCTCGAACGGGAAGGAGGCGACGGCCTTGTCCGTCCAGAACGTCAGGACGAGGGTCGCGTCAGCCGGGATCGCCTCGTTGTGGGCGACCTCCATCATCGCCTCCTCGTCGTTCGACTGGTTCCCCCGATCCGCGGCTTCCAGGAGCGTGCCGTCGGCCTTGAGGACGTCGATCACGATGAGGTTCTCCATGTCGGCGACGGGCCCGACGACGACGACGCTGCCCTCCTTCACGCGGTCGCGCGGGAGGACGGTCAGCTTCACCTTGGCCGCCTTGAGCGCCGGCTCGGCGAGCGGCTTTCCGGCCTTCGCGGAAAAGTTCTCGATCTTCACCACGGAGGCCGGGTCGCGAGAGGGGATCCAGGCCTCGACCGTCCCGGAGAGCGTCACCGTCGACGCCCCGCGGGCCGGACCTGCCAGCTTCAGCCAGAGCTCCATGCCGTCGGGCTTGCCCGTCCACTTGGTCGGCTTGTCCGAATCGGGCGCGAGGGCGTTGCCGAGGTCGTCCTTCGCCCCGGTCACCGTGAGCCGGTAGGACCTCGCGTCCGCCAGGCCCGCGCCCTCCAGCTTCGGGAAGAGGGTCAGGCGTGCCGAGGCGTCGTTCGTCTGGTAGCGCGATCGGGAGTCCTGGACCTTCGAGATGGCGACGCGGACGTCGTCCTGCGCGGCGGCCTCGGGCGCGACGAGCGAGAACCCCAGGAGGGTTCCCGCAAGGACCGGACACGGCAGACCTCGGAACGGGTTCATGGGCACCTCACGACGGGTTTTGGCGAAGTCTACGCTGGCGGGTGGGGCCGGGCGTCGGGCGAGCGGGCGCAAACTCCGGAGCGGGCCGATGCCGTTCGCCGATCGCGGAACTCACCGCCTCTCGTACGAGACGCTCGGGCGCGAGGACGCGCCGCCGCTGCTCCTCGTGATGGGGATGAGCTTCTCGGCGCGGGCGTGGGGGCCGCTGCCCGAGCGGCTGGCGCGGGAGTTCCGCGTCGTCGTCTTCGACAACCGCGGAGCGGGAGAGTCGACGGCGCCGCTGCGCCCGTTCGGGATGGGCGACCTGGCCGACGACGCGGCGGCGGTGCTCGAAGCGGCCGGGGTCGGGCCCGCGTTCGTCTTCGGGATCTCGATGGGCGGGATGGTCGCGCTCGAGCTGGCGCTCCGGCACCCGGGGCGGGTGCGGGCCCTCGCTCTCGGCGCGACGTTCGCGGGGTGGAGGGCGAGCCGGAAGGCGTCGCTTGCGGTGATGGGAGAGCTGATCGTCGGAGGAGCGCTGTCGCGAATGGGCTCGCACCGGCTCATCGCCGGCGCCCTCGTCTCGAAGGAGCTGGCGGACGGCGACCTCGCGCGGTTCGGGAGGTGGGTCGAGGGGACGGGGCGCGTGGGCCCGCGCGTCCTCGCCCAGCAGCTGGCCGCGGTGACGGCCTGGGACGCGACGGCGCGGCTCGGGGAGATCCGCGTCCCGACGCTCGCCCTCACGGGAGACGCCGACCAGCTCGTCCCGGTTGCGAACTCGCGGCGTCTCGTGGAGGCGATTTCCGGCGCCCGGCTCGTCCTCCTGCGCGGCGCCGGACACTGCTTTCCGCTCGAGCGTTTCGAAGAGACGGCGCGCGAGGTGACGGCGTTCTTCCGCGAGGCCGCCTCCCGCACCTCCTGATTGCGGCGCTCCGCGCTCCCGCGCAGACTCGCCCGATGGACGAGATCGAGATCGGCGAAGCGACGGCGGCCGAACGGGAATGGTGCGCGCGGCTGATGGCCGCGAGCGAGCCGTGGATCACGCTGCGGCGCGGGTTCGACGTCCTCCTTCCCGCGGCGCTCGACCCGGAGTACGTCGTCCTCGTGGCGCGGCGGGGCGGCGCGCCGTGCGGGTTCATCCGGATCCACCCGCGCGGCGTGGCCGGGTCGCCGTACGTGGCGAGCGTGGCCGTGGCGGAATCCGAGCGCGGGCGCGGGGTGGGGACCGCTCTCCTCGACGCGACCGAGGCGCGCTACCCGAAGGCGCGCTACGTCTTCCTCTGCGTCTCGTCGTTCAACACGCGGGCCCGCGCGCTGTACGAGCGGTACGGGTACCGGCTCGTGGGCGAGCTGCCCGACTACGTCGTCGATGGGACCTCCGAGCTGCTGATGGGCAAGAGGCTCGCCTGACGGTCCCCCTCCGTTCGCCCTCTCTGCTACCATCCCGCCTCGCGCGGCGCGGCCGTGCGGTTCTTTGAGCAACTGGCAGCCCTGCGCTTCGGGCTGCCGGCATGAAGAGAGGCGGAGAGAGCACCGGCTCGACGACCCGCCCGCCAGACCGTAGTCCCTGCGGTGGCAATGCCGGCCCGATCTCCCGATCGGGACCCATGCGCGATCGAAACGTGAACTTCTTCAGGCGAAAGGACGCTGCAATGAGCACCGAGAGCCTCGACTTCCTTCTGACCTCCGAATCCGTGACCGAGGGCCACCCCGACAAGGTGTGCGACCTCATTGCCGACGCGATCCTCGACGCGAACATCGGGCCCGACCCGTACGCCCGGGTCGCCTGCGAGGTGCTCTGCAAGGGCAAGCGCGTCGTCCTCGCCGGTGAGATCACCTCGAAGTCCGGCCTGAAGAAGGCGCACTACGAGGAGATCGTCCGCGAGGCGATCGACGGGATCGGCTACGTCGATCCCGCGGACCCGTTCCACGCGAAGGGGGTCCTCGTCACGAACCTCCTGACGCGGCAGTCGAAGGAGATCGGCAAGGCGGTGAGCCGCGCGACCGACGCGAAGAAGAAGGACCTCGGCGCGGGGGACCAGGGAATCATGTTCGGGTACGCGACCGACGAGACGCCCGAGCTCCTTCCTCTCCCGATCCTCCTCGCCCATCGCCTCACGCGCGGTCTCGCCGAGGCGCGGCGCGCCAACGACGTGCCGTGGCTGAAGCCCGACGGCAAGTCGCAGGTGACGGTGGCGTACGAGGGGGGCAAGCCGGTCCGCGTGGAGACGGTCCTCATCTCGACCTCGCACCAGGACGGCGTGTCGCGCGAGGAGATCGAGACCTGGGTCGCGACGAAGCTCGCGCCGAAGGTTCTCGACGGCTGGATGCGCGACGGGATCCGCTTCATCGGGAACCCCTCGGGCTCCTTCGTCCTCGGCGGACCTTCGGCCGACGCGGGCGTGACGGGCCGGAAGATCATCGTCGACAGCTACGGTGGCGCGGCACGCCACGGCGGCGGCGCCTGGAGCGGCAAGGACCCTTCGAAAGTCGACCGTAGCGGCGCCTACTTCTGCCGCTGGGCCGCCCGGCAGGTCGTGAAGCAGGGCATCGCCCGGCGCGCCGAGATCCAGGTGTCGTACGCGATCGGCGAAGCGAAGCCGATGTCGGTGGCGGTGGAGACCTTCGGCACCGGAGACGCGAAGGCCGCGGCGGCGCTCGTCTCGTCGTTCGACTTCCGCCCCGCGGCGATCTGCGAGCGGCTCAACCTGCGGCGCCCCATCTACCGCTCGACGACGAACTACGGCCACTTCGGCAAGCCCGGCCTCCCCTGGGAGGAATAGGAGCCGGGGAGCCAGGAGGAAGGGCCGGGAGACCGGGAGACCGGGATCCCCAAGACGGTAGAGGCCATCTCATCCTGCCCTGCGAATCGCGGGCGGGAGGGGTGTCCCACGGCGGCTCCTGCGCTCCCGCGACCCGCATCGGCCCCGCTGCGCGGGCCGCCGGGGCGAGCGCGAACGCCTCGCTTCGCTCGTTGCACGCGCGCGCTCGCCTGATCCGGCGACCTGCTCGCGGAACCGTGCGGGGCCCCGCGCGTGCTCGGACGGCGCTCGCGGGACACCCCTCCCGCCCGCTCAGACCTCCGATGCGTAGAGTGTGGAGCGTAGGCCGGACTCTGGGGCGGAGGGGGCTTCCTACAGGAGTCTGAAGCTCGCCGGCCGCGGGAGGGGCGGTGCGTCTCGCGAGCCGCCCCCGAGCACCGCCGGGGACCCGCTCGAGCTCGCGAGGAGCGGGCGGGGATCAGGCCCGCGCGCTGTTTGAGCGAAGCGAGTTCGCGCGGGCCCCCCGCCCGGCCGCAGCGAACTCGGAAGCGGGTCGGCGGAGCGCAGCAGGCGGCCGTGAGACGTACCGCCCCGCACGCGGCCCCCCGCGGAATCGACGAGATGGTGAAGCTGGGCTCTCCCGGTCTCCCGGTCTCTCCGGGGCTATCCCTTCTTCGCCGGGTCGAGGAAGAGGTTGACGGCGGTGGCGCGGGCGACGATCTCTCCTCCGCCTTCGCGGGTGAGGGTCGCCTCGACGTAGGCCTGGCTGCGGCCGTGCTTCACGACGACGGCCTCGCAGAGGAGCGGCTCGCCGGGGCGGGCGGCGCGCAGGTACGAGACGTTCAGGCTGACGGTGGTGAACCCGCGACCTTCCGAGATGGAGTAGATCGCGGGGCCCATCGTGTCGTCGAAGAACGCGGCGAGGATCCCGCCCTGGACCGCGCCGAGCGGGTTCGTCATCTCTTCCGTCGGGCGGAAGCGGCAACGGACCCTGCCCGAACCCTGTTCGAGCAGCTCGGCGTTGAGGTACTCGTAGGTCGGCGGCGGGATCCTCGGCGTCACGGCCTCACCAGCCCTTCGGCACGCCCTTCGTCTGCTCGTCGAGCCACTTCTGGAGCGGCGCGAAGTACTCGAGGACGGCGGTGGCGTCCATCTGGCGCTGGCCGGTCACGGCCTCGAGGGCGTCGGGCCACGGCTTGCTCTGCCCCATCTCGAGCATCTTGATCAGCCGGGCTCCCGCTTCCTTGTTCCGTAGATCGAGCAGGTGTGGATGGGCGTGGTGCAGCCGGCCGTCTTCGCGAGGGCGCGGTGCATCTGGAACTGCAGCACGTGCGCCAGGAAGTAGCGCGAGTAGGGAGTGCCCGAGGCGATGTGGTACTTGGCGGCCGGGTCGAAGTCGGCCTCGGTGCGCGCCATCGGCGGCGTGACGCCCTGGTACTTCAGCTTCAGGTCCCACCACGCCTGGTTCCAGCGGGCCTCCGGCACCTCGCCCGAGAAGGCCTGCCAGCGCCACTTGTCGATGAGGAGGCCGAAGGGAAGGAACGCGATCTTCTCGAGCGCCATGTTCAGGAGGTAGCCGACGTCCTTGCCGGCGGGCGGCGCCTTCGGGAGGAGCCCGAGCTTGACGAGGTACTCGGGCGTGAGCGAGAGGGCGACGGTGTCGCCGATCGCCTCGTGGAAGCCGTCGTTGGCGCTGTCGCGGAAGAGGACGGGCTGGCGGTTGTAGGCGCGCTGGTAGACGTTGTGCCCGAGCTCGTGGTGGACGGTGGCGAAGTCCTCCGCGTTGATCTCGATGCACATCTTCAGCCGCAGGTCGTCGACCCAGTCGATGCACCAGGCGCTCGCGTGGCAGACGACCTCGCGGTCGCGCGGGCGGGTGAAGAGGGAACGCTCCCAGAAAGACTTCGGGAGGGGCGCCATCCCGAGCGAGGTGAAGAAGCCCTCGCCGTAGCGGACCATCTGCCGCGCGTCGGTCTTCTTCTCGACGAGGATCTTCGTCAGGTCGTAGCCCGGGTCGGCGTCCTTCGGAGCGAGAAGCGGGTAGATGTTCCCCCACTGCTGGGCCCACATGTTCCCGAGGAGGTGCGCCGGGATCGGCCCCTTCTCCGGGACGACGTCCTTGCCGTAGGTCTCGCGCAGCCGCATCCGAACGTACGCGTGGAGCGAGACGTAGAGGGGCTTCACCTGCTCCCAGAGCCGGTCGAGCTCCTTCGCGTAGGCGTCCGGGGGCATGTCGTACTTCGAGCGCCACATGGCGCCCATGTCGGCGAAGCCGAGCTCCTTCGCCCCCGCGTTGCCGAGCTCGACGTAGCGGGCGTAGTCCTTGCGAAGGGGCGGGGCGATGGAATGCCAGCCGGCCCAGAGCGCGGCGAGCTCCTTCGGGTCGCGGCTCGTCGCCATCCGGCGCGAGATCTCCTCGAGGTCGAGCGGCTCTCCGCCGGGCGGCGTCCACTTGCCCCGCCCGTAGGCCGCCTCCATGCCGGCGGCGATGCGGGCGAGCTCCTCGCTCTTCTTCGGGTCGGCGGGGGCCGCGAGCGTGAGCGAGAGCTTGAGGAGCGCGAGCTTGCGGGCGACGTCGGCGTCGAGGGCGAGGCCGTCGAAGCGCGTCGCCTCCTTGGCGAGGCCGGCGGCCAGCTCCATCCGGCGCTGGCTTCCCTCGGCGGCGATGAGCTCGGTGTCCTCGGTGATGAAGTTCGCGGCGACCCAGTTCGCGCGCTCCGCGGCGATCGAGGCCGCCAGGAGCTTCTCTTCGGCCTTGTCGACGAAGGCCTTCGCGTCGGCGGCGGTCGGGGCCTGCGCGGTCGCGGTCATCGGGACGAGCGCGAGGTAGAGGGCGAGGAGGGGAAAGAGACGGGTTTTCTGCATGACTCGGTCACTCCGACCGAGGATCATCCCACGGGGCCGTCCTCCTGCTAACGTCGAGAGAACGCTTCCCGCGGGGAGGTTCTCCGATGCGCATTCGCACCTTCGTCCCGGTCGCCGTTGTCGCAGTCCTCGCCCTTCAGGCCCGGGCGGGCGAGCCGCCGGCCCCCCTGGCGGCCTTCATCCGGGAGACGTACACGAAGCACGAGCACCTCGTCCCGATGCGCGACGGGACCAGGCTCTTCACCGCGGTCTACGTCCCGAAGGATGCTGGACCGGCGAAGCGCTACCCGATCCTGATGATCCGGACGCCCTACTCCGTCGGGCCCTACGGGATCGACGCCTACCCCGACTCGCTCGGACCATCCGAGGCCGCGGCGCGTGAGAAGTTCATCTTCGCCCTCCAGGACGTCCGCGGCCGGGTGATGTCGGAGGGGGCGTTCGTCGACGTGCGGCCGTTCCTCGAGAAGAAGGGGCCGAAGGAGTTCGACGAGTCGAGCGACGCCTTCGACACCGTCGACTGGCTCGTGAAGAACGTGGCCTACAACAACGGGAAGGTCGGCGCCTGGGGCATCTCCTACCCCGGTTTCTACGCCGCGATGGCCGCCATCGACGCGCACCCGGCGCTCGTCGCCGTCTCGCCGCAGGCCCCCGTGTCCGACTGGTTCGAGGGGGACGACTTCCACCACAACGGGGCGTTCTTCCTCTCGCCCGCCTTCAACTTCTACGTCGCGTTCGGCAAGCCCCGGCCCGAGCCGACCGCGAAGAGGCCCCCGCGGTTCGACCACGGGACGTTCGACGGCTACCGTTTCTTCCTCGACGCGGGTCCGCTGAAGAACCTCCGTACCCACATGAGGGACGTCGCCTTCTGGGACGACCTGATGGCCCACGAGGCGTACGACGGCTTCTGGAAGGCGCGGAACACGAGACCGCACCTGAAGGGGATCCGGCCCGCGGTCCTGACCGTCGGGGGCTGGTACGACGCCGAGGACGCCTTCGGCGCGCTGGAGACGTACGCGGCGATCGAGCGGCAGAGCCCCGGAGCCAGCAACCGCCTCGTCATGGGCCCGTGGTGGCACGGCGGCTGGGCCCGCAGCGAGGGCGAGTCCCACGGGCGCGTCACGTTCGGGCAGAAGACCTCGCAGTACTACCGCGACCAGGTCGAGCTCCCCTTCTTCCGGCACCACCTCAAGGGAGCCGCGGACCCGAAGCTCCCCGAGGCGACGGTCTTCGAGACCGGACGCAACCGATGGCGCGCCTTCGACGCGTGGCCGCCGAAGGAGGCGAAGCCCGTCCCCTACCAGCTGGGCACGGAGGGGCGACTCTCGACCGACGCCCCGCAGGCCGGGACGACGGCCGTCGCCGAGTGGCTGAGCGACCCCGCGAAACCGGTCCCGTACCTCGAGTCGATCGACATCGGGATGAACGCCGACTACATGACGGCCGACCAGCGTTTCGCCGCGCGGCGGCCCGACGTCGCCGTCTGGCAGACGCCCCCGCTCGACGGAGACGTCACCGTCGCCGGCCCGATCGGCGTCCACCTCTCCGTCTCGACGACGGGGACCGACGCCGACTGGGTCGTGAAGCTGATCGACGTCTGGCCCGACGACGTCCCGGTCGAACCCTGGGAGTGGACTCCCCGCAACGCGTGGGACGAGAAGCCGTCCCGCTCGAAGCTGGGAGGGAACCAGCAGCTCGTGCGGGGCGAGCCGTTCCGCGGGAAATTCCGCAGGAGCCTGGAGAAGCCCGAGCCGTTCACGCCGGGGACGATCGAGACCGTGGCCTTCTCGATGCCCGGCGTTCTCCACACGTTCCGGCGCGGGCACCGGATCATGGTGCAGGTGCAGAGCAGCTGGTTCCCGCTCGTCGACCGGAACCCGCAGACGTTCGTGAACATCCGCGAAGCGACGGAAGCCGACTTCCGGCCGGCCACGCAGCGAATCCACCAGGGAACCGCCTCCCCCTCGCACCTCGTCCTGCCCGTCCTTCCGGACGAGAGACCGTAGGAGACGTACCGCAGAACCCGAGCGCCGCACCAGGACCTCCCTCGAGGCCAACGCTTCCCCCACCTGAGTAGACTCCCGGAATGCCACGGCTCGACGGCAAGAGGGGCAAAGGGCTCGTGGCCGAGATCGCGGTCCTCGCCGTTCTCGTCATCGTCGCCCTGGCGGCCGTCAGGGGGCACGAGAAGGACGATTCGGCAACCGCGGACGAAGGCATCCACCTGTTCGCGGGAGCCGAGTACGTCGAGAACGGGACCTTCTGGATGAACCTCGAGCATCCCCCCCTGATGAAGGCTCTCGCCGGACTCTCCCTGAAGCCACTTCGGCTGACCCCTCCAGCCGGAGGCAATTCCCGCGAGGGGACTCCGCACAACGATTACTCCCGCTTCCTCTATTTCAACCGCGTCCCCGCCCACGAGATCCTCCGGGCGGCCCGGCGCCCCTTCCCACTCGTCTTCGGCCTCCTGATCGTCGTCGTCTGGGCGACGGCCCGCACCCTCGCGGGCCCCGGCGCCGGACTCCTCGCCGCGGGGCTGATCGCGCTCGACCCCGGTTTCGTCGCCCACGCCAGCATCGTCCACACGGACGTCGGCGCCGCGCTCACGATGACCGCGGCGCTCGTCCTCGCGCTCGCGGCGGCGCGGCGCAACTCCCTGGCCCTCTGGGCCGTTTCCGGCCTCGCCCTCGGGGTCGCCCTCGCGACGAAGTTCTCCGCGGTGCTCCTCCTCCCGCTCTTCGCCGCGGTGCCGCTTCTCGCGCTCCTTTCCGAGGGGGAGCGTCGGACCGTCCGTTCCGCCGCGACGAAGGCGCTCGGCGTCGTGACGGCGGGGGTGATCGCCCTCGGACTCCTCGCGGCCATCTACGTCGTCAGCATGAGGGCGATGCCCGAGGGAAAGCCGTCCGAGTGCGTCGCACGGTTTCTCGCCGGCCGCGGGGCATCGCCGCAGGCGGTTGACCGGTACGCGAGACTCTCGCTCGCCCTTCCTTCCCTCGGACACTGGGCCGCCGGCCTGAAGGGGGTCGCGCTCCTCAGCGAGGAAGGCCGCGAGAACGTCAATTTCTTCCACGGCGAAATCTCCCGGTACGGGTTCCCGGCCTACTTTCCCGCCTCCTTCGTCCTGAAGTCGACGCCGGCGTTTCTCCTCCTCCTCGTCGCGGCGCTCGTGCTCGGGCGCCGCGAGCTCGCGACCTACTGGGTCGGCAGCCTCCTTCTGGCGGCGTCCTTCTACTTTGCGATCGCGATGACGTCGTCCTTCAACATCGGCGTCCGCCACCTCTTCCCGGTCTACCCGCTTCTCGCCATCTCCGGGGCCGTCGTCCTGGCGCGACGGCTCCCGGTTCGCCGCTTCGCGCCGGTGGTGGCCGGCCTCGTCCTCTCGACGGGGTTCTCGCTCGCATCGGCCCACCCGCTCGAGCTCGGCTACTTCAATTTCATCCTCGGCGGCCCCGAGCGGGGAGCGGCGTGGTTCGCCGACTCGAACGTCGACTGGGGCCAGGACATGAAGCGCCTCGGCGACGACCTCCGCGACACCGGCACGGAGGCGGAGACGACCGTCGTCGCGTACAGCGGCCTGGCCACGAACTACTACTCGCGGTCCTGCCGGCTCCTCGACCCGTCGCGGCCGATCTCTCCCGGCCTCTACGCGATCTCGGACTCGATGCAGGCGGTCGGACCCGAGTTCCTCGAAAGCCTGGAGGGAAAGGCCTCGTCGGACCAGCTCCGCGCCCTCCTCTCCCAGCTTCGTACGAGGGGGCGGCGGCTGCGGCGCGTCGGCGCCTCGATCACGATCTGGGAGCTTCCGGGCTGACGTCGGCTCGCCTTCGTCCCCCGAACTTCCAGGAGTTTCCGTTCCGGAAGACGACGTAGGCGCTTCCCGGCTCGACGTCGGCAGAGGCGAGCCAGCGTTCCACCGTGCGCCGGTCGAAGTAGGTCGTCCGGGGAGTGACGAGCTGGTCGAAGGCGACGTGGTGGAAGAACCAGAACGGCCTCTCGGCGATCCAGAGGGCGTACGCGCCGAGCGGGAGGACCCTCTCGAGAGCCTCCGGCCGGACGAGCCGGCGCGCCAGCGCACGCAAGAGCCGGGCGTAGAGGAAGAACGGGACGACGAGCGGAAGCGCGAGGCCGTACTTCGTCAGCCACCACGGAAGCCGGGACGCCACGCGGCGGATCGGCTCGACGACGAGGCGCACGAGCGCGTTTCCCTCGCGCGCGTAGACCCACGCGTGAAAACGGCCGCCAGGACGCGTGTGGCGCAGGAGCGAGCGGAAGCCGGCGTCCGGGTCGGCGAGGTGGTGGAGGACGCCGATGCAGTAGACGAGGTCGAAGGCCCCGAGGTCCGCCGTGACGAGATCTCCCCGCCGGAGATCGACGAGGCCTGCGGGAAGGTGCGCCAGGTTTCGGCGCGTCGCCTCGACCGTGTCACCGAGCTCGATTCCCGTGAGGCTTCCCGGCCCGAGGGTTCCCATGTGGGCGAGGAGCGAGCCGTTCCCGAAGCCGAGCTCGAGGACCGAGAGGCCGGCGACGGAATCGGGGCTGATGGGCGCCATCCACTCGAGGAACTGCTCGCGCGAGTAGACGGAACCCTCGCGTACCGTGTTCCACGAGGAGGCGAACGCCTCGGCGGTCCGACGGTCGGTGCCGGTCACGGTTCGAGGGCCCTGCGCGGCTTCCCCGCAAACGCGATCCACCAGAGCTGGAACATCAGCAGGTTGAAGAGGCGCTTGCGGTGGTCACGCCGGCCCGCCGCGTGCTCCCTCAGAAGCCTCGCGACGAACGCGGGCTCGAAGAGTCCGTGCCGCGCGAGGGACGCCGGAGAGAGGACGTCCTCCAGGAGCTCCCGGAGCTCCCCGCGAAACCACTTGCCGAGCGGGGCGCCGAAGCCCTTCTTCGGCCGCTCCACGATCTCCGGGGGGAGGCGTCCCGCCGCGTAGGCCCGCAGGAGGGCCTTGCCCCGCGCGCCGGCCAGCTTCCTGTCGGCCGGGAGGGCGCGCGCGAAAGCGACGATCTCCGGCGCGAGAAACGGAACCCGGACCTCGAGCGCGCACGACATGCTGGCCCGATCGACCTTCACCAGGACCTGGTCCTGGAGGTAGAAGCGCTGGTCGGTGCGGAGCAGGGCTTCGAGGCTGCCGGCGCGCAGGACCTCCGCCGACGGCTCGTGCAGGAGTCTCTCGAGCTCCGGCTGGAGGCGCGCGTCGTGGGCGCGGAGGAGGAACGGGAGCTCCTCCGGCTGGAAGGTCCCGAGCCAGCGCGCGTTCCTCAGGACCGGATCGGGGTCGAGGCCCGCAAGGAACTTCCTGACCCTGAAGTCGAACGAGAGATTGTCGTAGTTCACCGGGAGGACGACGTCCGCCGCCCCGGCCAGCGCGCGCCGGACCGCCCGCGGGAGACGAGACAGCCCCCGCGCCAGGCTCGCGGCGCGGTACGTCGGGTAGCCGGCGAAGAGCTCGTCCGCTCCATCCCCGGAGAGCGCCACCGTCACGTGCCGCCGCGCGAACCTCGAGAGGAGCAGGGTCGGGAAGATCGACCCGTCGGCCAGGGGCTCGGAGACGACGTCCGCCACCGACGGGACGAGGTCGAGCAGCGCCCGCGCCCCGAGGATCTCGACGTGGTGGTCGCTGCCGATCGACGAGGCGACGAGGGCGGCCCATCGCGACTCGTCGAAGGAAGGGTCCTCGAATCCGATCGAGAAGGTCGAAATCCGCGACGCCGAAACGTCGACCGCGGTCCTGGCGATGATCGAAGAGTCGAGGCCGCCCGAGAGGAAGACGCCCACGGGAACGTCGGCCACGAGCTGGCGTTCGACCGTCCGGTGGACGAGGCGATCGAACTCGGCGACGTCGCTGGCGAGATCCCCGGGTCCCTCCGAGACCGGGGGCGGAGGAGGCGCGTATCGCCGGATCGACCGTCGGCCCGCCGCGTCCAGGTGGAGGACGTGCCCCTCGCGGAGCTTCTCGACGCCGCGGACGATCGACCACGGGCCAGGTACGAAGTCGAGCTGGAGGTAGGCCTGGAGCGCGATCGGATCGACCTCGACAGGCACGAGAGAGCTTCCGACGAGGGCGCCGAGCTCCGAAGCGAAGACGAGGCCCTCGGGACGCTCCGACCAGTAGAGGGGCTTGACGCCCATCGGGTCCCTGACGAGGTACGCGTCGCCGCTGCGGGAATCGAAGAGGCAGAACGCGAAGATGCCGTCGAGCCGCGCGAAGGCGCGCTCGCCCGCGAGGAGGTAGAGGCCGACGATCGCCTCCGTGTCCGATTCCGAGCGGAGCTCGAGGCCGGCCCGGAGGCACTCGTCGCGGATCTCCCGGTAGTTGTAGACCTCGCCGTTGAAGACGATGCAGACCTGATGTCGAGCATCCCAGAGCGGCTGGGCTGCGGCCTCCGACAGGTCGATGACGCTGAGCCTCGTATGCCCGAGGGAGGCCCCCGGGATCCGTTCGACGCCCGCACCGTCCGGTCCCCGGTGGACGAGCCTCGCACCCATCCGCTCGAGGGCGAAGGAGAGGTCGCCACGCGGGGCGAGGATGCCGTGGATGCCGCACATGGACGACCGCGCCGGCCCGACCTATCGGACTCCGGGTGCCCCGCCGGCCGCTTCGGTCGTCCCCACCTCGTCGATCACCCTGTAGCTCCTCTTCCCGCCGACCCGGTGAAGCACCCGGATGTTGATCTCGGCCAGGAGGCCCGACGTGACGCAGACGAGGGAGGCCACGTACATCAGGAGCATGAAGAAGACCATCGGCGTGCTCTCGGGGTGGCCACGGAAGAGCGCCCGCCAGGCGACGAGAATGAAGGCCGCGGTGCCGAGGCCGAAGAAGACGAACCCGAGCTTTCCGAAGAAGTAGGCCGGCTTGGAGCCGTAGGTGTTCAGCATCTTGACCGTGAGGAGGTCGATCAGGACCTTGTAGACCCTCGAGAGGCCGTACTTGCTCTCGCCGTGGAGGCGGGGCCGATGGTTGACCTCCACCTCGACGATCCGTCCGCCCTGGGCCGCGCAGTACGCCGGGATGAAGCGGTGCATCTCGCCGTAGAGCTCGACGTTCTCCAGGTAGACGCGGCGGAACACCTTGAGCGTGCAGCCGACGTCGTGGAGCCGCAGGCCGAGCGCGTGCGTGATGAGGAAATTCGCGACGAGCGAGGGGACGATTCTCGACAGCGCCCGGTCCTTCCGGCGCGCCCTCCAGCCGCAGACGACGTCGGCCCGGCCCTCGAGGATCTCGGTGAGCATCCGGGGAAGGTCGTGGGGATCGTTCTGCAGGTCCGCGTCCAGGAACGCGATCAGCTCTCCCTGCGCGTGCTCGATCCCGGCCGCCATGGCCGCGGTCTGGCCCTGATTGCCGAGGAACCGGAGAGCGCGGAGCCAGGGACGATCGCCCGCCAGCTCGCGGATCCTGCCCCAGCTGCCATCCCTGCTGCCGTCGTCCACGAGGATGAGCTCACTCTGGCCGGGCAGAGTCCGACGGACCTCTTCGATCTCGTGCACGAGCGCCTCGAGATTGCCGATCTCGTTGAAGAGCGGAACGACGATGCTGAGAAGCGGGAGCTCAGGAGCTGGAATCGCGAACCTCCGTCGGGGCGGCGTCTTCGGCGGGACGGAAGTCCTCCGAACAGCCCCGGCGAGACTGCACCCAGGGTGCTGCAGCTGGCAAGCCGAGGAGGACGAGGACTCCGAGGAGGGCGAGCCCGCTGAGCCAGCGGAAGGCGACGAGGGGTGGGAAAGGCCTCCATCGCCAGCTGGCGACGTGGGGTCCGGCCGGGACGTGGACGGCGACGAGACCCGTGGCCCTGTCGAGGAGGAGCGGGGCCGGCCGGCCATCGACCGACACGCTCATTCCCGGGAAGCCGAGAACGTGCCAGACGAGCACGCCGGGTCGCGGGGCGACGAGGGAGACCTCCTTGTCGAGCCGGTCCCAGCGGACGACGCTCACCGGCGTCGCGGGTGCCGTCGAGAGCACCGCGGAACGAGCGCGAATCGGGTCGAGCTCCGTCGACCGGCGGCCGATCATCTCGACGAAGAAGGCCTGCGGAGCCGTCCGCGGCACGTACCAGTAGTCCCACCACAGACCCCGCTGGACACGGTTTCCCTGGTCTGCCTCGGCCTCGTGGACGGCCGCGGGATCCGGGAAAACGTGGCCCTTCAGCCCCGTCGCCGGCGGAGGGCGCGGCGGAAGGGACTGTGCGGTCCCGGCACCGACGTGCGGCGCGGCGAGGAGCGCTCCGAGGATCGCGAGGACCGCGGCCCTCCTACCGGGCAGCTGAGCGATCAGCGCCGAGACCGCGAGCGTCATCGGCGCAGCGACCCGCCACGGGAACTGGAGCCTCGAGAGCACCGGAGCGGCATCCCAGGCGTGCCCGAAAGGGCCGAGCGTCGCGACGAACGCGACGCCCAGGACGCAGAGCCAGGCCCGCGTCTCCATCTTCCGGCGCTGCTCCGGGGACGCCAGAACGAAGGCCGCGAGGCCGAGGAGGACGGTGCCGACGAGCGCGGTCGAGACGCGTTCGTTGAAGTCGGCGTCCATGGCAGCCCGGTTGAACAGGGTGTTCGTCGAGGGTCGGAAGGCTCCCGCTGCATTCTCGCCAAACCAGAGCTCCACACGGAGCCAGCGGGAAGCGAGCGCCTGGGGCGCAAGCGAGAAGGCGGCGAGCGCGAGACCGAGGGGCGCCGCGAGGAGGAGCGGGCGAATCGCCCTCCGCGTGGAGGGGAGCAGCAGAATCAGCGGGCCGATGGCGAGACCGAAGAGAACCAGGAGCGGGAGATTCGTCAGCGCGAGAGCGGCCACGGCCAGCGCTCCGAGCGCGACCCGGCGGCGGGGAGCGAGCCTCTCCTCGACCGCGATCCAGAGAACGAGCGGTGCGAAGACGAACGCCCAGTGCTCGGCGAGGGCGCCGCGCTCGTAGAGATCGATCAGCCTGTAGGGCGCCACGACGTAGAGGACCGCTGCCCAGAGCGACCCGGAGCCGAATCCCGCGGCCCGCAGCCATCCGCTCAGGGCGAGACCGGAGAGGAGACTCGCTACGAGGGCGAGCCCTCCGAGGCCGGTCCCGAGGCGGAGGCCGCCGAGCGGGAGGAGCGCGTGGACCGTGTTCACGAGAGGGGGATAGAAGATGAGGCCCGGTCCCCCGAACCCGCCGTTGAGATCGCTCGCCCAGGCCGGAAGGAGGACGCCAGCTCTGAGGTTCGCCGCCGTCTGCTGCGCATAGACGAGGTACGCGCCGATATCGTGCCCAGCCAGCTCCCACCCCGAGAGGATCGGGGCCCCGGCGAGAAGCACTGCAGCCACGAGAGCGATGATCCCGACGAAGGCCTCGGATCGGGTTCGGCGCGGCGTCTCGATTCTGGAGACGATGCGTGACGCCCGCGGAGACTGTCAAGAAATTCCCCGAGGCCCTCTCGCGGCCGGACGGACCGGCTCAGACGTCCAATGCGTCTGCTTCCCGAGCCCTCTCGGTGATGAAGCGGTAGCGGGCTCCCGCGTCCTTGCCCATGAGGTCGGTGAAGGTCCGCTCGGCCTCGAGAACGTCGGGGACGGTGACCTTCAGCGCGCGCCGGCGGCGCGGGTCGAGGGTCGTCGCTTTCAGCTGCTCGGGCATCATCTCGCCGAGGCCCTTGAAGCGCATCACCTCGGGCTTCACGTTCTTCGGGAGCTTCGCGAAGACGGCGTCGCGCTCGCGCTCGTCGAGGGCCCAGTACGTCTCCTTCCCCGCGTCGATCCGGTAGAGCGGCGGCTGGGCGAGGTAGACGTGCCCTTCGAGGATGAGCTTCGGGAGGTGCCTCCAGAAGAAGGTCAGGAGGAGCGTCGAGATGTGGTGGCCGTCGGCGTCGGCGTCCATCAGGAGGAAGACCTTGCCGTAGCGGAGCTTCGAGATGTCGAAGTCGCCGCCGCTGCCGCAGCCGAGGGCCGAGACGATGTCGGTCAGCTCCTTGTTCCCCGCGACCTTCGCCGAGTTCGCCTGCTCGGCGTTGAGGACCTTGCCGCGAAGAGGAAGGATCGCCTGCGTCTGGCGGTCGCGCCCCTGCTTGGCCGAGCCGCCGGCCGAGTCCCCCTCGACGATGAAGAGCTCCGACTCGGCGGGGTCGGTCGAGGCGCAGTCGGCGAGCTTGCCGGGGAGGTTCAGGCGGTGGGAGATCGCCGTCTTGCGCGTGACCTGCTGGGCCGCGGCGCGGGACGCCTCGCGGGCCTTCGTCGCCATGACGATCCGGCCCACGATCTGCTCGGCGACGGAGGGGTTCTCGTTCAGCCAGTTCTCGAGGGCGGGGCGCACCGCGCCGTCGACCTGTGCCGCGACCTCGGGATTGTTGAGCCGCTCCTTCGTCTGGCCCTGGAACTGGGGCTCGAGGACGTAGACGGAGAGGAGCGCCACGAGCCCTTCGCGGATGTCCTCCGCCGAGGGAGTGACACCCTTCGGCAGGAGCGCGTGCGTGGCGAGGTGGTTCCTCACGGCCTTGACGATGCCCGCCTTCAGGCCGCTCTCCTGCGTCCCGCCCGAGGAGGTCGGGATGCCGTTGACCCAGGAGCGGAAGTGCTCGTCGGTCGACTCGGTCCACTGGAGGGAGAGCTCGAGGCGCGGCTCGGCGTCGCGGACGAGGACGAAGCCGCTGGCGTGGGTCGGGGTCTTCGCCCGCTCGGCGACGACCTTCAGGAGGTAGTCGGCGAGGCCGCCGTCGTGGGCGAACTCCTCGCGGACGGACGGGCTTCTGCGTCTCGTCGACGAAGACGACGCGCAGGCCGCGGTGGAGGTAGGTCTTCGCCTCGAGCCGGTCGCGGATCTCGTCCGCGTCGAAGGAGAGCTTGCCGAAGATCTCCGCGTCGGGCCGGAAGCGGACGGTCGTCCCGCTGCCGCGCACCTTCTCCGTCGAGACCTTCGTCAGCTTCGAGGTCGCCTTCCCCTGGCCGTACGTCTGCCGCCACTCGTTTCCGTCGCGGCGGACGTGGACCGTCATCTCCGACGAGAGCCCGCAGACGACCGACGACCCGACGCCGTGGAGGCCGCCCGAGTGGACGTAGTTGCCCTGCTCGAACTTCCCGCCCGCGTGGAGCGTCGTCAGGATCAGCTCCAGGGCGGGCTTCTTGTACTTCGGGTGGACGTCGACCGGGATGCCGCGGCCGTTGTCGTAGATCTCCACCTCGCGTCCGTCGGCGAAGAGGCGGACCTCGATCCGCGTGGCGTAGCCGTTGATGACCTCGTCGACCGCGTTGTCGACGATCTCCCAGACGAGGTGGTGAAGCCCCCGGGAGTCGACCCCGCCGATGTACATGCCGGGGCGCTTGCGGACGGGCTCGAGCCCCTCGAGGACGGTGATGTCGGCGGCGGTGTAGGTGGTGGAAGCCATGGCGGGCGCCCGACGGTACCGACCGTCGACCGGCCCGTCAAATGAGGCGCCAACGGGCGAGAGCGGCCTTCGCTGCGATCGCCCGCGCTTCCCGGGGGCGTCAGCCGGGCGACAGCCCGAGCTGCTTCAGGAGGTCTCCGGCTCCCGCGTCGATCCCCTCGTCGGGAATCTGGCCGTCCGGCGTGAGCCGGTCGACGACCTGGGGGAAGAGCTGCGACAGGGCATCCGTCACTTCGGCGTGCGAGGCGCCGGTCTGTCCGGCCAGGTGCCGAATCTCGTCGTCCCCGAGAACCCCGGCGAGCTGGCTGCCGGACACCGGGAGGTTCTGGCCGGTGCCGATCCAGGAGCCGATGACGTCGCCGAGCCCGTTCTGCGCGAAGGCGCTCACGAGACCGCCGAGTCCCCCGAGGCTTCCCGGCCCGCCGAGGCCTCCGGGAGCGGCGCTCGCGGCACCGGCCCGACGGCCCTGCAGCATCTGGAGGACGAGCGGGAGGAGCTTCGCGATGAGGTCGGACGAACCGCCTCCCGCCCGGGCCGAGGTCTGTCCGCCGCCCAGCGCGCCCTTCAGAAGATCCGTGAGGTCCATGACGATCTCCTTTCATCCGTCCCCGGTTCCGACCACCGAGCGTCCGCCGGGGTCCGGCCGCGGCAGACAGTCTGCCCCCTCCCTGTAACCTCCGCCAGTGCCGGCCGCCGCCGACCTCCTTGCCCGCGTCTTCGCGCTCTACGTCCACGTCCTCGAAAGGACCGGGGCCGCGGCCCGTCTCGCCGCGCTTCCCGTCCCGATCCCGGCGGACGCGCGCCCTCTCGCAGCGCTCGTCGCCGTGGCGACCGCCGTCCTTCTCCTCTACGCCGCGCTCGCTTCGGGAGTCGACGCGCGCGTCCGGTCCTTCCGCGCGGCCGCTCTCCTCTCCGCCTTCTCTCTCGTGCTCGCCGCGCTCCGCCTCCTGCCGGGCCCGGGAGGGCCGGCGCTCGGCGGGGCGGCGATCCTCCTCGTCGTCCTCGCGTCGGTGGCGCACCGCGCGCTCTCGTCCCGCCGCGCCGAGGGAACCGCCTCGCGGGTGGTCTCGCGCGTTCGCCTCCTCTTCGAGGGGCTCGGGCTCACACTGTCCGGCATATCGCTCGCGCTTCTCCTCTCGGGCCGGGTTCTCCCCGCGCGCCTGGCGTTCTGGTCGCTCTTTCTCCTGCGCCTCTCGATCGCCGACCTGATCGACCCGTCCCGCCTGGCCGCGGGAACGGGCCTCACCCGCTCGGCGGCGCGCGACGTGAAGTCGGCGATGGGGAGAAGCTCTCGTCCGCCCCGTCCGGCCCGGCGGATGCGGCGCGCGTGAGCGCCGCGCTGAAGGCGGCGCTCCTGGCGCTCTGGCTCGCCCTGCCGCTCGCCGCCGCGCTCGCCCGGGGCGAGGTGGCGGCGGGCGCGTGGCCGGCCGCGGCCCTCCACCTCCGCTGGTATCCGCCGGCGGCGCTCGGGCTCACGGCGCTCCTCCTCCTCGGTCAGGCGTTCCGCGCCCTGCGGGACCGACGGCTCCTGGAGGCCGCTCGAGGTGCGGCGGTCGGCCTCGGCACGGCGGCGTGGCTCTTCCTCGTCTTCCACGACCCGGCGTTCGAGGCGCAGCGGCACGCCCTCCCGGGCCTCGTCCTCGCCGAGACCGTGGCGGGGTTTCTCTTCGGCGCGGCCGCGCGCGGGCGCTGACGGGACGGCTCGGTCAGCCCTTCGCGAGCTCCGCGACCACGGCTGCGGCCATCCTCTTCCCGTCCTCCGCCTCGAGGCGCCCCGCCGGCCAGTCGATGCCGAGCCCGCGCGCATCGCCGGGTTTCGGAATGACGTGGAAGTGGACGTGCGGGACGGCCTGGTGGGCAGCGACGCCGTTGTTCTGGAGGACGTTGTAGTCGCGCGTCCCGGTCGCGGCCATCACGGCGCGCGCGATGCGCGGAAGGACCCGACCGACGGCCGCCGCCGACTCCTCGGACAGGGCGTCGAGCGTGGCTGCCGGCTCCTTCGGAACGACGAGCGTGTGCCCCGGCGAAAGGGGCGCGATGTCGAGGAAGGCGAACACCTTCTCGTCCTCGTAGACCCTGTGGCTCGGGATCTGCCCCTCGATGATCCGCGTGAAGATCGTCTCGCTCACGGCTTGCCTCTCTCGTTCCCGCTCCCCGTCTTCGCCGCCGAGAGGTCGACGATCCAGATGTTCCCGGTCGTCTCGGCGACCTCGTAGTAGATCGCTTCGCCCGTCGGCGACCAGTCGGGATAGCGGATGTAGCTATTGAGGCGCTGGTTCGACGTCACGGCCCGCTCCGTTCTTCCGTCGCGCGAGACCCAGGCGACGTTCCAGACGCCATCCCGCAGGGCGGCGAACGCGACCTTCGAACCATCGGGAGAGAAGGAGTAGGGCCAGCTCTGTCCCTCCCCTCGCGTCAGCTGGACCGGCGTCCCCCCGGCCGTGGCGACGGTGAAGACGTGGACGTCTCCCTGGCGCCGGGCCTCGAAGGCGAGCGTCCGTCCGTCGGGCGACCAGCAGGGGAATGCAGCGAACTCGCGATCGAAGGTCACCTGCCTCGGCGTTCCGGCCGGAAGCTCGGCGACCCAGACGTTCAGGGTCGTGCCGCCCCGGCTGGAGTGAAAGGCGATCTTCGTCCCGTCCGGCGAGACGCGCATCCCGTCGTACCCCGGTCCGAAGTCGGCGAGCGCCTCCTCGCGGCCCGTCTGGAGGTCCAGGGTGAAGAGCGAACGGTGGCCACGGCGCAGCGACATGAACGCGAGCCGCCCGTCACCCGGAAACCAGCCCGGGTAGTCGTCGTCGGCGGCGTCGGTCGTCCGCTGAACGGCTTCGCCCCCGTCCGCGTTCACGATCCAGATGTCCTGATTCGCGCCGGGCCGCCACCGGCTGAGCGCGATCCGTTTCCCGTCGTGCGAGACGGCGGGCCGGGAATTGCGCCCCGTCTCGCGCGTGACGGGCGCCTCCGGTCCGGACGGCTCGCCTCGCCCGTCGACCGGGGCTTTCCAGATATTGCTCGCCATCGCGAGACCTGCGAACGCCAGCTTCGTCCCGTCGCGGGAGACGGCCAGCTGTTTCACGAAGCCGAGGCCCGCTCCGCCGAAGTTGGCGATCTCCTCCGGCGCCAGGCCCGTCCCCTCGCCGGCGAGATCCGGCGGCGGAAGAGCCCCACCTGGAAGCTCTCCGGCCAGCACGGGGATAGGTGATCGAGGAGCTGTTGGACGCCCAGACGGGGTCGTAGCACTGCCCGTTCCCCTCGCTCACCTGGAGGAGGTCCTTCCCGTCGGCGTTCACGATCCAGATCTCCGCGGACGTGCGGTTGTAGGTCGCGAAGGCGATCCGCCGGCCGTCCGGCGACCAGGCCGCCGCGCCGTGCCCGCCGCTCGGGCGCCCCACCTGCGTGAGGGGCCGCGGCGGCGAGCCGTCGAGCGGGGCGATCCAGAGGATGGACGGGGGGAGCGCACCAAGCGAGTTCGCCGCGAAGTCGACCACCGCCCCCGACTCGAAGACGAGGGCCTTGCCGTCGGGCGAGAACGAGGGGCGCGATCCGAAGGTCGTCAGCTGGCGCGGCACGCCGCCGAGGGCCGGCACGAGCCAGACGCCGCCGACGCTCTTGACGTGGTAGGCGATCGTCTCGCCGTCGGGCGACCAGGCGGGGGTGAGGTTCTGCAGGCCGTCCGTCGTGAGCTGGATCTCCCGGCCGCCCGGGGCCAGCGCCCTGCGGTAGATCTCGAACCGGCCCGAGCGGTCCGACGAATACGCCACGGACCGCCCGTCCGGCGAGAACGCGGGAAAGACGTCGAGACCGGCCGACGAGGTGAGCTGGACCGGCCGAAGGAGTGCGCCGCCCGCGGCAGGGCCCGTTTCCCGACCCCGTCCGCGCCAGAGGAATGCCGCTCCGGCGAGCGCGGCGAGGACGCACGCCCCCACGGCGAAGAGCGCGAGCGACCGGCGGCTCCCGCGGCCGGCCCGCCGACGGCGCCGCCGTCAGCGTCGGCAGCCGCGCGCTCGGGGCAGGCGGAAGGACCGGTTCGCCCGGCTCCCATCCGCCCGTGGCCAGGACCGTCTCGATCTCGGCGCCCATCTCGCGCATCGAGACGAAGCGCTGGGCGGGTCCTTCGAGAGGGCCCGGTCCACGACGTCGGCGAACCCCCGGACGACGCCGCTGCCGAAGCCCGGGATCGGCGGGTGTCCGAGGTGGAGGATGGCGTACATGACGTCGACCGGGGTCTCCCCTTCGAAGGGGAGCTTCCCGGCGAGAAGCTCGTAGAAGACGATGCCGAGGGAGAAGATGTCGCTCCGCGCGTCGACCTTCTTCCCGCTCGCCTGCTCGGGCGACATGTACTGCGCCGTGCCGACGACGAGACCGTCGGTCGTGAGGGACGGCTGGCTGCGCCGACGGTCTTCCGGGACGGACTGGACCTTCGCGAGGCCGAAGTCGAGAACGCGGATTCTCCCGTCCCGGCCGACCATCAGGTTCGAGGGCTTGATGTCGCGGTGGAGGATCCCCGCCTCGTGGGCGGCGACGAGCCCCTCGGCGGCCTGGGCGATCCAGCGCGCCGCCTTTGGCGCTGCGACCGGACCCGAAAGGAGAACGTCCTCGAGCGTCTCGCCTTCGACGAATTCCTGGACGAGGTAGGGGACTCCTTCGTGCTCACCGACGTCGAAGACCTGGACGAGGTTCGGGTGCGAGAGGGAGGCCATGATCCGCCCCTCGTTCTCGAATCGCGCGCGCCGGTCGGGGGTGCCGACGAGGTCTCCCGGCAGGGTCTTCAGCGCGACGATGCGGCCGAGCGAGGTGTCCTCCGCCCGGTAGACCTCCCCCATCGCTCCGCTGCCGACAGAGGAGAGGATCCGGTACCGGCCTACCAGGGTGCCGGGCGCGAGCGGACGGGAAGCCTCCGCGTTCATGGGCCTGTTCGAGACGCTCCTTGGGGTCCTTGAAAGGACATGCGCTGCGATCTTTGCAGAATCTTACTCTGGCGTCCGTGCCGTGGCGCACCGCCTATACTCGCGAGCCGGAACGCCGATGGATCACGAAGACAGGGCTACCGCCCGGGGCCCCGGCTCCTCAGACTCACGGCCGCCCTCCTCGTCTTCTCCTCGCGACGCTCCCTCTCTTCCCCCTCCTGCCGCCGCCTGCGCCCTGCCGCTCCCGCACCCGAGCCGAGACCGGTGGTCGCCCGAGGCGACCTCGCATCCGACGAAAAGGCGACGATCGACCTCTTCCGCGAGGCGAGCCCCTCGGTCGTCTTCATCACGAGTCTCGCCCGGAGACGGGGCGGCCTCTTCCGGATCGCCGAGATCCCGCAGGGAGAGGGCTCCGGCTTCGTCTGGGACGCCGCCGGTCACGTCGTCACGAACTTCCACGTCATCCAGGGGGCGTCCTCGGCGCGCGTGACGCTGTCCGACGGCTCGACCTGGACGGCGTCGTTCGTCGGCGCCGCCCCCGACCGCGACCTCGCAGTCCTCCAGATTTTCCCGACGGGAACGACGCTGAGGCCGATCCTCGTCGGCACCACGAAGGATCTCCTCGTGGGGCAGAAGGTCTTCGCCATCGGCAACCCGTTCGGCCTCGACCAGTCGCTCTCGACCGGGGTCGTGAGCGCCCTCGGCCGTTCGATCGAATCGGCGACGGGGCGGCAGATCGAGGGGGTCATCCAGACCGACGCCGCCATCAACCCGGGGAACTCGGGAGGCCCTCTCCTCGACAGCGCGGGCCGCCTCATCGGCGTGAACACGGCCATCGCCTCGACGAGCGGGTCGAGCGCCGGCATCGGCTTCGCCGTCCCGGTCGACACGGTGAACCGGATCGTTCCGCAGCTCATCCTGCACGGCCGCGTCGTCCGCCCGCAGCTGGGCGTCACGCTGGCGGACGACGCCGTCGCCGCCCGTCTCGGCATCGAGGGCGCGCTCGTCCTTTCGGTGGCGCCCGGAACGGGCGCGGCCGCAGCGGGGCTGCGCGGGACGACGCGCGACGAGACCGGAGCGCTCGTCCTCGGCGACGTCGTGACCCGCGCGGCGGAGCGGCAGGTCCGTTCTGCCGACGACCTGATCGCCGCCCTCGAGGAGAGGAAGCCCGGGGAGACGCTCGTCCTGCTCGTCCTGCGCGACGGCGAAGCCCGGCGGGTCGCCGTGACGCTCTCCGCGGCTCCCTGAAGCGGCGCCTCAGGCCGACACGTCCGCCGGAAGACGGATCTCGAACGTCGAGCCGGTCCCTGGCGTGCTCTCGACGGTGACGCGACCGCCCATCAGCTCGCAGAGCTGCCGGGTGATCGAGAGGCCGAGGCCGGTGCCGCCGAATCGGCGGGCCGTCGCGAGGTCCGCCTGGGCGAAGGGCTCGAAGATGCTCCCGAGCTCGTCCCCGGAGATCCCGATTCCCGTGTCCGACACGCGGAACGAGACCCAGGCCCGCCCCTCGTCCTCGAAGCGGCGGACCTCCAGCTCGACCGTCCCGTCCTGCGTGAAGCGGCAGGCGTTCGAGAGCAGGTTGAAGAGGCACTGCCGGACCTTCCTCGGGTCCGACGTCATCGTGACCCCCTCCTCTGCGGCTCCTCGGACGACGAGCCTGTTGCGGTTCCTCGCAAGAAGCGGCTGGACGATCTCCGTCGTCTCCTCGACGAGGGGGCCGAGGGGGAATGTCTCGAGGTCGAGCTCCAGCTTCCCCGCTTCGATCTTGGCGAGGTCGAGGACCGAGCTGATCAGCTCGAGCTGGTGGATCGCCGCGGTCCGGACCCTTTCCAGATCCCGGACGAGCGCCGGCCGCCCCTCCTCCGACGCCTCCTCCGAGAGCATCTCCGAGTAGCCGATGATGGCGTTCAGCGGCGTCCGCAGCTCGTGCGAGACGTTCGCGAGGAAGCGGCTCTTCGTCCGGCTCGCCTCCTCGGCCTCGGCGGTGGCGCGCTCGGCGACCTCGCGGTGACGCTCGGCATCGACCCTGGCCGCCTCGGCCTTCGCGAGCGCCTCCTCGGCACGGGACTTCTCCTCGGAAAGGCTGCGGGTCCGCTGCTCCACTAGGACCAGCAGCTCGGCCTCGCGCGCGTGGTGCTGCGCCACGCGCCACCGCAGGACGGCCCAGGCCGCCGCCGTCGCAAGAACGGCCAGAGACGCCCAGAACCACCACGACTCCCGCGCCCTCGGCGCCTTCTGAAACGATAGCGACGTCACCCTTTCGCTCCACTCGCCCGACGCGTCGGCCGCCGAAACGCGGAAGACGTAGCTGCCGCTCGGCAGGTTCGTGTAGTAGGCGACGCGGCGCGTCCCGACGTCGACCGGCTCGTTCTCGAGGCCGTCGAGACGGATGCGAAACCGGACCCGGTCGGGGGCGACGAGCGTGAGGGCGGTGTAGTGGAACTCGACCCGCTCGGTCCCCGGCGGGAGAACGAGGGGACCGCGGAGGTCGGCCGGGCGGCCGTCGACGAAGACGTCCTCGATCGCGACGCGCGGCCGGCGGCCCGAGGTCCGGATCCGTGACGGGTCGAGGACGGCGACCCCTCGGTAGGTCGGGAACCAGAGGCGCCCGTCCGAGGCGACGAAACCCGCGGGCTGCTGCCCGCCCGCCGCGCTCGCGCTGCGCATCCCGTCGGACGTCCCGAACGCCACCGACCGAAGGTCCGCGGCCCGGCCGTCGGCCACCGCGTCGAGCTCGGCGCGGGCGACCCGGAAGACCCCCTTGTTGCAGGTCATCCAGAGAGAGCCCTTGCCATCGTCGAGGATCACCTGGACGAGGTCGTCGTACAGCCCCTCCCGGGTCGTGACCGACGCGATCTTTCCGTCGCGGATCCGGTTCAGGCCGCCGCCGGAGGTGCCGGCCCAGACGGTTCCGTCGGCATCGGCAAGCAGCGCGATGACGCGGTCGCTCGAGAGGCCCTGCTTCGTCGTGAAGACCCGGATGTCGTCGGCCAGCCGCGTCAGCCCGCCCCCGGAGGAGGCGAGCCAGATTGCGCCGTCGGGGGACTCGGCGATCGCGATGAACCGCTCCGTCGGAAGCCCGTCGGCGACCGTGAAGACCCGAAGCGTTCCGTCGGGCGCGACGCGCGTCAGCCCCCCGCCGATCGCCGCGATCCAGATGTTCCCGTGCCGATCCTCGAGGAACGCGCGGACGTCGTGATGCGGAAGTCCCTGCGCGGTGCCGAGAGGCGTGAATCGGCCGCCGGAGAAGCGCGCGGCCCCGCCGAGGTTCGTCCCGACCCAGAGCGTCCCGTTGCTGTCCTCGAGGAGCGCCGACACGTGGTCGCTCGGCAGGCCGTCCGCCTCCCGGTACGAGGTGATCCGGCCGTCCTTCAGACGGTTCAGTCCACCTCCCGCCGTTCCGATCCAGACCGACCCGTCGCGCGCCTCGCAGACGGCCCGTACGTTGTCGTTCGTCAGACCCTCGCGCACCGTGTAGGTCAGGAATTTCCCGTCGCGGAGGCGGTTGAGGCCGCCGACCCACGTGCCGATCCAGAGGCTCCCCTCCTCGTCCGTGGTGACGGCCCAGATCTGGTCGTTCGAGAGCCCCTCGCGCGTCCCGATGACCTCGGCGACGCCGTCCTTCAGGCGCCCGACCCCGGCGCCCCACGTTCCGAACCAGACCGTCCCGGCCGCGTCGACGTGGAGCGACGTGACCTGGTCCGAGGGAAAGCCGGTCTTTTCCCGGTACGGTGTCGTCGCTCCGTCCTTCACGAGCGTCAGGCCACCGCCCGAGGTGGCGACCCAGACGCCGCCGCCCGCTTCGGGCGCGAGGCCCCGGACGAGACCCGAGCCGAGGACCTCCTCGCCGAAGACGCGCTCGACGCGCCCGCCCCGGACGACCGCCACGCCCTTTCCCGTCGTCCCGACCCAGAGGGCGCCGGACGGGTCGAACGCGAGGACCCGCACCTGCTCGATCGGAAGGCCCTCTCTCGTCCCGATCCGCTGCACGACGCATCCGCCGGTGAGCCTCTGGACCGCGTTCCCGTCCCCGCCGACCCAGGCGTCGCCGGCGGCGTCGAACGCGATCGACCAGACGATCAGGCTTCCGAGGCCTTCGGCACTGCCGATGGTCGAGAAGGTGCCGTCGCGGTGACGGCAGAGGATCCCGCCTCCGTTCGTTCCGGCCCAGAGCGTTCCGTCGGGAGCCTCGGCGAGCGAGATGATCGAGTTGTGCTTCAGCTCGGGAGTGCTGCGCCGGTCGTACGTCGTGAAGCGCGCCCCGTCGAACCGGACGAGCCCCTCCTGCGTGCCGAGCCAGAGGTAGCCGTCCCGGCCGCGCAGGACCGTCTGCACCGTGTTCTGCGGCAGCCCCTGCTCCTGCTGCCAGACGTCGAGACCGTACTGGGAGAGGCGCTTGCCGGGCTCCAGCCCCTCCGCGGCGCCCGCCGCGAAGAGCCCGGCTGCCAGCAGCCAGAAGACCGTCCTGCTCCGGAACACGCGCGGATCATAGGCGCGCTCGACTCCTTCCCGGCCTGTCCCGAGGAGTTCAGCCGCGGCAGCGATCGAGGAAGGCGCGCAGCTTCGGGAGAAACTCCTCCGGGTGCTCGAGAGGGGCCAGGTGGGCGCCCGGCAGCGTCAGGAGCTCGACCCACGGTGCGTTCCCCGCGGCATCCACCATCTGCTCGGAAGCGGAGGGCGGCGTCAGCGGGTCGTCGTCGCCCACGGCGGCGAGGAACGGGACGGTCAGCGTGCCGAGAACGTCGAAGCGGTCGAGCCGTTCGGCCATCCCGCGCTGGTCCGCCGCCGCCGTGGCCGGCGGGGTGGCGAGGAACATCGTCCGGACCAGCTGCTCGAGCGCCCCGCCGCGCGAGGAGGGGAGAAGGAACTGCGGGAGCATCTTCGCCAGGAGCGGGTCCATCCCCCCCGCTTCGATCGCCGCGGCCGCTTCGTGGCGCCGCCCCTGCCCGGCGTCGTCGTCGGCGTTCGCGCGCGAGTCGCAGAGGACGAGCCCTTTCAGGCGGGGCCTCAGCTCCGGTCCGAGGCGCGCGAGGAGCTCGAGCGCGACGTAGCCCCCCATCGAGAGTCCCATCACGACGAACGGCTCGTCGCCCGGCAGCTCCTCGAGGACGTCCTTCGCGAGCAGGGACATCGCGTGGACGGGCTCGGCGGCTCTCTTCGACGCACCCCGCCCGCGGAAATCGGGCGCCGTCAGGGCGACGCCCTCTCCGAGCTGGCCGCTCGTGGCGGCCGCCTTCACGACGCCCCACATCCGGCCGTCGAGGGGGAAGGCGTGGAGCGCGAGCAGGCGGAGGGACGACGGCTTTGCTGCGGCCATGCCGGGAGGATAGCCCGGCGTGTTCCTGCCAGCCTCGGCGCCGCCCGAGTCGACAGAGGACGACGCAGGGCGTTGGCACCAGGGGGCTCCCCCGGAAAACGAAAAGGCCTCCGCGCTGGAGGCCAAACCACTGATGGGAAATGGAAAAGGGGTGGTGCGCCCGCCGCGATTCGAACGCGGGACCTTTAGATCCGGAGTCTAACGCTCTATCCGGGCTGAGCTACGGGCGCATCTTCCAAAGAACGGAGAAACTGGGGTGAGAGACGGGGTTCGAACCCGCGACCACCGGAGCCACAGTCCGGAGCTCTACCGACTGAGCTACTCCCACCATGCTCATCCGGGTTTTCGAGGATATCAGAAAAGCTCCGCTCCGCCAGCCCTGCCGGGATGGCATCCTTCCGCGTCATGACATCTGCCGACGGTGCAACGCCTTCCACGGCTCCTTCCGAGGGAGCCCTCTCGAACCGGATCCTCCTCGGCCTCCTCCTCGGCGCGATCTGCGGCATCGCCGCAAACCTCTTCCTCGTGCCGCGCGTTCCCGACGCCGTCGAGGCCGCGAACCGGTGGGTCTTCGTGCCGGTCGGGCAGATCTTTCTCCGGATGCTCTTCATGGTCGTCATCCCGCTCGTCTTCAGCTCGCTCGCGCTCGGCGTCGCGAGCCTCGGCGACCTGAAGCGGCTCGGACGGGTCGGGGCGCGGACGATGGGCTTCTTCCTCAGCGTGACGGCGTTCTCCGTCGCCATCGGGCTCGTCCTCGTCAACGTCCTCCGGCCCGGCGAGGGCCTCCCGCACGAGACGAGAGAGAAGCTCCTCGAGACCTACCGCGGCGAAGCGGCCTCGAAGATGGAGTCGGCCGGCAAGGCCGAGTTCGGGCCGTCGCTCCTCGTCAACATCGTGCCGCGCAACCCCGTGGACGCCGCCGCGAAGGGCGACATGCTCGGCGTCATCTTCTTCGCGCTCCTCTTCGGCATCGGCGTGACGAAGCTCGCCGCGGAGAAGCAGGCGCTCTGGATGAAGCTCCTCGAGGGGCTCGCCGACGTCACCGTCGTCATCATCGGGATGGCCCTGAAGATCGCGCCCTTCGGCGTCTTCGGCCTCATCTTCTCCGTCACGTCGCGCTTCGGCTTCGACATCCTGCGTCAGCTCCTCCCTCTTCGTCGTCACGGTCCTGCTCGGTCTGACGCTCCTCATCCTGGGCGTCTACCCGCTCTACCTGAAGTTCCGCGCGGGCGTCTCGCCGCTGGCCTTCCTGAAGAAGATGCGCCCCGTGATGATCACGGCCTTCTCCACGAGCTCCTCGAACGCCACGCTCCCGACGACGATCGAGGTCTCCGAGCGCGACCTCGGCGTCCCTCCGCAGATCGCCGGGTTCGTCCTCCCGCTCGGCGCCACGATGAACATGAACGGGACGGCGCTCTTCGAGGGGATCGCCTGCGTCTTCCTCGCGCAGGTCTTCGGCGTCCACCTGTCCCTCGGCCAGCAGCTCTTCGTGATCGTCCTCGCCGTCCTCACGGCGATCGGAACCGCGGGCGTGCCGGGCGGCTCCATCCCGCTCCTCGTCCTCGTCCTCACCTCCGTCGGGGTCCCCGCCGAAGGGATCGCCGTCATCATCGGCGTCGACCGCCTGCTCGACATGGCCCGCACGGTCCCGAACGTCGTCGGCGACGCCGCCTGCGCCGTCTACGTCGCCAGGAAGGAAGGCTTCGCCCTCAAGATCTAGGGGAAGGGGCCTTCAGAAGCCCAGGTTCTTGGCGATGTCGAAGGCGAGGACCGAGACCATCAGGAGGACGAGGAAGACGAAGCCCGCCTGGAGGAGGCGTTCCTTCAGCTTGAGGGAGAAGTCGCGGCGGACGATTCCCTCGATCGTCAGGAGGAAGAGCTGCCCGCCGTCCAGGAGCGGGATCGGCAGGAGGTTCAGGAGGCCGAGCTGGAGGGAGAGGAGCCCCATGAACCCCAGGAGCGCGGCCATTCCGGTGCGGACCGCCTCGCCCGAGAACTTGGCGATGTCGACCGGTCCCGAGAGCTGGCGGATCGAGCCGGAGCCCGAGACCATCCGCTTGATCGTCTGGCCGACCGCCGAGGTCTGTCTCAGGTTCTCGTTCCAGGAGGCGCCGATCGCGGCGAGCAGCGGCAGCTTCCGCTTCACGAGCTCGTATTTCGGCGTGAAGCCGATCCGCCAGGAGCCTCCCTCGAACCGGGGCGTCACGTCGAACGCGAGGCGCTTGCCGCTCCTGTCGATCTCGAACGAGATCGGCTTCGCAGCTCCCTTCTCGAATGCCGTCGAGGCCTCGCGGACCCGGCGCACCACCTCGAAGTAGCCCTCGATCGGCACCCCGCCGATCGAGACGATCCGGTCTCCGACCTGCAGGCCCGCCTTCTCGCCGGGATAGCCCTTGACGAGGCCCCCGATGACGGGGGCGAGGAAGGGATTGAGGCCGGTGTAGCCGATGTCGTACTTCGTCTGCGGCTCGGGGCGGATGACGACGGAGACCGGCGTTCCCGCCCTCTCGAGGACGACCGGGATCTCGGTCCGGGGCGCGAGGCCGAGGTGGGTCTCCACCTCGCGCCAGGTCGTCACCGGCTTTCCGGAGAGGGACACGACGAGGTCGTCGACCTGGACGCCCGCCTTCTCGGCCGGGCTCCCGGTGTCCACGTGCTTGACGACCGGCTTCTCGTCGGCGTACTTCGGCATGGTGATGCCGATCGCGAACGCCCCCGCCGTGAGGAGGAGGGCGAGGACGAGGTTGACGGCGGGGCCCGCGAGGAGGACGAGGAAGCGCTGCCAGCGCGTTCCGCGGAGGCCCTGCCCGGGCTGTCCGTCCACGACGTCGCTCTCGTCGGGGCCGAGGCCGACGATCTTCACGTAGCCGCCCAGGGGAACAAGGGAGATCCGGTAGTCCGTCCCGTTCCGGGTGAAGCCGAAGAGACGCTTTCCGAACCCGATCGAGAAGACCTCGATGGGGAACTTGAAGAGCCTCGCCATCAGGAAGTGCCCGAACTCGTGGAAGAAGATCAGGAAAGAGAGGACGAAAACGAAGGCGAGGATGTTCGTGGAGATCTGCATGAGGCCCTTTACCTACGCCGGAGACGGCGCGACGGTTCCCGTGAATGCAAGCGGCGCGCCGGAGGAAACGAGCTCGGCGGCCCGGAGGCGCGCCTCGCGATCGGCGTCGAGGACGGCGTCGAGGGACGTCGCCGGCGAAGGCCGGTGCCCCGCGAGGACCTTTTCCACGACGGAAACGAGAGAGCGGTAGGGGATGCGTCCCTCGAGGAACGCGGCGACGGCAACCTCGTTGGCAGCGTTCAGGACGGCGGGGGCCGTCCCGCCGGCCCGGAGCGCCGCGTAGGCGAGCGGAACCGCCGGGAAGCGCCTCTCGTCGAGCGGCTCGAGCTCCAGCTTCCCGAGGGAGGCGAGGTCGAGCTTCGGGAGGGGCGTCGGGACGCGCTCGGGGTACGTCAGGGCGTAGAGGATCGGGAAGCGCATGTCGTTCGGCGACATCTGCGCGAGGACCGATCCGTCCACCCACTCGACCATCGAGTGGATGATCGACTGGGGGTGGATGACGACGCCGAGCCGCTCGGGCGGGACGTCGAAGAGCCAGCGCGCCTCGATGACCTCGAGCCCCTTGTTCATCATCGTCGCCGAGTCGATCGTGATCTTCGGTCCCATCTTCCAGGTCGGGTGGGCGAGGGCGTCCTCGATCGTGATCGCGTCGAACGTCTCGAGGGGTCGCTTGCGGAACGGGCCGCCCGACGCCGTCAGGACGAGCCTCTCGATCTCGGAGTGGAGACCGCCTCGGAGCGCCTGGTGGAGGGCGCAGTGCTCCGAGTCGACGGGGAGGACCGCCGCCCCGGAGGCCGCAGCCGCCGCCATGACCGCTTCCCCCGCGACGACGAGGACTTCCTTGTTCGCGAGGGCGAGCGTCTTCCCGAGCTTCACCGCCTCGTAGGCAGGCGGCAGCCCCGCCGCCCCGACGACGCCGCCGAGGACGACGTCGACCTCTGGAAGGGTCGCGACGTCGACGATTCCCTGCGCGCCCCAGCCAACGCGCACGCCGGGGAACTCCCGGCGGACGCGGTCCGCGTCGGCGCGTTCCTTCACCGAGACGACCGAAGGGCGGAATCGGGCGATGGCGGGGAGGAGCACCTCGAGGTTCGTGCCGGCCGACATCGAGACGACGCGGAAGCGTTCGGGGAAGACCTCGAAGACCGAGAGCGCCGACCGGCCGATGGAACCGGTGGCCCCCAGAAGGGCGACGTTGCGCGGCGAGCTCATCGGGGGCGAAGCTCCGGGAGGAGAGCGAGGATCCCGTAGAAAACGGGCGAGGCGTAGAGGAGGGAATCGAGCCGGTCGAGGAGGCCGCCGTGGCCCGGAAGGAGCGCTCCGGAGTCCTTCACGGCGCAGCTCCTCTTGAACGTCGACTCGACGAGGTCGCCGACGACGGCGACGACGGACAGGACGGCGCCGAGGAGGGCGCCCGACGCCGCGGCCATCGCCGGCGTGCCGGGAACCCGCGGCAGGACGAGCGCGAGGATCGCCCCGAAGACGGCCCCGGCGACGACCTGCCCCCAGAATCCCTCCCAGCTCTTCTTCGGGCTGACGACGGGCGCGAGCTTTCGCCTGCCGAACCTCGTCCCGACGTAGTAGGCGGCCGAGTCGCCGGCCCAGACGATGGCGAGGAGGAAGAGGACCGTCTCCCAGCCGATGCCGCGGAGGGCGATCATCGCGGCGCCCCCGGCCCCGACGTAGAGCGTCGCGAACGACGTCGCGGCAGCCGACCCGAGCCAGACGGGCTCCTTCGGGGCGGCGAGGAGGATCGCCGTGGGGAGGGCGACGAGGACGCCGCCCGCCGCCGCCACGAGGAGCGGCGCGGAGCCGAGGTACGCGCCGGCGAGGATCGCGGCGAAGAGGACGAAGCTCAGGGCGCGCGGTGCGAGCCACCCCGAGGCGCGGACGAGGTCCTGGAACTCCCAGAGCGCCGCACCGCACGCGAGGCCGACGAGGAGCGCCCAGCTCCACAGCGGGCCCCAGACGAGGAGGGAGAGGACGAGCGGCATCAGGACCGCCGCCGTCAGCTCACGGGCTCGCCTCACGCTTCGAGGGCCGCCGGAGCCGGAGGGACCTCGGCCGCGTCTTCTTCGGACACCCCGCCGTAGCGCCGCTCGCGGCGCTGGTAGTCGGCGAGCGCCTCGAGGAAGTGACGGCAGCGGAAGTCGGGCCAGAGGACGGGGGTGACGTGGATCTCCGCGTAGGCGATCTGCCAGAGGAGGAAGTTCGAGATCCGCATCTCGCCGCTCGTCCGGATCAGGAGGTCGGGGTCGGGAAGGTCCGCCGTGTAGAGCCGCCGGGCCACCGCCGCCTCGTCGATCGACTCCGGGTCGAGGCGTCCCGCGGCGGCCTCGCGCGCGAGGCTTCGGACGGCGTCGGTGATCTCGGCCCGGCCCGAGTAGTTCAGGGCGACGCTGAAGGTCATCCCCCGGCAGCCGGTCGTGGCCTCGAGCGCCATGTCGAGCGCGGACCGGACGGACCCGTCGAGCCCGTCGAGCCTTCCCACGACGCGGAAGCAGATGTCGTTCTCGACCAGCGTCCGAAGCTCGCGGCGGAGGTATTCCTTGAGGAGGGTGAAGAGGGTCGAGACCTCGGTCTTGGGCCGCTTCCAGTTCTCGGTCGAGAACGCGTAGAGAGTGAGGGCGTCGAGCCCGAGGCGTGCGGAGGTCTCCACGGTGTCCCTCACGGCCGCGGCCCCGGCGCGGTGTCCCTCCACGCGCGGGAGGCGACGCTGCTTCGCCCACCTTCCGTTTCCGTCCATGATGACGGCGACGTGCCTGGGCAGCCGGGTCAGGTCCAGCGCGTCCAGGAGGGCACGGTCGGGCGAGCCGGGCGCGGCGACGAGGTTCTTGTCGATCATGCGCAGAGGGCCGGCCGGGCATCGCCCGGGCCGACTGAATTTCTGATCTTACCCTGCCGGATAGAACACGTTCGCCAGGGTCAGTCCCCGGGCCGGTGCCGTCGGGCCCGGTGTCTGCCGGGCGGTCCCCGGGTCGATCCGGCCCAGCCCGGCCTCGAGGAGAGTGCCGACGAGGCGGCGGACCATCCCGCGGAGGAAGCCGTTTCCGACGGCCGTGACGACCACGAGGGGCCCGTCCTCTTCGACGTCGAGACGCACGAGCGTCCGGACCGTGGTCTTCCGCGGCGAGCCCGCCAGGCCGAATGGACCGAAATCGTGCCTGCCGACGAGGCGATCCGCCGCGGCTCGCATCGCCTTCACGTCCAGCCGGGGCGAGGCGAGCGTCTCGCGGAGACCCTCGAAGGGGGGGAGGTGGAACCCGCGCCGGAGTCGATAGACGTAGCGCTTGCCGAGCGCGTCGAAGCGCGCATGCCACAGGGGCGGCGCCTCGACGGCCGCGACGACGCGGACGTCCCACGGAAGGAGGGCGTTGAGGCCGCGCCGGAGACCTTCCGGGGGGATGACCGGGGCGCCCGGCGGTACGTCGAGGTGCGCGACCTGCCCGTCCGCGTGAACGCCTGCGTCGGTCCGGCTCGCCGCGTGGATCCGCATCGGGAGGCCGTGCATCCGCGACAGCGCGCCCTCCAGCGTCGCCTGGACCGTGCGAGGAGATGCGCCGCCGTCCCGAACGGCGTCCTGCGCCTGCCAGCCCTCGAAGAAGGTTCCGAGGTACGAAAGATCGAGCCGGAGCCTTCGGCCCGTCGCCGGCGTCCCGGCCCCCGCGGCTCCGTCTCTCATCACATCCCGATGATAGAGGCCCCGATCGCGGTATTCTTGGACGGCGGTAGCCGAATGCGTCTCTCCCGTCTCCTTCTCTTCGTCGCGATGGCGGTGGTGTCTGCGCCTGCGCTCGCCGGCGGGCCCGTGGTTCGAGCCTTTTCGGGCGACGAGACGTCCCGTTTCGCGAGCACCTACTGGTTCCGAACGGAGCGAGGGAGCGTCCTCGTCGACGCTCCGTTCCTCGCAGCCGATGCCGAGGCGCTCAAGGCCGCGATGAGGGCGGGCGGGGCACTTCCGCTCGGAGCCGCGATCCTGACCGGGGCGCAGGCCTGGAAGAGCTGGGGCCTCGTTCCCCTCGTCTCGCCTGAAACCCGCGTGTGGGGCGCTCGCTCGACCGCGGCAATGCTCGAGGCGGACTTCCACCGCGAGCGTGAGCGGTTCCTCCGGTCCGGCATCCCGCTCGCCGCCATGCCCCGCACTGCGCCCCACGTCACGAACACCTTCACGGGAAGCCTCAACCTCGGCTTCGAGGGATACACCCTCCGGCTCTTCGAGGCGGGCGAGGCCGGATCGCCAACGGCCACCGTCGTTTTCGTTCCGGAGACAGGGGAGCTGTTCGCCGGCGGTCTCGTCTGGAACCGCGTCCATCCCGTCACGGGCGGTTCGGATCTCGGAGCCTGGAGGCGGGCTCTCTCGAGCCTCAAACGCCTCGGTCCGCGAGTGGTCTACCCCGGCTACGGGGAGCCCGGCACGGCCGCGCTCATCGACCGGATGTCGGAATACCTGCAGGAGCTCGAAGAGGCCGTGCGGCCCCTCGCGTTCCGGTCAGACCTCTCCGCCCGGGAGATCGCCTCCCTCCGGAAGGGGCTCGTCCGAGCTCACAGGGACTGGCGGCTCCCCTCGATCCTCGATTCGAGCCTCGAGACCGAGCACGCCCGCCTCCGCGGCCTTCTCTCTGGAGGAGAGTGACGCCCTCCTGCTAACCGCGAAAGGAGAAGGCCACCGGGGCTGGTGGAAGGACGAGATTCACGATGGCGAGCCCGTCGCCCACCTCGCCCTCGGCCGCCGGTTTCGGATCGCCGACGCGCAGGATCGAGAGGCCTTCCCCCTTCTCGAGCACGGCCAGCGGTCTCCCCGGGTAGGACTTCCGGAGGGCGTCGAGCGCGTCGACGCCTTCCCGGGCGAGGAAGTAGAGCGTGCCGTTGCGGTTCCGGACGAGAATCATCTGGCAGGAAGGTAAACCTTCCCGTGAGGACCCCGCATCCCCCGAACGGGTGAGATCGACCACATGCGGACATACCTACAGCATTACTGTAGAATTCATACTTGACAAGACAAGACGCAGATATTACGTTCCCTCCGGAGGCTGACGCCATGAATCCCGATCGCTACACGCTCAAGGTCCAGGAGCTGCTGCAGCAGGTGGCGCGTGAGGCGCGGTCATCCGGACAGCCCGAGGTGACACCGGAGCACCTGGCGGCCGCCCTCGTCGCCGAGCCGTCGGTTGGCGTGCCGCTCCTGACGCGCGTCGGCATTCCGATCGGACTCGTTTCGTCCGAGCTCGCGACCCTCATCGCTCGCCTCCCGAAGGTCCAGGGAGCGGGAGCCGAGACGCGCTACTCCCCCGCGTTCGTGAAGATGCTCGACCTGGCCGAGGGAATCGCCCGGGAGTTTCGCGACGAGTACGTCGCGCTCGAGCACCTCCTTCTCGCCCTCCTGCGCGACGGCCGCTCGAAGGCGGCCGAGATCCTGAAGAGGCACGGCGTCTCGGAGGCTTCGCTCCTGGCCGCGCTGAAGGAGGTCCGGGGGAGCGCCCGCGTCGACGACCCGAATGCCGAGGAGAAGTACCAGGCGCTCAAGCGCTACGCGCGCGACCTGACCGAGCTGGCCCGCCGCGGCAAGCTCGACCCCGTCATCGGGCGGGACGACGAGATCCGCCGCGTGATGCAGGTCCTGACGCGCCGGACGAAGAACAACCCGGTCCTCATCGGCGACCCGGGCGTCGGCAAGACGGCCGTCGTCGAAGGGCTGGCACGGCGCATCGCCTCCGGCGACGTCCCCGAGAGCCTGAAGGACAAGCAGGTCGTCTCGCTCGACCTCGGCGCGATGCTGGCCGGGGCGAAATACCGGGGCGAGTTCGAGGAGCGGCTCAAGGCGGTCATCAAGGAGGTCGAGGAATCGGAGGGGAAGGTCATCCTCTTCATCGACGAGCTCCACACCCTCGTCGGCGCCGGCGCCGCCGAAGGGGCGATGGACGCGGGAAACATGCTCAAGCCGGCCCTGGCGCGCGGCGAGCTGCGCGCCATCGGGGCCACGACGCTCGGCGAGTACCGCAAGCACATCGAGAAGGACCCCGCGCTCGAGCGCCGCTTCCAGCCGGTCCCCGTCGGCGAGCCTTCGGTCGAGGACACCATCTCGATCCTGCGGGGCCTTCAGGAGCGCTACGAGGTCCACCACGGCGTCAAGATCACCGACGCGGCGATCGTCGCCGCCGCCGTCCTCTCGAACCGCTACATCGCCGACCGCTTCCTCCCCGACAAGGCGATCGACCTCGTCGACGAGGCGGCCTCGCGCCTGAAGATGGAGATCGACTCCCTTCCGACGGCGATCGACGAGGTGGAGCGGAAGGTCCTCCAGGCCGAGATCGAGAAGAAGGCGCTCGAGAAGGACGACTCCGCGAGGGCCCGCGACCGGCTCGCGGCCCTCGAGCGCTCACTCTCCGAGCTGCGCGAGAAGTCGCTCTCGATGAAGACGGTGTGGAAGAACGAGAAGGACGCCATCGGGAAGATCCGCGACCTGAAGAAGCGGATCGAAGACGCGCGGGCCGACGCCGGCATCGCCGAGCGCCAGGGCGACCTGAGCAGGGCGGCCGAGCTGCGCTACGGCGTCCTGAACCAGCTCGACCGCGACCTGGCCGAGGCGACCGCGAAGCTCGAATCGCTCCAGGAGAACGGCGGATTCCTGCGCGAGAAGGTCGAGGAGGAAGACATCGCCGCCGTCGTCTCCAGCTGGACCGGCATCCCCGTCTCGAAGATGGTCGAAGGAGAGACGCAGAAGCTCCTCGCCATGGACGCGCGCCTGAAGCTCCGCGTCATCGGCCAGGACGAGGCGGTCGCGGCCGTCTCCGCCGCCGTGCGGCGCGCCCGGGCCGGGATGAACGACCCGAAGAAGCCGATCGGCTCGTTCCTGTTTCTCGGCCCGACGGGCGTCGGAAAGACCGAGCTCGCCCGCGCGCTCGCCGAGTTCCTCTTCGACGACGAGAACGCGATGGTGCGGCTCGACATGTCCGAGTACCAGGAGAAGCACACCGTCTCGCGGATGATCGGCGCGCCTCCCGGCTACATCGGTCACGACGAGGGGGGCCAGCTGACCGAGGCCGTTCGCCGCAGGCCCTACTCCGTCGTCCTCTTCGACGAGATCGAGAAGGCCCACCCCGACGTCTGGTCGACGCTCCTGCAGGTCCTCGACGACGGCCGCCTCACCGACGGAAAGGGACGCGTCGTCGACTTCCGCAACGTCGTCGTCGTCATGACGTCGAACGTCGGCTCGCACCTCATCCAGGAGCTGCAGGACGTGGACGAGTCCGAGATGCGCAAGGGGGTCGAGGCCGAGCTGCGCCAGCGCTTCCGTCCCGAGTTCCTGAACCGGATCGACGACGTCATCGTCTTCCGCAGGCTCGGCCTTCCGGAGATCGGCCGGATCGTCGATCTCCAGCTCGGTCGCGTCTCGCAGCTCCTGGCGCCGCGCGGCGTCACGCTCGCCTGGACCGCAGATGCCCGCCGGCTCCTCGCCGAGCGGGCGTTCGACCCGGTCTACGGCGCGCGGCCGCTGAAGCGCAATATCCAGAAGCTCGTCCAGGACCCGCTCGCGCTCCGCATCCTCGCGGGCGAGGTGCCTGGCGGGGCGACCGTTTCCCTCGACGCCGACGCCTCCGGTTCCGGCGTCGCTTTCAGGATCTCGACCCTTCCCGCCGCCCCGGCGGAGTGAGGAACACACGAGGAGGAGGACGCCATGACCGCCATGCGCCGGACCGACCCCTTCCGCGAGCTCGCAGGCCTCCAGGAGCGGATGAACCGTCTCTTCGACGACACGCTCGGGAGCGCCTCGCGGCGCGAGGACGAGGCCCTCGCCGCCACCTGGACGCCCCTCGTCGACGTCCTCGAGAAGAAGGACCGGATCGTCCTCACCGCCGAGCTGCCCGGGTTCACGGAGGACCAGATCCACCTTCGGTTCGAGGACGGCATCCTGACGCTCGACGGCGAGCGGCGATTCCAGAAGGAGGCCGACGAGGCGCGCTACCACTGCGTCGAGCGAAGCTACGGCCGCTTCTCGAGGTCGTTCCGGCTTCCGGTGAACGTCGACGAGGAGGCGATCTCGGCGACCTACCTGAACGGCCTCCTCGTCGTCGAGCTCCCGAAGAGGGAGGAGGCGGCTCCGAAGAGCATCCGGATCCGCACCTCCGGCGCCCCTCCGATCGACGTGAAGTAGGCCGCCGGGACGCCCGATCGTCGGAAGGGGGCAGAGACCTGAGGCCTCCGCCCCGACCCCCTAGACGACCGTGCCGGCCGGGTTCTCGTCTTCCTTGAAGAGGTCCGTCGAGATGTACCGCTCCGAGGTCGACGGGACGACGAAGACGATCAGCTTCCCCGCGCTCTCGGGGCGCCTGGCGACCTCGAGGGCGGCGAAGGCCGCCGCGCCCGAGGAGATCCCGGCGAGGATCCCCTCCTCCTTCGCGAGGCGGCGCGCGTACTCGAACGACTGGTCGTTCGTGACCTGGACGACCTCGTCGATGAAGCGGGTGTCGAGGTTCCCGGGGATGAACCCGGCACCGAGCCCCTGGATCTTGTGCGGCCCCGGCGTTCCGCCGGAGATGACCGGCGAGTGGGCCGGTTCGACGGCGACGATCTTCAGGGCCGGCTTCTTCGCCTTCCAGTACCGGCCGACACCCGTCATCGTCCCACCCGTCCCGACGCCGGCGACGAAGACGTCCATCTTCCCCTCGGTGTCGTTCCAGAGCTCGACCGCGGTCGTCGCCTCGTGGATCGCGGGATTCGCCGGGTTCTCGAACTGCTGCGGCATCACGCCGTCGGGGCCGAGGCCGTCGAGGATCTCGCCCGCCTTCGCGATCGCCCCCTTCATGCCCTGCGCCGCTGGCGTCAGGACGACCTCGGCACCGAGAAGGCGCAGGACCTTCCGTCGCTCCAGCGATACGGACTCGGGCATCGCGACGACGAGCCGGTAGCCCTTCGCGGCGGCGGCGAAGGCGAGGCCGATGCCCGTGTTTCCCGAGGTCGGCTCGACGAGGACGGTCTTGCCCGGCGTGGCCTTCCCGGCGCGCTCCAGCGCCTCGATCATGGCGACGCCGATCCGGTCCTTCACCGAGTTGGCCGGGTTGAAGTACTCCAGCTTGGCGGCGACGACCGCGCCCGGAGCAGAGTCCTTCGCCATCCGGTTGAGGCGGACGAGAGGTGTGTTTCCGATGAGCTTCGTGATGTCGGACGCGATCCGCATGGCGGCCTCCTTGGCTTGGGGTGGGTCTCGGGGTCAGATTTCCCAGTCGAGGGCTTCGCGCTCGGCGCGCAGGCGGCGCACCAGCTCGCCGAGCGTCAGGCGTTGATAGACGGCGAGGCGCGCCCCGGCCGCTTCCGCTTCCAGGGCGTCGACGAGGCGGTCCAGGCCGGCCCGGCCCGCCCGTGCCGGACGCGGCGCGAGCCCGGCGTACGGGGCCAGGATGGCCGCCAGGGGTGTTCCGGGGAGGTCCGCGCCGGCGCGATAGCCCCCCGTTCGGCCGCGGGCGGCGACGAGGAGCCCTGCCCGGACGTACGGGGCGAGGAGTTGGTGGACCGATTCTCGCGATAGGCCGAGAAGCCCTGCCATTTCGGCGGCGCTTCGGTCGTTTCCCGGGTTCGACCCGATCTCCACCATCGCCTGGATCGCCTTTCTCTGTCGCGGGGTTAAAATATTGAAAACTCCATTCAACGTTTATAACATTATTCTGAGGCCGATTTCCGAGATGTCAAGACACCGTCTCTTCCCCGTCGCCGCTCTCCTTCTTCTCGCCGCCGCCCCCGCCTCCGCCCAGCGGAGGGAGGCGGACATCCCACTCAGCCAGGCGGAGCCCCGCCGGGGCGGCGACGACCCTCGACGGAGTCCCGTCGTCCGCGCCGTCGAGCTGATCGGCCCCTCGGTCGTGAACATCTCGGCCGAGCGCCTCGTCAGGCGCCGGCCCAGTCCGCTCGACGCCTTCGGCTCTCCGGGAGACCTCGGGCGCCGGTCCGAGTCCCTCGGGTCGGGCGTCATCCTCGACGCGTCGGGGATCGTCGTGACGAACGACCACGTCATCTCGGGAGCCTCGAAGATCTACGTCACGACGGCGGACGGCCGCGAGCTGGAGGCCGAGCTCCTCGGCGCCGACGCCGACAACGACCTGGCCGTCCTGAAGGTGGACGGCCGGGGGCTGAAGCCGGTACGCCTCGGAACAAACTCCGACCTGATGATCGGCGAGACGGCGATCGCCGTCGGAAACCCCTTCGGCCTCTCGAACACCGTCACGACCGGCATCGTCTCCGCCCTCCAGAGGACGGTGAAGGGAGAGGGCCGCACCTACACCGACTTCATCCAGACCGACGCCGCGATCAATCCCGGGAACTCGGGCGGGGCGCTCTGCAACGTCCTCGGCGAGCTGATCGGGATCAACACGGCGATCGTCGGCGGCGCGAACACGATCGGATTCGCGATTCCGGTCGAGCGGGTCCGCCGGATCGCCGACGACCTCCTCCGCTTCGGCGAGGTCAAGCCGGTCTGGATCGGCGTGAGGGGGACGACCCTCACGGCCGACCGTGCCCGCCCGAGCGCCCGCGGCCTCGGGATGCGCGTTCGCTCGGTCTATCCCTCCTCCCCCGCCGGGGCGGCCGGTCTGGAGCCGGGCGACGTCGTCGCCTCGCTGAACGGCAGGCCCGTGGAGTCCCGCGAGGATTTCGACACGCTCCTCTCCGCAATCGCTCCCGGGGCTGCGGTGACGCTGGAGATCCGGCGGGGCGAGCGTTCCCGCTCCGTGTCGATGAAGGCGGCGCGCGTGCCGGAGAACCTCGGCCTCGAGATCCTGAGGCGCGAGATCGGCATCTCCGTGGCACAGGTCCGGGGAGGGCTCGCCCTGACCTCGGTCGCGCGCGAGTCTCCCGCCGACCGAAAGGGCCTGGAGCGCGGCGACGCGCTTCTCGCGGTGAACGGCGCCCGGATCGCGACGCTCGAGGACCTGGCCCGCGCCGTGGAGCGCGGCTACGGCCGCTCGGGGCTCGTCCTCGTCGTCGGCCGCGGTAGCTACGCCTACAACCTGACCTTCGCGCTCGACTGAAGTGGATCGGGGAGGCTCGCCACGAGCCTCCCCGGCGCCTTCCGGCGCCTCCCCGGGGGGAGCGAGGGGGGGGGGCCTGCCCCGCCGCTCATCTCCGCAGGCGCAGCTCCGAGACCACGATCCCGAGGAGGACGAGGCCGCCCCCCCACGCCTCGCGCGCCGACAGCCGCTCGCCGAGCGTCACCGCCGCGAAGAGCGCCGTGAAGACCGGCTCGAGGGCGAAGATGACGGCCGCGTGTACGGCGGGCATGCGCGCCTGCGCCCATGTCTGGACGAGGGTCGTCACGACCGACGCGACGATCCCCATCCAGAGGATGGCGAGGAGGAGCTTCGGCGTGAATCCGAGCGGCCGCCCCTCGGCGGCGAAGAAGGGCTCGGGACGGCCGAGGAAGGGCGTCAGGAGGAGCCGGCCGGCGAGGACTCCCGCGAAGGCGAAGACCATCTGCCCCGCCGAGTAGGCCCGCACGTCGTGCTTCGGTGCGGCGACGCCCATCTCCACGAAGACGACCGCGTAGACGAGCGCCGTCAGGAAGACGAGGAGGTCGCCCGGGTCGAGCCCCGTCGCCCCCGTCGGCCACGACATCAGGCCGAAGCCCCCGGCGGCCAGGATCAGGCCGGCGAGGTTCGATCCCGAGGGCTTCTGCCGGTGCAGCAGCCACCCGGCGACCGGGGTGAGCGGCACGGAGAGGCCCGTGATGAAGGCGGCCTTCGAGGCGGTCGTGAAGAGCTGGCCGACGAGCTGGCAGCCGATGCCGACCGAAAGGAGAAGGCCGAGGATCGCGCTGTCCTTCACGAGGCCCGGCGTCCGCGGCCGGCCCCGGGCGAAGAGGACGAGGAGGGCTGCCGCCACGCCGTAGCGCAGGGCGAGGAAGAGGAGGGGCGGCGTGTCCTTCAGGACGAGCTCGTTGACGATGAACGTCGAGCCCCAGATCGCCGTCACGACGACGAGGGCGGAATCGGCGAGGAGCGCCTCGCGGCGCGGTACGTCCAGGGAGCTCACGGCCGGCGGATGATACGGGCCCGGCGGAGCCCGGCAGTTATCATCACGAGCCCATGACTCCGGCCCCTCGCGTCCGCTTCGCCCCCTCGCCCACCGGCTCCCTCCACGTCGGAGGCGCCCGCACCGCCCTCTACAACTGGCTCTTCGCCCGCCGCCACGGCGGCACGTTCATCCTCCGGATCGAGGACACCGACGTCGACCGGAACAAGCCCGAGCTCGTCGACCAGATCCTCGAGGCGATGACCTGGCTCGGCCTGACGTGGGACGAGGGCCCGTACCGCCAGAGCGAGAGGTACGACCTCTACCGCGAGGCGGCCGCCCGGCTCCTCGCCGAAGGGAAGGCCTACCGCGCCTTCGAGACGCCCGGGGAGCTCGAGGCCGCGCGCAAGGCCGCCGACGCCGCCGGCGAGACGTTCCGCTACTCCGGTGCGGGCCGCCAGATCCCGCCGGCCGAGTCGGACCGCCGCGCCGCCGCGGGCGAACCGTTCGTCATCCGGCTGAAGATGCCGGACGAGCCGATCGTCGTCGACGACATCGTCCAGGGAAGGGCCGAGTTTCCGGCCGGCTCGCTGGACGACTTCGTCCTGATGCGCTCCGACGGCCACCCGCTCTACCACTTCTCCGTCTGCGTCGACGACGTGGCGATGGCGATCACGCACGTCGTACGGGGCGTCGACCACCTTCCGAACACGCCGAAGCACGTCGCCCTCTTCCGCGCCCTCGGAGCCGAGGCGCCGAAATTCGCGCACCTCGGGATGATCCTCGGCGCCGACGGCAAGAAGCTCTCGAAGAGGCACGGCGCGGCCGGCGCCGAGGAGTTCCGCGCCCAGGGGCTCCTCCCCGAGGCGCTCGTGAACTTCCTCGCCCTCCTCGGCTGGTCGCCGGGCGAGGACCGCGAGCGGATGACGATGGACGAGATGGCCGCGCTCTTCTCCCTCGAGCGGATCGGGCCCTCCCCCTCGCGCTTCGACCACGAGAAGCTCGCCTGGCTGAACGGCCAGTACCTGCAGGACGTCCCCGAGCCGCGCCTCCTCGAGCTGCTCCGCCCCTTCGGCCTCCCCGCGGGGTGCCCCGAGGAGACGCTCCTCGGCGCCCTCCCGCTGCAGAAGCCGCGCGCGAAGACCCTCGTCGAGCTCGCGAAGGCCCTCGCGATCTACGGTGAGGACCCCGTCGACTACGAACCGGCCGGCTTGAAGAAGTTCGGCAAGGCCGCGAACGCGCCGCTCCTGAAGACCTTCGCCGAGCGGATCTCGGCCCTTCCGGCGTTCACCCACGCCGCGATGGAAGAGGCCGCCCGGGCTCTTGCGACCGAGGCGGCCGTCAAGCTGGGCGACCTCGCCCAGCCGGTCCGCCTCGCCCTGACCGGCACGCTCGCATCCCCGCCCCTTTTCGAGATGATCGAGGTCCTCGGGCTCGAGACGACCCGGCGGCGCATCCTCGCGCTGGCGGCGAAGATCGAGAGCGAGCCCGCCCCGAGCTGAGGTTCCGATGGAAGAGACGACACCCCCGCCCCCGAGACCCCCGGCAAGGACTTCATCCGCGAGATCGTCGAGGACGACCTCCGCACCGGGAAGCACACCACCGTCGCCACGCGCTTCCCGCCCGAGCCGAACGGCTACCTCCACATCGGCCACGCCAAGTCGATCTGCCTCAACTTCGGCGTCGCGAAGGAGTACGGCGGCACCTGCAACCTCCGCTTCGACGACACGAACCCCCTGAAGGAGGACGTCGAGTACGTCGACGCGATCGAGGAGGACGTCCGCTGGCTCGGCTTCGAGTGGAACGGGATGTTCTACGCCTCGGACTACTTCGGACGGATCTACGACTTCGCCGAGGAGCTGATCCGGCGCGGCAAGGCCTTCGTCTGCGACCTCACCGCCGACGAGGTGCGCGCCACGCGCGGCACGCTCACCGAGCCCGGGACGAACAGCCCGTTCCGCGACCGCCCCGCCGAGGAGAGCCTCGACCTCTTCCGCCGGATGCGCGCCGGGGAGTTCCCCGACGGCTCGCGGACCCTCCGGGCGAAGATCGACATGGCGTCCCCGAACATCAACCTGCGCGACCCGGCGCTCTACCGGATCCGCAAGGCGACCCACCACCGGACGGGCGACGCGTGGTGCATCTACCCGATGTACGACTACGCCCACGCGGTCTCCGACTGGATCGAGGGGATCACCCACTCCCTCTGCACCCTCGAGTTCGAGGACCACCGGCCCCTCTACGACTGGTGCCTCCTCGCCCTCGGGCTCGAGAACCGCCCCCGGCAGATCGAGTTCGCACGCCTCGCCATCACCTACACGCTCCTTTCGAAGAGGAAGCTCCTCCAGCTCGTCAACGGCGGGCAGGTCCAGGGGTGGGACGACCCGCGGATGCCGACGATCGCGGGCCTGCGCCGCCGGGGCTACACGCCCGAGGCGATCCGCGACTTCGCCGACCGGATCGGCCTCGCCAAGCGCGACAGCCTCGTCGACGTCGCGCTCCTCGAGCACTGCCTCCGCGAAGACCTCAACCGCCGCGCCCCGCGCGGGATGGCCGTCCTCGAACCGCTGAAGGTCGTCCTGACGAACTGGCCCGAGGGGGAGATCGAGGAGCTGGAGGCCGTCAACAATCCCGAGGACCCGTCGGCCGGGACACGCAAGGTCGCCTTCGGCCGCGAGCTCTGGATCGACCGGGACGACTTCAGGGAAGTGCCGCCTCCCAAGTACCACCGCCTCTCGCCCGGGCTCGAAGTGCGGCTTCGCTGGGGCTTCATCATCAGGTGCGAGGAGGTCGTGAAGGACCCGGCGACCGGACGAGGTCGTCGAGCTGCGCTGCACGTACGACCCGACGAGCCGCAGCGGCGGCGAGGGGGCCGCGCGGAAGGTGAAGGGGACGATTCACTGGGTCTCGGCGGCCCACGCGGTGCCGGCCCGGGTTCGCCTCTACGACCGCCTCTTCACGAAGGAGCTTCCCGACGACGCCCCGGAGGGAAAGGACTTTCTCTCGAACCTCAACCCCGAGTCGCTCCTCGTGAGAGAGGGGTTCGTCGAACCGGCGCTCGCGTCGGCTCCGCACGGAGCGTTCCTCCAGTTCGAGCGCCTCGGCTACTTCTCCGTGGATCCCGACTCGGAGCCGGGGCGGCCCGTCTTCAACCGCTCCGTCGGACTGCGCGATACGTGGGCGAAGATCGAGAAGAAGGGACGCGGGGCCTGACGGCCCGAAGGTGACCGCGGAGCCGGACGCCAGAGCGCCCGCCGGGCGGAGGCTCCTCCTGTGGGCCCCCGTCGTGGCGATGCTGGCCGTTCAGGTGGTGCTCTCGTCCCGGAGCCAGCTGCCGCCCCTGCCGCTCCTGCGTTCTCTTCCCGCCAGCGACAAGATCGCGCACGCGGGGTGGTTCTTCCTCCTCGGCCTCCTCGCGTACCGGGCCGCCCGCAGCGGCGAAGGCTGGCCGCGCCGCCGGACGACGCTGGTGCTCATCCTCGGGGCGCTCCTCTGGGGACTCAGCGACGAGGCCCACCAGTTCTTCGTGCCGGGCCGGGACGTCGAGGCGGCCGACGTGGCCGCAGACGTCGCGGGGGCGGCCGTCGCAGCCGTGATCGCGGAACCACTCCTCCGGCGCCTTCGCCTCGTCGCCGCACCGCCTCCGTCCTGACTCGCCTCACCTCGACCCGGCGACCGGAACGAAAACGCCGCCCGTGGGCGGCGAGTTTCGTCAGGATGGCTGGGGGGCAGGGAGTCGAACCCCGATAGGCAGATCCAGAGTCTGCAGTCCTACCATTGGACGACCCCCCAACCTGGAGGGGCGGGCATTATGAGGTCGGCGACCGTGCCGGTCAACCGGCGGAGGCGTCCGCCAGGCGTCAGAGCGTCTTCGAGAGGGAAAGGAAGAACCGGGCGAGGTCCTCCGGGTTGCCACGCCCCTGGAAGGTGACCGAGACCTCTCCCTTCGCCGGCCCCGGCACGACGACCGGCTCGGGAGCCTTCGCGGCCTTTCCGCGCCCCTTCTTCGGTGCCGCGTCGACGACCTCGGGCTTCAGCACGTTCGCCTTGGCTGCCGGTCGCCCGGCCTTCTTCCGCCCGTTCTTCCGCGGGCGCCGCGATTCCGTGGGACGGAGCCGGGTCACGTCCGGCGGGCCGACCCGGATGCCGAACTTCTCGGCCACGCCTTCGATGACGACGCGGGCCTCGGTCGTGGGGGCCTTCGTGAGAAGCGTCCGTGCCCACGCGAGGGCGGAGGGGCGGTCGATTCCCAGCTTGCGCCGCACCTCGCGGATGACGCCGGCGCCGATGTCGGCCGGCTTCATCTTCAGGATCTTTCCTGCAGCGGCCTTGACGTCCCGCTCGTTCAGAGACTTGTCTTCCTTCAAGAGCGATTCCACCGTTTGGCGGAGCCTGTCCATGTCCGAAGCCATGCGGCCTCCTTCCGTTCTCCCTCGTCTTGCGAGCTTTGCAATTGTTCTACAAAAGTCCGGTCGATTCAATAGCGGGGGACCGACGGGTCGATGCGGGCCGACCAGGCGAGGATCCCGCCCTCCAGGTTGACCGCCCCGACACCGCTCTTCCGGAGGAACTGGACGACCGTCGCGCTCCGGCTGCCGCTGCGGCAGGCCACGACGACCTCGCCGCCGGCCGGTATCTCGCCGAGACGCTGCGGCACCTCGCGCATCGGGACGTGGTGCACGGGAAACGGGAAGGGAGCGACCTGCAGCTCGAGGGCCTCCCGCACGTCCAGGACGAACGGGGCCTCTCCCGCGTCGAGGAGCGCCTTCAGCTCTTCGACCGTCACGATCCCTCGCCTCCCTCGAACCGGCAGCAGGCGGCGTGGCACCGGTCGTAGACCGAGCCCCGCTGGGCGGGCGCGAAGCCGGCGTCTCGGATGAGGGCGACCATGTCCTCCCTCGTCATCCGGTTGTGCGCGCCGGCCGCGGCGACGACGTTCTCCTCGATCATGATCGAGCCGAGGTCGTCGGCGCCGAAGAAGAGCGAGACCTGGCCGATCTTCTTCCCCTGCGTCACCCAGGAGCCCTGCAGGTGCTCGACGTTGTCGAGGAAGAGGCGCGAGAGGGCGAGAGTCCGCAGGTAGTCGTGGCCGGTCGACACCTCGACCGTGCCGTCGAGCGCGGTGTTCTCGTCCTGGAACGTCCAGGGGATGAAGGCCGTGAACGACTCCTTTCCTCCCGCGAGGGACTCGTCCTGGATCCGCCTCACGACGTCCAGGTGCGCGATCCGCTCGGCGTACGTCTCCCCGACGCCGAACATCATCGTCGCCGTCGTCGGCATCCCGAGACGGTGCGCCTCGCGGTGGACCTCGGCCCACTTCTCGGTCGGCGCCTTGGCGAGCGCCCAGATCCGCTTCCTCACGCCGTCCTCGAGGACCTCCGCGCCGCCGCCCGGGACCGACATCAGGCCGGCGTCGCGCAGGCGGACGAGCACGTCGGCGATCGGGGCCTTCTCCTTCTTGGCGAGAAAGAAGATCTCCGGCGCCGAGAAGGCGTGACGGTGGATGCGCGGGTAGCGCTCGCGAAGGAACGAGAGAAGCTCCTCGTAGAAGGAGAACGGGAGCTCGGCGTGGACGCCTCCCTGAAGAAGAACGCCCGTCCCCCCGAGCGCGAGCGTTTCCTCGACCTTGGCGCCGATCTCCTCGAGGGGGAGGACGTAGGCCTCCTCGTCGCCCGCCTTCCGGTAGAACGCGCAGAAGCTGCAGCGGTAGATGCAGACGTTCGTGTAGTTGATGTTCCGGTCGACCTGGTACGTCGCCGTTTCGCCCGGGTGCATCCGGCGGCGGACCGCGGCCGCGGCGGCGCCCACCTCGAGGAGGGGCGCCTCCTCGAAGAGGACGAGCGCCTCGGCCGGGGTGATACGTACGCCCGCGGCGGCACGGTCGAGAATCGCGGATGCGCGGAGCGACCCCCGAGGCCGGGGGACACGGGCGTGGGGAGCGGCGGCGCGGACGAGGACATCAGGAGAAGGACCTCGGGACGAGCGGCACGCCGGAGAACGGGGGAAGGTCGGGCGACGAGATGAGACCGTGCACGGCGGCCCGCCGGTAGAACTCGGCGAGCCCGCGCTCGTCGTCCTCGTCCAGGTCGTAGTGGAGGTTCATCTCGAAGTACTCCGCGAGGAGCTTGCGGTCGAGCCCCGTCCGCGCCCGGGCGGCGTCGATGATCTCGCCGATCCGGTGCCGCGCGTAGTCGCGCGACCAGAGGAACGGCTCCGGGGCGACGTCGCGCCGGACGGCCCAGATCGCCGTGACGAGCGGGAGCCCGGTGAGCCGGTTCCACCCTTCGGCGAGATCGAGGACGTGGAGCCCTTCCGAGTTCGCCGTGAGCGCCGGGTCGCCGATGAGGAGCGCGGCGTCCGCGGTCGCGAGCATCCTCGGCAGCTCCGGGACGGCGCGGTGGTACTCCGGGTGGGCGCCGTAGAGGTCGGCGAGGAGGAGGCGGACGATGGCCGCCGAGGAGCGCGAGCTGGTGTCCAGGGCGACGCTCCGGATCTCGGGGAACGGGACCCGCGACAGGAGGAGGACGCTCCTCACACGGTTGTACGAGGCGATGCCGACGCCGCGGACGATCCGGACCCCGGGAATCCGCGCCGCCTCGATGGCCGGGATGATGCCGGCCTGGACCTCGCCGCGGGCGAGCCGGTCCGCGCAGGCGGAGGGGAGGTCGGTGATCGGGAGGAACCCCTCGACCGCCCCCTTGAGGAAGCCCCAGGTGACGGGCCAGGCGTTCACGAAGTCGACGACGGAGACGGGGATGGCGGGCGTCATGGCCACGAAGATCTTACGACGCCGGGTTCGGGACGGACTCGGGCGACAATCCCGGCGTGGACTCGCCGCCTCTCCTCGTCTCGGTCCTGATGCCGTGCCTGAACGAAGCGGAGACGCTCGAGCGCTGCGTGCGGCGCGCCGTCGACACGCTCGCCGCCTCCGGGCTCGCGGGCGAGGTCCTCGTCGCCGACAACGGCTCGACCGACGGCTCGCAGGAGATCGCCGAGCGCGCCGGCGCGCGGGTCGTCCCCGTCCCCGAGCGGGGCTACGGGGCCGCGCTCCTCGGCGGAATCGCCGCGTCGAAGGGGCGCTACGTCGTCATGGGCGACGCGGACGACTCCTACGACTTCGGCCAGGTCCCCGCCTTCGTGGCCAGGCTCGAGGAAGGGCACGACCTCGTGATGGGCTCGCGCTTCCAGGGCCGGATCGAGCCGGGCGCCATGCCGTTTCTCCACCGCTGGCTCGGGAACCCCGTCCTCTCCTTCCTCGGCCGGCTCTTCTTCCGCGTCCCGATCTCGGACTTCCACTGCGGCATCCGCGGCTTCCGAAGGAGGCGATCGACCGCATCGGCCTCAGGACGACCGGGATGGAGTTCGCGAGCGAGATGGTCGTGAAGGCCACGCTCTTCGGCCTTCGCATCGGCGAGATCCCGGTCACGCTCCGCAAGGACGGCCGTTCGCGGCCGCCTCACCTGCGGACCTGGCGGGACGGCTGGAGGCACCTCCGCTTCCTCCTGATGTACTCGCCCCGGTGGCTCTACCTCTGGCCGGGGCTCCTCCTCGTCCTCCTCGGCACGGGGCTCCTGGCGTGGCTCTACCCTGGGCCCCGCCAGGTCGGCGCGGCGACCCTCGACGTCCACGCGATGCTCGGCGCCGCCGTCATGGTCCTCGTCGGCGTCGAGGCGATCACGTTCGCGCTCTTCGCGAAGATCTTCGCCATCACCGAGGGGTTCCTGCCGGAGGACCCGCGCCTCGCGCGCGCCTTCGGGATCGTCACGCTGGAGACAGGGCTCGCCGCGAGCGCCGTCCTTCTCCTCGCCGGGACCGCCCTCTGCGCCTCGGTCGCCGTCGACTGGGCCCACTCCGTCTTCAACTACCTCGACTACACCGTTTCCATGCGGAAGATGATCCCCGGCGCCCTCCTCCTCGTGATCGGCGCCCACGGGCTCCTCGCCTCGTTCTTCCTCTCGATCCTCGGCCTGAAGCGGCGCTGAGGAGGGAAGGTCTACCCCGCCGACATCGACCCCAGGAACTCCTGGTTGCTTTTCGACTTCTCGAGCCTCTCGAGGAGGAGCTCCATCGACTCCACCGTCGAGAGCGGCGTCAGGACCTTGCGGAGAATCCAGATGCGGTTGAGCTCGCCCTTCTCGATGAGGAGCTCCTCCTTCCGCGTCCCCGACTTGTTGATGTCGATGGACGGGAAGACGCGGCGGTCGACGAGCCGGCGATCGAGGTGGATCTCCATGTTGCCCGTCCCCTTGAACTCCTCGAAGATGACGTCGTCCATCCGCGAGCCGGTGTCGATGAGGGCCGTGGCCATGATCGTCAGCGAGCCCCCCTCCTCGACGTTGCGCGCCGCGCCGAAGAAGCGCTTCGGCTTCTGGAGCGCGTTCGCGTCGACGCCGCCCGAGAGGACCTTCCCCGACGGCGGGCAGGTCGTGTTGTAGGCGCGGGCGAGGCGCGTGATCGAGTCGAGGAGGATGACGACGTCGCGCTTGTGCTCGACGAGGCGCTTGGCCTTCTCGATGACCATCTCGGCGACCTGGACGTGGCGCGTCGCCGGCTCGTCGAACGTCGAGCTGATGACCTCGCCCTTCACCGACCGCTGCATGTCGGTGACCTCCTCGGGCCGCTCGTCGATGAGGAGGACGATGAGCGTGATCTCCGGGTGGTTCGTCGTGACCGAGTTCGCCAGGGCCTGCAGGAGCATCGTCTTGCCGGTCCGCGGCGGGGCGACGATGAGCCCGCGCTGCCCCTTGCCGACCGGCGCGATCAGGTCGAGGACGCGCGACGACATGTTCGCCGTCTCGAGCCGGATCCGCTCCTGCGGGTAGAGGGGCGTCAGGTTGTCGAAGAGGATCTTCTCCCGCGCGATGTCGGGGTGCTCGAAGTTGACCGCCTCGACCTTGATGAGGGCGAAGTAGCGCTCCCCCTCCTTCGGCGGGCGGATCTGCCCCGAGATCGTGTCGCCCGTCCTCAGGCCGAACTTGCGGATCTGGGAGGGCGAGACGTAGATGTCGTCGGGGCCGGCGAGGTAGTTGTACTCGGGTGCCCGGAGGAAGCCGAAGCCGTCCGGGAGGACCTCGAGGACCCCTTCCGAGAAGATGAGGCCCGCCCGTTCGGTCTGCGCCTGCAGCACCTTGAAGATGAGCTCCTGCTTGCGCAGGGCGGGCGCCCCCTCGACCTCCAGCTCGGCCGCGATCTTCAGGAGCTGCGGCATCGCGGTGTTGTGCAGCGTCCGGATGTCGAGCATCGGCTGGTCGTCGAGGTCCGGCGGTACCTGCTCTTCCAGGTCGTTCGGGAGGTCGTTCGGGTTGATCGTCGCGTTGACGTAGTCGTTGCCGGGGACCTTGCGGCGAGGCATCAGGACTCCTTTTCTGGCGGGCCCTGCGGCGCCGCTGGTGCGGCACCCATCCGGGTCCTTCCGATGAGCCGGTCCTTGAGAAGACGGCCGAGGGTGGGCAGATTTTCGCCTGTTTCGGACGAAACGGGCAGGAGGGGGCGTTCGGGATCCTCGAACTCGGCGGCGAGGGCCCGGAGCTGCCGGACCCGCTGGGACGACTTCACGGCATCCCACTTCGTCGCCGCCACGACGGTCGGGATTCCCGCAGTCCGCAGGAACAGGGCCATCGAGCGGTCCGAATCCTGCGGCCCGAGCCGTCCATCCACGAGGAGAAGCGCGAGGTCGGGCCCGCGCTCGCCGGTCAGGAGCTCCTCGATCTGCCCGGCGAAACGCTCGCGCGACTCGCGGGCCGTCTTCGCGTAGCCGTAGCCGGGACAGTCGATGACGTGAAAGGCGTCGTCGACCCGGTACCAGTGGAGGGCCTGCGTCCGCCCGGGGGTCTGCGAGACGCGGGCGACCTTCGTCGCGAGGACGGCGTTCAGGAGGCTCGACTTGCCGACGTTCGACCGGCCGAGGACGACGACGGACGGCAGCGGGAGGCCATGCGGACGCTCGCCCGCCGAATGGGCGGGGAGCTCGAGCCGGACGGTCCGTCCGAGGGGACTGTTCACGGCAACCGCTCGCGCGGTCTTGGGCGTGCGGGAGACAGGCGATTCTTTCCGGGTCATAAGGGCTTTGTAAGAGGGGTATGCCGGACCGGGCGGCCCCTTTGCGGCGGGCCGCCCGGCGGGTCAGTGCGCGAGGCCCGAGGAGGGGGTCGTCCCGGCCTCGGCCGGGGCGACGCTGGGCGGGGCCGCGACGGGCGCCGTTTCGAGCGCCAGCCGCACGACCTCGTCGACGTCGTCGACGAGGTGGAATTCCAGGACGCTCCGGATCTCCTCGGGGAGGTCGTCGAGGTCCTTCTCGTTCTCGCGGGGAAGGATGAGCGTCGTGATCCCGGCCCGGTAGGCGGCGAGGAGCTTCTCCTTGATGCCGCCCACGGGAAGGACCTTCCCGCGAAGCGTGATCTCCCCGGTCATCGCGAGGTCCTTGCGGCAGGCGATGTTCGTGACGGCGGAGAGAATCGAGGTCGCCATCGTGATCCCGGCCGACGGGCCGTCCTTCGGGATCGCCCCTTCCGGGATGTGGACGTGGATGTCCTTCTTCTCGTAGAAGTCGGGATCGGCCCCGTAGAGCTCGGCCCGGCTTCTGACGTACGAGAGGGCCGCACGGGCCGACTCCTGCATCACGTCGCCGAGCTGCCCGGTGAGGACGAGGTTTCCCTTGCCGCGCATGAGCGTGGTCTCGATGTGGAGGACGTCGCCGCCCGCCTCGGTCCAGGCGAGGCCGGTGGAAAGACCGACTTCGGCCTTCTCCCCCTTCTTGGCGGGGCGGTGCTTGGGCTTGCCGAGGAAGTCGGGGAGGTTGTCGGCGGTGACCGTGATCGGCCCCTTCTCCTCCTTTCCGGCTCCTTCGGCTCCTTCGGCTCCTCTGCGACGACCTTGCGGGCGATCTTGCGGCAGACCGAGGCGATCTCGCGCTCGAGGCTCCTCACGCCCGCCTCGCGGGTGTACTTCTCGATGAGGGCATAGAGCCCCGAGTCGTCGAAGACGGCCTGCTCGGCCGTCAGCCCGTTCTCCTTCACCTGCTTCGGGACGAGGAACTGCTTCGCGATCGCCACCTTCTCGTTCGGCGTGTAGCCGGAGAGGCTGATGATCTCCATCCGGTCCCTCAGCGCGGGCGGGATCGGATGGACCACGTTCGCCGTGGCGATGAACATGACCTTCGAGAGGTCGTACTCCACGTCGAGGTAATGGTCGACGAAGGCGTGGTTCTGCTCGGGGTCGAGGACCTCGAGGAGCGCCGCGGACGGGTCGCCGCGGAAGTCCATCGACATCTTGTCGACCTCGTCGAGGAGGAAGACCGGGTTGACGGTCCCCGCCTTCTTCATCAGCTGGATGATCTGGCCGGGGAAGGCCCCGATGTAGGTCCTGCGGTGGCCGCGCACCTCGGCCTCGTCGCGAACGCCGCCGAGGCTGAGCCTCACGAACTTGCGGTTGAGCGACTTGGCGATCGACTTGGCCAGGGACGTCTTGCCGACGCCCGGAGGACCCGCGAAGCAGAGGATCGACCCCTTCGTCTCCGTCACGAGCTGGCGCACCGCGAGGAACTCGAGGATCCGCTCCTTGACCTTCGCGAGGCCGTAGTGGTCCTCGTTCAGGACCTTCTCGGCGTTCTTGATGTCCTTCGACTCGCGCGACGCCTTCTTCCACGGCACGTTCACGAGCCAGTCGATGTAGTTCCTCGAGACCGTCGCCTCGGCAGAGACGTTCGGCATCGCCTCGAGCCGCTTGAGCTCGGCGAGCGCCTTCTCCTTGACGTCCTTCGGCATCCCTGCGCTGTCGACCTTCTGCTTCAGCTCCTCGAGCTCGTCGGACTTGTCGTCCTTGCGGCCGAGCTCCTGGTGGATCGCCTTGATCTTCTCGTTGAGGTAGTACTCCTTCTGGGCCCGCTCCATCTGCTTCTTGACCTTGTTGTTGATCCGCCGGTCGATGTTGATCTTCTCGATCTCCACCTCCAGCAGGTCCTGAAGCTTCTGCAGCCGTTCCAGGGGGTTCACCGTCTCGAGGAGGGCCTGCTTCTCGGGCGTCGCGATCGACGCCGGGAGGTGGCCCGCGAGCATGTCGGCGAAGACGTCGGGGTCGTCGAGGGTCAGCGAGGCGAGGAGCCCCTCGTAGGCGAGCTGGTGGGAGAGCTTGGCGTACTGCTCGAAGACGCCGAGCACCTTCTGCATGTACGGGTTGATCTCGGCGGCGCCGCCGGAGAGCGGCCGCGCCTCCACGGCCTCGACCGCCACTTCCTTGTGGCCGCCGGCGGTGGCGAAGGAGCGGATGACGCCTCGCGAGACCCCCTCGACCATGACCTTGATGTGGCCGTTCGGAAGCTTCAGCGACTGGACGACGACCGACACGACGCCGACGTCGTGGATGTCGCCCGCGGCCGGCTCGTCGATCTTCGGGTCGCGCTGCGCGGCCAGGAAGATCCGCTTGTCGGGCGTCAGCAGGGCCGCCTCGAGCGCCGCGATCGACGACGCGCGGCCCACGACGAAGGGGGCCATCATCCGGGGAAAGACGACCATGTCGCGGAGCGGCACGAGCGGAAACGTCCGCGTCGCGGGCCGTCCGGGCGGGGTCGCGGGAGAAGTCATTCGGATCTACCTCTTGGTGCGAGGGCTCTGGCCCCGCGCGGAGGGCGCGGGACCGGGCGACGCCGGGGAGAAGGCCGTCAACCGACCTTCCGCAGCGACAGGATCGGCGCAGCGCGCCGCTGGACGACTTCCTTCGTGATGACGCACTCCTCGATCTCCTCCTCGGAGGGAACGCGGTACATCACGTCGAGCATGAGCTCCTCGAGGATGACCTTGAGGCCCCGCGCCCCGAGCGTGCGCTTCATCGCCTCGTCGGCGATCTCGTCGACGGCATCGTCCGTGAAGCGGAGCCCGACGTTCTCGAACTCCAGGAGCGTCTGGTACTGCTTGATGAGGGAGTTCTTCGGCTCCTTCAGGATGGAGACGAGGGCCGCGCGGTCGAGGTCGTGGAGCGTCGCCACGACCGGGACGCGCCCGATGAACTCGGGAATCATCCCGAACTTGATCAGGTCTTCCGGGTGGGTCTTCTCGAGCGTGTCTCCGGCGCGCTTCTGCTTCTTCGACTCGATCTTCGCGCCGAAGCCCATCGCCTTCTCGGTCAGGCGGCGGCCGATGATGTCCTCGAGGCCGACGAACGCCCCCCCGCAGATGAAGAGGATGTTCGTCGTGTCGATCTGGATGAACTCCTGGTGCGGGTGCTTGCGCCCCCCCTGGGGCGGGACGTTCGTGACGGTCCCCTCGAGGATCTTCAGGAGCGCCTGCTGGACCCCTTCGCCCGACACGTCCCGGGTGATCGACGGGTTCTCCCCCTTGCGGGCGATCTTGTCGATCTCGTCGATGTAGACGATGCCGCGCTCGGTCTTCTCCTTGTCCTGGCCCGCCGCCTGGTAGAGCTTCAGGATGATGTTCTCGACGTCCTCGCCGACGTAGCCCGCCTCGGTGAGGGTCGTGGCGTCGGCGATCGTGAACGGGACCGAGAGCATCCTGGCGAGGGTCTGGGCGAGGAGCGTCTTGCCGGTGCCGGTCGGCCCGATGAGAAGGATGTTCGACTTCTGGAGCTCGACGTCGAGCTTCCGGTTCCGCTCGAAGTAGTCGATCCGCTTGTAGTGGTTGTAGACCGCGACCGCGAGCTTCTTTTTCGCCTGCTCCTGGCCGACGACGTACTCGTCGAGGAACTCCTTGATATCGCGGGGCTTGGGCAGCTTCGATTCGGGCTTGGCCTGGTCGAGGACGCGGTCCTCCGCGATGATGTCGAGGCAGATGTCGACGCACTCGTCGCAGATGTAGACCGTCGGCCCCGCGATGAGCTTCTTCACGTCGCGCTGCGACTTGTTGCAGAAGCTGCACCTGAGGACGTCGCCGGAACCCGTTTTCTTCGTCATCCCTGAAGGAATCCTTCCCGGGGGAATTCTAGCGCCCCCGGCCGCCGGGGGCCGTTTCCTGACCCGGGCTCAATCCCGGTTCCGGAGCACCATGTCGATGAGGCCGTATTCCCGCGCCGCCTCGGCCTCGAAGATGTTGTCGCGATCGGTGTCCATCTCGATCCGCTCGAACGGCTGGCCCGTGTGGGTCGAGAGGATCTCGTTGAGCCTCTTCTTCATACGGACGAGGTCCCGGGCGTGGATCTCGATGTCCGACGCCTGCCCCTCGAGGCCGTAGGCGAGCGGCTGGTGGATGAGGACGCGCGCGTTCGGAAGCGCGGCCCGCTTCCCCTTCTTGCCGCCCGCGAGGAGGACGGCTCCCATGGAGGCCGCCTGCCCGATGCAGTAGGTCGCCACGTCGGGCTTGACGTACTGCATCGTGTCGTAGATCGCGAGACCGGCGGTGACCGACCCGCCCGGGCTGTTGATGTAGAGCGTGATGTCCTTCTCGGGGTTCTCGGCCTCGAGGAAGAGCATCTGCGCGATGACGAGGTTCGCGACCTCGTCGTTGATCGCGGTGCCGAGGAAGATGACGTTGTCCTTCAGGAGCCGGGAGTAGATGTCGTACGCCCGCTCTCCCCGGTTCGTCTGCTCGATCACCATCGGGACCAGCATCAGCGATCCTCCTAATCCCTCTCCGCTCAGGAGGCCGGAACGGCTTCCGTCAGGACCAGCTCGAGGGCCTTGTCGATCCGGAGCTCTTCCCGGATCCCCTCCAGCCGGTCGTTCTTCACGAGCTGGGACTTGAGCTCGCCGAAGGCGGCCCCCATCGAGCGGGCCCGGCGTTTGAGGTCGGCGTCCAGCTCCGTGTCGCTGATCTCGAGCTTCTCGGCCTCGGCGATCGCGTCGAGCAGGAGGTACTCCTTCACCCGGCGGACGGCCGCCGGCCGGGCTTCCTCCCGGATCTTGTTCCAGTCCATCTTCGCCTCCTTCAGGTCCATCCCCTGGGAGGCGAGGAAGCGCGCGTACTGCTGGAGGGAGGAATCGACCTCGGCGGTCACCATCGTCTCGGGCGCGTCGACCGGGTTCAGGGCGAGGAGCGCGTCCAGGACGGCCCGGCGCCGCTTCTCCTTCAGCGCCTGCTCCTTCTCCCGCACGAGGCTCTTCGTCAGCTCGGCCTTCAGCATCTCCATCCCGGCCCCTTCGGGGGCTTCCCCCTCGCGCGGGGTCAGGACCTGGCGGGCGAGCTCGTCGTCCCACTCCGGCAGGACCCTCTTCTTGATGGCGTGGAGCTGCACGTGGTAGAGCACCGACTTGCCGGCGAACTCGGGATCGACTCCCTCTTCGGGGAAGTCCTTCTGGAAGCTCACGGTTACGCCGGCCTCGGCGTTGCGCAGGTGCGCCGACATCTCGGGAAGCGTCTCCTCCCCGCCGATCTCGACGAGGACCTTCGGCCGCTCGAAGTCCTTGCCGTCGCCGGAGGGGAAGACTCCGCGGATGTCGACGAGGCCGAAGTCGCCGTCCATCGCCGGGCGGTCCTCGACCGCCTCGAACGTGGAGCGCCCTTCGCGGATCCGCTCGAGGGCGGCGGCGACCTCGTCGTCCGACGGAATGGTCGACTCGGTCGGAACCTTCAGCCCCCGGTAGTCCTTCGGCGCAACGGCCGGGCGGTGCTCGACCTCGACCTTGAACGTGAGCGGGGCGTCCGCCTCGTACTTCAGGTCGTCGATCTTCGGCTCCCCGACCACGAGAAGCCCCTTCTCGTGAAAGGCCTCGCGAAGCGTGTCGCGCAGGAGCGACTCGAGCACCTCGCCCTTCAGCTCGTCGGCGAAGCGCTTCTTCACGATCTCCGCGGGCACCTTCCCGGGGCGGAAGCCGGGAAGGCGGACCTGCCGGGCCATGCTCCGGGCGGCTTTCTCGGTCGCGGCGCGGACCTCCTCGAGGGAGATCTCCAGCGTCATCGACTTTTTCGTCGGGGACTCTTCGACGTAGGACGTGATGTTCATGGGGGTCTCTCGTTTCAGCGTGGTGCGGGAGGAGGGACTCGAACCCTCACGGGTCGCCCCACCGGATCCTAAGTCCGGCGCGTATGCCATTCCGCCACTCCCGCGGAGCGGACGCGGACGGGGAGCGGGACGTTACCACAAGGGCCCGATGAGGACCCGGGGCCGGAACCACCGGGCGGGATCACCCTCGGAGCCGGCCGGCACCTCGATGTCGCGGCAGGGAGACACGAATCGGGGGCCGGCGTTTCCGCCGACCCCCGCAGAGAGCTGGTGAGCCGTCAGGGACTCGAACCCCGAACCCAGAGATTAAGAGTCTCTTGCTCTACCAATTGAGCTAACGGCCCGTGGACCCGCGCCCGGTCCGTCCGACCGACCGCGGGACGCGAATTATACGGGGAGCGCGCCGAACTTCAAGTCCCGCGAAGAGCCCGGGACCCGTAGGGGGGCTATTCGACCTTCCGGCGAATGAGCTGCTTGATCTCCTGGTTGCCCAGCGCGGAGGTCGCGGAGACGATCAGGGCCGCGTTGCCGTCGCCGATGTCCGGAAGCGTCGCCGTCACCTTGACGAGGCCGTCACCGCCGGTGACGCCGCGGTAGAGGACCTGCGTCGGACCGAGATTCGAGACGACCCGGAGGGTGATGTTCGCTCCCGGCACGGGCCGGTCCGTGAGAGACGTGGCAGCCCGGACGGAAAGGGCGACGGCTTCGCCGGAGACGAGCTCTCCGCCCTTCATCAGGCCGAGCTCCAGCCGCTCGGAAGCGGCCTCCGCCGCGAGGTACTCGATGATGACCTGGTCGAGCGACCGATCCAGGCCCGTGCCGTTTCCGGGAATGGCGCCAGGGGCGGGCGGCTTGGCCATCGCGCCGGAAGCCGGTGGCCTCGAGAGGACACCGGAAGCGGGCGGCCTGGCCATCGCGCCGAAGGCCGGGGGGCTCGGAACGACGCCGGAGGCAGGTGGCCGCGCCATCGCGTCCGTCGCGGGCGGCCGAGGGTGGGCGGCCTGAAAGCCACCGGAATTCGGGCCTCCTGCCAGGATCGCTGCGGCGGCCGCTGCGGCAGCGGGGGAGAGGGGGGGCTCGGGCTTCACGGCGCCACTTTCGACAGGCGGGGCCCCCGACGGCGTCGGGTCGAATCGGCCCCGCCGAATCGCCTCGATGATCCGCCGGTGCTGAAGGTCCATCAGCTGCTTGACGGCCTTCTCGTCGGGCTTTCCGTCGATGACGAGGTCCGCGTACGGGCTCCTCTTCGAAAGGAGAATCTGTCCACCCACGTAGACGAGAGACTCGACGATCGGGTTCCCGGTCCCCCGGTCCTCGGTCTGGACGTGGAAGACCCGGTCCCCGTGCCGGATGTCGGTGTTGAAGCCCGTGATCACGACAGACCGTTGATTCTAGGGCCGGGAGGCCCCGCGATCTACCGGCGGCTTGCCGGCCGCCTCTTTCGGAGGAGCGGGGCGAGGTGGAGGCCCGTCGCCGAGACCGCGACCGCCGCGACCTCCTCGGGGGTCCCCTCGGCGATGACGAGGCCTCCCCGGGCTCCCCCTTCGGGTCCCAGGTCGACGATCCGGTCGGCCGTCTTGACGACGTCGAGGTTGTGCTCGATGACGATGACGGTGTTCCCCCGGTCGACCAGGGCGTGGAGGACGGCGAGGAGCTTCTTCACGTCGTCGAAGTGGAGGCCGGTCGTCGGCTCGTCGAGGATGTAGAGCGTCCGCCCGGTCGCGCGCTTGGCCAGCTCGCGGGCCAGCTTCACCCGCTGCGCCTCGCCCCCGGAGAGCGTGGTCGCCGGCTGGCCGAGCTTGATGTAGCCGAGGCCGACCTCCACCAGCGTCGCGGAGACGTTCCGGATCGACGGGACGTTCGTGAAGACCTCGGCCGCCTGCTCGGCCGTCAGGTCGAGGACCTCGGCGATGTTGAGCCCCTTGTAGCGGACCTCGAGCGTCTCGCGGTTGTACCGGTGGCCTCCGCAGACGTCGCAGGTGACGTAGACGTCGGGCAGGAAGTGCATCTCGATGGCGATCTGGCCGCCGCCGCCGCACGCCTCGCACCGCCCCCCCTTCACGTTGAAGGAGAAGCGCCCCGGACCGTAGCCGCGCATTCGCGCCTCCGGCACCTGGGCCATCAGGTCGCGGATCCCTCCGAAGAGGTTCGTGTAGGTCGCCGGGTTCGAGCGGGGAGTCCGGCCGATCGGCGACTGGTCGATGTCGATGACCTTGTCGACGTGCTCGAGCCCCTCGATCCGGTCGTGCGCCCCCGGCTTCTCGTTCGACTCGTGGAGCGCCCGGGCCGCGGCCCGGTAGAGGATGTCGTTGACCAGCGTGGACTTGCCGGATCCGGAAACCCCCGTCACCGCCGTCAGGCAGCCGAGCGGGAAGCGGACCGTGACGTTCTGGAGGTTGTTCGCCCGGGCCCCGACGACCGAGATCGTCTTCCCGCTCCCGGCCCGGCGGGTTTCCGGGACCGGGATCGAGAGCTCGCCCGAGAGGTACTTCCCGGTCAGCGAGCGGGGAAAGCGGACGAGCTCGGCGGCCTTCCCCTCCCCGACCACCTCGCCGCCGTGGACGCCGGCCCCGGGGCCGAGGTCGACGACGCGATCGGCCGACCGGATCGTCTCCTCGTCGTGCTCGACGACGACGACCGTGTTCCCGAGGTCGCGCATCGCCTTCAGCGTGTCGATGAGCTTGCGGTTGTCCTTGGGGTGGAGGCCGATAGAGGGCTCGTCGAGGACGTAGAGGACCCCCATCAGCTTCGACCCGATCTGCGTCGCGAGGCGGATCCGCTGCGCCTCGCCCCCGGAGAGCGTCGCCGAGCCGCGCCCGAGGGAGAGGTAGCCGATGCCGACGTCGTTCAGGAAGCCGAGACGGTCCTCGATCTCCTTCAGGATCTTCCCGGCGATCTCCCGCTCGCGCGGCTGGGCGTCGAACGAGACGAAGAACGCCTTGGCGTCCTCGAGCGTCATCCCCGTCAGCGCGTCGATCGCCCGCCCGCGCACCTTCACGGCGAGCGCCTCCGGCTTCAGGCGCCGGCCGCCGCAGTCGGGGCAGGGGGTGGCCGACATGAACTTCTCCAGCTCCTGCCGCGCCTCCTCGCTCTCGACCTCCTTGTACTTCTCCGTCAGGAGCGGGACGAGCCCCTTGTAGGAGGAGGACCAGACGTACTCCCCCTTCTCCGACTTCCACTTCCACTTGATCTCCCGCTCCTTCGAGCCGTGGAGAATCATGTCGCGGACGTCGGCCGGGAGCTTCTTCCACGGGACGTCCATCGAGAACTTCGCCGCCTTCGAGAGCTGCTCGACCTGCCTCAGGCGCCAGTTCGCCGACCCGGGCTTCCAGAGGGCGATCGCCCCCTCGCTGATCGAGAGCGCCGGGTCGGGAACGAGCCGGTCGGGGTCGACGCGCGGCACCGAGCCGAGGCCCGAACAGGCCGCGCAGGCCCCGTAGGGGGAGTTGAACGAGAAGAGGCGGGGCGTGATCTCGGGGAGCGAGGTCCCGCAGTCGGGGCAGGCGTAGGAGGTCGAGAGGGTCTCCTCGGAGACCGTCGCTCCCTTCCCGCCGACGACCGAGATCGTCACGAGTCCGCTGGCGACCCGCACCGCCGTCTCGAGCGAATCGGCGAGGCGCCGGCGGGTCTCTTCGTCGCGCCGCACGACGAGGCGGTCGACGATGACGTCGATGGAGTGCTTCTTCTGCTTGTCGAGCTCCGGCGGCTCGGCGAGGTCGATCGTCTCGCCGTCGACGCGCGCCCGCACGAACCCCTTCTTCGCGAACTCGGCCATCTGCCGCCGGTACTCCCCCTTCTTCCCGCGGACGAACGGGGCGAGGACGAGGAAGCGGGTCCCTTCGGGCATCGCGAGGATCCGGTCGGTCATCTGCTGGATCGTCTGCGCCGAGATCTCCCGCCCGCAGCTGACGCAGTGGGGCTGGCCGATGGAGGCGAAGAGGAGCCTCAGGTAGTCGTGGATCTCCGTGACCGTCCCGACGGTCGAGCGGGGGTTCTTCGACGTCGTCTTCTGCTCGATCGAGATCGCGGGCGAGAGCCCCTCGATCGAGTCGACGTCGGGCTTCTCCATCTGCTCGAGGAACTGCCGCGCGTAGGCCGAGAGGGACTCGACGTAGCGCCGCTGCCCCTCGGCGAAGAGGGTGTCGAAGGCGAGGGACGACTTCCCCGAGCCCGAGACGCCGGTCAGGACGACGAGGGCGTTGCGGGGGATCGACAGCGAGATGTTCTTGAGGTTGTGCTGGCGCGCGCCGCGAATGACGATCGAGTCCATGACGTATCTCACTTCCGAGGGGAGGGAAGGGGGCGGATTATGTCCCCGTTCAGGAGATGACATGACCGAGTTGCCGCTGCATCCCGCGGTGATCCACTTCCCCGTGGCCGGAGCCTTCTTCGCGGCGGGCGCGCTCGCGCTCGGTCTCTGGAAGCCGGCGCAGCGGTCTGCCGCGCTCGCGGGCGCCGCGCTCCTCCTCGTCGCCACGGTCGCCGGGGGTCTCGCCGCCGCATTCACGGGCTGGCGGTGGGCCGACCAGCTCGCCTACCTCGCCGGGGGCTGGGGGCCGATTCCGGGGCCGAAGGCCGTCGAGGGGCTCGCGCAACGTCACGCCCTCCTGGCCCTCGCCGCCGTCGTGGCGGCGGCGCTCGCCCTCGGGCTCGCTCTCGCGGCCCGCAGGCGCGAGGGCTCCCCGCTTCCGGCTCTCCTGGCGGCCCTTCTCAGCTGCGCTCTCATGGCCGCCACCGGCCACGTCGGAGGGACGATGGTCCACGCGCCGCCGGAGCCTGGGATCGGGGAGACCGCTCGATAAGGACGCGGGCGCCTGTCCAAGCGGGGCTTCGCCCGTGGAAACGCTACCGCGTCAGGCGCGGGAGGCCGAGGCCCGCACGCGCTTCCGAAAGGGCCGCCGTGTCTCTCCGCCAGGTGGCGCGGCGGGACGCCGAGACGAACGGGAAGGAGAGGCGGCGGGCCGCGATCCGCAGCGCCGCCCCGACCCAGATCGCCGCCCGCGCCCGCCTCGCGAACGACGGCCCCTTCCGCTTCTCGGCCCAGAGGACGAGGTCGTTCCAGAGGAGACCCACTCCCGCGTTTCCAGTCCCCCCCTCGCCCGTCGGGGCGATCGTCGCTCCCTGGTGATGGAAGGCGCGGAACTCGGGAAGGAGGCAGACGCGCCAGCCCCGGTCACGGGCGCGCAGGCAGAAATCCAGGTCCTGGACGTAGAAGGCAAAGCTGACGTCGAACGGGCCGAGCTCGCGCCAGACGGACGCCCGCACGGCCATCGCCGCGCCCGAGACCCAGCCGACGTCCGCGACCGAAGCCGGGTGGAGCGGCTTCAGCCGCCGCCACGCAGGGAAACGCCCGAGGAAAGCCGGGAAGGCGCTCGCCTGGGCGAAGAGCCAGGGGAGATCTGGTTCGCGTCCCCCGCTCCACTGGGGCGCGCCGTCCGGGAAGCGGAGCGCCGCACCGGCGATTCCGAGGGAGGCGTCGGCGGCGAATGCCTCCGCCAGCCGCGCGAGGCCCGCCGGCTCCACCGTTGCGTCGCTGTTGAGAAAGACGAGGAGATCCCCCGACGCCTCCGCGACGCCGCGGTTCACGGCCCGGGAGAAACCCGTCGTCGCCTCGTTCCTCAGGATGCGAACACCCGGCCGCCCAGAGAGCGTCTCGGCGGTTCCGTCCCGGCCTCCGTCGTCGACGACGATGAGCTCCAGCGCCGTTCCCGCCGGGAGCTCCGACCGGAGCACCGCGTCGACACACGCCACGGTGAGCTCCTTCGTGTCGAGGGTCGGTACGACGACCGAGATGAGGATGGGCTTCACGATGCTTCGCCGAAGAGTGTACGGTAGAGATCCCTCCGCTCCGCAGCGGCCTCCGTGGCGGACGGACCAGCCGTTCTGCCGCGGAACGCCGGCATCTCGACCTCGCCCGCCAGGACCCTCTCCAGCAACGCGCCGACCCCGGCCGTTCCCAGCTCCGGCGGCACGAGAAGCCCTCCACCCTCGGCCGCAATCCTGTCCGCGATCGCTCCGTGCTCGAACGCGATCACCGGGACGCCCGCCGCGCGGCACTCGCCGAGCGTCAGCCCGAACGTCTCGGGCCAGATGGAGAGGAGAAGGGCGACGTCGACCCGTTCGTTCCGGAGGAGCCGCGGCAGCCCCCCGGCACGGTAGTGCCCCACGACGCGGGCCCCGAGCCGCCGCGCCCTCAGAAGCAGCGCCGGATCCCCGCTCCCGAAAATCGACCAGCGGACCGTCCTCGAACCCTCCTTCGGGGCGCTCCGGAGCAGCTCCTCGAAGACGAGCGCCCCCTTGTGCCGCCGGTACGCGCCGACGAAGGCGACGTGGTGCAAGCCACCAGCCCCTTCACCGAGCACTCTTTCGGCCGTCCCCTCCGCCGGCCGGCCCGGCGTCGGCGGCCCGATCACGCGTTCGAGCCCGGGCCTGACACCCGGGAAGAGTTCCGCGTGCCGACGCCTCAGGAACTCCGACGGATAGACCACCGCATCCGCCGATCCGAGGAGGGCGCCGGCCTGCCGTCTCCAATCCTCGACGAAACCCGTCGGGAGGCTCCACGTCCCCCCGAGGCAGGCCCTGCACCTCTCCGCGTCTCGCGAGTACGCGCAGAAGCGGGCCCAGGGCTCCTCGACGAGGTTCGGGCGCGGACAGAAGAGAGCGAAATCGTGGAGCGAAACGACGAGCTTCAATCCCGGACGAGCGACCGCCCGGAGGGCCTCCGGCGGCCAGCCCGAAGCCCCTTCGAAGTTCACGATCTTCGCGCCGACGAGGCGCGCCGCCTCGAGCACCGTTCCGATCGCGCCGTCCGGCGCCTCGGACGGGTCGGCCCCCGGCCGCCACGGCCCCAGCCGCGCCCGGCGCCGGTCTTCCCCGTGCGTCGTCCGAAGCGTCCACCAGCCCGCCTCGGGCGCAAGGAGCGCCGTCGGCCCGCGAAGCGCCTCCTCCGCGAGCCGCACGCCGAGCTGCACCGGCACACCGCCCCATCGCGGGGCGAGCGGAGTCGCGAGGACGTCCAGGACCGGGACCACGGCTCCCGCCGGCACCGCGTCCGCCGGAGCCACGGTCCGCTCGCCCCGGCGGCCTCGCGACGCCTCCCTCCGGTCGGCCAGCCGCTCCGCGAAACCGCGGAGCCCCTCCGCGCGGAAGAGATCCCACGCGAGGCGCGCCTTTCTCAACCCGGGCCCCTCGCGACGAACAGCCCGGCATAGATCTCTTCGATCCGCTCCGCCGCGTCCCCGAGCGTCCGCACCGGCGGCAGGGCGCGCCGCCACTCGTCGATCGTCTCCGGCCGGGCCACGAGTCGCTCGATCACCGCCCTCAGGGCACCCGGGTCCCCCGCCGGAAAGAACGCACCGCAGCTCTCCCCGAAGCGCTCCGGCAGCGCCCCCCGCCGGCTCGCGACGACGGGCACGCCGTGCGCCATCGCCTCGTCGACGACGATGCCGTACGACTCGAGGCCGATCGAAGGAACGAGGAGGACGTCCATGTCCGAGAACACGTGGCCCTTCTCCCCTTCGGGGAACCGCCCCTCGATCCGGACGTCCGCGCCGCCCGCCCGCCCGAGCATCCGCTCGACGTACGCCGGGTCCGCGTCGGGATCGCCCCAGATCCGGAGCCGCGCCGCATCGGGCGGCACTCCGCAGAACGCCTCCACCGCCACGTGCGCCCCCTTGTGGGGCATCAACGCTCCGACGAAGCCGAAGCGCAGGGGCAGGCGCAGGGGCCGATCGCTGCATGGGCTCTCGGGCAAGGCGTACGGGATGCCGTACGGCACGACCTCGACCGGGGCCGCCCCGGGAAGCCAGCCCGCCTCGCGCCAGCTCCGCACGAGGAAACGGGAGCCTGCGACGTACCGGTCCGCCACCAGGGCTCTCCGCATCAGGCCCGCCCGGAGCGCGTGCAGGGCCGGGTTCAGGAACGCCGCCGGGGGAAGCGCCGTCAGCGGCCGGCAACGGGCGCACTTCACCGGTGAAGGCCCCGCGCAGAGCTCACCGCCCGCGTTCAGGAGGTTCACCCTCGCGCAGAGCGGCCACCAGTCCTGGAGCTGGCAGACCACCGGCACCCCGCGCCTTCGGGCGAGGCCCGGGAGCGTCGCCGCGTGTCCCGCGAGATGGTGGACGTGCAGGAGGTCGGGCCGCGCCTCGTCGAGGAAACGGTCGAAGTCGGCCGCAAAGGCCCGGTCGTGGAGCGCGTTGCGCGAGAGCGGGTCCCGCTGGAGGAAGTCGTTGACGACGAGCCGCACGCGAACGCCGCCGTCGACGAGCTCCACGGCTTCGCCCTTCGGCCGGGTCGGGTCGGAAAGGCGCGCGTAGACCGCGACCTCTCGTCGCCGGGCCTGGAAGAGCGCCAGCGTCCGGGCGAAGACCTCCGTCCCGCCGGTGGCGTGCGGTGGCCAGCCGTGGACGAGGTGAACCACCCTCGCCGGTCCCGCCTCCGCAGCCCGCGTGCGCCGCGGCGGCCGCAGCGCCACGGCGACCCTCTCGCGAACCGGCGACAACGGGTCCTCGCGCATGAAACGCGCGAGGCCCGGAAGGAATCCCGGGAACCGTCTCGCGAGGAGCCGCTCGGCTCGCCGCGCCCGGGTCACTGCCTCTCGGCCGAAGCTCCCGCCCCCCCGGTGCCACACGAACGTCGCGTCGTCGAGGACGTGCGTGAAGCGGCGCGCCGACGCGCGCAGACACCAGTCGACCTCTTCGCCGTAGCCGACGCCGAAGCCCTTCTCGTCGAGAAGGCCCACTTCGTCGATCGCCTCCCGCGTCAGGAAGAGGCAGAAGCCGACCCCCGTGGGAATCTCCGGCGAGAGCCGGGCCGACCGCTCCTCCACGAGCTGCGCGAACGTGGCGACGGTGTACCCCGCCGGGATCGCGTTCTCGGCGAACGGCCGCGGCAGCGAGCAGAGCGTGGCGTTGTTCGAGAAGGGGGTCGCAGAAGCGATGCGCGGCCGGCGGCGCGCCGCCTCTCCCAGCTTCTCGAGCCACCCCTCCGTCACCTCGGTGTCGCTGTTGAGGAGGGCGACGTCGCCCGCCGCTTCACGCAGTCCCGTGTTCGCCGCTGCGGGGTAGCCGCCGCGCACGGGGCGCTCGACGAGCCGCACCGCGTCGGGCCGAGCGGCGACCATCCGCGAAGCCACGTGCGCCGGTCCCGGCTCGAGCGGCCCGTCGGCGACGACGACGAGGCGATGGCGCAGGAGGTCCGTACACGCGACGACCGAGGTGAGGCAGCGCTCGAGATCCGGCGACGGTCCCTGGACCGGGACGACGATGGTCGCCACCGGCCTCAATCGCAGGCCGGCCTCGGGTCGTCCAGGGCTTCCCTCTCCGCATCCACCATCCGGCCCACCAGCTCTGCGAACGTCGTCCGCGGCGTCCACCCCAGCTCGCGGGCGGCCTTCGTCGCGTCGCCGCGCGTCTCCGTGATGTCCACCGGTCGCGCGTACTCCGGGTCGAGGACGACGTGCTCGCGGTAGTCCAGGCCCACCGTCCGGAAGGCCAGCTCGCAGAAGTCGCCCACCGAATGCGTCTCTCCCGTCGCGAGGACGTAGTCGTCCGCCCTCCGGGCACCCAGGATCGCCCTCATCCCCTCGACGGTGTCCGGCGCCCAGCCCCAGTCCCGCCGGGGAGTCAGCGTGCCGAGGTGCAGCTCCTTCTCCAGGCCCGCCGCGATCCGCGCCGCCCCGCGCGCGATCTTCCGCGTCACGTAGTTCTCGCCGCGCCGGGGGCTCTCGTGGTTGAAGAGGATCCCGGCGCAGGCGAAGAGGCCGTAGGCCCGGCGGTAGACCCGGACGAGGTTCAGGGCGTAGAGCTTCGCGGCGGCGTAGGGGTTGATCGGAGCCACCGGCGTCGTCTCGCTCTGCGGGCTCTCGGCCGGCTCGCCGAAGATCTCGCTCGTCGCCGCGAGGAAGAACCGCGCCTCGGGCACGTTCTGCCGCACCGCCTCGAGGAGCCGCAGCGTCCCGAGCCCCGTCGTGTCCGCCGTGTACTCGGGCAGGTCGAAGGAGACCTTCACGTGGCTCTGCCCCGCGAGGTGGTAGATCGCGGTGGGCTTCACCTGTCTCACGAGCCACTGCAGGCTCGACGAGTCGGTCAGGTCGGCGTAGTGGAGCTTCAGCCGGCCGTCGGCCCGCGCCGCCGCGCACGCCGGGATCGCGTCGAGCCGGCCCCGCTGCAGGATGCTCGCCTGCCTCACCAGGCCGTGCACCTCGTGCCCGTCGGCGAGGAGCGCCTCCGCGAGATACGAACCATCCTGTCCGCTGATGCCGGTGATGAGCGTGCGTGTCATGGGACTCGAATCGGGCCTCGCGGGGAGTTTAGTCCGCGCCCGTGCTCGTCCGCCGCTGTCTCGAGCGGGCGGACACGGAGACCGTCGAGGTTCGTTGCGGGAACGACCTGCCTCCGGGCCGTTCCCGCGGGTCGATCAGACCCTCGCGGCCCGGACCGTCAATAGAGCTCCATCCCGAACGTCGAGGTCAGGAAGACCGCCATCTCGGCCCGGCTCACCGGACTGTCGGGGCAGAAAGCACCGCCACCGCAGCCGCCGGTGATGCCTTCGGCCGCCAGGGTCTCGATGTATGCCCCGGCCCAGTGGCCGGCCGGAACGTCGCTGAACACCGTGCCGGTCGGTGCGGGCGGCACCCACCCCGGTCCGTGCTCGGCGACGAGCAGGAAGACGGCCATCTCCGCCCGGGTGATCGGGTTGTCCGGACAGTACCTGCCCCCGCCGCATCCCGCCGTGATCCCCTCCGCGGCGAGCGCCTCGATGAAATCCCCCGCCCAGTGATCGACGGCGACGTCCGTGAAGACGCTTCCGGTCGAGGCCGGGGGGACGTACGCCGGGCCGTGCTCCGCCATCAGCAGGAGGACGGCCATCTCCGCTCGCGAAAGCGGCTGCGCCGGGCAGTAGGCGGCCACGCCGCATCCCGAAGTGACGCCGTTGTGGAAGATCGTCTCGACGAACCGGTAGGCCCAGTGGCTCCGGGGAACGTCGGTGAACGAGTCACCGAGGTGCAGGGTCCAGGTCCGGGCGGCGCCGGTGGACAGCGTCTCGGTGAACTGGGCGTCCCAGTGCAGGGCCGGGCGCGCGCCGGGAACGGGGACGTCCAGCTCGTAGCTGTCGCCCGTCGCCCCCTGGCTGTCTCCGGTGGCCCCGGCACCGATGCTCCCGTACGAGGCCGTCGCGTCCGCGATGGTGTACGTGCCGCCCGCGACGGACACGGGCACGAAGGAGGTCGCGGCCCCGGAGAAGACCGCCGCGCCCGCGCTCGGGTTCTGCCACGAGGGGTTCACCAAGACCTGCTCGCCCGGCTCGAAGACCCCGTTGGCGTCGGAGCCGACGCCTCCGCCAGCGAGGGTGTCCACCGCCAGGCTCACGGGCAGCGCGGCCACGACGCCCGTCGTCACGCTGGCGGAGTTGTTCGCCGGGTTCGCGTCCACGGAGTCGCCCGCCACGACGGCGCCGTTCGTCATGGACGTGCCGGACGGAACGACCGTGATGCTGACCGCCGAAGAAGCGCCGCTGCTGAGGCTGGCGAGATCGCAGGTGACCGTTCCCGACACGTGCGTGCAGCCGGCGGACGCCGACGAGAAGACCGCACCCGCAGGCAGGGTGTCGGTGATCTGGACGAGCCCCGCGGCGGCGGGCCCGAGGTTCTGGGCCGTCAGGGAGTACGTGAACGCCACGCCGGCAAGCGCCGGGTTCCACGCACCGGTCATCGTGAGCTTCAGGTCGGCACCGCTGCCCGTGAGGGTCGTGACGAAGACCTGGTTGTTCCCGGAGTTGAGGTCGTAGAGGGTGCCCGTGATGCTGCCCGAGGTCTGGATCGTCCCCCGCTGTTGACGGTCACGACGATGCTCTTCAAGGGGAAGGTCCCCTTGGCGATCGACCCGAAGCTGCACGTGACGACGCCGGTGTTGTGGGTGCATCCCGTGCTGGCCGAGACGAACGAAACCAGCGGAGAAAGCGTCACGGTGGCGTTGACGTTCGTCGCCGTCACGACGCCCGTGTTGCTGCCGCGGACCAGGTAGGTCAGCTGTCCGCCGACGACCACGGGATCGGGGGAGTCGGTGATCTCGATTCCGAGGTCGACCATGCTCACGGAGGCGAGGGCGTTGATGCGTCCCCAGCCGAACGTGTTGTTGGGGATCTGGCTTCCGGGCACGCCTCCACAGTTCTCTCCGCTGGTGAGCGGGACCGCCGAGTGCCTGATCCGCTCTTCGACGAGGTCGACCTGGCCCTTCCACTGAGGCATCGCGGAGAGGAGGAGGGCGACGTGGCCCGCGACATGCGGTCCCGCCATGGACGTCCCGTCGAACGAGGCGTACCCGCCTCCAGGGATGCTGGAGCGGACGTTGACCCCCGGCGCCGAGATGTCCGGCTTCGCGCGGTTGGAGCCGTCCAGCGTGACAGGCCCGCGGCTCGAGAACGACGCGATGCCGTCGGAGGAATTGGTGGCTCCCACGCTGAAGGAGGCGTCGTAGATCGCGGGAGGATCGTTCACGGACGAGCAGCTCGACCCGGCGTTCCCGGCGGAGACGACGACGACGATTCCCGCCGCGCGCGCGTTCTCCACGACGGTCTTGAGGACGAGCGGATCCGTGCAGCCTTCGCTCACGGGGCATCCCCAGGAGTTGTTGATGACGTGGGGCGCCTTCGTCGGGTCGGGGTTGAGGCCGGCGAGATTCGTCGGAGCGACGAACCACTGGAAGCACTCCGAGTACGTCGCCGGCGTGCCGTTCCCCTGGTCCATGTTCCGGCAGCCGATCCACTTCGCCTGCGGCGCCATGCCGATCTGGTTCGTGCTCCCGTCGTCGCCGACCATCGTTCCCATGGTGTGGGTGCCGTGCTCGTCGTCGTCGCAGGGAACCGCGGAGTTCGCGCCGCAGACGCCGCCACCGGAGTGGATGGAGTCGTGCCAGTTGTAGTCGTGGCTCGCGGTCGAGCCGTTCCAGCCGCGGTACTTGGCCTTCAAGGCCGGGTGGTCCCAGTCGTACCCGGTGTCCTGCCCCGCGATGACGACTCCCGAGCCCTTGAAGCCGAGGGCCCAGGCGGACGGGGCTCCCGTCTTCGTGATTCCCCACTCGATCGCCGACGGCGCCTCGCCATCAGCTTGCGGGTCGGGAGGCAGCTTCTTCAGTGCGACGGTCGGGTTCGCGGAGACTCGCAGGACCTCGGGCCGCTCGGCCATGAGACGGACGACCTCGAGGTCGCCGCGGACCCAGATCATGTTCGCGATCCAGTACGGCCGGAACTCCGCTCCCAGGCTCTTCAGCTCGTCCAGGACGGGGGCCTGCGTGCGCGCCGCCGTCTCGCGCAGGGTGCTCGTGACGAGCTCGCCCTTCTCTTCCTTGGTCGTGACAGCTGCGGCCGCCTGGAGGGACGCCTGCTCGCGAAGGAAAACCAGGAACTCCGTGCTCCCGTTCTTGCCGGCCGTGGACAGCACCCAGGGGTCCACCCTGTCCATCCAGTCCGGGCCCTGGGCCTCGCTCGGCCGGGCCCAGCCCGAGGTGAAGAGACCCGTCACGAAAAGAACGACCGCCCACGACTTTGGTCTGCCCACTTGCTCTCCTCCAGCCTGGCGCGAGGCGCCGCCGAGCCGCAGGAGTATAGCGTTCGAGCCCCGCAGCAGGCCGTTCTCCAGCGGCTTGCTGCCTGGGCTCTCAGACCGCCGTCACAGGCACTTGTTGAGCTGTGGAGAGACCCCCTGGGTCGCGGTCAGACGCACGTCCTGAGAAGCGGACAGCATGACGAACCTGATCGTGAGGGTCATCTGGCCCTTCTCGACCAGGCCGCTGTAGACCACCCTGTGGACGGGGTACCCACCCTCGGGAGTCGGTCCCCCCTCGAAGGAGTAGGTCCCTTCCGCGCTGAAGCGACCCTGCGCGTCGAGGAAGATCGGTCCCGCGATCTTCCCGTGAGTGCAATCGGTTTCGATGGCGACCCCGCTCTCGTCCACCCACATCCGTACGCCCGTTTCCCCCCAGGCTCCCTCGGGCAGGGGCGCCGGGGCTCCCGTGAAGGCGATCGGGACGAAGCTTCCGTCTCCCGTCCCCTCTCCGGGAGCCGAGCCGTCGTTCACGATGCCGTAGGCCCACCAGGGCCCGGTTCCGCTGACGCGCACGATCCGGACGTCGCCTCTCGTGGCCCCGGATCTCGCGAAGAACCCGTCGGGCTGCGCCCACTGCCCGGGCGCGAGAGTCACGGTGAGAGGCGCTCCTGCCGGACGCCCCCTGGCGCCGTCGAAGACCTGGAGCTGCAGGGTGATCGTCTCGCCGGTCGACGCGTTCGCATTCAGGATGGCGACGTTGGAGCGGGTCTGAACGTCCGCTCTCAATCCCCAGAGAAACCCCTGGCTCGCATCCGCGGAGGCGGGCGAGAAAGCCGGCGCGAAGACACCAAAGCGGCCCCTCTCCTGCCGCGTGAGGACCCGGACGCCCGCGAAAGTCCCTCGGACCTTCTCCTCGTCGGCCTGCACGCGAAGGGTCCCGGCGGAGGTCAGAATTTCCCCGCCCGATGGTCCGCTCCGGAACAGGTCGAACACGTCGGGCACGATGACCTGGCGGCGGGCTGGGAGAGAGAGGGTCGCCGAGAGGGGCAGCCCGGAACGGGTCACCGAGTCGAGGTACTGCAGGGTGAACGTCGCGTTCACGTCTCCCGCGTTCGCCAGGGTGAGCTCGCTGCGATACGCCGAGGAGTCGACCATCACGGGGATCATCCAGGAGGTCCGGGTCTCGTCCTCGGCAACCGCGGGGATGAAAGAACCGTCGTTGGTGTCGTTGTCGTTGACGACGCCGTAGGCCCCGTAGACCCCGGTCTTCGAGATCCTCTCGATCCGGACGAACCCCTGATCGATGGGCAGGGTCCGGCCGGCAGGGAACGTGAACTGCTTCCAGCCGTATCCCGCGAGGTCTTCCTTCTCGGAGAGGACGACACGGGCCTCGCTCGTGCCGGAGTGGAGCGTGACGCTCACCGAGACCGGCTCGGCCCCCGGGTTGTAGAGGGCGACGTTGGTCCGGTCCTGGGCGCTCTGGTGGAAGCCGAAGACGACGGCGCGCCCCGTGAACCCCTCTTCGGCGGGAACGGCGGCGAACGAGACCCCCGCCATGCCGGCCGTGTAGGGCGGCCGCGTCGGCGCGGTGACCCTTGCCATCACACCGATGGGAGTCTCCCCCGGGCTCAGGTTGCAGATCCGCAGCGTCCCTGCCTGGGCGGCTTCCGGGGTGGTTTCCTGGAATCCCGATCCCGAGCCCCCGGAGGAACTCGATGGCGTCCAGGACGAGGACCTGCTGCCCGCCCGGAATGCTGAAGCGGCCTTCGCCGGCCCCTTCGACGCGCCCCAGGGAGGGCGTGTACAGCACGGCGATCTCCTGCACGTCCCGGTTCGGGTTGGTGAAGGAGACCTCCGTCCGGTAGCGGGTGCCCGAAGCCTCGACGTCGATGACGACGGGAAGGAACTGACAGGCGTTCCCCGTCCCGGCTTCCGCCGGGCGAGCGCCCGCAACGGCCACGAGCCCGAGCGCCAGAAAAGCCGCAATCGTTCGCATACGAGCCCTCCTTCCGTTCCGGGAACGGGCTATCGCTCCCTCTGACGAGGAAGTGAAGCGACGGGCGAAAACCTTTCTCCGGACCCGGCTGGCTCCCTAATCCAGGGTGAGATCGAACGTCGACGTCAGAAACACGGCCATCTCCGCCCGGGTCACCGGGCTGTCCGGGCAGTACATGCCAGCGCCGCAGCCGCCGGTAATGCCTTCGGATGCAAGGGTTTCGATGTAGGCCCCGGCCCAGTGGCCGGCAGGGACGTCGCTGAAGACCGTGCCGGTCGGAGCGGGCGGGACCCACCCCGGTCCGTGCTCGGCGACGAGCAGGAAGACGGCCATCTCCGCCCGGGTGATCGGGTTGTCCGGACAGTACTTGCCCCCGCCGCATCCCGCCGTGATCCCCTCCGCGGCGAGCGCCTCGATGAAATCCCCCGCCCAGTGATCGACGGCGACGTCCGTGAAGACGCTCCCGGTCGAGGCCGGGGGGACGTACGCCGGGCCGTGCTCCGCCATCAGCAGGAGGACGGCCATCTCCGCTCGCGAAAGCGGCTGCGCCGGGCAGTAGGCGGCCACGCCGCATCCCGAAGTGACGCCGTTGTGGAAGATCGTCTCGACGAACCGGTAGGCCCAGTGCTCGGGGGGCACGTCGGTGAAGCTCCGTCCGACGTGCACGGTCCACGTCTTCGTGCCGCCCGTGCTGAGGTTCTCGGCGAAGGTGAGATCCCAGTGCGCGACCGGCCGGGCGGGGGATCGCTGACGCCGAGACCGTAGGAATCGGCCGAGCACGTGCCGTCGCCGCCGGCGGCGATCGTTCCGTACCCGGCCGCGGTGTCGAGGAGCGAGATGGTCGCGCCAGCGGGCCCCGCAAGGGCGCTCGCCGTCCCGGTCGCCGCGATGGCGGCGGCCGATCCGTTGTGCCAGACGGGGGAAACCCGCACCTGCTCGCCCGGCTCGAGGACGCCGTTGGCGTTCGAGGTGCCGGTCCCGAAGGACTCCGCGTCGGTCGTGAGGGCCACCGGCTCGAGCCCGACGATTCCCGCCGTGCACGCGCTCGGGGTCTGGACGTCCGTGACCGCCAGGTCGTCGATCCACCAGAACTCGCCGGTCCCCTTGCTATCGGTCGAGATGCGGAACCGCAACCGGGCCGTCTGCCCTGCGTAGGCGCCGAGACTCACCGTGAACGGGGTCCACGTCAGGTTCAGGTCCGTGAAGTACTTCTTGTCGGCCGGGAGGTTGCAGGCATCCCCCGTCCTGGGGGACGTCTTCGGGTAGGCCATCTCGAGCCGCGTCCAGGTCGTCCCGCCGTCGATGCTGATCTCGACCTGTCCCTTGTCCCCGTATGCGGGATCGAGGAACCATTTCGACCAGAACGTGAGCTGCGCGCCGCTGCCGAGAAGGAATGACGGCGAGGTGAGCGACCCGCAGACGTTGTTGGCGGGGACCGTCTTGTAGGTCTTCGCGCCGGTGTGCCCGCCGGTCGCGTCGACCGTCCAGGGGGTTCCCGCGGTCATGGCGGCGCTGCCGGTGTCACCCGCGTCGTCGCTCCACGTCGCCGACGCGATGGGCCCGGTGGGCGTGGCCGAACGCACGACGGTGTTCTGGTCCTCGGAGCCGTTGCTCGTATCGACCGACCGGACGACGTAGTACGCGGTGGCCCCCGGCGGCAGGCCATTGGCGTCCGCGAAGCCGAGGCCAGTCACTCCCGTCGCGATCCGGTTGGTCGGCCCCGGCACGAACGAAGGCGCGGTGCCGCGGTAGACGTTGTAGACGACCGGTCCCGTGCAGAGAGGCGTGGCCGCGTTCCAGGAGACGTTGACGGTGCAGACCGGCACCGCTCCGTTCCCCGCGCTCGCGGCCCCCGCGAAGTCCGGGTACTCCATGCAGCTTCCCGTGGTGGAGGCCGTCACGCACGTGCTCTCGGCCGTTACGCACTCGCCACGCTTCGCCCGGACGCGGTAGGCGTAGGTCACCCCGCCGGAGACATTCGTATCGATGTAGTGAGTCGAGGTCGTCGTGGCAACGACGGAGAAGGTCCCGCCGCAGCCCCCGCGTCCCCGCAGGACCTCGTACGTAATCGCGGCCCCGCCGTTCGCCCAGCTCACCGTGATCTGGTTGGTCCCCGAGCCCGCCGCGGAGACGCCCGTCGGAACGGGCGGGAAAGCGCCGCCGCCGCAGAGGGGTACTCCCAGGTGGGCCGCCGTGGCGACGAACGCCTTCACGGACCCGGCGTAGAACGCGGTGTTTCCGCAGTTGGCCAGCGTGTCGTTGATCGTGTGGTAGTAGGGGTAGCTTCCGGCCTGGCCGCACGACCCCTCGTTGTCGGTGATCGCGCAGATCGCCGACCAGCCGTGGTCCCAGAACGGGGCGTGGTCGCTGTAGACCATCGACGGGCAGGAGAAGGCCTTGACCACGCAGCCCGTGCCGTAGGCCGTCGCGGCCTGCTGCATCAGCGTACCGAGCCACGCGGAAGCGGTGTTCGTATTGACGTCGAGGTCCTCTCCCGTGGCCGGGAGGCCGTCTCCCTGCCAGCCGGTCATGTCGGCGTCGAGGACCGCGATGATCTGCTCCCCGGCGGCCGCGGCCTGGGCCGCGTAGTACTCCGAGCCGTAGAGCCCCTGCTCCTCGCCCGTGACGGCGATGAACTTGACGGTGTTCTCGAACGTGTACCCGGCCATCGCCTGGGCCGCCGACGTGACCGTCGCCGCGCCGCTCGCGTTGTCGTCGGCCCCGGGAGCGGCGCCGCTGGACGGCACGTCGTCGATGTGGCCGATGACGATGATGACCTTCTCGGGATGCGTGTACCCGGTGATGGTGCCGATCACGTTCGGCGCGTGCCCCGAGGTGTGATTCTGCCGGACCGGGCTCAGGCCCAGCGCCTGGAACTTGTTGAAGACGAGGTCGGTCGCGGTCACGCAGCCCGTCGATCTCGAATACCGGGTCGTCGCCGCGTTGACGATCTGCTCCCAGTTCCCCTGGATCGTCGCGCCGGCGAGGTTGTCGACGATGAGCTGCACCACGGGATTGACGTCGATCAGCGGCATCTCGCCGCGTTGCCAGGAGGCATACGGTTCGGGGAGGACCTCCGTCGCCCGGATCGGCCGCATCGGCAGCCTGCGGAGGAACCACTGGCTCGACTCCTCGCATGGCCCGCTCAGCCCGCCCGCCGTTCGCAGGAGCGCCCACTCGCCCTCGACGAGGACAGGCTCCCCGCAGGCGGCGAGCTGGTCCGCCGTGGCCCCGGCACGGAGGCCGACCGCGTAGTAGGAGAAGCCCGTCGTGTCCGGGTCCACGACGACGCCCGTCCGGCCGTACGTCTGAACCTGCTGCCGGATCGACGTCGCGTCACCCAGGGCGAGGAAGAGGTCCTCGCGTTCCATGACGAGCGGGACGCCGGCCGCGATCAGGGCCTCGCGGTCCCCGGGTCCGACCCGGTCGACGCGCACGAGGGCCGGTCCGGCGGCCTGGGCGAAAGCGCTCAGAAAGAGTGTCGTCGAAACGAGGAAACCGGCCAGCCGGGTCCGATTCATCAGGCCTCCGCAAGGGAAACGAAGACTCGCGCGCCGAAGAATTTGCTCGAGCAGTCCATGATACCGCCGGAGGCGAGCTCCCACGGGATACGGGAGTGAACGTCCGCGGCCGGACGTCCGCATGAGGACGACCGGAGGTCCCTATCTCCCGATCAGGCTCCGTGCTCCGTCGCGCGGGGCCGGAGGCACTCCGGGCTCCGAGAGACGAGACCAGCTGCTCGAACACCGCCGCGCGCGCATCCCACGAGTTCCGCCGGCCGAAGTCGCGTCGCCGCTCCACGGTCCCCGGATCGTCCTCCCGAATCGCCGCTTCGATCTGGCGCTCGAACTCGATCGGGTCGCTCCCGAAACGGATGAGGTCGCCGAAGGGCTCGAGCTCCGGAAGGGGGACCGAGACGAGCGGTCGCCCCGTCGCCATGATCTCGTACGCCTTGACGGGATTCGCAGCCTCCGTGAGAGGCGAGCGACGGAACGGGAGGAGGAAGACGTCGAACCGCTCGATCCGCTCGAGGAGCTGCCCGTAGGGCACCAGCCCGGGGAAGGAGACGTTCGGGAGCGCCGGGAGGCGCGTCAGGTCGGCGAGATAGGTCGGGCCGATCAGGACGAAGTCCCAGTCCGGCCGCTTTTCCGCGACGTCGGCGACGAGGTCCGCGTCGAACCAGTCCGCGATGCAGCCGTAGTAGCCGACCGTCGGACGTCCCCTTCGCGAACGCGGAGCAATCGAGGAGAAGTACTCCACGTCGCAGCCGTTCGGGACGAGCTCCACCGGCCGGTTCGCGGAACGGAGCCGCCTCTCGAGCGCCCGCGCCGTCGTCACGACCGCGTCCGCGTCCTCGAGGATCCCCCTCTCCGGCCCCTCCACCGGTCGGGCGTTCGTCTGGAAGCCCGCGTGGTCGTCCATGCAGTCGTAGAGCACTTTCCAGCCGAATGCTCGCCGCGCCCTCTCGGCGAGCGGCCACCAGAACGGCTGGTGGACGAACGACACGGCGGAGGCGATCCCCTCGGCCTCGCGGAGCGATGAGAGCGACGCGAAGACCGCGCCCGCTTCGTCCGCCGCCAGCTCTTCCGAGAAGAGGTGCCTGGCGCTGCCACGAAGCCGGAGCGTGCAGATACGCGACCGGAGCCGATGGACCGCGGGAGCTCCCGGGACGGGCTCGAAGAACTGGCTGACGTAGTAGACGCGATGCCCCAGGTCGGCGAGCCGGGAAAGGAGCTGCTGGGGCCGCTGGAACAGGAACTCCCACTCCACGATCGAGAAGCAGACGATGTCGGGCAGGCCCGGCCCGGCCGGATCCCTGCGGGAGCCGAAGGTCCGCCCGGGCATCTCGACGGGAAGGGGCATCGCGGGAGCCGGAGACGCCACGAAGACGGGATCCTCCGGGACGGGAGCGGCCGGTTCGCCGACGACGTCCGGCGCCCTGGCGGGCTCCGCTTCGGCCTCGCTCGGGGGCTTGTTCGGGAGTAGCCCGAGCCGCCCGAGGAGCCGCCAGTAGAGCGTCCCGAGCCGCCAGAGCCGCGTCGAATAGAGCTCCTCCAGCTTTCTCCTGGCGTCGTCCCTCTCCCTGCGCGTCGCCTCCAGCTCGGCCTGGAGAGCCTCCAGCCCGGCCTGGAGAGACGCCACGAGCCGACGCAGCTCCCCCATCCCGGCCCGGAGGGACGCCCTCTCCCGGCGCAGCTCTTCCTGCGCGGCGTGAGAGGCGGAGATCGTGCCGCTCGCCTCGCGGAGCCGCTCGGTCGAGAGCCGGAACGCCGCTGCGAGGACCTCGTACTCCTCTGAGGCGCGGCGCAGCTCGAGCGACGTCTGCAGGAGGTCGGTCTCGAGAGCGGCCTTCGTCCGCGCGAGCGAGGCTGTCCCCTGCTCGATCATGTCGGGTCGTTCCTCACGTGGCCCCCACCTCCGGTCCTGCCGCGAGCCCGAGACCACGCCGCGCGTCCCATTCGGCCGAGAGCACGTCCACGATTCGGCGCGCGGCGAATCCGTCGCCGAAGGGGTTCGGGCCGGAGCACCTCGCCCGCCACGCCTCCTCGTCGTCGAGGAGGCGGCGCGACTCGACGAGAATGCGTTCCGGGTCGGTGCCGACCAGGATCCCCCACCCCGACTCGAGGACCTCCGGACGTTCGGTCGTCTCGCGGGCGATCAGGACCGGGACCCCGAGAGTCGGGGCCTCCTCCTGGACGCCGCCCGAGTCCGAGAGGACGAAACGCGAGCGCGAGAAGACCTCGAGGAACTCGGGGTAGTCGAGCGGAGAACGCAGCTCGACGTTCGGCAGGTCCTCGAGCATCCGGCGGGCGGGCCCCGCGACGTTCGGGTTCGGGTGAACGGGGAAGACGATCCGCACCCGATCGCCCTTCTCGATCGCGAGGCGGCGGATCGCCCCGAGCGCTCTCTCGAGCGGCGGACCGAAGCTCTCGCGACGATGGAGGGTGACGAGGACCGTCGCGCACTCCGGGATCCGGATCCGGACGCAGCCGGTTCCCGAGGATTCGCGCGACGGCATCGACGATCGTGTTTCCGACGACGAAGATGCGGTCCGGCGCGATTCCCTCTCCCAGGAGGTTCTCGCGCGCCCCCGGCGTCGGCGCGAAGTGGAGCGACGCCGCGACGGCGACGCCACGCCGGTTGAACTCCTCCGGGAACGGCGAATCGGCCCGTCCGCTCCTCAGACCCGCCTCCACGTGGGCGACGGGAATTCCGGCGTAGAAGGAAGCCCAGGCCGCGGCGAGGGCCGTGGTCGTGTCTCCCTGCACGACGACGAACGCCGGTGCGAGGTCCTCGAGCGGCCGCTCGATCCGGTCGAGCACACGGGCCGCGACCATCGTGGGGGACTGCCCGTCCGTCATCACCTCGAGGTCGAGATCCGGCTCGAGGCCGAACGGCACGAGCGCCTGGCGGAGCATCTCCCGGTGCTGGGACGTGGCGAGGATCACCGGCCTGAGATTCCGCGAGTCCCGCAGGGACTCGATCACGGGCGCGAGCTTGATCGCCTCCGGGCGCGTTCCGATGACGATCAGGACGCTCGCGCGCGAATCGGCCACGGGCCGCGACTTTAGCAGGCTCGCGCGGCGCGACGACCAACCGCGAGCCTCTCTGCGGAAGCTCTCAGGGCATAGACCCGGACCTTCTCCGGAGAGAACCGGCTCGAGGCCTCTCCGGCGCGTCGGGACGGTCTGGCGCGCGGCGCGCCCGAGGCGCGCTCGCAGGTCCTCGTTCGCCAGGGCTTCGTGGATCAGGCCTGCCGCGTGATCGCTGTCGTCCTCCTCGTAAAGGAGGCCCGATTCGCCGTGCGTGACGAACTCGGTGAAGGGCCCTCTCTTCGGGACCACGACGACGCAGCCTCGCGCCATGGCCTCGACCACGGCCATCCCGAAAGACTCGGCCTTCGACGTGCACACGACCACGCCACCTGAAGCCCGGATGGCATCGAGGAACACGGGAATCCTCTCGTGCGGCACCCCCCGGAACCACCGGAGAATGGGGAGAAGCTCCAGCTCCATGGCCTTCCCGAAGAGACGGACCGCGATGGACCCCTCGCCGGGCTCCGCGACGATCCAGAGCTCGAAGTCCTGACGCCGCCCCAGAAGACCCTGGCCGACGTCGAGAAAGCCGCTCCAGTTCTTGTGGCTGTCGAGACGGCCGATCCAGGAGACGAGCGGCTTGCCGGGGCGGGGCTGGAAGCCTTCAGGCTCCCCCAGGAAGCTCCAGGGAACGGGATTCGGGAGAACGTGGATCGGGGCCTCGAACGGCAGGAGGCTGCGAACGAGGGCGGCCTGGTGTTGCGATGGGACGGCCAGGGCGTCCACGTCGCCCACGTGGAGCTTCTCGAGGTAGCCGAGGGCTTTCGGGTAGGACGTATGACACTCCACCGCGAGCGGCGGCCGGACAGGCTCTGAAGCCAGGATCTCGAAGATCTCCTCGGAATCGAGAGTCGAGATCAGGTTCCAGTCCCGAAGCCCCCACGACGCCCGAAAGGCCTCCGCGTCCCCGACGAAGATGGCGTCGCCGAGGTCCTCGAACAGCGGACGGCCTCCGAGATCCAGGAAGAACCAGGCCCTGGCGTCGTGCCCGCGGCGCCGCAGTCCTTCGATTCGTGTACGGAGAACGGTCTCGCATCCGCCGAACGTCAGGTACTTGTAGACGAAGAGGACCTTCATCGCGAGTTCCCGAAGAGGGCCGACTGGAGCTTCACCCTCTCGTTCAGAGGGCCTTCCAGCTCACGGAGGATCTGCAGCGTGCGCGTCTGCCACGTGCAGCGCCCGGCGAACTCGACCCGCTCCTCCCTGCCTCGGTCCTTCGCCCGCGCTCCCTGTTCGATGAGCGCCAGGAACTCCCCGACATCCGCGGCCCTTCGCACGAGATGCTCCGCACCCGGCGGAGGGAAGACCCCCGTCGTGACGACCGGCAGCCCCATCGCGAGGTACTCGTACGTCTTTATCGGGTCGGCCCCGGCGGCCAGTCTCTCGGCCTTGAAGGGAACGATGGCCACGTCCCAGCTCCTGGCGAAGCCCGCGAGCTGCTTCTGGGGCTTCTTCCCCAGGAGGACGAGATTCGACGGAAGGACGAGGCCTTCGGGACCCCCGCCGTAGCCGATGAGATAGAACCTCCAGTCGGGACGGCTCCGTGCCGCACCGGCAACGAGGTCCCAGTCGAACCAGGCCCCGGCCAGGTACCCGAAGTATCCGACGGTCACTACGCCCTTCTCGAGCGGACGCTCCTCGTCCACATCGGCGACGGACGGCGACACCCCGTTCGGGACGACCACGGGAGCCTCGCAGCCCAGGGTCTTCAGGTGTCGGGCGAGCGGTTCGTTGACGGCGAAGACGGCGTCCGCGGTCCCCAGCAGGTGCCTCTCGAACGCTTCGTCGTACCAGACGGCCTGGCCGACGCGGGAGAACTCCATCCAGTCGTCCATGACGTCGTACGCGACGGTCCAGCCCCTCGCCCTCGCCATCGCGATCGGCTCGAAGAACCCGGCGTGGGGAAAGCAGAGCAGGAAGTGCCGATGACGGAAGGGCGAGTCCCGAAAGACGTGCGGGAAGCGCTCGAGCACGAGGTCGACCGGGATCTGGACGATGCCCCGGTCGAGGTGGTCCTGGGGGCGCCACTCCTCCCGGGTCCAGCGCCAGTAGACGAAGACCACCACGTAGCCTTGCGCGGCCAGCTGGAGAGCGAGCTGAGTCGGCCGCTGGCCTTCGTCGACGTCGAGGAAAGTCCCGGAAGTGAGGACGACGAGCCCCTTCTTCTCACCCGGCCTTTCGCCCAGCAGCGCGTCGAAGTCGAGGAACGGGTCGCCAGGTCCGGGCGCCGGGCGAGCGGGTTCGACCGGAGATGGCGCACCGGGAGCCGGGGAATCCGGCAACGCCTCCTGCTTCTCCCGGGTCTGGGGCGCGGAGTTCTCCCGGCGTCCGTGGAGGAGGCGCCGGAGCGGGCCCAGCGGGCCTCCGTGAGGCAGGAGACGATTCGCAAGGGACCAGTACCCCATGACGAGGCGGACACCCCGCGAGGCCTTCAGGGTGTTCAGCTCCCGTTCGAGAGCCGCCCGCTCGTCGAGAAGCTCGCGAGTCCGCCCCTGGGCGCCACGCTCGACACGGCCCGACAGGAGTGCCAGCGCGTTCTCGATGTTCCCGGATTCCCGGAGCCGAAGGCGCTCGAGAGCCGCGAGAAGGCGCGGGCGCAGGGCGGGGGCATCCGCCAGGGTCTTCGCGAGGACGAGGGTGAGCTCCCTCTCGTCCAGTCCGTCTAGGGAGATCACGGGGATATCGACGCCGAATTCCCCGGCGGCCGCGCGGACCTTCGGGTCGTAGTCGAGGGCGATCACGGGCGTCCCCGTCAGGACGGACAGGTAGAGGCCGTGAAGCCTCGTGGCGATCGTCAGGTCGCACCGGCCGAGACACGCGGCCACGTCTTCCGGGGAAGACCACCCACCGAGGGTGCCGACGGGAAGCGACGACGAGCATCTCGCGGCGAGCTCCCGGCAGGTCTCGATGTCGCTTCCCTTCTCCTGGTCGAAGGGGATGAACAGGACGGAGGCTCCGGCCCCCCGGCCGAACTCCTTCAACGCGGCGCAGAAGGGACCAACCCAGGAGACGTCGCCGTTCGGAGGAACCCGGGGAGTCACGGCGACGATGGGCCGACGGCTCGGATCGAGTCCCGTGCCGGCGATGAGCTCCGATCCCCGCTCGGCGGGGGCGGGCCGTATCGAGACCACGGGATCCGCCGTCGTCAGGATCGGACGCCCCGTGACGCCGCACTCCCGGAGCAGGTCGGCCGAGGCGGCGTCGCGGACCGTGATCACGTCGACGCCGGCGAGAGCCAGGCCCACGAGACGCCGGTTCTCGGGCACGTTCAGCGGCCCGACGCCCTGGCCGTAGACCATGCACGGCCGGCCCCAGGCGGCGGCCAGGAGCGGGACCCTGAGGTAGGCGGGAACACCGCCCCGGGGGTCGAGAAAGAGCTCTTCCACCGGGACGTGCCAGTGATCCTGCAGGAGCCCGCCTCCGCCCCAGACGACGAGGTCGCTCTGCGCGATGGCGAGAGACAGCGCCTTCACGTCGAAGAACGGAACGGTCTCGATCTCACCGTGAAGGCGTCGCGTGAGAGCCGGATCCACGGTGACGACCACCGGCTCGAGCGGACCCCGCAGCGCCTCTCGGAACCGGCCGAGCTCGGCGGAGAGGAGGGCCTCGTCTCCGAGGTTCCCTCCGCCGAAATAGCCGGAGAACAGGATCCGGCGAGGTCTCGCGGGTGCGGAGGGATCTCTATCTGAATCCATGACGTTCGACTCGAGGACGAGAAGCCACCGGAGCGCGAAGATATACGATCCCTCGCCGAAGCGACATGAAGGTGACCCTGCGCCCCCTCTCGGTCGACGATCTCGGAACGCTCGCGGCGTGGCGCAACGACCCCCGCGTCCACCCTCACTTCTTCTTCGACGGCCGGATCGACCCGGAGAAGCAGGGAGCCTGGCTCGCCTCCGTGCAGAGGGATGAAACGCGGCGCTTCTTCGCCGTCGAGGCCGACGGGGCCTTCGCGGGGACGCTCTCAATCGACCGCATCGACCCGCGCCACCGGTCGGGAGAGCTGGGCAACGTGCTCGTCGACCCGGATCGTCGCGGGACCGGCATCGGCCGCCAGTCCGTCGAGACGCTTCTCGCCCTGGCCTTCGATTCCACCGGCCTCGACCGCGTGGAGCTGCGCGTCTTCGCGGACAACGACGCCGCGATCCGGCTGTACGAGGCCTGCGGGTTCAGCAGGGAGGGAATCGAGCGCGGGGCGGTGGTGCGCGACGGCCGGCGTCGCGACGTCCTGCGGATGGCGATCCTGAAAGGGGACCGGTGAACGGTTCCCCCGCCGCGCCGGACAGCCCCGGGCCGATGAAGACCCTTCTCTTCGGGAACGTCACCCAGCGCCCGTACCAGAACAACCTCCTCCCGGCCGTCCGGGCGCTCGAACGGAGCGGACCGACGAAGGTGGTCGAACCCCGTTTCATCGAGGGCTTCGTTCCCACCGGTGCGGCCCGCCCGGCGCTGATCCCCAGGGCCGCGGTCGAAGAGGCCCTCGCCTCCTTCCAGCCGGACCTCGTCGTCTGCCTGGCGGGAGGGCTCTACCTGGCGAGAGAGTCGCGGCAGCTCTTCCCGGGCGCGACGGTCTTCGCGGGACTCGCCCTTTCCGATCCCCTCGGGCTCGACGCTTCGCTCGACATCGCGCCGGAGTTCGACCTCTACTACACGCAGGACCCGCAGACCCTCCCCTCCTACGTCGAGCGCGGCATCGCGGCCCGGCGCTGCGACCCCGCGACGGACCCCGAGCTCTACCGCCCGCTCGGCCTCCCGCCAGAGGACGACATCCTCTTCCTCGGCAAGTGGACGCCGCACAGGGACGAGGTCGTCCGGCGCCTCTCGCAGCTCTTCAGGGTGGCGGTGCACGCGCACGCGGGGGACTCGCGCTGGACGATCCCGGCCCGGCCGCCCCTCGAGAGCCCGCCCGAGCTCTGCGCAGGGATCAACCGGGCGCGGCTGATGCTCGAGTTTGCCGTGCTCGACGACGCCGAGGGGCGCTTCCGGGGAACCTCCCGCATGACCAACCGCCCGCAGTTCGCCGCGGCCTGCGGCGTGCCCACCCTGATCGACCCGTTCGAGCACCTGTCCGACTTCTTCGAGCCCGGCATCGAGATCGAGGTCTACCGCTCCGTCGAGGAGCTCACGGAGCGCGCGGCGGCGCTGCTCGCCGACGAGCCGCGCCGCCACGAGATGGGACGGCGGGCGCGGGCGCGAGTCCTGCGCGAGCAGACGTGGGACCACCGGGTCGATATGCTCCGACGGGACGTCGGGGAGTTCCGCCTGACGACGACGCTGGAGCACCCTTGAGCGAAAAACCGATCCACCTCTTCGTCCCCACCTTCCGCGTGGACGAGACGCTCGCGGCGATCCGCGAATGCCTCGAGTGCGGCTGGACGGGGCTGGGCTTCAGGACCCTCGACTTCGAGGCGGCCTGGCGCGAATACACCGGCCTGCCGCACGCGCACTTCCTCACTTCGGCGACGGCGGGCCTCCACCTGGCGTGGCGCCTCCTGGCGGAAGCGGACGGGTGGAAGCCCGGTGACGAAGTGATCACCACGCCCCTGACCTTCGTGTCGACCAACCACGTGCTGCTCTACGAGGGCCTCGTGCCCGTCTTCGCGGACGTCGACGAGACGCTCTGTCTCGACCCGGCCTCGGTGGCGGAACGGATCGGCCCGCGCACGCGAGCCGTCTGCTTCGTCGGACTGGGCGGAAACCCGGGGCGTTACCGCGAGATCCGCGACCTGTGCCGCGAGCGCGGCCTGCGGCTGGTGCTGGATGCCGCCCACATGGCCGGTACCTGGCAGGACGGGGTCCATGCCGGCGGAGACGCGGACGTCGCGGTCTTTTCGTTCCAGGCGGTGAAGAACCTGCCGAGCGCCGATGCCGGAATGATCTGTTTCTCGGAGGAGCGCCTCGACGCCGAGGTCCGCAAGTGGTCCTGGCTCGGCATCAACAAGGACACCTACTCCCGCACGCACGGGGAGGGGGTGTACAAGTGGCACTACGACGTCGAGCACGTCGGCTTCAAGTACCACGGCAACTCGATCATGGCGGCCATCGCGCTCGTCGCGCTGCGCTATCTCGAGGAGGACAACGCCCGTCGCCGCGAGCTCGCCGACCGCTACGACCGCCTGCTGGCCGGGCATCCGCGGATCGACCGGGTGCCGATGGCCCCCGGCAGCGTCCCCTCGCGGCACCTCTACCAGGTCCTCGTCGACGAGCGCGACGAGGTCATCGTGGAGCTCAACCGGCGGGGCGTCTACCCCGGAGTCCACTACCGCGACAACACCCTCTACCGCATGTACCGCCACGGCGAGGGCACCTGCCCGCGCGCGCGCCGGGCGAGCGAGCGGATCGTCTCCCTGCCGCTGCACCTGCGGCTCGACGAGCCGGACGTCGATCGGGTCGCCGCGGCGCTCGTCGAGGCCGTGGCCCTTCGAGCACCGGGCTGAGTGTCGGACGCCGAACGGCCGGACCCCCGGATGCTGCGCGTCGCGGACCTGCTCGGGGAGGTTCGCGTCGTCCGCCCGGAGCGCGCTCCCGCGCATCCCCGGGTTTCGGTCGTCGTCGACGCCGGCGGCGGGCCGGTCGAGGAGCTCGAGAAAACACTCGGGGATCTCCTCGGACAGACGTTCACCGATCTCGAAATCGTCGTCGTCGACGACGGCCCCAGCGAGGAGCTGTCGCGGTCGCTCGAGAGTCTCCAGGTCCGGGACGACCGGCTGGTCCGGATCCAACACGACCGCTCCCTCGGGCTCCCGGCGGTGCGTTTCAATGAAGGCATCGAGGCGGCACGCGGGCGGTGGATCGCGTTCCTCTCCCCCGGCGCGCGCTGGGAGCCGACGGCGCTCGACTCGCTCCTCGCCGCGGGAGAACGCGCCGGAGGCCCGTGTCTCGTCGTGGCCCGGACGCGCGGCGGCGAAGGCGAGCCCGGGCCGTCGGGGTCGCCGCCCCTTCCGGTCAGCGCGCTCACGCTCACGTTCCGCAACACGGTCGGGCGGACCGGCGCGCTCGTCGAGCGGTCCCTTCTCGAGCGGCACGGCGTCTTCGACGGCCACATCTCCCTCGCGCGGCTCTTCGACTGGGACCTCTGGCTGCGGCTGGCGCAGCGGGCGCCACTGGCCGTCCTCGAGGAGTGCGTCGGCCGCGAGCCGCAGGGTGCGGGCGCCCGCAGCGATCCGGCGCGGTGGACGCCGGCGGCTCGCTTCGGCTTCCGCGTCGTCGCCGCGATCCCTCGCGATCACGAGCTGACGCTCCAGCGCTGGCGCGACCGGCGCCCGCTCGCGACGGAGTTCGACGGGTATCCGCTCCCCGCCGGGTACCGCCGGGAGCTCGAGGGCACGATCGACGGATGGCTGCGGCAGCATGGTCACGCGGACCCGCGTCCGGAGCTTCGGACTCCCAGGGACGGGGAGAACGGGACGGAGCAGCGGCGCACGACGACGCTTCTGCTGGCGGGAGACAGCTACCACCCCGCGCTGGACCTCTGCTTCCCTCCGCATCCCTCGACCTCGCCGGAGAGCCCGGCGCTCCTCCCCTGCTACGAGCCCGTCGTCCAGGCCACTGGCGAAAGCGTGCGGTGGTCGGACGGCGTGGTCCTCGTGCGAACCGTCACCGAGCCCGGATTCCGGCTGCTGGAGAGCGCGCAGGCGGAGGGCCGGCCGGTGGCCTACTACCTCGACGACGACCTCCTCAACCTCCACCTGCTGGGCCCTCCGTGGGACGGCATGGGCCCGGGGACGGATCGCGACCAGGAGATCCGGCGCCAGATCGCCGCCGCCGACGCCGTCTGGTCGACGAGCCCGAGGATCACGGAGGTCGTCGCGGCGCTGAATCCCAGGGTCGTCCCCCACGGGGGTGCCATCGACGAGTCCTATCTCCCCGCCGCCCTGCGGCCGAGGGCGCGGCGAGGAGTCCTGCGGATCGGGGCGTTCGGCTCCGGCTACCAGAATCTCGAGTTCTCCATGATCTGGCCGGCGCTTCAGGAGCTGGCGGGGCGGTTCGGTCGTACGTTCGAGCTCGAGCTCTGGGGGATCGACGTCGCGGCCCTTCCTCCCCTGGGAATTCCGGTGAAGACTCGTCCCTACCGCTTCGGATACCGAGGGTTCCTCGAGGACCTCGCCGCCGCGGAGTTCGACGTCCTGCTCTGTCCCCTGCTCGACGAGCCCGCTCCACGGCGCGCCAAGGCGCCGAGCAAGTACTTCCACGCCGCCGTCGCCGGCGCGCTCGGAATCTTCTCGGACGTGGCTCCGTTCGAGGAGCTCCCCGGCGGCCGCACCTGCCTGAAGGCCGCCAACTCGCCGGACGCCTGGCTGGCCGCGATGGCCGAGGCCCGCTCGATGCCCGACGAGCGCTTCGACGGGATGCGCACGGCGATGCTCGCCGACGTGAAGCTGAATTACACCGTGTCGGCCCGGGCGGACCTGCACCTCGCCGCGTGGCTGGCGACCGAGTTCCACGCCCGGAGCCGGCCGCGTCGAGGCGTAGATGGCCGCCCGTCGATCGTCTACTTCGGCTGCGGCTCGAGCGAGGGCGACGAAGAGCTGCTGGATGCGGCCACCGTCGCCGAGGGATACGGCATCCGCCCGCTGCTGGTCGGCGACGAGAGGCGCGGGCTGCCGTCGCGGGCCGCGCGGTTCGGCTATCCCCGCTGGCTCAGGGACGGGGAAGGGATGCAGGCCCTCGAGGCGCTCCTGGCGTCGGAGCCGGTGAGTCTCGTCCACACGACACGCTCCATCGCGGAGCTGGAGTCGGTCTGTCGGCGGTTCGCCGTCCCTCTCGTGGCCGGAGTCGGGGCCGAAGCTCGCCTTTCCCTCCCGGCGCACGGCGCCCGCGAGCTGTTCCGGCGTTACGTCGGAGCGCTCGCCGCGACCGCGGAGACGAAGCGCGGAGACGGCGACGTCGCCGGTCGCGGCTCGGCCGAGCAACCGGGTCCGGCGGCGGATCGACTCGTCGCGCCGGCGACCGCCCCGGAAGGCGGCGCGGCCGGAACGCTGCGCGACCGCGTGAGCCACGAGCTCCACCGCGCCGGGCTCCTGAAGCCGCTGGTGAAGGCCCGGTGGGCCCTGCGACGGAAGCGCGTGCTCGTCCTGTTCGACACGGACGTGGTCTCCATCGACCTCTACTTCCGGTCGGTTCGCGGCCCCCTCGAGAGGGCGACCGGCCGCGAATGGATCCTGCGCAATGCCGCCGAGGTCGGCCCCTACGACCTCCACACGGCGTGTGCGGTCTTCTTTCCGCGGGCGCTCTCCCGTCGCTGCGTCGACCTGATGGCCGCGGCCCGAAGGGCCGGCTGCCTGACGATCTACGACACCGACGACAACCTGCTCCTCATCGACCAGCCGATCGCGACCCCGGCAACCCCTGGCGGCGGGTGTTCGGCGAGGCCAGGGCCGAGATCGAGGCGCTCATCCGGGGGGCCGACCTCGTCAAGGTCTACTCGGCGGCCGCCATACCGATCTTCGAGCGGCTGAACCCGCGCGTCGTATGCGTGAGGCCTCCCCGGCCTCCGGTCGAGCCGGGACCCGCGTCGGAGGCGGTCGCCGCGCCGGTGCGGATCGGCTTCTTCGGCAGCGCCTACAAGGACGACGAGTTCCCGGCCGTGGCGACCGCCGTCGAGCAGCTGGCGCGGTCGGGCGGTGACCTCGGCTTCGAGGTCGTCGGCTTCGTGCCACGACCCCTCGCCCAGCTGCGGGGGCTGCGCTGGTTCCCCTGGCGATCCCGCTATCCCGACTTCCGCCGCTTCCTGGCCACCCGCGGCTGGACCGCCGGACTGGCTCCCCTGCGCGATCTCGAGTTCAACCGCTGCAAGACGGCCGCGAAGTACCTCGAGTACGCGTCGCTCGGGATCGCCGGCGTCTACTCCGACGTGCCGACCTATCGCGAGGCCGTGAGCCACGGCGTCAACGGGCTGCTGGTGGACCACGACCAGCCGACCGCGTGGAAGGAGGCGATCGAGCGGCTCGTGCGCGAACCCGGGCTCAGGCGCGGGATCGTCGAGAGGGCGCGCGAGGACCTGCTCGCCAGCTACTCGCCGGAGCGGTACGCGGCGAGCGTGGCGGAGCTGCTGCGCCGGGCCTGACCCGCTACGACCCGGCGGGCGGGATCCCGGCGCGGAACAGGACCTCGCGCATCAGCAAGGGAGCCAGCCGCCGCCGGACCTCGACGACGCGGGTGGTGGGGCCGGACGGGGCTTCGAGAGTGGCCTCGTAGATCCGGGCGATCGCCGCGGCCGTGCTCCGCGTGTCGAAGGAGGCCGCACGGCGCGCAGCCGCCTCGCCGATCCGTCGGGCGCGCTCCGGGTCACCCAGGAGGCTGTCGAGCGCCCGGGCCAGGGCGGGAGGATCGGCCGGCGGCACCAGCAGCCCGGAGACTCCGTCCTCGAGCACCTCTTCGGGGCCCCCGCAGCGCGTGGCGACGACGGGGCGGGCGGCCGCCGCGGCCTCCAGGACGCCGAGCCCGAAGCCCTCCGAGAGGGACGGCTGCACCACCACCTCGGCCGCACGCAGGAGCGACACGGGATCGGAAAGGCCTCCGGGGAGCGAGACGCGACCGGCCAGGCCGTGGCGCGCGATCGCTTCGACGATGGCCCGAACGTACTCCTCGTCGTTGTGGCCGCCCGCGAGGACCAGGCAGAGGTCGGGGATGCGCCCGGCCAGCGAAGCGAAGGCGTCGACGAGGTCCAGCTGCCCCTTGCGCCGCTGCAGGCCTCCCAGCGAGGCGACGACCCTCACGGCCGGGTCGAGCCCGAGGCGTTGCAGCAGCGCGTCGCGCGGGACCGTGGGCGAGGCGAGGAACCCCGCGAGGTCGAAGCCGTCGTAGACCACGTGGCGCGGCGCGAGCCGGCAGTAGCGTTCGGTCTGCTCCCGGACGGTCCGCGACACGCAGATCACGCCGTCGGCGAGCAGGTCGACGACGCCGAAGATGAACTCGAGGTCGGAGAAGAACGGCGGCGGGAAGCCGGTGTCGAACAGGCCCCGGCTGTGCCAGAGATGGGGGATTCCCAGGCGCGCCGCGGCCAGGGCGCCCTCGAGCGTCACCACCGTGTTCGTGTGCACGAGCGCGATCCGCTCGCAGCGCAGCCACTCCGCGAGCCGATCGGTCCGCTCTTCGAGCCCGGCGAGCTGGCCGGTGAACGTGGAAGACGTCCAGTGTGTCGCCGGCACCCACCAGGCCGTGGGCAGGAGCACCGACTCGACGCCGCGCGCGGCGAGGCTCTCCCGCAGCGGCCCGTCCGCGGGGAGCACGACGGTCGCCCGGAAGATCTCAGGGTCGAGACCCTCGACGAGCCGGGCGATCGCCAGCTCGCTTCCTGCCATCGCCGAGTGCGAGACGATCGCGACGCGGGCCGGAGGTTCGCCCTTCGCGTGCGGCCGCTGGAGGCTCGGGCCGGCGCCGTTCATCCGCGTACCCCGCTCGCGGAGTTCACTCGCGCCAGCAGCCGGGCGAAGGCGGGGAGCGCACGGACGAGCGAGAACTGCGTTTCCACAACGCGACGGGCCGACCGGACGATCCGGTCCCTCAGTTCAGCGTCGACGAGGAGGCGCTCGATCTCCCGCCGCCACGCCTCGACCGAGTTGTCGGCCAGGAGCCCGTCGATTCCGTGCCGCACCAGCCCGGTGTACGGCGGCACCGCGGAGTAGACGCCGGGAATGCCGGCGGCCGTCGCGTCGAGGAACTTGAGCGGGCACTTCGAGGCGGAGAACCGGGTGGCGTCGAGCGGCGCCACGAGGACGGTCGGACGCAGGGCCGCGAGCCGCGCCGCGTATTCCGTCACGCTCGCCCGGAAGGGCTCGAATCGCAGCCGGCCGGCCGGGAGGGCGGCGAGCTCGGGAGGCACCTCGTGTCCCATCACCAGGATCTGCAGCTCCGGCCTCTCCTCGGCCACGGGCCATCGCAGCGAAGGCGCTGGACTCGAAACGCGGCGATCCGGCATAGCCCACCGAGAGACCGAGCTCAGGCGCGAGCGACGGGTCTCTGTCGAATGGTCCCGTGTCGAATGGCATGGGAAGGAGCTCGACCGACCGGGCAAACGGGCGGACGTCTTCGGCGAGCGCCTGGTTGAAGGTCAGCGTCGCGTCCGCCTCGCGCAGGCAGGAGAGGAAGCTCTCGTAGTCGGGTCTCCCGGGAAGGAAGAGCCCGGCATACCGGGGGTACTCCTTTCCGGCGGCGATCCAGTTGTCGTCGATCATCACGATCGTCGGAAGCCCGGCGGCCCGACGACGCGCGGCGATGTCCGGCGCCGACGGAAAGCGGGGACGGCAGAGGATGACGAACTCTTCGGCCGACAGGCCGGAAAGGCCGTCGTCGTAGCTCGCGCAGCGCCAGCGTCCGGGTTGCCGGGCGAACACGCCGTCCAGGAGCGGACGCAGGAAGATCTCGACGTGGTGGATGTCCCCCGGGGCGTGGACGACCGTCACCTCGCCGGGGAGCTCGCGACCCTCGAGCGCCGGCAGAACGAACGAACGATCCATGTTGAGGTCTCGCGTAATCCTACCTCGGCCCGATCCGTGCCGGCCCTCCCGGGGCACTTCCCTCGCGGACGTCCGCCGGGTCGTCGAAATCCGCGGCGGGCATAAGAAAAGGGCCGGGCGCTTTCGCGCCCGGCCCTGGGTCAAGTCTAAGGCCGGGGGGAGGGATTCCCCCCGGTCGGTTTGGGTTTACCGAGCCGGCGGAGCTGCGGGGTGGGTGTAGGTGGGAAGCCCGAGCGCGGTCACGAGCCACACGGAGAGCTGTGCACGCGTGATCTGGGTCGCCGGGCAGAAGATGTGGTCACCGCAGCCTGCGGTGATCCCCTCGTTGAAGAGCGCTTCGGCGAACGGAGCGGCCCATTCGTACTGGGTGCCGGTGACGTCGGTGAAGTAGCCCGTCGGGGGTACGACCGCCGGGATCCCGAGGGCAGCGGCGACGAAGACCGACATCTGGGCGCGGTTCACCAGGTCGTTCGGGCAGTAGAGGACCGGCGGGCCGGACGCACAGCCGGCGACGACGCCGTCGTTGTAGAGCTGTTCGATGTAGTCGGCGGTGGTGTCGGTGTCGGAGATCACCACGTCGGCGAAGATGCCGATCGCCGGGGGCGGCGCGTAGTCAGGACCGTACATGGCACGGACCATCGTGACGGCCATCTCGGCGCGGTTGATGGTGCTCTCGGGGCAGAAGTTCCCGCCGCCGCAGCCGCGGGTGATGCGGGCGCCGGCGAGCGAGTGGATGAACGCGTCGGCCCAGTGGCCGCGCGGAACGTCCCAGTACGCCTTGGTGAAGTAGACCGGGATGTCGGGAAGGGCGGCCGGCGTGTCGTTGGTGGACTTGATCACGCCACGGAACAGGCCGAAGTGAGCCGGGGCCACGCCCTCGGGGAAGAACTCGGCGTCGATGTCGAGCTGACCCGCGGCGGGAACGATTCCTTCGGTCGGGGTGAGGGTGATCCACGGGAGGCCGCCGCCGCCGCCGCCGGTGGCGATGGCGTAGGCGTCGACCTCGGCGCCGCCGGGGAAGGCGCCGATCAGGAAGCTGTTGCCCGTCGCGGTGTCGATGGTGCGCAGCTCGCCGCTCGCGGTGTATGCGGCCCAGTAGAGAGTCCCCGTGTCCTCGTCGAAGTCCAGGCCCTGCGCGTAGTTCGGCGAGATGCCAAGGGGACCGACGATGGTACCGGCGCCGGTGGCCGGGTCGATCTTGATGAGGTTGGCAGAGACGAGGTCGACGCCGTAGATCTCACCGGCGGCGTTCGCCGCGATGTCGATGATGCAGCCGCCGTTGGTGATCGGACCGATCGCCGTCGGGTGGCCCGTCGCCGGGTCGACCGTGTAGAGGGTCGACGCCGAGCACGTCGTGGCGGAGCCGTAGAGGATTCCGCCCGGCGCACCCGCGAGGCCGGACCAGGACTCGCCAGCGCCCGGAGTCGCCGGGCCGACGACGGTCGCCGCACCAGTTGCGGTGTTGATCTTCGTGAGAGCGCTCGTGTCGTAGTTGAGGGCGTACAGGGTGGAGAAGTCGCCGTTGATGAAGTCGCCGGCGAAGTAGGTCGCCGCGGGGGCGACGACGTTCCAGGTGCCCGGAACGGAGGCGTCAGCCCAGCTGACGAAGTTCCCGCCCGGGTAGACGTCCACGCCGTACGCGGTGACGCCCGCCAGCGAGCCGGCAAGGCCGGGGTAGCGCTTGGCGTTCGAAAGGACCGGCGCCTTCGAGGCGCGCTTCATCGAGACCTCCGTCCGTACCGCGGGTGCGGCCGGAACGAAGGCCGGGAACTTGCGGAGCCACGTCATGGGCAGCTCGGTCACGTTGAGCTTGACCTCGGCCGGCAGGCCGCCGCTGTTGAGGATGGAGAAGTCGTCCGTCTTGTCCCAGGCGGGCAGTCCGTCCGGGGTCAGGCGTCCGTCGATGACGAACGGCCAGTCGCCCAGGCTGAGCGACGCGGCCGGGAGGGCGAAGTCGAGCCGGTTGACGGTGTCGGGGGTGAGGTTGACGGCATGCGCGACGGGACCGTAGCCGTCCTTGCTCGCCGTGAACGTCCGCGTGGACGGGCCGTACGGCTGCGTCGGCGCGACGGTGCTCGCGGAGAACATGTAGTAGAAGCCGTCGGGGAGACCCCCGGTGGCCGACATGGTGGTGGCGAGACCGCCGAGGTCGCGCACGACCTTGGCGCCCGTGATGCCGTTCGTCGTGTTGGCGTCCGTGACGAAGCCGGCGACCAGGGAGCCACCGACGGCTTCGCAGACGAGGGTGGGGGCGTCGACGGTCACCGGCGGAGGCGGACCGGTGATCGCCACGTCGTCGATGTAGGCGTACCAATCCCAGTGCGCGAGGGCGTCGGCGGAGTAGTAGCGGAAGCGCAGCTTGTTGTTGGCTCCCGTCACCTTGCCTGTGAGGTTGAAGTTCACGCTCCCGTTGACGTCGACGTCGTAGTGGCTGACGCTGACCCACGTCGTACCACCGTCGCTCGAGGCGTCGATGTCGAAGAAGTCGCGGGTGGCGCCCGTGGTGAGGTCGTTGTAGTTGACCTTGAGAGAGAGGTTCGGCGTCGTCAGGGAGCTGACGTCGAACGCGCTCGTGATGAGCGCGCAGTCGTACGCGGCCGAGCCGAACTTGTCGCTGTCACAGCCGGCGGCGTTGCCCGTGCCTCCCGAGACCGGGTTGGGCGTCCGGGCCCAGGTGACGTTCGTTCTCCAGTTGACGGCCGTGGTCGCGACCTGCGTCCAGCCCGTCGGGGGCACCGTGCCCTCGAAGGCCTCGGACAGCACGGCGGGCGGCGTGACCGGGATGGTCTGGGTCCGCACGTCGTCGATCTGCCAGTAGTAGGCCCAGCTGGGCGAGACGAACTTCCACCGCAGGACGATCGTCTGGTTGGCGTAGGCCGTCATGTTGATGGTCGGCTCGGCAACGGCGGTCGTCGTCACCGTGAGGAGGTTGGTCCAGGTACCTCCGCCGTTGGTGGAGACGTCGAGAGTCCCCGTCTGGCCGGTGTACTGGTAGTACGCGCTCTTGAACCGCAGGGCGCGCGGTGCCGCCGGCATCTTGATCGCCGGAGACCAGAGCTCGGTGTTGAACAGCCCGGAGCCGGAGCCGGCCTTGTCCGAGTCGGCAGCGGCCGCGGTGCCGGTGCCGCCCGTCAGGTTCGCCCGACCCCATGCGTCGTTGCGCTTCCAGACGTTGTTGGCAACGGTGCCGTTGTTCACGATGGTCCAGCCGAGCGGCGGGAAGGCGGCGTTGAAGTCCTCGTTGATTCCGCCGTCGAGGTAGCAGGCGTACGCCGGGTTACCGGAAGCCGCCAGGAGGGAGAAGCTCTGGACCTGGTCGCCCGCGGCGATCGTGACAGGCCGAACCTCGTCCTGGTAGCCCTGGTACATCGAGTGCACCGTGAAGTCGTAGGTGAAGCCGTTGGGGAGTTCCGCGATCTCGTAGTACCCGTTCCAGGGCGAGGTGTAGACGGTCTGGATGAGGGTCCCCGCCTGGCGGACCTCGATCCTCGCCCAGAGCGGCCAGTTGTGCACGGCCGCCGTCACGAAGCCGTCGACGGCATACGTGCCGACCGGCGTCAGCAGGATGTCGGGTACGACCGTCGTGCCGCCTTCGGTGATGACCTGGCCGAGCTGGCTGGCCGTGTCGTAGCCGAACTTGGTCGCGGTGACGTCATACGTGCCGACCGGAATGGTGATCTGGTAGAAGCCGGCAGCGTTGGTGGTCGTCGAGTACGACGCGCCGATCTGCACCGAGGCGCCCGCGATCGCGGCGCCGCCCGCCGTGCTCTTCACGTAGCCCTCGATGACTCCGCTGGGCCCGCTCGAGCAGGACGGGAACTTCATGTTGCCGACCCAGGTCTGCCACTGGAAGTTCCCGCCGACGGCGATGTACTCCTGGGTGTACCAGAAGGTGCAGCCGTCCGTCGGGTCGATGGACATCGACGAGTAGTCGCCCCAGCGGTTTCCGCCCGTCTGGGCCGCGGCGCCGACGACCATGACCTTTTCGTCGCCCATCAGGCCGAGGGGGTCGCCCGCCAGGCGGCCGACGTAGCGAACCGACGGGAAGATCGTCGTGGACGACGCCGAGTAGCCCAGCATGATGTTTCCGTTGGTGTCCATCGCCACCGACGGCATCCAACGGTGATCGGAATCGGCGGGGGCGTAGACGCCATCCTGGCGCGTCGCCCAGCCCGCTCCCGCGTTCTGGAACTCGCCCCACCACACGCCCGCGCGGCCACCGGCCCCGACCGTCATGCTGGCGACGAGCGCCTGAGACGAGCCGAGGTTGCGATAGGCGAGGCGGTGCATGATTCGGAAGTCGATGTCGTCGACCTTCTGCGCCGCGTTCCCCTGCGGGACGCAGTCCCGGCCGGCGCAGTTCTCGCTCACGTCCGAGATGGCCAGCTGGGAGTTCGGGTCGTTCGTCGCGCCGACTCCGAACGTCGAGTTGGCCGGGTTCGCCCAGTCCAGCGTCAGGTTGAACAGCCAGATCTGGTCGGTCGGAAGGTTCGGGGTGAACCAGGTCTTGTCCTGGAACTCCGCGATCACCCCGGGCGCGCCGGCTGGCGGCGCCACATTGCCGTCGAGGTCGGCCGGCAGCACCGAGTAGTCACGCACACCGCCGTCGGTCATCTGGAAGTAGATGAAGCCCGCCGGCAGGCCCGCCAGCATCTTGTCGCGCTCGAAGGCGCCCGCCGTGATCCCCACGAAGGAGGTCAGCGACGAGTTGAAGTCGTTCGTCGTGATGTAGTACCCGTCCGTCCAGACTCCCAGCTTCGGGTAGTCCGGGAAGCGCGTGTTCGGCCACACGTACCCGTACCGGTACCAGCTCCCCGTCGGGTCCGACGTCTGCGACACCGCCACGCACTGCATGAACGGCGAGCCGTCCACCGCGAACTGGCTCATCACCCACCGCTCCGCAAGCGGATCCCACAGGGTGATCGGGTCGCCCGAGTTGTTCGTCTCGCAAGGGCCACCGAACCCGGTCCAGAGGGTGTTCCCATTGGCCGCGGCGGGTCCGGGCTGCGGCGGATAGACCTTCGTGCCGGTCTTGTTCCAGATGGAGAAGATCGAATTGATCCACTGGATGTAGTGGTCCTTCCCGATGTCCCCCTGGGTATCCGGGGGCATGAGGCGCCCGCCGGCGATGGCGTTGTTGTCATCGCTGTTGAGGCCCGGCCAGCCCGCGAGCGGATCCGGGGTGTTCGGAACACCCGGCGTCCCCTGGATGTTGGCCGAGGTGCCCGGAACGGCAGGACGCTCCGAGGTGGTCTTGTTCGGAACCTCGTGCGCCGCAAAGGGTTTCGGCGCCCTGGCCGGTATGTCTCGTAGAGCCGGAGAAACGTCGATCTTGACCGGGTACATGACCTGTGCCCGCTTGTTCTGGGGGAGCATCTCCGCCGACAGCGTTCCCGCCAGCACCAGGCTGGCGGCCGCCATCACCGAAAGAATGCTCTTTCTGTGGTTACTCACTTTTCCTCCCATTTCTTCTTCATCGCGAATAGGTGGCTACAGACGATCTGCGGTCCCGGGGAAAGCGACGTCCCTCCTCTCGAGATGTTCGGTGGTGACCTGCCCTGGAATACGACGGACGTTTCCGCTCTCCCGAGAAGAGGCTGCACGGCCTCTTCTCGCAGGAGGACGACGTCCACACTATTCATGCTTTCAGCCTACGCCGACCGCCGGTCTGCGTCCTGCGGTCCGGGTGCTTGGTTCGGTCTGACTGGGGAAACCCCGGGGCCGAGCGGTCGCGCTCCGGCCGGTCAAGAGCTTCGTGAGCGCGGAGAAGGAGCCCGCGGCTCAGGGGAGGGCTCCTTCCGGCTTTCCGGCTGCGGGCACACCCGGAGGACGACCCTGACCCTGAGGTCCGAGAGCGAGAACGGCTTCGATGATCTTCTCCAGCGCCTTCTGCTGGGGGAGGGACTTCGAGGAGTCGAGCCCGGCGAACTTGCGGGCCTGGATCGAGTGGACCCGGTTGAGCACGTTCGCCCTGAGGTCGACGTATCGCTCCCGGTAGAGATTGGGGGGGAGCTTGTCGAAGCCCGCCTCGGCCAGGAGCGCCGCCAGGGACCGCAGGCGCTCCGCAGATATCGGTGTAGGAACGGCCTCAGCGGGTTTGCCGGGCGCCTGATCCGTCCATTTCAGCGCGCCCCCATCGAGGACGGCCAGAACGCCGTTTGCGGCCGGGGCGGATGCGCTCGCCGCGACCGGGGGGATGTTGAGAACCACGAGAAGGGTCTCGGGAGCGAGCTTCCCCTTTGCGACCTTCTCGAGGCCATCCGCGAGGGTCGAGGCGCCCGTCCCCGTGCTCGCAGCCTTTCCACAGAGCTTGAACAGGTCCGCGACGAGAGTCTCCAGCGCCGGCAGCGCCCAGACCCGGTCGTTCTGGGAGACGACCCTTTCCAGGTCACCCACTTTGACCCCCACGGCGCGGACGACCACGGGCGGGTTCATCTCGACGCTGCGCGCCGGCTTCGGGCGTTCCGGCATCTCGAAGAGGCCCGAGGCAACCAGACTCTTCAGGAGTTCCTTGTGTTCGTCCGGCGTGAGGGCGAACTGCTTTTCGCGATTCCAGATACCGACGCCCGAGCCATAGACGGTCAGGCTTCGGCGGTCCGGCCGGCCACCGACGACGTCCAGCGTGACCTCGGCCAGCGGCCGCTGGCCCGCCAGGACCTCGTTGACCTGCAGCTTGAGTCTGGTCGCCAGCTCGTCTCCGAGCGCCGCACCATCAGCCAGCGAAAACAGGACCAGGAGTATCGGCACGACCAGACCCCGGCTGAATGGCATCGAACGGTACCGCGGTCCAGACAGCGGATCCTCACGTTTCCGGAGCTTCAAACGGCAGACTCCCTTTCCGGGTTCTTCTCGGCTTCCCCGGGGATCACGAAAGCGAGGTGCGGCAATGAACGCGACGCTTCGCGCGTGCGGCGTTCCCGCCTTTGGATCCCGGCCACGATGCCCTTCACCAGAATCACTCACTCCAAGAACCGCGAAATCGCCGAAGGACCCCGGGTTGCGCGGACCTCGAGCCCGAAAACGCTTTCGCGTCCACCGGACCCTGACCGGGACACCCGGACTTCTGGAAACACGGAAGGAACATATTCCCGTCACCGGACCCCGTCAACCGACAAACCGCCCGAAATCGCAGATCAGGCTGAAAGTTCAGGCTGAACGGCCCAGGGGGGGTCTTCCCGCCGGACCCGGGCCGGAGGACGCGCGCGCCCCGCCTCCCAGCGTCCAGGGCCTATTCCAGGCCCTCGCGGTCCTCGATCGGCCGCCGGGGCGCGTCCGCGCCGCTCCTCGCCCACTCCCGGTAGCGCTCGCAGACGTCCTTCGGCTCCCCGTCCGCCACGACCTCGCCGTCGAGGAGCCAGATCGCGCGGTGGCAGGTCTTCTCCACCTGCAGGAGCGAGTGAGTGACGAGGAAGAAGGTCTTTCCCCGTTCCCGAAAGCCGGACATCCGCTCGTGGCACTTGGCGACGAAGCGCTCGTCGCCGACGGCCAGCATCTCGTCGATCAGGAGAACGTCCGGGTCGACGTCGGTCGCGGTCGCAAACGCGAGACGCGCACCCATCCCGGTGGAATACGTCCGGACCGGAGCGTCGAGGAAGCCCTCGATCTCGGCGAATCCCGCGATCGCCTCCATTCGCGACTCCATCTCCGCTCGCGACCGGCCGAGGAGCGTCCCCTGCAGGACGACGTTCTCTCTCCCCGAGAGCTCCGAATGGAAGCCGATGCCGAGCTGGAGGAGGGGCGCGACCCGCCCGCGGACGACGACCCTTCCTTCGGTGGGCCGGCAGACCCTCGCGATGACCTTCATCATCGTGCTCTTGCCGGCCCCGTTCGGCCCGATCACCCCGACGCGGTCCCCGGGAGCGACGCTCAGCGAGACGCCCCGGAGCGCCACCAGCTCGTCGTGCTCGATCCGGCCCTGGAGCCTGCGGATCGCGTACTCCTTGATGGACGACACGACCTCTTTTGCCACCCGGTAGCGGACGGTGACTCCCTCGAGCTGGATGGCCGGCGGTCGTACCGGGTCCTCAGGCGCCACGTCCGTACTCCTCGATCCGGGACGCGTAGAAGGCCCACCCGAGCACCAGGCTGGCGATGGCCGCGACGACCGCGAACGCGAGCGTGTTGTGCCCGGGGAGCCAGCCGTTGTAGATCGGGGCGCGGAAGACCTCCACGAGGTAGGTCATCGGGTTCCATCGGACGAGCCACCGGTACTGCTCGGGCACGAGCGACGGCTCGTAGACGATCGGCGTCAGGAAGAACCAGGGCGTCAGGAGCGTCATGTACGTCTCGCGCACGTCGACGAACCGCGAGGCGAGCGTGAAGATCACGAGGCCCACCCCCGTGCAGAACATCGCGCCGAGCAGGACGGCCACCGGCAGGAACAGCCAGGTCGCGTGGAACGGGTGGCCCGTGACCGCGACGATGAGGAGGAGCGGGACGATCGAGAGGACCAGGTTGACCAGGCCGACCCCGACCGCGGCCACGACGAAGACCGAGCGCGGGACGTAGATGCGGCGCGTGGTCTCCGCCGCGTCGACGGAGAGGGAGGCCGCGTGTCCCGTCGACTGCGCGAAGAAGTTCCAGAAGAGCATCCCCCCGAGGAAGTAGACCGGGAAGTGCTCGATCCCCTGGCGGAGGATCACCGAGAAGACGACGGTCAGCGCGACCATGTTCAGCAGGGGGTTCAGCATCGTCCACACCACGCCGAGGACCGACCGCTTGTACCGGACCGTGACGTCCCGGGCGATCAGCTCGCGGACGAGGTGGCGGTACTCCCAGAGCGCCTTCGCCTCGGAAAAGAACGGGATGCCGAGCCGGGCGGAATCGTAGACGGGGAGGTCATTGGAGGAGTCCGTCGGTGCGCGGGAGTCTTTCGTCATCTGGCGTGGAGTACGAGGACCCGCGATCGCCGGGGGACCACGAGCCGATATTCTCACACCGTTGTCGGCGCCTTCCGGCAGGCGGGCCGTCCGCCCCGCCCGGCGGCCGCTCCCTATAATCCGCCGCAATGCCGACAGCCCCGCCGGAGCTCGCGCCCGTTGCCACGCGCGGACGCCCCACCCCGCAGGCCCGCATCGAGGAGCTCGAGTACGAGCTGAGCCTCTCGCGGGAGCTGCGCCGCCGGCTCGAGGAAGAGAGGCGCCGGCTCGACGCGCACCTCGCGGCCGCCGAGGCCGACCGGGCCCACCTGCTCTCCGTCCTCGCCCAGCGCGAGGCGTACGTCGCCGCCATCCACCGCTCCGTCGTCTGGAGGGCGGCGCAGGCCCTCCGCCGCCTCGTGGGGCGGACATGGTGAAACGGCCCGAAGATCCTGCGGAGACCGCTGTCGAGATTCCGGGAGGGGCCGTGCGAACGCCGCTCGGCGACCTCCGTCGACGGATGCTCCTCCTCGCGCGCCTCCTGCCCTTCGAGCACCTCCGCCTTCTCGACGCCGACCTCGACGATCTCGAGTCCGAGGCGTTCGCGGCTCCCCTCCTCGACGGCCTCTCCGACTCCGTCGACCTCGTCGCCTCCGACGTCGAGCCGGCGCTGCGTGCCGCCTGGACCCGGGCCGGAGGCGCATGAGCGTCTCCCTTCCGGAACCCGCTCCGACCGCGGAGCGGCTCTCGCGACCCGTCACGATCGTCATCCTGGCCTGGAACCGCTGGCCCCTCACCCGGCGCTGCCTCGAGTCCCTCCGGGCCCACACGGACCTCGCGGGCGTCGAGGTGCTCGTCGTCGACAACGGCTCGACGGACGAGACCCCCGCGCGCCTGGCCGAGTATCCGTGGCTGAGGACGATCCGCAACGGGACGAACCTCGGCTTCGTGAGGGGAAACAACGTCGGGATCGCCGCCGCCCGGGCCGGTTCGGACGTCGTCCTCCTGAACAACGACCTCGAGATCCGCCAGCACGGATGGCTCGACCGGCTCGCGGCCTGCGCGCATTCCGCCGCCGACATCGGCGTCGTCGGCTGCCGCCTCAACATGCCGGACGGCCGGCTCCTGCACGCCGGCACCTACGTCCTTCCCGACACGGTCTGGGGCCAGCAGATCGGCTCCTCGGAGACGGACGTCGGGCAGTACGCCTCGGACCGGACCGTCGAGGGAATCGTCTTCGCCTGCGCCTACCTGAAGAGGGAGACGCTCGACGCGATCGGCGGCCTCTCGGAGGACTTCGAGTCGTACTTCGAGGACACCGACTACTGCCTTCGCGCGCGGGAGGCGGGCCTTCGCACCGTCTGCTGCGGGGCGGTGACCCTCGTCCACGAGGAGCACGGATCCACGGCGTCGGACCCGCAGTTCTTCGAGAGCCTCTTCCGCCGGAGCCGCGGCGTCTTCGAGAAGAAGTGGAAGCCGCTTCTCGAGGCGCGCTACACCCGCTCGCTCTCGTGGCAGTCGATCCTGAACTTCTCGACCGGCTACGCCATGAGCAGCCGCGAGCTGCTCCGGGCTCTCGACGCCGAGGGGGTGCGGGCGTCGTACTCGTACGTCTACGGCCCCGGTTCCCCGTTCCCCGTGCCGGAGCCTCCCGACAGCGGCGACTACCTGCTCAACGTCCTCGCCCAGCGGCCGGCCGGAAGCCGGCCCGACGTCGGAATCGTCTACGCGCAGGGCGACGTCTTCCATCGCGGCCACGGACGGCACCGCGTCGGCTACACGATGCTCGAGGTCGACGGCTTCCCCGCCGAGTGGGTCCGCCAGGCGAACCTCATGGACGAGGTCTGGGTCCCGAGCCGCTTCAACCGCGAAGGGCTCCTCTCGTGCGGCGTCACGCGTCCCGTCCACGTCATGCCCCTCGGCGTCGACGTCGACCACTTCCACCCCGGAATCAAGTCCGTCCCGAACCCCCGCGGCGACTTCGTCTTCCTCTCGAACTTCGAGTGGGGCGAGCGCAAGCACCCCGAGCTCCTCCTCACGACGTTCAACCGCGTCTTCAAGGCTTCGGACCCGGTCCTCCTCCTCTGCAAGGTGATCAACCGCGATCCCAGCCTCCGCGTCCGCGAGCTCGTCTCGAAGCTTCGCCTCTCCCCGTCCGGGGGCCGGGTCGCGTTCATCTACAACCACGACTTCCCCTACCACCAGCTCGGCGTCCTCTACCGCTCCGCGGACTGCTACGTCACCGCCGGCCGCGGAGAGGGCTGGGACATGCCACTCATGGAGGCGATGGCCTGCGGCCTGCCGAGCATCGCGACGGACTGGGGCGCGCACACCGAGTTCGTCCACGACGGGATCTCCTACCCGCTCCGCGTGAAGGGAACCGTCCGCGCCGTCGCCAAGTGCCCGTACTACGCGGGCTTCTCCTGGGCCGACCCCGACCCCGACCACCTCGCGCACCTCCTCCGCCACGTCTTCGAGAACCGCGAGGAGGCGGCGGCGAAGGGGCGCGCGGCGGCGGAGGAGATGCGGGAGCGGTGGACCTGGAGGCACGCGGCGCGGCGGATCGTGGAGAGAGTGCAGTCGGCCACGTGTTGAGCAGATGGCTTCGACGCCCCGGTCAAGACTTCGGTGCGGGTCTCGTTCGAGCCGCTGGAGAGGCACTCGCCCGCCCCGAATCGCTCGATGCTCCGGCCCTTTCCAGGCGGCTGGCCGACCTCGCCGACGCGGCGCAGCAAGATGACGACTCGCTGTTCGTTTCCAGGCTCGCGGACGCCGCACCCGCGCTTCTTGGCCATCTCCTGAGCTTCGAGCTCGACGGGTCCCCCCCGGGGCTGCTCCGGGCGTACAGCGGGGACGCCTTCGGCAGGTTCCTCCACACCCTGGCCGTGACCCCGCGCCCGGTGAACGGCTCGATCCTGGAGATCGGGGCCAACCCCTACCTGTTTCACATCCTCCTTCGTGCCGTCTTTCCGAAGGCGGACCTCGTCGGATCGAACTTCTTCGACCACGACATCTTCTCGACCCGGATCGGAAGTGCTCGACACCGGCTCAGAAACGTCCGGCTCGACGAGGTTCTCGACTTCGACTTCCCGACTTTCAACGTCGAGACCGTTCACCCGTACCCCTACCCGGCGGGTTCATTCGACGTCGTCTTCTTCTGCGAGACGCTCGAGCACCTCGTCGTCAATCCGCTCCGCGTCTTTCGGGAGATCCGGAGAATCCTCCGTCCCGGCGGACACCTCGTCCTGACCCTTCCGAATGCCGTCCGCCTGGTCAACGTCGCCGCGATGCTCGCGGGCCGGAACTTCTTCGATCTCTACCAGGTCGGGAACGGCGTCCACGGCCGGCACAACCGCGAGTTCTCCCTCGCGGAGGTCCGGGCGCTCCTCGAACGGGACGGGTACGAGGTCGTGCGTGCAGAAACGCGGGATCGTTTCGACTACGACAAGACACCGATCGAAGCCGTCGACTACTCGGCCCCCCCCGCGATCCTGCCGTTCGAGAAAGGAGATCTCCTGCGCTGGATCGCGCGAGCCGGCGGGACCACCGCGGACCGGGGCGACAACATCTACGTCGTCGCACGGCGGCCGGCCACCGCGCGTCCGCTCGGACGAGAGATCCCGGCCCCCTACGACGCGGCGAACGACACCTCTTCCCCGATGCCCGACAGCGACCGGTTGACCTCGTTCCTCGACAGTCTCGAGGAAACGCCGGAGGGGCTTCGCGTTACCGGCTGGGCCTTCTACACGGACGACGCGTCCGGAATTCCGGCCGACGCCCGGATCGTCCTGCGCGGTTCGGACCGTTCGACGATCCATCGTGCCGAGGGGATGCCCCGCGCCGACGTCGCATCCGCCCACGGGCTCGAGAACGACGTGGTCGGGTTCACGACGGTCATTCCGCGCTCGGAGCTACCGGTCCCTCCGTTCGAGGTTCGGCTTCGGCTGCGCAGCTCGACGGGAACGACGGCGGAAAGGTCGCTCGGCACGTGGGAGGCGTCCGCCAGCCACTCTCTTCGCGATACCAGCTTCGGTAGATCTCCGGATGTCCGCTGAGGGCGAGCTGACCACGGCACGAAGCGCGGCCGTACCTCCAACGGGCCGCTCGGCTTCCTCCCTCGGGATCCTCCGGCCGGCGATCGGTCTCGATGACGATCCCCGCGCATTCTGGCTCGGCCTGGCCGTCATCGTCCTCATCCAGGCGTTCTCGGCGCTCGGGTTCATGCAGCGCAGCCAGGTGAACTTCAGCTCGGACCAGGCGGTACCGGCGCTCATGGCCCTGGAGATCCGGGACCACGGCAGCCATCCCGTCTTCTACTGGGGTGTCCAGTACGACGGAAGTCTCGAGCCTCATCTCCTGGCTCTCGCCTTCCGGGTGCTCCCGGAGACGGTCGAGTCATACAGGTTCGTGATGTTCGCCCTGATGGCCTCCGCGACGGTCTTCGTCTCCCTGGCAGCCGCACTGGGATTCGGGCGACGGGCGGGCCTCGTAGCGGGAGCCTATCTGGCGGCCGGACCGTCCTTCTTCTTCTTCAAGCTCCTGGGCTCGGACGGTGCCTACACGTCCTTCTTCATGCTGACGGCGGCGTCGCTCTACCTGACGGCTCGCGTCGTGCAGGAACCGGGCGTGATCCGCGTGCGAGTCCTTCTCGGCGCGCTCGGCGTCGCCCTCGGCGTGGCGTGGTGGGTCACCCCTCTTTCGATCGTCCTCTTCGGCGTTGCGGCCGTCGGAGTCGTCACATCGCCCGGCGCGTGGCTGAGACCGGGCCGAATCGCAATCCTCTGCACGGGATTCGTCATCGGAGCATCGCCCTGGCTGTTCGAGAACGTCCGCACGAACTTCGCCAGTCTCCGCTCCTCTGAGATGAGTGGATCTGACTCGCAACAGGCCCTCTCCCAGGCCCGGGTGCTCCTCGCCCGCGGGCTTCCCGTCCTCCTCGGCGGTCGCTCGCCGGGAGGCAGGGAGGCGACGTTCCCGGGATCCGAGACGATTTCCGTGATCCTGTTCGGCGGCCTCACGATGACGGGCGCCTGGCTGGCACGCCGCAAGGCACCGCCCCCCGCCCGATTCCTCGCCCTGTCATCAGTCTTTCTGCTCGTAGCGCCCGCTGTCATGGCCCTCTCTCGGGCGCGCACCGATCTGCGGGAGGACCCACGCTTTCTCCTGTCGTCCTACGTCGCCATCGCGGTCCTCTCCGGAATCGGCCTGGCGGCACTGATCGAGCGGAGGGCGAGCGTCGGGGCCCTCTGCTTCGCGGGCCTCCTTCTGTTCCTGGGCCCCATGAGCCAGCTTCGTTCACAGAGCTACGCCGAAGACCCGCGGCACGGCAGACTCGCGGAAACCATCGCCCTCGCGGAAAGACTCGCCGCGTCCGGTATCCGGGACGTCTACACCGAGTACTGGATCGCCTACCGCCTGACGTTCCTCTCCGGCGGCGAGGTCGTCGCGTCTCCGTTCGGCGAGGGCGCAACCGGACCGATTCGTGACATTCGCGCCCACGAGCGGGTCGAGGCCGCCGCAAGTCCAGCCTTCATTCTCGAACCGGACCCAGCGAAACGACTAATCGCCTTTCTGGACGCCCGTGCCGCTTCCTACTCGCTCGAACGGCTTCCGACTCTCGGGCGGGAGCTGATCTGGGGAATTCCGTCCGGCGAGATGGCGATGCTCCGCGCCTGCCATTGCTTTCCGGCCCCGAACCCGGCTTCACCGGGTGCGGGCCCCGGAACCCCGCGATAGACGAAGGGGCCGTCTGGCCGCTCTCGCTCGATGCCGTCGCGCCTTTCCCGGAGCAGGGCCAGGACCCGTCGCGTCACTGTGAGCTCCACCAGCGCCTCACGCCCGGCGCCTCTCCAACGCTCTTGACGGTCCCGCCGGGCGCGGTCTCGAAGGTCAGCACACTGGCCGTGACGAGCTGCTGTATCCCCGGCTGCATCTTCCAGAGGGCGAGGGTGGCTTCGAACCGCCCTTCAGAGACCTCCTTGTTCGTTTCCTCGAGCGGCGCTCCGACGCCGTCGATGGATCCGATGCCTGTTCGCTTTCGGAGATCGATCCGGACTACCGCCCGGTGAGGACGGCCATCCCGCGGGAGGTCGAGGCTGAAGACGCCCCACCACCCGGACCGGTTCGGCTGTCCCCCACCGACGTGCACGCCGATCCGGTACGCGGCGGGCCCCTCGTCTCCAGGTGGGACGAACTCGATCTCTCCGCGCAGGACCCGATCGGAAACCGACCCCTTCCAATCCAGGTAACCTCGAGGATTCCGTAGCAGCTCGACACAACGATCCGGTTCGCCCGTCCTCGTGTCCAGGAGCGAGACAAGGCCCGGGGTCACGGCTCCCCGAGAGAGGCTGGCCTCGAGCGGCAAGCGGCAGGCCGTGTCCCAGTCGATGCGCCACGTCCCCGGCGCGACGTCGATCACTCCGTCGGGGCCGGAGAGAACAGCGCCACCGAGGGATGCGATCTCGAGCTGGATGGTCCTGACGTCGCCCGGAGGCAGAGGTTTGTGCGTGCGGACTCCCCCGACGTCGAGGACGACTTCCTTCCCGGTCCGATCGATGGTCGCCGTCGCGGCTCCTCCCGTCCAGCTGTCGACTCCCGCCAGCGGCCATGCCGACAGTCGACCGTCGACCCATTCGATCAACCTGTAGCGCAGTCCTTCCCAGATCGACCGAGAGGCCCGGTCGCTTCGCGAACAGTCTCCCGGGCTCGATTCCCGCTTCCGGTCGACCACCGCGAGCTTGGGAGCGACGGCGAGCGGTGGCGGCGTGACCGGATGGAGTTCGTTTCCGCAGGGAAAGACGACTCTCTGGTGGGAGAGGAGGTAGCCGAGCCAGTTCTCGAGCGGCCCTCGCTCGACCATCAGCTCGATGCCCCGCCCTCCGGCAAGGCGCTCTGCGGAACGCGCGGCATCCACGAGCTCTCTCGACGCGAGGACCTGTGTCGTCGCCGAGTATTGGAGCATTCGATAGGTGTGGCGCGCGGAAAACAGCAAGAACCCGGCGGCAATGACGAGAGCCCAGGGACGAAACCGCCGCGCGCGAGTCGAACCGGCCATCCCTGCGGCGAGCAAGGGGGCGAGCACCATCGCCAGCAGCGTGACGGCCTTGAAGTAGCCGTAGGGATAGCCCCCGGGCGGGTTCACGACGAATCTCTGGTGAACCGCGAGACCGCCGGCCGCCAAGAGCATCGACAGGGGCGCGAGGGCCCGGACCAGCCCGCCCGCGAAGAGCCCTCTCAGCACGAAGGCGGCAGCGAGGGCGGTCAGAATCGCACCTGCGGCAGCTGCCCTTCCGCTGACGGTCGCGCCGTGAGCCACGGCGGCGTGGCCGACGAAGCCGAAGATTTCCGACGAAGGCGGGTACACCAGGATGTTGCCTGCCCCGACCGCCGAGATCCCACGGTCGCCGAGCATTCCACCTACGAAGCCGAGCTCCCGGATCGCGCGCGCGGTGCCGACGGGGCCGGCCGCCAGCGACACGACCCCCGCGAGCACGAGGGCCGCTGCCCTCGCTGCGCGCAGCTCGGGCCGGGGGTATCGAACGATCGAAGCCATGCCCAGCAGACCGACCGCGGCCGCGACCAGGACGAAGAAGACGGGATAGATGGTGACGAGCCCCGACAACAGGAGACCGAGCACGATGGCCAGGCGCGCCGACGGGCGACGGAAGAGGGAGGTGGCCACCGCGAGGCAGACCGGCACGAACGCGAGGGCGAGCGCCTGCGAGAAGCTGCAGTCGAGACCCGGCCACAGGAGGGTGTTGCTAAGTGCTACGAAGGACGCTGCGAGGACGCCGACCGGGCGTGATCTCCGAAGGCTCACGCGTGCGAAGAAGTAGGTCCCGAGCACCGCGTGGACGTGGGCGAGCGCCGCAAGGACCGAGAGGACCTCGAAACTGCGTCGCGACAGGACGAGCGCCGACAGGCCGAGGAAGTAGACGTCGCCCACCCGGAGCAACCCGATCTGCGCGGCCACCCACCCGAGCCACGGCTGTCCCGCCGGCACCGCGGGGATCCGAAGGGGGTGGTCCTGGACGTACTCGGACCGAACGTTGTACGAGATCGCGTCAATGCTCCCGCCGATCGTCGTCAGGGTTCCCTGGTAGGCAAGAGGGGCCGCCGCGAGAATGAGCGCCCCCAGTCCGACCGCGAGCGCGGGCCAGTGCGCTCGCAGCCATCTCGGCACACCGCCTTCGCGGGCCAGGAGGACCCAGCCGGCGCCGGCGACGATGGCAAGGGGCCAGGCGATGGTCCGGAGAGGGATTCCGAGAGCGCCCGCGGAGGGACCAACCGACCCGATGAAGGCGAGTCCGAGCGCCGGGTAGAGCCAGGGGCGAAGTGCCGTATGCGGGCCGCGCGAGAGGATTCTTCCCAGCAGGTATCCCCAGCCCAGCAGGAGCGCGGGGGGCACGAGAAAAGCCAGCGACACGGAGAGGGCGTCGAGCACGAAGACTTTCAGTCTACCAAGCCCCTCTGGCCGTCAACCGGGTGCGCACGCCGCCCGCGCAGCGCCTCCTTCAACTCGGTCCGACACGCCGTCCCCCCTCGGTCCCGACCTGACAGCGAAGGCGCAAGGGCCGCCGATCTGCAACGCCCTTCAGCGGAAGTACCCGTTGACGTCGACGATGAGGTGAACGGCTGCCGGCGCGGTGTTAGTTGCCGCAATCGTCCCCGCGCCATCCGTCGAGAGGCGCATCAGAGTCACGCTCGCGCGCGTCCGGCCCACGCCGAAGCTCAGCGTCGACGACACGGTCGTGAGCTGGTCCCCCGGCGTGATCTTGACGTCCCCGGCGGCTCCGGCCTGAGTCACGGTCACGTTGATCGACAACGCCTTGGCGTCGGAAGGGATGCCGCACTTTCCCGCCATCGGGAAGACGCGGCGGGAGCCGGCTGCGAGAGCGGGACTGCCGGCGGCGGGTCCAGTCGTTTCCCTCGTGTCGAAGACGCGGCACGGCGTCAGCGTGAAGAACGAGCTCGAGAGCGGGGAGGACGGCGACAGAAGGCCCGTCCTCTCCGGTCCACGACGGAACATCGGCCACGGCGAGACGCCCGGGATCGCGGCGGCCGGAAGCTCCCAGACGAAGAGACGCCCCGCACTGAACGAGCTGTTGGCCGAACCGATCATCACGTCCAGCCGCCCGTTCCCGTCGATATCGGCGACGGTCGGCGTGCCTCCGACCGAGAAGTACGTGTGGAGGCGAAGCTGTGCCTCGGCTCCGTACTTGAAGAAGCTGCCGTTGCCGGAGAATCCGACGATGTCCCACCCGATCGGGACGAGGACCTCGGGCGATCCGTCTCCATTGAGGTCCACCGCCACGGGCGAGCCGCTCATGCCGCCATTGACACCGCTCTCGTTGAGCGGCTGCACAGGCCAGCCCGCGAGGGGCGTCCCGTCGGGCTTCCAGACGCGGAGCCTTCCGTCTTCGCCCGAGATGATCACCTCGGGGCGGCCGTTCCCGTCCAGGTCCGCCAGGGCCGGCGACGGCCAGACGTACGCGCCTGTCGAGACGGGCCAGTTCGCGACGTTCGTCCCGTCGTGGTGCATCGCGTAGACCTTGCGCCCCACGGTCGCGCCCACCTCTTGCCCCGTGCCGACGACGATCTCGAGATCCCCGTCACCGTCGAGATCTCCGAGGGCGGGAGACGAGTCGATGTGGAGGTCGAAGACCCGGGGCCAGCCCGGCTTGACGGCCCCCGTGCGGCTGAGGACCCACATGATTCCGCCGCCGTCTACCGTGGTAAGACCCGGCGGAAAGCCGGCGTGCGTGTACGCGCCGATCACGATCTCCGGTTCACCGTCGCGGTCGAGGTCGCCGACGGCCGCGGAGGACCACGTGCTGTCGTAGAGGAAGAACGGCCACGCTCCGGCAACGGGCTGGGCGTTGTAGCGCAGGGCGTAGAGGTACTGGTCGAAGCCCCCGACGACGATGTCGAGCCGGCCGTCGAGATCGAGATCGACCAGGGCCGGCGTGGCGAAGACGCCGTCGGGGTGTCCGTTCGGCCCGAGGTTCAGGTCCTTCGTCACGAACGGCCATCCCGCCATGACCTGGCCGTTCCGGCGGAAAGCGTAGATGGCTCCGTCGTTGGTGAGATCCTGCCAGCCCACGCCCACCACGACTTCGTTGAAGCCGTCCCCGTCGATGTCGCCGATTGCCGGGCTGGAATTCACCTCGCCGGTCACGGTGACGGGCCACCCCGGTACGAGGGTCCCGTTGGGGTTGAATGCGTAGACCTTCTTGCCCACCGTTCCGACGACGATCTCCAGGTCGGCGTCGTCATCCAGGTTTCCGACGGCGGGGGACGACCGGTCGACCAAAAGCCCCGTGTCCTGAGGCCAGCCGGACTTGTAAGGGACCGACTGCTGACCCTGCAGGGTGAGCGGGGCCATGAGCATGGCCGCCGCAACGACCAGGACGAAGGAGCTTTTCATTCGACCACCCCGAGCCTTCCCGGCCCCGTTCCCGTTCGGGCCCGCCGCTCCGGTCGTGGTCCCAGACCTGATTTCAGTCGGCGGGTCCGCTGGCGAAAGGAGCCGCGTCCGCTACTGGAAATACCCGTTCACGTCGATCAGGAGGTGGTACGTCCACTTCTGGGTGAAGGGGGCTCCGGCAGCGTCGATCTGAATGTCCGGGTCGGTTCCGGGGTTCACCGTCCCGAGCGGCACGATCGCGCCGTTGGCGACGGTCTCTCCCGCGTAGTAGTTCGAGGTCGACTGCGCGGGGAAGGTCCCCGGAAAGGGTGCGACGCGGAGGTCACCCTGGGAGGCCTGCGGTTCGGTCACCGTCAGGTTCACCGAAACGGCCGCTGCCGTGTTGGGGACGCCGCAGAGCCCCCTCATCCGGAAGGCCCGTGGAGTGGCCGTCAGCATGATTCCGCCATTCGTCCCGCCTGCCGACGGCAGGCCCGTCCGCGTGTCGTAGACCCTGCAGGGTGTGATGGCGTAGTACTGGTACGGTCCCGCCTGCGCCTCGGCGAGACCGGACGAGAGGACGACCGCCGCGAGCGCTCCGAGGCCGAGGGTGTGCGTGAGGGTGACGAGGTTCTTCATGGTCGCCTCCTTCTGAGGGCAAGAGAGGATTCTCATTGCATGTAGCCGTTCACGTCAATGAGGAGGTGGGCCGTGCCGGTGGAGTCGTTCTTCACCGTGACCGTACCACTCCCCGAGGAGCTGAGCATCAGGATGGCGTTGTTGGCCCGGGTACGGCCGGCGCCGAACGCCAGGGCCGAGGCCGCGGAGGGAACGCCGTCTCCCGGAAAGGCGCGGAATGAGCCGGCGGCCGCGGGCTGAGTGACGGTCAGGTTCGCCGAAACCGCCGTGGCGTCGGAGGGAACGCCGCACTGTCCCGCCACGACGAAGACCCTCTCGGCCCCGGGCGCGAGCGCGGGGCCTCCCCAGGGACCGGAGGCGTTCCTGGTGTCGACGACCCGGCACGGCGTCAGCGTGTGGAGACCCGCCGCCGGGGCCGTCGCGGACACCGCCGGCCTCCAGCCGAGCTGGATCACCTCGAAGTCGGAGGCCTTGAGGCCGCCGAACGCGGGGTTGAGGACCCCGTTGTCCCAGCGGGTGTCGTAGGCCCCCTGGACGTACATGTCGCTCCCGTTGTCGGCCACGATGAGGCCGTAGGTCTTCATCGCCTGGAAGATCCGCTGGAGGTAGGCCGGATAGCCGGAGATGTCCTTAGACGCTTTGAGACGCAGGCGCGTCCCGAGCGGCGGGGCGCCGCCCCATTGCCCGCGTCGTGCGACGCCGGCCAGACGTAGCCGTTCGTGAACTCGGTCGTCACCCGGAAGGCGTGCCGGATCGGGTTCGCCCCGAACGCCTCGTCGTAGCGGACGAGGCCGGGCAGGATGGCGAGGCCCGCGGCGTCCGCGCTCGTCCAGGTCTCGGGCCGGCGCTGGTTCGAGTCGAGGAGAAAGACCGCCCCGGAGCCGGCCCGCCACGTGCAGGACGGCGAGCCGGTGGGAAGGCACCGGGTGTTCCAGGTCTCGAAGAGGAACCGGTTGTCCCGGTCGACGATGAGCATGTGCTTGTCGCCGCCGACGCCGGAGTTCCCCGGGTAGCCTCCTTCGATCCACTTCGTCTGGGTCTTCGCTTCCACGGGAATCGGATAGCCGGCGGGGCGGCCGGGCGCGCCGTAGTCGCTCTCGCCCGCGTAGTCGAACGCCATCGGCTCGAGCGGCTCCTCGCCGTCGACGGTCATGGTGACCATCCCGTAGATCCCGGGAGGTGCCTCTTCGTCGTCGCCCCCGAAGTCGGGGTGGAGGCCGCGCGTCGGGCCGATGTACTGGATGAGCGACGCGCTGGCCGGGTCGACCGGCGCAGCGCTGACGTCGACGTTCCACCAGTTGTCCGGCGGGAAGAGCTGCGGCAGCGCTCCGCCACGCACCGGCTGGCCCGCCGCCGGCAGGGCGAGAAGCGTCAGAAGCGGGGCCGCGAGGGCCGCGCTACGGCGCCAGGAGGTAGTAGCCCGACACATCGAGGATGAAGTGGACGGCGGCGGCGGAGACGTTCTGGACCTTCAGGGTCGCCGTCCCGTCGGTCGCGAGGCGGACGATGCCGTTGTTCGCGCGAACCCTTCCAGCCGCGTAGAAGATCGCGCTGGCGGGCGGGTTGGGGCTGATGCCGTTCCCCGGGAAGAGGCGCAGCTCTCCCTTTGCTCCCGGGCCGGTGACCGTGACGTTGACGGTGAGGGAGACGGCCGCCTCGGGAACGCCGCACCGGCCGCTCACGTCGAACGTCCGGGTCTCGTTCGCGGAGAGGATCGGGGAGGCGGCGTCTGGTCCCGTGGTGTTGCGCGTGTCGAACAGCCGGCACGGCGTGAGGACGTAGTAGCGCGACGCGGAGGGCGGGGGGAGATAGGCGTAGCCGTTCGTCAGCGTTCCGGACTGCGCGTCGGGGTTCGTGACGACGACGTTGACGAGGCCGGCGGCGTGGGCGGGGACGGTCGCCGTGAGGGTCGTCGAGTTGACGAAGACCTCGGACGTGGCATTCGACCCGCCGATGACCACGGAGGGGGTGCCGACGAAGTTCGTCCCGGTGATCGTCACGCTCGTTCCGCCCGCGGTGGAGCCCGTGTTCGGGCTGATCGCGGTCACGGTCGGGGCCGGGGGCGCGGTCGTGTACGTGAACCCGCTCGCACGGGTGGCCGTCTGGAAGTCGGGGTTCATGACGACGACGTCGACCGCCCCCGCGCTCGAGGCGGAGGGGGTCGTGGCCGTGAGCTGCGTCGCGCTGTTGAACGTGACGGATGCCGCAGCCTTCGAGCTCGGCGTGCCGAAGACGTTGTTGGACGGGAGCTCGACGAACGCGACCGTCGCCCCGTTCACGAAGTTCGTGCCGGTGATGGTCAGGACCGTGCCCCCCGCGAGCGGCCCCGAGGCCGGAGAGACGTTCGTGATCGTGGGCGCCGCGGGGACGACCCCGCCGGCGAGGGAGTTCATGCAGGACGCGTTCGCCACCTCGGTCAGGATCGAATCCACTCCGAAGGGATCTGCGGGGTTGTCGGTGACGGACCGCGTGTGGAAGACGAGATTGCGCGGGCTGCACGCGATCACGTGGCAATAGCTCATCAGCGTGCCGTTCGTCGTCACGCCGTTGAAGACCTGCGAACCCGGACACCCCGTCGCTGTCGTGCACCCGCCCTCCGGCGCGACGCAGGTGTCGATCGGCGGGTTGCCGTAGTAGCAGTTGTGCGTGTGGAAGCCGCCGAAGTTGTGGCCGACCTCGTGCGCGAGGATGCCGAGGTCCGCCGTAACGCCCCAGGCACCGGTGAAGAGCTGGTCGATGCTGTAGCCGTAGGATGTACCCGCACACAACGAACCGACCCAGGCGATCCCCGACGCGGAGTTCGAGCTTCCCTGCTTGCCGGACAGGAGAGCCGCGAGAGCCCGCCGGACGACGGTCGTCGGGTATTGGGCGTCCCAGTAGGCCCCGAACTCGTTGAGCTTGGTCGAGTCGGCGCTCCCGGTCGTATCCGTATACGGATCGCTCGCCTCGCCCACGCGCAGGATCGTGTAGCCCTGCAGGAGCCTCACTCCGTTGTCCTTCACCGAGGCGACGTCCCGCTCGTAGATCGCCGACATCCCGGCCACGAGCTGGCCGATGTAGGTCGTGGCGGCGGCGGTGTCGTTCGCGAACCTGAGGTTGAGGTACTCGGCGTCCGTGTCGAACGCGATGACAGCCGTCTTGCTCAGCGTTCCGAGGGCCGCGAGAGGTCCGGAAGAACCGCTCGGCGGCACCGGCCTTTGCGCCCGGTACTCCCGGATGGCCTGCCAGAAGGGGTGCCCTTCGTCGTCCGGGACGCCGCAGCTCCAGGACGGTGCGGCTCCTTTCGGGTCGAACGCCTGCGCGAGCGCCAGCCGCGCCCCTTTTCGTTCGCGCTCGGGGGATTCCAGTGCGACCACCCCGAGGCTCGTCATCGCATAGCCCCCGAGGTTCCCCGTCTCGGGATCGAGCCAGCTGACGATCCGGCTGCCGGCTTCCAGTCCGTCCTCGATAGTTCCCCGGTAGAACAGCTGGTTCGACCGCGGGGCCTCGCGCTCGACCCCGTCCTCGATCACGACGATCCTCGCGTCGGGCGCGTAGACGTCGAACCGGCGCAGAACGACCGCGGCCCGCTGGCCCGGGGAGACCGGCCAGTCGTCGACCCGAAGGGTCTCTTCGGGCGCCAGGGTCTGGAGTCTCGCGGTGACCCGTTCGTCGAACCGCACCAGCTCCATCTCGCTCCGGCCGTCCGGGGCCTCGACGATCGGCCCGAGGGGCGCCGCGCGGAGCACCTCCCCGTCCACCGGCCGTGCCGCCGCCGCGCGGAGCCCGGGAACACCCGCCGCAAGGACGGCCAGAAGCAGGCACCGCACAACTCTCATGAGACCCCCTCCCGGCCGGAACGCCAGCCGGACGCGAACGCTCGCACCCTCCAATCTAGTCTTTCCAGGGATGGGTTGCCAGCGAGGCAGATCACGTCGGGCGCACTCTCACACTATGTAGTGTCGGAGGCTCACGGTCCGCTTGCCGCCTCCCCGGTCCTGGAAGATGAACCGGAGTCAAGGCCGGGAACGCCAGGCCTGGAGGGGGGGGTTGGGGGCGGCCCCGGGGGGGGCGTTTTTCGGCGGTGTTGGGTTCGGGGGGTTGGGGGGCCCGGGGCCGGGGGGGGTCCTGCCAACGAGCCGCAAAGGGCTGGCGGTTCCCCGGGGGAGGAGGGGGGGGGGGGGGGGGGGGGGGGGGGGGGGGGGGGGGGGGGGGGGGGGGGGGGGGGGGGGGGGGGGGGGGGGGGGGGGGGGGGGGGGGGGAGGGGGGGGGGGGGGGGGAGGCCGGGGGGGGGGGGGGGGGGGGGGGGGGGGGGGGGGGGTTGGGGGGGGGGTGGGGGGGGGGGGGGGGGGGGGGGGGGGGGGGGGGGAGGGGGGGGGGGGGGGGGGGGGAGGAGGGGGGGGGGGGGGGGGGGGGGGGGGGGGGGGGGGGGGGGGGGGGGAGGGGGGGGGGGGGGGGAAGGGGGGAGGGGGGGGGGGGGGGGGGGGGGCGAGGGGGCGGGAACGGGGGGAGGGGGGGGGGGGGGGGGGGGGGGGGGGGGGGGGGGGGGGGGGGGGGGGGGGGAAGGGGGGGGGGGGGGGGGGGGGGGGGGGGGGGGGGGGGGGGGGGGGGGGGAGGGGGGGGGGGGGGGGGGGCCCCGGGGGGGGGGGGGGGGGGGGGGAGGGGGGGGGGAGGGGGGGGGGGGGGGGGGGGGGGGGGGGGGAGGGGGGGGGGGGGGGGGGGGGGGGTGGGGGGGGGGGGGGGGGGGAAAGGGAGTGGGGAGGGGGGGGGAAGGGGGGGGGGGGGGGGGGGGTTGGGGGGGGGGGGGGGGGGGGGGGGGGGGGGGGGGGGGGGGGGGGGGGGGGGGGGGGGGGGGGGGGGGGGGGGGGGGGGCGAGTCTCCCGACCGGACCCGGATGGGAGACGGCTCGACCGAGGTCCAGTAGGCAAGGCCTGACGGGAAGGTTACGGTTCGTTCGGTCCATGACGAACAGATGCCCCCGTTTCGCTGGCGATTCGGCCCCTCAAACGCGATCGGTCGGGCGGCATTGTCGCCTTGGCGATCCTCGCGTGTGCGCTCGTCGCTCCCGCCGCGTCCGCGCAGCTCGCCGTCTACACCGACTCGCTGCAGAACGGCTTCACCGACTGGTCGTGGGGAACGTTCGACCTGGCGCAGACGGCCGTCGTCCACTCCGGAACCGCCGCGATCTCGTTCGAGCCGGACAACTGGGACGGACTCTTCCTTCACCGCGACGCGGGCTTCACCGGGACGGAGTACGAGGCGATCGAGCTCTGGGTCCGCAGCGCGGCGCCGGGGGCAGCAGCTCACGGTCGCGATCCTGAACGGCGGAAACCCCGCGGGATCGGCCGCGCTCGCGGGCTTCGTCGAAGGGGGCTCGATTCCGGCCGGGACCTGGGCGAAGGCGACGGTGCCGTTCTCGGCGCTGGGCCTTTCGACCGGGAGCTGGGACGGGCTCTGGCTCCAGGATTCCTCGGGGGTAAACCAGGCGACGATCTACGTGGACGACGTCCGCCTTCTGGCACGCACGGGGCCGCCTCCTCCGCCGCCCGTCGGCGGCGCGGTGACGGTTGCGGTCGACCCGGCGCTCGAGCGGCGGCTCGTGAACCCGCAGATCTTCGGCGTGAACTTCGGGTCCGCCGCCCAGGCTGCCGCGCTGAAGTGGCCCGTACGCCGCTGGGGCGGGAACTCGGTGACCCGCTACAACTGGCAGAACGACACGTCGAACAAGGGGATGGACTGGTTCTTCATGAACGTCCCCGAGGACAACCCGGCCCCCGAGAACCTCCCCTTCGGCTCGGCCGCCGACCGGTTCCTCGCCGAAACGCGGGCCGCGGGGGGCGAGCCGATCCTGACCGTGCCGCTCATCGGCTGGACGCCGAAGAGCCGCGCGAAGTCGTGGGGCTTCTCGGTGCTGAGCTACGGCGCCCAGACCGAGACGGAGTGCACGGCGACGGGCGGGGCCTTCTGGTGCCAGCCCGACGCGGGGAACGGCATCCGCCCCGGCGGCGCGTTCGTGACGGGGAACAACCCGCTCGACACCTCGATCGCGATCGCCCCGTCGTTCGTCACCGCCTGGATGGACCACCTCGCCGCGCAATTCGGAACGGCGGGAAACGGCGGCATCCGCTACTACGCCCTCGACAACGAGCCCGCCCTCTGGGACTCGACGCACCGCGACGTCCACCCGCAGCCGCTGACGTTCGACGAGCTCTGGGCGAAGTCGCGCGACGTCGCCGCCGCGATCAAGGCGAAGGACCCGGCCGCGGTCGTCTTCGGCCCCGTCTCGTGGGGCTGGTGCGAGTACTTCTATTCCGCGGCCGACAACTGCTCGCCGAACGGCGCGGACTTCATCGCCCACGGGAGCGTGCCGCTGACGCAGTGGTACCTGCGGCAGGTGAAGCTGTACCAGGACGCTCACCCCGGCGTCCGGCTCGTCGACGTCCTCGACGTCCACTACTACCCGCAGGCCCAGGGCGTGGCGCTCTCGGGCGACGAGTCGGCCGCGACGTCGGCGCGGCGGCTCCGGTCGCTCCGGAGCCTCTGGGACCCGACCTACGTCGACGAATCGTGGATCCCCGCCGCCGTGCGGCTCATCCCGCGGATGAAGGAGTGGATCGCCGCCGAGCTGCCCGGGACGAAGCTCGCGATCACGGAGTACAGCTGGGGAAACGACGACGGCCTCTCGAGCGCGCTCGCGCAGGCGGAGGTGCTCGGGATCTTCGCGAGGGAAGGGGTCGACATCGCCACGCGCTGGGTGGCCCCGGCCGCGGGGTCGCTCGTCGAGGACGCCTTCCGGCTCTGGCTCGACTACGACGGAGCGGGGGCGCGCGTCGCCGGCACGAGCGTTCGGGCCGGCTCGAGCGAGCCCGACGCCGTGAGCGGCTACGCGGTGGAGGCGCCGGGCGGGCCGCTGCGCGTCGTCCTCGTGAACCGCGACACCGTGCAGCGCCCGGTGACGGTCTCGCTGACGGGCGGCGGGACGCGAAGCGTGCGTGTCTTCGGCTTCGACGGCGCCACGCGCCTCTCCTCGCTCGGCACGGCCGCATTCAGCGGCGGCTCGCTGACGCTCGACCTGCCGCCCCGCTCGGCGCGGCTCGTGGAGGTGGCGCCGGAGAGCGTGGCGCCGAGCCCATCCTCCTTCCACACGCTGACGCCGTGCCGCCTCGTCGACACCCGCAACGCGACGGGGCCGTTCGGCGGACCGGCGCTCGCCGCCGGAGAGACGAGGGCGTTCACCGTGGCCGACGGCGCGTGCGGCATCCCGGCCGACGCGAAGGCCGTGGCGATCAACGTGACGGTGACGGGGCACGCGACGGCCGGCGCGCTGACGCTCTTCCCCGGCAGCGGCGTCGCTCCCGTGACGACGACGATCTCTTTCGCCGCCGGGAAGGTCCGAGCGAACAACGCGCTCATCGGTCTCGCCGGCGGAGTCCTCTCGGTGACGAACCGGCAGGAGTCCGGCTCCGTCCACGTCATCGTCGACGTGTCGGGCACCTTCCGCTGAGGGCCAGCGTCCCCTACCTCGTCCGGCCCGCCTTGATCGCCGCGCGGCTCTCGCGGTCGGCTTCCCGCCGCTTGATCGTCTCGCGCTTGTCGTGGAGCTTCTTGCCGGTGACGAGGGCGATCTCGACCTTGGCGCGCGGGCCGCGGAAGTAGAGGAACAGGGGAACGCACGTGGCGCTCGACCGCTGGACCTTCGTCGCCCACTTCAGGATCTCGCGCTTGTGGAGGAGGAGGCGCCGCTTCCGGGTCGGGTCGGGGTTCATGTACGAGCCCGGGTCGTAGGGAGAGACGTGGACGCCGTGGAGCCAGGCCTGCCCCTTCGCGAACTCGACCCAGCCGTCCGTCAGGTTCGCACGCCCCTCGCGGAGCGACTTGACCTCGGTGCCCGTCAGCTCGAGGCCCGCCTCCATCTTCTCTTCGATGAAGTACTCGTGAAAGGCCTTGCGGTTCCTGGCGACGGGCCTCACGTCCGCGTCCTTGTCCTTCTTCCCCGATTTCCCCGAGAGGGCGGCAGGGCGGGCGGTCACGGGCGGTCTTCCCGGGTGCGATCCGCTGGCCGGGTCGTCCCCGGGGCGAACGGAACAACGGACGTCGACGAGAGGGCTTCCACGGCCCGGAGTATGCCCGTGACGGGGAACGGTCGCGGCAAACCGGCTCGCCCGCCTTCGCCGGGACGGCGGGCCTGGAGACGGAGCCGAGTGTTGCGTCGACGCCACACTGTGATGCGGGAATTCAACGAAGGCGCCGCCGCGGTGGCCGGCAAGTGCCCCGGAACCAGCGATTTCGAGAACGTCCGGCTGGCATCTCGCGTGCGTAGAGGGGGACGTGATGAGGTTGCAGACGACCCTCGGCCGCACGATTTCGGTCTCCGGCGTCGGCCTTCATTCCGGGCGCGCGGTCCGCGCGACCCTCCGCCCCGCCCCCGCGGGCCGGGGAATCGCCTTCGTGAGGACCGACGTCGGTGTCGTCATTCCGGCCCTCGCCGAAGAGGCGGGCCGGCTCGAGTACGCGACGTCGCTCGGCGAACCCGGGCGCGAGGTCGGGACGATCGAGCACCTCCTGTCCGCCGCCGTCGGGCTCGGCCTCGACAACCTGACGGTGGAGATCGACGGTCCCGAGGTCCCGATCCTCGACGGCAGCTCCGCCCCCTGGGTCGCCGAGATCCGCAAGGCGGGCCTCGTCTCTCTCGGCTCCGCCGCCCGCCCCTTCGCGGTCACGAGCACTCTCTCCGTCCACGGCGAAGAGGGCAAGTGGATCGAGATCCGCCCGTCGAAAGAGCTCCGCGTCTCCTATTCCATCGACTTCCCGAACCCCGCCATCGGCCGGCAGTCGATCTCCCTCGTCCTGACTCCCGACGTCTATGCCGACCACCTCGCTCCGGCCCGGACGTTCGGATTTCTCGCCGAGTACGACTACCTCCGGTCGAAGGGGCTCGCGCAGGGCGCGAGCGAAGAGAACTGCATCGTCGTCGGCGACAGCGACGTCATGAACGGCAGCCTTCGCTTTGCCGACGAGTTCGTCCGGCACAAGACGCTCGACCTGGTCGGCGACCTCGCCCTCGTCGGGCGCCCGGTCGTCGGGCACGTCGTGGCGCACCGCGCCGGGCACGCGCTCCACACGGCACTCGCCAGGAAGATCCGCCAGGCCGCCGCCAGCGAGCACCTCCGCCGCTCCGAGCCGGTCCACGAGTCCGTGGCCCTCGCCGGGCGCTGAGGATTCCGCGCACAATGCACGGGTGCGTGCGCGCCGGGTTCCGGTCACCGTTGCCGCTCTGATCGCCGTCGCCCTCGCGGCCGCGATCGCTCCGGCACAGGACGAGCGGCTCCGGATTCCCCAGGTCGAGACCTCCCTCGGCGGACGGGACGTCCGTGTCTCGGCGTCCCTCTCCCCCGGCCTCCCCCCGGACGTCCGGAGGCGGCTCGCTTCCGGACTCCCGACGACGGTTTCCTGGGAGCTCCGGCTCTTCGTCTCGCGCGACAAGTGGTGGGACGGCCTGCGAGACGAACGGCGCTACAGCATCACCGCGACCTACCGTCCCGTGAGCGGCGACAGCACCGTCGAGCGCCGTCTCGACGGACGGCTCCTCGAGACGATCGTCCTGCCGGGCCGGGAGGAGGCCGAGCGGGTGCTGTCGATCCTCCCCGGCCTTCCCGCCTTCACGATGGGACCGCACCTCGTCGACGAGCCCCTGGTCGTCAGGGTCCGGTGCCTCTACGGGACCGAGGTGACGCTCGGGTTCGTCCCGACGCGCGCCATGACCAGCTGGCGGAGGTCCCCGGTCTTCTTCTGGAAGGAGGGAGGCGAGGCGCCATGAGGACTCCGTGGGCGCGGGACAACAGGGTCCTCCTCGGCGTCGGCCTCACGCTCGGCCTCGCCCTCGCCGGAATCTACGCGCTCGTCCTCCGGGCCCGGGCGCTCGCGCCGCCGGCCGCCACGAACCGGATTCTCCTGTTCGTTCTCTTCTACATCGTCGTCCTCCTCATCCTCGCCCTGCTGCTCGTCATCGGACGGAGCGCGGCGCGTCTCGTCCTCGAGTCCCGCCGCGGGGTCTTCGGCTCGAAGTTCCGCGTCCGCATCGTCCTGACGCACGTCGGCCTCGCCCTCCTCCCCATCGCCCTCCTCATCCTGCCGACGACCGGCCTCCTCCAGCGAAGCGTGGAGATCTGGTTCCAGACGCCGGTGACCGAGACGGTCTCGGCCGGGCGCGAGGTCGTCGAGCTGGTGCGGCAACGTGCCGCCGAAAGGGAGGCGCGGGTCGCCTCGCGGCTGGCGGCTTCGCTCGACGAGGCGAAGGGCGCGGCGGCGCGGCTCGCCCTCCTCGCCTCCATCCGCGAGGACTCCGGGCTCGACTACCTCGAGCTGCGGCCCTTCGACGGGACCGCGGCCGCCGGAACGCTCGCCGTCGGATCTCCCCGCTGGCCGCTGCGCGACGTGAAGGAGCCTTCGGCGGAGTGGCTCTCCTCGGTCCGCGCCCGCGGTTCCGTCCGGCGCATCGACACGATCGAAAAGGGCGGACAGGTCGGACGGACGATCGTCGCCCTCCCTGCCGGATTCCTCGTTCTCGGCACCTACGATCCTCCCGACGAGGCCGAACCGCTCCGGATGCTCTCGCGGGCCACCTCCGCCTTCGCGCAGCTGGAGGCCGAGCGGACGTCGCTCCAGGCCGTGCAGGTCCTCCTGTTCCTCCTGCTCGCGCTCCTCGTCCTCCTGGCCGCGGTCTGGGTCGGGCTCCTCCTGGCGCGGCGCGTGACGCGCCCGATCGCCGCACTCGCAGCCTCGGTCCGGCGGGTGGGCGCCGGCGACTTCGACACGCGCGTCGAGGTGGAGGGAGCGGACGAGATCGCGACGCTCGGGCTCGCCTTCAACTCGATGACCGACGAGCTGCGCGAGAGCCGCGGCCGCCTCGTCTCCGCGAACGCGGAGCTGCAGTCGGCCTACGCGAGGCTGGACGAGGATCGCCTGCGGATCCGGACCATCCTGGCGCACCTGGACGTCGGCGTCCTCGCGTTCGGCCCCCTGACGGGCGAGGGGCGGGGCGAGGCCCGGCTCGAGGGGATCAACGACGCCGCGCTGAGGATGCTCCGAAGGGCGGGTGCGCCGCCCGGGACGCCGATGTCCGTTCTCCTCGACGAGGAGTGGCGAGCGCCTCTCCTCGAGCTCCTCGACCGCGCCTTCCGCGGGACCGGCCCCCGCGAGGCGACGCTCTCGCTCGCGGCGCCCGGGGCGCGCGAGCCGCTCGTCGTCGAGGCGCACGCCACGAACGTCCCGGGGGACGCCGGCGAGAAGACGGCCTGGGTCGTGACCCTGGAGGACACGACGGCCCTCGTCCGCGCGGAACGCGCCGCGGCCTGGGAGGAGGCGGCGCGCCGGATGGCGCACGAGATCAAGAACCCGCTCACGCCGGTGCGGCTCGCCGCCGAGCGGATCCGGCGGAAGGCGCGCGGCTCGACGGGGTGCGACCCCGTGCTCGCGAAGGTCGTGGAGGAAGGGGCCGACACGATCGTCCAGGAAGTGCGGACCCTCGCCGCGCTCGTCGACGCCTTCCACCGTTTCGCGCGGCTTCCCGAAACCAGCTTCGGCGACTGCGACCTCGGCTCGATCGTCGGGCAGGTCGTGAAGCTCTACGACGGGACGAAGGCGGGCGTGAAGATCGCGGCCGACGTCCCGGAGGGCCTCGCCGCGGTCAGGGGCGACGTGCAGCAGATCAAGCGGGCCGTCGTCAACCTCGTCGACAATGCCGTCTCTGCGACCCCCCCCGGCGGGGAGGTGCATATCCGGGCTTCGGTGGCGGAGGGCCTGGCCCGCGTCGTCGTCGCCGACGACGGACCGGGGATCCCGGCCGAGGAACGGGACCTCGTCTTCGAGCCGACGTTCTCGACGAAGGCACAGGGCTTCGGCCTCGGGCTCTCGATCACGTCGCGAATCGCCGCCGAGCACCGCGGACGGGTCGTCCTGGAGGAGAATTCGCCTCGCGGATGCCGCTTCGTCCTCGAATGGCCGGCCGCGTGACGCCCCGCGCGCGGAGGAGACCGTGAGCGCCCCCGGCCGGGGGGTGACGGTGTTCGTCTGCGACGACGCACCGGGAATCCGGCGGACTCTCGCGCAGATCCTCGGCGACGAGGGGTATCGCGTGGAAGAGTTCGAGGACGGAACGTCGGTCCTCGAGAGGCTTTCCGAGCCGGGCGGCGCCCCGGCCGGCGCGCTCTTCCTCGACGTCTGGCTCCCCGACATCGACGGCCTCGCCGTCCTCGACCAGATCCGCGCCCGCGGCCACGACCTGCCGGTCGTGATGATCTCCGGGCACGGGACGGTCGAGACGGCGGTCCAGGCGGTCAAGCGCGGCGCCGACGACTTCCTCGAGAAGCCGCTCGCGCTCGAGAGGGTCCTCCTGACGCTCGAACGGGCGCTCGAGCGGAGCCGCCTCGCCCGGGAGCGCGACGTCCTCGCCCGCGAGGTGGCGAGGCAGCGGGAGCGGCTGGAGGAGGAGGAGACGCTCCTCGGCGAGGGGCCCGTGATGACCCGCCTGCGCGAGGAGATCCGCCGGGCCGGCGCTTCGGACGCGCGCGTCCTCATCACCGGCGAGAGCGGCGTCGGCAAGGAGGTGGCCGCGCGCTGCCTCCACCGGGCTTCGCCCCGCGCCGCCGGCCCGTTCGTCGAGGTGAACGGCGCGGCCATCCCGGAGGACCTCATCGAGAGCGAGCTCTTCGGGCACGTGAAGGGCTCCTTCACGGGCGCCACCGAGGACCGGAAGGGGAAGTGGGAGCTGGCCGACGGCGGCACGCTCTTCCTCGACGAGATCGGCGACATGTCGCCGCGGACGCAGGCGAAGATCCTCCGGGCGATCCAGGACGGGAAGATCTCGCGCGTCGGCGGGACGCGGACGATCGCGACCGACGTGCGGATCATCGCCGCCACGAACCGCGACCTGCCGAAGATGATCGCCGCCGGGACCTTTCGCGAGGACCTCTACTTCCGCCTCGCCGTCGTCCCGATCCGCATCCCGACCCTCGCGGAGCGGCCGGAGGACGTCCCCGCTCTCGCCGCCCACTTCGCCGGAAAGCTGGCTCGGCGGCGCGGGAGAAGACCTCCGACGTTCTCGCCGGAAGCGGTCGAGGAGCTGAAACGGCGCCCCTGGCCGGGCAACGTCCGCGAGCTGCAGAACGTCGTCGAGCGCGCGCTCCTCCTCGCCGACGGAGCCGTCATCGGGCCGGAGGACCTCCCGGGCGACGTCCTGCGCATCCCCCGGGCCGGCGGCGAGAGCGACGGCGAGCCCGACCTCCTCCCGGGCCAGAGCCTCGCCGACGCCCGGGACGCCTTCGAGCGCCGCCTCGTCACGCGCGTCCTGGCCGACTGCCGGGGCAACGTCTCCCGCGCCGCCGAGCGCCTGGGCCTCGACCGCACGACCCTTCACCGCAGGCTCAAGGGCTGGGGAATGGGGGACGAAGGGGTCAGGTCCTGACGGTCGGTCTCGCGACCCAGCGGTCGTAGGCGAGGAGGGCGGCCGTCGAGACGAAGCCGAGGGAGGCGAGGATCGTCCAGGCCTTGTCGGGCTGCATCGACTCCTTCAGGTACTTCTGGAGGAGGAAGCCGCCGAGGGGACCCGCCAGGAGCGCCCCGAGCGCGATCGGGAGGAACGCGAATCCCATGAACGTCCCGACCTGCTCCTTCGGGGCGAGGTCTGCGACGTACTCGTAGTAGCGCGGCGCCTGGAGGACTTCGCCGAGGGCGAGGAGGAACATCGCCGCGGCCGCCGCCTGCCACGTCTGCCAGACGACGAGGACGAGCCAGGAGCAGCTCCCGACGGCGAGGCCGAGGGTCATCTGCGGCACGGCCCGCACCTTCTTCATGAGCGCCGCGACGGGGACGGTCAGGAAGATGACCGAGAACGACTCGAGCGACGCGATGAACTCGAAGCGCTCCACCTTCAGGACGTCGCGGACGTAGAAGGGGAAGAGGTCGTAGACCTGCCAGAACATGACCCAGAAGCCGGTGAAGATGACGAGGAAGCCGATGAAACGGCCGTTGCGGAAGACGAGCGCCGCGTCCTTCAGCACCTTGCCGAGCGTCCGCTCCACGGCGCCGGGGTCGCGCTCGGGCTCCCTGAAGAAGACGAGCGTGGCGAGGAAGAGGACGAACGAGGTGAGGGAGGCGCCGACGAGGACCTGCGCGATGCCGAGGCTGACGCGCACCTGGCTCGCGAGGACCGGCCCCAGCCAGCCGCCGACGTTCACGAGGGTGTAGTAGATCGAGTAGCCGAGGGCCTTGGTGTCGTGCGTCGTCGTCCGCGCGACGGTGCCGACGATGCACGGCTTGATGAGCGACCCGCCGATCGCCGTGATCAGGAGGGCGCAGACGACCCAGGTCTTCGTCCCGACGGCCTGGACGAGCGGCTGCCCCATCGGCATCCCCGAGAGCCCGATGAGGAAGTAGCCGAGGGAGAAGATGCCGAAGCAGGCGGCGAGGCTCTTCTTGAATCCGAAGCGGTCGACGAGCGGCCCCGCGAGGATCGGGAGGAAGTAGACGGCGAAGCCGTAGAAGCCGACGAGGCTGACGCCGAAGGGCCCGAGGCCGACCGTCTCGGCGAGGAAGACCGCGAGGACGATCTTCGAGCCGTAGAAGGAGAAGCGCTCGAAGAGCTCGAGGACGTTGGCGACCCAGAACGTCCGGGCGAAGCCGGACTTCACTTCGGAGAGACGTGCGGCGAGGTCCACGGGCGCTCCTTCTCGGGCCTTCGGGAACGCGGCATCTTCCGGGGCGCGCCGCGGCGCGTCAACCGCGGACCGGGTTTGCTAGCCTCCCGGACACCGGAGGAACGCCATGCCCGACGCGGAACGGTACGACCTCGTCGTCCTCGGAGCCGGTCCGGCCGGAGAGAAGGGGGCTGCGCTCGGCGCCTATTTCGGCCGGCGCGTCGCCCTCGTGGAACGCCGCTCGGCTCCCGGCGGGACCTCCGTCCACACCGGCACGCTCCCGTCGAAGACGCTCCGCGAGGCGGCGCTCTACCTCACCGGCTTCCGGCGCCGCGAGCTCTACGGGATGACGCTGCGCCTCGACCGCAAGAGGAGCCTGAGGCAGCTCCTCGGGCGGCTCGCCGACGTGACGGACCGCCAGACGCGGCAGATCGACCGGAACCTCGAGCGCCACCGGATCGACTGCGTCACGGGCCAGGCCCGCTTCCTCGACGCGGGGACGGTGGCGGTCCTCGACTCCGAAGGGCGGGAGAAGCGGCGGCTGTCGGCAGGGGCTTTCCTGATCGCGACCGGCTCGGCTCCCCTCCCGCCCCGCGGCCTGACGTTCGACGACCCGGACGTCGAGGACTCCGACCGGATCCTCGACCTCGACCGGATTCCCCGCAGCCTCGCCGTCGTCGGCGGGGGCGTGATCGGGTGCGAGTACGCGTCGATCTTCGCGGCGCTCGGCACGCGCGTGACGCTCGTCGAGGGGCGGGACAGGCTCCTCGGGTTTCTCGACGCCGAGCTGTCGGCCGCCCTGAAGGTGTCGCTGGAGAGAATGGGGGCCGACGTCATCCTCGGCGACGCCGTGGAAGGGCTCTCGCGCGTTCCGGGCCTCCCGGACGACGCCCTGCGCCTCTCCCTGAGATCGGGCACCGAGCTCGTGGCCGGAAAGGTCCTCTTCTCGGCCGGCCGCCGCGGCAACACCGAGGGGCTCGGCCTCGAAGCGGCCGGGGTCGCCTTCGACGAGAAGGGGCGCATCCCGGTCGACGCCACGTTCCGGACGAACGTCCCGGGCATCTACGCCGCCGGCGACATCATCGGCTTCCCCGCCCTCGCGGCCACCTCGATGGAGCAGGGGCGGACGGCGGTGAAGAACGCCCTCGGCCTCGCGGGGCCCGACGACCGGAAGCTCCCCTTCCCGTACGGCGTCTACACGATCCCCGAGATCTCGATGATCGGCTCGACGGAGGAGGAGCTCCGGGAGAAGGGCACCCCGTACGAGGTGGGCCGGGCCCGCTACGAGAACAACGCGCGCGGGCAGATCAACGGCGACGTCGACGGCTTCGTGAAGCTCCTCTTCGACCCGGAGACGAAGCGGCTCCTCGGCGCCCACCTCCTCGGGACGAACGCCACCGAGCTCGTCCACGTGCCGCAGATGGTGATGGCGCACGGCGGGGGGCTCGGCGACTTCCTCGACGCCGTCTTCAACGTGCCGACCCTCTCCGAGTGCTTCAAGTACGCGGCCTACGACGGTCTCCAGCGCCTGTCGCACCACGGCCGCGCCGTGCCGGTGGAGGTCGCCTCGCCGGTCGCCGAGGGCGAGGTGCTGCCGCCCGGAGCGCGAGGCTGGTTCGTCGGCGTCGACCTGCCGGACCTCTCCGCCGCGTCGCCGCGCCCCGTCGACGTCGCGTTCATGGACCGCTGGCGCCGCGTGACGTTCGCGACCTGGACCTTCGACCCGGGGGGCGCCGGCCTCCTCCCCCCGGAAAAGCTGCGCGACGGCGCGGTCGTCGCGATCGACGGTCCGCAGGGTCTCGCCGCCCCCGGCAGGAAGGTGCGGGACGGCGAGCGCGAGCTGCGCTGCGCCGGGAAGACTCCCGACACCCTCCCCGCTCCCGGCTCGGCGCCGTACGCCGGGTTCCTGCGCGGGAGCGTTCTCCTCTTCGCCGCGCTCCGGGCGAGCGGGCTCGGGGTCTTCGGCGAGGTGCCGCAGGACCAGGCCGTCCTCCTCGAGGTCTACCCGGCCGACCTCTGGAAGAAGTGGGCGGGGCGCGCGCTCCCGAAGAAGCAGACCGCCGTGGGGCGGAGGGCGCGCTGGGACCTCCTGCGCGGGCAGGGCCTCGAGCTGCCGGTCGACGCGACAGCGATCACGCACGACCAGCTCGACGCCGCAGCGGCCGCCCTCGCCGCTTATCTCTGGGCCACGGGACGGACGAGTGCGTATGGCGAGGCCCCGCGCTGGGACGAGACCGCAGGCGTCCTCCGCGAGGGGTTCGTCGTCAGCCTCTGATCAGGCGCAGGGGCACCGCCGCGCGGATACCGCGCCGCCAACCCGGCGGACCGGGTCTCCCCGATTCGTGTCAGTCCCGGCGATCCCGGGCGATGAGCCAGCCGATGAGAGCGCCGACGGCGAGCGCGCCGGCGGCCATGACGAAGGCGTTCTCGCGGCCGACCCGGTCGACCTGTTTCCAACGGCGGGCGAGCTCCTCCTTCACTTCGCGCTGGAGCTTCCGGCCCTCGGTCCCCGCCTTCTCCAGGGCGTCCTCGATCTTGTCGGCCACGTCCTCGACGGCGTCTGCCGACTTCTCTCTCACGTTCGCGGCGCTCTCGCGGATGGAGCCGACGATCTTGTCCACATCGACCTGGGGCATGGGTCACCTCCGTTCGGCCCGCAACGGGCCGGATCGAGCCGATTCTCTCAGAGACGCGGGGACCCGCGAGTTCGGTAGAATCGGCCCTCCTTGGATCCGCGCACGTTTCTCAAGGCTCTCTATCGCGCCGCGGTCTCCGCCGTGGAGCCGGGGCGGCTCGTCGCGGAGGCGCTCTCGCGGCGCGGCAACGCCGTCGTCATCCGCTCCGTCTCCGATCCGGGACGACGCGAGTTCGTCTTCGTCCCCCGGCGGGTCGTCCTCCTGTCGGTCGGCAAGGCCGCCGTCGCCATGGCGTCCGCCGCTCACCGGGCGCTCGGGACGCTCGTGGACGACTCGCTCGTCATCGCTCCGGCCGGCTCGCCGAGCGAAGAGCTCCCGCCCGGCTGCCGGTACCTGCCGGCGGCGCACCCCGTCCCCGACGAGCGCAGTCTCGCCGCGGGACAGGCGGCCCTCTCCCTCGCCACGGGCCTCGGCTCCGAGGACCTCCTCCTCGTCCTTCTCTCGGGAGGAGGCTCCAGTCTCATGGCGCTCCCGGCGGAGACGATCTCCCTCGCCGACAAGGCCCGGACGGTCTCGCTCCTCTCGGCTGCCGGCGCTCCGATCGCCGACATCAACGTCGTGCGCGGTGCCCTCTCGCGCGTCAAGGGAGGCCGCCTCGCGGCCGCGGCGCGAGCCGCCGACGTCGTGACCCTCGTCCTGTCGGACCTCGGCGACGACGGGTGGCACCTCGTCGCCTCCGGCCCGACGCTCGGCGTACCTCCTTCGTGGCGGGACGGATCGTCGATCCTCGAAAACTACCGGCTCCTGTCGCTCGTACCGCCCCCCGTTCGCCAGTACCTTCTCTCGCCACGCCCGGAGAACGCTCCGCTGGACGGCGGTCAGCGCTGGAGCGTCCTTCTGGGCGACATCCGGACCGCCCTCGAGGGGGCCCGGCACGAGGCGCTCCGGCTCGGGGCCGACGTCCGCGTCCTCCCCGAGCTCCTCGCCGGCGAGGCCCGGTCGGCCTCGCGCCGGCTCGCGGTCGCGGGCGCCTGCGCCGGGAACCTGGTGCGTCGCGCCGGGACTCCCCAGCGGCGCCTGGTCACGCTGTTCGGCGGGGAGACGACGGTCACCGTGAAAGGGAAAGGGAGCGGCGGGAGGAACCGGGAGCTGGCGCTCGCCACCGCCTTCCACATCGACGGGGTGCGGGGCGCGCATCTCCTCGTCGCCGGGACCGACGGGGTCGACAACACCGCCGACGCCGCCGGGGCCTTCGTCGACGACACGACCCTCGCCCGCGCGGCCGCCATGGGCCTCGACGCCCCCGCGGCCCTCGACGCCAACGACTCGGGTCCCTTCTTCGCCGCCCTCGGCGACGCCTTCGCCCCCGGACCGACCGGGACGAACGTCGGCGACGTGGCCTTCGTTCTCGCGCCCGGGGGCGAAGCCCTCCCCGCGACGCCCTTCCTCGAGGACGAGGGGATTCCCCTCCCCGACAGGATCTGACCCGTGGCGAGACCGACCGCCCCTGCCGACGACGCCGGACCCCACCGCTCGGTCCTGACGGTCGAGGAAGACGGCGTGAGGCACACGTTCCACCTGGACGGTGCCGCCACGATCGGGCGCGAGCCCGGCTGCGACGTCCTTCTCGCATCGCCCACCGTCTCCCGGCGCCACGCCCTCGTCGCCCCGAACGGCGAAGGGTGGATCGTCCGGGACCTCGGGAGCGGCAACGGGACGTTCCTCGACGCCCGGCGCGTGGACGAAGCTCCCCTTCCGAACGGCGTCGCGATCCGATTCGGGAGCGTCCCGGCCTGGTTCGAGGAAGAGCCCGATGCGCCCCTCACCTCCAGTCAGAGAATCCAGCGAACGCTGACCCAGACGCTCTCGATCCAGCCGGCGAAGCGGACCCGGAAAAAGGCCTGCGTCGCGTGCCTGGCGGCGGGTGTCGCGCTCCTCCTCGCCGCGTCGATGTGGCAACGCGGGTGCGAGTCGCGGGAGAGCGGGGCGGTGCGTCCCGCCGACTCGTCCCGCCCGGCCGCCACCGCCCCGGCGGAAGGCTGAACGAAGGCGGCACGCCATGGCCGCTCCGTCGTATAACTAACACATCACCCGTGGGGGATTCCCCCGGAAGGAGACGCCCAAGATGGCCACGAAAGTCGGAATCAACGGGTTCGGCCGCATCGGCCGCCAGGTCCTCAAGGCGATTCGCGACAAGTACCCCACCGAGCTCGAGGTCGTCGCCGTCAACGACATCGGCGACCTGAAGACGATGGCCCACCTCCTCAAGTACGACTCGACCTACGGGCGCTTCGACGGGACGGTCGAGGTCTCCGGCGAGGACCTCCTCGTCGACGGCAAGCACCTGAAGATGCTGAAGGAGACCGACCCGGCGAACCTCCCCTGGAAGGACCTCGGCGTCGACATCGTCATCGAGTCGACCGGCCTCTTCACGATCAAGTCCGACGGCGTGAACAAGAAGGGCAAGACGGTCCGCGGGGCCGAGAACCACATCACGAAGGGGGGCGCGAAGAAGGTCATCATCTCCGCGCCCGCCGAGGGCGAGGACCTGACGATCGTCCTCGGCGTCAACGAAGGGGCCTACGACCCCGCGAAGCACCACGTCGTCTCGAACGCCTCCTGCACGACGAACTGCCTCGCCCCCGCCGCCAAGGTCGTCCACGACAACTGGACGATCCAGCGCGGCTTCATGACGACGATCCACTCCTACACGAACGACCAGAAGATCCTCGACCTGCCGCACAGCGACCTGCGCCGCGCGCGCGCCGCCGGCCTGTCGATCATCCCGACGACGACCGGCGCCGCGAAGGCGATCGCCCTCGTCATCCCCGACCTGAAGGGGAAGTTCGACGGCTACGCGCTCCGCGTCCCGACGCCGACCGTCTCCATCGTCGACTTCACCGCGCAGCTCGCGAAGCCGACGTCGACCGAGGAGCTCCGCCAGGCGTTCCGCGACGCCGCCGCCGGCCCGATGAAGGGGATCCTCGCCGCCATCGACGAGCCGCTCGTCTCGATCGACTTCAAGGGCGACCCGCACTCCTCGTCCGTCGACCTGCCGTTCACGATGGTCCTCGGCAAGGAGAAGAGCGACTTCGTGAAGGTCGTCACCTGGTACGACAACGAGTGGGGCTACAGCATGCGGACGGCCGACCTGGCCGCCCTCATGGCGAAGAGCCTGTAGGAGCCTGGGGCGTTCGGCCGAGGGGCCGTCGGGCTTCCCGGTCCGGACCCGGGCCCCAGGGTGGACCTCCCCGCGCTACAACCCCAGCTTCATCAGCTCTTCGTACGCCGACAGGGTGAGGAACTCCGGCAGCTCCTCGCTCCGGATCATCCGGTCGAAGAGCTGCGCCGCGAGCTCGTAGCGCCCCGCGCCGACCCCTTCCTCGGCGAGTCGCGCGCGGACGGCGCCGACCTCCTCGTCGAAGATCTGGCCGTAGAGCTCGGGGGTGAGCGTCCGGCCGTCCGCGAGCGTGACGCGGTTCTTCAGCCACTGCCAGACCTGCGTCCGCGAGATCTCCGAGGTCGCCGCGTCCTCCATCAGGTTGTAGAGCGGGACGCAGCCGTTCCCGCGGAGCCACGCCTCGAGGTAGAGGATCCCGACGTTCAGGTTCTGGCGGAGCCCCTTCTCGGTGACCGGCCCCTCGGGGACGGCGAGGAGGTCCTTCGCGGTGATCGTCGCGGTCGGCATCGCCGTCGCGATCTGGTTCGGCTGCGGCATCCCCGCGTCGAAGATCTCCATCGCGATCGGGACGAGCCCCGGGATGGGCCACCCACGTCCCGTCGTGCCCCGCCCTCACCTCGCGCAGCTTGTCGGCTTTCACCTTCGCGAGGGCCGCCTCGTTCGCGGCGGGGTCGTTCTTGATCGGGATCTGCGCCGCCATGCCGCCCATCGCGTGGATGCCGCGGCGGTGGCAGGTGCGGATGAGGAGCGTGACGTAGGAGGCGAGGAAGTGCTTCTCCATCGTCACGAGGCCGCGGTCGGGGAGGAGGAAGCCGGGAAGCCGCCCGAGCCTCTTGATGAACGAGAAGATGTAGTCCCAGCGGCCGCAGTTGAGGCCCGCCGAGTGGTCCTTCAGCTCCCAGAGGATCTCGTCCATCTGGAAGGCGCCCATGATCGTCTCGATGAGGACCGTCGCTCGGATCGTCCCGTTCGGGATGCCGAGGTCCTTCTGCGCCTTCACGAAGACGTCGTTCCAGAGGCGCGCCTCGAGGTGGTGCTCGAGCTTCGGGAGGTAGAAGCAGGGCCAGGCCTTCTTCGCGAGGAGCCGCTTGCCGCAGTGGAAGAAGTAGAGGCCGAAGTCGAAGAGGCTCCCCGAGCAGGGCTCGCCGTCGACGAGGAGGTGCTTCTCGAGGAGGTGCCAGCCGCGCGGCCTCACCATGAGGATCGCGGTCTTCTCGTTCAGCCGGTATTCCTTGCCGGTCTCGGGGGCGCGGTAGTCGATCGTCCCGTCGATGGCGTCGCGGAGGTTCCGCTGCCCCTCGACGCAGTTCGCCCACGTCGGCGAGTTCGCGTCCTCGAAGTCGGCGAGGAAGACGCTTGCCCCGGAATTGAGGGCGTTGATGACCATCTTCCGGTCGACGGGACCGGTGATCTCGACGCGCCGGTCCTCGAGCCCCGGCGGGATCGGCGCGACCTTCCACTCGCGCTTCCGGATCTCCTCCGTCTCCGGGAGGAAGTCGGGGAGGACGCCGGAGTCGATCTTCTTCTGCGCCTCGACGCGGCGCGCGAGGAGCTCCTCGCGGCGCGCTCCGAACGTCCGCTGGAGGGAGGCGACGAAGCGGAGCGCCTCGGGCGTGAGGATCTCGTCGTACTGCGGACCGATCGGGCCGAGGACCTCGATCCCTTCCGTTGCGAGAGCGGCGATGGGGTTGGCTTCGGCCACGGGGACCTCCTCGTCCGGGGGCGTTCGGGCGGACGCCCAAGTCTAAGGCGTTGCGCCGCAACGCGGCACGCAATACGGCCCACCGGCTCGGCCCGACTTCTATGCTCTCATTCGCCCGTGCCGGCCCCTCTCGCCCCGCTTCGCACGAGTGCTCTTTCCGCGCTCCGCTTCGGCACGGCGGCCCTCCTCTCCCTCGGGGCGCTCGGCGCCGCCGGTGCGGCCGCGGCGCCGGCGGCGCGGGGCCGCCTCGAGCCGGCCTTCGGCGTGACGCCGGGGGGCCTCGTCTGGACCGTGGAACCCCTGGCCCGGAGGCTCGTCCTGCGGGACCCCGAGGGCTCGGAGCGCGCCGCCTTCCCGCTCGGCGACGAGGGCCACGTCCTGGGCGTCGCCGACTCGGGCGCGCGCGTCACCGCGCCGACGCCCGACGGCTTCCGCCGCAGGCTCGGCCGCCGGGGCGAGGAGCGGCAGGTGGAGGCGCGGTACGTCTTCCGGTTCGCCGACGGCTCGGTCCGCACCACCGTGGCCACGACGGCGCTGCGCGGGTCCGAGCCCGCGTTCTTCGGCGACGAGGCCTGGCTCCTCCGGCGGGAGGAAGGGCTCTTCCGCGTCGTCCACGTCGCCCCCGACGGAGAGACGTCCATCGCGGCGTTTCCCGTCGCGGAGGTGCGGCGTCGCGTGGGCCGCCCCTCGTCGCCGCGGGTCTTCGTCGGTGCCGGGGGAGCCATGGTCCACTTCTCCGGCCCTCGGGGCGAGGCGGCGACGCGCGCCGGGGCGGGGGATCCGGTCATCGTTCCCGACCCGCTCGAAGCTTGCGGCGAAGGACGCACCCGGCTCCTCCTCCACCACCCGGAGGGGATCCTCCGCGTGTCTGTCCGGACCGCCCCCTCCACGGGCGGCGAGAGCTGGGGCGAGCCGCTCGCCGTCGCGGAGGTCTTCGACGGAAACGGGCGCCTCGTGAGATCGGCGCCTCTCGGCCCGTGGAACGAGCTCTTCCCGCTTCCCGACGGCGGGCTCCTCGGCCTCGACGGGCGGGAGTCCGCCCGGTTCGACGTCCACCTCACCGAGATCTCGCGCGCGGTGATGCCGCTCGAGGAGGGCTCGGACCCGGCCGCCGCCGCGCGCGTCGTCGAGCAGCTCCGCCGGCTCGAGAGACTCGGACCGCGCGCCACGGGTGCCGACTGGGCCGACCTCGCGCTCCTCCCCGGGGCGCCCGCTTCGAAATACCTCGAGCGGGCGATCGAGGACCCGTCCGGCGCCCTCGAGCAGCTCTGTCGCGTTGCGGACGGCGAGCCAGCGGCGCTGGAAGGGGCGAAGGCGGTGCCGACCCTCCTCGGTGCCCTCCGTCCCGCCGCACGCGACGCCCTCCTGGGGCAGCTGAAGCAACGGGTCGAAGGCGGCGGACCTGTCTGGCTCCGGCGCGTCGCGGCGCGGGCCCTCCTCTCGGCCTCGCCGGCCGAGGCTCCCGCGTGGGCTCTCCCGTCCGTTGCCGAGGCCGTCGCATCCGGTGCGGAGGGGGGGGACATCTCCCTTCCCGACGACGCGTTCACGCTCGAGCTCGCCGAGCTCGTCACGGCCGTCGACCGGGCGCGCATCGACCGGATCGTCCGGGAGAGACCCGAAATCGCCGACGAGCTCCTCGCAGGGAACCTGGAGGAGGCGCTCTCGGGCTCGTTCGACGAGCTGCGGTTCCACGCGCCGGCAAACCGATTCGCCCGGACGCTCCTCGACTGCACGGCCGGGCCCCCGTCCGCCGCGGGGCTTCTCGCCCTGGCGCGCATCTCCGAGGCGGCCCTCGAGGCTTCGCCGTCCCCGGCCGGGCTGGCGCGTGGAGACACGGAGTCGGGCGGAGCAGTCGAGGCGCGCGGCGGTCTCGCGGAGACTCTTCTTTCCGCGCAAGGCTCGCCCGACGCGGGCCTTCGGGCTTCTGCCCTCGCCATCGGCCCGCTCGTGGGCCTTCCGCTCGACCCGACCCTGTTCCGGACCGACGTCCTGAGGCGACCCCACCTCGCGGCGTTCGGCTTTCTCGGCCTCATCGCCGACCGCTCCCTCGCACCGCGGTCCTGGATGGGCCTCTTCACCGAGCTCTTCGCCGGCGCCCGTGCCGCCTCGCGCGACCCGTCCGCCTGCACCCTCTCGGGCTCGCCGATCCTCCAGGCAGACGGAGACAGCAGCCTCGACCGCTACTGCAACCTCTTCGCCATCGTCCACTTCGCCGCGCTCGACCTGGGCGACGACGAGGACCCGGCCTTCGTCTCGCGGGAGCGGATCGGCCTCCTGGGCGAGTTCGCGCGATCGTCCTCGGCGCCCCCGGAGCTGAGGCTCGACCTGAAGCTGGGTCGCGCGCTCCGGGGAACGGCGAGCGAGGAGGACGTCGTCGAGATCCTCGCCGAACGGGAGCTGGCTCCGGTCTTCCGGCGGGTCGTCCTCGGAAAGCTCCCCGCGGGCTCGGCCCGCCTCGCCTCCTGTCTCGAGCGGGAGCTTTCGTCGGGAAGGGTCGCTCCGTCCGAGCGGGGCGTCTGGCTCGATGCCCTGGCGCGCCTCGACGCGGCGGCCGGCGACCGCGTGGCGGCGGAGGCGTGGACGCGCGGCCTCGTCCCGCTCGACGTCGACGACGGCGACGCGGGCGCCTTCGCCCGGGCCCTCGACCCGGAGCGCGTCCGCGCCAGCGAGCCCCTTCGCGCCGCGCTCCGCCGGGCACGCGAGGTCCCCGCGGCGAGTCTCGAGGCCGCCACCGCCCTGGCGCGCGTTGCGGATCCGGGTTCGGCCGAGTCGCTCGTGACGGCCCTCCTCGAAAGCTGCCCCGCCTGCCAGCCCCCGGCCGAGCTCGCCGCGCTCTTCGGGCCGCTCGGCGACGAGGGGCTCGAGGCGCTCGCCCGCCTCGCCGCGGCGACCCTGCCGTTCGGCGTCTCCCCCCTCGAGGCCCTCTTCGAGCTGGCCCCGGCGCGCGCGGAGGAGCTGGGGCGCTCGCAACTGGCGGCCGCCCTCGCCCGCGGGTGCGTCCCCGAGCCGCTTCTCCCCGCCCTCTTCGCCCACGGCATCGACCCTTTCCCGGACCTCCTGGCGGCCCTGCAGGACCGGGGGTGCGACCGGTCGCGCCTGAAGCCCGGCGAGCCGGTAGCGGCAGGGATCGCGCGAGCGGCCGGGACCGACACGGGCCAGGCCGCCCGTCGCGCGCTCCAGGCCGCCGGCTCCGCCTCCTGCCGCACCGCCCTCGCATCCCTCCTCGGCATCGATGCCCACGACGGCGACGCGGAGGGTCCGTGACATCGCCCGCCCCCCGCCGGACCCGGATCGTCGTCGTCGGAGGGGGCTTCGCCGGCCTCACCCTCGTCCGCGCGCTGCGCGGCGCGCCGGTCGACGTGACGCTCGTCGACCGGCGCAACTTTCCACCTCTTCCAGCCGCTCCTCTACCAGGTGGCGACGGGAGGCCTCTCTCCCGCGAACATCGCCACACCGCTGCGCGCCCTCGTGAAGCGGCAGCCGAACGTCCGGGTCGTCCTCGCCGGGGCGTCCGGCGTCGACGTCGTCGGCCGCCGGCTTCTGCTCGAAGACGGGGAGGTGCCGTACGACACCCTCGTCCTGGCGACGGGCGCCCGGCACTCCTACTTCGGCCGTCCCGAGTGGGAGGCGCGCGCCCCGGGCCTGAAGACCCTGGAGGATGCGACGGGCATTCGCGCCCGCATCCTCTCGGCCTTCGAGGCGGCGGAGCGGGAGGAGGACGAGGCGCGGCGGCGCGCGCACCTCACGTTCGTGGTCGTGGGGGCGGGGCCCACGGGGGCGGAGCTGGCGGGGGCCCTCGGCGAGATCGCCCGGCACACGCTCCGGGACGAGTTCCGGCGGATCGACCCCTCCGCGGCGCGGATCCTCCTCGTGGAGGGAACCGACCGAGTCCTGGGCGCCTACGCCCCCGCCCTCTCCGCCCGGGCCGCTCGCGACCTGGCCCGGCTCGGCGTCGAGGTCCGCACGAAGACCCTCGTGACGGACGTCCGCGAGGACGGGGTGACGCTCCGGCAGGGAGAGACGGAGGAAGTCGTGAAGGCGCGGACGGTCCTCTGGGCCGCGGGGGTCGAGGGCTCTCCTCTCGGACGGATCCTCGCCGCGGCGGCGGGCGCCGGGACGGACCGGGCGGGACGGGTCGTCGTCGAGCCCGACCTGACGCTTCCGGGGCACCCGGAGCTCTTCGTGGTCGGGGACCTCGCCCTCTTCACGCACCAGACGGGAAGCCGCTCCCGGGCGTCGCCCCGGTCGCGATGCAGCAGGGGCGGCACGTGGCGCGGACGATCCGGGCGCGGCTCGCGGGGCGCGCCGGGGGGCCGTTCCGGTACTCCGACAAGGGGAGCATGGCGACGATCGGGAGGGCCTCGGCGGTCGCCGAGGTCGCGGGGCTGAGGTTCGGCGGGTACCTCGCCTGGCTCGCCTGGCTCTTCATCCACCTCCTCTACATCGTCCAGTTCGGCAATCGGGTCCTCGTCCTCGTCCAGTGGGCCTGGAGCTACCTCACGTGGGCAAAGTCGGCCCGCCTCATCACTACCCCGCCGGGGCGACGCCGTCTCCACCTCCCGCGGGAACTTCCGCGGTCAGGCGACGTACATTCCCTCCAGGGTGATTTTTCACTTTCCCCCAGGCAAGGAGGCCTCTGAGATGTTCCAGCCGTCGTTCCGGCCGCGCTTCGCGCGGCTCGTTCTCGTTTCGGCCCTCGCGGTCCCGATGGCCGCGTTCGCCCAGACCCCCGCCGCCGCCCCGGCGAAGCCCGCCCCGGCAGCAAAGGCCCCCGCGGCGAAGGCCACGGCCCACGTGGGCGTCCCCCCCGTCCTCGACCGCGAGCTCTTCTTCGGCAACCCCGAGATCGCCGGCGCCCAGCTCTCCCCCGACGGGAAGTGGACCGCCTTCCTGAAGCCCTGGAAGGAGACCCGGAACGTCTGGGTGAAGAAGACGGGCGACCCGTACTCCAAGGCCCGCCTCGTCACCGCCGAGCCGAAGCGCCCGGTGGCCGGCTTCTTCTGGAGCCGCGACAGCAAGTACATCCTCTTCGTGAAGGACAACGACGGCGACGAGAACTTCAACGTCTGGGCCGTCGACCCGGCCGCGAAACCCGAGGCCGGCAAGGACGCCCCGCCGGCCCGCAACCTGACCGACGCCAAGGGGGCGCGCCCTGATCTACGACGTCCCGAAGACCGACCCCGACGTCGTCTTCGTCGGCCTCAACGACCGGGACGCCGCCTGGCACGACCTCTACAAGGTGAAGATCTCGACGGGCGAGCGGACCCTCCTCCGCAAGAACACCGAGAAGATCTCGGGCTGGGTCTTCGACCTCACCGGCCAGCTCCGCCTCGGCTCCCGCATCGCCGACAACGGCGACACGGAGATCCTCCGGGTCGACACGGAGAGCCTCACGAAGATCTACTCCTGCAGCGTCTTCGAGTCGTGCGGCCCGGTCCGGTTCCACAAGGACGGCAAGCGGGTCTACATGGAGTCGAACAAGGGCGCGCCGGACCTCGCCGGCCTCCTCCTCTTCGACCCGGCGACGGGGAAGGAAGAAGCCGTCGAGACCGACCCGAAGGGGCGCGTCGACTTCGGCAACGCCATCTTCTCCGAGGCGACCGACGAGCTCGCCGCCACGTCCTACGAGGACGAGAAGACGCACATCTACTTCCGGAACAAGCAGTGGGAGGCCGACTACCGCCTCCTCGAGAAGAAGCTCCCGAACCGGGAGATCATCCCCGCCGGCGCCACCGCCGACGACATGCTCTGGATGGTGACGGCCTACTCCGACGTCGACCCCGGCACGCGCTACCTCTTCGACCGGAAGACGAAGAAGCTCTCCGTCGAGTACGTCTCCCGCGAGCGGATCCCGCGCGAGCACATGGCGGAGATGAAGCCGATCCGCTACCCGTCGTCCGACGGGCTGATGATCCCGGCCTACCTCACCCTCCCGAAGGGCGTCCCGGCGAAAGGCCTTCCCCTCGTCGTCTTCCCGCACGGCGGCCCCTGGGCACGTGACGGCTGGGGCTTCAACAACTACGCCCAGTGGCTCGCGAACCGCGGCTACGCGGTCCTCGCCCCGAACTTCCGCGGCTCCACCGGGTACGGGAAGAAGTTCCTGAACGCCGGCAACAAGGAGTGGGGCCTGAAGATGCAGGACGACATCACGTGGGGCGTCAAGCACCTCGTGAAGGAAGGGATCGCCGACCCGAAGAAAGTCGCCATCATGGGCGGCTCCTACGGCGGCTACGCCACCCTCGCCGGCCTCACCTTCACGCCCGACGTCTACGCGGCCGGCGTCTCCATCGTCGGTCCGTCGAACCTCCTGACGCTCCTCGAGACGATCCCGCCCTACTGGGAGGCGATCCGGATCATCTTCCACGAGCGGATGGGGAACCCGAACACTCCCGAGGGGAAGAAGCTCCTCGAGGCCGCTTCGCCGCTCAACTCCGCCACGAAGATCTCGACCCCGCTCCTCGTCATCCAGGGGGCGAACGACCCGCGCGTGAAGAAGGCCGAGTCGGAGCAGATCGTCATCGCCCTGCGCGACCGCGGCTTCCCGGTGGAGTACATCTGCGCCCCGGACGAAGGGCACGGCTTCGCCCGCCCCGTCAACAACATGGCACTGATGGCCGCCGCCGAAGCCTTCCTCGGCAAGCACCTCGGCGGCCGCGTCCAGGAGGGCGGGACGCCCGAGGTCGTCGCCCGCCTGAAGGAGATCACGGTCGACCCGAAGACGGTCGTCCTCGCGAAGAAGGTCGACGCGGCCGCCGTCGGCGCCCCGAAGCCGGTGGCCGACCTCGCGGCCGGGACCTCCAGCTACGCGGGCACGATCGCCGCGGGCCCCCAGACGATGCAGCTCTCCTCGACGCGCGTCGTCAGGGAGGAGGGCGGCACCTGGGTCGTCACTGACACGGCAAAGGGGCCGATGGGAGAGGCGGTCGACACGACCACCGTCGAGAAGGGGACGCTCATCCCGGTGAAGCGGGTCATCAAGCAGGGCCCGATGACGATCGAGCTCGCGTTCGCCGGCGGCAAGGCGACCGGGACGATGGCGATGGGAGCCGAGCCGAAGCCGATCTCGGTCGACCTCGGCGGCCCGCTCTTCGCCGACGGGAACGCGGCCCACGTCTCGATCGCCGCGCTCCCCCTCGCCGAGGGGTACCAGGCGACGTTCCGCAACTTCGACGTCCAGAGGCAGAAGCCCGCGCTCAAGCAGGCGAAGGTGACCGGGGCCGAGGAGGTCAAGGTCGCCGCGGGGACGTTCCAGGCCTGGAAGGTCGAGCTGACATCGGCCGAGGGGGAACCCGGAGCGACGACGCTCTGGGTCGACAAGGCGACCCGCAAGGTCGTGAAGACGTCGACGACGCTGCCGCAGATGGGCGGCGCGGTCGTTACGTCCGAGCTTCAGCCGTAACGGGAAGACGGAGCGGCGCGGTCCAGGTGGGCCGCGCCGCCTCCCATCCCCTGGCCGGGGGGGGGACCTCGAGCTCGACGGCGGCGCGAAGCCCGTCACGGAACGGGGCGGCCAGGCCGCCTCCTGAGTCCATCAGGCCCAGGCGGTCTGCCGGATGGCCCAGTCGAACCGGATCGCTGCGCGACCGTCGCCCGGTCTTCCTGCCGTACACCTGGTTTCCATTTCGTCCTGCTCCGGGGGCCCGCCTCCCCTCGCCGCCCTCTACGCCGCTGTTCGCCATCCCGGATTGATCGCCGCGCCGCGGCGCCTCCTCGCCCACTCCGGGAAAGGTATCGTCCTCGCGGAGGTTCCCGTGACGCGAACCGCGAGATGGATCCCCGCACTCGGCCTCGTCCTCGCCACTACGCCGCTGTCCTCCATCGGGTCCACCGCCGCGCTGCCGAAGGAACCGTCCTTCGACAGCCGGATGGAGGGGATGCGGTTCCGTTGCATCGGGCCGTTCCGCGGAGGCCGCGTCACGGCGGTCACCGGGGTTCGCGGGCAGCGCAACGTCCACTACTTCGGCGGAACCGGCGGCGGCGTCTGGAAGACGAACGACGGTGGGACGAGCTGGGAGGCGGTCTCCGACAAGGACTTGAAGACCGGCTCCGTGGGCGCGGTGGCGGTCGCGGAGTCGGACCCGAACGTCGTCTGGGCCGGGATGGGCGAGGCGCCGATCCGCGGGAACGTCTCGCACGGCGACGGCGTCTGGCGCTCGACGGACGCCGGGCGAACGTGGAAGCACACCGGCCTGGCGGCCACGCAGCAGATCTCGGCGATGAGGGTCCACCCGAAGGACCCCGACGTGGCGTGGGTTGCGGCGCAGGGAAAGGTCTGGGGTCCGAATGAGGAGCGCGGGATCTACCGGACGAAGGACGGCGGAAAGACGTGGACTCGCGTCCTCTTCGTCGACGCCGCGACCGGAGCGAGCGACCTCGTCCTCGACCCGTCGAACCCGCGGATCCTCTACGCCGGCTTCTGGCAGGTCATGAGACGCCCATGGGAGCTCGTCTCGGGCGGCCCGGGGAGCAGCCTCTTCCGTTCGGACGACGGCGGCGACACCTGGAAGAAGCTGACGAAGGGGCTCCCGGACGGGACCTGGGGAAAGGTCGGCGTCGCGGCCTCCGGCGCGAAGCCCGGGCTCGTCTGGGCGCTCGTCGAGGCGGAGAAGGGCGGCCTCTTCCGGTCGGACGACTACGGCGAGAGCTTCAAGCGGGTGAACGAGGAGAACGACCTGCGCCAGCGGGCCTGGTACTACACGGGCGTCTACGCCGACCCGAAGAGCGCCGACACCGTCTGGGTCACGAACGTCCAGCTCTGGAAGTCGGTCGACGGCGGGAAGAGCTTCGCCTCGATCCCGACGCCCCACGGCGATCACCACGACCTCTGGATCGACCCCGACGACCCGGCTCACCTGGTCGTGGGGGACGACGGCGGCGCGTACGTGGCGTACGACGGCGGAAAGACGTGGTCGTCGATCGACAACCAGCCGACCGGGCAGTTCTACCGGGTGGCCGTCGACGACCGCTTCCCGTACCGCGTCTACGGCGCGCAGCAGGACAACACGACCGTGGCGATCGCCAGCCGGGCCCGCGGACGGGAGATCGGCCGCGAGGAGTGGCACGCCGTCGGCGGCTGCGAGAGCGGCTGGATCGCCCCGAAGCCGGGCGAGCCGGACGTCGTCTACGCCGGCTGCTACGGCGGGTCGATCACCCGCTACGACCACCGGACGGGCGAGGAGCGCGAGATCACCGCCTGGCCGCAGCTCGCCATCGGCCGTCCGGCGAGCGACCTGAAGTACCGCATCCAGTGGAACGCGCCGATCCTCGTCTCGCGGCACGACCCGAACGTCCTCTGGCACGCCGCGCAGGTCCTCCTCGAGTCGAGGGACGAGGGGCAGAGCTGGAAGGAGATCTCGCCCGACCTGACGCGGAACGACAAGGGCAGGCAGGGCTCCTCGGGCGGCCCGATCACGAAGGACAACACCGGCGTCGAGGTCTACGGGACGATCTTCACCCTCGCCGAGTCCCCGCTCCAGAAGGGGCTCCTCTGGGCCGGGACCGACGACGGCCTCGTTCACGTGACACGCGACGGCGGCGCGACGTGGAAGAACGTCACGCCGAAGGGGCTCCCCGAGTGGACCCAGGTGAACGCGATCGAAGCCTCGCCCCACGCCGCGGGCACGGCGTATCTCGCCGGGACGCTCTACAAGCTGGGCGACTTCACGCCGCACCTCTGGAAGACGGCCGACTACGGGGCGACCTGGACGCGGATCGACGCCGGCATTCCCCGCGACGCCTTCACGCGCGTAATCCGGGAGGACCCCCGGCGGCGAGGCCTCCTCTTCGCCGGGACGGAGACGGGCCTCTTCGTCTCCCTTGACGACGGGAAGGGCTGGACACGGTTCCAGCGCAACCTGCCCGTCGTGCCGGTCACCGACCTCGCCGTGAAGGACGGGGACCTCGTCGTGGCGACACAGGGGCGCGCCTTCTGGATCCTCGACGACCTCTCGCCGCTCCGGCAGTGGAAGGACGACGTCGCCGCCTCGAGGCTCCACCTGTTCGCGCCCCCGAGCGCCGTCCGGTTCCCGGGCGGCGGCGACCCGGCGAAGCCTCCGAAAGGGGCGGGGCAGAACCCTCCTCCCGGCGCGGTGATCTCGTTCTGGCTGAAGGAGGCGCCGAAGGAGGGCGAGGTCGTGTCCCTCGAGGTCCTGGACGGTGAGAAGGTCCTCCGCCGCTTCACGAGCGAGAAACGCGACGAGAAGGCCGCGGAAGAGGCGGAGGGCCCGGTGGAGAAGCCCCTCGAGCCGGTCGCCGGCCTGAACCGCTTCTCGTGGGACCTGCGGGGCCTGAAGCCGTCGCTCGTTCCGAAGGCGGTCCTCTGGGGGTCGAAGGAGGGGCCGCTCGTGGCGCCGGGGCGCTACGGCATTCGCCTCGCCGCCTTCGGCGAGACCCGGTCGGCGAGCGTCGAGGTCGTCCCGAATCCTGCGGTGAAAGTGCCGTCCTCGGACCTCGCCCGGCAGGCCTCGCTCCTCGCGGAGCTGAATGCCGCCCTCTCCCGGACGCACGAGACGGTCCGCGCGCTGCGCGACGCGCGCGCCCAGGTCGTCGCGATCGCTTCGAGGGCGAAGAAGTCCGGCGCGCCAGGGACCGTCGCCGAGACGGCGAAGGCCCTCGAGAGCCGCCTCCTCGACGCCGAGTCGAAGCTCGTCAACCCGAAGCTGAAGAGCTCGCAGGACGTCCTGAACTTCCCGCCGGCCCTCGACCACCAGATCGTCGGGCTGGTGAGCGCCGTCTCGAGCGCCGACGCCCCGCCGACTGCGGGCGCCCTCGCCTACTGGACGGAGCTGAAGGGAACTCTCTCGACGGCCGAGGCGGAGGCGAGGGAGGCCCTCGACCACGGCGTGGCCGGTTTCAACGCCGAGCTCGCCGCCGCCGGCGTGCCACCGGTCCAGCCGCTCGGCCCGAAGGCGCCGTAGGGGAATCGCTCCGGGCCGGCCCTCGGCCCCTCGAACCCTCAGGCCGACGGCGGAACGGCCAGGTCGTGCAGGGCGTCCTTCTCGTCTTCGTAGACGTGGAAGACGGGAAGGAGGGCCGCCAGGTGGAGCGTCTCCTTCACCCTCTTCGGGAGGCGGAGGAGGCGCATCTGGGCCCCGAACGAATGGCACAGCTTGTGGCTCGCGACGAGCTCGCCGATCCCCGCGCTGTCGACGACCTGGACCCCCGAGAGGTTCAGGAGGATCTTCTTCCACCCCTCGGCCAGGAGCTCGTTCACGACCTCGCGCAGGATCTCGTCCCCGACTCCGCCAACGAGCCTTCCGGTCAGGTCGGCGACGACGACGTCACCCTTCTTTCGAACCTCGACGTGCATGGTGGGAGGATCCTAGCAGCCCCGGCGGTCAACCGGGGGGACGGGCCGTGATGACCGTCGTGGCCGTCGAACCCCGCGGGGGCCCGCCCGGTGGCGGAAAGACCCAGCCCGCCCCTCGGGCGGGGAGCCCTTCGAGGGCGGATGCGAGCGCTTCGGCCCACGCCTCCACGTCGCGCGGGCGACCATCGGGGTTCTTGGCGAGGGCGGCCCGGAACCCCTCGTCCACCTGCGGCGGCACCCCGGAAGGAGGGTCGAGACGAGGGGGGGCGGGTTCCTCACGACGTCGACGAAGACCCGGTCGAGGTCGGTCTCCACCGTCACCCCCCTGCCCACCAGGGCCTGGTAGCAGACGGCGGCGAACGAGTAGACGTCGGTCCGCACGTCCACCTCCCGGCCCGAGATCTGCTCCGGTGGCATCCAGGCGGGGGTTCCGACGATGAGGCCGCTGTGCGTGAGCTTCCGGTCGCCGTCGACCCGCTTGGCGAGGCCGAAGTCGAGGAGCCTCACGCGGAAGCCTCCGCCCTCCGGGCACAGGAAGACGTTCTCGGGCTTGATGTCGCGGTGGACGATTCCCTGCCGGTGGGCGGCCCCGAGGGCTGCCGCCCCCTGCCGGAGGAGGGTGGCGACCTGTGCCGGTCCGCCGCAGCCGGAGAGCCGGACGAGGTCGGCGAGGTCGCGGCCGTGAAGCCGCTCCATGACGAGGAACATCGACCCGTCGCCGAGATCCCCCGAGTCGAAGAGGTCGACGACGTTCGGGTGCCGGATGGCGGCGATCGCGAGCGCCTCCTGGACGAAGCGCCGTCTCACCGTGGCGTTCTGGAAGTGCTCCGGCTTGACGACCTTCACCGCCACGACCCGGTCGAGCTTCTCGTCGTGCGCCTCGAAGACGGTCCCCATCCCCCCTTCGCCGAGGACGCGCACCAGCTGGTAGCGGTCGAGGATGCGGTGGGGAAGGCCGCGCGGCTCGGAGAGAGGCGTTCCGTCGTCCTCGCACTGCCGCACGTTCGGCCCGTAGCAGCGGGAGCAGGTCGGGCAGACGTAGAGGATCTCCAGCGTCAGCGTCGCACCCGGGAAACGCGACGATTTCTGCCGGGCCGCCGCGAGCTGCTCCTTCATCCTGTGGAGCTCGAGCGCCCCGCCGAGCTGGTGCGCGAATCCGAGGAGGAGGCCCCGCTCGACGTCGTCCCAGTCCCCTTTCCCGTCCGCGACGAGGGCACCGAGGAGATCGCCCCGCGGGCCGCGGATCGGGGCGACGGCGCGGGCACCCGAAACGTAGAGGCTCTTCCCCGCCGGCAGGAGCGCGACGGCCGCCGGGACGGGAGGGAGGGCGGACGAGGCGGCAACCGCGACGAACGCCTCCTCCTGCAGGAGCCAGACGGAAACCTCGCCGGCGCCGAGCGTTCCGGCGACCCCTTCGGCCATCGACCGCGCCCAGCGGCCGAAGTCGAGGAACGCCTCTCCGCCCGTGGCGAGGAGGGTCGAGATTCGCTCCTGTGCCGCCTTGAGCTGCGCCGCGAGCCGCGTGACGTCTTCGCTGGCCCGGCGGAGGGCGAGCTGCGTCCCGACACGGGCGAGGACGACCTGCATGTCGAGCGGCTTGCTGACGTAGTCGCTCGCCCCCAGCCGCAGCGCCTCGACGAGGTCTCGGCTCTCGCCCAGCGCGCTCGCCATGATGACGGGCAGCTCCGTGACGCCGAAGCGGGCACGTATGCGCCGGAGCACCTCGAGCCCGTCCATCTCCGGCATCATCACGTCGAGGAGGACGAGGTCGAACCGCCCCTCGGAGAGCGCTGCGAGCGCCTCGGGGCCGGAGGAGACCGCCGCCACCGCGAAGCCTGCCGCGACGAGGCGCCGCGAGAGGAGGTCGCGGTTGTCCTCGTTGTCGTCGACGACGAGGAGGGCGGCACCCCGGTCCGCCCGGCTCCCGCCGTCCTCGCGCTCCGCCTCGAACGCCATCGGTCTCTTCTCCTCCGGTCGGAGCGGCGACGATAGCACCGGGAAGCGGGCCTATTTTCCCAGGAGCGAGGCGAGGACCTCGACGCCGCGAAGGACGACGTCCGGCGGCGCCGAGGTGTAACAGATCCTCGCGTGCGTGGGGCAGGGCCCGAAGCTCGGACCGGGTGAGAGCAGGAGGCCGCGGTCGGCGGCGTCCTCGAGGAATCCGTCCAGGCCGCGGGCGTCGAGGTGAGGCGCCACGTCGAGAAACAGGAACGTCGACCCCTCCGGCCGGGGCACGCCGAGCCGGTCGGCGGACGCCTCCCCAAGGCTCCTGTACGCGTCGCGCGTTCGGGCGATCCAGGCGTCTCCCGCTCCCTCGAGAATCCGCAGCGCCGCCAGCTGCGCGGCGGTCGGGGCGGCGTAGACCGTGTGCGTCGAGATCTTCAGCGCCTCGGCGATGGCCGCGGCGGGGCCGGCAACGTACCCGATGCGGTTTCCCGCCATGCCGTAGGCCTTCGAGAAGGAATGGACCGCGAAGGAGCGCTCGGGCGCGAGGGACAGGCCCGGCACGTGCTCGCCCCGGTAGACGTAGTCCTCGTAGACCTCGTCGAAGAGGAGCCAGAGGTCGTGCCGCCGGGCGAGGGCCACGAGCGCTTCGAGCCACGCCCGGGGAATGACGCGCCCCGTCGGGTTGCTCGGGGTGTTGACGTAGAGGGCGACCGTGCGGGGCGAGAGGGCCGCCTCGACGACGGCGGCCGCCGTCGAGGCCGAGTCCGCCACGCCGAAGAACGGAACGTCGACGGGAACGCCGCCGGCCATCTTCACGTGCCCTTCGATGAGCGGCCAGTGCGGAGCCAGGATCAGGACCTCGTCTCCCGGCGAGACGATCGCCCCGACGACCGACGCGAGCCCCGACGTCCCGCCCCCCGCGACGAAGACGTTCGACCTCTCGACCGGGACGCCGGTTCGGACGCGGATGCGGTCGACGACGGCGTCCACGAGCGCCGGGAGGCCCTGCGGCGGCGCGTACCGGTGCATTCCGGGATGCGCGGCGACGGTGAGGTCCTCCATGCGGCAGCCGTCCGCGGGCTCCAGGAACGTGTCGCCGACGTGAAGGGGGTAGACCTCGCCCCCGTACGCCGCGAGGCGGTGGAGGACCGACGAGTAGACGGAGCCCTTGATCGACGTGGCGGCCGGCGAGAGCTGGGGGGGGCGCGGCATGGAAGCGGGATGTTAGCCGCCCCGGTCCCCTAGACTCTCCCTGCCGCGAGAGCCGCGTCGATGCACCACGAAGAGAGCGACCTTTCATTCGAACCCGCCCCCGCCCTCGGCCACCGGCACGTCCAGACCTTCTGGGGCCGCCTGACCCGCCCGCGGCTGCTCGTCCCGCTTCGACGGGAAGTCCTCCCGACCCCGGACGGCGACGAGCTGGTCCTCGACCACCTCGACGGCCCGGCCGGCGCGCCGCGCGTCGTCCTCCTGCACGGCCTCGAGGGAAGCGCCCACTCGTGCTACGTCCAGGGCCTCCTCGCCCAGCTCGGCTCGCGCGGCCTGCGCGCGGTGGCTCTCAACTTCCGCTCCTGCGCCCGCGATCTGCCGAATCTCGGCCGGAACCTCCCGAACCGGACCGCTCGTCTCTACCACTCGGGGGAGACGACCGACTTCGACCACCTCGTGAAGTTCCTCGTCGCCGCCGAGCCGGGTGTCGCGCACGCGGCGATCGGCGTCTCGCTGGGCGGCAACGTCCTCCTCAAGTGGCTCGGCGAGAACCCGGGCCAGCTCCGCCTCGCCGCGGCCGCGACGATCTCGGTCCCCTACGACCTGGAGGCGGGCGCCCGCAAGCTCGAAGCCGGGCTCGGGCCCGTCTACACCGCGACGTTCCTGCGAGGCCTCAGGAAGAAGACCCGGCAGCTCCTGCACCGGCACCCGGAGGCGGCTTCCCGTTTCGACGTCGCGAGGATGCGGTCGGCCCGGACCTTCTTCGAATTCGACGACGCCGTCACCGCGCCGCTCCACGGCTTTCGGGGTGCGAAGCACTACTACGACACGTCGAGCTCGCTGAACTGGGTCGCCCGGATCACCACGCCGACTCTCTGCCTTTCGGCCGAGGACGATCCGTTTCTTCCGGCGACGGTTCTCGGCCGATTGGCCGCGAACGCCTCGGGCGCCGTCCGCCTCGTGGCGACACGGCACGGCGGGCACACCGGCTTCATCGGCGGGACGAGCCCGCTGCGGGTCCGCTACTGGGCCGAGGAGCGCGCGGCGGAGTTCGTCGCGGGCCGGCTCGCGAGGCCTAGGTCTTGACGAGCGGGCGGCCCTTCGAGTCGGTGACGTTGCCGACGGCGATGAGGATGACGTCGATGAGCCACCAGATGCCGCAGCCGCCGAACGTCAGGAGCTTGCCGATGCCGAGCCCGACGTGGCCGAGGTAGAAGCGGTCGACGCCGAACGTCCCCAGGAAGATCGAGAGCAGGAGAGCGACGAGCCACTCCTTCGGCGAGTCAGCGGTCACCGGCATGGGGCCGGCGGACGGGCCGACGGGCGGGACGGCCGCGGAAGGAACTGCGAGGACGTCCGCGAGCTCGGGCCGGTCGCGCAGCGGTATCCACTGCGCCTCGCCCGTCCGGAAGGAAAGGCTCGCCGCGCTGATCCGGCCTTCGCCGAGCCATCCGCGCACCGTCGCCTCGTCGATCGGTCCGTACTGCTGTCCGTCGCCCCCGATGACGTAATACATGGCGTTCCTCTCACTCCCCGAAACGTCAAACGCGCGAAGAAGGTTTCCGCGCCGGGTGGAATCGTACCGGAAGGCGCTCCTTCGACGTGACTTCCGTCTCGGCAGTGATCTCGCCGGGCCTGAGAACAGAGTCTTCCGGGGGGCCGGAGTAGCATGAGACGTCCTCGCAGGACGACCGACACATGATCCGCCGCCGCCCCACCGCCCCGATCCCAGCCGCCGAACGGCGCCAGAAGCTCCTCGCCTCGGAGCGGGCGACGGAGACGTTCGGCCGGCCGGGACGCCACCGGGTCGCCCTCGGCTTCCCGAACTCCTACGAGATCGGGATGTCGAACCTCGGGTTCCAGTGGGTCTACCGCCTCTTCAACCGCGAGGAGGACGTCTCGTGCGAGCGCTTCTTCTTCGAGGCGGACGACCCCGGACGGCGCGGCCCGCGGACCCTCGAGAGCGAGACGCCTCTCGCCGCCTTCCCCCTCGTCGCCTTCTCCATCTCGTGGGAGATGGACTACGTCCACTTCCTCCAGCTCCTGGCGGGGGCCCGCATCCCGCTCGACCGGCGGGACCGGACCGACGGCGACCCGATCGTCCTGGTGGGCGGCGACTGCGCGCGGATCAACCCGCTCCCCCTGACGCCCTTCGTCGACGCGTTCACCATGGGCGACGGCGAGAAGCTCGTCCCCGGCCTCGCCGACGTCCTGAGGGCGAACCTTCCGCGGGCCGCGATGCTCGAACGGCTCGCCGCGCTCAAGGGTCTCTACGTCCCGGCCGTCCACGGCGAGCGCGCCGAGGCGGCGGACGAGGGGAAGGTCGTCGTCGACCAGTTCCGCGGGGCGGAAGGGGCGACGCGGGAGCCGCCGCACACGACGATCCTGACGCCGCACACCGAGCTGTCCGACAAGCTCCTCATCGAGGTCGCCCGCGGCTGCTCGGAGATGTGCCGCTTCTGCTGGGCGGCTTACGCGATGGCCCCGCAGGTGCGGATCCCGGCCTCGAGCATCCTCGCCGTCGCCGAGCGCTGCCGGCCGCTCACGTCGCGCGTCGGCCTCATCGCGACCGCCGTGGCGGACCACCCCGAGATCCTCCCGATCCTGAACGGCCTCTCCGCCCTCGGATTTCACATCGCCCTCTCCTCCATCAAGATCGACGCGCTCTCCGAGGAGCTCCTCGCGATCCTCGCCCGGCAGGGGGAGAAGTCGCTCGCGATCGCGCCGGAAGCCGGCAACGAGCGGCTCCGGAGGGCCATCAACAAAAAGGTCTCCGACGAGATGCTCCGCGACAAGGTTCGGCTCATCGCGAAGGCGGGCTTCACGAACCTGAAGCTCTACCTGCAGGTGGGTCTCCCGGGCGAGACGGAGGAGGACGTCGACGACCTCGTGGGGATGGTCGACGACCTGCGCCTCGTGATGCTCGAGGAAGGGCGGAAGCTCGGGCGGCTCGGGACGCTCGTCCCCAGCGTGAACGCCTTCATCCCGAAGCCCCACACGCCGTTCGAGACCGAGGTCCTCGAGGACCCCGACGAGCTGGCGCGCAAGCTGAAGAAGCTCGACGCCGCCTTCCGGAAGATGCCGAACGTGACGTTCCGCGGGATGCCGGTGAACGAGGCGATCTGGGAGGCGTACCTCGCGAAGATGGGGCTCGAGTCGGGGCCGATCCTCGCTCAGGCGGCGGCCGGAGCCCCGGTGAGGACGCTCGTGAGGGAGCATCGCGACACGCTTCTCGCCGTCGCCCGGCCGGCCGCGCGCATCGACGCCGACCGCCGGGGGGTCTTCGACCTGGCCTCGCGCCAGGCTTCGCCGTGGGGGTTCATATCCAAGTCATGAGGCTCGCCGCTCTCCTCGCCCTCGTTCTCACGTCCCTCGGCGCTTCCGCGGAGCCGCCGCGGCGCCCCGCGGTTGAGCCTGTTCCGTCGCCTCCCGAGAGCGCCGTTGCCCTCGCCGCCCCTACGCCGCGGGGCGAACGGGTCGCCGACGTGGTCCCCGGGGGCCTCGTCCGCTGGGCAGGTGACGGAATCACCCTCTGCGCGGACGCCCGCGAGAGCTGGAAGCCGCTCGACGGCGCCTGCTACTACCCGGTCGACCTGGGGACGGACGCCGGGACGCTCCTGGTCCAGCGCGAGCGGCACGGCGTCCGCGAGAGCGCGACCCTCCGGGTCCTTCCCCCGCCGTACGCCGAGGAGCACCTCACCGTCGACCCGCGGAAGGTGAAGCTCTCGGCGAAGAATCTCCGGCGGGTGGAGCGCGAGCGGGCGAAGGTCGTCCCCCTCTTCTCGCTCCGGACGCAGCCCGTCTTCTCCCTCCCCTTTGGCCCGCCGCTCGCGAAGGCACCGGCCCCGCGCAACTTCGGGACCCGCCGGACGTTCAACGGCGAGCCCCGCTCGCCCCACGGCGGCGCCGACTTCCGGGCGTCGACCGGGACGCCCGTCCTTGCGTCGGAGAAGGGCCTCGTCGTCCTCGCCGCGAACCACTTCTTCGCCGGCGGGAGCGTCTACGTCGACCACGGCGGGGGCCTCCTCTCGATGTACATGCACCTCTCGAGGTTGAAGGTGAAGACGGGCCAGCGCGTGGCGAGGGGGGACGTCGTCGGCCTCTCCGGCGCCACCGGCCGCGTCAGCGGCCCGCACCTCCACTTCGGCCTGCGGTGGCGCGGCGCCCGTGTCGACCCCGCCCTCCTTCTCGCCGATCCGGCGAAGCTCCCGACGCCCTGAACGCGCCCGGGCTCTGGGGGGCCCGGCCCGGGGGGGGGGGGGGGGGGGGGGGGGGGGGGGGGGGGGGGGGGGGGGGGGGCCCGGGGGGGGGGGGGGGGGGGGGGGGCCCGGGGGGGGGGGGGGGGGGGGGGGGGGGGGGGGAGGGGGGGGGGGGGGGGGGGGGGGGGGGGGGGGGGGGGGGGGGGGGGGGGGGGGGGCCGGGGGGGGGGGGGGGGGGGGGGGGGGTGTTTGGGCGGGGGGGGGGGGGGGGGGGGGGGGGGGGGGGGGGGGGGGGGGGGGGGGGGGGGGGGGGGGGGGGGGGGGGGGGGGGGGGGGGGGGGGGGGGGGGGGGGGGGGGGGGGGGGGGGGGGGGGGGGGGGGGGGGGGGGGGGGGGGGGGGGGGGGGGGGGGGGGGGGGGGGGGGGGGGGGGGGGGGGGGGGGGGGGGGGGGGCCCTCGCCGGCGGTGCCAGGCGTGCAATCGTGTATTGTTTCAACAATACACGATTGCACGCCTGGCACTGCTTCCGGCGAGCCGCGCGCCCGCCCGCTCCGGGTGGCTTTACTTTGGCGGGGGTCCGTGAGATCGTGTACGGTTCGCGCGGCCACGGGCCGCCGGAAAGTGATTTCGGAATGCCCTTCTCGTCCTTCGGTCTCCACCCCGACCTCCTCCGCGGCGTCAAGGAGCTGGGCTTCACCCGGCCCACCCCGATCCAGAACGACGCGATCCCCCCCGCCCTCGCCGGCAAGGACCTCCTCGCCTGCGCGATGACGGGAAGCGGCAAGACGGCCGCCTTCATGCTCCCGATCCTCCACCGTCTCATCGGGAAGCCGCGCGGGTTCACGCGCGTCCTGGTCATCACGCCGACGCGCGAGCTGGCCGCCCAGATCGACGAGCACACGCGGGAGCTCGCCGTCCACACGCCGCTCACCAGCGCCTCCGTCTTCGGCGGCGTCGGCATGGGGCCGCAGGAGCACGCCTTCCGCGCCGGCGTCGACATCATCGTCGCCACGCCCGGCCGCCTCCTCGACCACTTCCGTTTCGGCTACGCGAAGCTCGACCGGCTGGAGATCCTCGTCATCGACGAGGCCGACCGGATGCTCGACATGGGCTTCCTCCCCGACATCAAGCGCGTCCTGAGGCACCTCCCCGCCAAGCGGCAGAACCTGCTCTTCTCGGCCACGATGCCCGGCCCGATCGCCGAGCTCTCGCGCGACATCCTCCACGCCCCGGCGACGATCAACCTGGAGCGCAAGTCGGCCCCGGCCATCGGCATCACGCAGGCGGTCTACCCGGTGACGCAGGAGCTGAAGTCCCAGCTCCTCCTCGAGCTCCTCTCGCGGGGCGAGATCCGGAGCGTCATCGCCTTCACGCGGACCAAGCACCGGGCCAACCGCCTCGCCGACTTCCTGAAGAAGCAGAACGTGGCGTGCGAGCGGATCCACGGGAACCGCTCCCAGGCGCAGAGGACCGAGGCGCTCGCCGGCTTCAAGAGCGGCAAGTACCGCGTCCTCGTGGCGACCGACATCGCCGCGCGCGGCATCGACGTCGAGGAGCTCTCCCACGTCGTGAACTTCGACGTGCCGCACGTCCCGGACGACTACATCCACCGCGTCGGCCGGACCGCCCGGGCCGAGGCGACCGGCGATGCGTTCACCTTCGTCGCGCCCGACGAGGAGGGGGACCTCTTCGCCATCGAGCGGGCCGTCGGCAAGCGCCTCCCGCGCGTGACGCTCCCCGGCTTCGACTACACGAAGCGGCCGCAGGAGCGGCTCGAGATCCCGATCGCCGAGAGGATCGCCCAGATCCGCGCCCAGAAGGCCGGCGAGCGGGCCCGCGCGAAGGAGAAGGTCGAACGGCGCAACCGGACCGAGGCCGAGATGAACGCCCGCATCGACGACAAGGTCCGGCGCCAGGCGGGCGGTCCCCCGCGCAGGCCCTCGGGCCCGCCGCGCCCGGCCGGCGCTCCGCGTCCCGGCATGCGTCCGGGCGGCTCTCCGGCCGGCGGTCCCCCGCGCCGCCCGGGCGGCCCTCCGCCCCGCCGGAACGGCTGACGACGAACGAGGGCCGGCAACGCCGGCCCTCTTCCTTTCCCCCACGCCCCGCTCCCCCCCAACCCTTCTCCGGTCCCCTGCGTATCATCGCGCTAGACTGGTCCCCTTCGGGATTAGGAGGAGAAGAATGGGCCTGCTCGACAACATCAAGCAGCAGATCGGCTCGCAGTTCATCGAGATCATCCAGTGGCTGGACGAGTCGGACGACTCGCTCGTCTACCGGTTCCCGGTCTACAACCAGGAGATCAAGATGGGCGCGCAGCTGACGGTGCGCGAGAACCAGGCCGCCCTCTTCATCAACGAGGGGAAGGCGGCCGACCTCTTCGGGCCGGGCCGGTACGAGCTCTCCACGCAGAACATCCCGATCCTGACGACCCTGCGCGGGTGGAAGTACGGCTTCCAGTCCCCGTTCAAGGCGGAGATCTACTTCTTCAACACCCGGACCTACACCGACCTGAAGTGGGGGACGACGAACCCCGTCATGATGCGGGACACCGACTTCGGGATGATCCGCATCCGCGCCTTCGGGACCTACGCGATGAAGGTCGCCGACCCGAAGGTCTTCTTCAACACGATCGTCGGGACGCAGGGGCTCACGACGACGGACGAGATCACCGGCCAGCTCCGGTCGATCATCCTCTCCAAGCTCTCCGACGCGATCGCCGAGTCGAAGATCCCGGCGCTCGACATCGCCGCCAAGTACGACGAGCTGTCGGCGTTCGGCAAGCAGAAGCTCGGCCCCGAGTTCGGCGGCTTCGGCCTCGAGCTCTCGAAGTTCTTCATCGAGAACGTCTCCCTCCCCGAGGAGGTCGAGGCCGCGATCGACCAGCGGACGAAGCTCGGCATCCTCGGCGACAGGATGGGGCAGTTCACGCAGATGCAGGCCGCCGAGGCGATCAAGATCGCCGCGGCGAACCCCTCCGGCGGGCTCGCCGGTGCCGGCGCCGGCCTCGGGGCCGGGATGGCGATCGGCGGCGTCATGGGACAGGCGTTCCAGCCGATGATGCAGCCGCAGGCCGCTCCGCCCGCCTACGCGGCGCCCGCGCCGCCGCCCCTCCCGGGCGGTGCCGCTCCCCCTCCGCCGCAGGCCCCCGCGGCCCCCCGCTGGTCGCTCGCCATCGACGGCAAGACCTACGGCCCCTACACCGACGAGGCGCTGAAGCAGATGATCGCCGCCGGGCAGGTCGCCCCGTCGACGCTCGCCTGGCACCCGGGCGCCGCCGGCTGGGCTCCGGTCCAGACGTTCCCCGGCTTCGAGGGAACGAACCCAGGGGTCGCTCCCCCGCCGCCCCCTCCGCCGCCGGCCCGCTGATCCGGGGCGTCCATGACGCCCTTCCTGCCATGCCGCCGGTTCCTTCTCCCCGCCCGGAAACGGGCGGGGAGCCCGTCTCCGCGAAGGCGCGCAAGTTCCCGTGCGGCGCCTGCGGCGCCGACGTCGTCTGGCACCCCGGTGCCGCCGCGCTGAAGTGTCCCTACTGCGGGAACGAGACCGCCCTCCCCACCTCCTCCGACCAGGTCGTCGAGCGGCCGCTCGAAGAGGCGCTCCAGGCGCCGCGGAGCCTCGGCTGGGGAGCCGAGCGCAAGAGCGTGAAGTGCACGAAGTGCGGCGCGACGACGACGTTCGACCCGGGCGTCTCCGCCTCCCGCTGCGCCTTCTGCGCGACGCCGGCCGTCGTCGAGGCGCCGACGATGTCGGACCACGTCCGTCCGGCCGGCCTCCTCCCGTTCGCCGTCGACCGCAACGCCGCCTCGAAGAGCTTCCGGAGCTGGGTCTCGGGCCTCTGGTTCCGGCCGAACGACCTCAAGACGAAGTCGTCCGTCACGGCGATGCAGGGGGTCTACGTCCCCTTCTGGACGTTCGACGCCCTCACGCACAACCGCTGGACGGCCGAGGCCGGGCACCACTACACCGTCCAGGTCGAGGCGATCGAGAACGGCAAGAGGGTCCTGCGCTCCGAGACGCGGACGCGCTGGCAGCCGGCCGCCGGCTTCCTCGAGAAGGCCTTCGACGACGTTCCCGTCCCCGCCTCGAAGGGCCTTCCTCCCGGCCTCGCGCGGGGGATCGAGCCGTTTCCGACGGGTGGCCTCGTTCCGTACGACCCGCAGTACCTCTCGGGGTTCCTCGCCGAGGAGTACGCCGTCGACCTGCCCGACGCCGTGGCCGCCGCGAAGGAGCGGATGACGCACGACATCTACGCCGCCTGCGGCGCCCAGGTGCCGGGCGACACGCACCGAAACCTCCAGGTCTCGACGGCCTGGTCGGGCCTGACGTGCAAGAACGCCCTCCTGCCGGTCTGGATCTCGGCCTACGAGTACGCCGGCAAGCCCTTCCGCTTCCTCGTCAACGGCGTGACCGGGAAGGTCGACGGGAACGCGCCCTTCTCGGCCGTGAAGATCGCCCTCGCCGTCGCCGCCGTCATCGCCCTTCTCGTCCTCTTCTCGAAGCTGGGCTAGAGGGATTCGCCCGCGCTCTCCGGGGGTCCGGGGGGCGCAAGGCAACGCGCCCCCCGGCGAGCCAGGCCCGCGCCCCGCAAAGGGACGCGGGCCCTTCGCCTTTTCCTGCCGTCAGGAGAGTGCTACTTGATGCCGACCTCGTCGAGGAGGTTCTTCGCCCCTTCGACGGCGTCCCACGTCCAGAGGAGGTAGCGGCTGTCGACCTGGATCGACCGCGTCTTCTCCGTGTCGAAGAGGAAGTCGGAGGCGACCGTCTCGAGCGTCCCGTCGAAGAGGAGGCCGACGAGCTCGCCCTGGGAGTTGAGGACCGCCGAGCCGGAGTTGCCGCCCGTCGTGTCGACGTCGGACATGAAGTCGACCGGGACGTCGCCCAGCTTCTCGTCGAAGTAGGGGGTCTTCTTCCCGGCGCGGAGCGCCTTGACGGCTTCCAGCATCCGGTCGGGCGCGTCGAACTCACCCTCGCCGGTGTGCTTGTCGACGACGCCCTGGAGCGTCGTCTGCGGGAGGTAGCGCATCCCGTCGCGCGGGTCGACGCCCATGACGCGGCCGAACGTGACGCGGAGGGTCGAGTTCGCGTCGGGGGCCACGAGACCGCCGCGCTGGGCGAGGAGAGCCCGCATGTACTGCGGACGGAGGCGGGTGCGCTTCCCTTCGTCGGCCTTCTCCCGCTCGCGACTCGCTTCCATCATGGGGTGGAGGGCGACCGCCAGCTGAATCGCCGTGTCGTTGGTGGCGAGGATCTCCTTCGTCGACCTGTCGAAGAGACCGAGGCGGAAATCCTTCTCGGGGATCTTCGTCCCGGCGTACAGGGCGTCGAGGTACGCGTCCGCCTTCTTCGCCGCGTCGTCCTTCGACATTCCCGGAGCGAAGCCGACGAGCGTGTCGAGCGGCGCGATCCGCTGCCCGGCAGGGAGCGCGGCCGCTTCGAGGAGGGCGTAGCGGAGCATCGGACGGTCGAGCCGGTTGTCGTACGTCCGCTGCATCCGCTCGAGGCCTTCCTTCATCCGCGTCCAGTTGCGCTCCTGGAACGCCGGGTCGCGGTCCAGGTCCTTCTTCGGGCGCTCGAGGGAGAGGCGGTACAGCTGGTTCGCGGTGGAGAGGAGCGTGGAGCCCATGTAGGCCCCGCCGAGGATGGAGTCGCGCTCGCGCGTCTTCTCGGCCTCCGCCTGCATCGCGCCGAGGGCCGCGAGGACGTCACCGTACTCCTTCTTCCGCTGCGGGTCGGCCGCGATCCAGGAGTCCAGCTCCTGCTGCTGGGCTTCCTTCCGGGCCAGGATCCCGCCCTTGAGGAGCCCCGCGAGGACCCCCTCGTTCTTCTTCATCCCGTTCAGGAGCCCGCGCATCCGCGGCTCGGCCTTGATCTCGAGCTCCTTCTGCCCCTTCGTCGTCGCCTCGAGGATCGCGATCATCTCCCGGTTGCGGCGGACGTAACGCGGGAGGGCCCAGTCCGTCCGCTCCTTCACCTCGGCGTAGGTCTCGTGGCGCTGCGTCCGGCCGGGGTAGCCGGCGACGAAGATCAGCTCGCCCGGGCTCGCCCCCTTCGGGGAGACCTTCAGGAAGTGCTTCGGGTGGTAAGGGACGTTCTCCTTCGAGAAGGCGGCCGGCTTGCCGTCCTTGCCGACGTAGGCGCGGTAGAAGGAGAAGTCGCCGGTGTGGCGGGGCCACTGCCAGTTGTCGGTCTCGCCGCCGTAATTGCCGATCCCCTGCGGGCGGGGCGTAGACGAGGCGGACGTCGTTGATCTCGAGCTGGGCGATCTCGTAGTACTTCAGCCCCTCGAAGAAGGAGGCGATCCGGCAGCGAAGGCCGTCCTTCTCACAGGCCGCGGTCCGCTCCTTGATCCGTCTCTCGATGACCTCGTAGCGCAGGCGATCGGTGATCTTCGGGTCGATCTTCCCGGTGATCTCGCCGGTGACCTCCTTCACGGCGACCGTCACCCAGACGCGGGAGCCGGGACCGTTCGAGAGCTCCTCCTCGCGGGTCCGCGCGAGGAAGCCGTCGACGATGAGGTTCTTCTCGGGGGTCGAGTTGTACTGGAGAGAGCCCTGGACGCAGTGGTGGTTCGTCGCGATGAGCCCGTCGGGGGAGATGAACGAGGCGCTGCAACCGCCCAGCGAGATGATCGCGTTCATCGGGAATCCGGTCAGGTCGGCCCAGATCTTCGCGTCGCCCGTGAAGCCGAGCTCCTTCAGGCGGGGGGCGAGGTCGGGGATCTGCTGCGGCATCCACATCCCCTCGTCGGCGGCGAGGGGGAGCGCGGTGAGAAGGGCCGCCACGAGGACGACGGTGAGACGGAACGATTTCTTCAAGTGGAATCCTCCCTCCGGAATGGCCGGACCCTGGATTATCGCGCGGAGACGCGCGGGCGGCGCTTATCAGGAACGTGTGACAGAGCGCCCCAGGCGCCGCACCGTTTCGGCCGGGTCGTTCGTCAGGACGGCGTCGCACCCGAGGAGACGATAGAGCCACAACCGGCCGTCGGGAGAAGGGTCGAGCGGCGCCACGGCCTGGCCGTGCCGGTGGGCGAGGAGGACGTAGAGGGGATTGACGACGAGGATCGGCCAGAACGGGCCGAGAAGCTCGACGCCCCGGACCGGCCGTGGCTCCTTCAGGGTGATCCAGCCCGAAGGGAGCCCCGGGGCGCCGAGCCGCGTCGCGTCGAGGCGGGCGCGGGAGAAGGAGAGGACGACGCTCCGGCCGAGGACGCCGAGCGCGAGGAGCTCCTCTCCGAGCCGGCGCCCCACCTCCGGGTCGAGGAAGCGGTCGCTCTTCAGCTCGAGGGCGAGCCCACGGTCGGGCGGCAGGAGGGCGGCGACCTCGGCGAGCGCCGGGATCCGCTCCGCGGCGAACTCCGGCCTCCCGCAGGAGGCCGAGAGCGCCTTCAGCTCCGAAAGCGTACGGACCTCGACCGGTCCCCGCCCGTCCGTCGTCCGTTCGAGCGTGCCGTCGTGGATGCAGACGAAGGTGCCGTCGGACGAGACGTGGAGGTCCGTCTCGAGGATGTCGGCGCCGTCCTCCAGCGCTCGCCGAAAGGAGGCGAGCGTGTTCTCCGGGCAGGCGACCCGGTTCCCGCGATGGGCCATGACGTAGGGCTTCTCCCGGCCCGGCAGGGAGAGCGAGAGACCGGGCGGGGACACGGGGGGAGCCGGAGCCGAGGACTTCATCCTCGACCGATTCTGTCAGTCCCGCCGGGACGGGGCGTCACGGTCGACTACACTCCCCGGCCTCATGTTTCCTGGCGGCCCTTTCCTGCGTCGAATCGTCGTGACCGGGGCACTGGCGATTGCCTCCGGCTGCGCTCGCCAGGCCGAGCGCGTGGCACCGCCACCGCCCCTGCGCCCGTCGCTGCTCCTCGTCACGCTCGACACCACCCGGGCCGACGCTCTCGCGCCCGAGGTCGACGCCACGGTGACGCCCGCCTTCGCCTCGCTCGTCGCGCGCGGCGTGCGCTTCACCCAGGCCTACGCGACGGCGCCGACGACGGCACCGTCGCACGTCTCGATGCTCTCGGGACTCTACGCAGGCGAGCACGGCGTCCACGAGAACGGGCGCCACCTTTCCGATCGCGTCCCCCTCGTCGCCGAGCGCCTGCACGAGCTCGGCTACGCCACGGCCGCCTTCGTCTCGGGGTTCCCGCTCAAGAGCCCGTTCGGCCTCGCCCGGGGCTTCGACCTCTACGACGACGAGTTCGGCGGCGGAAAGTCCGAGCGCAGCTCTCGCGAGACGACCGACCGCGCCCTCGCCTGGCTCGCGACGGCCGGCGCCCGGCCGCGCTTCCTCTGGGTCCACTACTACGACCCGCACGAGCCGTACGAGCCGCCGGAGCCGTTCCGCAGCCGGTTCCCGGCGAACCCCTACCAGGGTGAGGTCGCGGCGATGGACCACGACCTCGGGCGGCTGCTCGCCGCGTTCGAGGCGGCGCCGGGAGGACGCGGGGCGGGGATCGTCGTCGCCGCCGACCACGGCGAGGGACGCGGCGAGCACGGCGAGATGCTGCACGGGAACCTCCTCTACCAGGGCGTGATGCGCGTCCCGCTCGTCGTCGCCGGCGCCGGCGTCAAGTCAGGGACGCGCTCCGATCCGGTCAGCCTCCGCCAGATTCGCGCCACGCTCCTCGGCCTGGCGGGCGACGGCGCGGACGGGAGCCTCCTCGCGCCCGGCGCCGGGCCGGTCCTCGGCGAGGCGATGCAGCCGTTCCTCAACTACCGCTGGCAGCCGCAGGTGATGGGCGTCGCGGGCCGCCAGAAGCTGATCCGCTCCGGACGTCTCGAGCTCTACGACGTCGTGGACGACCCGGGAGAGACGCGCGACCTGGCGGGGACCGTCGCCCCCGACCGGGCTCTCGCCCGGGCCGTCGCCGGCTATCCGATGCCGGGCGCGGCCGCCGCCCCGGCGGCGTCGCCGTCCGGCGAGGAGGAGCGCCGCCGCCTCGCGAGCCTGGGCTACCTCGTCTCCGGGGAGACGCCCGGGGCGATCCCCGAAGGCGCGCCGCGCCCGGCGGACATGACGCCGCTCTTCGCCGACCTCGACGCCGCCGCGCTCGCCTTCGGCGGCGGGCGCTACGCCCTCGCCGCGCAGCACTTCGAGCGCGTCCTCGCACGCGACCCCGGGAACCTGATGGCCGCCGTGCAGCTCGCGGCCTGCCGGTCGCTCCTCGGGCAGGAGCAGGCGGCCCTCGCCGGCTTCGAGCGCGCGCGGCGCATCGACCCCCGCTCCGTCGAGGTGCGCCACTACCTCGGCCTGCACCACCTGACGTACGGCAAGTACGAGCTCGCCGCGCCGCTCCTGGAATCCGTCGTCGAAGCGCAGCCCGATCGCCTCGCGGCGATCGAGGCGCTGGCCCAGGTCCGGGTCCACCAGGGACGCCTCGCGGAGGCCGCGGCGCTCCTCGAGCGCGCCGTGCCGCTCTCCCGCAACCCGGGAGCGCGCCTCGTCGAGGCCGGCCTCCTGCGGATGCAGCTCGGCGAGACCGGGCCGGCCCTCACCGCGCTCGAGAGGGCGCGCAAGATCCAGGGGGCGGCGTTCCAGAGGCACCTCGAGCTCGGCGTGCTCTACCTCTCCGCCCGGCGCCTGGACGACGCCAGGGCCGCGCTCGATCGCGTCCCGCCCGACCACCCGGCGGCGGCGATGGCGCTGTTCAAGCGGGCGCAGGTCAGCGTGCTGCTGGGCGAGCCCGACAGCCGCGAGCGCATCCGCGCAGCCTGGGAGCGCGCCGACCCGTCCACCCGCAAGCTCATCGCCGGCGAGCGGCTGTTCGCCGGCATGGTTCCCTGAATGCAGACGGGATTCCGGGCTGCCGGGCGCACGCCGTCGGCCCCGGGAGCCGTGAAACCCCGGTGCTAGACTCGATTTCCATACCCTGTCCGAGTTCCTGGTCCAACTTGTATCGCGCCGGGAGGCGCGACCTATAGAGAGGGAGGAGAGACGAAATGAAGTGGCTCCTGAGGGCACTGCTGGTGGTGGCGATCGCGACGCCGGCGTTCGGTCAGCAGACCGGAAACATCGTCGGCAAGGTCACGATGGCCGACGGGTCGACCCTGCCCGGGGTCTCCATCCAGGCGACCTCGAACGTGCTGCCGCAGCCCAGGAGCACCGTCTCGGGGAATAGCGGCGAGTACAAGCTGCCGCTGCTTCCTCCCGGCAAGTACCAGGTGACGTTCTCCCTTTCGGGCATGGGGACCGTGAAGCGCACGGCCGACGTCGTCCTGCGCCAGGACACCATCCTCAACACGTCCCTCGCGCTCGAAACGCTCAAGGGCGAGGTCACGGTCGTCGCGCAGGCCACGCTGCTCGACACCGAGTCGTCCGCGCTCAAGGCCGCGGTGACCGACTCGGTGATCAAGGCCCTGCCGGTCGGCCAGGACTACCGCGACCTCGTGAAGCTCGTCCCCGGCGTCCAGTACACCGAGGACGGCACGCGCGGACCGAGCGCCGGCGGCAGCGGCCAGGACAACACGTACGCCTTCGACGGCGTGAACGTGACCCTGCCGCTGTTCGGCACGCTCTCGGCCGAGCCGTCGTCGTACGACATCGAGCAGGTCGCGGTCGTCAAGGGGGGCGCCGACGCGACCGACTTCAACCGCTCCGCGGGCATCTCGGTCAACACGGTCAGCCGGTCCGGGACGAACGCCTTCCACGGCGGCCTCTCCTACCAGATCCAGCCCGAGAGCACGGTCGCCACCCGCGAGACCACCAGCGCCTACGTGTTCGAGGAGGACAAGAGCTGGGCGGTCGCCAACATCGGCGGTCCGATCCTGAAGGACCGGCTCTTCTTCTACGCCTCCTACTACCGCCCGGAGAGCACGCGCCAGAACCGCGCCAACCTCTACGGTGACGTCCCGAACTACAAGAACACGCGGGACGAGTTCTTCGGCAAGCTCACGTACTCGCCGACCGCCTCGATCCTCCTCAACGGCTCGTACCGGACCTCGGACCGCGAGGAGGAGAACAGCGTGGGGGGCGAGTCCTATGCCGCCTCGACCAGCAACGGCTACGAGGCGAAGCAGAAGATCGCGATCCTCGAGGGCTCCTGGATCATCAACGACCGCAGCTACGCGACGGCCAAGTTCACCGACTTCAGGAACCCGAACGTGGGCAGGCCGGACACCGCGCTCTCCCTCGTGCCGGCGCTCGACGGCAGCGTCAACATCGACCCCCTGGCGCTCGACAGGATGGGGCTCGTGACCATCCCCGTGCCGGTGACCGGCCAGACGGCCTTCAACGCCTTCATCGCCCCCATCATCAGCCGGTACGGGTACGTCCAGGACGGCGTCAGCAAGGGCGGCGGCCGCGTGGGCGGCGGGTCGCAGTACGACAACGACGACTTCTACCGCCAGAGCTTCCAGGTCGGCTACGACCTCTCGTTCGGCAAGAAGGTCCTGCACAACCTGCACGTCGGCTACCAGTATTCCAAGGACCAGGAGGACCTGTACCGGACCTCCAATGCCTGGGGACTGGTCACGGTGCCCGGCGGCCGCATCAACTGCCCGGCGGCCGCGACGGCCTGCGCCGGGAAGCCGGTCTACTACCAGGCGCAGGTGCAGCAGCAGGGCATCCTCAACGTGCCCACCATCAACTCCCAGTACGTGTCGCACAACATCGAGCTGAACGACTCGATCCGGTGGGCCAGCGTCACCGTCAACGTCGGCCTCCTGATGAGCAACGACCTGCTCTACGGACAGGGCCTGAGGGAGAAGGACGGCACCGTCTCGGGGTTCGAGGTCGCCCAGGGGAACAAGTACCTGATGCACGAGATCGGCTTCGGGGATGCGCTCCAGCCGCGGCTCGGCATCGTCTGGGCGTACAGCGGAGCGAACACCGTCTACGGGAACTTCGCCCGCTACGTCCCGACGGCGGGCTCGCTGCCGCGCGCCGCGTCGTGGGCGCGCAACTCGGCGGTGACGATCAACGCCTACTTCGACGCCAACGGCAAGTTCATGGGCTCCACCCCCGAAGCCGGCTCCTCGGGCAAGATGTTCGTGGACGGCCTCGACCCGCGGAAGACCGACGAGTACATGATCGGCACGACCAAGGACCTCGGCCACGGCTGGAACGGCCGCGTTCACGGCCGCTACCGCTACTCCGACAACTTCTGGGAAGACACCAACAACGACGCGCGCCTCCTCTTCAACCCGCCGCCCGACATCCCGCGGGAGCTCTACGTTCCGAACCTGGCCGCGATCCGCAACGAGATCGGCGGGTCGTCGTACGTCATCGCCGCGCTCGACGGCGCCTTCACGAAGTACTACGAGGCCGGGCTCGAGGCCGAGTGGCACGGCCGCAACGCCTACGTCCGCGGCTCGTACGTCTGGAGCCACTACTACGGCAACTTCGACCAGGACAACTCCGCCGGCAGCGGCACGGGGAACGACAGCAACATCTTCATCGGCTCGTCGAACATCGGCGACGGCGCCGGCCGCCAGCTCTGGGACTACAAGTACGGGAATCTCCGCGGGGACCGCCGGCACCAGTTCAAGGTGTACGGCTCCTACGTCCTCCCCTGGAAGAGCTCCATGGGCGCCTACGCGATCTACCAGTCCGGCCAGCCCTGGGAGTACCACAGCTACGAGCCGTACATCGCGCAGACGACGAGCACGAGCGACTCCAACCGTTACGCGGAGCCGGCCGGCACGCGTACGACCGACGACCACTACCAGCTCGACCTGAACTACACGCACGCCTTCCCGATCGGCGATACCTTCCGGATCGAGGCACGTATCGACGTCTTCAACATCTTCGACAACCAGACGGGATACAACGTCCAGGACAACGTCCACACGGCCAACCCCGGGACATACCAGACGTTCTACGACCCGCGCAGATTCCAGTTCCAGCTGAAGGTCGAGTTCTAGCCGGCGCACCGCCGGAGCAACTGGGGCCCGCGGAGGAATCCGCGGGCCCTTTTCTTTTTCGCTGACCCGGCGTGGGGCCGGGGAAGATGCCGAAGCTCCGCGCGCGGAACGACCCGGCGTTACGATTCCCCCATGCCCAGCCTCTACGTCGGCGTCGACGGCGGTGGTACGCGGACCCGCGCGATCGTCACCGCTTCCGACCTCCTCGCCCTCGGCCGCGGCGCCTCCGGCCCCGCGAACGCCTCCACCGTCCCCGTCCCCCGCCTCGTCCAGTCGGTCACGGAGGCCATCGACGACGCCCTCGAGGCGGCCGGCGCCTCCCGGGCCGACGTCAGAGTCGTCTCCTGCGGCCTCGCGGGCGTCGAGGCCTCGGCGATGAAGGGCCGGCTCGTCGCCGCGCTGGAGGCGGTCTACGGAACCGGCCGGGTCCGCGTGACGACCGACGCGCGGATCGCCCTCGCCGGAGCCCTCGCCGACCCCGTCGCCGATTCGGGAGCGGTCCTGATCGCAGGGACCGGCGCGATCTGCTTCGGCCGGAACTCCCACGGCCTCGAGGAGCGGGCCGGGGGCTGGGGCGCCCTCATCGGCGACGAGGGATCGGCCTCCGAGATCGCCCGGCGCGGCCTGGCCGCCGTCGCCCGGGACGTGGACGGCCGCGGCCCTCGGACGAAGATGCGGGAGGCCCTTCACTCCACCGAGGGAACCCGGTCCGCCGTCGAGATGGTCCAGAAGCTCTTCCGCCCCGGCGCGGGGCCGACCGACACGGCGGCCTACTTCCCGATCGTCCTCGACGCGGCGCGGGACGGCGACGAAGCGGCGCTCGAGATCCTCCGCTGGGCGGGGGGGGAGCTGGCGCTCACGGCGCTCACCGTCCTCCGCAAGCTCGGCATCGCGGACGATCCCGTCACGGTGGCCACCGTCGGCGGGGTCTTCGTCGCGGGCGACCTCGTCCTCGCGCCGCTCCGCGCGCAGCTCCTCGCCGGGGCGCCCCTTGCCCGGCTCGGCCCGCCCGCCTACATTCCCGAGATCGGCGCCATCCGCCTCGCCCTCGCCGAGGGAACGGCGTGATCGACACGCTCGCGTACCTCGAGGCGATCCACGAGGCCGACCTCGAGGCCGTCCGCGCCGTCGGACCCGTTCTCCCGGAGATCGCACGCGGTCGACGCGATCGCCGCGCGCCTCGACGCCGGCGGGAAGTGGATCAACGCCGGGGCCGGCACGAGCGGGCGGCTCGGCGTCCTCGACGCCTCCGAGCTGCCTCCCACGTTCGGCGTCGCGCCGCGCCTCGTCACGGGCCTCATCGCCGGCGGGAGCGAGGCGCTCGTGAACGCGGTGGAGGGGGCCGAGGACGACGAAGCCCAGGGGGCCGAGGACGTGAAGCGGGCGGGCGTCACGTCGCGCGACGTCGTCCTCGGCATCGCCGCGAGCGGCGCGACACCGTACGTCGCCGGCGCGCTCCGCTGGGGGAAGGGGATCGGCGCCCTGACGGTCGCCCTCGTCTGCGCGCCCCACTCGCGCCTCGCCTCGATCGCCGACCTGGCGATCGTCGTCGAGACCGGTCCCGAGGTCCTCCGCGGCTCCACCCGGATGAAGGCGGGCACGGCGCAGAAGCTCGTCCTCAACATGCTCTCGACCGCCGTCATGGCGCGCCGCGGCCTCGTCTACGAGGGCGAGATGGTCGCGATGCGCCCGACGAACGTGAAGCTGAAACGGCGCGCGATCGACATCGTCGGGCGGGTCCTGGCGCTTCCGCCCGAGCCCGCCGAGCGGCTCCTCGAGAGTGCTGGCTGGGAGCTGCCCGCCGCGCTCGTCTCCGGAAAGTGGGGCCTGCCGGTGGAGAGGGCGAAAGAGTGGATCGCGGCGAAGAACGGGAACGTGGCGCAGGCCCTCGACGGGGAGCCCGCAGGGCGATGACCGGGGCGAGCGGCCTGACCCTCGACCTCCACATCCACGGCGCCTTCGGCGTCGACGTCCTGACGGCCGACGACGCCGGCCTCGACCGCCTCGCCCTCGGTCTCGAGGAGCGCGGCGTCGCGGGCTTCGTCCCGACGCTCGTCCCGTCCCGCTCGTCGATCTCGCGCCCCTCCTCTCGCACCTCTCCGCGTGGGTCCGCTCGCGCCGCCCGGGCGACGGGCGAGGGGCGATGCCGCTCGGCATCCACCTCGAGGGGCCGTTCGTCTCGCCGAACCGGTCGGGCGCCCTTCACCGCGACGCTCTCCTCGACGGGAGCGACGAGCGACGCGTCGACGCGTTCTTCGAGGCCGTGGGCGACCTCCCCGGCCGCTCGATCGTCACGATGGCGCCAGAGATCCCGGGCGGGCTCGACCTCGTCTCCGCGTTCGTGAAACGCGGCTTCGTCGTCTCGCTCGGGCACACCGAGGCGGACGTCCCGACGCTCGACGAGGCGCTCCGGCGCGGCGCGCGGCACATGACCCACTTCGGCAACGCGATGAAGCCGCTCCACCACCGCGAAGCCGGACCGATCGGCTGGGGCCTCCTCCACGACGAGGTGACGGTCGACGTCATCGCCGACCTCCACCACCTCTCCTCCCAGATGCTCGCGCTCGTGAGGCGATGCAAGGGACCCGGAGGTTTCGCGCTCATCAGCGACGCGGCGCCCTGCGCCGGCCTCCCCGACGGGGATCACCTCGTCTGGGGAGAGACGCTCACCGTCACCGGGGGCGCCGTCCGCAACGCCTCGGGGAACCTCGCCGGGAGCGCCGCGCTCCTTCCCGACTGCGTCGACCGGCTCGCCTCGTGCGGCGTCGCGACGGTAGAGGAAGCGCGTCACGCCGCGTCCGTGACGCCGCGGCGGCTCCTGGCCTCCGGCTGATCGGACCGCTCCGGCCGGTCAGACCTTCCAGTACCACCCGCGCTTCTCGCAGTACCGGAGGACGGCCCAGCAGACCGCGAGGACCGCCAGCGCCTGCAGGTGCGAGGCGAGGTACGGCTCCCCCACCCGCGAGAAGACCCTGTCGAAGAGCAGCTTGTGGAGGGAGGCGACCTTCCCGTCCGCGACCGTCACCTTCACGAGGCCGAGGAGCTTGGCGAGGAGGCCGGAGAGGACGAAGGCCAGGAGCGGGTTCGTCCCGAAGGTGAAGAGCGGGGCGAAGGGGCGCTTCACGCCGAGGAGGTCGACGACGACGAGGGCGGCGAGCAGCGAGAGGCAGGCCGCGCCCGACGAGAAGAGGACGTAGGAGCCGGTCCAGAGCCCCTTGTTCAGGGGAAGGCCGAACGCCTGCCACGCGAGGCCGCCGGCGACGCCGGCCACGCCGGCGAGGCCGAGCGCGGCGAGGCGCGTCTTCAGCGGCGTCTTCGACGTGAGGAGGAGTCCCGCGAGCGCTCCCGTCAGCATCGTGGCGAGGGCGGTGAGGGTCGAGAGGATCCCCTCGGGGTCCCACGCCGGCTTCCAGAGGTGACCCTTCAGGAGCGCGAGGTCGATCGCCGTCTGAAGGTTCCCCTCGAGGGTCAGGTCGTAACCGGGGAGAAAGAGGAGCGCCGTGTGGAGAGCGAGGAGGATCGCTGCCGTCGCCGCGAGAAAGGCCGTCTTTCGCTGCGCGGGAGCGGCGAGGAGGAGGAGCGCCCCGAGGGCGTAGACGACTCCGATGCGCGGCAGGACGCCCGGGATCCGGAGGTGGAGGAGACGGTGGAGCGTGAACGGAAAGGCGGCGAGCGCCCAGCCCACGAGGACGATCGTCGCGCCCCGGCGGAGGGCGTGCCGCGCGAGCTGGGTGCGGGCGGCCCCCTGCGCGGCCCGCTTGCCGAGAGAGAGGACCGACGCCGTCCCGACGATGAAGAGGAAGAAGGGAAAGACGAGGTCGGTCGGCGTGCAGCCGTGCCACTCGGCGTGGCCGAACGGCGGAAGGACGAAGGCCCAGCTCCCCGGGTTGTTGACGAAGAGCATGGCGGCGACCGTCGCCCCCCGGAAGAGGTCGAGGGCGGCGAGTCGGCCGGCGGTCGGCGGGGCGAGTGCTCCGGAAGAGGTCAGATCCCGATTCTAGTGAACCGTTCGGGAGGCGGACGCCTTATCCTTTCCACGTATGTCTGTTGCGAACGGATTCAGCGCCCAGGGAGAGACCCTCGCGCGCGCCTTCGCCTCGGCCGACACGGCTCTCGCCCTCACCGACGCCTCGGGACGCATCACCTGGGCGAACGCCGCCTTCCACGACCTGCACGGCATCCCGGCCGGCTCCTTCCAGGACGTCCTCCTGCGCGACCTCGTCGTCTCACGCCCGGGCGCCCCCTCACCTCTCCCCGAGTCCCTTGCCACCCGATTTCGGGGGTGTGTGCGGCACCGCCGGCTCGACGGTTCGATCTTCCTCGCCGAGCTTTCCGTCACTCCGGTGACGGGAGGGCTCGCGATCGTCGCGAGGGACGTCACGACCGAGCGGAAGGCCGCCGCCCTCCACGACTGCCTTCTCGCCCTCCTCCGGACGGTCCGCGAGTCGCCGGCCCCCGAAGAGCTGTTCCCGGTGGCCCACGCCCTTCTCGCCCGGCTCCTCCCCGCGCAGTGCTTCGCCGTCGTCGGCCCGGACCCCGGGACCGCGCGGGTCGAGCTCCTCTATACGGCACCCGAGCCGCTCGGGGACGACGTGAAGGAGGCGATCCGGGCCGTCACCGCACGGGTCCTGGCCCTCGGGAGGCCGCTCTGCCTCGGGCCGTCGGCCTGGAGGGTGGCGTACGAGGCCGGCCACCTCGGCTCCGCGGGAATCCCCGGGACGTCGTGGCTCGGGGCGCCCCTCGGCGACGACCTCGGCGTCCTCATCGTGTGGGCGTCGGGGGGTGCCGAGCACGACGAGGCCGACGCCGAGCTCCTCGGGACGCTCGCCCCCCCGGTGGGGCAGGCGCTCCAGCGCGGCCGCGACGAGGCGCGGCGGCGGGCCGAGCTCCTGGAGAAGACGGCGCTCATGGACGCGCTGTCCGACGCCGGGCAGGCGCTCGTGACGCTTCGCGACGGCTTCGTGGTCCACGCCAACGATGCGGCGGTCCGCTTCGTGGGGACGACGCGGGAGGAGCTCGCCGGACGCCGCCTCCTCCTCGAGGTCGTCCCCACCTCCGAGCGGCCCCGCCTGGCCCGGCTCCTGGCCTCACCGTCGCCCGAGGCCTTCGAGACGGCGCTGACCCTCCCGGACGGCCAGCGGCGGGAGGTGCAGATGGCCATCCGTGCCGTCGACCTCCCGGAGGGTCTGCTTCAGCTCGTCGTCTTCCACGACGTGACGACGCTCGTCACCTCCGCCCGCACCGACTACCTCACCGGCCTCCCGAACCGGCGCGCCACCGAGGAGGCCCTCTCGCGCGAATGGGAACGGCTGCGCCGCCGCTCGGGGGCCTTCGCGCTCTCGCGGGGCGAGGCCACCGAGATCCAGCCGGCTCCTCCCCTGTCGGTCGTCATGATCGACATCGACAACTTCTCCGTCTTCAACGACGAGCACGGGCACCACACCGGCGACGAGATGCTCCGGCGGACGGCGCTCGTCCTGCGCGCGGCGCTCCGCTCGTGCGACCTCGTCGGCCGCTGGGGGGGGAGGAGTTCCTCGCCATCCTCCCCGACACGGACGCCGAGGGCGCCGTGATCGTCGCCGAGCGGATTCGTCACGCCGTCGAGGCCGACGCCTTCTACGACGTTCCGCGCTTTCCGTCGGCGGAAGCGGCGGCGGCCGAGCACGTCCGGCTCCAGGTGACGATCAGCCTCGGCGTCGCGACGGCCGTTCGCCCGGTTTCGCCGAAACCCGACGAGGTCGTCCGCCGGGCCGATTCCGCGCTCTACGAGGCGAAGTCGACCGGCAGGAACCGCGTCGCCTACGCGGCGCCCGAGGAGGAGCCGTCGGCGTGAGGCGCGCCCCGGCCGCGGCGCTCGCGGCGATCCTCCCGTTCCTCTTCTCCTGCTCGACCGCGCCGCCCCGGGCCCTGCGGGTCTTTCCATCGTCGGAGCCGCTCGCCCGGCGCGTCGCGCGACACGCGGAGGAGAGCGGGGCCCGGATGGGGATCGTCGCCCTCCACGTCGAGAGCGGACGCGAGCTGAGCTGGCGCGACACCGAGACGTTCGAGGGGGCGAGCATCGTCAAGCTCGCCCTCCTCGTCGAGGCGCTCGCCAGGAGCCGCGAGGGGACGCTGGAGCTGTACGAGCGGTGGCCGGTCCCTCCTCGCGCCGTGGCCGCCGGCTCGGGCGTCCTCGACGAGTTCGAGCCGTGGCTCGCGCCGACGCAGCGCGACCTCCTGCGCCTGATGCTCGCGCTCTCGGACAACACCTCGGCGAACCACTTCATCGACGCCTTCGGCGCGGAGGCCGTGAACTGCCGGATGGCCTCGATCGGCCTCGCCGGGATCGAGCTCGTCGGGAGGATTCCGGACCTCGGGTCGCCCGAGGAGGATGCGCCGTGGTCGCCCCTCGGCCGGATGACGCCGCGCGACACCGCCGAGCTCTGGCGCCGGGCCGCCACGGGAACGCTCCTCGACAAGGAATCGAGCCGACTCGCGATGCGCCTCGCCGCGAATCCGCGCACCGCGAACCGGATCCCGCGGCTCCTCGCCTCGAGGCCTGGAAGCGCGTGGGCGGGCAAGACCGGCACGATGAGCGGCGTGAGGGCCGACTCCGGGGTCCTGACGACGCCGAAGGGGACGTTCGTCTTCGCGATCTTCGCCGATCGCATCCCGGGAGGGGGCTCCCTGGCGGCGAACAACGCCATGGGGGAGATCGCCAGGGAGATCGTCGACGAGTGGTCGAAGGACCTCCCTGACCGGCCCCCGATCGACCTCTCCGAGGAGCGCCCGCGACAGGCGGCCCTCCCCAGGGTGGAGCGGACGCCGCTCGAGGCCCGCGCCGGCGGGCCCTACCTCGAGCGCGTCTACCGCGACGCCGACCGCCTCTTCTGGGAGCTGTGGGAGAAAGCGGGCGGCGACCTCTCGGACGCCTGCCTCGTCCCCATGCCGAACTCCTTCTGGGACGGGTGGCTCCCCCGGAAGATCGAGCCGCTGACGTCGCTCGTCCTCCACCACACGGCGATGGAGGACGACGAGTCGTGCATCTCCTTCTTCCTCGAGCCGTCGAGCTTCGTCTCCTCGCACTTCCTCGTCGGGCGGGACGGACGGCTCTACCAGTTCGTCTCGCTCGAGCACCGGGCGTTCCACGCGGGCGCCTCGTACCTCCACGGCCGGTCGGTCCTGAACCGGAGCTCGGTCGGCGTCGAGATCACCGGCGACGGGAACCGGAGTCCGTTCACGCGCGCGCAGATCGAGACCGTCACGAGGCTCACGGGCGTCCTGACGGCGCAGTTCGGCCTCGAGGTGCCGTGGATCGCCGGGCACCAGCACATCGCACCCGACCGCAAGGTCGACCCGGGCGCTCTCTTCCCGTGGAACGAGGTCGTGCGGCGCGGCCTCGCGCTCGCGGAGGAGCTCCGCCCGCTCGTCCCACCCCCTGCGGAATCGGAACGGTAGCCGGCCGCGGCTCGCCCGCCCGTCGGCTCAGACCGGAACGACGCCGAGCCCCGGCCCCGAGGGGAGATCCCAGCGGCCGTCCTTCAGGACGAGCCCCTTCCACGGGTCGTTCGCGACGAGGAGGTTCCCGTCCAGGTCGAGCCAGTCGTAGAGGGGGGCGACCGCGACGGCGGCCGCGATACCGAGGGAGGACTCGATCATGCAGCCGAGCATCAGCTTGAAGCCGAGCGCGCGCCCGAGGGCCGCGAGCTCGTAGGCGCGGGTGATGCCGCCGCACTTGGCGAGCTTGGCGTTGACGCCGTCGAAGAGGCCGACGAGGGCCGGGACGTCCTTCACGTGGAGGACCGACTCGTCCGCCACGAGCGGGAGGACCGGAGCCCGCCTTCACCGCCTTCATCTCGGCGTTCTTCGCGACGGGCAGCGGCTGCTCGACGAACTCGATCCCCATCGTCTTCAGCCAGGCGATCTTCGCGAGCGCCTCCTCCGCGGTCGCCCACCCCTCGTTCGCGTCGACGCGGATCGGCTTCTGCGTCACCGAGCGGATCGCCGTGACGTTCGTCTCGTCGCCCGGGAGGCCCACCTTCACCTTCAGGAGCGGGTAGGGCTCGGCCTCCTTCACCTTCTCCTTCATCGCCTCGGGCGTGTCGATGCCGATCGAGAACGTCGTCTGCGCCATTCGCCCCGTCGGGACGCCGAGGAGCTTCCAGACGGGCTGGCCGACCGCCTTCCCCTTCCAGTCCCAGAGCGCCATGTCGAGGGCGGCGACGACCTGGGAGTCGCCCCCGGCGACCTCCTCGGCCCGCTCGAGCCACGCGAGGTGCTCCCACGGGGAGAGGCCCGCGCAGGCCGCCTTCACCTTCGCGAACGCGGCCTCGCCGCTCTCCCAGCTCTGGCCGTAGCGGACGTTCGCCGCGGTCTCGCCGTATCCGGTGACCCCGGCGGCCGTGAGCGCCAGGAGTCCGTTCTTCTTCTCGCTCGAAGAGTTGCGCGAGATCGTCCAGGTATGCCGCAGCTTCAGGAGCATCGGTTTGAGGTCGAGCGTCGCGCCCGTCGCGGCCGCGGCCTTCGGCGTCGCCGCCGAGGCGATGGAGGGAAGGAGAGCGGAGGCGGCGAGGGACCCCGAGACGGCGAGGAGGTCGCGGCGCGTGAGGGAAGCACTCATGCGACGATTATGGACACGATGAGTCCTCTCAGCGCCTCCCGGCGCCTCCCGGCGATTCTCTTCGCCCTCGCTCTCGCTCTCCCTGCCGCCGGCCAGCCGGCGTCCACTCCCTCGGCCGCCGTCGTCGTCGTCCCGGTCGCCAACGTCCTCGCCCGCCCCGAGGCGATGGCGCCCGTGGAGGACCAGGCGATCCTCGGAGAGGCGGTCGAGACCTCTCGCACCGAAGGGCGTTTCCTTTTCGTGAAGACCCGCTCCGGCTCGCGGGGCTGGATCGAGGCGACGGCCGTGAGGCCCGGCCTCGCCGACCCGTCCGCCGAGCGGCTCGAGGTGACCTCGAACCTCGCCCACGTCTACCGGGAGCCGAGCTTCGAGAAGTCCGTTCCGGTCACGACCGCGCCGATCGGTGCCCGGCTCGGCGGCCTGCGGACGCTCGAGGCCGAAAAGCACGAGTGGCGCGAGGTCCTCCTCCCCGACGGGCGGAACGGGTTCGTCTCCGCGGACGACGTCGCTCCCGAGCGGCCTCGCGAGACCCCTCCGCTCCTCGACACCGCCTCATGGCTCGCGATGGCCCGCCGATTTCTCGGAGCCCCCTACACCTGGGGCGGGACGACGCCCTGGGGCTTCGACTGCTCCGGCCTCGTCTGGCGCGTCCTCGAACGGCACGGGGTCCTCCTGATGCGCAACAGCTCCGAGATGTGCTTCCGCGACCCCCAGCTCGTCCCGGTTCGGCGCGAGGATCTCGCCCCGGGCGACCTCGTCTTCTTCGGAACGGAGGAGAAGATCGACCACGTCGGCTTCTGGACAGGCGGCGAGGTCGTCCAGGCGACGCAGTACGGCGTCCCGTCGACCAAGGAGACGGCCTTCGAGAGCGAGCGGCTGGCGCCCCGGTTCCGCTACGCCCGGCGCCTCGCCGCGCTGCCCGGCGCCCCCCGGGCCCCGGGCCTGACTCCGGCGAGGGCCGCCGTGCTCGGGAAGGTCCTCGACACGCTCTCCGCCGAGGGGAAGGCGACGTTCGGAATCGTCGTGAAGGACCTTCAGACGGGCGTGACGGTGAAGAGGAACGCCACGACGACGATGCACGCGGCGAGCACCATGAAGACCGCCGTGCTCCTCGAGGCGCTCCGGCGCGTCGACGAGGGGACGCTCTCCCTCTCGACGGAAACCCCCGTCGTCGACTGCTTCACGAGCATCGTCGACGGCTCGCCGTTCCGGGTCGAGCTCGAGGCCGGAAGCGACGACCGCATCGCGCCGTACCTCGGGAAGCACGCGCGCCTCGATTTCGTGGCGCGCCAGATGATCGTCGGCTCGTCGAACGTCGCGACGAACCTGATGCTCGGCCTCTGCCCGCCGAAGGACGTCCAGCGCTTCGTCGACGAGCTCGGCGCGCCCGGCGTGAAGGTGCGCCGGATGGTCGAGGACACGAAGGCCTTCGAGGCCGGGATCTCGAACGAGACGGACGCGGAGGGGATGGCCGTTCTCATCGAAGCGGCCGTGAAGTCCCCGAAGCTCTCCGCCGAAGCCCGGCGGCTCGCCTTCGAGATCCTCGCCGCGCAGGAGTTCAACGACCAGATCCCCGCCGGCATCCCCAAGCAGGCGGGTGCGGTCGTGGCGCACAAGACCGGGAGCATCTCGACGGTGCAGCACGACGTGGCCTTCGTCCGGCTCCCCGACGGCCGCGAGTACGTCCTCGTCCTGCTCGCGACCGATTTCGGAGCGAACGAAGACGGGCGGAAGAGGGTCGTCGAGACGACGCGGAAGATGTCGCGTGCCGTCTGGGAAGCGATGATCGCCCCCTGAACGAGAGCCGGCCCCGTCCGCGGCTTTCGACGCGGGCGAGGCCGGGAACGGGCCCGCGCCGCCTACTTCTTCCGCGTGTAGACCATCTCCATCGACTTCGCCATCTTCCCGTCGGGGCCCGACATCCACATCTCGAAGAGGAGGTTGTCGGCGTCGACCTCGGTGTCGACCGACCGGAGCGCGACCTTCTTCCCGTTCGTCGGGTCGAGCATCGAGCCCGTGTAGACGGTCTTCTTCCCCGACTTGTCCGGGGTGCCGGTCAGGATCATCATCCCGGTGCCGGCGGAGTCGATCCAGTACGACTCGTACTTCTTCTTGACGTTGTCGTAGCCGGTAAAGCCGATGCCCGAGAAGGGCTGCCCCATCATCGAACCCTCGAATCGCTGCTCCAGGTAGCGGCCTCCGAGGACCATCCGGAACTCGCACGTCCCCACGGTCTCTTCCGGCGGCTTGGCCGGGTCCATCCACGACTTCGTCTTCGTCGTCCAGCTCCCGGCGAGCTTCGCGAGGTGCGCGTGCGGCTCGCCCGGGGTCATGTAGGCCGTCCAGGCCTTCATCATCGCCTCCTGGTCCGGCGCGGCGGCGGCGGGCTTCGGAGCGGACTTCGTCTCCTTCGCCTCCTTCCCCGCTGCCGGGGCCTGTGCGGCGGTCGGGAAGGCGAGGGCCAGTGCGAGGACGGGGAGGGTCATCCAGCGGGCGCAGTTCATGCGGCCTCCTTTCGCGTAAGGGTTCTTCCTCGGAATCGTGACGAGGAGTCTCGCACGCCCCGAATACGCCGGGTGAAGGTTCGCCAGGCTTTCGCGCGAGCGGGCCGGGAGGTACCCTCACGCCGTGCCGCCCGGCCCCGGCGCACGCCGCGCCATCCTCGTCTCCACGGTTTCGGTCCTCGCGGGGGGCGGCGCCGCCCTCGTCGGGAGCCTCGTCCTGCGCGTCCTCATGGCACGCGCCCTCGAGCCCTCCGCGCTGGGGCTCGTCCTCCTCGCCATCGCCATCGTCACGCCGGTCGGCTCGATCGCGGGCCTCGGCACGAACCCCGCCGTGGCCCAGGGGGTGGCCGAGCGGCTCGCCCGGGGCGACGAGGAGGGGGGCGCGGCGCCTCGCGCGCCGGGGAGAGCGCCTCGCGCTGGGGGCGGGGATCCTCGCGGCGGCGCTGCTCGCCGCCCTCGCGGGGCCGCTCGCCGTCCTCCTCGGCCAGCCCGGTCTCGACCGCATCCTCCTCCCGCTGGCTCCCGTCGCGCTCGGCCTCGCTGCCGGAAGCGCCGCGCTCGGCGTCTCGCGAGGGTTCGGGGATTCCCTCGGGCGCGCGCTCTTCCGGGACACCGGGGGCGGCGTCCTCCGCGTCGTGGGCGTCGGAGCCGCGTTCCTCGCCGCTGAGCCGACGTCCTTCGGCGTCGCCGCCGGGTTCGCCGCGGGTTCCCTGGCAGCGGAGCTCCTTTTCGTCGGCTACGTCGCGGCGAAGGGATGGCTCTCGGCCGGATCCGGCCCTCCCGCGGAGCCTCTCCTTCCGGTCCTGCGCCCGTATGCGGCGACGGAGGTCCTGTCCCAGGCGGCGCTCTGGCTCGACGTCGTCGTCCTCGGCGCCCTCGCTCCTCCTGTCGTCGTCGGGCTCTACGGAATCGCGCGGGGCCTGACACGCGTCCTCGACCTCGTACGGCAGGCCTCCTCCCACGGCTATCTCCCGTCGGCGTCCGCCGCCTTCGCGAGAGGCGAGGGCGACCGCATCGCCTCGCTCCACGTCTCGACCCGCCGCTTCGCCTTCGCCCTCGTCTGGCCCATCCTCGCCGTCTGCCTCCTCGCTCCCGCCCCGCTCCTCGGCCTCCTCTTCGGTCCGGCGTACGAGGCGGCCGCCCCGGCTCTCCGTCTTCTCGCCCTCGCGAGCTTCCTGTCGTCGTTCTTCGACTACCTCGACCTCGTCCTCGTCGCCGAACGGCGCCCCGGGGACGTCCTGCGGGCCGGGGTCGTCAGCATCGCGGCGCTCGTGGCCCTCCTCGCGGCGCTCGTCCCGCCCTGGGGCGGAGAGGGCGCCGCCCTCGCCCTCCTCGGCTCCTCTCTCCTGCGTGGCCTCCTCCTCCATCGCTTCGTCTTCCGTTCGCGCTCCTTCCGCCCCTTCCTTCCCGCGGTCGCCGGACCGGCCCTCCTCGCGGCGGCGTCCCTCGGCGTGGGAGCGACCGCCCTTCGGGTGCTGCGTCCCGCGCCGCTCGAAGCCCTGCTCCTCGCGGCGACGACCGGCGGAGCCGCGGCGGCCATCGCGCTCTTCTCATTCCTCAGGAAGCGGGAGGGTGGAGCCAAAACGCTCCCCGGCGCCGGCGCGGACGTGGGATCCTCCCCTCCGTGAACGACCCCCCGGTCGTGTCGGTCGTCGTCGCCGTCTACCTCTCCGAGGCGACCCTCGACGGCTTTCTCGACGCACTCGCACGGCAGACGTTCCGGGACTTCGAGACGATCCTCGTCGACAGCGGGCCGACCGAGGCGTGCGAGCGGATCGTGGCCCGTCGCGACGAGCCGCTCGTCTACGTCCGGAGTACCGGGCGGCTCTTCCCCCAGGCGGCCCGCAACGCGGGGGTCGAGCGTTCCCGCGGCCGGCTCCTCGTCTTCACCGACCCGGACGTCTACGCGGCACCCGACTGGCTCGGGCGGCTCGTCGCCGCGCACGACGAGACGGGGAACGTCGTCGTGGGCGCTCTCGCCTGCCACGGCTCGAAGTGGCTCGATCGCGGCGTCCACCTCTGCAAGTTCAGCAAGTGGCTTCCGGGCGGGAAGCGCCGCCCCGTCGACATGAGCCCCACCGCGAACATGCTGCTTCCGCGGGCCCTGTTCGAGGAGACCGGCCGCTTCCACGGCGACATGCTGATGGGGGACGCGACCCTCAGTCGCGACCTCCTCGAGGCGGGGCGGACGCTCCTCTTCGAGCCGCGCGCCGTCGTCGACCACCACCACCTCGAGACCGTGCGGTCGTTCGTCCGCGAACGCTGGTTCCGGGGAATCCGCTACGGGAAGCTGCGCGGGAGCTGGATGCGCGGCAGGAAGCCCCTGCTCCTCGGGCTGATGCTCGGGAGCCTCTTTCCGCTGCGCGTCGTCTCGAACGTCGCCCACTGTGCCTGGCATGCCGTTCGCGCCGGCGAGCTCGGGACCTTCCTGTCGACGCTCCCGGTCGTCGTCCTCGGTTTCAGCGCGTCGATCCTGGGAGAGGCGAAGGGCTACGCGGAAGCGCTTCTCGGCGCCTCGCGCGGCTCCGACAGCTCGTAGTCGGTGAACCGGGCTTCCGCGTCGCCCGGCCCGAACAGGAGCCCGTGGGCCTGCCCCCACGCCGCGCGGAGGTGGACGGCGGCGACGAACGGCGCGTTCCGCAGGAGCAGGCGGGCCCGCTCGGGCCGTCTCTTTCGGTACCGCCACACCGCGAGGAGGAGCGCGTAGAGCGGTATGAGAGGCGTGGCGGCGACGTAGAACGCGCGCCGGCCGAGGCCCCACCGTCCCTCCGCCGCCCGGAGCGGTCCGTAGATCCGGTAGAAGAGCTCGACGCCGAGCCCGATGCTGTGCAGCGACGTCTCGTTGAGGTGCTCCATGACGGCGTCCTTTGCCAGGACGAACCGTCGGCCCTCGCGGAGCATCCGCTCGTGGAGGACGAGGTCGCACGCGAGGAGGCGCGGCAGCTCGTCGCCGAATGCGAGCAACGCATCCGTCCGGAAGCTCGCGTTGTGGCCGGGGAGGAGCCGGGTCTTCCCGCCGGCGAGGGGCGGCTCGAAGAGGCCGTAGCTCAGGAGGCCGATGACGTCGGCCTTCCCGACGCCCGGGTTCGCGCAGACGACACCCCACCCGACGCCCGTCGCGCCGGAGTCGCGGAAGGCCCCGAGGACCGCTTCGGCCCAGCCCGGACGCACGCGCGTGTGCTCCTCGAGAAACGCGACGACCGGAGCCCGAGCCTCGGCTACGGCGCGGGCTCGGGATGCCGAGAACGTCGTGCCGGGAGGGAACTGGAGGACCCGGACCGACACTTTCTCCGACCCGGGGACCGGCTCGGCCCCCTCTGGCCCGAGGTCGACGAGAAGGACCTCCAGCCGCTCCCCCAGCCCCTGCGCGTCGAGCGACGCGAGGCACGGCGCCGCCCGCCCGCGGAGGGGACCGACGACGACGACGACGGAGAGGTCCGGAATCACCATCGGAAGCCCAGCCTTTCGAACGCCGCTCCTCCCGCCCAGACGAGGAGAACCGCGAGCGCTGCGAAGTAGAGGACGGTCAGGACGAGCGCCCCCATCGCCGCCACGATCATCAGGCCGTCCTCCTCCAGCTCGCCGAGGGCGACGAAGACGACGGCCATGGCCGGGAGCGCGTTGTTGAAGGGGATTCCGGCGAGCGGCAGGGAGATGAGCAGCCCCGCCGCGGCGATCATGAGACCGCCGATGCGGCGCCCCTTCTCCCCCGTCACCCAGGCCGTCCGCCGGCGTCGCGTGAAGCGGCGGCAGAAGCCGAGGGTTTTCGTCGCGACGCCGAAGAGCCTTCTCCAGACGGCCGGACTCGGCGCCCAGGCAGAGGCTTTCGCCGGTAGCCAGGGCGATGGGCGGCCCCGCGCCATCTGCCAGCCGAGGATCGCGAGGGAGAGACCGAGGGCCGTCGAGACGGGACCGAGAGTGACCGGCTGAAGGAACGGGAGCGCCTGGAGGAGGCAGACGAAGACGAAGCCCGACTCCTTGAGCCTCGAGAAGGCCTCCCCGAGCGTCAGCGGCCGCAGCTCGGCCGTCTCCCGGCAGGCCGCGAACGCATCGATCAGCTCCTCGTAACGCCCCATCGACTCCCCAACGGTTCCTTCGCCCGGGTGATTCCCGCACCCTGCGCGAGCTGCGGACGATAATCGCCCGCGCTGCCGGGGAATGAGCCGGGCGGCCAAGAGGGTCTCATGACCAAGGGTGGAAAAGGTCTTCTCGTTCTCGTTCTCGTCATCGCGGTCTTCGGCGTCGTCCTCGTCGGGGCCGGCATCCTCGTCAGCGGCCGGGGGAAGCCGTCGGTTCCGAAGACGGCGATCCTGGAGCTCGACCTCGAGCGCGGGATTCCCGAGACACGGCCCGACAACCCCTTCGCCGCATTCGGAGGTGAACGAGCGCTCACGCTTCGCGACGTCGTCGACGCGCTCGAGAAGGCGGGGGACGACCCGCACGTCGTCGGGCTCGTCGCGCGCCTCGGCGCCGCGCCGATCGGCGTCGCCGAGATCCAGGAGATCCGCGACGCCGTGAAGGCCTTCCGGGCGAAGAAGAAGTTCGCGGTCGCCTACTCGGAGACGTTCGGCGAGTTCGGGCCCGGCAACGGCGCCTACTACCTCGCCACCGCGTTCGACGAGATCTGGCTTCAGCCGTCGGGCGACGTCGGCCTGAGCGGCCTCGTCGCCGAGACCCCCTTCATCCGGGGAACGCTCGACAAGCTCGGCGTCAAGCCCGGAGTTCGGCCAGAGGCACGAGTTCAAGAACGCCGTGAACACGTACACCGAGACGAAGTTCACCGAGGCGCACCGCGAGGCGACGCGGAAGTACGTCGAGTCGCTCTACGGACAGATGGCGAGGGGGATCGCCGAGGGACGGAAGATGACGGAGGCCGAGGTCCGCGCCCTCGTGGACCGCGGCCCCTTCCTCGGCCCCGAGGCTCTCGAGGCCCGGCTCGTCGACGGCCTCGCCTACCGCGACGAGGTCCACGGGACGCTCGTGAAGAGGGGGGGCGCGGACGCGAAGTTCTTCGGCCTCCCGGCCTACCTGAAGAAGGAAGGGCATCCCCACGCCGATGGGAGGCGGACGATCGCCCTCGTCTACGGCATCGGCGGCGTCGTGCGGGGGAAGAGCAGCGGCAACCCCCTCACGGGCGGCCAGACGATGGGTTCCGAGACGGTGGCGAAGGCGATCCGGACAGCCGTCGAGGACGACGACGTCGCGGCGATCCTGTTCCGCGTCTCGAGCCCCGGCGGCTCCTACGTCGCTTCCGACACGATCTGGCGCGAGGTCGTCCTGGCGAAGAAGGCGGGCAAGCCGGTGATCATCTCCATGGGCGACGTGGCGGCCTCGGGCGGCTACTTCGTGGCGATGGCGGCGGACAAGATCGTCGCGCAGCCGGGGACGATCACCGGGTCGGTCGGCGTCTACGGCGGGAAGATGGTGACGCTCGCGATGTGGGAGAAGGTCGGCCTGACGTTCGACCAGGTCGAGGTCGGCGCGAACGCGAACATGTGGAGCACCTCGCGGAGCTACTCCCCGACGGAACGGGAGCACTTCGAAGCCTCGCTCGACCGGATCTACGACGACTTCACGTCGAAGGTCGCCGAGGGGCGCAAGCTCCCGAAGGAGAGGGTCCTCGAGATCGCGAAGGGGCGGGTCTGGACCGGCGAGGACGCGAAGGAGATCGGCCTCGTCGACGAGCTGGGGGGCTACGCCACGGCGCTGAAGCTGGCGAAGGCGGCGGCGAAGATCCCGGCGGGCGAGAAGGTGAAGGTCACCGTCTTCCCGAGGGAGAAGAACCCGTTCGAGTCGCTCGCCGCGAGGCTCTCGGGCGAGGAGGAGGACGAGAGCTCCTTCACGGCATTCGTGAAGCTCCTCGAGCCGCTGCAGCCGGCCCTCCGGCAGATCGAGGCCGAGCGGCAGAAGGGGGTCCTGACGGCCCCGCCGGTGACGATCCGGTAGTTCTTTTCTCTCTGCCTTCTCTGCCTTCTCTGGCTTCTCTGCCCTCTCGCCTACTCGATGCTCGCTCCGGAGCCCGCCTCGGCGATCCGGCGCCGGGCGTCGAGCTTCCAGTCGAGGCGGCCCCGCGCCTGCGAGGCCAGCTTGCCGTCGGGCCCGAAGAACATCGTCTCGAGCGGCCGCCTGTTGTTGAACTTCAGCGTCGTCTTCCCCTCCGGGTCGACCGTCAGCGCGGCAGGGACCGGCGGCACGAGCCCGTTCTTCGCGAGCCAGGCGTCCAGCGTGGCGAAGGACTCCGTCTTCACGAGGACGACGATCTCCGACGTCGCGTCCTGCCTCTGGGCACCCTGGTAGGCGAAGAGCTCGCGGAGCTCGTCGGCCGCGGCTCCGTCTTCGGGGTCGACGAAGTGAACGACCAGGACCTTACCGGGAGCGCCGACGAGGTTCCGCCCCTTCCCGTCGCGGGTCTCCACGTCGAGGTGCCCGCCCGCGTCGATGTTCAGGAGTCCGTGGTCGTGATCGGCGTGGGTCGCCGGGACGAGGGCCGACCGGTAGGCGAGGAAGAGGCCGGCGAAGGCCACGGCGAAGGCCACGGCGAAGGCGAGGCGGCGCTTGGAAGGAGTCATCGAGGGGATTGTACGGAGGGCGCCTGCCGATCGCCCACCTCGCTGTCGGTCTCGACCGAGAAGCTGGCGAAGCCGGAGAACTCGAACCGGAACGACGTGTCGAGCCGGAAGAAGACGGCCGTCCTGCCCCCGAGGTGAAGGTCGACGACGCACGGAAACCAGATCCCCTGCGGAAGCCTCGCCCCGCGATACGAGATCGTCGCCTCCTTCACGGCCGCAGCGAGCCCTCCGCCGACCTTGACGGGCCGGACCAGCCGGGCCTCGACCGAGACGATCTGAAAGTCCGAAGCGTCGACGAGGACGCGGCCGGCGAGGGCGTTCAGGGCGCGGTCGCCGAGCGAGGCGGCCGGGAGGTCCGGCTTCGGCGAGAACTCGAGCGCGTAGAGCAGGCGCCCCTCCACCTCGACCTCTCCCTCGAGGCGGTAGTCGAACCGGGCGATCAGGTCGGAGAGACGCCTCGGCCCGACGAGGGGGTCCTCCTCGTCGCCGGCGACGGCGGGTGGCCGCGAGGCCTCGTCCCCGGCGCGCCGTTCCTCCTGCCGCCGCTGCTGCTTCGCGTCGTCCTTCGCCTGCTCGCGCTTCTCGTCCGGGGTGGCCGGCCGCCCGTCGACCTCGATCAGCTCACGGGTCGCTTCTCCCGGCTTCTCCCCCGAGAAGAAGTGGTAGAGGCGGCGGCGGGTCTCCTTCGGCCGTCCGTCCTTTCCCCAGGCCGTGCGCACCTCGAGCTGGTCGAACGTGTAGTCGGTGAGAGAGCGGTCGACCCGGCGCTGGGCGAAGGCCACTTTCCGGATCAGCTCCTCGGCCGGGAACGGGAGGTCCCCGGGCGGGACGACCCGGCCGGCGGGCTGCGCGCCGGCGGGGGCCGCCAGGAGCAGGAATGCGAGCGAAGCGCCAGCGAGAACCGTCACGAGATCCCTACGCTCCTGAGGAACGTTACGATGCCTCCATGTCGAATGTACCGAAGTCCGCCTTCGATCTCGCCATGGAACGCCTCCGCGCGGCCGACACCGAGGCCGGCATCGAGGAGACGCCCCTCACGGACGCCCAGAAAGCCGCCATCGCCGAGGCGCGGGCCGTCGGCACCTCCCGAATCGCCGAGAGGGAGATCCTCTTCAAGGACGCCCTGCGCAAGGTCTTCGACCCCACCGAGCGGGAGAAGGCCGAAGAGGAGTACCGGATCGACCGGTCGCGCATCGAGGCCGACCGCGATCGGGCGATCGATCGAATCCGCCGCGGGGAGAAGTGACGGAACCTTCCAGATGAAGGTCGTCGTCACCGGCGGGACCGGCTTCCTCGGACGCGGCCTGGTCGCGGCCCTTCTCGGAAAGAGCCACGAGGTGGACGTCGTCACCCGTGACCCGGCGAACGCATCGGTTCCCCCGGGTGCCCGTGCCGTCTCCTGGAGCGACCTGGCGACGGCCGTCGACGGCGCCGGCGCCGTCGTCAACCTCGCCGGGGAGACGATTGCCCAGCGCTGGACCGCGCCCGCGAAAGCCCGGATCGTCGGCAGCCGGGCCAGCGCCGCCGAACGGGTCGGCGCGGCGCTGCGGGCCGCGAGGAACCGGCCGAACGCGCTCGTCAACGCCTCGGCCGTCGGTTTCAACGGGAACCGCGGCAACGAGGAGCTGACCGAGTCGAGCGGCCCCGGCACCGGGTTCCTGGCCGAGACGACGCTCGCCTGGGAAGAGGCGGCGCGACGGGCCGCCCCCGAGGGGGTCCGCCTCGTCCTCCCTCGCATCGGAATCGTCCTCGGCGAGAAGGGAGGGGCGCTCTCGAAGATGCTCCTCCCGTTCCGCCTCGGCCTCGGCGGGCCGCTCGGGAGCGGGACGCAGTGGATGTCGTGGATCCACCGCGACGACCTCGTCGCGCTCCTCGTCGCGGTTCTCGAGGATCCTCGTTTCGAGGGCCCGGTGAATGCCACGGCCCCCGCCCCCGTCACGATGAAGGAGTTCGCCTCGACGCTCGGCCGGGTCCTCCACCGCCCCGCCTTCGTCCCGGCCCCGGCCTTCGCGATCCGGGCCGCGATGGGGGAAATGGCCTCGCTCGTCCTCGACGGGCAGAGGGCCCTTCCGGCGAAGGCATCCTCCCTCGGCTTCCGGTTCCGGTTCGAGAAGCTCGAGCCCGCCCTCAGGGAGATCCTGGACCACGCCTCGGGCAACTGACGGCGAGCCCCTCCACGGGTAGACTCGCTCGATGGCGCCCTCTGTCGGAAAGTCCGTTCCCCGCGTCGACGGCCCCGCGAAGGTGGCCGGCTCGGCGCGTTACGTCGACGATCTCGTCCTTCCCGGGATGCTCCACGGCGCGACCGTCCGGAGCGACGTCGCGCGCGGCCGCCTCCTCGGCGTCGACCTCGACCCCGCCTTCGACTGGAGCGGGATCACCGTCGTCACCGCCGACGACGTCCCCGTGAACGCCGTCCCGATCATCGAGACCGACCAGCCGGTCCTGGCGAAGGACGAGATCCGGCACGCCTACGAGCCGGTCGCCCTCCTCGCCTGCGAGGACCGGCTCCGGCTGGAGAAGGCGCTGCGGCACGTCACGCTCCGCGTCGAGCCGCTCCCGCCGGTCCTGACGATCGACGACGCCCTCGCGGCGCGCGAGGTGATCCGCCCGCCCGACAACGTCTTCAAGCGCTACCTCATGACGAAGGGGCGCGGCGGGGCAGCGGTCGACGGGTGCGAGGTCGTCGTCCGCGGCGTCTACGAATCGGGAGCCCAGGAGCACGTCTACATCGAGCCGAACGGGATGATCGCCTTCTGGGACGACGACGGCGCGCACGTCGAGGGCTCCCTCCAGTGCCCCTACTACGTCCAGAAGGGGGTCAAGGGGGTCTTCGGCCTCCCCGACGACGGAGTCGACGTGACGCAGGCCGTCACCGGCGGCGGCTTCGGCGGCAAGGAGGAGTACCCGACGCTCCTCGCCCTCCACGCCCTCCTCCTCGCGAAGAAGTCGGGCCGCCCCGTGAAGCTGATCTACGGCCGCCAGGAGGACGTCGAGGCCTCGACGAAGCGGCACCCCTCGCGCGTCGAGATCGCGAGCGGCTGCGACCGGGACGGGACGCTCCGCTCCGTCTCCATCCGCGTCCTCTTCGACGGCGGCGCGTACGTGACGCTCACCCCCGTCGTCCTCTCGCGCGGCGCTCTCCACGCCTGCGGCGCGTACCGCTGGGAGGACGTGACCGTCGAGGCCATCGCCGTCGCGACGAACACGCCGCCGAACGGCGCCTTCCGCGGCTTCGGCGCCCCGCAGACCGTCTGGGCGATCGAGCGTCACATGGACCGCGTCGCGCGGACGCTCGGGATCGACCCGATGGAGCTGCGCCGGAAGAACCTCCTCCGCCTCGGCGACACGACGGCCACGGGGCAGACGCTCAAGGAGTCGGTCGGCGTCCAGGAGTGCGTCGAGAAGGCGATGGCGGCGAGCGGATTCACCCAGAAGCGCGCTCGCGGACCGGTCGTGACCGGGCGTGTCGCCCGGGGCATCGGCGCCTCCGTCTTCCTCCACGGCGCCGGCTTCACCGGCTCGGGCGAGAAGTACCTGAAGGGAAGGGTCGCGGTCGACCTCCTCCCCGGCAGCCGCGCCCGCGTCCGGACCGCCTCGACCGACATCGGACAGGGGACCGAGACCGTCTTCCGGCAGATCGCCGCCGACGCCCTCGGCGTCGCGGTCGACGCCGTCGACTTCGCCGTCCCCTCGACCAGGCACGTCCCCGACTCGGGACCGACCGTCGCCTCGCGGACCGTGATGGTCGTCGGCTCGATCGTCGAGAAGGCCGCGAGCGCGCTCCGCGTGCGCGTCGGCGAGGAGGCGACCGTCTCGGGCGTCTCCCGCGAGGCCGCCTGGGATCGGCTCGCCGCCGACCCCGGGCGCGCGACGGCCCTCGTTCAATACGAACCGCCGCCGGGAGTCGTCTGGGACGACGCGACCTACTCGGGCGACGCCTACCCGGCGTACGGCTGGGCCTGCGACGTCGCAGAGGTGGAGGTCGACCTCGACACGTTCGAGACGAAGGTGACCGGCTTCTGGGCCGCCGTCGACGTCGGCCGCGTGGTGAACCCGATCCTCTGCGCGGGGCAGGTGGAGGGTGGAACGCTTCAGGCGATCGGCTGGGCGCTGACGGAGAAGCTCGTGACGAGAGACGGGAAGATCCTGAACCCGAGGATGACGAACTACATCGTCCCGACGAGCCTCGACGCGCCCCCGTTCACGACGATCCTCGTCGAGGCGCCCTACTCCCGCGGACCCGGCGGGGCGAAGGGAGTGGGCGAGCTGCCGATGGATGGCGGCGCCCCCGCCGTCGCCGCCGCCATCGAGCACGCGACCGGCCTCGTCCTCGACCGCGTCCCCCTCCTTCCCGAAGACCTCTTCGAAGCCTCGCTGAAGGGAGACGCGCGATGAGCGTGACGCTCACGGTCAACGGCTCCCTCCTCACGCTCGAGGCGCCTCCCGCCGCGCGCCTCCTCGACGTCCTTCGCGAGCGGCTCGGCCTGACCGGGACGAAGGAAGGGTGCGGCGAAGGCGAGTGTGGCGCCTGCACCGTCCTCGTCGACGGCGTGCCGGTGAACTCCTGCCTCGTCGCCCTCGGCCAGTGCGCCGGGCGCGAGGTGACGACGGTGGAGGGGCTCGGCGACGCGCAGCACCTGACGCCGCTGCAGGAGGCGATGGTGACCGAAGGGGGCGCGCAGTGCGGCATCTGCACGCCCGGGATGCTCCTCTCGGCCGAAGCGCTCCTGCGCGAAAAGCCGGCGCCGACCGACGGGGAGATCCGCGAGGCGATCGCCGGCAACGTCTGCCGCTGCACCGGCTACCAGCGGATCGTCAACGCGATCACCGAAGGCGCCCGGCGCCGCGAGGTCCGCCCGTGAGCGTCGCCGGCCTCGCCCTCCACCCCTTCACCGCGCCGCGGAACCTCCCGGAGGCGCTCGGTCTGCTCGCCGAGCGCGCCGCGCGAAACGAGAAGACCGTCCTCCTCGCCGGCGGCACCGACTGGTTCGTCGAGCGGCACGTCGCCCCGCCGGAGACGGAAGGGACGCTCCCTCTCGTCGTCGACGTCTCCCGCCTCGAAGGGCTGCGCGGGGTCTCGCTCGACGGCGACACGCTCCGGGTCGGCGCCGGGGTCACCTACCTCGAGCTGCGCAAGGACCCCCGAGTCGTCGCGCGCGGACCTCTCCTCGCCGCCATGGCCCGCGACGTCGGCGCGCTCCAGATCCAGGCCCGCGGCACCCTCGCCGGGAACCTCGCCTCCGGCTCCCCCGCCGCCGACGGCGTCTGCGCCCTCGCGGCCCTCGACGCGACGCTCCTCCTCCGGAGCGTCCGCGGCGCGCGGCGCGTCCCGCTGTCGGGCTTCTACACCGGCTACCGCAAGAGCGTCCTCGCCCCCGACGAGCTGATCGAAGCGATCGAGATCGCGCTTCCTCCCGCCGGCTCTCCCTTCGCGTGGCGGAAGGTCGGAACCCGCCAGGCGCAGGCCATCTCGAAGGTCGCCCTCGCGGCTCTCGCCGTCGTGGAGAACGGCCGCGCACCCGCCTCGGCCTCGGCATGGCCTCCGTCGCGCCGACGGTGGCTTTCCTCCCCGCGACGCGGGCGCTCGGGCTGTCGCGCCCGCTCGCGGAGATCACCGCCGCCGATATCGAGCGCGCCGTCCTCGCGGACGTCGCCCCGATCGACGACATCCGCTCGACCGCCGCCTACCGGCGCCACGTCGCCGTCGCGCTCGTCACGAGGTTCTTCGAGGGGCTCTCGTAGCGGAATCTTCCCGGCCGGGGCCGGTCTTACGCCTTTCGGTCTGCGCGCCACGGGCCGCCTCCAGTGGCGCCTTCTCAGAGCTTCGGAATGAGGCCCGTGACGATCGCGGCGAGGGTCGCAGCGCTCACCAGGAGCCACAGGACCACCCCCTGCGCGAGCGGCCGCACGCCCACCCTCCTCAGGACGTCGCCCGTCAGGCCCGTCCCGATCAGGAAGAGCGTCAGCACGAGAGACTGCCGCGCCACGGCGACGAGGGCACCCCAGAGCGGCGCCAGCGACGGCAGGAGCGTCCGCAGGCCGGCGGCCGCGACGAACCCGGCGATGAAGAGCGGGAATTTCATCTTCTGGCCGGAGCGGGACAAGAGCGCGGCCAGAAGGACACACGGCATGATCCAGAGGGCCCGCGTCAGCTTCACGGTGGTGGCTAGCGCGAGCGCCTCCGGGCCGAACGCCGAGGCTGCGCCGACGACGCTGCTCGTGTCGTGGATCGCGAGGCCCGCCCAGAGGCCGAACTGTCCCTGGTCGAGGTGGATGAGGTGCCCGACGGCCGGGAAGAGAACCAGCGCGGCCGCGTTCAGGGTGAAGACGGTCGCCAGCGCGACCGCGATCTCGTCGCTCTTCGCCTTGACGACGGGGGCCATCGCCGCGATCGCGCTCCCCCCGCAGATCGCCGTGCCGAAGGAGATGAGCGTCGACAGGGGTCCCGTCGTCCCGGCGAGTCGGCCCAGGAGCAGGCCCACACCCAGCGTGAGCGCGATCCCCACCACCGTGTAGATCGCCGACCGGCCGCCGACGCGCAGGACCGTGCCGAGGCCGAGGCCGAAGCCGAGCCCGACGACCGACGCCTGGAGGAGCACCCGGCTCCAGAGGGCCGCCCTCGCCGGAGCGGGATTCCCGACGAGGAGGCTGAAGAGGATTCCGGCGGCAAGGGCCGCAGCGGGACCGACCCACGGGAGAAGGCACGTCGCCGCGAGGACGAAGAAGAGGAGGACGCGCCGGCGATCGGACACGGGCAGGATTATTCCCCCTCCGCCGTCCGCTCCCCGCGCGATCCGGGCTTCCCGTCAGGGCCTCGCGGGCTTAGAGTCCGTCGATGCGTCTCGCCTCTCTCGCCCTCGTTGGCCTCGGCCTCGCACTCGCCCTTCCCGCCGCCGCCGAGGGCCCGTTCCGGCCCGTCGAAGCGCCCGCCGAAGTGGCAGGGCTCGAGGCGACGACGGTCCGTGCCAGCGCCGTCCGCCCGTTCCACTTCGACGCCCGGCTCTTCGCGGAGGCGTTGAAGGACGTCGCCTTCGAGCGGGCCAACGAAGTCGGCACGCCCTCCACGCTCCTCGAGCTCCCCCACCCGGACGGCTCTCTCGCCCTCTTCCGCGTGATCGAGTCGCCGGTGATGGCGCCGGAGCTCGCCGCGAAGTTCCCGGAGATCCGCACGTTCCGCGGCGAGGGGGTCGACGACCCGACCGCCTCCGTCCGTTTCGAGCTCTCGCCGCGCGGCTTCTCGGCGATGGTCCTCTCGGCCTTCGGGGCCTGGTACGTCGAGCCGTGGTCGCGGCAGAACCGGGACACCGTCGCCTCGTTCCATCGTCGCGACGCCCTCCGCGACCCCCGGAGCCCGTTCGAATGCCAGGGTCCGGACGCGCACGACTCGGGCGAGGAGTCCGGCGTCCGCTCCGAGACGCGGGATCTCGGACCGGCCCCGATGCCGCTCGCGTCCGTCGGCCCGACGCTCCGGACCTACCGGCTCGCGCTCGCGACGACCGGGGAATACTCCGTCGCGGTGTGCGGCACGTCGCCCACGAAAGCGTGCGTCGCGGCCGAGCTCGTCGTCGCCGTGAACCGGGTGACCGGGATCTATGAGCGCGAGGTCGCCGTGAGGATGACGCTCGTCGCGGGCAACGACGCCGTCATCTACCTCGACGGCACGAGAGACCCCTACACCAACAACAGCGGCGGCGCGATGCTCGGGGAGAACCAGAGCAACCTGGATGCCGTGATCGGGAGCGCGAACTACGACTTCGGACACGTCTTCTCGACCGGGGGAGGAGGAGTTGCCTACCTGAGGGTCATCTGCAGTTCGAGCTCGAAAGCGGGCGGGGTGACCGGCAGCTCGAACCCGACCGGCGACGCCTTCTGGGTCGACTACGTCGCCCACGAGATGGGGCACCAGTTCGGCGGGAACCACACGTTCAACGGCAAACAGGGAAGCTGCAACGGCAACCGCGCCAGCTCAGCCGCCTACGAGCCGGGGAGCGGGTCGACGATCATGGCCTACGCGGGGATCTGCGGCTCGCAGGACCTCCAGCCCCACAGCGATCCCTATTTCCACGGCAAGAGCTTCGACGAGATCGTCGCGCACGTCACGACGGGCGGCGGCGCCTCCTGCGCGGCGAGCACGGCGACGTCGAACTCGGCGCCGACGGTCGAGGCGGGCGCGGCGTACACGATCCCCTCCCAGACGCCGTTCGCCCTCACGGGATCGGCGACCGACCCCGAGAGCGATTCCCTGACCTTCGGATGGGAGGAGTTCGACCTCGGCACCATCGAAGCGGCGCCCCCGCTCGTCGACGATGGCTCTCGCCCCATCTTCCGCTCGTTCAATCCGACCGTCGGCCCGACCCGGGTTTTCCCGAAGCTCGCCGACATCCTCGCCGGGACGACGACGTACGGCGAGACGATGCCTGCGACGACCCGGACGATGACGTTCCGCCTGACCGCCCGCGACAACCGGGGCGGCGGCGGCGGCGTGAACTCCGACACGACGACGGTCACCTCCCGGGCGACGGCCGGTCCCTTCGCGATCACCGCCCCGGCGTCCGCCGTCTCCTGGCCCGCGGCCTCGACGCAGACCGTGACCTGGAACGTCGCGGGCACGAACCTCACGCCGATCTCCTGCGCGAACGTCGCGATCTCCCTCTCGACGGACAGCGGCGCCTCCTTTCCGACGACGCTCCTCGCCTCGACGCCGAACGACGGGACCCAGCCCGTCACCCTCCCGAACACGCAGACCGTCGGCGCGACGGCCCGCGTGAAGGTCGCCTGCGTCGGAAACATCTTCTTCGCGATCTCCCGGCCGTCGTTCACGATCTCGGCGCCCATGTCCCCTCCGACGGTGTCGGACATCAACCCTTCTTCGGGCACGACCGCGGGAGGGACGACCGTGACGATCACGGGGACGAATTTCACCGGCGCCACCGCGGTGACGTTCGGCGTCACGGCGGCCACGTCGTACACGGTGAACTCGGCGACCCAGATCACCGCCACGACGCCGGCGCACGCGGCGGGAACGGTCGACGTCGCCGTGACGACGCCTGCGGGCACCGCGACGTCGACGGGCGGCTTCGCGTACGTCGCGCCGACACCGGCGATTGCGCTCGTTTCGCCGACCTCCGGCCCGACCGCCGGCGGGACTCCCGTCACGATCACGGGCTCCAGCTTCGTTTCCGGGGCGACGGTGTCGATCGGCGGCGTCGCCGCCACGTCCGTCGTCGTCGCCTCGGCGACCTCGATCACCGCCGTGACCGGCGCGCACGCGGAGGGCCCGGTCGACGTCGTCGTCACGAATTCGGGCGGCACCCCGGGAACGCTTCCCGCGGGCTACACGTACGTCGCCGGGCCGGCGGGTTCCGCCTTCTACACGGTCACGCCCTGCCGGATCGTCGACACGCGAAACGCCGACGGGCCCTTCGGCGGCCCCATCCTCGCGGCGTCGCCTGCACAGCGGGACTTCGCGCTCGCGTCGGCGTGCGGCGTCCCGGCCGACGCGAAGGTCGTCTCGGCCAACGTCACCGTGACGGGCGGCACGGCGGCCGGGAGCCTCCGGATCTACCCGGCCGACGCGACGCTTCCCGTCGCCACGACGATCTCCTTCGCGGCCGGAAAGACGAGGGCCAACAACTCCCTCCTCCTTCTCTCGGAGGCCGGGGGCGCGGGACGCGTCACCGTGAGGAACGACTCGCCCGGCCCCGTCCACCTCATCGTCGACGTGAACGGCTACTTCCGGTAGAGCGCGCCCTCACGCCTCCCAGCGGTGGAACCAGAGGGACTGCTTCGCCACGGGCTCGGCCTTCGTCTCGAGCGCGGCCATCTGGGTGCGCGCGAGGGGCGTGAAGCCCCGCGCGATCGCCACGTTCTCCTCGAGCTGCGTCACGGAGTCGCAGCCGACGATGACGGTCGAGACCGGGAGGGAGAGGACGTAGCGCATCGCCTCGGGCATCGAGAGCGTCCCGGGGCGCGTCGCCTTGATCTTCCCGCGCTGCTCCTCGAGCGGGGGCGGGACGTAGCCCGCGAGGAGCCGGCCACGGGCCGGGACCTTCATCCCGATGATTCCCATCTCCTTCTCGACGGCGAGCGGCAGGAGCTCGCTCGCGAACGGAAGGTGGTGCGGGTCGGCGGCGTTGATTGCGAGGAGGATCGTGTCGAACGGAAAGCGCCGGATGGCTTCGGCGAGGACGGCGGGGTCGGTGTGCCCCGAGAGCCCGAGGAACCGGACGAGCTTCTGCTCGCGAGCTTCCCGGAACGCCTCGAGCGCCCCGCCCTTCGCGAAGACCTTCTCCACGTCGTCCATCGTGCTCATCGCGTGGAGCTGCCAGAGGTCGACGTGGTCGGTCTTCAGGAGCTTCAGCGACGTCTCGAGGAGCCGGAGCGAGCCGTCGCGCGTGCGCTCGTGCGTCTTCGTGGCGAGGAACGCCTCGTTCCTTCTCCTCGCCATCACCTGCCCGAAGTACTGCTCGCTCCAGCGCGCCTCGCCCCCGTAGCGGGCCGAGGTGTCGACGTAGTTCACGCCGAGGTCGAGCGCCCGCTCGATGAGCGGCACGGCGACGGCTTCGTTCGACGGCTTCTCGAGGGCGGCCTGGCCGCCGAGGCTGAAGAGGCCGACCCGGAAGCCGGTCTTCCCGAGGTTGCGGGTCGGCATCGCCTCAGCGGTCCGGGGGTTGACCGGGTGCGCGCCCGGCTTCGCCGCCGTCCCCGCGTCGAGCCTCTTCTGCGCGTCCGGCCCCTTCGCCGGAAGGGCCTGGTCCGCCCCGAGCCGTCCCGTCACGAGGCCCGCGGCGGCAGCCGCTCCGAGCTTCAGGAGGTCGCGCCGCTCCATCGCCCCGTCCTTCGTCTTCTCGTCCCTGTCGGCCATCACGCACCTCCCGCCGGAACCCCCGGCCCGCCAAGTATCGCCCGGCCGAGGGTCCGCCTCAGAGGCGTGGCTTTCGCCCGCCTCCCGCCTCGATCTCCGCGACGTGGGCCCGCGCGCGCGCGGCGAGCGAGGGATCTTCGGTCATCGCCGCCACCTCGCGGAAGACGCCCAGCGCCGCGGCGCCCTGTCCCGCGTTCAGGAGCCCGACCGCCGCGTTGAACCTGCGGACGAGCCGGTTGTGCGTCACGAGCCGCCGCAGCTCGCCCACGTCCCAGCCGAGAGCGCTCTGCATCTCGGGGTCGTATCCGAGCGACGCGTGAAGCGCCTCGAGCCGGGTGAGCGCCTCCTCCTCGCGCCCCGCGTCGATGAGGCGGTTCACGAGATCGACTTCCGCCGGCACGTCGCGCCGCACGGCGATCGTTGCGCCCGGCAGCGTCGAAGTGAGCAGCGGGGCCGGAGGCGGGGCCGCCGCGGTCGCGGCAGGGACCACCTGGACGTCGGGCGCGGGCGTCCGGCGGCCCTTCACGACGCCGCCGAGGACTCCCGCGGCCCCCGTCCGGGTCAGCGGCAGGAGGCGGCCGACGGGCGGCACAGCTGCGGGAACGTCCACGACGCGGGCGAGCGGCCGCGACTCGACGACGTGTTTTCGCGCCCGCTCGAGGAGCGCCCGTTCGCTCTCGCCGAACGCGTCACGGAAGGCGTCCGGGCCCTCGCGCCCTCCGGCGGCGGCCTCGACGAAGTGACGCAGCTGCACTTCGCCATCGGGAGTTCCCTGCAGCAGAACGTGGACGACGGCCCAGGCCTGGGCTCGGAGGAGAGCGACCGCCTCCCCCTCTCCGTCCAGCGTCGTCGCGGCAAAGAGACCGGGACGCCCGGCCGGGAGGCGAGCGGCGCGAAGGAGGGCGATGTGCTCCGGCACGAGCCGCCCCAGCGTGGCCCGCTCCGGGGTCGCCGAGAACGTCGAGAGGTATTCCCCCAGCCCCGCCACGAGCCACTCCGGGAGCGGCGTCCGCGACCGGCGCCCGAGGGCGGTCGCAACGGCGCGAAGGAAGCCGGCGCGCGCCTCCTCGTCGCTCGTCGCCGCGACGACGATCCGGCCGCCCGTGGGGCCACCCGGCGGAAAGCCCGCCCGGGCGAGGTGCCCGGCGTCGTGGACGACGGCGGCGACGAGCGGCGGCGAGGCGCCGAACGCTCCCGGAACGAGCCCCGGCAGGAGGGCGACGAGCGCCCGCAGCGTCACGGCCGTCTCCGTGAGGCGCGCGTCGGACGCCGTCCCGACGACCGTGACGCTCCCGACCTCTACTTTTCGCCACGCTTCCCGATCGGGGTCGGGAGGCCGGGCCGGGACAGGAGCGGAAAGGGCCGTAGTGCCACCGAGCGCGGCTGCCAGGACAGCGAGGGCGAGGCCCGGCCTCCGATCCCCGGCCGTCCTGCAGAAGCCACGCGGAGACGGCGTCACTCCTTCCCTCCTCCGCCGTCGAGTATCCCCCGGAAGGCCGGGGCGGCGCCGGACGATGCTGTCGGGAAGTCCGGCAGGGCGCGGCCGTCGTTGTAGGGTAGGGAGCCTCTCGTGAAGATTCAAAAGACCGACATCCCTTTCCGGACCCTGGTCTCCGCGACGCTGGCAACGGCCGCGGCGATGCTCGTCCTCGACCTGGCGTGGCTGGGCATCGTCGCGCGCGGCCTCTACGTCTCCGCCCTCGGACCGCTGATGCGTCCGGAGGCCTTCTGGCCCGCGGCCGCGCTCTTCTACGCCTTCTATGTCGCGGTGATCGTCGGCTGGGCGGTCCTCGGCACGGAAAGCGCGAAGGCCGCGGCTCGACGGGGCGCTGCCCTCGGCTTCGTCGCCTATGCCACCTACGAGCTCACCAACTGGGCCGTGCTCAAGGACTGGCCGGCGTGGATCGTCCCGATCGACATCGCCTGGGGCGTCGCCCTGACCGCCGTTGCCGCCCTGGCGGGAAAGCTCGCCCAGCGAAGCGTCCGGGGCACCCGGGGAACGGACCGGTGAGCTCGAGGGACGAGTCGCTCCTGTCGGTCTGGTCCCGCCGGGCGCTCACCGTCCCGGTCTACCTCTTCCTGGCCGCCGTGGCGTTCGTCACGGCCCCGCTCTGGGCCATCGTCGGGTTCGTCTGGGACGCGCTCGCGGGCGCCGCCCGCCGGCGGCCGCGAACCCGCGCTCTCGCGTTCTTCGCGCTCTACCTCGGATGCGAGGCGGCCGGCATCGTCGCGGCGACGGGCCTCTGGATCGTCACCCTCGGCGGGCGCGTCGGCGGACCCCGGCGCTGGATCGAGCTCAACGCGGCGCTCCAGCGACGGTGGGCGGACGCGCTCTTCTTCGGGAGCCTCCGGCTCTTCTCGATGAAGGTCTCGACCGAGGGACTCGAGCTGGCGCAGAGCGGGCCGTTCCTCCTCTTCGTGCGCCACGCGAGCATGGCCGACACCGTTCTCGCGGCCGCGTTCGTCGCGAACCCCGGCCGCCTCCTGCTCCGCTACGTCCTGAAGCGCGAGCTCCTCTGGGACCCCTGCCTCGACATCGTCGGCCGGCGCCTCCCGAACGCGTTCGTGAAGCGCCGGGGGCCCGGCCTCGAATCGGAGGTCGCCTCGATCGCCGGCCTCGCCCGCGGGCTCGACACCCGCTCGGCCGTCCTCATCTACCCCGAGGGGAAGCGCTTCAGCGATCAGAGGCGGGAGGCGGCGCTGGCCTCGCTCGAAGAGAAGGGTCCGGACGAGCTGGCGACCATCGCTCGCGGGTTCCGGAACGTCCTGCCGCCGCGGCTCCGCGGGCCGCTCGCGCTTCTGGACGCAGCGAAGGGCGTCGACGTCGTCCTTCTCGAGCACACCGGCTTCGAAGGAGCCGCGACCCTTCCACAGTTCTGGCACGGAGCCCTCGTCGGCCGCACGCTGCACGTCCGGCTGCGCCGTTTTCCGGCTTCCGCAATTCCGGCCGAAGGACGCGATCGGTGGCTCTTCGAGAGATGGGCCGAGATGGACCTCTGGATCTCGGAGGCCCGTGTGGCGCCGGCCGCGAACCGGGCCGGAAGGAGCGAGTCGTGACGTTCGACCTCGTGATCTGGAATGCGGCCCTCGTCCTCGCCCTGATGACGGCGCTCTGGGCGGTCAGCGTCGTCCGGAAGGACGCCAGCATCGTCGACCCCTGGTGGTCGATCGGCTTCCTCCTCGTCGCCGCCCACACCGTCGCGCGGACCGGCCTGACGCCGGGGAAGACGCTCCTCCTCGCCATGGTCGGGGCCTGGGCGATCCGCCTCTGGCTCTACCTCCTCTCCCGGAGCCGGGGCAAGCCCGAGGACCCCCGCTACGCCGCGTTTCGCCGGAAGTACGGAGTCGAGCGCTACTGGTGGGTCAGCTTCTTCCAGGTCTTCCTCCTCCAGGGAGTCCTCGTCGTCCTGATCTCCGCCCCCCTCCAGATGGCGGCGGCCGCGGGCGAGCCCGACCCGGTCTCGCTCATCGACCTCCTCGGTCTCGGGCTCTTCTCCGTCGGCCTCGCGATCGAAGTCGTCGCCGACGCGCAGCTGGCTTCGTACCGGCGCGCGAAGGCCCGCGGCGGGGCCGGTGCGCCGGGACCGGTTCTCGACACCGGCCTCTGGCGCTTCAGCCGCCATCCCAACTACTTCGGCGAGGCGCTCCTCTGGTGGGGCTTCTTCCTCTGTGCCCTCGACGTGCCGTGGGGCTGGGCGACCTTCCACGCCCCGGCGCTCATGACCTTCCTTCTCGTGAAGGTCTCCGGCGTCGCGATGCTCGACGCCCACATGGCCGCGACGCGGCCCGAATACGCGGATTACATCCGGAGGACCTCGGGGTTCCTGCCGTTGCCGCCGCGCGACTGAGCCGCCGCGTTTCTCAGCCTCGAAGGCCGAGGAGCCGACCGGCCGCCGCACGACCGGAGAGGAACGCGCGCTCGAGGCCGGTGTTGCCGGCCAGCGGCGGGCGACCGCTGCCGGGCTCCCCCGGGGTCCCGAAGGCGTCGCCCGCGAGGACGAGGGGCGCGCCGTCGAGGTCGACGAACAGCGCCTCTTCGGGGAAGACCGATGCGGCGCGCGCGAACCGCCACCGCTTCAGCTCTTCCTCGACGACGGCGGAACGCTCGAAGCCGAGCGCCGACGCCGCAGCCTCCTTCAGCGCCTCTGCGACCTCGCCGGGCGGCGCGCCGAAGCGGCTCGCGGCCCATCCCGCGCGCGTGTAGACCGACAGGCGGGAAGGGCCCCCGTCCCGCGCGTTCTCGAAGATCCGCGCGACCGGGCCGCCGTCACGAAGGAGGAGGATCCCCGAAGACGGGAACGTCTCGAGCCGTGAGGAGAGCCGGAGCATCAGGACGAAAGCGGGGTGATAGGAAACCGCCTCGAGCGCCGCCCGCGTGCCGTCCGGAACCCTCCGGAGGAGGCCACCTCGGTCGAGCAGTTCGAGCAACTGGGGCGCGGGCGCGGTCAGGAGGGCCGCTGCAGCGCGCACGTCCGTGCCGTCCTCCAGCGTCAGAGTGAAGCCCTCGCCGTCGAGGGCCAGGGAGACGCCCCTCGCGCCGAGGCGGACGTCGAGTCCGCGCGCGAGGTGCTTGGCGAGCGAGGTCGCCGGGCCTTTCACGCGGCGGGTCGGAACGCCGTCGCGGCCGTCGACCCCCGTCCGCTCGACGAGCCCATCCTCTTCCCACACGGCGAGCTGCCGCCGGAACGGCTCGGAGACGGGATCGAAGAGCGCGGCCCCGTGGTCGAACGACGCGCCGTCTCCGAGGCGGCGCGTCGCGAGACGCCCGCCGACGCCGCGAGACTTGTCGACGACCGTGACCTCGAGGCCGTGGTCGGCGAGCGAGCGCGCGGCGACGAGCCCGGCGACGCCTGCGCCGACGACGAGGACACGCGAGGGGTTGCCGCGCGGGCGATTCACGGCGCGAGCATAGCGCTCGAGCCCGAGCCTCTTCGCGTGCTCCTCGTTCGGGCGCGACGGGCAAATGCTGGACGAGCACGAGGAGATCCCGCACGTGCCGTTCCGAGCGTGGACGTCCGCCCGACTTTGGTATGGTCCCGGTCAAATCGAGATCGGGACGGCTCGCGTGGTCCCACACCGTTCGAGACCCCGTCCGACGGGAGGGGGGAGGTGAGATCGTGATCGAGTTCCTGCTGCGGATTCATCCGCTGACGGTCGTGCTCCCGATCGTCGCGCTCGTCCTCGCCGCCATCTGGGCGGGCCCGCGGGCCTGCTTCAACGGCAGGGGCCCCACGGATCGCATCGTGACGGGCGAACCGTGCCGGTACAGGGAAGAGAGGAGCAGGGCCGGCTTCGTGGTCTCGGTCTGCCTCTCCTTCGACGTGCCCCGGGCCTTCCGCTTCACCCTCCGGAGGGAAGGGCTCTACGACCGGTTCGCGAAGGCGTTCGGGATCGCCCGGGAGCCGCAGCTCTCGCACGAGTCGTTCAATGACGGCTTCTACCTCGACGCGGAGGATGGCCTCGCCCCGCGCCTGCTCGAAGGGTCGCCACGCCTCCCGACGCTGCTCGCCACGGGATTCGCCCGGGTGACGGAGCATGGCGCGCGGCTGAGAGCGGTCACCTGCCACGGCGGGTCCCTGCACCTGCACCTTCGGACCTTCGGACTGAACAGAATGGAGATCGATCGGACGGCCGAGGAGGCTGCGGCCTGGGCGAGCCCGCTCCTCGCAGCGATGAGGAAGGTCGCCGCCGAGCCGTGGGAGACGGCCCTCCTGCAACGTCGGGCGCTGGGGGCGCGAATCGTCCCCTTCGTCACCTTCTCGCTGGCCATCGCGGTCCTGACGGTGGCCCTGCACGCCTCTGCGGAGGCTCTGGACGGTTCCCGGGACCTGTTCCTGCCGGCTCTCGCCTCGGGCAGCGCGGCGTTCGTCGCGTACGTCGCCTGGGCCTGGAGGCGGGCCTTCCCGGCCCAGCGCCACCGCAGGGCCCTCGAGTGGCTCTTCCTCGCGTGGCCCGCCTTTGCCGTCCTCGCCCTGCTCGTCCTCATCTTCCTGCGCACCGTGAAGGTCCTGCCGGGTCCGAACGAAGAAGAGGCACGGAACGGCATCCGGCCTTCGAGCGTCCCCGCCGCCGTCACGACGTCTCTCCGGCCAGCGAAGGCTCGGCCGCGAGCGCGCGGCTCGCGAACGCGACGGCGAGGGCAATGACGATCAGGACCGCGGCGACCGCGAACGTGGCCCGCATGCCGGCGGCGACGGCGGCGGGGGGCGCGACGGCCATGTCGGCTGCGCCCGACGCCTTCGCGAACACGGAGCCCATCACCGACGCGCCGGTGATCAGCCCGAGATTGCGCGACAGGTTGAGCATGCCCGAAACCACGCCCCGCTGGAGAGCGTCGACGTCCTGCAGGACGGAGGTGTTGTTCGCCGTCTGGAAGAGCGCGTAGCTGGCGGTGATGACGATGATCGGAACGACGTATCCGACGACTCCGCTTTCTGCCGGCACCGTCGACAGGACGACTGCGCCGGCCGCGATTCCGAGGAGCCCCGCGAGCGTCGTGCGCTGTGCGCCGAGGCGATCGACCGCGCGACCCGCCGGCACGCCGGTCAGCGCCGCGACGAGAGGGCCCGCCGAAAGGACGATTCCGACCATCGCGGCGTCGAGCCCGAGCGCACGCGAGAGATAGAACGGCCCGACCACCATCGTCGCCATCATCACCGTCGAGACGAGCGCGCTCGTCGCGAAGCCCGCGCCGAGCGCAGGATCGCGGAACGTCGCCATCCGGACGAGCGGGGCCTCGGCCCTCCCCTCGGCGAACACGAAGAGCGCGACACCGAGCGCCGCGCCCGCCAGAAGCGCGACGCGGCCAGGGCCGAACCCGCCGCGCCCCGCCGTCATCGCGAGCGCGTACGACGCGAGCGTCAGGGCGAGCACCAGCGTGCCGGTGGAGTCGAATCCGGCCCGATCGCCCTTCGCCACGCGACGGTCGGCCGGCAGGAACTGCCGCACGAGCACGAATACGACGGCGCCGAGCGGGAGGTTGACGAGGAAGATCGCGCGCCAGCCGAGTCCGGCGATCAGGAGGCCGCCGAGCGAGGGGCCGAGCGCCGTGCCGACCGCCGACATCGTTCCGAGAAGCCCCATCGCGGCCCCGGTCCGCTCCTTCGGGACCGTCTCGCCGACGAACGCCATCGCCAGCGCGAGGAGGATCGCCGCTCCGAGACCCTGCAGCGCCCGCGCGGCGACGAGCATCCAGAGCGCGGGCGCGAGGCCGCACAGGGCCGAGGCCGCGGTGAACACGACGATTCCCCGCGCTCAGCAGCCTCCTGCGGCCGGTGATGTCACCCAGCCGCCCGACGCTCACGACGAGCGTCGTCGTGGCGATGAGATATGCGAGGACGACCCACTGGACCGCGTGGAACGGCGCGTGGAACGAGCTCGCCAGCGTCGGCAGCGCGACGTTGGCGATGCTCGTCCCGAGAGACGCCAGGAGCATCGACAGGGAGAGGCCCGTGAGCGCCCATCGGACCGAAGGTCGTCGCTCCGCGGCCCCCGTCGTTGCTTCGTCCCATCGTTCGTCGGTCCCGTTCATCAGGAGTCCCCCCTTCTCTCGGCTCGCGATTCGGAGCTGCGATCAACGTAGGGCCGTTTCACGTGTGGCGGAAGACGCATGGATCGCACTTCATAAGTGCACAGCACGCCATGTCCTGGCCGAACCGTGCTAGCTTCGGAGCATGTCGAGGCCCGACTTCAACCTCCTCGGTACCCTCGAGGTGCTGCTCGCCGAAGGGAGCGTCGCGCGCGCGTCCCGAAGGCTCGGGCTCAGCTCGTCGGCGATGAGCCGCGCGCTCGCGCGGCTGCGTGCGACGACCGGCGATCCGCTGCTGGTTCGGGCGGGCCGCGGCCTCGTTCCGACCCCCCGGGCGCTCGAGCTCCGCGATCGGGTCAGCCAGCTCGTGCTGGACGCGGAGGCGGTGCTGCGCCCCGCCGAGGACGTCCGGCTCGACACGCTGGAACGGAGCTTCACGCTGCGATCGGCCGAAGGCTTCGTGGAGAACTTCGGCGCGAGCCTCCTCGCGCGCGTCGGCAGGGAGGCTCCCGGCGTGCGGCTGCGCTTCGTGCAGAAGCTCGACAAGGACAACGTGCCGCTGCGCGACGCGAACGTCGATCTCGAAACGGGAGTCGTCGACGGCGCGACCGACCCCGAGGTGCGCGTGCAGGCGTTGTTCCGCGACCGCTACGTCGGCGTCGTCCGGTCAGGGCACCCGCTGTGCAAGGGAAGGATCACGCCGGCGCGGTATGCGGCGGGCCGGCACGTCTTCGTCTCGCGGCGGGGCCGGAGCACGGGCCCGATGGACGACGCCCTGAAGCTGCTCGGGCTGGAACGCGAGATCGCGACGGTGGTGGGCGGCTTCTCGACCGCGCTGGCGCTGGCTCGCTCGACGGAACTCGTCGCCACGGTCCCCGAGCGGCACACGGGGAACCTGCGCGAGGGCATGCACACCTTCCCGCTTCCGGTCGCCACACCCGGGTTCACCGTCTCGATGCTCTGGCACCCGCGGTTCCAGGCCGATGCCGCGCACCGCTGGCTTCGCGGCTGCGTGAAGGACGTGTGCGAGGAGCCACCGGATCGGGCGACGCCTCCGCCCCGGCACGGTCGCCGGCGGCAGGAAACCGCACCGCCTGTACGATGGCGGCGTGACGGACGCGCCTGAGGACCCCGGCCCCGGACTCATCCTCCTGACGGGCGCGACCGGCTACGTCGGCGGCCGGCTCCTGCGCGCGCTCGCGGCGCGCGGCCACCGCGTCCGCTGCCTCGCCCGGCGGCCGGAGGCCCTCGCTGCCCGGGTCCCCGCGGGCACCGAGGTCGTCCCGGGAGACTGCCTGCGGCGGGACACGCTCGACCCGGCGCTCGCGGGCGTCCACACGGCCTACTACCTCGTCCACTCGATGGCGGCGGGCGCCGCGTTCGAGGAGCAGGACCGCCTCGCCGCCCGCAACTTCGGCGAGGCGGCGCGCGCCGCGGGGGTGCGGAAGATCGTCTACCTCGGCGGCCTCGGCGAGGCGGGAGCGGGGCTCTCGGCCCACCTCCGCAGCCGCCAGGAGACGGGCGACGTGCTCCGGTCCGCCTCGGGCGTCCCGGTCGTCGAGCTGCGCGCCTCGGTCGTCCTCGGCTCGGGGAGCCTGTCGTTCGAGCTCATCCGGTCGCTCGTCGAGCGCCTGCCCGCCATGATCTGCCCCCGCTGGGTGGAGACGAAAGCGCAGCCGATCGCGATCGAGGACCTCGTCGCCTACCTGCTCGCCGCCCTCGACCTGGACCCGGGGAGGGGCGCACCGTGGAGATCGGCGGCGCCGACCAGGTGACGTACGGCGACCTCATGCGGGAGTACGCGGCGCAGCGGGGCCTGAAGCGCTGGCTGATCCCGGTGCCCGTCCTGACGCCCCGCCTGTCGAGCCTGTGGCTCGGCCTGACGACGCCGGTCTACGCGCGCGTCGGGCGCAAGCTGATCGAGGGGGTGAGCAACCCGACCGTCGTGCGGGACGACGCGGCCCGCCGGCTCTTCCCCGCGATCGTGCCGATGGGCCTGCAGAGGGCCATCGAGCGCGCCCTCGCGAACGAGGACGAGGAGTTCGCCGCGACGCGCTGGTCCGACGCCCTCTCGTCGGGCGGTGCGGCGCCCGGCGGCTACGGGGGCCTGCGGGTCGGCGCCCGGCTCGTCGACTCGCGCGTGGCGAAGGTCGCGGCGACGGCGGCGCAGGCGTTCACGCCGATCCGCCGGATCGGCGGCCGGAGCGGCTGGTACTACGCCAACTTCCTCTGGCGCCTCCGCGGCTTCCTCGACCTCCTCGTCGGCGGCGTCGGCGTCCGCCGCGGCCGGCGCAACCCGGAGACTCTCGCCGTGGGAGACGCTCTCGACTTCTGGCGGGTCGAGGCCTTCGAGCCGGACCGGTGGCTGCGCCTGGCCGCCGAGATGAAGCTCCCCGGCCGGGCCTGGCTCGAGTTCGAGGTGAGGGAGGAGGAGGGCGGCGCGACCATCCGGCAGACCGCCGAGTTCGACCCCGCCGGGCTCGCCGGCCTCCTCTACTGGTACGGCGTCTACCCGCTGCACGTCCTCGTCTTCCGAGGGATGCTCCGGGAGATCGCGGCCCGGGCGACGCGCTAGCTGCCGTCGCGGCTCACGATCGCCGCGGTGGCCATCAGCTCCTCGAGGAGCGCGAGGGCGGCCTTGCCGCTCATCCCGAACGGATCGAGGACCGGGCTCTCCGAGAACCTCAGGATGGTGCCCAGGTTGACCCGGTTCAGGTTCACGTTGCCCATCCGCCAGGTCGCGAAGCGCCGCTCGCCGATCTCGGCGTAGTCGAGCAGCGTGACGTCCTTGTGGCGCGGGTCGCGCAGGATGTGGCCGTAGAGCTCGTTCACCGCGGCGCGCCCCCCCTCGAGCACCTGGAGGAAGACGCCGGCCTCGGAGGAGGTGCAGAGGATGCCGGTGAGGCCGTGCGCGGCGTTGTAGGCGTGGGCCTTCTCGAGGATCGAGGCGACGAGCGCCTCGTCGATCGGACCGGTGGCGCGGCTGGCGTAGAGGAGGCGGACGAGCATCTCTTCTCTCCCTACTTCGTCCGGCCCGCCAGGAGCGAGAGGAACTCGCGCCTCAGGTCGGGGTTCTTCAGGAACGAGCCGCGCATGATGCTGTTCGTCATCTTCGAATCCGAGTCCTTCACGCCGCGCCACTTCATGCAGTAGTGGTCGGCCTCCATGACGACGGCGAGGCCGTCGGGCTGCATCTTGTTCTGCAGCAGGTCGGCGAGCTCGGTGATCGCCTCCTCCTGGATCTGGGGCCGGGCCATCACCCACTCCACGAGGCGGGCGTACTTCGAGAGGCCGATGAGGGCGGAGTGCTCGTTCGGCATCACCCCGACCCAGACCCGGCCGATGATCGGACAGAGGTGGTGCGAGCAGGCGCTGCGCACCATGATCGGGCCCACGATCATCAGCTCGTTCAGGCGGCCCACGTTCGGGAACTCCGTCACCGGCGGCTGCGCCCCGTAGCGGCCCGCGAAGACCTCCATCAGGTACATCTTCGCCACGCGGCGGGCCGTGTCCCTCGTGTTGTGGTCGCTCTCGGTGTCGATGACGAGCGCCTGGAGCAGGTCCTCGACCTTCTCCGCGACCTCCAGCCGGAGCTGCTCGAGCTCCCCGGCCTCGAGGTACGCGGCGATGTTGTCGTTGGCGCGGAACCGGCCGCGCGCCTTGCGGATGCGATCCCGGATCCGGTCGGCGACGGGCGTCCGTCCGTCGCGGAGCTGGCTTACGGGTTCTACCGCCCCGGCCTGACTTGCCATGGACGTGATCTCCTGTGGGAAAAGGCTACCACGCGCTCCCGGGCGCCCCTGCCAGACCTCGCCACCCGGAAGGGACGTCGAAGCGGGCACTTCGCGCTTCTCGTCTCCGCTCACGAGGCCATCGCCGGCGGCCGGCCGGCCGCCATGCCGCCGTCGACGGGGAGGACCGCACCCGTGACGTTCGCCGCGCCGTCCGAGAGGAGGTAGAGGACCGCCGCCGCGACGTCGGCCGGCTCGGAGATCCGCCCCGTCGGGTGCATCGCCTGCGACACCTTCAGGCTCGCCTCGTTGCCGGTGATCGCCGAGGACATCGGCGTCCTCACGAGACCCGGAGAGACGACGTTCACGCGGATCCCGTAGCGTGCGAGGTCCATCGCCGCGGCGCGGGCGAGGCCGACGACGGCCGCTTTCGCCGCCGCGATCGCGGCGTGGTTGGGAAGGCCCACCGAGGCCGCCGCCGAGCCGAAGAGGACGACCGACCCACCCCGCTGCTTCCGCATCGGGCCAAGCGCGGCGTGGAGCGCGCGAAACGCGGAGCCGGCGTTGAGGTCGAGCTGCATCGCGAAGTCCTCGTCGCTGGTCGCCGAGATGGGCCTGAGGAGGATGGAACCGACGGCGTGGACCCAGCCGTCGAGGCGGCCGGTCCGCGCGACGGCCTCCACCGCGGCGGACGACAGGGCGGCCCGCGATCCGGCGTCCGCGGCGTACGCGCTCGCGGCACCCGCCCGCCCCGCGAGGTCGTCCAGCTCCGCGACCCGCTTGGCGAGGCGGGCCTCGTCCCTCGCCACGAGGAGAACGTTCCCCCCTTCGCGCACCACCCCCCGGGCCACCTCGCTCCCGATTCCGCCGGTTCCCCCGGCGACGACGATCGTCTTCCCCGAAAGCTTCATGCGTCTCTCTACGTCGAAACCGGCTTGCCGGACGGGGTGCCGGCCGCGGACGCCTAGACTCCTCCCCGGAGGAGATCGCCATGACCTGGAACGTCACCGTCGCCGCAATCGTCGAACGGGCCGGGCGATTCCTCGTCGTGGAGGAGATGGACCCGGGGCACCCCGGCCCCGTCTGGAACCAGCCGGCAGGACACGTCGACCCCGGCGAGGCGCTCCTCGACGCGGTCGTCCGCGAGGTCCGCGAGGAGACGGGGCTTCCGTTCACGCCGACGGACCTCGTCGGCGTCTACCAGCTCCTCGCCCGAAACGGCCGCGACTACTGCCGCTTCTGCTTCGCCGGTACGGTCCCGGACGGCGTCGAGGCCCGCGCCGAGGACCCGGAGGAGATCCTCGCCTGCCACTGGCTCACGCGCGGCGAGATCGCCGCGGGACGTCCCCGCTCGAGCGTCGTCGTCCGGTGCATCGACGACTACCTCGCGGGGATGCGCTTCCCGCTCGGGGCGGTGGCACACTTCCACGCCGACCGGTGACGCCACCGCTCGGGCGGAAGGACCAGCGAACGTTTGGGAGGACGACGGCACAGCCGTCGAAGAAGAGGAGCGCCTCCTTCCGCGGCGCGGCGTACGATGGCCGACGCCCCCTCCGGCGAACGCTCTCGGCGGACGACGCTTCCGCCGACAGGGAGGTCGAGTGAACCAGGGCTGTGTCCGGTTCCTTCTCCTTTCGGTCGTCGTCTTCGCCGCTCTCACCGCCGCTTGGGCCTTCGCTCTGATGCCCACGGACGGCGAGCTGCCCTTGGAGAGGGCCGCGATCCTCGGTCTCCTCGGGCTCGGGACGGTCCTCTCCGTGAAGAGCCTCCTGAGGCAGCGAATGGAGATCCGCCTCCTCGAGGACGCACAGCGAGGCATCCCTCCCGCCGACGGGAAGCGCGGGGCGGCGATCGGCGAACTTCACCCGACGACGGACACCGTCCTGACGGCCCCGTTTTCCGCAAAGCCGGCGCTCGTCTATTCGTACGTGGTCTCCCGAATGGCGGAAGTCTCTCCTCCCCACGGCAAGCGGCACATGACGACGGTGAAGGCCTACGAAGGAGACGCGATGGCTCCTTGCGAGGTGCGGACCGCGTTCGGGGCCGTCCGGATCCTCGAGCCGCCCACCTTCGCGGCGGCCGGGAAGACCCACGAGGGCGCCGAGGCCGTCGCGCGCGCGACGGCCTACCTCGACGCGGCTCCCTTCGCCGAGGTCGTCTCTCCCGGCACGGTCGGCGAGATGCGGAGGAAGGTCGAGGCCGAGGAGCGGGAGAGCCTCGCGGCCACCGGGGATACCGCTACGACGGACGGATCTCGAACCCGGGCGCGCTTCTCGAATCGCCGATCGACCTCCGCGCCTGGGAGCTGTCGGAGACCCGCTTCGCGCCGGGCGAGTCCGTCACCCTCCTCGGCCGCTACGACGACTCGCGCTGTGGCTTCACGGCCGTGCCGACGGATGTCCTCGCGGGGGTCGCCCTCTACAAGGGGAGCGTGACCGAGAACGTCCGGCGGAAGCGCATGGGCGTCCGCTTCCTCGCCTCTCTCGCCCTGGTCCTCCTCGTCGCACAGGCGGCCGTGGCCGGCCGCGACGTCCGCGACCGGATGAAGGAGCGCGCGGCCCGGGTCGCGGAGGAGGAGGCGATCCCGATCGTCGTTCGCCTCTTCCGTGCCGTCGAGAACGGAGAGGTCGACGCCTTCCGTCGGCTCCTCAGGAAAGGAGCCGATCCTCGAAGCCTGGACCAGGACCACCAGGCGCTCTCCCACGTCGCGCCGAACGAGACGATGCTGAAGCTCGTCCTCGACGCGGGAGCCCCCGTCGACGCTCCGAACTCGTGGGGCGCGACGCCGCTCACCGTCGCCGTGGGAGACGGAAACCTCGGAAAGGTGAAGCTCCTCCTCGCCCGGCACGCGGACCCGAACGCCCGCGACGAGACCGGAGGCGCTCCCCTCGCGTACGCGCAGGACCCGGCGATCCGTGCCGCGCTCGTCGCTGCAGGCGCACGGGACCCGTACGACGGGTCCACGTCCCCGACGCCGCGAGACCTTTCGCGCGGAGGCAGATGAAGTGGCCGAGGATCGTTACCGGTTTCGCCTTCTGTTGGCGGTCGTCTTCGCGGGGCTCACCGCGGCCTGGGGCGCTTTCCTTCGCCCGGCCCATGGCGAGGCTCCCTGGCCGAAGGCCGCGTTCCTCGGGCTCCTCGGCACGGGGACGGTCCTCTCGTTCTGGAGCGTCCGGAAGATTCGGAGCGACGCGCGCCTCATCGCGGAGGCGGCCCGCGGCATCCCGCCCTCGGACGGGGAGCGCGGCGCGGCCGTCGGTGAGCTGGTTCCAACGACCGACGAGAGGCTGACGGCCCCGTTCTCCGGCGAGCCCGCGCTCCTCTACTCCTACCGGGTCGAACGGTACGCCCGGGTCCCCACGTCCTCTTCCGCGAGCAAAGGGCCCAGCCCCGCCTCCGGACCGTCGAGGCTGGTCCTCCACGAAGGAGACGCGATGGTTCCGTGCGAGATCCGAACCCGGATCGGGCCCGTGAAGATGCTCAAGCCCCCGACCTATGGCCCGTCGTGGAACTTCATGAAAGGCCCGGAGGCCGCGGCCCGCGCGGAGGCCTTCCTCGCGTCCACGCCGTTCGCCGAGGCCGTCTACCCCGACACGTTCTACGCGGTGCGGGAGACGGCGGAAGCCGGGAAACGCGAGAGCCTCGCCGCGACGGGAACGTACCGATGCGATTCCCGGACGACCTATGGCGGCGTGACCTTCGAGTCGCCGCTCGACCTGGGCCAGTGCGATCTCAGCGAGGCCCGGTTCGGTCCGGGAGACGCCGTGACCCTCCTCGGTCTGTACGACGCGGAGCGGGGTGGCTTCACCTCGATGCCGGACGATCCCCTCGACGGGGTCACCCTCCTCGCGGGGGGCGTTTCCGAAAGCATCCAGCAAACGGAATCGATCGGTTGCGTCCTCATCGGCCTAGGCCTCGTCCTCGTCGTGATTCAGGTGATCGTCGCCTGGTAGAGCCTTCGGAAGCGGCCGAGGAAACCGGCGGCGAACGCCGCAGGGACGTCAGGCGCCGGACCATCCCCGGTCCGCGCAGAGCCTGCGGAGAGCGCAGTGCGCCCGCTACCCCGTCGTCAGCTTCCGGTACTTGATCCGGTGCGGCATGTCGGCGGCCGAGCCGAGGCGCTTGTGCCGGTCGGCCTCGTACTCCTGGTAGTTCCCCTCGAACCAGAACGTCTTCGAGTCCCCCTCGAAGGCGAGCATGTGGGTCGCGACGCGGTCGAGGAACCAGCGGTCGTGCGAGATGACGACGGCGCAGCCGGCGAAGGAGAGGAGCGCCTCTTCCAGCGCGCGGAGCGTGTCGACGTCGAGGTCGTTCGTCGGCTCGTCGAGGAGGAGGAGGTTGCCGGCCTTCTTCACGGTGCGGGCGAGGTGGAGGCGGTTCATCTCGCCGCCCGAGAGGTCGCCGATCCGCTTCTGCTGGTCGGCCCCCTTGAAGTTGAACATCGAGCACCAGGCGCGGCTGCTCATCTCGCGGCGGCCGACCATGATCTTCTCCTCGCCGCCGGAGATCTCCTCCCAGACCGACTTCGTCTTGTCGGGCCGGTCGCGGTTCTGGTCGACGTACGAGGGGAAGACCGTCTCTCCCACCTTCAGGACGCCGCCGTCGGGCGTCTCGAGGCCCATGATCATCTTGAAGAGCGTCGTCTTGCCGGCCCCGTTCGGGCCGATGACGCCGACGATGCCGCCCTTGGGCAGGTCGAAGGAGAGGTCGTCGAAGAGGAGGTTGTCGCCGTACGACTTCTTCAGGCTCTCCGAGCGGACGACGACGTCGCCGAGGCGGGGCCCGGCCGGGATGTAGATCTCGTTCGTCTCGCCGCGGCCCTCGGAGCCGCTGTCGGCGAGGAGCTGCTCGTAGGCCTGCAGGCGCGCCTTCCCCTTGGCGTGCCGGGCGCGCGTCCCCATCCGCACCCACTCCAGCTCGCGCTCGAGCGTCTTCTGCTTGGCCGTCTCGGCCTTCTCCTCCTGCGCGAGGCGCGACGCCTTCTGCTCGAGCCAGGAGGTGTAGTTCCCCTTCCACGGGATGCCGGCGCCGCGGTCGAGCTCGAGGATCCACTGGGCGACGTTGTCGAGGAAGTAGCGGTCGTGCGTGACGGCGACGACGGTGCCGGGGTACTCGGCGAGGTGCTGCTCGAGCCAGGCGACCGACTCGGCGTCGAGGTGGTTCGTCGGCTCGTCGAGGAGGAGGAGGTCGGGCTTCTCGAGGAGGACGCGGCAGAGCGCGACGCGCCGGCGCTCGCCGCCGGAGATCTTCGTGACGTCGGATTCGGGGGGCGGGCAGCGCAGGGCGTCCATCGCCGTCTCGAGGGTCCGGTCGAGGTCCCATCCGTTCGACGCCTCGATGGCGTCCTGGACGCGGCCGTACTCGGCCATGACCTTCTCCATCTCGTCGTCGGCGAGGCTCTCTCCCATCTTCTCGCCCAGCTCGTCGAACCGCGCGAGGAGCTTCTTGACCGGCGCGACGGCGGCCTCGACGTTCTCGAGGACGGTCTTCGCGGGGTCGAGCCACGGGTCCTGGGCGAGGAAGCCGACGCGCGTCCCCTCGGCGGCGAAGGCCTCGCCGTTGAAGTCCTTGTCGACGCCCGCCATGATCCTGAGCAGCGACGACTTCCCCGCGCCGTTCAGGCCGAGGACGCCGATCTTGGCGCCGGGGAAGAAGGAGAGGTAGATCCCCTTCAGGATCTCCCGCTGGGGCGGGACGACCTTCCGGAGGTTGACCATCGTGTAGATGTATTGCGGTGCCATGGCGAGACCTCGTCGCGGCTTCGGCCGCGGGGGCGGGAGAGTAGCAGAGCGTCCCGGAGACCGCCGGACGGCCGGATCCACCGGGCTCGTCCCGTAAACTCGCGTCCGGGCTGGCCTGAAGCCGGCCCCGGAGACCGAATGCGACGTGCCGTCTTCCCCGTGCTTCTTTGTCTCTTCGCCGCCGGCGCCCTCGCGCAGTCGGCCAGGGTCCCGCTTCCCCGCGTGCCCCTCTCGCCCCGCGCAACGGAGGTGATCGCCGTCGGCACCGGGCAGGTCCAGGTCGAGTACAGCCGCCCGTTCGCGAAGGGCCGAAAGATCTTCGGGGGCCTCGTCCCGTGGAGCACGGTCTGGAGGACGGGCGCCAACGCCGCGACGACGCTGAAGACGAATGTCGACCTGATTCTCGGAGACGTCGTCGTTCCGAAAGGAACCTACACGCTCTACACGCTGCCGGGGGAGAAGGCGTGGAAGCTCATCGTGAACCGTCAGACGGGGCAATGGGGGACGGAGTACGACCCGAAGATGGACCTCGCGCGGATCGGCATGAAGATCGAGACGCGTGCCGACACTCTCGAAGCCTTCACGATCTCGTTCCTCCCGGAGGACGCCTTCCGGGGAAGCCTCCGCATCTCGTGGGAGAAGCTGACGGTCTCCGTTCCCTACGCCTTCCGCCAATGACGGGAACGGGTCTCCCGACCCTCCCGGAGGAGACACTCGAATGACCCTGAAGCCCGCCCTCGCAGCCACACTGTTCGCGTTGGCCGCACTTCCCCTCGCCGCCGCCCCCGACAAGCGAGCCGTGACGATCGAAGACCTCCACAAGGTGAAGGGGGTGGCCGAGCCCGCCATCGCGCCCGACGGACGGAGCCTCGTCTATACCGTCACGACGACCGACCTGCCGGCCGTCAAGCGCTGGACGAACCTCTGGCGCGTCGACGCCGACGGGAAGAACGCCCGCGCCCTGACGGTCCTCGACAAGCGCGACTCGAGCCCGGCCTTCTCCCCCGACGGCGCGACGCTCGCGTTTCTCTCCACCCGCTCCGGCACCCCGCAGGTCTGGTTCCTGCCTCTCGCCGGGGGCGAGCCCGAGAAGAAGACCGACGTCCCCGGAGGCGTCGGCGCGTTCCGCTTCTCGCCCGACGGCAAGCGCCTTTTCCTCGTCGCCGACGTCTGGCCCGCCTGCGGCGCCGACCTCGACTGCAACAAGAAGAAGGACGACGCGATGGAGAAGGGGAAGATGAAGGCGGTCCTCGCCGACACCCTCTTCGTGAGGCACTGGGACACCTGGGAGGACGGGAAGCGGACGCACGTCCTCCGGATGGACCTCGCCGACGCGAAGGCGCCTCTCGTCGACCTGACGCCCGGCGACTTCGACTCCCCCGCCTTCTCCGTCGGAGGCGGCGCCGACTTCGACGTCTCGCCCGACGGCAAGGAGCTCGCCTTCACGTCGAGCCGCGACGCGAATCCCTCCTTCTCGACGAACGTCGACGTCTACGTGGTCCCGGTGGACGGCACCCCCGAGCAGCTGAAGGCGCCGAAGAACCTCACCGCGAAGAACCCGGCCTTCGACGGCTCCCCGAGGTACTCGCCCGACGGGAAGTCGATCGCCTTCCGGATGCAGCGGACCCCCGGCTACGAGTCCGACCGGTTCCTCCTCGCCCTCTACGACCGGGCGAGCGGCGCGAGCCGCGTCCTCACCGAGACGTTCGATTCGTGGGTCGGCGACTACCGCTTCCACCCGGACGGAAGGAGGATCTTCTTCCTCGCCGACATGAAGGGGCGGACGCCGCTCTTCGACCTCGACCTCGCCACGGGAACGGTCCAGGTCGCCACCGCCGTCGGGTACGTCGACTCCTTCGAGATCTCGCGCGACGGGACGTGGGGCGTCCTCGCGCGACGGCAGATGCACCTGCCGACCGAGCTCTGGAGGGTCGCGCTCGCCGGAAAGGCTCCGGGGACCACGACGCCCCTGACGTTCCAGAACCAGGCGCTCGTCGCCGAAGTGGACTTCCGCCCGATGGAGGAGGCCTACGTCGACAGCCCGTCGGGCAAGAAGATCCAGGTCCTCCTCGTCAAGCCGCACGGCTTCGACCCGGCGAAGAAGTACCCCGTCATCGTGAACGTCCACGGCGGCCCGCAGATGCAGTGGGCCGACGCGTTCCGCGGGGACGCGCAGGTCTACCCGGGCGCAGGCTACGTCGTCGCCTTCCCGAACCCCCACGGCTCGACCGGCTGGGGGCAGGACTTCACCGCCGCGATCTCGGGCGACTGGGACGGCAAGGTGATGAAGGACGTCCTCGCCGTGGCCGACTGGCTCGCCGTGCAGCCGTGGGCCGACAAGGACCGGATCGGGGCGATGGGCTGGTCGTGGGGCGGCTACGCGATGATGTGGCTCGCGGGGAACGACAACCACTTCAAGGCGCTCGCCTCGATGATGGGCGTCTACGACCTCCGGTCGATGTACTCGATGACCGAGGAGCTCTGGTTCCCCGAGTGGGACCTGAAGGGGACCCCCTGGCAGAACCCCGAGGGGTACGCGAAACAGAGCCCGTCGTCCTACGTCGAGAAGTTCAAGACGCCGACCCTCGTGATCACCGGCCAGAAGGATTTCCGCGTCCCCTACACGCAGTCGCTCGCGTTCTTCACCGACCTGCAGAAGATGGGCGTCCCGTCGCGCCTGATCGTCCTCGAGAACGCGAGCCACTGGCCCGGCTGGTACGACATGGTCCTCTACTACGCCGCCCACCTCGACTGGTTCCACAAGTACCTCGGCGGCGCCCCCTCCCCGTACGACCCGAAGGCGCTCGTGGCGAACGACGTCTTCGGCAAGGAAAAGGCGAAAGAGACGGAAGGGAAAGTCGCTCCGAAGTAGGCCGGGCGTCAGCCCGTCCGGCCGAGCAGGAGCCCGTTCGCGAACGACCGGAAGAGGCGCGCGCCGTCGGCGTTGCCGAGCATCGCCTCGGAGGCGCGCTCGGGGTGGGGCATCAGTCCGACGACGTTCCGCTCCCGGTTGCAGACGCCCGCGACGTCGTCGAGGGAGCCGTTCGGGTTCGCGCCCGTGGCGCGCGACCCCGCCGCGTCGCAGTAGCGGAAGACGATCTGGTCGTGCGTCGTCACGTCGTCGAAGGTCGCTGCCTCGGCGCGCCAGTTCCCGTCTCCGTGGGCGATCGGGAGACGCAGGACGTCCCCCTTCGTCAGCTCGGCCGTGAAGGGGGTCCGGATCGTCTCGACGCGGACGAAGACGTCCTCGCAGCGGAACCGCTGGCCCGAGTTCAGGAGGAGCGCGCCCGGGAGGAGCCCCGCCTCGCAGAGGACCTGGAAGCCGTTGCAGATGCCGAGGACGGGGCCTCCCTTCGCCGCGAAGTCCCGAACGGCTTCCATGACCGGCGAGAAGCGGGCGAGGGCGCCGCAGCGGAGGTAGTCGCCGTAGGAGAAGCCGCCGGGGAGGATGACCAGGTCGGGGCGGCCGAGGTCGGTGCCGGCGTGCCAGACGGGGCGCGCGTCGGCTCCGATCGTCGCCTCGACGGCGTGGACGGCGTCGTGGTCGCAGTTCGAGCCGGGGAAGACGACGACCGAGACGCGCGGCCGCGCCCCGGCGCTCACCCGAGCACCTCGGCCTCGTACTCCTCGATGACGGGATTGCAGAGGAGCTTCTCCGCCATCTGCCCCGCGAGCGCCTTCGCCTCGGCGGCGTCCTTCGCCTCGACCTCGACGCGGAAGACCTTCCCGGCGCGGACGTCGCCGACGCCCGGGAAGCCGAGCCGCGCCAGCGCCCCCGCGATCGCCTTTCCCTGCGGGTCGAGGACTCCCGACTTCGGAACCACCGTCACCTGGACCTTCATCCGATTCCTCCCGCGGGCCGCGCCCGGTACCAGCCGGTCGGGGCGTCGGGACCCGCCACCTCGAGGACGACCTTCGCCCCGAGCCGTTCGACGCCCTGGCGGAGCGCGCGCTCGGCCAGGGTCGGCGTGTTGTTGTTCTTCGACAGGTGGAGCCCCACGACGATCCTCGTCCGGTCGCCGAGGAGGCGCGCGAGGCCCGCGGCCGCGGCGTCGTTCGAGAGGTGCCCCACGTCCGAGAGGATCCGCTTCTTCAGGAACGCCGGGTAGGCCCCCTCCCGGAGGACGTCGACGTCGTGGTTCGCCTCGAGGCCGAGGACCTCGCACCCTTCGAGCGCCGCCAGGACCTTCTTCGAGAGGTGCCCGAGATCCGTCGCGACCCCGACGCGCCGCCCGGCGCCGTCGGCGAAGACGTAGCAGACCGGGTCGACCCCGTCGTGCGGCGTCCGGGTCACGCGGACGGTCAGGTCGCCCCCGCCGAAGCAGAGCTCCGCGCCGTCCGCGACGGTGCGCAGATCGGCGAAGAGCGGCCCGGGGAGGCCCGCCTTCGCGAGCGTGCCTTGCGTGGCATAGACGGGAATGCCGCGTTTCGTGGCAAGGACCGCCGCGGAAGAGACGTGGTCCGAGTGCTCGTGCGTCAGGAGGAGCGCCGAGACGTCGTCGAGAGTCATCCCGAGCTTGCCGAGCCGCACGCCGATCTGCCGCGGCGAGAGGCCGGCGTCGAGGAGGACGGCGGTGCGGCCGGCGCGGATCACCGCGCAGTTCCCCGTGGAGCCCGACCCGAGGAAGGCGGCCTCGATCACGCCGTCCCCGTCGACCCGAAGCCGCCGGCGCCGCGCGCGGTGCCGTTCAGCTCGGGAGCCCGCTCGAAACGCGCCCGCACGACGGGCGCCACGACGAGCTGGGCGATCCGTTCGCCGCGCGCGAGCGTGACCGGCTCGGCGCCGAGGTTCACGACGATGACGCCGACCTCGCCCCGGTAGTCGGCGTCGATCGTCCCGACGCCGTTGGCGAGCGCGAGCCCCTTCTTCAGCGCGAGGCCCGACCGGGCCCGGACCTGCGCCTCGAATCCGGGCGGGATCTCGAGCGTCAGGCCCGTCGGGACGACGGCGCGCGCCCCGGGAGCGATCGTCATCGGCGCGTCGAGGGCCGCGCGCAGGTCGGCGCCCGCCGCGAGGTCGCTGGCGTACTCGGGAGGCCCGAGGTCTTCGCAATCGGGCCGGAGCCGGAACCGCACTTCGACACTCGTCGGCACACTCGCCGGCACGCTCGCGCCGACGCTCACGCCGCGAGCTCGCCCGCGAGGTCGTCGACGGTGGCACCGACGAGGGAGGGGCCCGTCACGCCGAAGCCGGTGGAATCGGGGGTTCCGAAGAGAACGCCGATGGCGTCGTCGATCTCGGCGGCCGTCACGGCCTCGATCTCGGCGATCACCTCGTCGGCCTCCCAGGGGCGCCCCCGGAAGAACCAGGCCCGAACGACACCCTCGCGCCGCGAGGAGGTCGACTCGAGGGACATCGCGATCTCGGCGCGGACCTGGTCCTTCGCCCGCCGCAGCTCGGAGCGCGTGATGCCGGTGTTGCGCAGCTCGCGAAGGACGGCCCCCGTGGCGCGGACGAGCTTCGGGAGCTTCTTCGGCGCCGTCGCCGCCTCGATGAGCGCCATCCCGCCGTCGCGGTGGAGCGTGAGCCCCGCCCCGACGTGATACGCGAGACCGTGCCGCTCCCGGACGCGCCGCCAGAGGCGGGACGAGACGCCCCCGCCGAGAACGACGGAGAGGAGCCAGGCGGCGGGGACCTGCCGGTCGGCGTAGGCCGGGGCCGGCGTCCCCACGAGGAGGTGCGTCTGGGTCAGGTCGAGCCGCGGGATGTGGAAGGCGCAGCGCGTGGCCGTGGGCGACGGACGGGCCGCGGCGGCCGGGCCGAGCGGGGCCGCCGCGTGGCGGCGCTTCTTCCGCTCGGCCGAGAGGAGCTTGAGGAACGCCTCCGGCTCGAACGCCCCGATGGCGACGAGGAGCGTCCTCTCCGGCCGGAAGATCTCGCGGAACCGCTTCACGAGGCGGCCGCGGGTCAGGGCGCGGACGGTCTCGCCGGTCCCGAGGATCGGGGCGCCGAGGGGGTGGTCGGGCCAGTAGGACCGGACGAACGTCTCGTGGAGGCGATCCTCCGGGACGTCGTTCGCCTCGGCCATCTCCTCGAGGATGACCTTGCGCTCGGTCTCGACGTCGTCGGCCGTGAAGGCCGGCGCTTCCGTCAGGTCCAGCAGGAGGGAGAGCGCGTCGGGCAGGCGCTCGGCGGGCGTCCGGGCGTGAACCGCCATCCACTCCTTCGTGGTGTAGGCGTCGCAGTCGCCGCCGAGCCGGTCGGTCGTCCGGGCGATGGCCGCGCCCGTGCGGCGCCGGGAGCGGCGGAAGAGGAGGTGCTCGAGGAAGTGGGTCGACCCGAGGGCCTCGGGCTCCTCGTCGGCCGAGCCGCCCGCCACGTAGACGCCGAGGGCGACGCTCCGCACGTCGCGCATCGGGTCGAGCCAGACGGAGAGGCCGTCTCCGAGGGTCCGGGTTTCCACGGCGCGGATCTTACCGTCGGGCCGGGAGAGGTCAGTTCCTGCCGCCGCCGGGCGGAAATGGGACACCTCCGCCTACGGGTTGCGGAGGTCGCCCAAGCCTCCCGTCCCGGACTTCACCCCGAGGCTCTCCTCGGTGAAGCGCCACTCGTTGTACGCCTCCCGTCCCTCGAAGAGCCGATAGCCCTTCTCGGTCGACTTCGAGAAGACGCCCATGACGGGCCCCAGGGGGGCGCCGCCGACGCCGGGCAGGCCGCTTCCGCCCGCACCTCCCGGCGGTCCGAACGGACTGGGGGGAGACGTCGGTCGAGGAGAAGGGGTGGCGGGGTTCAGGCCCGCCTTCGTCCCGCCGCCCGGCGTCACGGGGGTCAGCGCCATCGTGATGATTCCCCACTCGCCGTCCTTCGTCATCGGGTCCTTCCAGAGCTTGCGGACGCTCCGGGGCTTCACCTCGAGGAGCTCCTTCAGCGAGTTCGGGTAGCGCCCGAAGCGCCGCCGGAATATGCGGATTCCTTCCGCGTACTGGAGGCCGCGGAAGATCAGCTCGGCCTCGCGTTCGCGCTGCGCCTGCGCCGAGGCCAGGGGCAGGACCGAGGCGATCAGGATCGACGCCACCGTCATCGCGACGAGGAGGGCGACGAGCGTGTACCCGCCCCGCCCACGTCGAGACGCCGCCATGTTCACCACGTGTTGTAGGCGGTCCCGTCGAGTGCCGTCGCCGTCGAACCCGAGTGGATGTCGATGACGCCCGGCGGCTCGTCCGTCGCGGCCTCGGCCGAGGAGGGCTCCTCGAAAACGAGCTCCCACGTGTCGGCCGCCTTGGTGAAGGGGTCGAGCGGAACCTTCCGGATGTACTTGTCCTGGACCAGGACCTCGAGCGACGCGGGATAGTGGCCCTTGTCGGCCTTGTACTGGTCGAGGCAGGAGCGGAAGGTGAAGAGGTTTTCCCGGAGCGCGGCCTCCTTGGCCTTGATCGGGGTATTCAGGAGCATCGGGATGCCGATCGACGCCAGGATGCCGATGATCGCCATGACGACGAGCAACTCTATGAGTGTGAAGCCACGGCGTCGGACGGGAGGGACGGTGTCGGGCAGGGCCGAGGGCGTGCCCACCGGCACGGTTGTCAGGAGGCTCGTCATGTTCACCAGTCCTTGTACTTCGTGCCGTCCAGGCCCGTCTTCTCGGAAAGGGAGTAGACGTCGTAGACGTTCTGCCGCCCCCAGCTGGTCGAGTCGAAGTCGTCCTGCAGGCTTCTCATGCCCCACTCCGCCTCACCCGTCATGGGGTCGACCGGGATCTTCCGGAGGAACTTCCGCACTTTCTTGACCTGCCCTACCAGCTCGATCCCCTCCACGAGCGTCTCGAGGTCCTTCGGATACCCTTCGGTCGAGAGCTCGACCGGGATCAGCCCCTGGTCGGAGAGGCGCTTGTGCTCGTCGATGGCCGTGCGCATCGTCCGGAGCGCTTCCTTCAGCTCCATCTCCTTCATCCGCGTCCAGTTGAACCTCGCAACCGGGACGATCATCGCCGTCAGCACGAGGATCAGCGTGACGACGACGACGAGCTCGACGAGCGAGTATCCGCGGGCGCGGGACCGGGTCATCACGATCGCCTCAGGGGGCCACCGACAGGGCGACGGCGTTCGCCTCGGGACGGAGCGCGCCGTTCTTGCCGAGCCCGGCCCCGGCCGACAGCCGGAAGAGCGTCTGCCCCGGGACGAGGGCACGGACGGTGAAACGCGCGAGCGCGCCGCTCGGCAGGCCGACGACTCCCGTCGGCGTCCCGAAGCCGACCCTCACGCGGCCGGGCCCGCGATCGGCGTCGAGGCGCGTGTTGAGGGCCGCCGAGCCCGTGCGCCAGGGACCGGGCGATATGGTGACGATCTCGGCGACCGCCGGGTCCCATTCGAGGGTCACCTCGAGGGCTCCGGCGTCGGTCAGCTCGGCCGGCCCGCTGAGCGTCATCGTCGTCGTCTCGCCTGCGGACAGCTCCGGGTTCTCCATCTCGAGGCCGAGGATCAGCGGTTGCGGCCCCTTGCTCTCGACGAAGCTCGACGAGTCCGACGCCGCGTTTCCGCTCGAGAGGGGCTTCGTCGGCGGCGACGGGACGGGCGTCGGCTTCGGCACCGCCGGCCCCGGAGCCTTGAACGGGTCGTTCGGGCCGGAGCCCTGGAACAACCCGGCCCCCGGGATCGGCGCAATGGGCGAACCCGGGTTCGTCGGCGCCACCGGGCGCGAGGCGGGGGACTCGGCGGGCGAATCGAACGGCGTCGCGGGGGCCTGCGGCGATTCGAGACGGACGTTGAGTCCCGAGAAGCTGACGTTGTTCTCCGTCCCGACCCAGACCGGGATGAGGTCCTCCTCTTCGATCTGCGGGGCACGCGTGATGTGGGGCGTGAGCGTGAGGAAGATGTCGTTCCGGTCGCCTTCGGTCTTGGTCTGGCCGAAGAGCGGACCGATGAGGGGCAGGTCCGCGAGGAACGGAAGGCCGGTCTTCGTGACCTGCTTGGTCGTCTGGACGAGGCCCGCGAGGAAGCTCGTCTCGCCGTCCTTCAGCCGGATGTTCGACGTGATCGTCCGGGTCGCGATGATCGGCTGGGCCGGCTGGCCGTTCTGACCCGCCACCTCGCCCGCCAGGTTCGAGACCTCGACGGTGAGCTTGAGCGAGACCTCCTTGTTGTGGTGGACGCGGGTCTCGACGTCGAGCTTGATGCCGACGTCCTGGTACTGGAACGACGTCACCGGGACGACGCCGACCTGGCCGATCGCGGTCTGGGTGTTGATGGTCGTCACCGGGATCGGGACGCGGTTGCCGATGACGAGCTGGGCCTTCTCCCCCTCGGCGATCCGCAGCTGCGGCTGGGCCAGGATCTCCGCCTCGGTGTTCGTCTTGATGAAGTTGATGGCGATCGACGGGACCGTGAAGTTGAAATCGGACAGCGAGAGCTTGAGCAGCTCGTCCCAGGGGAGCGACGTGATGGGCGTCTTGCCGTCGCTCCCCGTCGCCGTACCGGTCGTGATGGGGGCGTACGAAGAGAGCTTGACCCCGAGGTCGAGGAGCTTCTTGGTGCTCAGCTGCAGGAGCTCGACGTCGAGGACGACCTCGGCCTTCGCCTTGTCGTTCACCTCGATGAGCCGCTCGGCCACCGCGACCTTGTCGGCCGTGTCGCGGATGACGATCGCATTCAGCTGGGTGACGGTCGCCATCCTCCGCAGGTCGAGCAGGCCCCGGACCATCGCGGAGACGTCCTTCACGTCCCCGTTCGAGAGGAAGAACGTCCGGACGACCTGGTCTTCGTACTCCTTGCGATTCTGCTGCGTGTCCTGCGCGACGAGGATCGTCTTCTCGTCGATGACCTTGTAGAAGTGCCCCGCCTGCCGCATCGTCGTCTCGAGGGCCTTCTGGAACGTGAGACTCCTCAGGTCGATCGTGAACTTGTCGTCCTTCAGCTGCGGGTCGAAGATGACGTTGATCCCGGACGCGGTGCAGAGGGCCTGGTAGATCTTCTTGATCGGCGTGTCGGGCGGAAACGAGACGTCGATCGGCTTGTCCGAGGCCGGGTTCAGCATCGGCGGGGCGGCCCTGCGGCCCTTCGCCTTCGCCTTGGCCTTCTCGGTCGGCGACCCTCCGATGGACTCGAGCCGGCGCGCCTCGATCTCCTCGATGACCTTCTTCAGCTCCTGGTGGGCGACGTCGTTCGTCGCGTCGAGCGCGACGCTCTGCTCGAGCTCCACCTTCGCGAGGTCGAGCTGCCCCGCCGAGCGGTGGAGCCGTCCCCGTCCGAGGTGCGTCTGGGCCGCCTGCATTCGCGAGCGGAAGAGCGCCGATTCGTACTTCTTGTTCCCCGGCTCGAGGGACGCCGCCTTCTGGTAGGCCATGACGGCCATGTCCCAGTGCTGCAGCTGCTCGTAGTCCTGCGCCTCCCGGAACGCGCGCTCGGAGGCGCAGCCGGAAGCGCCCACGGCCAGGGCGAGGGCGGCGGCGAGAAGGAGGGCTCGGGGCGGTCGCGGTCTGTGAACGGTCATGGGCGTCCCTTCAGCGGAGGGCGTCGGGCGGAAGGACCGGGATCCGCCGGGTGATCTCGGGCGGCAGCCCGACGAAGGCGAAGTCGACCGATTCGCGGCCGACGCGCTTGAGGATGAAGCGGCCGTCGAGAATGTCGCCCTCGCGGGCGTTGATGAGGCGGGGACCGTCCTCGAAAGTGACGATCGGCTTCTCGCGCGGCCCGAAGACGCCGAGGGCGCGGAAGGGGATCGCCGGGGGGACGATCGGCGTCGCCGTCGGCGTCGGCGTCGGGAGTCGCGGGCCGATGAACTGGGCCGAGCCGGGAGCCGGAAACGGCGTCGGCGCCGGCGGAAGCGGCTTCGGGGTCGCCGTCGGGGGTACGTGGAACGAGAAGACGTTTCTCACGACGGCGCCGCCGATCTCGCCCCGCTCCTGGTGGAAGGTGAGGGGAGGGATCTCCGAGGCCGCCGGCGGCGTGCCGCCCGGCCGCGCCGCGAGGCGCGTCGTGGCGCTCCGCGGGGACGCGGGCGTCGCTTCCCCGCCACGCGGCCAGTAGTTGATGACGAGAAGGACGACGAGGAGGGCCAGGAGCGCCAGGAGGCCCTTGCGGGACGCGAGGGCGCTCATCGCGCGGACCTCCCCCTCGGGGCGGCGGCGGGGGCGCGCCCGGCATTTGCGCTCCGCGGGTCGCGGACGGTCCGGATCGGACGAAGGGAGCCTGGCCGGAAGTAGTTCGTCAGGGTCATCGTGATTCTCACGAGATCCGGGTCGGCTTCCGTCCCGCCCGACAGGGCGACCTGCTCGACGACGAGAAATCGCTTCGAACGCTCGAGACCCGCGAGGAGCCTCTTGACGTCGCCGTACGGGCCGGCGACCCCGAAGGTCATCGTCAGCGAGTCGGTGCCCGGCTCGTCGGTCGACGTGTACGCGATCGCGTCGGGACGGAGACCGGCGGCGCGCGTCGTCGCGTAGATCTCCTCGATCAGGGGAGCGATCCTGTCCTCGCGCTTGCCGAGCGTCTCGGAGAAGAAGGCGGTCAGGGCCTCCTGGGTCTCGAAGAGCCTCCGCTCGGAGGCCTCGGCCTTCTCGGTCCGGCGGCGGGAATCGTCCCGCCGCTTCTCGAGGCTGGCCTTCTCGGACACGAGCGCCCGAAGGCGTTCGTCGTAGAACGTCCGGTAGGAGAGGAGGACGGCGACGTTTCCTGCGATGGCGACGAGGAGGATCACGAAGAGGACCCTGCGGTCGCGGAAAGCCGTCGTGGCGCTGCTCACGGCTTCGCCTCCCGGTCGGTGTAGACGATGTCGAGGACGAAGCCGCGGCCCTCGACGCTCCCCTGTTCACCGCCGGTCTCGGAGACGGGGGTCGGCGCGTCGAACCACGGGGAGGCGTAGAAGGCCCGGATCAGCTTCGGAAGGCCGTCGGGGTCGCGCGAGACGAGCGACAGGGCGACGGCGAAGGAGTCTTCGGCGCGGGCTTCCTTCGCGGCGGACTTCCCGGCTTCTGGCTTCGTGAGGCTGACCGAGACCACGCGGACGTCGTTCGGGAGGGTCTTCTCGAGGCGTGTCAGGAAACGGCTCCACGAGAACGCGCGAAGGCGGGCGAGCTCGTTGGCCTCCTCGGCCCCCGCCTGCATTCCGGCGAGGTCGAACCGGGCGAGCTTCGCCTCCGCTTCGCGCCCCGAGGCTTCGAAGCGGCCGATCTCGGCGCGCAACGACGCGATCTCCACCCGCGACTGCCGCGAGCCCTCGAGGTAGGCGTGGACGGTCCGGACGCTGATCGCGGTGAGGACGATCGCGGCGAGAAGGAGGAAAGCCGCGGCGACGTTGGCGGGCCGGGAGTCGACGAACGGCCTGCGGGCAAGGTTCGGTCTGATGGCGGCCACGGCGTCAACCCACTCCCTGAAGGAGGCCGACCCCGACGAGCGGGGCGGTGTCCTCGCCCCACTGCGGGAAGCCCAGCGTGCGAAGGGTCGGGAGGAGCGACATCGGCTCCCTGCCGCCGTTCTCCATCAGGAACTCCCGGAACCGGATCGAGGCCGGGGCCGACGCCGGGACGACGACGACCTCGCCGGACATGTCGAGCCCGGAGCCGTCCGCCGACGCCCCCCCGACGAAGGCGGCCGCGAGCCGGATCTCCTGAAGCGCCTGGTCGGGATCCGCGGCCGTCGCCCGGGTCCTCAGGAACCGAACGGCGCCCTTCTCGAGGAAGACGGTCGACACGTTCGGTCCGTCGGTGAAGACGACGAGCCCCGTCCCGGCGAGGGCCAGGGAGGCGATCGCCGACACGGCGAGAGCGGCGGGCTCGAGGGCGCCGATCCGGATCCCGTGGCCGAGAAACGCCGCCTCGAGCGAGGCGATCGTCTCCTCTGGCGAGGCGAGGACGAGGAGACGGGTTCCGCCGTCGGGGGCCGCTCCCGCCTCGCACCAGGTGATCCGGAGCTCGGGGGCCGGCTCTCCGTACAGGCGGCTCACCTTCCAGCGGAGCATCTCGGCGAGCTCCTTCGGACGTTTCTGGGCCCCGGGCTCGAGGTCGACCGTCGCGGCCTTCACGAACCGGTCGGGAACGGCGAGCGAGGCCGCCGTCAGGCGGTCCTTCGGCGAGAGTAGGGACGAGAGCGCCTGCCCGAGGCCCGGCCCGGCGACGGGAAGACCCGCCGGGCCCTCCCGGAACGTCCCGGGCGGAAGGTCCCTGGAGGAGACGCTCGCCCCCCCGACCGGGCGCACGCCCCGGGCCTCGCGAGGGAGGGAGACGTGCACGAGGCGGTCCTCCGTCAGGACGAAGGCGTGAGGCGGCCGGCGGAAGGTCCAGCCCCTGCTCAGGGCGTTGCGGACGCGGGCGGCGAGACCGTCAGTCGACAAAGGTCACCTTGTTGATCTCTTTCAGGGTCGTCTCGCCGAGGAAGACCTTCTTCAGGGCCGATTCCCGGAGAAAGGCCATCCCCTCCTCCTTGGCGGCCTTCTTGATCTCGGCCGCGGGGCGGCGGTCGAGGATGAGGCCGCGGATCCGGTCGGAGAGGTCGAGGAGCTCGGTGATCGCCATCCGCCCGTAGAAGCCGGTCCCGTTGCACTCGATGCAGCCGCGCCCCTCGTAGAAGGTCACGTCGGCGATGTCGGCCGCGGTCAGGGCCGACTCGTCGAGGAGCTGCTTCGTCGGCTCCATCGGCGTCTTGCAGTGAGGGCAGATCTTTCGTACGAGCCGCTGCGCCAGGATGCAGTTGAGGGCCGAGACGAAGTTGTAGAGCTCGACCTTCATGTTGAGGAAGCGGCCGAGGACGTCGACGACGTTGTTCGCGTGGACGGTCGTGAAGACGAGGTGCCCGGTGAGCGCCGCCTGGACGGCGATCTGGGCCGTCTCCTCGTCGCGGATCTCGCCGACCATGACCTTGTCGGGGTCGTGCCTCAGGATCGACCGGAGGCCGCGGGCGAAGGTGAGCCCCTTCTTCTCGTTGACCGGGATCTGCGTGATGCCGCGCAGCTGGTACTCGACCGGGTCCTCGATCGTGACGATCTTGTCCTCGACCGACTGGATCTCCGACAGGCAGGCGTAGAGGGTGGTCGTCTTTCCCGAGCCCGTCGGGCCGGTGACGAGGACCATGCCGTACGGCTCGCGGATGAACTTGCGGAGCCGCTTCATCGTCTCGGGGTCCATCCCGAGGACGTCGAGGCGGAGGTTCTTGAACTCGGCGTTCGCCGACTCCTTGTCGAGGATCCGGATGACGGCGTCCTCGCCGTGGACCGTCGGCATGATCGAGACGCGGAAGTCGATCGTCCGGCCCTTGACGCGGATCTTGAAGCGCCCGTCCTGCGGGATCCGCTTCTCGGCGATGTCGAGCTCCGACATCACCTTGATGCGGCTGATGATCGTCTGGTGGTGCTTCTTGTCGATCGGCTCCATCGCCGGGTAGAGGACGCCGTCGATGCGGTACTTGATGACGACGACGTTCTCCTGCGTCTCGATGTGGATGTCGGACGCCCGCCGCTGGATCGCGTTGAAGAGGACCGAGTCGACGAGCTTGATGATCGGGCTGGCGTCGGCCGCGATCCGGTCGATCGTCAGGACCTCCTGCCCCTCCTCGTCCTCCCTCACGACCTGCATCCGGAACTCTTCGGTCGCCTCCTCGAGGACCCGCTGGGTCGACTCGGACTTCTGCAGGATCTCCTGCATCGCGGCCCGCGAACCGACCTTCATCCGGAGGCGCCGCTTGACGAGGGCTTCGAGCTCGTCGCGCCGCACGACGTCCGTCGGGTCGGTCATCACGACCGTGAGCACCCCGTCTTCCTCGCTCTCCGGGACGAACTCGAAGCGGAGCATCCACTCGAGCGGCACGCTCTTGAACAGGACCGGGTCGACCCGGAAGGTCCAGAGGTCGACGAACGGGATCCCGAGCCGTCTCGCGACTTCCCGGGCGCGGCTCTCCTCGGAAGCGGCGTCGAGGACGCGCGGGAAGTCGGGAACGGACGGGACGTCGGACGCGGCTCGGCTCATCTCCTCTAGCCCTTGATGTTGGAGAGGATCGTGAACATCGGAAGGTATACGGACAGCAGGATCGTAGCGATGACGCCCCCCATGACGATCAGGATGACCGGCTCGATCAGGTTGATGATCGTCTGGAGCTGCGATTCGATCGCCTCGTCGTAGAAGTCCGAGACGTTCGTCAGCATGTCCTCCAGGGCGCCCGTCGCCTCGCCCACCTTGATCATCTCGACGGCGAGGGATGTGAACTGGCCCGTCTCCTCGAGGCTCCGCCAGAGCTCGGCGCCCTGCCGCACCTTCGGCACGACGGAGGCGACGGCGTCGGAGACCCTCCGGTTCCCGATGGAGCCGGTCGAGATCTCCAGGGCCGGCACGAGCGGCGTCCCCGCGCCGACGAGGGTCGACAGGGAGCGGGCGAACTGCGAAAGGGAGAACTCGTGGAGGACGCCGCCGATGATCGGGACCTTCAGGAGGAGGCCGTGCACGACGCGGGTTCCCTGGTCGGTCCGCCGCCAGCGGTTGAAGACCAGGACGGTCGCCACGGTGCCGAGGGTGACCTCGAGGAGGTGCGCCCGCATGAACGTGGCCGTCCCGACGACGGCCACGGTCAGCGCCGGCATCTCGCCGCCGAAGCCCGAGAAGAACTCCGTGAACCGGGGGATGACGTACGTCATCAGGATGATGATCAGGCCGAGGGAGAGACCGATGAGGACGGCCGGATAGACGAGCGCCCCGGTGACCTTCCGTTTCACCTGGCCCAGGATCTTCTGGTAGCCGAGGAACCGGCGGAGGACCTTCTCGACCTCTCCCGAGCGCTCCCCCGCCTTGAGCGAGGTGGCGTAGAGGCGCGGGAAGGCGTCCCCGTGGGAGAGGAACGCGTCGGAGAGGGCCGTCCCGGCGACGAGCTGCTCCCTCACGTCCAGGAGAATCCTTCGAAAGTGCGGGTTCTTCTGGCGCTCCAGGAGGATGTCGAGGCCCGAGACGACCGGCAGCCCCGCCTTGAGAAGCGCAACGAGCTCCTGGTTGAAGACGAGGAACTCGTGGATCTTCACGCGGCCTTTCGAACGGAAGGAGCCGGACCGGGGAACGAAGGCCCCGGGCCGGAGGTCGAGGCGCCCCAGCCGGGAGGGGCGTGCCGAGAAGAGACGGGCCCCCTGCCTCTCCAGCTCCGCGCGGACGGCGGCCTCGCTGGCGGCCTCGATCGTGCGGGTCACCATGCGCCCCTCGGAGGTCCCGACGCGGCAGACGAACTCCGGCATCAGCGGAGCCCTCCGATACCGGGGCTGGGACCGGCGGGCGCGGCCGACAGGACGAGGAAGAGAGCGGCCGAGCCCCCCTCCTCGCGGCCGACGCCGAGGACGAACGGCTCCCGCATCTTCAGGTTGATCGAGGTCCGGGCCACGTCCCGCACCGTCTCGCGTCCCTTCTCGTCCCGCCGCACCCGGGCGAGAACCAGGCTCCGGAGCCGCACGACCTCGTCGCCGTTTCCCGCCTCGAGGAGGAAGTCGATCCGGTACCCCCCGCCGAGGTTCCAGGAGACCAGCTCTCCCTCGAGCCGGTGGAGGACCACCTCGTCGAGCGTCGTGTAGTCGGAGAAGCTGAAGAGCTTCCTGAGCCGCGCTCCGACGCCGCGGAGCTGCTCGGCGATCGGGGTCGGCGCCGCCGCCGGCGAGGGGGAGTTCGTCGCACTGAGGAGGGCGACGGAGACGGCGAACGCCCGGGGGGGGACGTCGAACGACTCGACCGCCCGGGCGGCCTGCTCCACGGCCCGCTCCGCGTCCCGGACGGTGAGCGCGTTGAGCGCCGGCTGCAGGACGAGCGAACCCCGCGACGTCAGGAGGGGGCGGACGACGAGAAACGCCTCCTCGGCCTTTCGGTGCCGGAGGGTGAAGACCCGGACGACGTCCGGCTCCGGGGAGGGGGTGGGGGCCGCGGGCGAGACCCCGGTGCCGAGCAGGAGGGCCGCAATCGCCGCCACGCGAAGGAGCGACCTCATCCGAATCAGATGTCCGCGTTCCGGTCGACGACGAAGACGACCGTCGGTTCGCCCGGCTTCGACGCCGGGAACTGGTAGACGATCGCGCCGGCGGCGCCGAGATCCTCGAACGCCGGAAGCGTCTCGACCCGGACGGTCCGTGCCCCGGACGCGACCGCGGCAGGGAAGGTCTCTTCCGGGGAGGGCGACACGCCTCGCCCGCGCACGTACCAGACCCCCGCGACGGAAGCGGCCAGGAGCAGGGAAGCGGCAATCCGAAGGCCGAGGACCGTCCGGGACACCGGGTGACGCCGGGCCGTCTTCGCGGCGGCGGTCGCCGCGAGAACGTCCCCCACGAAACGCTCGCGCGCCTCGGCCGTCAGGACGTCGGGTGTGCGTCGCGCCGCATCTCGCGCGAAGAGGAGAACGGGATCGCGACGGAGCGCCTCGGCCGCGCAGGCGTCGCAGGAGACGAGGTGCGCGCGAGGAGGCGCTCCTCGGACGGGGAGAGGCGGTCGTCGTCGCGCCTCTCGAGGAGGTCGTCCAGGCGGGCACAGACGGGGGCGTTCACGCTCGGGCCTTCCCGGCTCCCGGGCGCGCCTCGGGGGTGTACTCGGGGAATCGGCGCCGGAGCTCCTCCCTGAGGAGACGCCGCGCCTGGAAGAGGTGGTTTCTCACGGTCGACTCCCGGCAACCGACGATCTCGGCGACTTCCCGGCTCTCCTTCTCCTCCAGCTCCCTGAGGACGAAGACGATCCGCTGCTTTTCGGAAAGGACCGTCGCGCAGGCGTCGAAGACGCGCCGGATCTCTTCCTGGGAGAGGCGCAGGGGCGCCTCCGGCTCGGTCGCCAGGAGCCCGCCCCGGACGACCCGGAAGCTCTCCGCCAGCGTCCGCGCCCGGGTCCCGCGTGCCCGGAGGGCGTCGATGGCGAGATTTCCGGCGATCCGGAAGACCCACGTCGAGAAGGCGAAGGTCGGGTCGTAGCGAGGGAGGTTCTCCCAGACGCGCAGGAACGTGAGCTGGGCGACGTCGCGGGCATCCTCGGTGTCGCCGAGCATCCGGCGAAGAAACGCCACGACGGAGTCGGTGCGGCCGCGAACGAGCTCGGCAAATGCATCCTCGTCGCCCGCTTTCGCCAGCTCGGCGAGGCGCCGTTCGTCCCTGGGCTCGATCGTCGTCCCCTCCCGCGGCGCCCGCCGGACGTGAACCAGTTGCAAAGCCATGCCGAGTGGTTCTACGGCTCCCCGCCCGGCGTCGTCTATCGTCCCTTCCCGGACGCCGGATCCGCCGGCCGTGGCCGCCACGCGACTATAATGCCGCCTCTCGGATGGGAATCGTAACTTCCTCCAGGAAGGCTGGTTGAGAGAATCCCCCGGGCCACGGGGAGGTTCCGGCCTTCCGGCGTTGATCGCCCGCCGCCTCCTCCCGCCGAGTGGGCCGGCCAAGGCCGATGTCTGGGTCCAGGGGGTCTCGGTCGGCGAGGTCGAGCTCGCCCACACGCTCGTCCAGGCGCTCCGGGCCGAGCGCCCCGGCCTGTCGCTCCTCGTCACATCCTCGACGCCGGCCGGGGTCGGGCTTCTCGAGCGAAGGTTCCGGGACCTTTCCCCTCCGGCGCGACTTCAACCGTTCCCCCTCGACCTGCCCCTTTCCGTCCGGCGCCTCCTCGATTCGGCCGGGCCGCGACTGCTCGTCCTCGTGGAGACGGAGCTCTGGCCGGTTCTCCTGCGTGCGGCCGGGCGGCGCGGCCTGCCCGTCCTCGTCGCGAACGGACGCCTCTCCGAACGTTCGGCACGGCGCCTGCGCGCCGCGCGACGCCTCTTTCGCGCTCCGCTCGAGGCCCTTTCCGCGGTGGCGGCCCGGACGCCCGAGGACGCCGCCCGCTTCGCGTCGATCGGCGTCCCCGAGGATCGGATCCACGTCGCCGGGGACATGAAGTTCGACCGCCCGCTGCCGCCCGAGCCGCCGTTTGCGTCTCGGGTCCGCACGCTGGCTGCGGGCCGCCCGATCCTGGTCGCGGGATCGATCGCCGAGGAAGAGCTCGACCTCGTCCTTTCCCTTCCCCGCACCCTCGCGAACGCGGGAATCGCCCCGTTCCTCCTCCTCGCTCCCCGCCGCCCCGAGACGTGGGACGAGGCGGCGCGCCGGGCCGGCGCGGCGGGCCTGAGCGTCGTCCGGCGGTCGGCGGCTGGCGGGTCCGGCCCAGCCGACGTCTTTCTCCTCGACACGATCGGAGAGCTCGCCTCGGCCTACAGGCTCGGAGACGTCGCCCTTCTCGGCGGGACGTTCGGGACGCGGGGCGGGCACAACGTCCTCGAGCCGCTCCTGGCCGGGCTCCCCGTCGTCCTCGGTCCTTCGATCTCCAGCATTCGCCGCGCCGTGGAAGCGGCAGGCGAAGCGGCCTTTCCGGTCGGGAGCGCCGGGGAGGCATCGGCGGCGCTCGCGCGCCTCCTCGCCGACCCTGCCGCTCGCGCCGCGGCCCGCTCGGCGGCAGACGCCCTTTTCGCGAGGCACCGAGGTGCCACGGAGCGGACGGCCCGGCTCGCGCTGGATCTCCTCGACGGCCGGAGGGGCGAAGGGGACCCGGCGTGAGAACGCTCCTCCTTCCGCTCTCTCACGTCTACGGCGCCGGTGTTGCCGTCCGCCTCGCGCTCTACGAGCGCGGCGTCTTCGGCGTGAGGCACGCCGCCCGCCCGGTCGTATCCGTCGGGAACATCGCGTCGGGCGGGACCGGAAAGACGCCGTTCGTCCGCTGGCTCGCGGGCGAGCTCCTCCGGCGCGGCCGCCACCCGTCGATCCTCACGCGGGGCTACGGCCGCACAAGCCGCGGGACCGTCGTCGTTTCCGACGGGCGGGGAACCCTCGCGACGGTCGCCGCGTCCGGGGACGAACCGGCGCTCCTGGCCCGCGCGCTTCCCTTCGTCCCGATCGTCGCCGACGCCCGACGGGCGCTCGCGGCCTCCCGCGCGGAGACGCTCGAGGCGCCCGTGGACGTCCACCTCCTCGACGACGGCTTCTCCCACGTCGGCCTCGCCCGGGAGGTCGACATCGTCCTTCTCGACGCCACGGCGCCCGACGCGGGGAGGCGCCCTCCTGCCGGCCGGCCTCCTGCGCGAGCCGCTGACGTCCCTGGCGCGAGCCGACCTGATCGTCGTCACGAAGACCGAGCAGGCCGACCCGGCCTCCGCGCTGGAGCTCGCCCGCCGCTACGCTCCCGGCATCCCCGTCTTCCATGCCCGGACGGTGTTCCTCGGCATCCGTGACCGCGAAGGGAGGAGCGTCGACCCGGCGGACCTCCCCGCCGGTACGACGGTGGCCGTCGCCGGAATCGCCCGCCCCGGCTCGTTCCGTGCGACGCTCGACGCGGCCGGAGTCGTCCCGGCGGAGTTCCTCGCTTTTCGCGACCACGAGCCCTACGGTCCCATCACGGTCGGCCGGATCGAGCGGGCCCTCGAGGAGTCGGGAGCGACCGCCGTCGTGACGACGGAGAAGGACGCCGTGAAGCTCGACACCTCGCTCCGGGCACCTGTCTTCCGCGTGGCCGTCGAGGCGCGCGTCGTCGAACCCTCGTTCCTGCCGGAAGTCCTGTCCGTCCTGTCGAGGAGGCCCTCGTAGCCGTGGCATCGACGCGAAGCCCTCTGCGCAACCGGGTCGAGCTGGCGGCCTACCTCGTCCTCAGGAGCCTGTTCCGGATCCTCCCTCTCCGCCTCGCCGACGGCCTCGGCCGGGGCGTGGGCCTCCTCTACCGGCTCCTCGACCGCCGCCGCCGCCATCTCGTCGCCCGAAACCTCGCGCTCGCCTTCCCCGAGAAGTCCCCCGCCGAGGTCGACCGGCTGGCCCGAGCGGTCTTCGCCCACTTCGGCGGCCTCGCCGCCGATCTCTTCCGTTCGGAGACGGAGCCGGTCGAGCGACTCCTCTCCCGGATCGAGATCGTCGGCCTCGAGCACGCCCGCGCGGCCGCCGCCTCGGGACGGGGAGTCTTCTTCTCCACGCCTCATCTCGGGAACTGGGAGTGGGCCGCGCTCGCGACGGGCGCCCAGGGCTTCCCCGTGACGATCGTCGCCCGCCCGCTCGACAACCCCCTTCTCGACGCTCGGCTGACGGCGATGCGTGAAAAGGCGGGATGCCGCATCCTGAGCAGGCGGGACGCGGCGCGGACTCTCCTGAAGACGCTCCGCGGCGGCGGGATGGTCGGAATCCTGGCCGATCAGCGCGCCCGCCCTGCCGACGGCATCCGGGTCCCGTTCTTCGGGCGGCCCGCCCTGACGACGACGTCGATCGCGCGGCTCGCCGGGAAGACAGGCGCCCTTTTTCTCCCCGTCGTCTGCCTGCGCATCGGCCCCGGGCGCTATCGCCTCGTCTACTCCGAGCCGCTCGACGTGACGGCGATCCCGCCGGAGGAGCGCGGGGTAGAGCAGCTCACCGCCCTCGTCACGGCCCTCGTCGAGAGCCAGGTGCGGTCCGCGCCGGAACAGTGGCTCTGGCTCCACGACCGCTGGCGCAGCTGATTCCCGAGACCCCCTGAATTGAAGAACCCCGGCCTCTCGACCGGGGTTCCTGAAGCTCGGGCTGTCAGTTGTGCGTCTGCTTCCTGCTCTCCTCCGGAGCCGGTGGGGGGCCGTCCTGGCACGCACCGGCTGACGCTCCACATTCAACCTTCCTGCCAGCACACGGACAGGCCCGGAAGCGGCATTCTAAAGATCTCTGCCGTATATATTTACGTCCGACAGGTCAATCGGCCGGAAGAGGATGATTTCCTGCGGGCCACCCCATTCCGTGCACCCCGGCTGCCCCGAATACCGCGACGGCTAGCCGAGCTCGATCGTCCAGTACGCCACGTCGAGGAAGTTCCGCCAGGCCGGGTGGATCCGGCTCGGCGCGAGGAGTCCGAGCGGAGAGGCCTTGGGCCTGGCCGGGGGTCGTCGAAGTGCCATGCCGGCCTCGTCCGGGAGGCGGTTCCCCTTCCTGACGTTGCACTTCAGGCAGGCGCAGACGACGTTCTCCCAGGACGAGACACCGCCCCGGGAGAGAGGGACGACGTGGTCGAGCGAAAGCTCCGAGGTCGGGAAGCGCTTCCCGCAGTACTGGCAACGCGTGCCGTCGCGCACGTAGATGTTGTGGCGGGAGAACTTCACGTCGTACCGGGGCGGGCGATCGCAGGAGAGGAGCTGGATGACGCGCGGGACCTTGAGGACCGTGCGGGGAGTCCGGACGACGTCGACGTCCTCGGGCTGGATGGGGATGTCGCACCACTCCTCCCACCCGTACGTCGTGAAATCGGGCAGGACGGCCCTCACGTGCCCCTTGTAGAAGAGGGTGAACCCGCGTCGCGCGTCCGTGAGGGCGAGGGCGGCGAACGACCGGTTCAGGACGAGGACCGGCGCGTCGAGCACCATGACGAGGAGAGAATAGCGAAACGACGATGAAGTTTCTTCTCGTACGACTCTCCTCCTTCGGCGACGTCGTCTTCACTCTTCCGCTCGCGAAGGCGCTGCGCGGAGAAGGAGACCGCCTCGCCTGGGCGGTGGAGGGGCCGCTCGCCGGGCTCGTCGAGGGAGCGCCGTACGTGGACGACGTCCTCGTCGCGACGACGCGCACCTGGAGGAAGCGCCCCTTTTCAGCGGGGACACGTACGGAGCTGCGAACGTTCCTCCGTGCGCTGAGCGCGTTCGAGCCCGACCTCGTCGTCGACGCACAGGGGCTCCTGAAGTCCGCCTGGATCACGCTTGCCGCACGCGCCCGGCGAAAGGTCGGCTTCGGTTTCCGGACGGCGACCGAGAAGGTGAACGCGCTCGTCACCCACGAGAGGGTCGACGTCCCTGCGGGAACGCACGTCGTCGACCGGGGCCTCGCCCTGGCAGAGCACGTTCTCGGCCGGACCGGCTTCCCGAGGACTCCCGACGTCTCGCACCTCGTCGCACGGCCGGCGCCGGAGGTAGACGACTGGCTCGCCGCGCGACGCGCACGCCCCTTCGCCCTCCTCCAGCCCTTCTCCTCGCGCGAGACGAAGGAATGGGACGCCGGAGAGACGTCCGCGTTCTGCCGCGCCCTCGCGGCAAAGGGGCTCGACCCGGTCCTTCGCTGGGGACCCGGGGAGCGGGAGCGCGCCGCCCGGATCGTCGCGGATTCGGGCGGGACGGCCTCCCTGGCGCCCCCGAGCCCGCCCGCGGCCTCGGCCCGCCTCGCTTCGCGCGCCGCCCTCTTCGTCGGCGCCGACACGGGCCCCACCCACCTCGCCGCCGCTGCCGGGACACCGACGGTCGCGCTCTACGGTCCGACCGACCCCGCGCGATTCGGCCCGGTCGGACCGCGAGTCCGGATCCTGCGTGACGGGACCGGGGCCTACAATGCCGGAGTGCCCGGCCTTCCCGGCCTGACTGCTGATGTCGTCCTCGAAGCTTCCCTCGCGCTCCTCGACGAGCGGGCGGACGCCCCGTCAGGGGCGTAGGACGGCCTCCGCCCTCCTCGCTCTCGTGCTCGCCGGGCCGCTCGCCGCGTCCGTCACGGCGAACGTCCTGCCGAACCTCGGCCGGGAGGAGCTTCCGAAGGACAAGATCGCCCCCGTCCCGTTCAACGTCGGGGAGACCCTCGTCTACACCATTTCCTGGCTGAAGATCGAGGGAGGCGAGATGACGCTCGCCACGACGCGGGAGGCGAGCCCGGACGGCGTTCCCGTCCACCGGATAAGCCTCTCGGCCGTCTCGAACGACTACGTCTCGCGGTTCTACCCGGTCGACACGCACTACGCGACGTGGGTCGACGCCCGGGACTTCTCCCCCGTACGATTCGAGAAGCACGCACGGGAAGGGCGCTACGTCTCCGACGAGGTCGAGGAGTTCGACCTCTCCCGCCGCATCGCCGTCTGGCGGAACGCGAAGGAGATCCGGGGGACCGGACCGATCCCGGAGCGCTTCCAGGACGTCATCTCCTCCTTCTACTTCATGAGGACGGTGCCGCTCGTCCCGGGGCAGGAGACGCGCGTCGACCTCTATTCGCGCGGCAAGCTCTACCGGCTCGTCGTGGCCGTCCTCGGCCGCGAGAAGGTGGAGACGGAGCTCGGCGTCTTCGACGCCCTCAAGGTCCAGCCGCGGATGCACGACCCGGCATCGGCGTCGAGCGTGGACCGGAACAAGGGGAAGCTCTTCCTCTGGTTCAGCGACGACGCCCGGCGGCTTCCGGTGATGGCACGGACGATCCTCCCGATCGGTTCCGTCACGGCCCGCCTCAGCCGCGTGACCGGTGAAGCGACCGCCCCGCCTCCTCCCCCCCCGGTCCCCGCTCCGGCCACCCGCTGAAACGGGGGCCCGCCGGCGGGCGGGCGAACGACTATCATTGCGCGCATGGCGGTCAAGCTCGGAGAACTTCTCCTGAAGGCGAAGCTCATCAACGGCGAGCAGCTGACGGCGGCGCTCAAGCAGCAGAAGGAATCGGGAGTGAAGCTGGGCGAGACGCTCGTGCGGCTCGGCTTCGTCACCGAAGACGACATCACGGAGACGCTCTCGGCGCAGTTCGGCGTCCCGTCGATCAACCTGACGCACTTCGAGATCGACCCGAACGTCCTGAAGCTGGTTCCCGCGGACGTGGCGCGCAAGTACAACATCCTGCCGGTCAACAAGACGGGCGCCACGCTCACCATCGCGATGGCCGACCCGACGAACGTCTTCGCGATGGACGACCTGAAGTTCATGACGGGCTACAACGTCGAGCCCGTCGTCGCTTCCGAGATCGCCCTCCAGCACGCGATCGACAGGAACTACGGCGCCTCGCACGCCCTCGAGCTGAAGAAGGTCATGGAGGAGATGTCGGCCGTCGACGCCTCCGACACCTCGCTCGAGGTCGTGGACGAGGAAGAGCAGGACGCCATCGACCTCGAGAAGCTCGTCGAGGAAGGCGAAGAGGCCCCCGTCGTCCGGCTCGTCAACATCATCCTGACGGACGCCATCAAGCGCGGCGCCTCCGACATCCACATCGAGCCCTACGAGAAGGAGTACCGGGTCCGGTACCGGGTGGACGGCCAGCTGGCGGAGGTGATGAACCCTCCGAGCAAGCTCAAGGAAGCGATCGCCTCGCGCATCAAGATCCTCGCCAAGCTCGACATCGCCGAGAAGCGCCTCCCGCAGGACGGGCGCATCAAGATCAAGATGAAGCTCGCCGGGAAGGTGAAGGAGCTCGACTACCGCGTCAGCGTCCTGCCGACCCTCTTCGGCGAGAAGATCGTCTGCCGTCTCCTCGACAAGGACAACCTGATGCTCGACATGACGAAGCTGGGCTTCGAGCGGTCGAGCCTTCAGAAGTTCGAGAAGGCGATCCTGCGTCCCTGGGGGATGGTCCTCGTGACCGGGCCGACGGGGTCGGGGAAGACGAACACCCTCTATTCCGCCCTCTCGAGGATCAACACGCCCGACACGAACATCATGACGGCCGAGGACCCGGTCGAGTTCAACCTGCCCGGCATCAACCAGGTGCAGATGAAGGACTCGATCGGCCTGAACTTCGCGGCGGCCCTCCGCTCCTTCCTGCGGCAGGACCCGAACATCATCCTCGTCGGCGAGATCCGCGACTTCGAGACGGCCGAGATCGCCGTCAAGGCCTCCCTGACGGGCCACCTCGTCCTCTCCACGCTCCACACGAACGACGCCCCCTCGACGATCAACCGGCTCATGAACATGGGCATCGAGCCGTACCTCGTCGCCACTTCGGTCGTTCTCATCGCCGCCCAGCGCCTGATCCGCCGGGTCTGCGCCAACTGCAAGGTCCCGACCGACGTCCCACCCCAGGTCCTGATCCAGCTCGGCTTCACCCCGGAGGAGTCGAAGACGGTCCAGGTCATGAAGGGGAAGGGGTGCGAGCGCTGCAACGGGAGCGGCCTGAAGGGGCGCGTCGCCCTCGTCGAGGTCCTGGAGATCTCGGAGGAGATCAAGGAGATGATCCTCTCCGGCTCCTCGTCCCTGGAGATCAAGCGGAAGGGGGTCGAGGAAGGGATGGTCACCCTCCGCGGCTCCGGCCTGGCGAAGATCAAGGACGGCCTGACGACGATCGAGGAAGTGGTCCGCGAGCCCTGAAGTGTGGGCACCGCCTGCGGGACGCCCCCGGAGCCCCCGGAAGGGGCCGGGACGCGCTGGGGTATGATTCCGGACAGCTTCGTCACAGGGGGACCCGATGGCAGTCACGCTGCACCAGCTTCTGAAGACTCTCGTCGAGCGCGGCGGCTCCGACCTCCACATCACGACGAATTCTCCGCCGATGGTCCGGGTCCACGGCGACATCCAGCCGCTGGACTACCCCCCGCTGACCGTCCCGGAGACGAAGCAGCTCTGCTACTCGATCCTGACCGACGTCCAGAAGCACCGGTTCGAGGAGAACCTCGAGCTCGACCTCTCCTTCGGGGTCAAGGGCCTCGCGCGGTTCCGCGGCAACGTCTTCATGCAGCGCGGCGCCGTCTCGGCGGTCTTCCGGCAGATCCCCTACGAGATCCTCGGCTTCAAGGAGCTCGGCGTCCCGACCGTCGTCGAGGGGCTCTGCAACCGGCCCCGCGGCCTCGTCCTGGTCACCGGCCCCACCGGCTCCGGCAAGTCGACGACCCTCGCGACGATGGTCGACAAGGTCAACCGCGAGCAGGCCAAGCACATCGTCACGATCGAGGACCCGATCGAGTTCCTCCACACCCACAAGCGCTGCATCGTCAACCAGCGTGAGCTGCACGCCGACACGCACTCCTTCCCGAACGCGCTCCGCGCGGTCCTCCGCGAGGACCCCGACGTCGTCCTCGTCGGCGAGATGCGCGACCTCGAGACGATGGAGGCCGCCCTCCGGATCGCCGAGACGGGCCACCTGACGTTCGCCACGCTCCACACGAACAGCGCCGTCCAGACGATGAACCGGATCATCGACGCCTTCCCGGCCAGCCAGCAGTCGCAGGTGAGGGCGCAGCTCTCCTTCGTCCTGGAGGGGATCCTCTGCCAGACGCTCCTGCCGAAGTCCTCGGGGAAGGGGCGGTGCCTCGCGATGGAGATCCTCATCCCGACGCCCGCGATCCGGAACCTCATCCGCGAGGACAAGCTCCACCAGATCTACTCGATGATGCAGACCGGGCAGAACAAGTACGGGATGCAGACGTTCAACCAGGCGCTCGCCACGCTCGTCCACCGCCGCGTCATCACGCAGGAGCTCGCGATATCGACGTCTTCCCTGCCGGACGAGCTCTCCGAGATGATCGCCCGCGGCGTGGGCGTCGTGGGACAGCCGCCGCCGGCGGCATCGGCAGCCGGCGCCGCCACCCGGCGCCCCTGACGCTCACCGGAAGGAAGAAAGATGGCCCAGTTCGTCTGGAAGGGGAAGACCCGGCAAGGAGTCATGACCGGAGGGGTCCTGACGGCCGACTCGAAGGACCTCGTCATCGCCGACCTGAGGAGGCGATCCATCGAGGTCGCGTCCGTCAAGGAGCGCGGCAAGGAGTTCGCCGTCCCGAAGTTCGGCGCGGGAAAGGTCTCGGCCAAGAGGCTCGCCATCTTCACGCGGCAGTTCTCCGTCATGATCGACGCGGGCCTTCCCCTCGTGCAGTGCCTCGAGATCCTCGGGACGCAACAGGATGACAAGGCGTTCCAGAGGATCATCCTCGCCGTCCGGCAGGACGTGGAGTCGGGCTCCTCGCTCGCCGATTCGCTCCGGAAGCACCCGCGCGCCTTCGACGACCTCTTCGTCAACATGATCGCCGCCGGCGAGGCGGGCGGCATCCTCGACACGATCCTGCGCCGGCTCTCGACCTACATCGAGAAGGCGGTCAAGCTGAGGGGGCAGGTCAAGACCGCCCTCATCTACCCCGTCTCGGTGCTCACCATCGCCGCCCTCGTCGTGGCGATCATCCTCTGGAAGGTCATCCCGACGTTCGCCGCGCTCTTCGCGGGCCTCGGCGCCCAGCTTCCCCTGCCGACCCGGATGGTCATCGCGGCGTCGAACTTCCTCGCGAGCTACTTCCTCTTCATCCTCGCCGGCATCGCGGCGATCATCTTCGCCCTCAGGCGCTACTACACGACCTACAAGGGGCGCCGGGTCATCGACGGGCTCATGCTGAAGCTGCCGGTCCTCGGCGACATCCTCAAGAAGATCGCCGTGGCCCGCTTCTGCCGGACCTTCGCGACCCTCACCTCCTCCGGCGTCCCGATCCTCGACGGACTCGAGATCACCGCGAAGACGTCGGGGAACGCCATCATCGAGGACGCGATCATGATGGTGCGCAAGTCCGTCGAGACCGGCCGGACCATCGCCGAGCCGCTCGCCGAGACGAAGGTCTTCCCGCCGATGGTCGTCCAGATGATCGGCGTCGGCGAGCAGACCGGCGCCCTCGACGCCATGCTCTCGAAGATCGCCGAGTTCTACGAGGAAGAGGTCGACAACGCCGTCGAGGGCCTGATGAAGCTCATGGAGCCGATCATGATCGCCATGCTCGGCACGATCATCGGCACCATCGTCGTCGCGATGTACATGCCGATGTTCGACCTCATCTCGAAGATCGGGTAGGCAACAGTGGATCGGAGAGGCTCGCCGCGAGCCTCCCCGCGGCAAGGACCGTAGACGGGCGCCCTCCGGGGCGCCCGTCGCGCGTTCGGGGCCCGGACCCGCCCGCTACAATCGCTCCCAGGTGAGCGAAGTCGTGCGCGCCGTCCCGCGTCCGGCCCCGGAGACCCTCCGGGGCCTCCTCGGCATGCGGGTGGTCGTCGTTTCGACCCTCCTCCTCTCCGCCCTCCTCATCCAGCTCACCTTCAGCATCTGGCTGCCGCTGAACCCGATCTACTACCTCGCGGCCGCCTCCTACTCGACGTCCTTCCTCGCTCTCGTCACGCTTCGGCGGCTCGACGCCGGGGTGAACGCCGTGATCCAGATCCTCGGCGACCTCGTCGTCGTCACCGGCCTCGTCTGGATCTCCGGCGGCCCCGACTCCGGGTTCACCTTCCTCTACCTCGCCGTCGTCGTCTCCGGCACGCTCCTCTTCGGCAAAGGGGGAGGGCTCGTGACGGCCGGGCTCGCCTCGGTCTTCTACGCGGTGCTCCTCCAGCTGATGCACACGGGGGCCCTCCCGCCGCCGAGCACCGACGAGCTGCCACCGCGCATCTGGACGAGGGGACAGCTCGCAGGCAACGTCGTGACGAACGTCGGCGCCTTCGCGGCGACGGCTCTCCTCGTCGCTGCCGCCTCGGAGAAGCTGCGGGACGCGCGGCTCCTCGCCGAGCGCCGGCGGGAGGAGGTGACGCGCCTGCAGGCCCTCCACATTTCGGTCCTCTCCTCGATGTCCTCCGGGGTCGTCACCTCGGACCCGGAAGGGAGGATCACCTTCGCCAACCCGCCCGCGTGCGAGCTCCTGAGGCGAAGGCCGGACGAGCTCATCGGGCGGCCCCTCGTCGAGACCGGACTGATCTCGGACGAGGCCGTCTGGCCGGAGGACGGCACCGGCGGCGACGTCCTTCGCTTCGAGGGGAACCAGACTCCCCTCGGCCCCGGCGTCTACTTCGGGGTCACGGTGACGCCGCTGCGCGACGGGGACGGCCGGGTCACGGGCCGGATCCTGATCTTCCAGAACCTGACCGAGCTGAAGAAGCTCGAGGGCGAGGTGAGGCTCAAGGAGAAGCTCGCCGCGGTCGGCGAGCTGGCCGCCGCGATCGCGCACGAGATCCGGAACCCGCTCGCCTCGATCTCCGGCTCGGTCCAGGTCCTCTCCGGCACCGCCCCTCCCGGCTCCTCGGAGCGGCGCCTGATGGAGATCGTCGTCCAGGAGTCGCACCGCCTCTCGTCGATCCTCGAGGACTTCCTCAAGTACGTCCGCCCCCGCGAGCAGGCGATCGAGACGATCGACGCGGCCGCCGCGCTGCGCGACGTCGTGACGCTCCTGGCGCACAGCGACGAGCTGTCGGCGCGACACCGCGTCACGCTCGACCTCGAGCCGGAGTCGGTCCTGCTCAGGGCCGATCCGGGGCAGCTGCGGCAGGTCTTCTGGAATCTCCTCAGGAACGCCGTCGCGGCCATGCCGGAGGGCGGGGCGCTCGCCCTCGCGTCCCGCGTCACGGACGGCTTCTGGAGCGTGACGGTCGCCGACGAGGGCCGGGGGATGAGGCGCGAGGAGCAGGACCGCCTCTTCACGCCGTTCGCCCACACCGTCCCGGGCGGCACGGGCCTGGGGCTCGCGATCGTGTACCGTATCGTCGAAGAGCACGGAGGCAGAATCCGCGTGAAGAGCGCACCCGGAGAAGGCACGGCGATCACGCTCTCCCTTCCGCTCGCGGGCCCCTCCCGCAGCGGCGTCGCCGAACGGGAGCTGTCGGACCGCGGCCCGATCGCGCCCGGGGACGAGTTCCGCTCGTGACGGTCGATTCGCGACGGCCCGCGGGCCCACGGATCCTCCTCATCGACGACGAGCCCGGCATCACGGGAATGCTGTCCATCGTCTTCGAGAAGGAGGGGTACTCCGTCCGGACCGCCGGGACCTGCGCCGAAGGGATGAGGCTCGTCGAGGAGACCTCTCCCGATCTCGTCCTGACGGACCTGAAGATGCCCGACGGAACGGGATTCGACGTTCTCCGGAAGGCCCGCGAGACGAACGCCGAGACGCCCGTCGTCATGATCACGGCCTACACCTCGACGAAGACGGCGATCGAGGCGCTGAAGGCAGGCGCCTACGACTACATCTCCAAGCCCTTCGACGTGGAAGAGCTCAAGCACGTGGTCGGGAAGGCGCTCGAGAGGAAGCGGCTCTCCGACGAGAACCTCACCCTGAGGAGCCGGATCGAGGAGCGCCCCGCTCTCGGGACCCTCATCGGGGTTTCGCGCCGGATGCGCACCGTCTTCGACCTGATCGAGCGGATCGGCCGGACGACCTCCACCGTCCTGATCACGGGCGAGTCGGGCACCGGCAAGGAGCTCATCGCGAGGGCGATCCACCGGAGCTCACCCCGCGCCGCGCGCACCTTCGTCTCCATCAACTGCGGGGCGCTTCCCGAGAACCTCCTCGAGTCGGAGCTCTTCGGGCACGAGAAGGGGGCCTTCACCGGTGCCGTGAAGGAGAAGAAGGGGCTGTTCCAGGAAGCCGAAGGGGGAACCCTGTTCCTGGACGAGATCGGCGAGACCTCCGTGCCGATGCAGGTGAAGCTGCTCCGGGCGCTCCAGGAGCGGGTCGTCCGCCGCGTCGGCGGAAACGTCGAGGAGCCCGTGGACGTCAGGATCATCTGCGCCACGAACAAGGACCTCGCACGTAAGGTCGCCGAGAAGACCTTCCGGGAGGATTTCTACTACCGGATTGCCGTCATCCCGCTCCCGATCCCCCCCCTGCGCGAGCGGCGGGAGGACATCTCCCTCCTCGTCCGTCACTTCCTGAAGGAGGTTTCGGCGCAGCAGGGAATCCCGGAGAAGAAGATCTCGACCGAGGCGATGCGCGTCCTGGAGGCCCACGCGTGGCCGGGAAACGTCCGCGAGCTCGAGAACCTCATCGAGCGGACGGTCGCCCTCGAGCCCGGACACATCATCACGACGGCCTCCCTGCCCGAGAGCTTCCTGCGGCCGGCGGGCATCCCCTCCGAGCCGTTCCAGAGCCCGTTCGACCTTCCGCTCGAGAGCTTCAGCCTCGAGGCATACCTCGAGTGGATCGGGAAGCGGCTGATGCAGCAGGCGCTCGAGCGGGCGAACGGCGTCCGGAAGGACGCCGCCAAGCTCGTCGGGATGTCGGAACGCTCGTTCCGCTACTACGCCAAGAAGTACGCCCTCGGACAGGACGAAGAGGAGGAGCCCTTTGACGAGCCCGGGCCGCCGCTGGATGAAGCCTGAATCGGGCCGGGGAGCCGTCCTGGCGCTGCTCTTCCTGGCCGCGTGCAGCGGCGGGCGCGGCGCGACCCCGTCGGCCTCGCAGACGCCGCCCGCGAGCAGCCCGCGCGTCGTTCTTCCCTCGGGCGCCGTGTTCGCCCTGGAGGTTGCACGCACGCCGGAGCAGGTCACGCAGGGGCTGATGTTCCGGGAATCCCTCGCCCCGTCGACCGGAATGGTCTTCCTCTTCGACGCGCCGGAGCCGCGCTCCTTCTGGATGAAGAACTGCCACTTCGCGCTCGACATGGTCTTCGCGCTGAAGGACGGGACCGTCGTCGACGTCCTCGAGGGCGTCCCGCCGTGCGCGGCCGACCCCTGCCCGAGCTACCCGTCCCGGGCCCCGGCCGACACCGTCGTCGAGCTGACCGCGGGGGAGGCGAAGCGCCACGGGGTCGTCCCCGGAGCGCGCCTCTCCTTCCTCAGCGTGCCGGAGCGCTGAGCTCCCCTCCCGGCGAGACGCCGCCCGGGGGCGCCGGAACGAAACGGAAGAGTCCGCGCCCGATCGTGGCGAGGTAGAGCCCCTCAGCGCTTCGGGGATCGCCCGCCCAGCCCGCCACGAAGAGTCCCCGCTCGGGAAGCGTCAGAGCAATGTCGGGACCGCCGTCCGCCGCCCTGTAGAGGAGCCGTCCCTTGTCGGCCTCGACGTCGACGCCGATCGGTTCGGGGGGACGATAGGCGGAGGCGCGAGGCCGGCCGAAGCCCCCTGTCAGAGGACGGCCGGACCCGCGCAGGGCCTCGAGGCCGAAGTCCCGGCCATTCCACCAGAGGATCCTCCCCGAGGAGCGTACGGCGAGCGCCTCGGTCCGGGTCCCGGGGGCGCGACTCCAGAGAACCGCATCGACCCTCGTCCTCAGGGTGCCGACGCGTGCCCACGAGCCTCCACCGTCGCGCGACTCGAATGCGCCCGCGTTCGTCGCCGCGAAGAGCCGGCCGGCGCCGGAGGCCAGGCCGAGGATCGGCACGTCGAGCACCCGCCCGAACGGCTGGCCCGGCGCCCGCGCGAGCAGGAGTCCGTCGGGGGTACCGGCGAGGAGCCCTTCCCCGCTCGCAAGGAGCGCGCGGACCGTGGCGACCGGCGAGCTCGCGAGCCGCGTCGCCTCTCCTGTCGCAGGGTCGAGCGTCCAGAGTCCTCCGCTTCCTCCGTCCGCGGCCCGGGCGACGACGACGGTGCCCGAAGCGGTGACGGCAACGGCAGGGACGCGCGCCTCCGAAAGGCCCGCGTTCGACTCGACGAGGGTCAAACCGCCGTCCTCGCTCCTCAGGATCCCCTCCGCCTCCGTCGCCACGAGGAGAACGGCCGGGCTGGAGGGATCGAAGAGGAGCCCGTTCACGACCGTCGCCTCGCGCGAGATGCGATGGAAGGTCCGGCCTTCGTCCTGGCTCTCGAAGAGCCCACCCGTCGTTCCGGCCAGGACCCGGGACGCGTTGCGCGGGTCGCGCACCACGACCTGCGTCCGCCGGTCGGCGAGGCCGTCCTTGAAGCGCTTCCAGGTCGCGGCCCCGTCCGTCGTCCGGTAGACCCAGCCGCACGTGGCCGCCCAGATGTCGTCAGGATCCGTCGGCGAGAAATCGAGATGGAAGACCTGGGTATCCTCGACCATTCCACCGGCGATCCTCTTCCACGAGCGGCCGAGGTCCGTCGACCGGAAGGGATGACGGTACGAGCCCGTGTAGAGGACACCTGGCTTCAGCGGGTGGAAGGCGAGGAACGAGAGGCCGCTTCCCGGGTCGAGGGGGGGCTGCGACGACCGCCACGTGACGCCGCCGTCCTCCGAAACCTCGAGGCCGGTATCCCCCCCGACGGCGACGACCTTTCGGCCTCTCAGGACCGCCACCGCGACGACGCGCGCCTCCGACCGGTCCTCCCAGCGCCTCACCACGGCCCACGAGCGCGCTCCGTCGTCGGACCGGACGAGGAGGCCGCCCCTGACGACGCCGGTCAGCCCGGCCCAGACGGTCCCTGGGCGCTGCGGATCGGTGACGAGCGAGGTGACCGAGTAGCCCGGAAAGGGCGCGCCCCCCGGGGGCGAGCTCCAGCTCCGGCCACCGTCCGTCGACCTGTAGACACCCCCGAGAGCGGTCCCCGCGAAAAAGAGTCCGGGGGTGCGCGGCTCGGACACCAGCGACTTGACCTCGGCGCCCGGCAGCGGATAGCGGAGCCACTTCCCTCCCGGCGAGGAGGCCGGCGGGTCCGCGGCGGCCCGGAGCGGAAAGGCGGCGGCGACCAGTGCGGCAGCCAGGAGCGCCGCGAACGTGTCAGCCCGCCGTCTTCGCATTGCCCCCCGAGCCAGCCGTGGGGACGCTGGCCGTCCCGGATTTCTCGCCGGAGGTCTTCGCCTCACCGGAGGCCTTTCCCTCGCCTGAGGACTTCCCATCACCCGAGGCTTTTCCGTCGCCGGAAGATCTCCCCTCGCCGGAAGATTTCGTCTCGCTTCCGGCCTTCGCATCGCCGGAGGACTTCGCCTCAGCCGCCACGCTCGCGGCGTCCTTGTCCCTGGCGCCCGGGTTCGCCGCGCTCCCGGACCTCCCGTAGTCGGTCAGGTAGAAGCCCGACCCCTTGAACTGGACCGCCGGGGCCGACAGGAGCTTCTTCAGCGGACCGCCGCACGTCTCGCAGATCGTCGGAAGGGGGTCCGAGAAGAGCATGATCGTCTCCGTCTCGTGTCCGCACGACTCGCACCGGAATTCGTAGAGAGGCATTGAGGGCTCGACCTTCCTTTTACGTCGGCGGGGCGTAGCCGCCGCCGCTCGTGCTCCACTGGATCTTCTTCACGGATGTCCGGCTCGTCACATCTCGCCGGCTGATCAGCCTCAGGACGAAAAACGCGTACAGGAGCTTCGCGTTGTGGCCCGCGTCGGCCGGGCCGAAACCGACGAGCTCCCTCAGCGTCTTCGTGCCGTCGACGTGATGGAGGAGCCGGATCTCGGCCGCGTCGAGGGCCAGATCGCCGATCTCCGAGGCGTTGTAGCAGGGATCGAAGACCGTCCAGGACGGACCGAGGAGGGCGACGAGACGCCGCGCGTCGCGAACCGCCTTGACGCCCGCGACGATCGCCTGCCGCGTCGGGATCTCCAGCTGGATGATCTCGTCGGTCCGGAAATGCCCGACGGCGAAGCTGACCGAGCCCTCCTCCCAGTTGAAGACGGAGTAGAGGATGTCGCGGACCTGCCGCATGACGGACTCGGTGAGCGCTTCCTGCGTCAGGAGGCCCATGTCGACCAGGACCGCCCCGTGCCGGCGGGTCTCCTCGGCGGCGCGCGCCTCGACGAGCCGCTTCACCGACTCGTCGAACTGCTCCTGCGTGAGCACACCGGCCCGGAGGAGGACGTTGCCGAGGGACTCCTCCCGGTCGCTCGAGGTGGCGAAGATGACGTCGCCGTTCCAGAGGTAGATCTTCTTCTCCGCATCGCCCCGGCGCACGACCAGCACGCCGGGCACACGGTAGTGATGCACCGTCTGGAGGACCTCGGGAAGCGGAGTTTTCGAGAGGTCGCCGCGGAACTCGAAGCGGCTGTCCGACACCGACGCCATTGTACGGAAAACCGGTCCCGACCCGGCTGTTACGATCACCGTCGATGTTTTCCCATCGGAACTCGGCGACGTCCCGCGCATGAGGCGTCGCGTCGCGATCACCGGCCTCGGCTGCGTCACGCCGCTCGGAAGCGGCCCGGAGGCCTATCTCGAGGGTCTTCGGACGGGACGCTCCGGCATCCGACGCATCACCCTCTTCGATCCGGAAGGGCTCCCGGTGAAGATCGCCGGCGAGGCCCGGGGCTTCGACCCCGCCGACCACATCCCGGCCAAGGACGCCCGGCACGTCGCCCGCGTCGTCCCGATGGCGATCGCCGCGGCGGGCGAGGCGCTCGCCTCCGCCGGGATCGACGCGGAGCGTCTCTCGCTCGAGGAACGGCGCGGGATCGCCGTCCTCCTGGGGTCGGGGGGAGGGCCGGTCGAGTTCTTCGAGAAGATGTACGGCCACTGGTACCGGGGCGAGCTGAAGAAGGCGTCGGTCTACGCGATCCCGACCGGCACCATCGGGACCCTCTCCTCGGAGATCTCGATGCGCTACGGCCTCAAGGGGCCGTCCCACGTCGTCTCCACCGGCTGCACCTCTTCGGCCGACGCGATCGGCTACGCCACGAAGGCGATCCGGTACGGCGAGCGGGACGTCGTCCTGGCGGGAGGCGCCGACGCCGTCATCACCCCCGGCATCATGACCGGCTTCGGCCTGATGCAGATCCTCGCCTCCTCCCGCCAGGAGGCGCCGGAAACGGCGAGCCGCCCGTTCGACGGCGGCCGGGACGGCTTCGTCCTGGGCGAGGGCGCGTGGTTCTTCGTCCTCGAGGAGATGGAGAGGGCGCTCTCGCGCGGGGTGCGCCTCTTCGGCGAGATCCTCGGATATGCCGCGACCTGCGACGCCTACCACCGCGTGAGGCTCGACGAGTCGGGAGAGGAGCCGGCCCGCGCGATGACCGAGGCGCTCGAGGACGCCGGCGTCGCCCCCGCGGACGTCGGTTACGTCCAGTACCACGGCACCGGGACCGAGCTGAACGACCGGATCGAGACCCGCGCCACGAGGATCGCGCTCGGCGCGCACGCGGACCGGACCCCCGGAAGCAGCGTGAAGAGCCAGATCGGGCACCCGCAGGGAGCCTCGGGCGCGGCCGGGCTCGCGGCGACCCTTCTCGCGCTGAACGCGGGGTTCCTCCCGGCTACGGCGAACCTCGAGACACCGGACGCCGTGTGCAACCTCGACTACGTCCCCCTCGCCCCCCGCCCCGCCGAGGTCGACGTGGCGCTCGTGAACGGCATCGCCTTCGGCTCGAAGAACACCGCACTGGTCGTCAGGACGAGCCGCGCCCCCGGAAGCTGATCGTTCGTGAGCCTCCTCGTCCCGCCCCGCGTCCCCTCCGACGAGATCCTCGACGGAATCGTGACGCCGGTCCAGGCCGAGGAGAGCCTCGCCGACATCGAGTGGATCCACCGCGCCCTCGGCGGCCGGGCGATCGTGAAACGCCACCTCGTCCCGCTCCTCCTCGCCGTCCCCTCGCCGCGCCCGGTCCTGCTCGACCTCGGCGCAGGGACCGGGCACGTGGGACGCTCGCTCACGGGCGAGCTCTCCCGTCGCGGGCGAAAGCTCGTCACGATCGACCTCGACCGGCAGCTCCTCCACGCGCGCCTCTCGGCGACGGGCCGGAGCGTCGCCGCCGACGCCCTTCGGCTTCCCCTGGCCGACGGCTCGGTCGACGTCGTCTCCTCGACCCTCTTCCTCCACCACTTCGATGCCGCCTCCATCGCCGCGCTGCTGCGGGAGTCGGCGCGGGTGGCGCGCGTCGCCGTCGTCGCGCTCGATCTCACGCGCCACCGGATCCCCCTCGCCATCAACGCGCTCCTGTCGCGGTTCGCCTACCGGAGCCCGATCACGGGGCTCGACGGGCGGGCGTCGGTCCTGCAGGCCTGGACCATTCCCGAGCTCCGCGCCATCGCCGCCCGAGCCCTTCCGGGCACGCTCGTGAGGCCGGCCGGCCCCTTCGTCCAGGGCCTCCTCTGGAGGCGGACGTGACCGGCGAACGGCTCGACACCGTCGTCGTCGGCGCGAGCCTCGCGGGGAGCGCCGCGGCTCTCGTCCTCGCGCGCTCCGGCGCGCGCGTCGCCGTCGTCGACAAGGCGACCTTCCCGCGGCCGAAGACCTGCGGCGAGCTCCTCTCCCCCGACGGCGTCGCCGCGCTCGCGCGCCTCGGCCTCGACGGGGCCGTCCGCGCCGCCGGGGCCGCGACGATCCGGCGTTTCGCCCTCGTCCGCCCCGACGGGCTCCGAGTCCGCGGCCGCCTGCCCGCGCCGGCTCTCTCCCTCAGCCGCGAGCGGCTCGACGCGCTCGTCCTCGACGGCGCGCGGAAGGCCGGGGCCGCCCTCCACCTCGGCGAGGCGGTGACTTCGGTCGAGGGGAATCTCGCCGAGGGCTTCACCGTGAAGACCCCGGCGCGAACGCTCGAGGCGCGCACCATCCTCGGCGCCTGGGGGCGCTACTCGCCCCTCGACGGCCGTCTCGGCCGCCCCTTCTTCGGAACGCCCGCGACGCTCTTCGGATTCAAGAAGTTCCTCACTGGCGGCGCGGGGTCCCGCCTGGCGGACCTCGTCGTCCTCCACGTCTTCAGCGGCGGATACCTCGGGCTCTCGCTCGTCGAGGAGGGGCGCGTGAGCCTCGGTGCCCTCGCGACCCCCGCCGTCGCGCAGGAAGCGCACCACGACTTCGACCGGCTCCTCGCGCGCCTCTCTGCCGAAAGCCCCGCGCTCGCGGCCGACCTCGCCGGCCTCGCCCCCGAGCCGGGACCGGCGCTCGTCAGCGAACCCGTCCACCTCGGAGCGCGCGGGGCCACGTGGGGCGACGTCCTCCTCGCCGGCGACGCGGCGGGCGTCGTCGACCCGTACACCGGCTCCGGAATGGCGCTCGCCCTCCGGACCGGCGAAGCGGTCGGGGCGCTTCTGGCGGAGCACGCCGCCGGGCGGGTCGCGGCCACCGACCTCGCCTCGGAGTGGGCTCGCCGGTGGAAGGCCGTCACGGGCAGAGTCTTCTTCTTCTCCCGCCTCTTCCGGCCCGTCTTCCTCGGCGGCCTCGCCACCCGCCTCGTCGGCCCGGCGACGGCGCCGCTGGCGGGCCTCGCGGCCCGCCTCACGCGCGGCTCGGTCTGATCCGGACGGCTACTTCTTCTTCGGGCTCTTCTTCGCCGGGGCTTTCGGCGCGGCCTTCGGAGAGGCCTTCCCTTTCGGCTTCGGGACACTCGGAGCCTTCTTCGCGGCCGGCCTTCTTCGTTCCCTTCTTCTTCGGAGGGAAGAGCCCCGTCCGGATCGTCTCGACCTGGGCGAGGTGGACCCGGTCGTGGCCGGCGTAGAGAGTCATGATCGTCCAGATCGATTCCTCTCCCCGCTCGGAGTGGATCCCCACCCGGTCGAGCGCCTCGTCGGGGAGACGCGCGAGAAGGTCGGTGTTCAGCATGCGCGCCATCTCGAAGTCGTCCAGGAGCTCATCCGTGGTCGTGTTCCCGACGCCCAGCTTCTCGACGAAGAGGTCCTGGTCGTAGCCCGGGATCGCCGGCTTGTCGTGAGCGGCGATGAAGCGGTACCGCGAGCCGAGGATCACCTCGCCGTCGGCCAGGTGGGCGACGATCTCCTTGATCGACCACTTCCCCGGCGCCGGGCGGCGGGAAAGCTGCTTCTCGGTGAGGCCCTTCAGGAGCTTGCGGAGCTTCTGCGGCGCCTCGAACAACGCCAGGAACGGGTCGTCCTTGCCGAGCGCCTCGCGGTATCTGTCGGGGATCACGGGTCCAGCCATCTTCGATTCCTCCATCGACGGGCCATCCTATCGGAGGGACGGCGGACGCGCAGCCGCCCACCCGTCTAGAATGCTCTTCTCGTGAAGATCGATCGACATCTCGTCGAAGCCCTGAACGACCTCCTGGCGCGCGCGTTCGCGGAGGACGGAGAGGACATCACCACTCTCGCCGTCTTCGGTCCCAAGGCCCGCGTCGCGGGCGACCTCGTCTGCCGCGAGGCGGCCGTCGTCGCCGGCGCCGCGTTCCTGCCGCGCGTCTTCGCCTTCCCGCACCCACCCGCTTCCGTGGAGGTCCTCGTCGAGGACGGCGTCCGGGTCGCTCCGGGAACCGTCCTCGCCCGGGTCGAGGGTCCGGCGATCTCCGTCCTGGCGGCCGAGCGGACCGCGTTGAACCTCGTCCAGCGGCTGACGGGCGTCGCGACCGCCACGCGCGCCTACGTCGACGCGCTCGAGGGCACGGACGCGCACCTTCTCGACACGCGCAAGACGACGCCCGGCCTGCGCGTCTTCGAGAAGTACGCCGTGCGGTGCGGCGGCGGCACGAACCACCGGATGGGGCTCTCCGACGCCTTCCTCGTCAAGGACAACCACGCCGACGGCTGCGGCAGCCTCTGGGACGCGACGCGGCGCGCGACCGACTTCCGCGCGATGAACCGCTCTCTGAAGCGCTGCCTCCTCGAGGCCGAGGCGCGGACGCGCGACGAGGTCCACCAGGCGCTCGAGGCGGGAGCCGAGCGGATCCTCCTGGACAACATGACGGTCGCGGATATGAAGAAGGCCGTCGCCGACGTCGCGCTCTGGAACGAGGCCACCGGCGCCTCCGTGTCGACCGAGGCCTCGGGCGGCATGACCGTGGAGAAGGCACGGAAGTCGGCCCTCGCCGGTGTCGACTTCGTCTCGGTGGGTGCTCTCACGCATTCCGTCCGGGCCGTCGACATCGCCCTCGACGTGAAGGTCGCCGCGGCCCGGCGGAGCCGGAAGTGAGCCCCTCCGCCGGGCGGATCCGCGTCCCGGCGCTCGTCATCGGAACCGGCATCGCCGGCCTGACCGCCGCTCTCGCCCTCGCCAAGAGGGGAATCCGCGTCCTCCTCCTCACGAAGGCCGACGACCCCGGCGACTGCAACACCGCGTGGGCGCAGGGCGGGATCATCTACTTCGGCCGGAAGGACTCTCCCGCCTCCCTCGTGAAGGACATCCTCGCGGCCGGCGCCGGCCTCTGCAACGCCGAGGCGGTCCGCTTCCTCGCGCAGGAGGGGCCGCGCGTCGTCGAGGAGATCCTGATCGGAGACGCGGGAGTCCCGTTCTCGAGGACCCGGGAGGGAGACCTCGACTTCACGCGCGAGGGAGCCCACTCGGTCGCGCGGATCGTCCACTCGGCCGACGCGACCGGGAAGGCGATCGAGATCGCCCTCCTCGCCCGCGTGAAGGCCGAGAAGAACGTGAAGATCTGGACGGGGGCGACGGCGATCGACCTCATCACCGCGCGCCACCACTCGACCGACGTCCAGCAGCGCTACGCCCTCCAGGACCCCTGTCTCGGCGCCTACGTCCTCGACGCCTCGGGCTCCGTCCACACCGTCCTCGCCGACTTCACGATCCTCGCCACGGGCGGCGTCGGCCGGCTCTTCCTCCACACCACGAACACGCGGCACGCCATCGGCGACGGCCTGACGATGGCCGCGCGCGCCGGGGCGGCCGTCCTGAACCTCGAGTACGTCCAGTTCCACCCCACGACGCTCTACCACCCCGACGGCGACCGCTTCCTCATCTCCGAGGCGCTCCGCGGCGAGGGAGCCGTCCTCGTGAACCGCTCGGGGAAGCCGTTCATGCACCGCTACGACCGGGAGCGGAAGGACCTCGCCCCGCGCGACGTCGTCACGCGCGCCATCGTCGAGGAGATGACGACGCGGGGCGAGCCGTGCGTCTTCCTCGACCTCGCACACAACTACGAGGGGAAGGGGAAGGTCGCGATCCAGGACCGCTTCCCGACGATCGCGGCGACCTGCGCGAAGTTCGGGATCGACATCGCGACCGAGCCGATCCCCGTCGTCCCCGCGGCGCACTACTTCTGCGGCGGCGTCCTCGCCGACCTCGAGGGGAAGACGACGATCCGCAACCTCTACGCCGTCGGGGAGACGAGCTGCACCGGGCTCCACGGAGCGAACCGACTCGCGTCGACCTCTCTTCTCGAGGGGCTCGTCTGGGGCGCTCACGCCGCCCGGTCGATCGCCGACCGCATCGAGAAGGGACACACGTTCGCCCCGTCGATGTTCCGGGCCATCCCAGACTGGAAGGCCCCGGGCGACGCCCACAACGAGGACCCCGCCCTCATCCAGCAGGACTGGACGACGATCCGGAACACGATGTGGAACTACGTCGGCATCGTGAGGACGGGCGAACGCCTGGGCCGCGCCGTGGCCGACATCCGCGACCTCGAGAAGCGCCTCTCGCGCTTCTACCACGAGACGAAGATCTCGCGCGAGATCGTCGACCTGATCCACGGCGTCCACGCGAGCCACCTGATCGCCCAGGCCGCGCTGAAGAACCCGGTCTCGAGAGGCTGCCACTACCGGAGGAACTGACCGGGGGACCGGGGGACCGAGAGCACCGGAGCACGAGAGCACGGGAGCACGCAGCTTCAGCGTCACGTCTCTTCGGCAGGGGGCCGCGTGCGGGGCGGTACGTCTCACGGCCGCCTGCTGCGCGCGCCCGACCCGCTTCCGAGTTCGCTGCGGCCGGGCGGGGGGCCCGCGCGAACTCCTCGCTTCGCTCGTCAGACACGCGCGCGGGCCTGATCCCCGCCCGGTCCTCGCGAACTCGAGCGGGTCCCCGTGCGTGCTCGGGGGCGGCTCGCGAGACGCACCGCCCCACCCGCGGCCGGCGAGCTTCGACATTCGATTGGGAGCCGCCTTCGGCGGCCCCGGGCTCAGCAGAGGCCTGTCCCACCTGGGAGCGAGAGGAGAGCTGGGCTATTCGCCAGGTTCCGGTCGCGCTGCACCCGGGCTCTGAGCGGGCGGGAGGGGTGTCCCGCGAGCGGCGTCCGAGCACGAGCGGGGCCCCGCACGGCTCCGCGAGCAGGTCGCCGGATCAGGCGAGCGCGCGTGTTTGAGAGAACGCGCCAGCGCGGAAAAGGGGGGGGGGGGGGGGGGGGGGGGGGGGGGGGGGGGGAGAGCGAAGCGAGGCGTTCGCGCTCGCCCCGGCGGCCCGCGCAGTGGAGCCGATGCGGGTCGCTCGCGCGCAGGAGCCGCCGTGGGACACCCCTCCCGCCCGCGACTCGTGCGGCACGGTGAAGTGGACTGGTACCGGTCTCTTCTCCCCGGTCTCTCGGGCGTTCCCGTCTTCCGCCGCCTCTCAGGGGCTCAACCGCCCTCCGGCGGATCAGCCCGCGACCGGCGTGACGTGCACCTCGCGCCCCTCGCCCTTCACCGCCTTCGAGACGATGCAGTACTTCTCGGCGAGCGCCAGCGTCTTCGCCACGTCGGCCTCCCGCTCCGCAAGGAGAGCAGCGGGAACGTGCGCGGAGAGGTGGATCTTCTCGACGCGGTAGCCGCCGGCCGGGTCGACGCCGAGCTCGAGGGTCCCGTCGACGCGCGGACTCTCGATCGGCAGGCGGAGCTTCGCCAGGAAGATCGCCCAGGTCTGGACGAAGCAGGCGAGGAGGGCGCCGAGGAGGAGCTCTTCCGGATTCGTCCGGTCGACGCGCCCGCCGAGCGAGGGCGCACCGCCGAAGGTCGTGGAGAGGTGGCCCGTCCCGCTCGCGAGAGACCCGGAGCGTTCGTTCGCGTCCCACGTGGCGGACGCCGTGAAGTGATGCTCACCGGACATCTGACCCTCCCGTTCGCAGCAATGCGGAGCAGCTACTTCTCCGTGTCGGGGAGACCGTCGGGATTCCAGCTTCTCGGTGCCGTCCAGGCCCGCGCGGAGAAGAACGTCGTGAGGCCGAGGGCGACGAGGCCCCGGCAACCATTGCGGGAGTCGAACGCGTCGAGGACGCGGGCGACCTCGGGTGGAGCCGATGCGGGAACGACCATCCGCGAACGGGCGAGGAGCCCCACGGGGGCTTCGCGGCGAGCGGCCGTCCAGGGCGCGCTCGCGTTCGACTCTTCCTCGGGAGGCAGCGGAGCGACGCCCGTGAGCGCGAGCGAGCCGCGGAGAACCGAGAGAAGGAGAGGAAGGTCGCGAAAGACCGGGATCGCCGTCTCGAAGCGGAACGTCTGGACCGGCTCGCGTGTCCCGGGCTTCGTGCCGTTTCCGGCAAACGAGTAGGGCCTCCTCGCATGCCCCGCGTTGGCGACGAGCGACCAGACGAGGGCGACGGGCCAGAGCGGGAGCGAGAGGAGAAAGAGGACGAGTCCGGCGAGCCGGCTCCCGAGCCCCGCTCCGCGCGGCGCGCGGGGGGCCGGAAGAAGGTCCGTCAGGAGCGACGTCGCTCCCGTCGCCGGGTCGACGACGAGGTTCTGCGAGACGACGGCGGCGGAGAGCGAGACCCCCTCGGGAATGGCGGTCCGCGGCAGGACCGACACGCCGTCGAGCGTGGCCTTTCCGAGGACGACCGCCTCCTCCGCGACCGTCGTCCCGCCGGTGAGCTTCGCGGAACCCGCCACGATCGCGCGGGGAGAGAGGACGGGCTTCCCCTCGGCGCGGTCGAGCGCGCACCATCGGGGAAGGCCGTCGAGGGGCGCCACGTCGAGGTCGACGTCGAGGGGGACGTGCCCCTTGTCGAGGATCCAGTCGGCGTCCGCGGGGTCGCGCGGCAGCTCGGTCTTCTTCAGCGCCTCCGGGCGGATACGCCACATTCCGAGGAGGCACTCCCCGGAAACGGCCGCGACCACCGGCTCGGCCCGGCGTGCCGCCCGAGCAACGAACTCTCCGAAGGCTCCCTCCACGGCCGCGTCGCCGCGCAGGACGAACGTGTCTCCGTCGAGCCTGTGCTCGAGGCGGCGGAGGACGGCACCCGTCGATTCGTCCTCCTCGCGCCGGACGTATTCGAGGGCGATTCCCCAGCGGATCCCCTTTCCGAAGCGCTTCTCGACCTCGAGGGCACGCGGCCCGACGACGACGAGGGCCGACCGGATACCGGCCGACACGAGGGACTCGAGGGCTCTTTCGAGGATGGGGGCGCCACGCAGCGGCAGGAGGGCGGGGACGGTCTTTTCCGCGAGGGGGCCGAGGGCATGCCCGTCGCGGTCCGCGAGGAGAACGGTCGTCATGGGCCGTCGATTATGAGGGAGGGGCCGCGACGAAGACGCGAAGGCCGGTCGGCCTCCCCGCGCGGGCATCGACCTCGGCGGTCACCTCCCGGGTATTCACGATCAGCCAGGCGCGGACGAGGGGCGCCGGCGCGGCGGCCGCATCGAACGACGTTTCGCGGTATGCCCAGACGACCGTCGTGCCGAGCCTGGCCTCCTCGGCGATCCGATCGACGGTCGGGCGGTCGGACCAGGTGATGCCGGTGCGGAAGAGGCGGAAGGCGAGGGCGTCGGGCTCGGGCGCCCGGAACGTGACGGCTCGCGGCGGAAGGGGAAGGAGCGCAGGGGCGACCTGGTCGGCGAGAGCCCTCGCCCCGGTGCGATGGGCGAGGAGGTCGTGACGGATCGTTCGGGCCGCCTCGAGCCCTTCCGAAACGAGGAGGGCGGAGAGGAAGACGGGCCCGACCCGCCGTCCGAAACGGCGGGCGGCGTCCCCCGAGGCGAGCCACGCGGCGCCGGCGGTGCAGAGGACGATCGCCACGAAAGCGCCGGCGGCCGTCAGCGGGGCCGTCGCCCCTCCATCGAAGAACGGTTCGCGCGACGTCGCGACCAGGAGCGCGGCGAGCAGGAGGACGAACGTTCCCGACGCGATCGTCGCGGCCATCTCGAAGCGGGCCCGGATCGCGGACCGCGGACGCGTGAGAAGAGCCGCGCCGCCGAGCCCGGCGAGGGCCGAGAGGGCCGGAAGGACCGGCGTCGAGGAGAGCTCGAGCGAGCCCGCCACCGCGACGAGGACGACGAGCTCGACGCCGTAGGCGCACCAGAGGGCCATGTGGGAGAGGCGCCGGTCGCCGCCGGTCGCGCCGGAGACGATCTCCTCTTCCCCGAGCGGCCGGGTCAGGTAGGCGATCCCGACGCCGACGAGAGGAAGAAGGACGAAGAGCGTCTTGACGATCAGCCGGAGATCGGCGCTCACGAGAGTGACGTCGGTCAGCTGGCGCAGCGCCTCCGGAGCACTCCCGAACGCGCGCGCCAGGTGCGCCGCCATGGTCTCGGGACGGAGGAGGGCGACCAGGAGGAACTGCAGCCCCGCCGTCAGGACGAAGGAGCCTGTCAGGAGGGCGAGCGTCCTCTTCGTACGTCCGAGGGCGAAGAGACGCGGCCGGAAGAGAAGAGCGACGAGGAGCGGGAGGAGAAAGAGGCCGACGGCGTAGCCCTTCGTCAGGAAGCCGAGGCCGAACAGGATGCCCGCCAGGGGCGCTTCGCCCGGGCTGTCCTCTTCGAAGGCCCGGAGGCCGAAGATGACCCCGCCCAGCCCCAGGAGGGTCAGCATCGGCTCGACCGTCGCCGCCCGGCTCGCCAGGACGAGCGGCGGCGCGAGGACGGCGAAGGCGCCCGCGATATGCCCGGCCGGCTGGCCGTAGCCCCGCCGGACGATCCTCTCGAGGACGAACGCGGCGACGAGGCCCGCGAAGACGGACGGAAGTCGGATCGCCCACTCGTACGCGCCGAACGTCTTCACCATCAGCGCCAGGATCGCGGGGAAGAAGACCGGCATCCCGCTCGCGTCGCCGAGCGGCGTCGCGGAGAGCGCGAGGAGCTGGGGGAGCCCTCCCTCCACGAGGTTGCGGGCACCCACCGCCCAGGCCCCCTCGTCGGGTCCGAAGAGATCGGGCGAGCCCAGGCTCAGAAGCCTGAGGAGGAGGCCCGCAAGGAAGGCCAGAACGAACAGGAGGCGCCCGGACGCCCCCGGGTCGTCCGCCATCTCGGTCACGGACGTCACGGCGGCGGAGTATACGGCCCGCTCTTCGGACATCTCGGCGGCTCAGGCGCCGCCGGCCAGCGTCGCGAGGCGGGCCACGAGAGTCTCGCGCGGGGCGTCGTCGGGCAGATCGAGCAGGACCGGCGCGATCGGCAGGTCCCCCGGGTCCCAGTCGAGAAGGGTCGCGAGCGCCGGCGCGAGCCGCTCGGCCATCGGCCAGTCGCGCACGGCGCGCCGCCCGGGGAGCTCGTCTCCGTGACGGGCGCCGAAGAGGCCCGGCCCCGTGGACGCGCCGTGGCGGGCGGCGAGGGCTCGCAGGTATTCGGTCCACGACGGCAGGTTCCGCCCGAGCCGTTGCTCCTCGAGGAGCCGCAGCATCTCGAGAAACCGGTCCGAGATCCGCCCCGCCTGAGTTCGCACCTCGGCGAGCGTCTCCGGCAGGTCGACGCCGCGCGCGGCTCCGAGCGCTTCGCGGTGCCGCTGGACGACGTCGCGAAAGCGGGTCCGAGTCATTCCGAGGTGGCAACCCTCCGGCGCGGCCCCTGCGTCGACCGGGGCCGCGAGGAGCCGAAGCTCCGCGGCACGCGTGCCCTCGGTCGGCCGGAATCGGCCGGCCGAGACGAGGAGCGCCGTACCGAGCGCGAGGTCCACCGCGCGGATCGCCGCCTGCCCGGCGAGGACGGCGGCACGACCGGCGGTACGGCGCGAGAGCGAGCGCTCGGCTGCGAGAAACGCCGCGCCGCGCCGGACGAGGAGCTGGAGGGCCTCGCCCGGCGCCGGTTGCGCACCCGCCAGGGACGAGAGGGGCTCGAGGAGGTCGAGGGGGCCGGAGACGACGCGCCCCGCCGCGGCGCACTCGATCGCCTCGAGCGTCGGCGGCAGGTGTGCCAGCGCCGAGAGGGAGGACGTGAGCAGGCGGACGGTCGCGTGGCGCGGGCGGGCCGTGGCGGCGAGGTCTCGCGCTAGCTGAGGGGCGAGAGTCGCGGCTCGCCCGGGCGTCGTCCGAAGAACGACGAGCAGCTCGAAGGGAGCGACGGTCACGAACGCGCCCGCGGCGTCGACCGTCGTCGGGGCCTCGCCACGCCCGAGCGCCCCGCCCAGCGCCGCGCCGGCGAGCGTGTCCCCGGCGGCATCCGAGAGACGCGAGAGGATCGCCGCGAGCGTCTCGCGACAGTGCCGCTCGACCGCGGGAACCGCGGCCGCGGTGAAGGGTCGTCCGGCCTCCGTCACGGGACCTCGAGCTCCTCCACGACCAGATGGAGAGTGAGCCGGTTCTTCCCGCCGTCGGAAGCGTAGTGCAGCTCGTCGCAGGCCGCGCGGATGATCGGGAGACCCATCCCGCCCTCGGGCCAGGTCGTGGGGTCGTCCGGGTCGGGCTCGCGGGGCGGAGGTACGAGCGTCGGGTCGAAGGAGGCTCCGGAGTCGAGGACGGTGAGCGCGATCGCCTTTCCCTCGCGGGCCAGCTCGACCTCGACGCGGCCGCCGCGGCCGCCGTAGGCGTGACGCACGACGTTCGTCGCCGCCTCGACGACGGCGAGCTCGAGAAGGGATCGCCGCTCGGAGGCGAGGCCCCACTCGGCGAGGACGCCGTGACACGCGGCCGCGAGGAGGCGGACAGAAGGGAAGTCCGCCTCGATGGAGAGGTGGATCGTCCGGCGCCCTTTCATGAGGCTCCCCAAGATGATAGAGCCGCTTCGGCCACCCTGCGACAATGGAAGCGTGATCCCGAATCGCGCCCCCTCGAGAACCTCCGCCCCCTCCGGTGCCGTCCTGCGTGCCACGATCGAATACGACGGCGGGCGCTACCGCGGCTGGCAGGCCCAGATCAACGCGCGCACCGTCCAGGGGACGCTCCTGGTCGCTGCCCACGAGCTCTGGGGCGCGGGCGTGAGGGTCCACGGCGCGGGCCGGACCGACGCGGGCGTCCACGCCTTCGGACAGGTCGCTTCCATCCATCTGCCACCGCGCGTCCGCGTCTCCGACCCGGCGGACGCGACGAAGCGCTGGAACGACCTCCTCCCTCCCGACGTGAACGTTCTCTCCCTCGCCCTCGCCGCGCCCACGTTCCACGCCCGCCACGACGCCGTGAAGCGCGTCTACCGCTACCGCATCTCCCGCCGGCGCACCGGCTTCGGGAAGCCCTTCGTCTACTGGGTGAGGGATTCGCTCGACGTCGGCGCGATGGAGCGCGCCGCCCGGCTCTTCGCGGGGAGGCACGACTTCAAGAGCTACTGCGAGAACCCGGAGGGGCACGACTCGACGATCGTCGTCGTCGAGCGCGTGGAGGTGACGGCGCCGCCCGAAGCCGACGGCCTCATTCTCGTGAGGTTCTCCGCCTCGCACTTTCTCTGGAAGATGGTGCGGCGGGTCGTCGGCGTCCTCATCGAGGTCGGCGCCGGCCGGATGACGGAACGCGAGGTGGCCCGGCTCTTCGTGGAACGGACCGGCGACCCGGCGCGGCTCACCGTGCCGCCCTCCGGGCTCTTCCTCGAATCGGTGAGCTACCCCGGCGAGCCCGACGCCGTCCCGCCCCACCCGCTCAGGCCCGCGTTCTGAGCCGCGGGCCTGGACTCCGTCGCGCGGCCGGCGTGTTTGACCCCCGGGAACGGACCGTGCTTACATCCCGCCCCATGCGCCGTTTCGCCCTCCTCGCGGCCCTCGCCTTCGCCGCCACCGTCCCACCCGCCGGGAAGGCCGGTGCACAGGGCATCGCCTTCTCCGAAGGGACTCCGTTCGCCGAGGTGCTGCGTCGCGCGCGTACCGAGAAGAAGCCCGTCATGCTCGACGCCTACGCGGTCTGGTGCGGCCCGTGCAAGCAGCTCGACCGGATGACCTTCGCCGACCCGACCGTCGGCGCGTGGGCCAAGAAGAACGTCGTCGCCGCGAAGGTGGACGCGGAGAAGGGGGAGGGGCGGCGCCTGGCACAGCGCTACGCCGTCCGCGCCTTCCCGACCATCCTCTTCCTCGACGCGTCCGGGAACGAGCTGGACCGGATCTCCGGCGTCTTTCCTCCCGCGGATTTCATCAAGGCTGCCGAGTCGATCCTCTCCGGAAACACCCGCCTGGGCGAGGCGATCAGGAAGCTCTCGAGCTCGTGGGACCCCGCCCTCGCCGGCGGCATCGCGGCGCAGCTCGCTCAGCGGAACGACCTCGCGCGTCTCGCGCCGATCGCGCGGCGCGCCGTGGAGGAGGACCCCGACCTCCTCGAGGACGGAGCCCGCGAGACGTTTCTCTATCTCGTCAGCCTCGAGGACGGAGCCGAGAAGCTCTCCGCGGAGACGCTCGACCTGATCGAGTCCCTCGCGCCGCGCCTCTCCGCCGACCCGCGGGTCGTCATCCTCCGCCTCGCCGCCTCGCGCGAGCAGACGCGGCGGGGCGACGCGAAGGCGGCCCGGGCCTCCGCGCTCGCCGGCCTGAAGGGCCTCCCCGAAGACTCGCCCTTCTCGGCCGACCTCTACGGCGCGCTCGCGTCCGCGGAGAGGGCGGCGAAGAAGCCCGAGGCGGCCGTCGCCGCGGCACGAAAGGCCGTCGCCCTGGGCGAGAAGTCGGGCGGCGGCGGCTGGGCCCGCGTCTCCCGGCAGTTCGCGCTCGCCGAAGCGCTCGCGTTCGCCGGCCAGAACGTCGAGGCGCGAAAGACGCTCGACGCCGCGCTCGGTCCTGCGTCGAACGACCCGGGTCTCCTCGCGCGCGCCTCCACCCTCCTCCTCGTTCTGAAGGACGTCCCGGGGGCGCTCGCGAACGCCCGGCGTGCCGTCGAGAGCTCGCAGGGAGGCGACGCGAAGGCACACGCGGCCCTCGGGGAGGCGCTCGCCGCCTCGGGCGACCGGACGGGAGCGGCTTCGGCGTTCGCGCGCGCCTCCGAGCTCGAGCCCGACAACGACGCGCTTCGCCGGCGCCTCGAGACTCTCCGCCCGAAGAAGGGCGCCAAGGCCGCCTGAAGGGGCCGGCCCCCGCCCGATCCGTCAGGCGGGCGTCGGGTCCGCCGGGTCGGACCGGTCCGTCGGCCCGGTGGCGTTCGTCGCCACCGCGATCGTCCTCCGCGGTTTTCGCGAGACGAGGACGAAGAGCACCGTCGATGCGAGAAGCCTCACGAGGAGGACGATCGAGGAGAAGGCGTGGAGCCGGCCCCACTCCTTCCGTCCCGGATCCGTCTGCGGGAGGAGGTCGATGAGCGCCGGCAGCCGGTCCCGCAGCGCCATCATCTGCGGCGTGATCACCTCGTGCGACGCGAACGCCGCCGCCGCGACGACCGCCAGGAGCCTGAGCGCGAGCCCCTTCTGGACCCTCGTGAGCGGCTCGACCCGGTCGAGAAGCAGGACGAGGAGGAAGGCGAGCGCCGCCGCGGCGTAGGACGTGAGGTCGAGGACGTCGAGGAGGGCCCGGTTGACCGCTCCTCCCGCGTGGCGCGATGGGGACTCGCTCAGGACGGTACCCGCCGTCCCCGCGAAGAAGCCGAGCGCCCCCGTGTACGTCCCGAGGAGCAGGAGGAGCGCCGTGCGCAGGGCCGAGGCCCGCGTGAACCTCTCGAGGCTCATTCCGCCTCGACCCACTCGGGCGTGACGCGCGCCGGGATCGCGCCGCACTCGAACGCGCGGTCGAGCAGGAGGCGGACGGCCTCCCTCCCCTTCTCGCCGTAGGCCCTGGTCCACTCGTTGACGTACATCCCGACGAACCGGTCGGCCTTCTCGCGCGGGAGGCCTCGCGCGAACCGCATCGCGTCGGTCAGGGCTTCTTCGCGGTGGGCGAGGGAGTACTCGATGGAACGGCCGAGCGCGCGGGAGACCTTTCCGATCATCTCCGCGCCGAGGTCGCGGCGCACCGCGTTCCCGCCGAGCGGGAGGGGGAGCCCCGTCTCCTCCTTCCAGAGGGCGCCGAGGTCGCCGAGGAGGCGGAAGCCCTCCTCCTTCCAGGTGAGCTGCCCTTCGTGGATCACGACGCCCGCGTCGACCTCGCGCGCCTCGACCGCTTCGCCGACGCGGTCGAACGGGATCACGACGGGGATCGCACCCGGCACGCGCATGCGAAGCGCGAGCGCCGCCGTGGTGAGGGCGCCAGGTATCGCGACGCGCCGGCCGTCGAGAGCGCCGAGCGTCGACGGCGCGTCGGCGGATTCACGCGCGATGACGCACGGCCCGTAGCCGTCGCCGAAGGAGGCGCCGTGCGGGAGGAGGACATACGCGTCCGCGAGGTAGGCGTAGGCGTGGAACGAGATCGCCGTGATCGCGAGGTCGCGGGAGAGGGCGCGCGCGTTCAGCGTCTCGATGTCGGCGAGCTCGTGGCGGAAGACGAGGCCCTCCGTGTCGACCGCCTCGGCGCGCAGGCCGTAGAACATGAACGCGTCGTCGGAGTCGGGAGAGTGGGCGAGAACGAGAGGAGGGACGGAGGCGTTCGTCATCGCGCGCGATGCTACCCGCAAGGCACGATGCGATGCGAGAGGAGACGATGGCGGCACCTCGGAAGGGGCGTTCGCGAGACCGACGACCGGCAGGTGAGAAAAATCTCGCGCGTCAAGAAAAAAGTTCTTGCATCCCCTTCGCGTTCATCTACAATTTCGCTCGGGACAGAAAACAAAAACCGATGAAGCGATGGCAGTCACTTCATCGGCAAACGGGAAAACCTGAACCCTGGAAACGAGCGACTCCGTAGGCGACAAGGAAATAAGAGGCAGTCGGCAGGTTCGTAGGTCGCGGGCCCCGTCCTTCGAGGGAAGATCAACGTAGCACGCGATTTCCGGGTCTGTCAATCGAAACTGCCTGGAGGAGGTGACAGACTATGGCAACGAAGAAGGCTGCAAAGAAGGCCGCGAAGAAGGCCGCGAAGAAGCCCGCCGCGAAGAAGGCCAAGAAGTAGGCTGTCCGGTCTAACTCCATATAATTCAAGTATTTCCGGGATACGGGGGCCAAACGGGCCCCCTTTCTTTTTTTCGGGCGGCCGCCGGACGGGCTCCGGCGGCCGTCGTCGTATTCCACAGGCACCCGTCCGCGTTTTGCACCTCGGTATGGAAAGACTTTTATACTCGTCTCGTGTCGCTCCCTCACGTCCTTCTCGGGCTCCTCTCGCGCGGTCCGGCCAGCGGCTGGGACCTCAAGAACCGGATGGAGCGAGATCCTTCCATCGGATGGGACGCCGAGCTGACGCAGATCTATCCCGCGCTTCGTCGTCTCCTGCGCGGCGGCTTCGTCGCGATGAAGCGCCGCCGGTCGGAGAAGGGACCACCGCGACGCGAGTACCGGCTGACGCCCGCGGGCCGGCGCGAGTTCGGCGAATGGCTCGCCGAGCCGCTCGTCCTTCCCCGCCCGCGCGACGCGTCGCTCGCGCGTCTCGCGTTCCTCGAGCGCCAGCCCCGCGAGCTCCGGACCGCGCGTCTCCTCGAGTACCGCGTCCTCGTCGCCGCCGCGATGAAGAAGGCGACGGCGGGATCGACGGCCGCGCGGCGACGGTGGCGCGTCCTTCTGTCCGCCGAGCGGGCCTGGGCCGACGGCGAGAAGGCGCTTCTCGAAGCGGCGCCGGAAGAGCCCCCGGCGCCGCGCCCGCGCGCTAGGCCTGCGTGAGCTGCGAGTAGCGCGCGACGAACTTCTTCCGTCCCGCGCGGTCGAAATAGACCGTCAGCTTCTCCTGGTCACCGGAGCCCTCCACGAGGAGGACGACGCCGACGCCGTACTCCGGATGTCGCACGCGCCCGCCGCGCCGGAAGCCGGAGGCCGTCGGCGGGGGCGGGGTCCGGCGCATCGGCGGGATCGCGGGCCGCTGCGGGCGCGCCGCGGGCCGCGCGGCCGCGCGCGGAGGGGCGAAGGTCTCCTGCGACTCCCCCTCGTAGTCCGGAAAGAGGCCGCCGCCGGGTTCGGGCGCCCCGAAACGGATCTCCCGTCCGCCGCCTCCGCCGAAGGTCCGGTCGACGACGGCGAGGGCGCGCGCCGGAATCGCATCGAGAAAGGGTGACGGCTCGCGGTTCATCCACTCGCCGTGGACCATCCGGCGGAGGACGCGAGAGAGCGTCAGCTTCTCCCTCGCGCGCGTCATCCCGACGTAGGCGAGACGGCGCTCCTCCTCCAGCTCGTCGTCGTCGTCGCGCGAGGAGGCGTGCGGGAGCGAGCCGTTCTCCATCCCCGCGAGGAAGACCTCGTCGAACTCGAGCCCCTTGGCCGCGTGGAGGGTCATCAGGACGATCCCCTTGCGCACGTCGACGTCGTCGGCGTCGGAGCGAAGGGTGACCGCGTCGAGGAAGCCGGCGAGCGAGGAGTCCCCCTCGTCCTCGTCTCCGGCGCGCTCGTGGTCGCGCGCCGCGGCGAGGAGCTGGTCGAGGTTCTCGCGCCGGGCCTGGTCCTGCGGGTCGTCCGAGTCCTCGTAGAGAGCAAGGAGGCCGGTCCCCGTCAGGACCGCCGCCACGGCGGTTCCGGCACCGATCTCTTCCTTCGCGAACGTCTCGCGCAGGGAGGCGACGAGGTCGCGGAACTCGGAGAGCGCCTTCTTCGCCCGTTCCGTCAGCCCTTCGGGGAGCGAGGAGAGGACGGCGAAGAGGGAGCTCCCCCTCGTGGCCGCCGCGGCCGCGAGCCCCTCGAGGGTCGTCGTCCCGACGCCACGCGCCGGGACGTTGACGACGCGCCGGAAGGAGACGTCGTCGTCGGGATTCGACAGGAGCCGCAGGTAGGCGAGGGCGTCCTTCACCTCCTGGCGCTCGTAGAAGCGGGTGCCGCCGACGAGGAGATAGGGGAGGCGGGCCCTCACGAGCTCGTCCTCGAAGGGGCGCGACTGCGCGTTCGTCCGGAAGAGGACGGCGACCTCGGCCCCGGGCTTGATCGACCGGAGGCGCGAGATCCGCTCGACGACCTCGCGCGCCTCGTCCCGCTCCTCCGGGAGGACGAGGAGGGTGACCGGCTCGCCCCCCGTCTTCGTCGCCTTCAGCGTCTTTCCGAGGCGGCGGCGGTTCTCGGCGACGACGGCCCCCGCCGCCTCGAGGATCGGCGCGGTCGAGCGGTAGTTCCGCTCGAGCCGGATCGTCCTCGCCCCCGGGAAGTCCCGCTCGAACTCGAGGATGTTCGAGACGTCGGCCCCGCGCCAGCGGTAGATCGACTGGTCCTCGTCGCCGACGGCGAAGACGTTCCGGGCTTCTCCGGCCAGGAGACTCACGATCTGGGCCTGCGCGCCGTTCGTGTCCTGGTACTCGTCCACGAGGAGCTGCGTGACGCTCCTCCGGAGGAGGCCGAGGACGTCGGCGTTCCCGGAGAGGAGCTTCGCGCTCTTGGCGAGCAGGTCGTCGAAGTCGACGGCATTCGCCTTCTTCAGCTCCTTTTCGTAGGCCGTGTGCAGCTCGGCGAGGCGGGTCCCGACGAAGTCGCCGAAGCGGCGCGGGTACTCCTCGCGGCTCCACCCCGCGTTGCGGGCCCGGGAGATCTTCGACGCGACCGCCTTCGGCGTCAGCGTCTTGTCGGTGATCCCGGCCGCCTTCAGCGCGTGCCGGAAGACGGCGACCTGGTCGTCGGCGTCGAAGACGACGAACCCGCTCGTCAGGCCGGCCTCGGGTGCGAAGCGCCGGAGGAGGCGGACGCCGAAGGAGTGGAACGTCCCGACGAAGGAGCGCGGCCGGCGCGACCCGAGCAGGTTCGCGACGCGCTCCTTCATCTCCCCCGCGGCCTTGTTCGTGAAGGTGAGCGCGACGAGCGCCTCCTCCGCGGTGCCGTGGGCCACGAGCCACGCCATCCGGCGGGTGAGGACGCGCGTCTTTCCCGAGCCGGCGCCGGCGAGGACGAGGAGGGGCCCCGGGCCGGCCGAGACGGCGGCGGCCTGTTCCGGGTTGAGGCCTTCGAGGAGATCGTGGTCGCGGGAGTTCAACAAGGGACGCGGAGGATAGCCGACCGTGGTCCGCCCGGCCGTGACCGGCAATTCATTCGACGGTGACCGACTTGGCGAGGTTCCTCGGCTGGTCGACGTCGCAGCCCCGCCGCCGCGCCACGTGGTAGGCGAGGAGCTGGAGCGGGACGACCGAGACGACGGGCTGGAGCGCCGGGTGGACGAGCGGGACCTCGAGGACCTCGTCGGCGAACGTCGCCACGTCCTCGTCGCCGGGCGAGACGAAGGCGATGAGCCTCCCCTCGCGCGCCTTCACTTCCCTGAGGTTCGAGGCGACCTTGTCGTAGAGCGCGTCCTTCGGGGCGAGGGCGACGACGGGAAGCTCCCCGTCGATGAGCGCGATCGGGCCGTGCTTCATCTCTCCCGCCGGGTACCCCTCGGCGTGGATGTAGGAGATCTCCTTCAGCTTGAGCGCCCCCTCGAGGGCGACCGGGTAGTGCGCCCCGCGGCCGAGGAAGAGGACGTCGCGCGCGTGGGCGAGGGTGCGGGAGAGCTTCTCGATCTTCGGCTCGAGGGCGAGGGCCTGCTGGAGCGCGACGGGGAGGTGGGCGAGCCCGGCGAGGAACGGGTCCCCCGGCTCGAGCCCGCCCCCGCCCCGCGCTTCGCGCGCGTAGTAGGCGAGGAGAGCGAGGGCGACGAGCTGCGTCGTGAACGCCTTCGTCGACGCCACGCCGATCTCGGGGCCGGCGTGCGTCGCGAGGACGCCGTCGACGAGCCGCGCGATGGCCGAGCCGGGGACGTTCACGACGCCGACGGTCGGCGCGCCGGAGCGCTTCGCGTCGGTCAGCGCGGCGACCGTGTCGGCCGTCTCGCCCGACTGCGAGATCCCGACGACGAGCGTCCGCGGCCCGACGAGGCTTCTCCTGTAGCGGAACTCGGAGGAGTAGTCGACCTCGACCGGGACGCGGGCGACCTCCTCGAGGAGGAACTTCCCGACGAGCCCCGCGTGCCAGCTCGTCCCGCAGGCGACGATGACGATCCGGTCGACCCCGGCGAGGAGCTTCGGGGAGACGCCCATCGCGTCCTCGCTGAAGCGCCCCGTCTCGAGGGAGAGCTTGTGCCCCACCGTCTCGACGACGACCGTCGGCTGCTCGGCGATCTCCTTCGCCATGAAGTGGGGGTAGCCCCCCTTCTCGGCCGCGACGGCGTCCCACGGGACCCGGCGCGAGGGGCGGCTCCGCGGCACGCCGTCGAGGCCGGTCACCTCGACCGTCGTCGCCGTGAGCCGGACGAAGTCGCCGTCCTCGAGGAAGACGAGGTCGCGCGTGTGCGGCAGGAGCGCCGTCGCGTCGGAGGCGACGAGGTTCTCCCCCTCGCCGAGACCGAGGACGATCGGCGGGCCGTTCTTGGCGACGTACAGGACGTGCGGCTCGTCGGCCGAGAGGACGACGACGGCGTACATCCCGGTCATTCCCGAGAGGACGGTCCGGACGATCTCGCCGAAGGGCCTGTCCGGCGCGTCGGAGTGCGCCGCGCCGATCGCCTGGGCGATGACCTCGCTGTCGGTCTCCGACGTGAACGGGACGCCGCGGGCCAGGAGCGCCTTCTTGAGCGGCAGGAAGTTCTCGATGATCCCGTTGTGGATGACGACGACCCGGCCCGACGCGTCGCGGTGCGGGTGGGCGTTCTCCTCGGACGGGCGACCGTGGGTGGCCCAGCGGGTGTGCCCGATCCCGGTCCGGCCGGCCAGCGGCTCGCCTTCGATCCGCGCCGTCAGGTTCCCGAGCTTGCCCTCGCTCCGCGTCACGCGGACGAGGCCGTCTTCGCCGAGGACCGCGATGCCGGCGGAGTCGTACCCGCGGTACTCGAGGCGCTTGAGGCCGTCGACGAGGATCGGCGTCGCCTCGCGAGGACCGACGTACCCGACGATGCCGCACATGAGCTACTCCTTCTTCGACTTCTCCGCCACCTTGCGCTCCCGGTAACGGGCCCCGCCCCCCTCGACCGTCTTCTGCGGGACGCGGGACGTCGCGAGGGCCTGCGCCGGAACGTCTTTCGTGATCGTACTCCCGGCTCCGATGACGGCTCCGTCGCCGATCGTCACCGGGGCCACGAGCTGCACGTCCGACCCGACGAAGACCCCGGCGCCGATGCCGGTGTGGTGCTTGCCGAAACCGTCGTAGTTGCACGTGATGACGCCCGCTCCGACGTTCGTCTTCTCGCCGACCGAGCAGTCGCCGAGGTAGGTGAGGTGGTTCGCCTTGGCTCCGCGCGCCAGAAGCGCCTTCTTCGTCTCGACGAAGTTCCCGACGTGGACCTCGGGTCCGAGGACGGTCCCCTCGCGGAGCCTGGCGAACGGGCCGACGACGGCCCCGTCGCCGACGACGGCGTTCTCGATGACGCAGTAGGGCCGGACGGTGACGTTCGCGCCGATCGTCGACGACACGACGACGCACCCCTGCCCGATCCGGGAGCCGGGCCCGACCGACGAGGCCCCCGTGATCGTGACGAACGGCTCCACGACCGCGTCGGGACCGAACGTCACCCCCTCGTCGAGCGTGATCGTCTCCGGGCGGATGAGCGTTGCTCCCGCGGCCATCGCCGCGCGCGCGGCACGCCGCCGCAGCAGCGCGTCGACCTCGGCGAGCTCGGCGCGCGAGTTGACGCCGAGGACCTCCGAGGCTTCCTCGACCGGGATGGCGACGACGCCGATCCCATCCGCCACCGCGAGGCCGAGGACGTCGGTGAGATAGAACTCCCCCTGGGCGTTGTCGTCGGTCAGCCGCGGCAGCTCGCGCTCGAGGACGGTTCGCTCGAAGGCGTAGATGCCCGAGTTGATCTCGCCGATCGAGAGCTCCTCCGGCGTCGCGTCCTTCGCTTCGACGATGCGCGCGAAGCGGCCCTTCCCGTCGCGGACGACGCGGCCGTACGCGCCGGCGTCGGCGTGGCACGCCGTCAGGACGGCGACCCCCGCGCCGGTGTCGACGTCGAGCGCCCCCTCGAGCCGGACGAGCGTCTCGGCGGTCAGGAGCGGAACGTCCCCCGCGAGGACGACGACGCGCCCCGCGTCGCCGAGCGCGGGGACGGCGGCGCGGACGGCGTCGCCCGTCCCGCGCGGCGGGTCCTGGACGACGACGACCGCCTCCGGCGCGGTTCTCGCGAGGTGCGGGATCAGCTCTTCCCGCCCGGCGCCGGCGACGACGACGAGGCGCGAGCCAGGGCGACCGGCCAGAAACGCGCGCGCCGCGGCGACCGCGTGGTCGATCAACGGCCGCCCTGCCGCCTCGTGGAGGACCTTCGGCCGGGCGGACTTCATCCTCACCCCCCGCCCCGCGGCCAGGAGGACGACGGTCACGGGGCCGGACACGGTTCAGCCCCTCCCGACGAGGGCCTCGAAGTGAGGCTCGGAGCGGAGCGAGGCGAGGTCCGCCTCGAGCCGGGCCTGGATCCGGTTCTGCGCCGACGCCTCGATCGCGGCGCGCAGGCGCTCGACCGCCTCGGCCGGCCGTCCGTTCAGCGCGAGGCAGCACGCGGCGAGGTACGCGAGACGCCCGTCGGGGTCCCCGTGCCCGTTCACCGAGTGGACCAGCTCGAGCGCCCTCAGGCAGTTCCCCCGGTTCTTCTCGAAGACGGCGGCGTGGTAGATCTCGGCCGGGTCGCGCAGGGCCTTCTCCCGATCCTGCTTCCCGTTCCTGGCGACGGAGAGGTACGTCCGGGCGCGGTCGACGAGCTCGTGCTCGTCCGGGTGGAGCTCGAGGACCTCGGAAAAGCAGCGGGCGGCCGGCTCCATCTCCCGCTTGTGGAAGTGCTCCATCCCCTTCTCGAAGACCTTGTGCGCGTGGGAGAGCTCCCGGGCCGCCTCGCGGTGCGTTGCGGGAGGCTTGCGCACCGACGCCGCCGACTCCGCCTGGAGCTCGCCGGCCATCTTCTCCACTTCGACGAGCGGGATCCCGAGGGCGCGAGAGGCGCTCTGAAGGTCCAGCCGTCCCACGTTGGCGCGCATCCAGCGGATTTCGTCCTGCGTCCAGTGCCTGTTCATCCCATGTCCTCCGGGCGCGCCGTTCGGCCGCGTATTCTCATCACGCCCCGGACGGAGGTCAAGGCGTGCCAACCCGCCGGACGGAAGGAACCGTAGGGGGAACGTGACGAACCGCACGTCCTGGGATGCCGTCGTCGTCGGCGCAGGGGTCGGCGGACTCGTCGCCGCGGGCCTCCTCGCCCGCTCCGGCCGGAGGGTCCTCCTGCTCGAGGCGCACGAGACGCCCGGCGGCTGCGCAGGGTTCTACGAGGCAGGTGGCTTCACGTTCGACGCCGGGGCCACGACGCTCATCGGCTTCGACCCCGGCGACCCGCTCGCCACCATTGCCGAGGCCCTCGGGATCCGGCTCGGCGAGGACCTCCGTCTCGAGCCCGTCGACGGGGTCGACGTCCAGCTCCCGGGCGTCTCGTTCTTCTACGGTCGCGACCGCCCGGCGTGGGAGAAGTCCGCGGTACGGCTTTTCCCCGGCGCATCCTCTTTCTTCCGCCGCCTTCGGCGGGACGCTGCCCTTCTCTGGGGTGCGAGCCGGAGCTGGCCGGTCCTCCCGCTCCTTTCCCCTCGCGACGCCATCCGCGACCTCCGCCTCCTCTCGCCGCGCCTCCTGCCGCTCCTCCCGTCCTTCGGGAAGACCGTCTCCGACGTCCTCGAACGGGAACGCGCGCCGGCGGACCCGGCGCTCCGCGCCTTTCTCGACCTCGCCCTCCTCATCAGCGTCCAGTCCCCCGCTTCCGCCGCCCCCTGGTGGAACGGCGCCCTCGGCATCGACCTCTTCCGCCGCGGCGTCTCGCGTGCCCGCGGCGGGATGCGCGCGTTCGCCGGGGCGCTCGCCCTGGCCGTCGAGCGCGCCGGGGGCGAGATCCGCACCCGGACTCTCGTCACGCGTCTCGCCCCGTCCTCTTCGGGGTGGGTCGTGAAGACGGCGTCGGGAGAGGAATTCGCCGCGCGAACGGTCCTGCCGAACCTCCCGGTTCGCGACGTCGCGCGCCTTCTCGATCCTGGAACCGTCCCGGAAAGAACGGCCGCGAGCGAGCACACGCGGCTCGGCGACGGGTGGGGCGCGCTCGTCCTGAATCTCGGCCTCTCGCGCGTCGTGAACGACGACCCGCGCCGCCTGCACCGCCTCGTCGCGACCCGGCTCGACGGGCATCCCGGCGACGGGACGTCGCTCTTCCTTTCCTTCTCGCCCCCGGCGACCCCGTCGCGCCGCCGGGAGGCCAGACGCTCTCGGTCTCGACGCACGTCGAAGTCGTCCACGTGGGCGCCGCTGCGGGGCGAGGAGTACCGGCGGAAGAAGGAGGAGGCGCGCCTGCTCCTTCGCGAGGCGCTCGAACGCGAGGTGCCGGGCCTGGCCGCGGCGGTCGCGTACGAGGACCTCGGAACGCCGCGGACGTTCCAGCGCTACACGCGACGGAGCGGAGGGAGCGTCGGGGGCGTCCGGATGACGCGCGGGAGCTTCGGCCTCAACGCCCTCGACCCGACGCTCGGAGCGGAGGGGCTCCACGTCGTCGGCGACACCGCCTTCCCGGGCCAGGGGACGCTCGCCGTGGCGATGTCGGCCGCGCTCGCGGCCGAACGGCTCGGCGCGGTGCGGCTGGAGCGCGGCGGGACCCTCGGGTTCCTCGCAGGCGGAACGCGGTAGGCTCGCTCCCGTGTACGCGCGCCCCGTCTTCTGCACGCAGTGTGGCCAGCGGCTCGAAGAGCGGCTCGTGGGGGTACACCACGAGAAGTCGGTCCCGGTCTGCGCCGCGTGCGGCGCCGTCCACTGGATCGACCCGAAGGTCGCCGCGGGGTGCCTGATCCTCCGGGACGGGACGGTCCTCCTCGTGAAGCGGGCCATCGAGCCGGGCTACGGCAAGTGGGTCTTCCCCGGCGGCCACGTCGACCGGGGCGAGACGCTCGAGGCCGCGGCCCTGCGCGAGACGCGCGAGGAGTGCGGCGCCGTCGCGAGAATCGACGGGCTCGTCGGCGCCTACTCCTATCCGGGCCGGCCCGTCATCGTCGCCGTCTACCGGGCGACGCTCCTGCCGGAGAGCCCCGCGCCCTATCCGGCCGACGAGACGCTCGAGGTGGGGTGGTTCACGCCGGAGGAGATCGACGGGCTCGACCTCGCGTTCCGTTCCACTGCCGACGCCCTCGCGGATCTCCTCGGCCGCCCCTTCCGGACACCTCCCCCCGACGTGTAGCGAACGGAACTAGCCGAGGCGGACCAGGACCTCGGGCTCGGCGAGGGCGATCGCGACCGCCGTGTCGTTCCCCGCCTGGATGTAGAGAGTGGCCGTCGGGTCCGCGACGATGGCGACCTGCCCGGCCCACACGTCGCGCCCCTCGTCGCCGTCGAAGAGCGTCAGCTTGCCGGTGAAGACCGCGACGCTCCGGAGCCCGACGACGGCCCAGCGGGCCGCGGGGGGCGGACCGAAGCGGAGGACGGAGTGCGACTCCGTCTTCGCGAGGACCCTCGCACCGGTGATTCCCGGAATACCCTGCCCGCCGAGCCCGTCGCGAGGGATGAGCAGGGGCGCGCCCCGTGCACCCGCGGGCGCACCTTCGAAAAGCGCCGCCGTCTCGCTCGGCAGGTCGATCCCTCCGTCCGGCGCCATGACGACGTCGCCACGCCCCTCGCCCGAGAGAACGACCGCGGTCCACGCGAGCTCTCGGCCGAGCGGCGTCGTGCCCGCCGGCCCGACCTTCGACGTGCACGGCCCCGCGGCGGGCCGGTCGACCGTCGTGACCGCCGTCGCCGCGTGAACCGTCACGCCCGGCCGGTTCGCCGTCGGCGGCGGAGGCGGTTCGGGGCCGAGGCGCCCGTCCGGGACCGAATCGGCCCGCGAGGCGTCCTCCGCCATGGGAGCCTCCTCGGCGCGCCGCCGGAACAACCACTTCAGCACGGGCAGAGTCTAAGAGGACGACGAGGAATGTCGAAGCGGCCACCCTGTTTCGATATCGTGCGGTGCGGAGGCCCCGCGTGCCGCTCTCCCGACGTTCCCTTCCGCGCACCCTCGTCGTCGCCCTCGCGCTGATCCATGCGGCGGCGGGCCTCGCCGCCGAAGAGGGCGACCGCCCGCGCCGCCGCCGAGACCTCCCGCGCGCGCGGGCCGAGTGGAACGCGATGCTCCGACGCGATGCCGATGGCGCCGTCTCGGCGGGCCGTCGGCTGCGGGCGCTCCGGCAGGCGTGCGAGGTGCCTTCGGATCCTCTTCTCGCGCGTCCCCCCGCCGGCGGTTTCACCCGCTCCGACGCGGGCCCCACCGCGCGCGCCCTCGAGGATGGCCTCGCGTGGCGGCCGCTCGGGCCCTGGGGGGCGAGCTCGGGAACGACGTGGGGCAAGGTGGCCGGGCGGATCACGGCGCTCGCCGTCCACCCGTCGAATGCCGACGTCGTCTTCGTCGGCGCGGCCACCGGCGGCATCTGGAAGTCGACCGACGGCGGCCGGAGCTTTCGCCCCGTCTCCGACACCGCCCCGTCGCTCGCGACGAGCGCGATCGTCTTCTCCCCGGTCCGCCCCGACATCCTCTACGCGGCGACGGGCGAGGCCGACAGCGCCTACCTCGAGGGCAACCCCGCCTCCTCGCTCGGCACCTACCTCGGCGCGGGGCTCCTCCGCAGTGTCGACGCCGGCGAGACGTGGAGCCGCGTCGACGTCGACCTGCCCGAGAACGCGGTCGTCTCGCGCGTCCTCGTGAACCCGCGCGACCCGCAGCGGATCCTCGTCGCCGTCTACATCTTCCACGACGTCGCCGCCGGCCGGTCGCGCCCCGGCGGGACCTACCTCTCGACCGACGGCGGCGTGAGGTTCACGCGCACGTTCGCCCACGCCGCGTCCGACCTCGTCCAGGACCCGTCCTCCCCCGACGGCGTCTTCGCCGCATTCGGCATCGACGGCGGCTGCGCCTCCTGCGCGGCGCGCGGCGGCGTCTGGCGTTCGGCCGACTTCGGCCTCACGTGGTCGCCCTCCCTGACGAACGATTCTCCCGGCGCACCGATCCCCGCGCAGCCGGGCCAGGTCAAGGTGACGATCTCGGCCACGGCGCCGCCGGTCCTCTACGCCTCCGTCCTCGACGTCGACGACGCCCACGCCGCCGGAGGGGTCTTCCGCTCGGGGGACGGGGGCGGCACCTGGGAGAAGCGGACCGTCCACCCGGAGATGTGCCCGAAGGACGGCTTCAACCAGTGCGGCTACGACCACACGCTCCTCGTCCACCCGACGAGGCCCGACCTCCTCTACCTCGGCACCGTCAGCCTCTACGTCTCCACGGACGGCGCGGCGACGTGGAGCCCGCTCGTCGAGGTCTACGCCGCCGGCGCCTCCATCCACCCCGACCAGCACGCGCTCGTCATCCCCGCCTCCGCTCCCGGCACGCTCTGGGTCGGCAACGACGGCGGCCTCTACCGGACGACCGACGGCGGCGCGACGTTCGACAGCTTCAACGACGCTCTGGGCCTGATCCAGTTCAACGGCGTCGCCTTCCACCCCTCGATGCCGCAGTTCCTGATGGGCGGGACGCAGGACAACGGGAACCTGAGGACCCTCGACGGCCTCTCCTGGTCCGACCGGACCGGCAGCGACGGCGGCTTCGTCCTCGTCCGGCAGGACGCCCCGGCACAGGTCCTCGCGGCGAACTACTACGCCTACCTGAACTACTCGACGACGACCGGCGCGGCCTTCCGCGACGCCACGCCGGTTCCCGCCCTCATGACCGAGGACGGAGACCCCGCCGAGCCGATGGCGTTCTACCCGCCCGCCGCAGCCGCGCCCGCTGCCCCCGGGACCGTCTTCCTCGGAACGCAGCGGCTCTGGGCGAACGCCACGTTCGGCGCGGACCGGTCCGGGTGGGCACCCCGCTCGGCGGAGGACGCCGTCGAGGCCGGGGTGATCACGGCCCTCGACGTCCTCGGCGACGGGAACGGCCCCGTCTGGGTCGGCGGGTCCCGGGGCGACGTCCTCTTCTCGACGGACGGCGGGGCGACCTGGGCGCGCAGGACGGCAGGCCTGCCCGCCGCGGTCGTCACCGACGTCCGCGCCGTCTCCGGAGACGGACGATCGGCGTACGTCGCCTTCGGCGGCTACCTCGGGACTCCCTCGCGACACGTCTTCGTGACGACGGACGCCGGGCTCACCTGGACGAACGTCTCGGGGGAGATCCCCGACGTCCCGGTGACGGCCCTCGTCCCGGCGCCCGGCGACCCGCGCGAGCTCTTCGCGGCGACGGACGTCGGCGTCTTCCGGAGCACGAACGGCGGCGCCTCCTGGAGCGCCTTCAGCGCGGGTCTCCCGAACACGACCGTCTCCTCGCTCGCCTTCCGTCCCGGGACCCGCGATCTCGTCGCCGCGACCTACGGCCGGGGCATGTGGACGATCGCCGTGCCGCCGGGAGGAGGGGACGGAGCTCCCGTCGCGGCGTTCTCCGTCCGCCCCGCCCTCCCCGCGCCGGGCCAGAGCGTCGCGTTCTCGGACCTCTCTTCCGGCGAGCCGTCGTCGTGGCTCTGGTCGTTCGGCGACGGCGGAAGCTCCGCGGAGAAGACCCCCGTCACGTCTTCCCGGGCGCCGGGACGTTTCCCGTGACGCTGACGGTCACGAACGCGAGCGGCCAGGGCTCGACGACGCGGAACGTGGCCGTGACGGCCGGGGCCGCGAGCCCCGTCACGCTCCAGGTGCCGGTCGTCCTCGACGTCTTCGGCGTCGCGCCGACGCACTACACCTCCGACCTGATCGCCGTGAACCGGGGCTTCGCGCGACGCGCCTCACGCTCCGCTACATCCCCGCCCCCGGAACACCCGGAGCCGGCGGCCCGCGCGTCGGCGAGTCGCTCGAGGCCGGACAGACCCTTCGTGTCGAGGACGTCGTCGCGTGGCTGCGCGAGAACGGATACGCGCTCCCCGCGAGCGGCCCCGCGATGGTCGGAACGCTCCGGGTGACCTTCGAGGACGTGGAGGACTCCTCGCTCGTCTGGGCGGGCTCCCGCACCTCGACGCCGAACCCGAACACCGTCGTCGGAGGGAGCTTCGGCCTCTTCCTCCCAGCCGTCGCGACAGCCGAGGCCCCGACGACGGAGGCCGTCGTCGTCGGCCTCAGGGAGGATTCCTCCTTCCGCTCGAACCTCGCGGTCGTCGACGTCCCGCCCGGCGAGACGGACGCCGGCAGCCCCGCGCGTCTCTCCATCCAGCTCTTCGACGGCAGCTCCGGCCACGCCGCCGGCGCGCCGATCGAGATCGCGCTCTCCGCGGGAGAGTGGCGGCAGGTGGACCGGATCCTCGCCAGGGCCGGGATTTCCCGCGGCTGGGCGAGGGTCACCCGCACCGGCGGCTCGAACCGGTTCCTCGCCTACGGCGTTCTGAACGACGGCTCCGGATCCGGGCCGGGCACCTCCGACGGCAGCTCCCTTCCGGCCGGCGCCACCGCGGGGCTCGTTCCGATCGTTCTCCGCGCCTCGGGCGGGGGGACGACCTACACGACCGGGCTCGTCCTGGCGAACCCGACCGCGACGGAGGTGAACGCGACCGTCGCGTACACGCCCTCGGGAGCCTTCGGCGAAGCCGTGGCAGGGTCCGGGGCCATCTCTCTCGCCCCCGGTCGGCAGTTCGAGGTCCAGGACGTCATGGCGTGGCTCCACGACGCGTTCGGCGTCGCCGTCCCCGCGGCGCCCGCAAACGCGGGCGGCACGCTGCTCGTCCGCGGCGCCGTCGCGCTGGCCCGCACCTCGAACCCGAACCCCGACGCCTCCGTCGGCGGCTCCTTCGGGCTTGCCTACCCTGCCCTCGGGGCGGCGGCGCGGGCGCGGACCGAGTGCTGGGTCCTCGGCCTGGCGCAGGACGGCGCGACGCGCTCGAACCTCGCGATCGCCGACGCCCGTACGGGCGATCCGCGGGAGGTCGCCTACGTCGTCGAGGTGTTTCCGTCCGCCACCCCCGATGCCACGCCGTCCCTGACGAAGAGAGTCGTTCTCTCCGGTGGCGGGTGGACGCAGCTCTCGGGGATCCTCCTGGAGGCGGGACTCTCCCGGGGCCACGCCCGCGTCCGCGTCGAGTCCGGAAGCTCCGATTTCGCCGCCTACGGCGTCCTGAACGACGGCGCGGCCCCCGGCAGCAGGACCTCCGACGGGAGCTACATCCCGATGACCGCCCTCCGTTGAGGGCGTTCTCTCGCCCCCGCGGGCGGCAAAGACGGCACGGCTTTCGCTAGAATGCCCCGTTGGTGGCTCCGGCCACCACCGGAGGTAGAGATGAACCAGAAAAGAATCCTCGCGGCCGGACTGATCGCGATCCTCGTCGCCGTCAGCGGGATGGCCCTCGCAGGCGCCCAGGCCCGGATCGTGGGGAAGGTCACGGATGGCAAGGGAACGCCGCTCGAGGGCGTGACCATCACGATCACGACCCCGAACCTCGGGAACTTCAAGGTCGTCCTGACGTCCGACAAGGACGGGAAGTGGGGGACGATCCTCAACGACTCGACCATCAAGTACGACTACCTGTTCGAGAAGAAGGGATACATGCCCGTCAACAGGGCGGGCTTCAAGGTTCCGATCGCGACGACGGGCGAGCTCGACGTCGAGCTGCTCACGCAGGACCAGGCGGTCCAGAAGGGGGTCGTCAAGGAAGTCATCGACCCCTACACGCTCGCGTTCAACGGAACGGTCGAGAAGTTCCAGGCGGGCGACCTGGACGGCGCGGTCGAAGGTGCGAAGAAGGCGATCGAGCTCGGACCCGAGAAGTCCGGCTCCTACGACCTTGCGACGAAGGTCGCCGCCGCCCGGAAGGACTGGGACCTCGTGATCCAGTGGGGCGAGAAGGCGCTGTCGCTCGAGGCCGACAACAGCTCGATGTTCGGGCCCCTGATGGAGGCCTACAAGGCGAAGGGGAACGCGGCGAAGGCGGCCGAGTACGAGAAGAAGTTCATCTCCGCCAACCCCGACAAGCCCGAGATCCTCTACAACCAGGCGGTCGACTTCTACAACAAGGGAAAGTTCAAGGAGGCCGAGCCGATCCTGAGGAAGATCCTCGACGGCGCGCCCGAGTACGCCAACGCGCACTTCCTCCTCGGCATGGCCTGCGTGAACCTCAACAAGATCCCCGACATGAAGAAGCACCTCGGCGAGTACCTCCGGATCGAGCCGAACGGCAAGGAAGCTGCCACCGCAAAGGAGATGCTCGAGGCCTTCAAGTGAAGCCGGGCGGCGCGACGACGGCGGCTTTCCTCTGCAGCTCGCTCGAGGAGAGCCGCGCGTGACGGCGCCGCCCCTCGTCATCGGCGTCGCCGGGGGGACGGGCTCCGGGAAGACGACCGTCGCAAATGCCATCCGCAACCGCGTGGGAGAGGACCGCATCGCGATCCTCTCCCACGACTGGTACTACCGCGACTGGGTCGACCTCCCGAAGGACATGCTCGACCACAAGAACTTCGACCACCCCGATTCCCTCGAGTCGGACCTCCTCGTCCGGCACCTGAGGGCCCTGAAGGGGGGGGCGACCGTCGAGGTTCCCGTCTACGATTTCAAGACCCACCGGCGCTCCCCCGAGACCCACCGGATGGAGCCCCGCAAGGTGATCCTCGTCGACGGCATCCTCATCTACGCCGAGCCGGAGCTGAGGAAGCTCTTCGACGTGAAGATCTTCGTCGACACCGACGCCGACGTCCGCCTCATCCGCCGCATCCGGCGCGACATCGCCGAACGCGGACGGACGCTCGAGAGCGTCGCGGCCCAGTACGAGTCGACCGTCCGCCCGATGCACCTCGAGTTCGTCGAGCCCTCCAAGCGCTACGCCGACCTCATCATCCCGGAAGGGGGCGAGAACGCGGTCGCCCTCGAGTTCCTCTTCGCACGGCTCGAGAAGATCCTGGACTGATCCCCGCTCTTCTCCCGGGTCGATAATCGAGGTTCAGATTCCGCCGCCAGGGGCGGAGGAGGCAGGCATGTCGATCGCCGTTCGGTTCGTCTCCGGCTCCCTCATCGATCGCGAGTTCTCCTTCCCGAAGGAGCTCGTGCGGGTCGGCGACGCCGAGGGCGTCGACCTGAGGGTGGACCCGGCCCAGCCGGGCGACGGCGGCGCGCGGGGCCGCGTGATCGAGATCTCCGAGGAGGCGGGCGGCCTGCGCGTCCGGTCGGCGGGCGATCGTGAGCTTTCGGCCCAGGGCGAGTTCCCGCTCGACCACCTCGTCGCCGACGGCGGCGAGGTCCGCTTCGGCGCGTGGGGCCCGGTCTTCACGGTCCGCCACTTCCTGTCGGACGCCTCCCGGACCGCCCCGTTGGCCGTTTTCGACGACAGCGCCTCGCGCCGCCCGGACGACAGCGCCTCCCGTCGCCGCGCCGAAGACACCGCCTCGAGGAGGGGCCGGAACGTCCTGACGGCTTCCGGCGAGAAGCCGATCGGCCCGAAGACGGTCATGATCATGATCCAGGACGCCCTTTCGAAAGCCCGCGAGCAGGGAGACGCCGGGTTCGTCGAGAAGGGGACCGTCTTCGTCCGCGAGGTCGTCTCCGACACGATCCAGAGCGCGACGCGCTCCCTGAAGATCGGCCTCCTCCTGACCGGCGCGGCCCTCGTCGTCCTCGCCTTCGCCCTCGGCTTCAACGTCTGGAAGACCCGGCAGACGGTCGAGCGGGTGACCCGCGCCGCCGACGAGAGCGTCCAGGGAGTGAGGAAGGAGCTCGGCAGCCGGGTCGACGAGATGCGGACCGAGCGCGACGCCCTCGCCGCCGAGTCTGCCGCGGTCGCCAGGAAGATCGACGTCCTCGAGAAGACCGCGGGGGCGAGCCAGGAGGCCGTCCGGGAGCTCCGCGGCCGCCTCTCCGACGCCGACGCGCGCCGGAAAGACCTCGAGGGGCGGATGCAGCGGGCCCTGACCAGCCTCGAGGCCGACAAGGCGGCGCTCCAGAGGCAGCTCGCGCAGATGGAGAAGGACCGGGCCGCCGACCGCGCGCGGCAGCACGAAGAGATGGAACGGCTCCGCCGCGAGGCCGCCGCGCCGCCTGCCCAGCCGGTCGAGCCGGCGCCGACGCCCTTTCCGGTACCCCGCTGATGCGAAGCGAGACGATCCGGCTCCCTCCGGATCGTCTCCGCCTCCGCCTTCGCCTCTGAGAAGATCCTCGCCGTGATCGTCCGGCCGAATCTCGTCCCGGGCTACACCATCGTCGAGCGGCTCGGCACCGGTGGCCTCTCGGGCGTCTTCCGGGCGCTTCGGGACGGCGACGGACTCGAGGTCGCGCTCAAGGTCACGAGCCTCGCCGACCTCGACCCCGAGTTCCGGCCCCAGGAACGTTTCGAGCGGGAGGCCGAGCTCCTCGCGCGCCTGTCCCACCCCGCGCTGCCGCGTTTCCACGACTGGGGCGTGACGCTCGAAGGCTTCGGGTGGATCGCGCTCGAGCTGGTGCGGGGCGTGCCGCTCTCGCACTTCGCGCTTCGCCCCGCCTGGGAGCTGATCCCGATCCTGATCCCGGTCGCCGAGGCGCTCGCGGCGGTCGCGCGGGCCGGCATCGTCCATCGCGACGTCGCCCCCGACAACGTCCTCGTCGTCGCCGAGGGCGGGCGCTTCGCCCCGAAGCTCATCGACTTCGGCGTCGCCAAGGACCTCTTCGCCGCCGACGCCGCCGGCCTGACGCAGCACGGCGCCTTCCTCGGAAAGCTCCTCTACGCGCCGCCCGAGCAGCTCCTCGGCCTGCCGAAGGGGCAGACGCTCGACTTTCGAGCCGACGTCTACTCCTTCGGCCTCATGACCTGGGAGCTCTTCACCGGCCGGCCCGCCATCTCCGCCTCGACGCTCCCGGACGTCGTGAAGGCCCACCTCGCGCACGCCTGGCCGAAGCTCGTCGTCCCGGCCGCTCGCGGGGGCCCGGCGCCTCGCCTCGTCGACCTGGTCGAGAGGATGACGTCCCGCCGGCGCGAAGACCGGCCCTCCTCCTGGGAGGAGATCGTCGCCGCCCTCTGGCAGGCGCTGGACGAGGCCCGTCCCGTCGCCCGCGAGCTGGCCGAGAAGCGGGCGGAGCTCGCCCCTTTCGGCGACGTGCCGGCCCCGGAAGCGATCCACGACACGAATGCAGGCGAAGCGCCGTTCCCGGAAGCCGACGCTCCCCGCGTCGAGGAGGTCCCATCCCTCGAGCCCGCGGCGCGGCTCCTCTCGCGCGAGCTCCTCTTCGGCCGGGTCGTCCTCCTCCTCGGCGTGGCCGCGTTCGTCGGCGCTCTCGCGTTCGCCCTCCACGTCGTCATCTCCGCCCCGGAACCTCCGCCCGCTGTTGCTGCCACGGCTCCCACGCCGGCCCCCGGATCCGAACGGCCCGCTCCGGCGCGTTCCGGCAGCGCGCACCCGACGGGACGCCTCCTCGTGGCCCTCGTCCCCGAGGGATTCCTCGAGGAGGTCACGGGCCTCTCCGGACGCCGCGTCGCCGGCCCCGAGCCCCTTCCCGCCGCGCTCACGCTCCCGGCAGGGTCCTACCGCGCCGTCCTCTCCCACGCCGCGGGCGGCTGCGCGATCACGGTCTCCTTCGAGGTCCGCCCCGGAAAGACGACCCGCGTCCTCGAGAGCTGCCTCGAACCGGACTGAGCCGGGCTACTTCAGGAGGGCGACGAGGTCGTCGGGGTGCGCCGAGCGCAGGCGCGCCTCGGTCTCGGTGATCGTCCCCGCCTTCACGAGCCGGGCGAGCGAGTCTTCCATCGTCATCATCCCGAAGCGCCGCCCGAGCGTCAGCTCGGTGTGGAGCTGGTGGAACGTCCCCTTCCTCAGGTGCGCCCTCACGCCGTCGGTGGCGACGAGCACCTCCGTCGCCACGACCCGCCCCTTTCCGTCGGCGCGCGGGACGAGCTGCTGGCAGACGACGGCGGAGAGGGCGAGCGAGAGCTGCTGCCGCACGGTCGCCTGCTGCTCGGCGGGGAAGATGTCCGTGATCCGGTTCGCCGTCTGCGGCACGTCGTTCGTGTGGAGCGTGGCGAGGACGAGGTGCCCCGTCTCGGCGGCCGTCAGCGCCGCCCGCGTCGTCTCCAGGTCGCGCATCTCGCCGACGAGGATCACGTCGGGGTCCTGCCGGAGCGCGGCGACGAGCGCCGCGGCGAACGTGGGCGCGTCGGCGCCGATCTCCACCTGCTCCACGATCGACGTCCCGTGGGCGTGCTCGTACTCGACCGGGTCCTCGATCGTCACGACGTGCCGCCGCGAGGTCCGGTTGATCCGGTCGACGAGGGCGGCGAGCGTCGTCGTCTTCCCCGACCCGGTCGCGCCCGTGACGAGGACGAGACCGCGCGAGGCCTTCGTCAGCTCGTAGAGCGAGTCCGGGAGACCCAGCTCGGAGAGAGGCGGGATTCTCTTCGGCAGGACGCGGATCGCGGCGGCCGTCCCTCCGCGGGTCCGGTGGAGGTTCACCCGGAAGCGGCCGAGCGGATCGACACGCAGGGAGAGGTCGATCGCCTCCCCTTCGGCGAAGCGCCGGCGCCGGTCGGCCGAGAGCGACGGGGAGAGGAGGTCCCAGGCGTCCGTCCGGTTGAGCCGCTCGGCACCCGGCCCGGCCAGCGGCTCGAGCGCTCCGTGGAGCCTGAGGATCGGAGCCGAGCCCGGGACGAGGAGAAGGTCGGTCCCCGAGCGGCGCACCGTCTCGACGAGAAGCGCCGCGAGGCGCGGCGAGACCCCGCCGTCGGCGACGAGGGGCCCCGGGCCGGAGGCGGCAAAGACGGGCGAAATCTCCTCGCCGCGAACGTGCTCCAGGAGCGGAGGGTCTCCGGTCGCGTCGCCGGACGCCGATTCCCCGGAAGCGTTCAGCGACCGGATCAGCCGGTTCAGGTCGTCGGTCTCCACCCGGTCTCCACTTCGGTCTCCATTCGGGGAGTCTACGGACGGCGAGGGTCGCGCGTCGCGGCCCGGGAGGCCGGACCACTAGAATCCGCCGTGCCGAACTTCCTCCCCGTCCCCGAACAGCTCGAGCTCCTCCTCAAGGGTGTCGAGACGTGCGTCCAGAAGGACGAGCTCGCCGCGAAGCTGGAAGCCTCCCGAAAGAGCGGCAAGCCGCTCCGGGTCAAGACCGGCTTCGACCCCTCCGCCCCCGACCTCCACCTCGGCCACACCGTCGTCTTCCGGAAGATGCGCCACTTCCAGGAGCTGGGGCACGAGGTCGTCTTCCTCATCGGCGACTTCACCGGCCTCATCGGCGACCCGACCGGCAAGAAGACGACGCGGCCGCAGCTGACGAAGGACGAGGTCCTCGCCAACGCCGAGACCTACAAGGCGCAGGTCTTCAAGATCCTCGACCGGGAGACGACCGTCGTCGACTTCAACTCCCGCTGGCTCGGCGCCCTCGGCGCCGACGGCCTCGTCCGGCTCGCCGGGCGCTATACCGTCGCCCAGCTCCTCGAGCGCGACGATTTCTCCAAGCGCTACAAGGCCGGCCAGCCGATCTCCGTCCACGAGCTCCTCTACCCGCTCTGCCAGGGCTACGACTCCGTCGCCCTCGAGGCCGACGTCGAGCTCGGCGGCACCGACCAGCTCTTCAACCTCCTCGTCGGCCGCGAGCTGATGAGGAGCTACGGCCTCGCGCCGCAGTGCGTGATGACGACGCCCCTCCTCGTCGGCCTCGACGGCGTGGAGAAGATGTCGAAGTCGCTCGGCAACCACGTCGGCATCAACGAGGCGCCGGACGAGATCTTCGGCAAGGTCATGTCCGTCTCGGACGACATGATGTGGACCTGGTGGACCCTCCTGACGGACCTCTTCCCGCACGACATCGATGCGCTGAAAGCGGCCGTCGCCTCCGGGGCGAAGCACCCCAAGCGGGTGAAGATGGACCTCGCCCGCCAGCTCGTCACCGACTTCCACGGGGCCGAGGCCGCCGCCACCGCGGAGGCCGAGTTCGAACGGCGCTTCGCGAAGGCGGAGGGGCCGGTGAAGGCCGAGACCGTCGCGCTGCCCGACCCCGCCCCCGCCGACGTCGCCTCGCTCCTCGTCGCCCTCGGCCTCGCCGCCAGCAAGAACGTCGCGCGGCAGAAGGTGAAGGAAGGGGCCGTCTCTCTCTCGGAGGACGGCGTCACCTTCGCGAAGGTCGAGAACCCGGCGGAGCCGTTCGCGCTCGAAGCCGGGGCCGCGCGGTATGTGCGGCTCGGCAAACGTTTCCTGCGCGTCGCGGGATAGGGTGCGGTAGGGCGTGGCAGCGCGCCGTGAAGCCCGTCCGCGCGCGGGCTCCCGGAAGATCCTCGTCGTCGGCGGCGCGGGCCGGATGGGACGGATCCTCGCGCGCGCCTTCCGCGACGCCGGCCACTCGGTCGCGATCCACGACCCGGGCCAGCGCCTCCCCGGCTTTCCGGCCGTCCCGCTCGAGACCGCCGCGGCCGCCGACGCCGTCGTCGTCTCCGTCTCCCTCGAGGCGACGCCGGCCGTCCTCGCCGAGCTTCTCTCCCTCTCGCCTCCCGGCCTCGTCCTCGACGTGGCGAGCGTGAAGGGCCCGCTCCTGCCGCTCTACGCGAAGGCCGCCCGGGACGGGTTCTCCGTCGCCTCGGTTCACCCGATGTTCGGCCCCGGCGTCCGCTCGCTCGACGGTCAGAACCTCATCGTCTGCGACGCGGGCGTCCCCGCCGCCACGCGCGCCGCCGCGCGCCTCTTCGCCGGCCACGGACTGCAGCTCGCCACGATGCCGATCGGCGCCCACGACGCCTGGATCGCGCAGACGCTCGGCCTCGCCCACCTCCTCTCCCTCCTCGCGGGCTCGGTCCTCGCGCGCGAGGGGGTGAAGGTGAAGAGCCTCGACGGCCTCGCCTCCACGAGCTTCCGGCGCCTCTGCGAGCTGGCCGCCCCGATCCTCCACCAGGCCCCCGACCTGACGCTCCCGATCCAGGCCCGCAATCCCGCAACGCCCGCTCTCTTCGACCTCCTCGCGAGCGAGCTCGCCTCGTGGCGGGCGCTCGTCGAGCGCAACGACCTCGCGCCGTTCGAGAAGAAGCTCGCCGCCGCCCGCGGCGTCCTCGCCCCGTCCGTCAGAGGCTCAGCGGGCCGGCGGGGATCCGCCCCGCGTCGAAGGCCCGCGCGGCCGCGCTGAGCATCTCGGGCGCCGTCCCCTCGATCGCCTCCTGCCCGAGGAGCCGGAGCGCGAGCGCGAGCGTCTCGCGGACCCGTTTCTCGTCGAGCCTCTCGAGCGGAAGCGCGCCGTCCCTCTTCCCGAGCTTCTTCCCGTCGGAACCGAGGACGAGCGGAAGGTGCGCGTACGCGGGCGTCGGCAGGCCGAGGGACCGCTGCAGGGCGATCTGTCGCGCCGTCGACGACAGGAGGTCCCCTCCCCGGACGACCTCCGTGACGCCCTGCTCCGCGTCGTCGACGACGACGGCGAGCTGGTAGGCGAACGGGCCGTCGGCTCGTCTCACGACGAAGTCCCCCACCGAACGGGAAACCTCCTCCTCGATCCGTCCCCGGACGCGATCCTCGAAGACGATCGTCCCGTCCGGGACCCGGAACCGGACGGCACGCGCGGCGCGCCCCGGCGCAAGGCCCCCGCGGCACGTCCCGGCGTAGACCGCTCCCGCGCCGTCGACCGGGTCGGAAACGTCGGGCGCACCCGCGGCCCGCGCCACCTCCGCCCGCGTGCAGCCGCAGTCGTAGGCGAGCCCCGCCACCCGGAGCCGTGCGAGCGCCTCCTCGTAGAGCCCGGTCCGCTCCGACTGGACGACGACGTCGCCGTCCCACACGAGGCCGTACCGCTCCAACGCCCGCAGGATCTCGTCCGCGGCCCCCGGGACGACGCGCGGCCCGTCGAGGTCTTCCATCCTCACGAGCCACTCGCCGCCGGCGCTCCGGGCCGACAGCCACGACCCGACGGCCGCCACCAGGCTCCCGAGGTGGAGCGGCCCGGTGGGCGACGGAGCGAACCGGCCACGGACTGTCACGGCGCTTTCCAGCCTCCCACAGCCCCGGAGGGCCTCGGTGGGCAGGCTATCGCAGCTTTTCCCCTCGCTTGACGCTGCGGCCGCCGGTCTCCTAGACTCCGCCTCCCGCGCGGATCTCGCCGCGAGGGTGTTCTTTCGAAGACGTTCCGCAGTAGCTCAATCGGTAGAGCATTCGGCTGTTAACCGAAGGGTTGTAGGTTCGAGTCCCTCCGGCGGGCCCGCCTCCCCCCCCCCCAGGGCGGCGGGTACGAGGAGGGGCGGCCTTCGCGGGCGTTCGCGGGGAGGGGGGGGGAGGGGAGGCCCCCGGCGAAACCGACCCCCGCCCCCCCAGCCCCCAGGAGCCCGAGAGGGAACGGGGAGCGAAGGCCCGCGAACACGCTCCCCAACCCCCCAGCGGCGGGCCCGGGGGGCCGTTTCGGGACGGGGGGGGGGGCTCCCGGCGGCCCCGGGGGGGCGGGGGGGGGGGGGGGCCCCGGGAAAGGGGGGTCTTCCGGGGGGGCCGGGGGGCCGCCCTCCCGGGCCTCTGCGGGGGCGGGCCCGGGGCCGGGGGGGGGGGCCGGGGGGGGGGGGGGGGGCGGGGGGGGGGGGGGGGGGGGGGGGGGCGGGGGGGGGCGGGGGGCGGGGGGGGGGGGGGGGGGTGGTGGGCTGGGCGGGGGGGCCCGGGGGGCGGGGCGGGGGGGGGGGCGGGGGGCGGGGGGGGGGGGGGGGGGGGGGGGGGGGGGGGGGGGGGGGGGGGGGTGGGGGGGGGGGGGGGGCGGGGGCGGGGGGGGGGGGGGGCCCGGGGCCGGCGGGGGGGGGGGGGGGGCCGGGGAGGGGGGGGGGGCCCCGGGCCGGGGGGGGGGGGGGGGCGGGCGGGGGGGGGGGGGGCGGCGGCCCCCCCCGGGCCGGGGGGGGGGGGCGGGGGGGGGGCCCGGGGGCCCCGCGGGGGGGGGGGGGGGGGGCCCGGGGCGCCGGGGGCCGGGGGGCCGGGGCGGGGCCCCGGGGGGGGGGGGCGGCGGGGGGGGGGGGGGGGGGGGGGCCCCGGGGGGGGGGCCGGGGGGGGCGGGGGGGGCGGGGCGGGGGGGGCCCGCCCCGGGGGAAGGGCCCCGGGCCCGGGGGGGGCGGGGGGGGGGGGGGGGCCCGGGGGGGGGGGGGGGGGGGGCGCCCGCCCGGGGCGGGGGCGGCGGGGGGGGGCGGGGGGCCGGGGCGGGGGGGGGGGGGGGCGGGGGGGGCGGGGGGGGGGGGGGGCGGCCCCGGGGGGGGCGGGGGGGGCGGGGGGGGGGGGGGGGGGCCCGGGGGGGCCCCGGCCCGGGGGCGGCGGGCGGGGGGGGCCCGGCCGGGGCGGCGGGGGGGGGGCGGGGGGGGGGGGCCCCCCGCCGGCCGGGGGGCCGGGGGCGGGGGGGGGCGGGGCGGGCCCGGGGGGGCCGGGGGGCCCCCGGGCGGGGGGGGGGGGGGGCCGGCCCCCGGGGGGCCCCGGGCCCCCCCCCCCCCGGGGGGGGGGGGGGGGGGGGGGGGGGGGGGGCGCGGGGGGGGGGGGGGGGGGGGGGGGGGGCGGCCCCGGGGGGGGGGGGGGGGGGGGGGCGGGGCGGGGGGGGGCCGGGGGCGGGGGGGGGGGGCGGGGGGGGGGGCCGGGGGGCGGGGGGGGGGGCGGAGGGGGGGGGGGGGGGGCGGGGGGGGGGGCCGCCCCCCCCCCCCCCCGCCCCCCACCCGCCGGCGCCCCCCCCCGCCCCCCCCCCCCGCCGCGCCCGCCCGCGCCGCCCCCCCCCCCCCCCGGGGGGGGCCCCGCCGCGCACCCCCCGCCCCCCCCGCCGGCGGCCGGGGGGGGCCCGCGGCCGCCCCGGGGGGGGGGGCGGCCGGGGTTTTTGCGGGGGCGCGGGGGGGGGGGGGGGCGGCGGCGCGGCCGCCCCCAACCCGCCGCCGCCGCCCCCCCCCCCCCCCCCCCCGCGCGCCCCCCCCCCCCCCGGCGCCGCGCCGCTCCCCCGGCCGCCCGGCCGCCGGCCCCGCCGCCCCCCGCCGCCGCGGCCCCCCCCCCGCCCGCCCCGCCCCCCCCGCCCCCCCCCCCCCGGGGGGGGGGGGGGGCCGGGCCGGGGGCCGCGGGGGGGGGGGGTCCCCGGGGGGGCGGCCCCCGCGCGGGCGGGCCGCGCCGGGGGTGCCGGGGGGCCGCGCGGGGGCGCGGGGGGGGGGGGGCCGCGCCGCCCCCCCCGCCGCGCCGGGGGGGGGGCCCCGCGCCCCCCCCCCCCGCCGGGGGGGGGGGGGGGGGCGCCCGCGCGGCCGCCCCCCGCCGGGGGCCGGCGGGGGTTTCCGCCGGCCGCCCCCCCGGCGCGGGGGGGGGGGCCGCCCCCCCCCCCCCCCCCCGCCCGCCGGGGGGGGCGCGGGGGGCCCCCCCCCCCCCCCGGGCGGCCGGGCCCACCCCCCCGGCCGCCCCCCCCCCCCCACCCGCCGGGTTTTTACGGGGGCGGCCGCCCCCCGGGGCGGCCCCCCCCCCGCGGGCGTCTTCTCCCCCCGCCCGGGGGGGGGCGCCCCCCCCCCCCCGCCCCCGCCCCCCCGGCCGCGCGGCCGCGGGGCCGCCCCCCCCCCCCCAGCCGCCGCGGCCCGCCCGGCCGCGGGGGGGGGGGGGGAATATTTTTCCCCCCGCCGCCCGGCGCCCCCCCCGCCGCGCCGGGGGGGGCGGGCTCCTGCCCCCTCTTTCTCCCGCCGGGGGGGGGGGGGCCCTCCCCGCCGCCCCCCCGCGCCCCCACCCCGCCCGGGGTTTCCTCGGGGCGGCGCGCGAAGGGGGGCGCGGGTGGCGGCGGCGCGGCCGGGGGGGGGGGGGCGGGGGCCCCCCCCGCGGCCGCCGCCGCCGGGGGCACCCGCGCGGCCGCCCCGCGCCCCCCGCCCGCCCGGGGCTCCCCCCCCGCCGCCCGCGCCGGAGGGGGGGGGGGGGGGGGGGGGGCCCGCACCACGGCCGGGGGGGGGGGCGGGGGCCCCCCCCGCGTGGGGCGGCCGCCGCCGCCCCCGCGCGCCCACCCCCCGCCCCCGGACCGCGCCCCCCCCCCCCCCGCCCCGCCCCCCCCAACGGGGGGGGGGGGGGGGGGGGGGCCCCCCCGGCGCGGCCGGCCCGCCCCGCCGCGGCGCGCGGGGGGGCCCCGGGTGGCGGGGGGGCGTTACCGCGCGGCCGGGCCGCGCCAAGGGGCCGCGGCGATTTCCCGGCCCGCCCCCCCCCGCGGGGGGGGGCGGGGGCGCCGGGGGGGGGTGGGGGCGGGGGGGGGGGCGGGCCCCCCCCGCCGCGGCCCGCGCCCCCCGCGGGCCCGGCCCCGGGGGGGGCGCCGGCGCGGGCGTGGGGGGGGGGGGTTTGCGGGGCGCGGCGCCGCGGTTTCGGGGGGGGGGGCGCCCCCCCGCCCCCCGTTCCCCCCGCCGCCGCCGCCCGCGCCCCCCCCCCCCCCCCGCGGGGGGGGGGGCGCCGCCGCCGGCGCGGGCCAACCCCCCCCCCGGCCCGGGGGGGGGCGGGCGGCCCCGCGCGCGCGCCCGGGGCCGCCCCCCCCCCCCCCCCCCCGGCGCGCCCCCCCCCCCCGCCGGGGCGGGGCGGCCCGGCCCGGGCGGGGGGGGCCGGGCCCGCGGGGGGCCCCCCCCCCCCCCGCCCGCCCCAGCCGCGCCCCCCCCGCCCGGCCCCGGGCCCCCCCCCCCCCCCCCGCCGCCCCGGCGCCCGGCGCGCCGGCCGCGCCCCCCCGCCGGGGGCGGGGGGCGGGGGGGGGCGCGGGCGGGGGGGGGGGGGCGGCGGCGGGGGCCGCGGCGCCGGCCCCCCGGGCGGCGGGCCGCCGCCGCCGGGGGGGGGGGGGGCGGCCCACCCGCGGCGGGGGTCTCTGCCGCCGCCGGGGCGGCGGGCGCCGGGCCCGGCCACCCCGCCCACCCCCCCCGGGGGGGGCCGCGCCGCTCCCCCCCCGGCGCGGGCCGGGCCGCGCCGGGCCCCCCCCCCCCCCCGCCGGCGCCCCCGCGGCGCGCGGGGGGGGGGGGCCGCCCCCGCGGGGCGGGGCGCGGCGGGCGCCCCCCCGCCCCCCCCCGCGGGCCCCGCGCCGCCCCCCCCCCGCCGCGCCCCCCCCCCCCCCGCCCCGCCCCGGCCGGGTTTGGGGGGCGGGGCCCCCGCCCCACCGCCGCGCCCCCGCCGGCGGCCCCCCGCCCCGCCGCGCCCCGCGCCCCCCCCCGTTTCCTTCCCCCGCCGCCGGGCCCCCCACCCGCCCCCGCCGCGCGGCCCCCCCCCCGGGCCGGGGGGGCGCACCCCGGCCGTTGGCCGCCGGCGGGGCCCCCCCCCGCCGGCCGGGGCGCGCCCCCCGCCCCCCCGCCGCGGGGGCCCCCCCCGCGCGGGCGGCGCCGCCCCGGCGGGCGCCCCCACCCCCCCCGCCCGGGGCGCCCGCCGCGGCGCCCCCCCCCGCGGGGCGGCCCCGCCGCCCCCCCCGGCGGGGGGGGCGGGGGCGGCGGGGCCCCCGGCCGGCCGGCCGCGCCCGCCGGGGCGGGGGCCCCCCCCCCCCCCACCCCCCCCCCCCCCCCCCCCCCCCGCCCCCGCCGCCCGCCGGCCGCCGCCCCCCGCCCGCCGGGCCCCCCGCCGGGGGGGCGGGGGGGGGGGGGGGCCGCGGCCGCGGGCGCGGGCCGGCCCCCGCCGGCGCGGCCGGCGGCGCCGGCCCGTCCCCCCCCGCGGGCGGGGGCGGCCCCCCCCCCCGCCGCCGCCGCGGGCGCCCGGCCCCCGCCCCGGGGGCCGGCCGCGCGGGGGGCCGCCCGGGGGGGGCCGCCGCGGCGGCCCCGCCGGCGGGCCGCCCCCGGCGGGGCCTCCTCCCCCGGCCGCGGCCGGGGGGGGCCCCCCCCGCGCGGCCCCCCCCCCCGCGCGCGGCCGCGCGCCGCGCCCCCACCCGCCCCCCGCGCCGGGCGGCGCCCCCCCCCCCCCCCCCGCCCGGCGGCCGCCCCCCCCCCCGCCGCGCGGGGGGGGCGCGCGGCCGCCGCCGCCACCGCGCGCCCCGGCCGCCGGCGCCGGCCCCCCCGCCCCCCCCCGCCCCCCCCGCCCCCCCCGGCTCTCGCCCCCGGCGGGGGGGCGCGGGCCGCCCCCCCCGCCCCCGCGGCGCCCCCCCCCGCCCCCGCCCCGCCGCCCCCCCCGCCGGCCCCCCCCCCCCGCCGCCCCACCCCCCCCCGACCCCCACCCCCCCGCCGGTTGGGGGGGGGAAACCCCCCCCGCCCGCCGGCGCGCGCCGCGCCGCCGCCCCCCCCCCGGCGAACGGGCCGCCCCGCCACCGGCCGCCCCCCCCCCCCCCCCCCCCGGGGGGGCCGCCCCCCCCCGCGCCCGCGCCGGCCCCCCCCCGCCGGGGCGGCCGCCCCCCGGGGCCCCCCCCCCCCCCGGCGCGGTTCGCCGCGCGCGGCCGCCCGCCGGGCCCCCCGTGGGGGGGGGGGGGCGGGGGGGGGGCCCGGGGCGCCCCCGGGGTGCGTGCGGGGGTTCCGGGGGCGGCGGGGGGCCGGGCGCCCCCCCCCCCCCCCGCCCCGGCCGCCCCCGCCGCGCCCCCCCGGCCGCGGCGCCGGGGGGGGGGGGGAGCGGGACGGGGGGCGGCGGCCGGCCAAGCCGCCGCCCCGCCCCGCCCACCCCCCGCGGCCGCCCCGCGCGCCCCCCCCCGTGCGCGGGGGCGGGCACCCCGCCGCCCCCGCCGCCCCGGCGGGGGGCCGCGGCCCGGGGGGGGGGAAGCGGCCCCCCCGGGGGGGGGGGGGGGCCTTTTTTTGGGGCCCCGGGGGAACTCCCCAGGCCCGCAGGTCGTCGATGAAATCGAGCGTCTGGGTGCGCGTCCCGCCCCCGGGGGTGTGGATCACCACCAGCCTTCCTCGTGTGTGGTCGACCCACCAGGCGAACTTCTCCACCTGCCCGTACAGGGCGTCGAAGAGGTAGACCTCGCGGACGTTCGCCGCCAGGCCCCCTCTGAGGAGGATGAACGAGATCACGCGGTAGGCGCCGCTGTGCCCGGCCAGGATGATCGAGCCGGGGCGGGCCTTCTCGATCACGCCCCTGTCTTTCAGGGTGGCGAGGACGTCGGCCACGAGGCCCGAAAAGATTCCCTCCTCCTCCAGCCGTCCCCCGAATGAGTCGGGTGCGTCCTTCGGCCCCTCCGCGAGGACGAGGGCGGCGTTGACGCCGCTCGCACCGAGCTGCTCGGCGATCCGGAACGTCGCGAGCGTCCGGTCCACGTTGTTTCCCCACCCGTGGAAGTAGAAGACGAGGTCGGTCGTCTCGCCGGGACGGAAGCCCTTCGGGACGAAGATCACGACGGTCCGATCGCTGTAGTGCGGGTCCGCCGGGTAGGTCTTCCCCTCGTACACGTAGCCGTTCGCTCGCTTCGGGTGCGGGAACATCGTGTGATCGGACGTGGTCACGATGGTCGCTCCGAGCGCGGCGTAGCGCTCGGCGAGCGGCTGGGCGAAGAGGAGAGACGGGCTCAGGGCGAGGAGCAGGGCCAGCGTGGCGGGTCGCATGTTCCGTAGGCTAGCTTCTTTCGGGCTCTCCCTCGGCGGCCCCGTCGGGCTCGTCGTGTTCTACCGAGGGATGAAGATTCTCAGCTCCGGGATGCTTCCCCCTCGATCAGCGCAGCGCGCTGCCTGGCCCACGACCGCAGAGCCGCGACCCGCCGCAGACACCGTCCGCCCTCTACTCCCGCAGCCCCTTCGGCGAGGACCACCCGCTCCTGGCTGTCTGTTGCCAGCAGCGTCAGGTCCAGAAGCTGCGAGAGCCGAACCCGCGTTGCGGCTCAATATTCCTTATCCCTTCACGAGGGCCGATCAGGCCTTTCGCCTACTTCCCGCTCGCGAGCTTCTCGAAGCGCGGGTTGCCGCGCAGCGGATCGAAGTTCGGATCGATCCGGAGCCAGCCGGGGGTGAGGAAGTACGGGGCCTTCAGCAGCTGCTCCAACAGGTCGATTGCCTTCTCGTCGTTGCCACAGAGGATGTGGATCCGGACGAGCAGGTGTCCGAGGTACGGTTCGGGCCCCCTGGGCGCTTGCGCCTGTCTCAACGTGACGGCCCGCGTCCCCTCGCGGACGGCTTCCTCCCTCGACCCGAGATAGGCGAGCGAGAGACCGAGCATGCTGTGGGGGTAGACAGCCGAGTCGTCCCCCGCCACACGTTCGGAAAACGCCTTTCTCGCTTCCTCGGCGTACTCGCGCACGCGGGCCGCGTCCTTGCGTCGGGACGCCGCCTGAGCGAGGACGATCGCCCACTCCGCCCGGTCGTCATCGAACGCTCCCGGAGTCAGCCGCAGGAGGATCTCCCGGCGATCGTCATCCAGAGCCCAATCGAGGTCGTACACCTGGCCGACGAGCCGCACGAGAAGCGCAGGATCGATCTCCTTCGGCGCCGACGTGATGACCTCCCGCGCTCCTGCGAGGTCTCCCTCCTGGAGATACGTCATGACCTTCGTGTGGACCAGGATTGCATCCTTCGGGGAGATGGCGAGCCCGCGGTCGCAGACCGCTCGAGCATCCTCTCCGCGCCGCAGCCTGAGCAGTGTCTGCGCGAGGAGATCCCGGACGCCCGTCTCCGGAGTCCGGGGATCGAGGTCGTCGGCTTTCTGGAGAAGCTCGGCGGTCGCCTCGGAGTACGTCTCGCCCGTGCCGAAACCCAGCAAGACCTTCTGGACGATCAGCTCGGCCGAGTTTGGATTCACCTGGAGGGCGCGAGCGTTTATTTCCTGCGCCCTCGGCACGTCCTTGCTCAGGCCGTAGTAGCCCGCCAGTGCTCTGGAGGCCGCAGCCAGGTCCGGGGCCAGCTCGACGGCCCTCTCCGCCGCGCTCCTGGCGGCGTCCGCCCCGGCCGGAGTGGGCTCCACGCGATACATGGCCTGGTGGCAGAGCGAGATCCGCGCCCACGCCATGGCGAAGCGGGGATCCAGGGCCGTAGCCCTCTCGAACTCCGCCAGCTGTGCCTTCGGGGGGGCGCCCCGCTCCTGAAGCTCGAGACCCTTCAGGTACGCGGCGTAGGCCGCGAGGTTCGACGTGGGGCGGGAAGTGAGATCTCCGCGCTCCTTTCCCGAGAGGACGATGTCCAGAGAACGTGCCACGCGTGTCGCGATCTCCCCCTGGACCTCGAAGACGTCCGCGAGGTCCGCGTCGAACGCCTCCTGCCAGCGGGTCGTCGGCGCGCCGCCGCTCCCGATCTCGACGAGCTCCGGCGTGACGCGGATCCGATTCGCCTTCCCGGACTTCTGCCACTGGACCTTGGCGACGAGGAGGTAGGACACGCCCAGCTCCCGGGCCACCTGGTCCGGCGACTTCGTCGTCGCCCGGTACTGCGCCGAGCTGCCGCTCGCGATGACGACGAGGCCGGAGAGCCCCGAGAGCTTGCTCCGCACCTCGTTCGTCATCCCGTCGGCGAAATAGACGTCCTCGACCGCGCCCAGGTTCTCGAATGGCAGGACCGCGATCCGCTTCGGCGCCGGGGTCGACGACGGCGGTCGCGGGCCACCGCCCCGGTGCGCCAGCCAGGCGCCCCCGGCAGCCAGCGCCACGACGACGGCAGAGACCCCCAGGGCGAGAGCGCGACGGGAGACCGGGCGACGGACAGGACCAGAAGGAAGTGCCGATACCTTCCCCGTCGTCGAGTCCCGGAGCAGGCGTCTGAGATCGGCCTCGAGGTCCCGCGCGCTCTGATAGCGGAGTTCCCGGTCCTTCTCCAGCGCCTTGAGGATGATCCGTTCGAGGTCGGGCGGGACGGCCGGGTTGAGGGCCGCCGGGGAGTTGGGAGCACGGTTCAGGATGCCGTCGAAGATCTCGGCTGACGTCCTGCCGGCGAAGGGCAGTCGCCCTGTCGCCATCTCGTAGAGGACGACGCCCACCGAGAAGAGATCCGTTCTGGCGTCCAGCACCTCTCCGCGCGCTTGTTCCGGCGACATGTACGCCACCGTCCCCAGCGTCGAACCCGGGCCCGTCAGGTGGTGCTCGGCCTCTGCCGTTTCCAGCTCGCTGCCGATGGGCCCCGACAGCGTCGGCTCGACCTTCGCCAGGCCGAAGTCGAGGAGCTTCGCGTCGCCCCTTTCGGTTACGAAGATGTTCGCAGGCTTGATGTCGCGGTGGACGATCCTGGCCCCGTGCGCCGCCTCCAGCGCGTCTGCGAGCTGCACTCCGAGCTCCAGAACCCGCTCGATCGGCATGGATTTCCCGTCGATCGCCTCCCGAAGCGTCTGCCCCTTCATCCGCTCCATGACGAGGAACGGCCGTCCCTCGTGCTCGCCGACGTCGTGGACGACGCAGATGTGGGGGTGATTCAGGGCTGAAGCGGCCTTCGCCTCGCGCCTGAACCGCTCTAACGCCTCGGGGTTGCCCGCTCCCTCGGGCAGCAACTTGATCGCCACCTCCCGGTCGAGCCGGGCGTCGCGTGCCCTGTAGACCTCGCCCATCCCGCCCGCTCCGAGGGGCGAGAGGATCTCGTACGGGCCTACACGGGTGCCTGGCACGAGCGCCACGAGCCAATACTCCGCTTCTTTTCTGGGCGGAGTATCTCAGGATTCTTCGGCAGGCCGCGACGCAGGGTTCCTTTCGACGAGGTCGATTTGTCGACACCTGCAAGAAGCCGAACGCCAGGACGCCGCTCACACCGGTCCGTCTGCCCGACGGTCCCCCGGCCGTAGAATCAGGCGCATGAACGCATTCGCGAGCCCGGACCGCGCGGCGGCGTTCCTGGCGATGCATCGACCTGGCGCCGGGTTCATCCTGCCGAATGCCTGGGACGGCGGCTCGGCACGGATCCTGGAACAGGCCGGGTTCGCCGCGATCGCCACCACCAGCGCCGGGATCGCCTTCAGCCGTGGTGCCGCCGACGGCACCATGGAAGGGCCCGAGATGCTCGACTGCATCGCGCGGATCGTGTCGGCTGTGGCGTGCCCGGTGAGCGCCGACCTGGAGTCCGGGTACGGCGCGACCGCCGACCACGTTGCCGCAACGGTCGCCGCTGCGGTCGAGCTCGGGGTGGTCGGAGGCAATCTGGAGGACGTGACCCAGCCTGGAGAACTGCTCCCGGTCGAGGCTGCCTGCGAACGTCTCGAGGCCGCGCGGAGCGCCGCACCGGCCGGTTCGTTCGTGCTGAACGCGCGCACCGACGCCTACATGATCCGGCACCCGGACGCCTTCGCCGAGACGGTGCGCCGGGCCGAGCGCTACCTGGCTGCCGGAGCCGACTGCATCTTCGTTCCCGGTGTCTCCGCTGCCGAGGAGATCGGCAGGCTGACCGCCGCGATCGGCGCGCCGGTGAACGTCGTGGCCGGGCTGGTCGAGCCGGTGCTGGACGCCGCCACCCTTCGCTCGCTGGGCGTCGCCAGGATCAGCGTCGGCGGCACCCTCGCCCGCGCCGTCCTCACCCTGGTCGAGCAGGCCGCTCGGGAGATGGCCGATCACGGCACCTTCGGATTCGCCCTGGGCGCCATCCCGTACGCCGTGTTGCAGCAGCGCTTCAGCCGATGAGCGGTCGTGCCAGGCACCGGTTCAGCCGCCCTGGAAACGAGGCGATTCGACCCTGTGCCTCGCCGCCTCGATGGCCCATCGAATCCGGTGAGCGGCGTCTGGCTTCGCCGTCCAGGGTCGGCCAGGCCCCAGTGCCAAGATCCCGGTTGAAATGACGGCTTTCGCACTCGCATCCGTTCTCGCCTTCCTTTCGGGCCTGCACATCTACTGGGCCTTTGGAGGCCGTTGGGGGTGGGGCGCAGCCATTCCGCAGGTCGACGGGCGTCCGGCGTTCACCCCGTCTCGCCCCGCCACTCTCGTCGTCGCTCTCGGGCTCGCTGCGGCCGCCGTTCTCCCCCTCGTTCGGACCGGCGCGTTTCCCTTCCCGGTGCCACCGTGGCTGTCTCAGTGGTCGGCCGTCTTCCTGGCGTTCATCTTCTTCATTCGCGCTGTCGGCGACTTCCGGCTCGTCGGGTTCTTCAAGCGCGTGCGCGGCACTCCCTTCGCCATCTGGGACACACGCCTGTTCTCACCACTCTGTCTCCTTCTCGCAGCGGGCTTCGCCCGAGTCGCCGCCCTGTAGGTCATCAGCGTTGTCCCGTCTCTTCACACGCCACACGGTCCCAGCGCCATCTGCTGCCCACCGCCCCGGCACTCGGTCCGGGGGCCGAACCCCGGCATGCAGCGCACTCGCCGCGCTCGCCGCTGATGCCAGACGTTAGACCGCTGCCCCAACCTGCACTCAGATCATGAATGAGTTCGCTGAGCACATCCGAGTCGCGCTTCTCGACGCAGCGCTGCGTGCCTATGAAGAGGCGGGCATTCGAGGCCTCTGCGCCGAGGGCCGTTGGGAAGCGGCCGTCGACGCCATGCGGTCTCTCGACCTCGAGCGATCGGCTGGGCGCCGCCAGGAACCACCCGCGGGTCCACTGGCAGAGCCACTCTGATGGCCATGCGATCGCTCAGCTGGCTCCGAGAGAGCGTAGGGCCGGTTCCGAGAATCTCCTCGCTTCGGCGCCAGGTCAGAGCTTCCGCCGAGCCCCGTGATTCTTGCCGCGAGCTCCATGGGAGCGAGCGGTTGAAACGAACGCCGGCCCAAGGGTCGGCGTCTTGCGTTGGAAGGGCCGTATTCCGCAACGGGTTGCGAGGCAGCTGCTCGGGGCAGTCGACCCCGGCGACTCCGACCGGAAGTCGTCGATCGTCGGCGCGACGGCGCCGGGCGCTATCGGAACGGCGTTCTCGGGAGAGACCGGGCGCGGGCGCAGAACTTGCGTCTCCGTCGATCGTGAGCGGTTGCTACGCAAGACACCGCTCACGGAGGAGATCGAACGATGGCGACTCGCAAGAAGACGGGCGAGGTCAAGGGACGCGTGAAGAAGGCGAGGGGAGCCGTGAGCGGTGTCCCGGCGCGTTCCCCAGAGCACGTAAGGATTTCCAGCCCGCCCACGGCCCGGAGCGCCCCCATTTCGGGGTCCCGCACGGCTCTCCAGAAGCACGTCGACTTCTTCGACACGGACCACGACGGCAGGATCACCCTCTTCGAGACCTACCAGGGCCTGCGGCGCCTCGGCCTCGGCGCCGCGCGATCGGCCGTCTTCGGTGGAGTCATCAACGCCGCACTCGGCCCGTCGACCTCGAGGGCTCCGAGCCTCACGGTCAACGCAACTCACATCAGCGCCGGCAGGCACGGAAGCGACACGGGCGTCTATGACGAGGAAGGGCACTTCGTGAAACGGAGCTTCGATCGGCTGTTCACCCGGTACGACGGGGACGAGGACGGGGCGCTCGGCCGCGAGGACCTCGCTCGTCTCTTCGAGGGAAGCCGGACCGACCTTCTCGGCCACCTCGGTTCCATGGCCGAGTTCGGGCTGCTGCTCAGCCTCGCGGGTGAAGACCGGAACGGCAGGAAGGTGCTCAGCCGCCAGCGCCTGCTGGAGTTCTACGACGGTTCGCTCTTCTACAAGCTCGCCGACGAGGTCGAGTCGCGGCGGGCGAACGCGCGAGCAAGCCTGTCCGGGGCGCTCCGGAGCAGTCTGGAGGAGCTCTACTGACGCTCCCCCTGGTCAGCGGTCCCGGTAGCGTTTCGCCGCCGCGAGGTCCTTCCGCAGCTCCTCGGCGTTGCGCCGCGGTCCGTAGCCGGGCGTGTCTCGCTGGATTCGCCAGCCCTCCCTGAGCGGGCCCGCGTCGACCGTGTCGAAGCCGAACGCGTCGAGCATCTCGGTGACGGTGGCCTTCGCGGAGGAGTCGTCGCCCGCGATGACCAGGGCGCGGCGGTTCGGCGTGCCCGCCGGCTGTCCGTGCGTCGTGAGCTCGGCGGCATAGATGTGGTTGAAGGCCTTGACCACCTTCGACTTCGGAAGGTGCGCCTGCAGGAGCTCCGACGTCGTCGTCGACTCGTCGTCGAGCTCGGGGATCTGGCCGTCGCGCTGTGGGTAATAGTTGTTCGTGTCGATGACCAGCTTGCCGGCCAGGGGCTCGACGGGCACGCTTCCGATGCTCTTGAGGGGAATCGTCACGACGACGATATCCCCCTCGTTCGCCGCCTCGGCCGTCGTGCCGGCGCGTGCCTGGGGGCCGAGTTCCTGCACGAGCGCCGCGAGCGTCTCGGGGCCCCGCGAGTTGCTGATCAGCACCCTGTAGCCGTGCGCCACCGCGAGGCGCGCGACCTGGCTTCCGATGTGTCCCGCTCCGATGAGTCCGATCGTCTTCATGAGCGAGATCGTGTCACAGGCGCCGGTCAGCGGAGAATCGGCACAAGCAGCGATGGTGTCCGCGGTCCCTGCGATTTCGGCCGCCTTGATCCTGGGTGGCCGCCGAGTATCGTTGCGCCAGCTATCCCGGCAGGTCCCGGCGAAGAGGGTTATCGCCATGTCTCAGAACCTCTTCCAGACGAACGACATCGTCGACCTGGGTGACGTCAGTTACGTGTATGCCGCTCCAGCGGCGCCTGCGGCGCCCGGGGGCGGATGGCAACACGGAGTGCAACCCGCCGCCGGCGTGGTTTCGGTCGGAAGCGCCGTGCGGATTGCCGCGCCATCCAACCGCGGGGGATGGGCGCCCGCGCGTCCGTATACGTGGCTGCCCTATGTGACGGGCAAGACCAACTTCGTCGCGCTGGGACCGAACCCCGTCTTGAGTGGGCCGTTTTCCGGCTGCTACATGATTGAGTACCAGCAGGCTGGCATACGCAAGATCTGCCATGTGGCGACGCCTGAGGCCAAGGCCACCTGGAACACTTTCGTGTTGGCTCCGACTGTCACCGTGCTCTGGGGCTTTCGGCCGAGCGATCAGGCCGCCCTTTCGGCCCCCTTGCCGGCTCCTGGAGGTACCGGAGACTGCGCGGCGTATGCGATCTTCGGTCTCATGACCGCCACGGAGATGTACGCACTGTTCTGCTACAAGCAGCAGGTCGCCAATACGGTCTCGAACAGCAGGTTTCGGATTGCGTC
>JADJVF010000002.1 GCA_016716705.1 Holophagales bacterium
CCCGGCCTGCTCACCGTCGATCGTGGGGATCGCCTGGGTCACGCCTTGACGACCCGTCGGACCGGTTCCCGGCGAAGACCGCACTATGTTCCGGGTGTCGACGACGAGACTGGCCTGGAGGTAGAGGGCTCGGGTCTTTGAACGCGGTATGCAGTCGATACGACGACCGCGTCATACCTCGCGAATTCTCCCGGCGTGCACAACACTGTGCCTGGCGATGTTGTGCCAACCGAACCAGCCCGCGCCTCCGGGATGAACGGATCACAGTAGGAGACGCTCGCCCCGAGCTGCTCGAGCAGCTCGATGAGCTCGAAGCTCGGGCTCTCCCGGTCGTCGTCGATATCGGCTTTGTACGAAGGCCGAGGACGGACCGTTGCCCCCCTTGACGCTCTTCCCCTGCTCGTTGAGCCCCTTCACCGTCTTGTCGACGACCCAGTGGGGCATGGAGGTGTTGATCTCACCCGCCAGCTCGATGAAGCGCGCCCAGGTTCCGTGCTCGGCCGCCTTCCAGGAAAGGTAGAAGGGGTCGAGAGGAATGCAGTGGCCGCCGAGGCCTGGCCCCGGGTAGAAGGGCATGTATCCGAACGGCTTGCTCCTGGCCGCCTCGATGACTTCCCAGACGTCGATCCCCATCTTGTCGAAAACCATCTTGAGCTCGTTGACGAGGGCGATGTTGACCGAGCGGAAGATGTTCTCGAGGAGTTTGCCGCTCTCGGCAACTTCTGCGGCGGAGACGCGAACGACCGTGTCGAGGGCCCCGGCGTAGAGGCCTCGGCGACGTCGCCCGAGGGGGCGTCGATGCCGCCGACGACCTTCGGGATGTTCCGGGTATGGAAGGTGGGATTTCCCGGGTCCTCCCGCTCCGGGGAGAACGCCACGAAGACGTCCGTGCCGCACTTCAGGCCCTTCGCCTCGAGCGGCGGGACGATCTCCTCGCGGGTGGTTCCGGGGTAGGTCGTCGACTCGAGAACGACGAGCTGGCCCGGCCGGGCGACAGCCGAGATGGCCGCAGCTGTCTTCTGGATGTAGGAGATGTCGGGCTCGCGGTGCTTGCCGAGCGGGGTTGGGACGCAGACGAGGATAGCGTCGCACTCGGCGAGGCGGGCGAAGTCGGTGGTGGCCGAGATGCGGCCGCGAAGGCCAAAGGCGGCGGCGACTCGCTCGGGGCCGATGTGCTTGATATAGCTCTCGCCTCGGTGCAGAGCCTCGGGCTTCTTTGCGTCTACGTCGAAGCCCAGGACGGGAAAGCCGGCCTCCTCGAAGACGAGGGCCAGAGGAAGGCCGACGTATCCAAGCCCGATGACGCCGACTGTGGCCGTGCGGGAGGAGATCTTCTCGAGGAGGATCGGCTTGCTGGTCGTTCATCTCACTTTTGGCCAAGGCCTCGTCGGCCGCCAGCTCGAGGTCGGCCTTCGTCATCATCTCGACGAGGCCCTCGAACGTGACGGTGGGCTCCCAGCCGAGGAGCTTCTTCGCCTTCGACGGGTCGCCGAGGAGGAGCTCGACCTCGGCGGGGCGGAAGTAGCGCGGGTCGACGCGGACGAGGGTCTTGCCGGTCTTCGTGCAGCGGCCCGTCTCGTCGACGCCCTCCCCTTCCCACGCGAGCGTGATGCCGGCGAAGGCGAAGGCCTTGTCGCAGAACTCGCGGACGGTGTGGGTCTCGCCGGTGGCGACGACGAAGTCGTCGGGCGTGTCGGCCTGGAGCATCCGCCACATGGCCTCGACGTAGTCGCCGGCGAAGCCCCAGTCGCGCTTGGCGTCGAGGTTGCCGAGCCAGAGGGCGTCCTGCAGGCCGTGGACGATGCGGCCGACGGCGCGGGTGATCTTGCGGGTGACGAAGGTCTCGCCGCGGCGCGGGCTCTCGTGGTTGAAGAGGATGCCGTTGCAGGCGAAGAGGCCGTAGCTCTCGCGGTAGTTGACGGTGATCCAGTAGGCGTAGACCTTGGCGACGCCGTAGGGGCTGCGCGGGTGGAAGGGGGTCGTCTCGCGCTGCGGGGTCTCGGCCACCTGCCCGAACATCTCGGAGGAGGAGGCCTGGTAGAAGCGGGGGCGCAGGCCCGCCTCGCGGACGGCCTCGAGGATGCGGACGGCGCCGAGCGCGGTGACCTCGCCCGTGTAGTCGGGGACGTCGAAGCTGACCTTGACGTGGCTCTGCGCGCCGAGGTTGTAGATCTCGTCGGGCTGGACCTTCCTGAGGACGGTGTTGAGCGAGGAGGCGTCGTTCAGGTCGCCGTAGTGGAGGACGAGGCGGCGGCCCGAGGCGTGCGGGTCCTGGTAGATGCCGTCGAGGCGGGCCGTGTTGAAGCTGGAGGAGCGGCGGATGAGGCCGTGGACCTCGTAGCCTTTGGCGAGGAGGAGCTCGGCGAGGTACGAGCCGTCCTGGCCGGTGATGCCGGTGACGAGGGCTTTCTTCAAGAGCGGACCCTTTCTGCGAGGTACCAGTCGAGGGTGCGGCGGAGGCCTTCGGCGAGGGGGGTCGTGGCCTTCCAGCCGAAGCGCTCGAGGGCGCGGGAGGTGTCGAGCTTGCGGCGGGGCTGGCCGTTGGGCTGGGAGGTGTCCCAGACGATCTCGCCGGGGAAGCCGGTGAGGGTGCGGACGGTTTCGGCGAGGGTCTTCATGGAGATCTCTTCGCCGGAGCCGAGGTTGACGGGGTCGGCGCCTTCGTAGCGCTCGGCGGCGGCGGCGATGCCCTCGGCGGCGTCTTCCACGTAGAGGAACTCGCGGGTGGGGCTGCCGTCGCCCCAGAGGGTGACGGTTGCGTCGCCGCGGTCCTTCGCCTCGAGGAACTTGCGGAGCATGGCGGGGATGACGTGGCTCGAGAGGAGGTCGAAGTTGTCTCGCGGGCCGTAGAGGTTGACGGGGAGGAGGTAGACGCCCGGGAAGCCGTACTCCTGCCGGTAGCCCTGGAGCATGACGAGGAGCGCCTTCTTGGCGATGCCGTAGGGGGCGTTGGTCTCCTCGGGGTAGCCGTTCCAGAGGTCGTCTTCGCGGAACGGGACCGGCGTGAACTTGGGGTACGCGCAGACGGTGCCGAGCTGGACGAACTTGCGGAGGTCCTTCGCCGCGGGGTGCGTGCGGCACGCCTCGATGAGCTGCATGCCCATGAGGGCGTTGTCGCGGAAGAAGCTGCCGGGGTGGAGGCGGTTGGCGCCGATGCCCCCGACCTTCGCCGCGAGGTGGATGACGACGTGCGGGCGGGAGACCTCGAGGAGGCGCTCGACGTCGTCGGGGACGAGGAGGTCGAACTCCGTGACGGGCGGCGCGAAGACGACGTTGCCCGCAGCGGCGCGGAGGCGCTCGACGAGGTGGCTCCCGAGGAAGCCGTTGCCGCCGGTGACGAGGATTCTGGTGGATGTGGTCATTGGAGGGGTCTCTTGCGGGGGTGTAGGAAGTGTCTTCGCCCGGAGGTCACTTGCGCCGCCCGACGCCGCGGCACCACGGCCCTATGCGTAGGCGAGACGACCGCGGGCCTGGGGAATCGGCCGACCGAGCTGGTTGGCCGTCTCAATCCACTCCTGGATGACGATCTCAGCGTTTGCGAGGGCTTTCGCGTGGGTAGGGCCATCTGCAGCACAGCCCGGCAGCTCCGGAACTTCGGCTACGAAGGCCCCGTCTTCCTCGCTCCAGTAGATGATGACCTCGTATTTCGTGCTCATGCGCGTGGGATCTAGAAGACGTTCTATTGTCCGCGTGCGGCGAGATACCAGTCGAGGGTCTTGCGAAGGCCTTCGGCGAGGGGTGTCGTCGCTTTCCAGCCGAAGCGCTCGAGGGCACGGGAGGTGTCGAGCTTGCGGCGGGGCTGGCCGCTGGGCTGGGAGGCGTCCCAGACGATCTCGCCGGGGAAGCCCGCGAGGGTTCGGACGGTTTAGGCGAGGGTCTTCATGGAGATCTCTTCGCCGGAGCCGAGGTTGACCGGGTCGGCGCCTTCGTATAGCCCTGGAGCATGACGAGGAGCGCTTCGAGGTGCCGAGCTGGACGAACTTGCGGAGGCCTTTCGCCGCGGGGTGCGTGCGGCAGGCCTCGATGAGCTGGATTCCCATGAGGATGTTGTCGCGGAAGAAGCTGCCGGGGGGGAGGCGATTGGCACCGATGCCGCCGACCTTCGCCGCGAGGTGGATGACGACGTGCGGGCGGGAGACCTCGAGGAGGCGCTCGACGAGGTGGCTGCCGAGGAAGCCGTTGCCGCCGGTGACGAGGATCCGGGTTGTCATCGGACCTCTATTGATTGGATTCGGGGCGATTCAGGGTTTGGGGGCGGGTCTGCGTTCTGCACTCTACGAGGAGATCGAGGGCTTCCTCATCGCTGGCTCCCCCCGACGCCCGGCGGGAGGATCTTCTTCAGAAGATCAGTGACACCGGCCTTCTCCGCTTCCCTGCGGATGTAGTCCATATCCAGCTCTCCTGCGCATCCGACAAGGACCGAGGCTGCGTCACGAAGCTGCCGCTCTGATCCCGAAGTGGCGGCCCATCGCAGCTTGGAGACGACCGAGCCTTCCGGGGAGATGACGAAGACGTCCACGTCGAAGAGTCGGACCGGCCTCCGCCGCGCAACCTCGTTTCGCTCGAAGTCTCTGTCGGGGCAGACGATGATGTCGGCCTTCCATCCTGATTCCAGGTCGATCGCGTTGAACATACCCCTCAGCCGAAGCGCCTCGGACGCTTCTTCTGTGCTGACATAAAAGCCATCTTTCAACGCGTGAAGGAATGCACGGAGCTGGTCCTGCTGCGGATCGATGACGATGTCGATGTCCTGTGTGGCGCGGGGCTCGCCATAGAGCGCAGAAGCCGTCGAGCCGGTGATCATCCACGGCATTCCCGAGGCGTTGAGCGCGCCGGCAAGCCGCACGAGCAGGTTTCTGGGGGACGTCACAGAACACCATCTGATGCCGCGATGGCCCGAGCAGCCAGGTCGGAGCCGTAGAACCGCTCGAGGAGCGCCGCGTGCAGATGCGGCTCGTCCCAGCCGGGATGGCGCATGCGCAGTCCCGCGAGGGCGGCCTCACGGATCAGTTCCGACGCGGCGAACGCTGCCTCGACCCGCCCTTCCGGACCGAGGCGGACGTGAATCTCCCGAACCTTCTTCCAGGCACTTTCGGTGGTATCGAAGGGGCGTGTGTTCACAGTCACCACAGGATCGGGGTGCCGTACTTCGCCAGTTGAGGGTCCCGGGTCACGAGGGTCATCCCTTCCGTGGCCGCCTGGGCCACGAGGAGGCGGTCGAAGGGGTCGCGGTGGTGCGCCGGAAGGCTCGCGACGGAGACGGCGTGCTCGAGCTTCACGGGGAGGACCTGGAATGCGTTCCGCTGGATGTGCTCATCCAGGAAAGGGCGGAGCCCTCCGTCTGCCTCGAAACGGCCGATGGCCGTCTTGATGGCGAGTTCCCAGGCGCTCGCGACGCTGAAGGAGACGTCGTTCCCGGGGTCGGCGATCGCTTCGCGGGCCGGGCCCGACAGCCGGGCGTCGTCTCCGATCCACCAGAGGAACGCGTGGGTGTCGAGGAGGAGCTTCACTTCTCGAAGGCGTCGAGGACGTTCTTCGGCAGGGGGGCGTCGAAGTTGCGGGCGAGACGGAAACGGCCCCGGGCGCTGCCGGGCGCGCGGCGGGCCTGGGCATGCTCGATCGGAACGAGGCGGGCAACCGGACGCCCCGCCTTCCCTATGACGACCTCCTCGCCTCGCCGCACGCGCTCGAGAAGGTGAGAGAAGTGGGTCTTGGCCTCGTGGACGTTGACGATGCCGCTCATGGGTCAATTATGACTTAGTCGTGGACTAAGGGCGATGTTCATCCTCGGGTGGGCAGTAGAAATCGCTCGAGGAGAAGGCGGCCCAAAGTCTGGGCGCATCGGGTGGGGGGAGGTCGAGGACGAGATCCACGTCGTTGGTGAGGCGGGGCTCTCCATAGAGCATCGACGCCACCGAACCCGTGACCATGTAGTCGAGACCGAGCCGTTCGAGCGGTTCGACAAACAGGGAGAGAAGGTCACCCCCGAGCATGGAGAAACTGCCTGCGAACCTCGGTGACGATCTGGTCCTCGGTCCAGCCGGGATTCTCCTGGCGGCAGAACGCCGTCTTCAGCTCCCACGCCGCGGCTCGTAGCTGAACGGCCCGGGCCCAGCGCCGGGTCGGACTCCACGTCGCGTAGAGGGCCATCTGGGCCGGGTCGGGGGCATCGTCCGGAATTCGAATCGCCATGGGGTCTGGTCTACGTTCTACACTCTACGAGGAAGCGGCGAGGACTAGGAGTGCGTCGTCCGGATCGGTCTCGCTCGGGACGAGGTCGAGGAGACCGCGATCGAAGGTCGCCAGGCGGCCTCCGTTGCGAATCGCCACGGCGAGGAGGTGTGCGTCGGTCACCTGGCGGAAGCCGACGATCCGCTCCCTGAAGACGAGCTCGGAGGTGGAGAGGTCGATGTCGTCTGCGTAGAAACGATGCCCTGGCAGCGCCGTGATCTTCCCGAGGACCTCGAAGGCGGCGCGGGGAGAGACCGCCCCGGGAATGGCTCGCGCATTCGACGAGACGCGGACGAACCCGGCCTGGGTCGCCGGGCACGTGGCCCAGCCGGCCTTGCGCGACTTCCGGAACCACTCGGTGGCTGTTTCGTGGTGAACGTGATTGGGCCACGCGAGCGCCACCAGGACGTTGACGTCGAGGAGCGCCTCCCTCAGACGTCCTCCTCCGCCTCACGGACCATTTCGGAGGTGATCGGGGGGGCGCCGGTCGGAACGTCGAACACCGGGAAGCCATCCCTGCTGCGGACCACGACCGCCGGCGCAAGGCCGCGGCGCGCGAGGTCGGAAAGGACTTTGCCGAGAGTGGACTTCTTCGCCGCGGCCAGGCTTGCGGCCGCCCTGTAGACGTCGGCGTCGAGGTTGACGGTGGTCCTCATGAGGAGATCCTGGGCGGTGCGGCCGGTGATGTCAAGATGCGACGACATCACCGCATCAATCGTGGGGTCTTGGGGTCTGGTCTACGTTCTACACTTTACGGTGAGACCGGGCGGCCTCCGGGAGCCAAAGGTTACGTTTGAGTCCTTCCGGTTACGGGCACGATCGACCCGAGGCACGCGCGGTCCCACGGTTCGGGGCCCTGGCGGCCAGCGGCGCGGCGGATTTCCGCAACGCTTCTCTGAAGCTGGAGGACGATCTCGAGCTTCCTCTCGAAGGGGAGGGCCGCGAGTTCCCGACGCCTGTGAGCCTTTGCATCGAGGAGGGGCGTGATCACGCCGTCCACGCCATCCACCTTTCCCGAAGTCCGAAGCGATCGACGAGCTCCTCGAGGGCGGCGCTATCGAACTCGGCCTCCTCGAGGAACATCTGGAGCCTCGCACGGTCCTTCGCGCGTCCGGTCTGGACGAGGATGGCCATGAGGTGCTCGGGCCGGCACACGCGGGCAGTCACCTGCCCCAGGGGCTTGTCGAGGGCGGTGACGACGGCCTCGGCAACGAGGTCGTTGTAGGCCGGCAACAGCTGTACAGGGACGCTCTCGACCATCACGTGCTCTCCCTCCGCGTGGTAGCCGCGGTCGGACAGCCAGCGGTTCTGACGTTCGAGGGTGATGACGAGCTGGTCACGCTCTGCCGGGGGAAGGATGACGAACACGTCCAGATCGAACGTCGCGACAGGCTCGACGTAGAAGACCGCCGCCATGGCGCCACCGAGCGCATAGGCGTCGACGACGCCGTCGCCGACCATCTCGTTCAGGACTCGAATCGCTGCTTCCATGCGGCAGTGGGGTCTGGTCTACGTTCTACACTCTACGCGGAAGGGCCTTGGCGAGGACGACGCCTTCGTCGCAGGAAAACGTCATGCGGCGCTGGCTCCGGCCCAGAGCCTCTGCTCTACCGGGCGACGGGAGAGCTTCCAGTCGAAATAGCGAGACGGGGTCGTCATTCGGAAGGTCTCGAAGGCGGCACGATCGCGCACGAGGAGCGGCCGGCCGTGGCGAAGGACCTGCATGGCGATGATCGGATCGGCCGAGCCGAGATCGACGAGGTCGACCTTGCGGCCTGCGATCTCGGACAGGCGGTGGAGAAGGTCGAAGAACTCCGCCTGCGGCAAGGGCCTCGGGAAGCGGACCGCGAGGTCGATGTCGCTCTCCGGCCCGAATCGCTCGGTGCCAAAGGAGCCGAAGACGAGCGCGAAGCTCGCCCCTTCGAGGGTGGGAAGGAGCTCTTCGAGAGCAGTCATTTGGGGCCGGGGGGAGGAGGTCCGGTCTCCTACGGGGCCATCGCCAGCCCCGCGCCGATGTCGGTTGCGAGGAGCGGGAGGCGGCGGGCGTGCTGGGTGAGGAGGGTCCAGATCTCGGTGGCGGTGGCCGCCGGGTGCGCTTCGGCCCAGAGGGCGGCGAGGCCGGCGACGTGCGGGGTGGCCATGCTGGTGCCGGAGAGGCGGGCGCTGCGCTCGGGCATGGGGAAGGCCGAGAGGATGTCGACGCCGGGTCCGACGAGGTCGACCTGGCCGCCCTTGGGGTTGAGGCCGCGGTTGGAGAAGTAGCCGAGCTGCATCTTCGAGTCGAGGGCGCCGACGGCGAGGATGGAGGGGCAGTTGGCCGGGTGGCCGACGGGGGCGTACCAGCCGGTGCGCCGGTCGCTCTCGTTGCCGGCGGCGGCGACGATGAGGGTGCCGGCGGCGAGGGCGCGCTGGCCGACGGCTTCGAAGATCTCGCTGAAGGGGTCGTCGACGGTGACTTCGGCCCCGAGCGACATGGAGACGACGCGGGCGCCCTGCGTGATGGCCCAGTTGATGCCCGCGAGGATGCCGCCGTCGGCGCCGCCGCCGTTGTCGTCGAGGACCTTGCCCGCGAGGATGGCGGACCCGAAGGCGACGCCGTAGCGGGGCGGGTGGTAGGGCGACTGCGGCCCGCAGGCGGTGCCGATGCAGTGGGTGCCGTGGCCGTGGCCGTCCTGCGCCTTGTAGCCCTTGACGAAGCTGACGGCGGTGACGGAGCGGGAGGGGAAGTCGGGGTGCTTGAGGTCGAAGCCGGTGTCGAGGACGGCGACCTTGACGCCCTTGCCGGAGAAGGCGGAGGCGGCGGCGCCGGTGGCCTGGAGGCCCCAGGTGGCCTTGCTCTCGGCCTTTGGCGGGGCCGCCTTGCGGGGCGGAGCGTAGGCGTGAACGTACCGCTCGGGCTCGACGGCGAGGATGCGGGCTTCGTTCTCGACGGCGGCGGAACGGATGCGGGCGGTGCGGGCCGCGTCGCGGGGGTCGACGTTGACGAGGGCGACGCCGAGCCGGTCGAAGTAGACCGCGTCGGCGCCCGAGGCGTCCTCGGGAGACAGGAAGCCCGAGCGGACGTCGAGGGTGGTGGCGATGTGCGGGCCGGCGGTGCGCCTCAGGGCGGCCACCGACATGCGGACGGAACGGTCGGAAAGAAGGACGAGGAGACGGCCCGTGAGGGCGGGAACAGGTGGTTGAGCTGACGCCATAAGTTATTTCAGGTCAATGAGTTAGGAATCAAAAAAGGCCGAAATGAAAAGCCTCCGGCCCCTTGGGTGGCAGGACCGACGTCCGGTCGTCCAACCCCGTCCCGGTGCGCTTCGTCTCTTTTGATTACCGGACCGCAGGCGAGGTCCGTAGACCGAGCACGACCGGGTTGCCTTGAACCGCGAGAGGATAGGTCTTTCGGCTCCGCAGAGTCAACCCGCGGACCTCGTGGGAGCGGCCAATCCGAGGAGCCAGGACTGGAGGAGATCGGGGCCGGAGCCGAGGCCGGTCTTGACGCCGCGGTCGATGGCGGCGAGGCCGGCGAGGGCGGTGGCGAGCTCGTCGACGGACCAGTCGAAGGAGGCGAGGTAGGCCTTGTGGAGGACGAAGGGGTGGCCGTCGACGGGGACGGGCGCGGCGCCGGGGCGGACGGTCTTGAGGCGCGGGAGGACGCGGTCGACGAAGACCCGGTAGTCGGCGCGGCGCTGGGGGGGCTCGGCGCCCGGCTCGGCGAGGGCCGCCTTGAGCGCGAGGATGCGCCGGACCTCGCCCGCGAGGAGGCCGAGGAGCGGGAAGAAGGCGGCCTCCCCTTTCGGCCCCTTCTTCGCGGGGGCGGCGGGGGCCTCCTTGCCGAAGGAGCGGAAGGCGGTGAAGTCGTCGGCGGCGAAGAGGCGCTCGGCGATGCGGAGGGCCTCGAGGAACTTCTTTCGGGCGACGGCCTCGACGAAGTCGGAGCCGTACTCCTTCCGCTCGTCGGCGACGAGGCGGGCCGCGGCCTCGGCGGTGACGCGGGGGCCGGCGGCGGTGTCGACGAGGCGGTCGAGCTCGGAGAGGAAGGCGCGCGCGGTGAGGCGGCCCCGCTCGGTGAGGGTCTCGAAGACGTCGGGCTCGGCGCTGCGCCCGCGGTCGAGGACGCGCTCGAGGCCGAGGGCGTGGAGGCGCGCGCGGCGGTCGGCGTCGTCGGCGGCGAAGAGGCGCGCGACGGGCGAGCGGCGCAGCTCGGCGAGGGCGGCGTGGTCGGGGTCGGGCGAGAGGGCGCGCAGGAGGAGGACGTTGTCGCCCGCCCGGGCGCGCAGGACGTAGTCGAGGAGGCGGCCGAGGGCGGTTTCGGCGGCTTCGCCGTCGTCGACGGGAAGGGAGAGGAGCTGCGCGAGCTCGGGGGCGCGGTCGCTGCGCTTGACGCGGCCGGTGAGCTTGCGCGCGGTCTCGGCGGGGTCGCCTTCGACGAGGGCTCCGGCGTCGCGCGCGAGACCGCGGGCCTTGCGGGCGAGGCGGTCGAGGACGCGGGGCTCGGACGGGGCGCCGGGCGCGGCACCGAGGCCGGCGCCTTCGGCTTCGTCGAGGAGGGAGTCGATCTCGTCGGCGGTGAGCTTCTTCGTGCGGAGGAGGTCGGTGACGTCGAGCGAGACGAGGCGGTTGGTGGCGAAGAGGGCGATGGTGGCCGCGTCGGCGACCGCCTCTTTCACGCCGTTGCCGGTGCCGTCGTACTCGGTGACCTCACCGTCGGGGAAGGCGCCGGTGAAGACCTTCGCCACGCGGCGCGCCGCCTCGGCGACGAACCACTCGTCGTCGCCGAGGATGGTGAGCACGGGGGGAAGCGGGGCGCTCGCGGCGGCCGCGAGAAGCGGCGCGAGGGAGCCGAACGGGTCGCCGCGCATTCGGGGGGCTGCTGCCGGGATCAGTGTTCCAGGATCAGAGCAGGCCCTTGTCCTGCATCTCCTGGCACTCGAGGCAGTGCCTCGCCCACGGAACGGCCTCGAGCCGCTTCTCCTGGACGACGCCCTGGCAGTGGACGCAGACGCCGTAGGTCCCCTGCTCGATCCTCAGGAGCGCCTGCTCGATGAGGAGGAGGGCCTTGCGGTCGGACTCGGAGAGGGAGAAGGCGAACTCGCGCGTGTAGGCGGAGGTGGCGCGGTCGACCATGTCCTGCGCCTGCTCGTCCACCGTTTCGTCGGTGACCTCGCGGTTGCGGGAGATGTCGAGGATGAGCTCCTCCTGCCGGAGGAGAAGGCGCTTCCGGTACTTTTCGAACGGGTCCTTCGGATCCTTGTGATCCTTGTGGTCCTTGTGTTCCTTGTGTTCCCTGAGGTCCTTGTGAGGCTTTGCCGAGGGCTTCGGAGCGACCTTCGCTGCCGGCTTCGCAGGGGCTTTTGCAGGGGCCTTCTTGGCCGCGACCGAGGGTTTTGTCACCATGGGGCCTCTCCCTCTTCCAGAGTTCGCGGACGGCCTCGTGGCGCCCGTCCAGAGTCGCGGGACTCTAGCACGGGCAGAGGGCGCCGGAGCCCTCTACTTCACGCGGGCGTAGAGGGTCTTTCGGGCGACTCCGAGGCGCCGGGCGGCTTCGGCGACGTTGCCGCCGGCCTCGGCGAGGACGAGGGCGACGTAGGCGTCGGTGAGGCGGCGGAGGGTCCAGTTGGAGCGGGAGGCGGCCGAGAGGAGGGCCTCGGGGTCGGAAGCCGAAAGGAGGCCGAGGTGGAGGTCGTCGACGGCGGCGGCTCCGCGGGCGCTGGCCTCCAGGACGGCCCGCCGGACGACGTTCTCGAGCTCGCGGAAGCCGCCCCGGAAAGGATGAGCCCGCAGGGCTTTCTCGGCGGCCGGGGTGAAGGAGGACGGCCCGCCGGCCTCGCGAAGGAGGGTCCGGGCGGCGGGAAGGAGGTCGCCCCGGCGCTCGGCGAGGGCGGGGAGCTTTACCGTGAGGACGGCGAGGCGGTAGTAGAGGTCTTCGCGGAACTCGCCCCCGCGGACGCGGCGCGGGAGGTCGGGTGCGGCGGAGGCGACGAAGCGGGCTTCGACCCGGTTTTCGCGGGTGCCGCCGACGCGCCGGAAGACGCGCTCCTCGAGGACGCGCAGGAGCTTGCCCTGCGCCCGCGCCGCGAGGACGTCGATGCGGTCGAGGTAGAGGGTGCCGCCGGCGGCGCCTTCGAGGAGACCGGGCTTGCCCGCCACGGCGCCGGTGAAGGCGCCGCGCTCGTGCCCGAAGAGCTCGCTGTCGAAGAGGTCGTCGGAGAGGGAGGCGAGGTCGATGCGGACGAAGGGCTCGGCGGCGCGCGAGGAACGGGAGTGGAGGAGGCGGGCGAGGCGGTCCTTGCCCGTGCCGGGCGCGCCGAGAATGAGGACGGTGGCGTCGGAGTCGAGGCTCCGCTCGAGACGCTCGAGCTCGGCGGCGAGGCCGCGGTGGCGCGTGGCGAAGAGCGTCACGCCGCTCGGCCCCGCTCCGCTACGGCGTCTTCGTGAAGGCCTGCGTCTCCTCCGGGGCGTCGCCCCAGAGGCGCTCGAGCCCGTAGAAGCGCCGGGCCTCTTCGTGGAAGAGGTGGAAGACGACGTCGCCGTAGTCGAGGAGGATCCACGCGCCCTTGTTGTAGCCCTCGTGGGAGTAGGTGCGCCGTCCCTCGGACTTCATGACCATCTCGACCGCGTCGGACATCGCCTGCGCCTGCCGCTCGTTCGTGGCGGAGGCGAGGACGAAGTACTCGGCGAAGGCGTTGAGTGGCTTGAGGTTGAGGACGACGAGCTTCTCGGCCTTCTTGTCGAGGAGGGCCTGGACCGAGCGCTGGATCTGGCGCTGCACGCGGACGTCGGCCTCGGCGTTGCGGTCCTGGCGGGCCTTTTCGGCGGCGGCGGCGGCGGCCGGGGCGCGCTTGCCGCGGGCTTTGGTCAGCGTGTCGGCGATGATCTCGTCGACGGCGCCGGCCGGCGTGGCGGGAGGCGGGCCCACGGGGGTGCGCCGGCCCATGCCGAGGCTCCGTGGAACGGCCGGGCGCCGGCCGGGGGCGGGCTTCTTCGGGGCAGCGGGCTTACGGGCGGGTGCGGGCTTCTTCGCCGCCGACGCCGGCTTCGCCGCGGGAGCGGCCTTCTTCGCTCCGGCCGAAGGCTTCGGAGCGGGCTTGGCGCCCGTCAGGGGGCGACGTACAGGCGGTGACGCCTTGCGTACCGCTCGACTGGGGGCGGCAGACTTTCGCTCAGGCTTTGGACGTTCGGGAGTGCGCTTCTTATCCACGTGGAGGAGATTGTAACCGGGGCGTTCCCGGCCCAGAAGATGGTCTGGTTTTCGGCCACTTCGTCGTGGGGGCGCGCCCCGAGCGGGGCGAGGCGGGCGGCGAGCTCGGGCGGGAGCGCCTCGCGCAGGGCGGCGTAGTCGACGCCTTCGCGGTAGACGACGACGACGCGGTGGTCGGCGACGATCTCGCGCCACTCGCGCCAGGTGGCGAGGCCGGCCATGGAGTCGGAGCCGACGACGAGGAAGACCTCGCTCTCGGGGTGGTTTGCGCGGACGTGGCGGAGGGTCTCGATGGTGTAGGTGGTGCCGCCGCGCGAGGCTTCGAAGTCGGAAAGGAGGAGGTGCGGGTACGCCTCGAGGGCGAGGGCGCACATGGCGAAGCGGTGGAAGGCCGAGGCGGACGGGCCCTGCGGCTTGTGCGGCGGCGCGAAGGCGGGGACGTAGAGGATCTCGTCGAGGCCGGTGGCGGCGCGGGCTTCCTCGACGGGGAGGAGGTGGCCGTAGTGGATGGGGTCGAAGGAGCCGCCGTAGATCCCGAGGAGGTGGGTGCGATGGAGCATCGCGCGCCTACCCCGCGGCCGGCGGGACGATCGACTCGACCGGAAGGACGTTCACGGGCTTGGCGTGCATCGCCTCGAGCCGGCTGCCGAGCCAGGTGACGAGGGCGTCGAGGCCCTTGTGCGCCGCGCCGGAGATGGCGAAGAAGCGGAGGCCCCGGCGCTTCGCGGCCGCCTTCAGGGCGGCGACCTGGGCCTCGGAGGCGATCTCGATCTTGTTGGCGCAGAGGACGCGCTCGCGCGCGGCCAGCTCGGGGGCGAAGGCCTGGAGCTCGCCCTCGATGACGGAGACGGCCTTCTCGGCGGCGTCGGGGTCCTCGGGGTCGAGGGCGGCGGCGTCGACGAGGTGGCAGATGAGGCGCGAGCGCTCGACGTGCCTGAGGAAGCGGATGCCGAGGCCGTGGCCTTCGCTCGCCCCCTCGATGAGGCCGGGGACGTCGGCGGCGACGAAGGTCTTGAAGCGCTCCCACGAGACGACGCCGAGGTTGGGGACGAGCGTCGTGAAGGGGTAGTCGGCGATCTTCGGCCGCGCGGCGGAGATGGCGGCGATGAGGGTGGACTTGCCGGCGTTCGGGAAGCCGACGAGCGCGACGTCGGCGAGGAGCTTCAGCTCGAGGGCGAGGGCCCGGCGCTCGCCTTCGCCACCGGGGTCGGCGCGGCGGGGCGTGCGGTGCGACGGGGTGGCGAAGTGCTGGTTGCCGCGCCCGCCCTTTCCGCCCTGGACGACGACGAATTCCTGCCCGTGCTCGGCGAGGTCGACGAGGACCTCACCGGAGTCGGCGTCCTTGATGAGGGTGCCGACGGGAACGGTGATGTCGACGTCTGCGCCCTTCTTCCCCTTGCAGTTCGAGCCCATGCCGTGCTGGCCGCGGCCGGCGATGAACCGCTTCTTGAAGCGGAAGGGGTAGAGGGTGTTGAAGTTCTCGTCGGCGTGGAAGCGGACGCTGCCGCCGTCTCCCCCGTCGCCGCCGTTCGGGCCGCCGTGAGGCTCGCCCTTCTCGCGGCGAAACGCGACACAGCCGTTGCCGCCATCGCCGGCCACGACCTGGATCGACGCCTCGTCGAGAAACATGACCTTTAGAGACCCGCGCCGGAGGTTTCGGTTCGGGGCGCCCGTGAGGCGCCCCGGCCGGAATCAGTTGGCAGCAGGAGCCTCGGTGCCGGGGTGCGCGCCAGGCTTGACGCTGACGAAGCGACCCATGCGACCCTTGTCCTTGAAGTCGACGATGCCGTCGACCATCGCGAAGAGCGAGTCGTCCTTGGCGCGGCCGACGTTGTCGCCCGGCTTGAGCGGGGTGCCCCGCTGCCGGACGAGGATCGAGCCACCCGTGACCCACTGGCCCGCGAAACGCTTCACGCCGAGGCGCTGGGCGTTCGAGTCGCGGCCGTTGCGGGAAGAACCCTGACCTTTTTTATGAGCCATAGCAGCGTCCTCGGATGGGTCTCAGGCCGAGATCGAGTCGATCCGGACTTCGATGAGGTTCTGGCGGTGCCCGTGGGACCGCTGGTACCCCTTGCGCTTCTTCTTCTTGTAGACGATGAGCTTGGGGCCCCTCATCTCGCGCACGACGACGCCGTGAACGGCGGCACCGGCAACGAGCGGAGAGCCGAGACGAAGGGTGTCCCCATCGCCGACGGCCAGGACCTCGGGCAGCTCGAGCGCATCGCCCTTGGCGAAGGTCTTTTTCGGGAAACGCTCGATCTGGATGACGTCGCCCTTGGCGACCCTGACCTGCTTCCCACCGGTGCGGATAACGGCGTACATCGATTCCTCCCCCGACCTCGGGTCAAAAGGGCCGATGAACATACCGCCGCCCGCCCGGAATGTCAAAGCCCACGAGAAAGCGGGCGGAATGCGGGAGGGTCCGGTCCTCGGCTAGCATTGCTGCAAGGCGGCAGAAGGAGGCTCTCGTGGTTCGTGCTCTTCGCGCGGTCTGTGTGGCCCTTGCGTCCGTGGTGCTCGCCCTGCCGGCCTTCGGCGCCGGGAAGGTCGTCTTCTCGACGAAGCCGATCGACCCCGCGGCGCCCTCGGGGCTGACGACGACCTTCAAGGCGGGCGAGCGGATCTACGCCCTCATGCAGTGGGAGAAGCCGCTGGCCGAGGTCTACCCGGGGAAAGACCAGGTGATGCTCCGCCTCGAGATCGACGGGCAGGCGGTGCACTACCAGTACCTGACGTTCAAGAACCCGGCGCTGATGAAGTCGAAGGCGCTGAGCGTGGACGTGGCGCCCGACCCGGCGCTGATGACGGCGTACAAGAACCCGGGGCTCGCGTGGGGCTCGGGCCACAAGAACCTGAAGGTGGGGCCCGAGGCGTACACGTTCTTCCTCGGGCAGCTCTCCCCCGGCCGGCACACGGTGGTGCTGCGCGACTTCGACTTCGGCGAGTCGAAGTCGACCGGCTCGTTCACGGTGGAGGGGAGCGACTACGCCGCCTACGCGAAGCTGCACGAGCAGATGAAGGGGGCGGTGGCGGCGTCGGCCACGTTCCCCGAGGCGAAGATGAAGAACGCCGCGCTCGAGGCGGAGATGAAGAAGCTCCTCGAGAACGCGGGATGGAAGGGGATCAAGCGCCTCGCCATCGTCGACAAGGACTGGTGGATCGACCGGGTCGCCGGGGGCGACAGCCCGGTGGAATCGCGCCACATGGCCGCCGCCGCCGAGGCGTGCGACGGGGCCGGCTGCTACTACAAGGTCTGCACCTTCCACCAGCGTTCGCTCCTGGGCGGCGGCTTCGGCAAGCTGGAGCTGACGGACCAGGGCGAGAGAAAAGCGCTGCCGAAGTAGGGAACCGGGGGAAAACCCCTTCCATCGTGACAAGACGCCCGTGCGGGAGCGTCTTACGTACGATGGAACTCGTCATGGACGTCGAAGCACCCGCCGGCCCCGGTCGGGACCTGGAGTGGGGTGCCGCGCTGAGGGGCCCCTTCCAGGCTCTGGCCGGCGGCGATGCCGCAGCCCTCGAGACGATCTGGGAGGTGGCGAGCCGCCGGCTCTACGGGCTCGCGCTCTGGCGGACGGGGAACGCGGAAGACGCGAGCGACGTCGTGCAGGAGGTCTTCGTCCGGCTGGCGTCCCGGCGGGCGGAGCTCTCGCGGGTGTCGACGCCGCACGTGTGGCTCCTGACGGTGACGCACAACGCCGCCGTGGATCGTCTGCGGCGCCGCGAGCGGCGGCGTTCCGAGCCGATCGAGAGCGCCGCGCTGGTGGCCGCCCCGGTGCACGACCCCGGACGAAGGATCGAGGCCGAGCGGATGTCGCGGCTCCTGTCGGAGCTTCCCGAGGCCCAGCGCGAAGCCGTGGCGCTGCGACACGTCGAGGGGTGCTCTTACCGCGAGATCGGGCGCATCACCGGCGTGCCGACGTTCACCGCGGCGAGCCGCTGCCGTCTCGGGCTCGCGCGTCTTCGGCGGCTGATGGAAGGATTTCGATGAATCGCGACGACCTGTTCCGGGGCCTCGAGCCCCCTCCCCCTCCGCCCGGGCTTCGCGAGGCTGCGCTTCGGGCCGGGCGCGCGGCGATGGCCGCCGCCCCCGCGCGCGACACCTGGACGGCGCTCTTCACGAGCCGGAGCCTGCGCGTCGCCTGGCTGACCGCCGTTCTCGTCCTCACCGCCGCGAACCTCTTCGTTCCCCCGGGCCGGGCCGAAGGCCCCGGCCCCATCCGCCGCCTCGACCCCGAGGTGGCTGCAATCGGCCGGCTTCCCGGCCGCGGCGGGCCCGACCTGCCCGGGATCCGGGAGAACGGCCTCGAAGGAGATCGACTGTGAACCGTTCCCGCCTCTACGTTCTCGGCGCCTGCGGCGTCGTCGTCGTCCTCGCGACCCTTCTCGCCGTGCGGCTCCTCGGCCGGGAAGAGCGCGATGCGCCCGCGAAACCCGTCGTGCCGCTGGCGCGGTACGACGAGCCGGCCCCCCCGGCGAAGGTCCCGCCTCCCGTCGCGGCGGCCGGGCTGAAGATCCCCTGCTGGGGCTGCCCCGTCGAGGGCAAGAGCTGGCCGACGACGTTCCGGACCGACCTCGACATCCTCGCCCCGCTCGGAGACGGTGCCGGGAACGCGGCCCTCTGGCTGAAGGACTTCTCGAAGGCCGAGGGCTCGCGCAGCGAGGAGGCCGAGAAGGCGGCGAAGCGGCGCGTGGAAGGGCCTCCGGAGATCGGCAAGGTGCTGCCCCCGGACGACCCGCTCCTCCTCGAGGCCGAGCCGTGGGCCGACCAGGCGGTGATGCGCTTCTACCCCGAGATCCTCCCGCTCGAGGGCTTCGCGACGCCGATTCCGAACCTCCTTCTCTCGCTCACCTTCGCGAAATCGTGGGTGGCGCGAGGCCTCGCGAATCCCGACTCCCCGACGGCCCTCGACGACTGCCGGCGGGCGATCCGGTGGGGCCGCCTCCTGCGGCAGGACGACGTCACCGTGATCCAGGATCTGATCGGCCTCGCCTGCATCCGCATCGGCGCTCAGGGGCTCTACGACCTCGCCTCCCGTCGCGGCGACATGCCGCTCATGCTCGCGTCGGCCATCGTCGTCGGCGAGCACGGCCCGCAGCGCCTCAGGACCATGGAGCTCATCCGCATCCGGGGCGACGCCGTCGTCATCAGCGGCGAAGACCGGGCCGGCGACGGCAGGCTCGACGTCCTCGTCGACCGCGCCCGGAACGCTCCCGACCGCCGCTTCCGCGGAGAGGCCGTGCTCCAGCTCGCCATCGTTCGCCAGGAAGGGACGAGGGCCCAGAGGCAGCGCGCCGAGGAGACGCTCGCGGAGATCGCCGCCGCGAAGGACCCCATCCTCTCGGCCCTCGCGCGCTGGGCCCGGACGGCGACCTTGACGAAAGCCGAGCTCGCCCAGCAGGCCGGAACGATGTAGAGGCTTACTTCGCGAGCCAGCGCTCGACGTCGATGGCGCTCTTGCAGCCTTCGCCGGCGGCGCTGACGGCCTGGCGGTAGATGTGGTCGGCGACGTCGCCGGCGGCGAAGACGCCCTCGACGGAGGTGTAGGTCGTCGGGTGCTTCACCTCGAGGTAGCCGACGTCGTTCATCGCGAGCTTGCCGCGGAAGATCTTCGTGTTCGGCTCGTGGCCGATGGCCGAGAAGTAGCCCTGCACGGGAATCTCGCGCTCGGCGCCGGTCTTGAGGTTCTTCACGCGGATGCCGCGGACGCCCGTCTCGGGCTCGCCGAGGATCTCGGTGATGGTGCTGTCCCAGACGACCTCGATCTTCGGGTTGTCGAGGACCCTCTGGGCCATGATCTTCGAGGCGCGGAACTCGTTGCGGCGGTGGACGAGCCAGACCTTCGACGCGAACTTGGTGAGGAAGTTCGCCTCTTCCATCGCGGTGTCGCCGCCGCCGACGATGGCGACCTCCTTGCCGCGGAAGAAGAAGCCGTCGCACGTGGCGCAGGCCGAGACGCCGTGGCCCATGAGCTTCTGCTCGCTCGGGAGGCCGAGGTACTTGGCCGTGGCGCCGGAGGCGATGATGAGGGCGTCGCACGTGACCTTCGCGCCGCTCTCGAGGGAGAGCGTGAAGGGGCGCTTCTCGAGGTCGGCGTCGACGACGGTGTCGGTGGCGACCTCGGTGCCGAAGCGGACGGCCTGCTTGCGCGTGACGTCCATCAGCTCGGTGCCCTGGATGCCGTGCTCGAAGCCGGGGTAGTTCTCGACCTCGGTCGTGGTCGTGAGCTGGCCGCCGGGCTGGACGCCCTCGAGGACGAGGGGCTCGAGGTTGGCGCGGGAGGCGTAGATGGCGGCGGTGAGGCCCGCGGGGCCCGACCCGATGATGACGACCTTGTAGTGGCTCTTGTTCGGCATGATGTCCTCGCTGTAGACCTGACCCCGGAGGATCCGTCTGCTTCGTGCCGATAAAGTACCGCATCGGCTCCCGGGAAGGGGCGCCGGCGCATCTCCTTTGCGATTTCTCCGTGTGGTAGATTTTCAGAATGCTCCTCTACATCCTGCGTCACGCCGAGGCGGAGGCCCTCTCCCCGAGCGGACTCGACGCGGACCGTGCCCTCACCGACGCGGGGACGAAGCGGATGAAGCTGGTGGCGCGCGCCATCGCCAGGATGGAGCCCGCTTTCGACGCGATCTTCGTGTCGCCGCTCCTGCGCGCGCGACAGACGGCCGAGCCCGTGGCCGCGGCGTGCCGGTTCAAGGGTGAGCTGACGATCACCGAGGCGCTCGCCCCCGGTGCCGACCCGGCGATCCTCCTCGAAGAGCTGGAGGCGGCGGGCTGCAGCTCGGCGCTCGTCGTGGGCCACGAGCCGCACCTCGGCACCCTCGTCGGCCGCCTCGTCTCGGGGCGAAAGGACGTCGAGGTGCCGATGAAGAAGGCCGCGCTCGCCGTCTTCGAGATTTCCCCCCACCACGGCGCCGGCCGCGCCGAGCTGAAGTCCTACCTCCCCCCCCGCCTCCTCGAACGTCTCTGACGACTCGCCGTCAGCGCAGCCAGACGACCTGGTAGGGACCCAGGCGCAGGTCCGTCTCGCCACCGTCCACCGGGACCTCATCGCCCGAGACGAGGTCGACGAGGTGGCCTCCCGCGAGGCCGGCGTCGGCGGGCCGGAGGCGCAACGCGACCTCGGAGCCCGAGACTTCGACGATCGTGACGACGGTCGGCCCCCCGCCGACGGGAGTCCTCGCGAGGGCGAAGAGCCGCGGATCGAGCCGCAGGACCCGCTGCGCCGCCGCGGGGTGGAACGCCGGCTCGGCCGCCCGCCGCGAGAGGAGGTCGATGAAACGGCTCGCCGTCCGTGACGGGATCGAGGTGGGATCGGCGAACTGGTCGAAGAGCCACTCCTCCCGGAGGGCCGAGCGGTTGATCGAGCGCGCCTGTCCGTCCCGCCGGACCGCATCGAGGTCGTTTCGCGCGCCGAAGAAGCTGAGGAGGTAGATGCCGGGCACGCCCTTCAGCGCGAGGGCGATCGCGCGGGCGGCGACGAAGCGGTCGACCTGCCTCTCGGGTTCCTCCCCCGGAGTCGCGTCGTTCAGGGCGCTCCACCAGGTGACGTTCAGCTCGTAGGGGACCGCCGCGCCCCCCTCGCCCGTTCGCATCGAGACGAGACCGCCGACGGCCCTCACACGCTCGCAGAGGCGGGCGATCTCCTCCCCGGGGAGGATGCCGCGCGCGCCCATCAGCCCGATGCCGTCGTGCGAGTCGAGGAAATTGAAGAAGGTGGTCGTGTCGGACGGTGGCTCGAGCCCGGCCGCCCAGCGCGAGAGCACCTCCGCCGAGCGGTGACGAACGCGTGGAGGACGAGCGGAGGCAGCGCGAAGTTGTAGACCATCTGCGCTTCGTCCGTGCCGTCGCCAAGTAGGTGACGTTGTCGGCGTGGGGGACGTTCGTCTCCGTCACGAGGGCGACGTGCGGTGCCGCCGCGTCGAGGACGTCGCGAATCAGCTTCACGACCTCGTGCGTCTGCTTCAGGTGAGCGCAGCTCGTCCCGAGCTCGTGCCAGATGTAGGTGACGGCGTCGAGCCGGACGAGGTCCGCCCCGCGCCGGACGTAGGAGAGGAGGATCTCGAGGACCTCGACCAGCACGCGCGGGTGCCGGAAGTTCAGGTCGATCTGGTCGCGCGAGAAGGTCGTCCAGAGCCACCGCGGGCCATCGACCGTGGCGAACTCGCTCAGGAGGTCCGATGTCCGGGGTCTCAGGACGAGCTTCAGGAGGTCGTCGTCGATCTCCTCGCGCGAGGAGAAGACGCGGAAGAAACGGTCGTACTCCGGGTCGCCCGCCAGGAACTTCTGGAAGCGGCGGCTCTTCGACGAGATGTGGTTGAACACCCCGTCGAACATGAGCCGGAAGCCCCGTCCGAGGCGGGCGATCTCCTCCCAGCTGCCGAGCCTCGGGTCGACTTCCTCGTACGAGACGATCGAGAAGCCGCGGTCGGAGGAGGATGGGAAGAACGGGAGGACGTGGACGGTGGTGACGAGGCCGCGAAAGAAGACGAAGGCGAAATCGGAGAGCGTCCGCAGCGGCGTGCGTCCGTCCGAGACGACGAGGTCGCCGTAGGTGATGAGGACGGCGTCCTTCTCCGTGAAGCGGCGTCGCGCGTCGAACGACGCCTCCGCCTCACGGATCCGAGGAGTGGCGTAGGCGTCGTGGACCTTCACGAGCCGGTCGACGTTTCGCACGACCATGTCGGCGCGCCCGTACCCGTAGAGAAAGGCGGCACGGTTCCGATGCGCGCCTCGAGAGCGGGCGAGAGGCCGCGCAGGGGCTGTGCGTAGTCCGGCTCGGGAAGGTAATCGAGACCGCGGAAGGGGTCCGCGGCGGCCTGCTTCGAGCTTCCGGGCATATGCGAAAGCTAGCACGCGCGGCAGACGCGCCGAGACCCCCGAAGGACCCGCTGGAATGGCCGTTTTCGCTTCCCACCGGATGCGGCCGCGGGGAAGAATGGGCCATGAGCGACTTCGCGCAGAACGGGCCGATCACGACCCTCACCCGTCTCGGAAACCGGCCGCTCGTGGAGCTGGAAGACGCCCTCGTCCGCCACACCCGCCGGAACAAGGCCGCCCTCCTCATCCCGTCCCTCATCTCGGAGCTGGAGCGCCCGGCGCTCCTGAAGATCTGCGACGAGATCGCGCAGGCCCCGTACCTCGACACGGTCCTCATCTCCCTCGACCGGGCCGACGAGGCCGGCTACCGCAGCGCGCTCGACTACTTCAAGCGCCTGAAGCGGCGGACCGTGGTCCTCTGGAACGACGGCCCCGGCGTGACGGCGCTCCTGGCGAAGCTCGGGAAGGCGGACCTCGCCCTCGGCGAACGGGGAAAGGGGCGCGCCTGCTGGATCGGCTTCGGCTACCTCCTCGCGCAGGGGAACGTCGAGTACATCGCGCTGCACGACGCCGACGTCCTCGACTACGACCGCGCGATGCTCGCCCGGCTCCTCTACCCGATCGCCGACCCGATCCTGAACTTCGACTTCTGCAAGGGCTACTACGCGCGGTTCACCGACCGCCTGAACGGCCGCGTGGCCCGCCTCTTCGTCGGCCCGCTCCTCGGGTCGCTCCGGTCGCTCCTCGGCACGAACGCCTACATCGAGTTCCTCTCTTCCTTCCGCTACCCGCTCGCCGGCGAGTTCGCCCTCTCCGCCGACCTCCTCCGCCAGATCCGAGTCCCGTCGGACTGGGGCCTCGAGGTGGGGACGCTCTCCGAGGTCTACCGGCACCGTTCGCCCCGGCGCGTCTGCCAGGTCGACATCGCCGACCGCTACGACCACAAGCACCAGGTGCTCTCTCCGGAGGACCCGACGAAGGGCCTCCACCGGATGGCGGCCGACATCGCCAAGCACCTCCTGCGGACCCTCGCCGCCGCCGACACCGTCCTCGGCGACGGGACCCTCAAGTCGCTCCTCGCTTCCTACCAGAGGCGGGCCGAGGACGCCGCATCGAGCTTCTACGCCCTGGCGAAGATGAACGGCCTCGTCTTCCCGAGGCACGAGGAGGAGATGGCGATCGCGACCTTCGCCGGCGCGCTGAAGAGCGGCGTCGAGCAGTTCCTCGCCGACCCGCTCGGCGCGCCGCTCATCCCGAACTGGGCGCGCGTCCTCTCGGCCGTCCCCGAGGCGGGAGACCTCCTCCTGGAGGCGGTCGTCGCCGAGGGGGGCATCCTGAACGGGTGACCCGGGCTCAGGGAGGAAGCAGGAACGCGAGGACGACGACGAGCGTCGGCACGAGCGCGCCGAGGAGGAGGCCGATCGGCAGGATGCCGTCGGGGAAGTAGCGGGAGAGGATCGACTGCCCGGCCGGGTTCGGGGCGTTCGCGATGACGGTGAGGCCGCCTCCCGCCACCGCCCCTGAGACGACGGCGTACTTCAGCTCGGGCGTGAACCCGGGGACGAGCGAGGCGAGGTAGGTGATCGCGGCGTTGTCGTTGAACGCCGTCAGGATCGTCGCGCCCGCGAAGAGCGCCCCGACGTCGAGCCGGGCGAGGAGCGGGGCGATCCACCACTGCTGGAGCGTCCCGTGGAGGACGAGGCCCGCGAGGAAGAAGCCGACGAGGAGCGGGGGCCTGAGGTTCAGCGGGTTCTGGTGGGGCGCCGTCGCCTGCGTGAAAGCGAGGAAGTAGAGGAAGCCCGCGACGAAGAGGGCGGGCGTGTGGGCGGTGAAGACGGTCCAGCCGAGGAAGAGGAGGTGGGTGCCGACGATCCACGCGGGGACCGTCCGCTCCGACGGGCGCTCCACCGGGTCCGCCAGGCGCGCCTTCTTCTTCCCGGCGAGGCCGGCGAACTCCGTCCGGAAGAAGAATGCAAAGAGCGCCGTCGAGACGAAGACGGCGAGCGCCGCCTTCCACCCGAAGTTGCGGAGCATGAACGTCAGGCCCCAGCCGTACTTCGCCGCGACCATCAGGACGGGGGGCGCGGCGAAGTGGGTGAGGGTGCCGCCGACCGAGACGTTCACGAAGAGGAGTCCGAGCGTGCCGTACTTCAGCCTCGGGGAGGGGTTCAGCTCGTAGAGGTGCCTCGCGAGGAGGAGCGCGCAGATCGTCATGGCCGCCGGCTCGGTGATGAAGGAGCCGAGGAGCGGACCGACCGTCAGGATCGCGGCCCACCAGGCGAGCGGCGTCTTCCCGCCGAGGCTCGCGACGGCCCCGAGGCACTTCTCCGCGAAGGAGAGGACCGGCCGCGTCGAGGCGATCGCCATGACGACGACGACGAACATCGGCTCGGTGAAGTGGACGTGCGCCACGTAGCCCTCGACGGAGTGCCACCCCTTCATCACGGCCGCCGCGACGAGCAGCGGGATCGCCCAGATGCCGAAGACCGCCTCCACCTCGCCGAAGAAGTGGAGCATCTCGACGCGGAAGCTGTGCCCGTCGCCCCCGGTCTCCTTCGCGATCCGGTGCTGGAGCCGGTGCGCGGCCGCGGTGATCCTCGCCGCGAGGAAGGTGTGGACGATGGCCAGGACGAAGACGACGGTGGCGACGACGTTTACCGGCTCCGCCTCGGCGCGGTGGACGAGGAGCTGCCAGAGGGTCATCCCCGCCTCGCCCGTGTAGGCGTCGAGCGGGAGAGGGAGCGAGTCTCCCGCCAGGGCGGCCGCCTCCGTCGCAGCGCGGGGGGGAGGGCGCGCGGACCGGGGTCTTCGCGGATTCTGGCATCCCCTGCCCGGGCCTCGCGCGGCCGGTCAGGGGTCGGGATCGGCCTGGACGTTTCCCTGCGGCCTCGGCATCTCGTTGACCTTCGTCCCGGGGAAGAGAGGGACGCCGAGCGCGAACGCGGCGCGGCCGATGGCGTGGGCGGCGAGGGGAGCCGTCAGGAAGACGAACGCGACGGCCGCGAGGGCACGCGTCGCGACCCCGAGGTCGTCGAACGCGATGGCGAGGGCGAGGAAGATGCACATCTTCGCGAGCGTCGACGCCTTGGACGTCGCCGACAGGCGGGTAAAGACGTCGGGCATCCGGAGGACGCCGAGGGCGGCGAGAAAGGCCGTGGCGACGCCGGCGAGCATGAGCACCGCGGCGAGGAGCTCGCGGACGCTCACCGCGACCGCTCCAGGTAGGCGGCGAAGGCGACCGTGCCGAGGAACGACAGGAGCGCGAGGACGATCGCCACGTCGATGTAGACGTCGTTTCCGGAGGCGAGGGCGACGACGGCCACGACGCTGATCCCGAGCGTCGAGAGGAGGTCGAGGCCGACGACCCGGTCGGGGAGGCTCGGTCCGAGCCCGATCCGCGCGGCCGTCAGGAGCAGGGCGACCCCGAGGACGGGGAGGGCGACCCAGAGGGCGAGCCCGGCGAGGAGCGTCACTCGAAGACCTCCTTCACCCGCCGCTCGAACCCTTCCTTCACCTCGCGCCGGAAGGCGTCGGGGTCGGCGACGTCGAGGGCGTGGACCCAGAGCGTCCGCCGGTCGGGGGAGACGTCGAGGCTGAGCGTTCCGGGGGTCAGCGTGATCAGGTTCGCGAGGACCGTGATGCCGGCGTCGCTCGTCAGGTCGAGGGGCACCGCGACGATGCCCGGCGAGAGCGACGACACGGGCCGCAGGATGCTCCTGGCGACCGCGGCGTTCGAGAGGAGGAGTTCCTTGAGGAAGTAGAGGAGGAGCCCGGCGGCCTTCGGGGCTTTCGAGAGCCGGAAACCGAGCCGCCCCCGGAACCGCACGAGGACCAGGAGAAGCGCGGAGACGACCGCTCCCTCGAGGAAGTTCGCGAGCGTGACCTCTCCCGTCAGGGCGACCCAGGCGGCCGTGAGGAGGAGGAGTGCGACGAGCACGGCTCAGCCCCCCCCGCCCCGCGTCCCGAGGACGGCGCGGATGTAGAGGTCGGGGTCCAGGAGCTGCGCGGCGGCGCCGTCCGCGAAGCGGAAGAGGACGCCGGCGCCGAGGCCGATGGCGACCGTGATCGCGCAGAGAGCGAGGACCGGGCCGAGGAGGGACGCGCGCTCGACGCCGGAGAGGGGCGGCGCGGAGGCGCCCGGGCCGTCCGCGGGGGCCGGCTTCCAGAAGGCCTCGGCCCAGATCTTCGTCATCGAGAAGAGGGTCAGGAGGCTCACGCCGAGGGCGACGGCGACGATCGCGCCGTGCCCCGCCTCGAGGCCGGCGCGGACGAGGAAGTACTTGGCCCAGAAGCCCGACAGGGGCGGGATGCCCGCGAGGGAGAGCGCCGGGACGAGGAAGGCCGCGGCGAGGAGGGGCGAACGCGCGAGGAGGCCTCCGAGGCGGTCGAGGGAGAAGCTCCCGCCGACGCGCCGCATCACCCCCGCCACGAGGAAGAGGTTGGCCTTCACGACGATGTGGTGGAGGACGTAGAAGACCGTTCCCGCGAGCGCGAGGCGGGTCCCGACCCCGAGCCCCATGAGCATGTAGCCGATCTGGCTGACGATGTGGAAGGAGAGGACCTTCCGCACGTCGGTCTGGGCCATCGCCCCGAGGACCCCGGTCACCATCGTGAGGCCCGCGATGGCGAGGACGAGAGGGCTCGTGAAGCCGGGGTCGCGGTTGAAGACGAGCGTCAGGACGCGGACGAGCGCGTAGACGCCGACCTTCGTCAGGAGGCCGGCGAAGAGGGCCGCGACCGGCATCGGCGGCGTGTGGTACGAGGCGGGGAGCCAGAAGAAGAGGGGGAAGGCGGCCGCCTTGATGCCGAAGGCGACGAGGAAGAGCGTCGCCACGACGCTCGGGAGCCCCTGCGCCGGGAGGGCGCGGAGCGCGACGGCGGCGTCGGCCATGTTGAGCGTCCCGACCGACCCGTAGAGGAGCCCCGCCCCGGCGAGGAAGAGGGCCGAGGAGACGAGGTTCAGGACGACGTACTTCAGCGCCCCCGTCAGCTGCGCGCGTTCGCCCCCGAGCGAGACGAGGACGAAGGAGGACATGAGCATGACCTCGAACCAGACGTAGAGGTTGAAGAGGTCGCCCGTCAGGAACGCGCCGCAGACGCCCATGGAAAGGACGTGGAGGAGAGGGTGGTAGCCGAAGCGCTCCCGCGCGGCGTCGATGCCGGCGGCGGAGAAGGCGACGACGGCGGCGAGGATGACGGCCGCGACGACGACCATCGCCGCGGCGAAGCGGTCGGCCACGAGGCTGATGCCGAAGGGCGCGGGCCACGCGCCGGCCTGCGTGACGAGGATCGTCCCGTCGAGCGTGGCGGCGAGGAGGAAGCCCGACGCGGCGAGGAGGCCCGCGGCCCCCGCGAAGCTCGCGACCCGCGCCGCCCGCGGGGCGCGGGAGAGGAGGATCGTCGCGATCGCCGTCGCGAGCGGGACGAGGAGCGGGAGGACGAGGAGGAGGTTCACGAGCCCTCCTCCCGCATCCCGTCGACGTCGTCGGTCCCCGCCTCCTGGCAGGTGCGCTTCAGGAGGACGAGGGCGAACGCCTGGACGCCGAAGCCGATGACGATCGCCGTCAGGATGAGGGCCTGCGGCAGCGGGTCGGCCGAGGGGACCGGCGGCGCGAGCGCGCCGGGCGGGACGATCGGCGGGCCCTCGCGGACGAGCCGGCCGGCCGTGAAGATGAGGAGGTTCGCGGCGTAGCCGAGGAGGGCGAGGCCGAAGACGACCCGGACGGCCCCCCGGCGCAGGAGGAGGTAGGTCCCCGTCGCGTAGAGGACGCCGACCGTGAGGGCGAGGACGAACGTCACGGCTCGTCCTCCTCCTGGAGCGTGAGGAGGATGAGGAGGACGACGCCGAGGACGGTGACGTAGACGCCGGTGTCGAACAGGACGGGGGTCCCGGGCTTGCCGACGACGGGGAGCGGTGTTTCCCCCCAGAGGCCGGTCATGAAGGGGCTTCCCGCAGCGAGGCTCACGAGGCCGCTTCCGAGGGCCGCGAGGAGGCCGGTGCCGATGAGGACCTCGGGCCGGGCCGGCAGGAGACGCCGCGCGGAATCGACCCCGCCGGTCAGGGCGAGGAGCGAGTAGGCGGTGGCGGCGACGAGGCCCCCGACGAATCCGCCCCCCGGCTCGTTGTGCCCGCGGAAGAGGAGGAAGACGGAGAAGAGGAGGAGGAGAGGGAAGAGGAGCCGCGCCGCCGAGGCGAGGATGACCGACCTCATCGCTCCTCCCCCTTCGGCCCCGCGGCGCCCGCGGAGAGGCGGAGCTTCACGAGGGCGAAGACGCCGATCGCGGCGACGGCGAGGACCGTGATCTCGCCGAGCGTGTCGAGCCCGCGGAAGTCGACGAGGATGACGTTGACGACGTTGCGCCCCTTCGCGAGCGAGAGGCTCGCCTCCGAGAAGAACGGCGAGAGGCGCGACCTCAGCGGCTCGGCGTGGACCGCGAGGACGAAGCCCGCCATGAGCGCCCCGGTGGCCGTCGCGAGGAGGCCGTCGGCCACGCGCGACCGCGGCGTCGACCGGCTCCTCAGCCGCGGCAGCCGCCTCAGGACCGCGACGAACAGGAGGACCGAGAGCGTCTCGATGGCGAACTGCGTCATCGCGAGGTCGGGCGCCCCGAAGACGAGGAAGAGGAGCGCGATGCCGTAGCCCGTCACGCCGAGCGCGACGACGGCCGCGAGGCGCGACCCGGCGGCGACGGTCCCGACGGCGCCCGCGGCGACGAGGAGGGCGAGGACCGCCTCGATGGGCCGGACGGAGCGGAGCGCGTCCGGCGCGCCGAGGAGGCCGCGCGAGAGGAGGAGGGGCGCCGAGAGGGCGACGACGGCGAGGAGGACGATCCGCACGTCCTGGCGGAGGGACCCGGAAGAGAGGAGTCCCGCCGTCCCCTTCGCGAGCTTCACGAGGCCGGCGAGCCCGTCGCGGTAGAGGCGGGCTGGGCCGAGGACGGACACCGGCGCGAGGCGTTCGGCGAGGGCGCGGATCCGCACGCGGTTCGCCCAGAAGGCGACACCGGCCGCGAGCGTGACGAGGCTCTTGAGGAGGACGAGGTTGAAGCCGTGCCAGAGCTCCAGCTTCACGCCGTAGGGGTGGCCGAGCGCGGCCGAGGCCGCGGAGGAGAGGAAGGGCGAGATCGCCCCTGCGAAGAGGCCGCAGGCGAGGCTCCCGAGACCGAGGAGGACGGGGCCGAGCCACATCGCGAAGGGAGCCTCGTGAGGGACCTTCGGCGTGTCGCCCCGCGCGCCGGTGAACGGCCCGAACCCGACGGCGAGCGCGACGGCGACGAGGAGCATGTTCGACCCGACCGCGACGGGAACGAGGAGGAGGGGGACCGGCGAGGCCCTCAGGGCCGCATCGTAGAGCAGCTCCTTGCTGACGAAGCCGAGGAGGGGCGGCAGGCCCGCCATCGAGAAGGCCGCCGCCACCGCGGCGACGCCTGTCGCGGGGAGGAGGGCGAGGAGGCCGCCGAGGCGGGTGACGTCGCGCGTCCCGGTCTCGTGGTCGAGGATGCCCGCGACGAGGAAGAGCGCCGCCTTGTAGAGGGCGTGCGCGAGGAGGAGGACCATCGCCGCACCGAGCGCCGCGGGCGTGCCGACGCCGATGAGCATCGTGAGCGAGCCGAGGGAGCTGACGGTCGAGAAGGCGAGGAGGCGCTTGAGGTCCCTCTGGCCCACCGCGAGGACGGCCCCCGTGAGCATCGTGGCCGCGCCCGCCGTCGTCACGATCCAGCCCCACTCGGGCGTCCCGCCGAGCGCGGGGTGCAGGCGTGCCAGGAGGTAGACCCCCGCCTTCACCATCGTCGCCGAGTGGAGATAGGCGCTTATGGGCGTCGGCGCGGCCATGGCGCCCGGGAGCCAGAAGTGGAACGGGACCTGTGCCGACTTCGTGAAGGCGCCGAGGAGGACGAGGAGGAGAGCCGGGGTGTAGAGGGGGTGGGCCTTCAGCGCGTCGGCGTTCGCGACGAGGGCGGAGATCTCGAGGCTCCCGCCCGCCTGCCCGAGCAGTACGAAGCCGGCGAGGAGGGCGAGCCCTCCGCCCCCGGTGACGAGGAGAGCCTGGAGCGCCGCGGCGCGTACCTCGGCCTTCTCGCGGTCGAAGCCGATCAGGAAGTAGGAAAGGATGCTCGTCGCCTCCCAGAAGACGAAGAGCCCGACGACGTTGTCCGAGAGGACGAGGCCGAGCATCGCCGCGAGGAAGGCGACGAGGTACCCGAGGAGGGCGCCGCGCCGCGCATGCCCCTCCATGTAGCTGCCGGCGTAGAGGAGAACGAGAGCCCCGATGCCGGTGACGATCAGTGTCATCAGGAGGGAGAGGCCGTCGAGGCGGAAGGAAAGCGAGATGCCGAGCTCGGGGATCCAGGCGAGCGCGACGGTGCGCACCCCGCCCTCTGCGACCTCAGGGACGTAGCGGACGAACCAGGCGAAGAGGCCCGCCGGGAAGAGCGCCAGGAGCGGGGCGGCACGCCGCCCGAGCCCCCTCTCGAGGGCGGGCGAAAGGAGCGCCACGAGGAACCCGGTCAGGACGGCGGCAATCACGCGGACCGGTATAACACCGGCACGCCCCACCCTATTCCAGGTTCCCACACGAACCCGACGAGCCCCGCCGGGTCGAGCGCGCAGGCCTTCAGAACCTCAGCGAGATCCCCGCCTGCCCGCGCGTCTCGGTCCCGAAATCGCCGCTGCTGCGCTCCGCCGAGAGGAGGAGGGACAGCGAGCGGCTCAGGTTCACCGAACCGTTCAGCGAGAACCGGTTCGTCTGCGGCCGGGTCTCGACGACGATGCCGTCCGTGCCCGTGAAACGGAGGACCGACAACGCGGTGGCGTAGTCGAGCGAGACGTAGACGCGGCTGCCGAAGCTCCGGCCGATCGACGCGTACCAGGAGTCGTAGGCGTTTCCCGGACGGTCGATCCGGTTGTCGGAGACGGTGAGGTCGACGCCCGAACCGAAGACGTTGCCCGCGTGGAACCCGGCGGTGATCCGACCCGTCGAGCCGTCGTCGCGGTTCCCGCGGTCGCTGGCATACCCGGCGAAGACGCGGACCCCGCGGGCGACCTCGACGGTCAGCCGCCCGCCGGCCGACTCGTAGAGGAACCCGGTGAGAAGGCGCGGATCGATCGGTCTCCCGTCGATCTGGTCCTGCGTGATGGTTCTCGCGTCGTAGGAGTGCCCCCGGTGGTAGAGGCCCTGCAGCTCGACGCGCGAGGAGACGGACCAGCGCGCGTTCACGAACGCGTAGCTCAGGCCGGCGTCCGCCTGGCCCCCGGGTTTGGCCACGTCGTACTCGCCGGCGACGTAGAAGAAGAGCTTCTTGCCGACGGGGAGGAAGTTCGTCGTGGTGAGGACCGACCTCTCGGTCAGCCCCGAGTGGCGGATCGTCACGAAACCGAGGACGTGCCGCTGCCCCCCTTCGCCGTCGAGGGCGGCGTAGGCCCCGCCCTTCGTCACGCCGTTCACCCAGCCCGCCTCCCAGCCCTTCGGCTCGAGGCCGCCGAAGAGACCGAAGCGCGGCCGGAACTTCCGCTTTCCCTTGCCCTTTCGCCCGCGCACCTCGACGAGGGCGCCGCCCACCGAACCGAGGCCGCCGAGGTCGGTGATCCACTGCTGTCCGACGCGAACCCCGATCCTGCCGTTCGAGAAGCGGCCGCCGGCCCACGCGTCCCAGAGCGAAAAACGGTTCTGCCGGTCGTCTCCGCCGGCCCCGTAGGTCGAGCCGCGCCCGTCGAAGGCGTACTCGAAGCCGTTCTCGTCCCGCTCGGCCGACTTGACGGTCAGGGTCGCCACGGCCTCGTTCGAGGAAAAGGACGCGCCCCCGTCCTCCGGGCGGCTCTGGCTGCCCTGGAGAAACAGGGAGACGCGGCCCCAGCCGCTCGACTGGGCACGGGCACCCCCCGGGACCGCGAGGGCGGCGAAGGTCCCGAAGGTCGCGAGGGTGAGGCGAAGCGTTCTATACGTCATCGCTCGTCCTCCTCAGCCATTCCCCTGCGGGTGGCACCCGTAGCAGGCGTTCGAGTCGTACACGTACCCGGGGCGCCCCCGGTGCTCCGAGTCCATCTTTGACCTCGTGTGGCACGTGACGCAGGTGAAGATGGCGTAGTTCGACGGGTTCGTGTGGCAGGCCGAGCAGGGGTTGCCCGCGTGCTTTCCCGTCACGATCGGGAACCAGGTGTGGTTGAACGTCCCCTGGCCCCACGACGTGTCCGTCGCCTTGTGGCACGTCTCGCACGTCGTCGGGAATCCCGCCGTGACGTGGTTCGGGTTCGTCGTCGTCTGGTACTTCGTCAGGTGGCACCCGACGCAGGTGCGCGGCGTCCCGCCGTACACCCCGCCTATGTGACACGCGGCGCACGGGGCCGTCGCGTGACGGCCCTGCAGCGGGAACACGGCTGCGTGGTTGAACGTCCCCTGGCCCCACGACGTGTCCGTCGCCCTGTGGCACGTCTCGCACGTCGTCGGGAATCCCGCGGCCTGGTGGTTCGGGTTCGTCGTCGCCTGGTACTTCGAAAGGTGGCACCCGACGCAGGTGCGCGGCGTCCCGCCGTAGACCCCGTTGACGTGACACGAGGCGCACGCCGCCGTCGCGTGCTTCCCCTGCAGCGGGAACACGGCCGCGTGGTTGAACGTCCCCTGGCCCCACGACGTGTCCGTCGCCTTGTGGCACGTCTCGCACGTCGTCGGGAATCCCGCGGCCTGGTGGTTCGGGTTCGTCGTCGCCTGGTACTTCGAAAGGTGGCACCCGACGCAGGTGCGCGGAGTCCCGCCGTAGACCCCGTTGACGTGACACGAGGCGCACGCCGCCGTCGCGTGACGGCCCTGCAGCGGGAACACGGCCGCGTGGTTGAACGTCCCCTGGCCCCACGACGTGTCCGTCGCCTTGTGGCACGTCTCGCACGTCGTCGGGAACCCCGCCTGCACGTGGTTCGGGTCTTTCGTCGCCTGGTACTTCGCCAGGTGGCACCCCGCGCAGTCCCGCGCCGTTCCCTTGTAGACCCCGTTCTTGTGGCACGAGGCGCACGCCTGCGTCGCGTGGGTCCCCACGAGCGGGAACACCGCCGCGTGGTTGAACGTCCCCTGGCCCCACGACGTGTCCGTCGCCTTGTGGCACGTCTCGCACGTCGTCGGGAACCCCGCCTGCACGTGGTTCGGGTCCTTCGTCGCCTGGTACTTCGCCAGGTGGCACCCCGCGCAGTCCCGCGCCGTTCCCTTGTAGACCCCGTTCTTGTGGCACGAGGCGCACGCCTGCGTCGCGTGGGTCCCTACGAGCGGGAACACGGCCGCGTGGTTGAACACCCCCTGGCTCCACGACGTGTCGGACACCTTGTGACAGACCTGGCACGTCGTCGGGAACGCCGCCTGCACGTGGTTCGGGTTCGTCGTCGCCTGGTACTTCGGCAGGTGGCACGAAACGCAGTCGCTCTGAAGACCCTGGAAGACCCCGTTCGTGTGGCACGTGGCGCAGAGCGGGCCCGAGTGGCGGCCCAGGAGGGGCCACTTCGAGTGGTTGAACGTCCCCTGTTTCCAGGAGGCGTCGGCGACCTTGTGACAGCTTTCACAGGTCGTCGGGAACCCCGCGGTGACGTGGTTCGGGTTCACCGCCTTCTGGTAGTCGGCCTGGTGGCACGAGGCGCACGCCGACGGGAGCCCCTGGAAGACGCCGCTCCGGTGGCAGGCGGTACACGCCTGGCCCGCGTGCTTGCCCGCGAGCGGCCACTTGGAGTGATTGAACGCCACCCCCGTCCACGCCGGGTCCGTCGCCTTGTGGCACGTCTCGCACGTCGTCGGGAATCCCGCCAGGATGTGGCTCGGGTTCGTCGCCTTCTGGAACAGCGGGAGGTGGCACCCGGCGCAGTCGCGGGCCGTGCCGCGGTAGACGCCGCTCTTGTGACACGCGACGCAGGCCTGCGTGGTGTGCTTCCCGACGAGGGGGAAGGTCGTCGCGTGGTCGAACTTGCCCTGCTGCCAGGACGTGTCGGAGACCTTGTGGCACGTCTCGCACGCCGTCGGGAAACCCGCGGTGGCGTGGTTCGGGTTCACCGCCTTCTGGTAGTCGGCCTGGTGGCACGAGGCGCACGTCGACCCGAGCCCCTGGAAGACTCCGCTCCGGTGACAGGTCGTGCAGGCCTGGCTCGCGTGCCGGCCCACGAGGGGCCACTGCGGGTGGGTGAACGAGACGCCTTTCCACGTCGGATCCGAGGACTTGTGGCACGTCTCGCACGTCGTCGGGAACCCCGCGAGGATGTGGCTCGGGTTCGTCGCCTTCTGGTACTCGGAGATGTGACACCCCGAGCAGTCGCGCGCCGTCCCGCGGTAGACGCCGTTCTTGTGGCAGGACGCGCAGGCCGCCGTCGCGTGCTTGCCGGCGAGCGGGAACGTCGCCTGGTGGTTGAAGCGGGCCTGTTCCCAGGACGTGTCGGAGATCTTGTGACACGTCTCGCACGTGGTCGGGAACCCCGCCGCGACGTGGTTCGGCTCCTTCGCCCGGTCGTAGTCCTCCTTGTGGCAGCCGATGCAGCCAGACCGTTCGCTCTTCCGGAAGACGCCGCCCGTGTGGCACTTCTCGCAGTCGACTCCGGCGTGCGCCCCGGAAAGCGCGAAGCCGGTCGCCGCGGCGTGACTCCAGGTGACGGCGGTCCAGGAGGCCGGCCGGTGGCAGTTCTGGCAGTCGAGGCCCAGCCGCGTCTTGAACCGGTCGTCCTGCCTGCGGTACCAGTGGCAGTCGGCGCAGAGGCGAGGCGTCCCCTTCGTCTGCCCCTTGACGTGGCAGGACGCGCAGGGAACGAGGAGGTGCTTGCCCTCGAGCGGCCACGACGTCTTGTGGAAGGCGCGCGAGGCGCTCTTCCACTGGGCGGAGGGGACGTGGCAGCTCTCGCAGCTCGGACCGAGCGTCCCCTGGTGCGCGTCCTTGTGACACGAGGCGCACGAGGACTTGAACCCCTTGTAGCGGACCGCCTTCCCCTTCCCCGCGGGGAAGGCTCCGTCTTCCGTCTTGTGGCACTTGGCGCAGGGCGCCGTCGAGTGAGCGCCCTTCCAGAACTCGGGGGAGCCCGTGTGCTTGAACGTGGGCACCTTGAAGGTCTCGGGCGAATGGCACGTCGCGCACGACGTTCCGAGCTGGCCGAGGTGCGGGTCCTTGTGGCAGGTGGCGCACGCGGTGCCGAGCCCCTTCAGCCGGACCGCCGTCCCGTTCGCCGCGGGGAACTTCGCCGTTTCCTTCTTGTGGCACTTCTCGCACGCCAGGGGTGCGTGCTTGCCGGTGAGCGGGAACGCCGACTTCGCGTGGTCGAACTTCACCGGGGCGAACTTCGCTCCCGTGACGGCGTGGCAGGTCTCGCAGGAAGCCGAGACCTGGCCGAGGTGCGGGTCCTTGTGGCAGGTCGCGCACGCCGTCGCCAGGCCCCGGTACGTCCGCTCGCCGATCGCCACCGGCTTTCCGTTCGGGCCCGTCTTCGGCCCGCCGTGGCACTTCTCGCAGGCGAGGTTCTCGTGGAGCCCCGCGAAGAACTCGGGGAATCGCGGGTGCTTGAAGTCCTTCGGCCGGAAGCTCTCGGTCCCGTGGCACGTCCCGCACGCGGTGCCGAGGGTCCCCTTGTGAGGGTCCTTGTGGCAGGCGGCGCACTCGGTCTTCAGCCCCTTGAAGACGACGACCTTCGGCAGAGAGCCGTTCGCCTGCGCGGCGCCGCTGCCGCCGCTCTTCTTCCCGTTCGCGCCTGCAACGGCGGCAGTCGGCGGGACGTGGCACGCCGCGCACTTCGCCGTCGCGTGCCTGCCGGTCAGGGCGAACTTCGTCTTCGCGGCGTGGTCGAAGGGAACGCCCCGGAAGGACTTCTCGTTGTGGCAGCTGGCGCAGTCCTGCTTGAACTCGCCCCGGTGCGGGTCCTGGTGGCAGGTCGCGCAGGTCCCCGCCTTCAGCCGGACCTTCGTCGCCGGCTCCTTGTGGCAGGCGGCGCATTGAAGCTCCGCGTGCCGGCCGCGGAGCGGGAAGGCGGTCTTGCCGTGGTCGACCTTCACCGTCCTGAAAGTCGCCGTCTCGTGGCACGAGGAGCAGTCCGCTCCGAACGCCTTCTGGTGCGGGTCCTTGTGGCAGTCGGCGCAGGTCGCGAACTTCACGCCGCGGAAGACGCCGTTGGCATGGCACTTCGCGCAGGCCACCTTCACGTGGGCGCCGGTCAGCGGGTATTTCGTCTTCCCGTGGTCGAACGACTGGCGCGTTTCCTTGAAGGCGACCGCCGCCGAGTGGCAGGTGATGCACGAGGCCCCGAGGGCTCCCTTGTGCGAGTCGGCGTGGCAGGTGACGCACGAGGGCGAGAGCTTCAGGAAGGAGCGCGTCTTGTGGCACGACGCGCACTTCTGGGCGAGGGGGGCGTGCTTGCCGTCGAGCGGGAAGCCGGCTTCCTTCGCGTGGTCGAAGCCCTTCGGGTCGAACGGACGCAGCTCCCCGTCGCGCCCCGCGTGCTCGGCGTGGCAGGCGGCGCACTCGTCCTTCACGTCCCGGTGGACGCCCTTCTTCTGCGCGATCCGGGAGCCGACGTCCTTGTGGCACGCGAGGCAGCGGTCCGCCGAGACCTGGTTTCCCTTCTCGTGGCACTTCTCGCAGTTCTTCAGCCCGTCGAGCTTTGCGTGGGGGGCGGAAAGCGGACCGGGCGACACGAGGTCGCCCAGCTGTGCAGCGGCCGGAGCCGCGAGGAGGAGAGCCGCCGCGGCGGCCAGCGCGAGGCGTTTCACCGGCCGCCCACCGCGTAGCCGAAGTAGAAGGCCACGCCGACGTGCAGGACGAAGACGGTCGCGAGGATCCAGACGAACGGCATGTGGAAGACGTGCCACATGGCGAAGAGGCGGCGCGACAGGTCGAGGGAGGCCGCCCGGCGCAGGAGGTTGATCCGTTCGCCCTCGGCGTGGAGGGCTTCCCGGATCAGCTGCCGGGTGAGGCCGGCCGAGCGGATGGTTCGCTCGATGGCCCGGATCTTCTTTCGCACGGCAAAGCCTCCAAAGAGCATGCTCGCGAGCCCGTAGCTCTCACCCTCCCGCGGCAGGAGGTCCTTTTCCATCTCTTCGATCCGGAGGAGGAGCTTCACCGGGACCGTCATGTCCGAGAGCGTGCGGCGAAGCTCCGCCGCGCGCTCCTCGATCGCCTTGCGGTCCATCTCGACCCCGCGCTGCGTTCGCGGGATCTTCGCGTAGAGGTACCGGCCGACGAAGCCCGACGCGACGACGCTGAGCATCGACCAGTAGGCGACGGAGACGATGCCGTTGAACTTGAACGAGGTGTGGAGGGTGACGAGAATCGGACCGACGATTCCGCAGAGGATGTGCATCTCGAGCCAGGTCTTGATGCTTCCTGCGTTGGAGAGCACCCGCATCCGCTTACGCGCCTCGTAGGCCGCCGTCCCTCCGAACATGAGGACCGCGCCCGCGATCCCGAGGGCCCGGCCCACCGGGCCCGACGGCCGGAGGTCCCGATGCTGTGGGGCGTATGCGCGAACCCGGACCGGGGTCTGGTAATAGGAGAGCCCGCCGAGGGGGAAGAGGACGATAAAGAGTACAGCCGCAGCTGCGATTGCAGCCAGGACGAGCACTCCCGACGGGCGCCAGGGAGCCACCGCCGGCTTTGGCCGGACGGCCGATACACCTCTACCCAGGCCCGCGTGCGAAATCGCGCTGCTTTCCTGCATTACCGTCCCCTGCGCGAAGTGGTGGGAATCCGCCTCTTACCGACGGTTCCCTCGCCGGGATTTTATGGCAGTGTAGAGTTTTTCAAAATCCAACGGTAGTGTCCACCTCTTTTTTCCGGAGCCCGGTTCGGGCCGGAAATCGAGGGCCGTCAGACGTCGAGGCTGCAGTTGCTCCGGGGGTAGGAAACGCAGGCGAGGATCCAGCCGGCCTTCCGGTCCTCCGGGCGGAGCGCCTTCCCCTCGCCCTCGATGCGCCCCGAGACGAGCCGGGTCTTGCACGTACCGCAGGTCCCGGCCCGGCACATCGAGTCCACGGGCGCCCCCGCCGCCTCGGCAGCTTCGAGAAGGCTCGTCCCGCCGGAGACCGTCGTCGCCCCGCCGGACCGGGAGAAGGACACTTCGTAGGTGCTCCCGTCGTCCACCGCGTCCGACGCCGAGGCCACGGCGGCCTCGAAGGCCTCGAACCGGATCCGGTCGTCGGGCACGCCGAGGCTGGCGAGCCCTTCGCGGAGCGACTCGATCATCGGGGCCGGCCCGCAGATGAGGTGGATCGCCTTCGCGGGGTCCGGCACGTACCGGGCGATCTTCTGGGCGTCCATCCGTCCCGTCAGGAATCCCGGCGTCGGCTCGCCCCGGCTGAGCGTGACGTAGACGCGGACGCCGGGCGCGCGGCGGGCGAGGACGGCCAGCTCGTCGCGGAAGGCCACGTCCGGCTCGGCCCTCACCGTGTAGAGGAACGTCACGGGCCGCCCCGGCTCGGACTTCGCCGCGTGCCGGAGCATCGAGATCATCGGCGTGACGCCGACGCCCCCGGCGTGGAGGACGAGGGGCACGTCCGGCTCCACCGGATAGACGAAATCGCCTCCCGGTCCCCGGATCGGGAGGACTCCCCCGGCGCGGATCGACTCGTGGAGCGCGCCGGAGGCCCGCCCCTGCCGCCGCACCGAGATCTCGAGGTACCCCGTCGCCTCCGGGGAGGAGCTGATCGAGTAGCACCGGACCTCGTCCTTGCCCTGCGCGGCGACGCGGATCATCAGGAACTGGCCCGGCCGGAAATCGAAGCCCTCGGGTCTCTCCATCCGGAACGTCCGGATCTCCGGCGTCTCGTCGATGACGGCGAGGACCTTGACGGGAACGAACCCCGCGGCGGCCGCCGGCTTCTTCGGGGCGCCTGCAGCTGCCGGCCGCCCGGCCGCGGACGCGGGCGCCGGTCCGGCAGCGGGCGCGCTCTCCGGGGCTTCCGCCGGAAGGAGCCTCTCGCACGCGACGACCCAGGTGACCTGCGCCGCGAGGCCGGCGAGAAGCCACGCCTGATCGGGCAGAACCCAGACGAGGAGGGCGAACGAAATCGAGGGGAGGAGGAGCAGCCGGCGCCCCGGGCCGGCACGCCGGTGAGACAGCAGCAGCACGGCTGCGATGTGGAGCGTCGTTACGAACGAGAGGACGGCGACGGGCGCGTGCGACCACACGATGCCCGGAGAATACTGCCCGGCCGGGCAGTCTCCGGCGATGTGGGCCGGGCTTCCTATCCCAGGAGGACCGTGGGGCATCCCAGGACGATGGTCCCTCCGTGCGCGCAGCTGTCCCCCATCCTCGCCCCCGGTCGGCCGCCGATGAGGACGGTGACGGCCCCCATGGCGATGACGTCCGGTGGCCCGACGCAGACGGCCATGTCTCCGACGCACGCCGCGGGCAGCGCGCCGATCAGGACCGTCGGGCAGCCCGGCGGGAGGATCGGTCCGCCGACGTGCGGGATCGGGACGGGAACGGCAGGGGTCTGCATGGGGCACACGTGCATGTCCCCGACGCGGGCGGCGGGCTGCGGCATCGCTCAGCCCTCCCTCGCGCCCCGTGCCGGCGGCGCGGAGGCCCTCGCCTCGCGCCCGTCGGGACGATGACGCCCATCCGCAATGTCGACTCCGAGCCAGATCAGCTCGCGGAGCCGCCCGGCCACGTCGGGCGCACCCGCGGCGCCCGCCATGAGGACGGAGCCGGCCGCCCCCTTGCCGGTGAGGTTCTCGGGCGGGGCGACTTTCGGCAGGTCGGGCAGGGAGAGGCTCCCGCCGCTCCAGAAGGCCGCCGCCGCCGCCATGGCCGGCGCAGAACGGTAGCCGAGAGCCTCCGCGGCGGCCTCGCAGGCCCGCCGGCTCGGCTCGTCGGGCGCGGCGAGCCACTTCTCGGCCGCCTCGAGGGCCGCGCGCTCCTTCGGCGGCGGGGTCTCGCCGAGGGCCTTCCTCGAGGCGAGGCAGGCCCACGTCACGGCGTCCCTCCTGGCGAGCCACTGGCCGACGAAGCCGGCGGCATCGGACCAGAGCTCCTTCTCGACGAGCGCCGTGACGAAATCCGAGGCGGCGATTCCCGGTGTCAGGAGCGCCGTCGCCTCGGCCGACGGCTCGAAGCGGGCGGCGATCTCCTCGGTGCTGGCCCGCGGACGGGGGGTGCTGCTGCTCATCGTCGTCACCTATCCGATCTTCGTCAGCCCGCCGCCGATCATCGTCATGCCGCTGCCATTGACGTTCACCATCGGCGCCTTCACGTCGGCCATCGCGTTTCCTTCGAGCTTCGCCGTGATCCCCTTGAGCGTGGCGCTCGCGGCGTCGAGCTTCAGCGACCCGGTCGTCGTCTTCAGCTCGGCCTGCATGTTGTCGATCTTCAGCGAGTTCGTCCCGAACTTCAGCTCGATTCCCATGGTGTCGAGCTTGATGGAGTTCATCCCCACCTTCAGCTCGATGGAGTTGGGCACCTCGATCGTCACCTTGCCGTCGGGCATCGCCCCTTCGAGCTTGATGTCGAGGTTTCCCTTCTGGATCGTCAGCTTGTCGTTCCCGTACTTGACCGTCGCGGTCCGGTCGTTCATCACCTCCAGGACCTGGTTGCCCTGGTGCACCGTCATCGAGGGCGTCGACTTGCCGGCTGCCTGGACGCCGACGACGAGCTTGTCGTTGCCCATGTTGAGGGTCGTCGTCCGGTCGTTCGCGATCCAGGTCGTCTGGTTCCCGCCCTTCGACGGGTCCTGCCCGGCATCGGCCGAGGACCGCGCCTCGACGGCCTGTGTCGTCTCGCCGGGAAGCCGCCCGACGTTCAGGCAGTCGTCCCCCTTGCTGACGTTGACCGTCCGGTTCTTCCAGATTTCCTGCTTCTGGCTCCCGTCCGGCGGCTCCGTCGTCCCCTTCTTGACGCCGACCTGGAGCCAGTCGTTGTTCTTCACCAGCCGGTGGAAGTCCTTCTGCGACTGGACGAAGATCTCCTCGGAGTCCTTCGTGTCGTCGAGGCGGACCTCGTGGCACTCCTCGGCGGTACCCCGGAGCGTCGACCGGGTCCGGATCCCCGTCCGCCGCATGTTCGCGGGGAGCGTGTAGGGCGGCATGTTCTCGGCGTTGTAGAGGGCCCCGATGACGACCGGCTCGTCGGGGTCGCCATGCTGGAAGGCGACGAGGACCTCCTGCCCGATCCGCGGGAAGGCGTACGTCCCCCACGTGTTCCCGGCCAGGGGGGTCGCGACGCGCAGCCAGGCGCAGCTGCTCGGGTCCTTCGTCCCCTCGCGGTCCCAGTAGAACTGCACCTTGATCCGCCCGTACTTGTCGACGTAGATGTCCTCGCCCGCGGGCCCGACGACGATCGCCGTCTCGGGTCCCTGCGCCACCGGGCGCCGTGTCCTGCGGGCCGGCCGGTAGGCGGCGTCGGCCGGGAGACAGGTGAACGCGTTCTCGTACCTCGTCCCGGTGTTGTCGGAGCGGAAGACGCTGTTCTCTCGCCGTCGTGCTTCACGCGGGTCAGGACGTACGGACCGTCCCCGTCGTGGTGCCGGCTGAGGACGAACTGGAAGCCCGGGACCATGTGCCGGACGTCTCCCGCCCCCTCGATCTCGACGGCCCGCGTTTCCTCCCTCTCCATGACGACCCGCGCCCGAACGTCACCGTACGGGAAGATCTTCTGGATCTCCGCCGCCCGGTCGCCACCTCCCGGGTTGACCCCGTCGTAGGGCTTGGCGTGGCCGCCCGGAAACCCGTAGAGCTCCCGCTTGTCGGCGTCGGCGAGCCGCAGCTTGTGCGTGACGGTTCCGACCTGGAGCGTGTCCTTGAGCAGGACGACCTTCTCGAGGTCGTTCGTCGGCACCTCGAAGCTCCGGTCGCGGAGAGTCACCTTGCCGCGCGTCAGCGCCTGCTTCTTCTTCCAGACCCCGATCCGGTCCTCGTCCCGGACTCCGCCGACGAGCGGGTCGTAGTACAGGGGGCTGGGGCCGGGAAGGTTGGGGTCCGCACCGCTGTCGGTGATGACGAGCGTGTGATTGCCGTCCTCGTGCCGGAAGTACCAGCGAATCCCCTCCTCCTCCATCAGGCGGCAGGCGAAGGCGAGGTCGTTCTCGCGGTACTGGATGCACATCTCTCTCTGGTCGTACTGCCTGTCGAGCCGGACCTCGATCGCGAACCCTTCGAAGACCTTCTGAAGGATCAACGGGACCGTGATCTCCTGGAACACCCGGCTGCGGTGCGCGAGGCCGAGGACCCAGACCTTCGGAGCGATCCGGAGCCGCCAGGAGGTGAAGGTCTTGTTTTCCGTCTCGAGCGTTTCCCGCGGCCCCTCTTCCAGCTCGATGCAGAGCCCGTGGAACCACCTCACGGCGGTGCCCTCGGGGGAGTAGACCGAGACGGTCACGCACTGCCCGAGGAGGCTGTCGAAGGGGATGTCCGTGTCGTTGGTGGCAAGGGCCTCCAGCTCGAGGTCGAAGAGCTCCGCGATCCCCTCGGTTCCCTTGATCCGCCGAAGAAGAAGGACGTCCTTGCCGAGGGGCGTCATGAGCCTGAATACGCTGTGGTCCTGGCTGTAGTCCGGCATCGACGGGATCCCTTTCTGACGCTGGTCTTTCCGGAGCTGGATGCTGGCCGGGGAGCTTAACCCCGACGGGCCGGGAGCTCCTGCCCGACGGCCGCCCCGGGGAGGCGGACGGTGAAGACCGACCCCTTCCCCGACTCGCTCTCGGCCGAAACGTCTCCCCCCATCAGCCGGGCGTAGTGCCGGCTGATGGCGAGCCCGAGGCCCGTCCCGCCGTAGTTCCGGGTCGACGCGGGATCCCCTTGCCAAAATGCGGTGAAGAGCCGCCCGACCTGGTCCGGCGTCATCCCGATGCCGGTGTCGCGCACGACGAGCAGGACGTCGTCTCCGTCGCGACGCACCCGCAGCTCCACCACTCCGTTTTCCGTGAACTTGGCGGCGTTGCCGACGAGATTCAGGAGGATCTGACGGATCTTCCGGGGGTCGCCGAGGAGCGTCACGTCCCCCTCGACCTCGACGTCGAACCGGTTGCCGCCCCGCTCCACGAGCGGTCTCACGTTGCCCGCCACGTCGTGGACGAGGCCGGAGAGGGAGAAGCGCTCGAGGCTCAGCTCGGTCTTTCCCGCCTCGACCTTGGAGAGGTCGAGGACGTCGTTGATCAGGCCGAGGAGGTAGCGGCCCGCGGTCTGGATCTTCCCCAGGTCGGCCGCGAGGTCCCCGCCCCCGGCCGTCGCCCCCTCTTCGAGGAGCATCTCGCTGTAGCCGATGATCGCGTTCAGCGGCGTCCGCAGCTCGTGGCTCATGTTGGCCAGGAAGGAGCTCTTGGCGCGATTGGCGGCCTCGGCCGCGCTCCGGGCGCCCTCCAGGTCGGCCGTCCGTTCCCGCACGCGCTCCTCCAGCGTCCGGCGCTGCTGCTCGATCTGCGAGTAGAGGCGCGCGTTCTCCACCGCGACGGCGATCGTCGAGGCGACGGCCGTCAGGAGGTCGAGCCCCTCGCCCGGGAGCGGCCGGCGCGTCGGGCCGTTGTCGACGATCAGGACGCCGACGCTCCGGCCCCGGGCCATGAGCGGCGCGATGAAGACCTCTTCCGATCCGAGGATCGGGACGAGGTGGCGCGTCGCCGCGCCGCTGGCGTCGGGGAGGTTCCGCAGGCGGAAGCCGACCCCGTCGCGGACCGCGGGGACGATCGGCGAGAGCGGGTCGTCGAGGCGCACGGAGAGCCGCCCGAGGAGGACCGCCTGCTCGGGCGTCACGCCGCGGCTCCGGGCGCCGCCGAGGGCGTTTCGGGCCTCGTCGACGAGAAGGACGACGGCGCGGTCGTAGTTCAGGTTCCGCGTCACCGCCTCGAGGCTCCGGTCGACGACCTCGAACGGGTCGAGGGACGCCGAGGCGGCGAGCGCCACGTCCCTGAGCGCCGTCAGCTCGGCCACCTTCCCCCGGAGGGCGAGGGTCGATTGCTGGACTTCGGCGTAGGCCGCCTGGACCCGGTCCACCTGGCTCTCGGTCGTCGCGCGCTGCTCCTCGAGGAGACGGTCCTGCTCCTGCCGGTCGTGCTGCAGGCGGCGCAGCCGCACGACGTGCCACGACGCCGCGAGCGGAAGGAGCGCGACGAAGGCCGCGACCGTCGCGCCGGCAGCCCCCGAGACGGCCCAGCCGGAGAGACCCAGCGTCCCCGCCGCGCCGGCGAGGAGAAGCCGCTGGCCCCGCGGGTGAGGGTCTTCCCAGGTGAATCGCCACTCGCAGCAGTCGTCGCCGCGCGCCTGGCACTTCAGCTCGTCCACGTCCGCCCAGGGCTGGCCCGGGTAGATGAGCGCCGGGATCGAGGCGTAGGTCCCCTGGTAGGCAGCGCAGGAAAGGAGGAGCCATCGTTCCTGGAGCTCCTCCCGGAGGTCACCGACCTGGGAAGCGGCGTACCACCTCACCACGGCCGAGCGCGTGGTCGTCTCCACGACCTCGACGTCGGTCTCGACGAACTTCTCGGTCGCCCGGGCGATCAGGGAGTAGGCCTGCCGGATGCCGAAGGGGCGGAAGACCGCCGCGACCGACAACGGGACGATCTTCGCCCCGCGCGTGAAGTAGAAGTACTCCACGCCGGCGAACTCGCGGCAGATCTCGTCGACGTAGACCTCCAGCTCGCGCGAGTAGTTGTTTCCCTCGACGAGGAGCGACTCGGAGGTGACGTGGTAACGGGCGTCGGGTATGAGGCCGTTCAGCCGCTCGACGAGTCGCGCCATCAGGCGCGTCCTCACGGCCTTCTCCCGCATGGCACGTTCCGCGGGCGACGGATCGGCGGGAAGCGCCTGGAGCTCGCGCTCGAGCGTCAGGTCGACGGCGTGGCGGATCGTCCCGGCGACGATCTTCCCGTTGACGTGCCGGATGGGACGGCCGTCGAGCCCACGTCCGAACGGGATCGTCGTGAGGGGCGGCAGAGGCGCCTGCGGAGGATCGGGGACCACCTGGGACGGGACGATACGGCATCCGCGCGGGGCGGGCGTCAGGGAGTCCCGCGGACTCCGACATCGCCCGGCGGAAAGCCCATCGAGAGCCTCACGGCGGCGTATTCCGTCGTGTGACGGCCGTCCCGGCGCCTCACGACGAGCGGCGGCTCGACGGCCGGGAACCCTTCCGCGCCCCGGGGCAGGTCGGGCGGAAGGTCCTCCGCGCGGGAGGCCGCGAAGAGGGCGACGAGGGGACGCTCTCCCTCGCGGAAGACGACGTCGCGGCGCTTCAGAAGGAAGAGGCGCTCGCGCGCGAGCGCCTCTTCCGCCTCCGCATCCCGCGCGACCGGCCAGACGAACGCGAAGAGCCCGCCCGGGGCGAGACTCCGACGGGCCGCGGCGGCGTAGACATCGATCGCCCCTCGCAGCGTGATCCGGGCCGGCACGGCCTGCGGGTGACGCGCCTCGGTCGCCGTCCCCGGCTCGAAGTAGGGGGGCGCTCCGAGAACGAGGTCGAACGGAGCCTCTCCCTCGAGCGCCGCCGGGTCCCGGAAGTCCCCCTCGAGGATCCGGAATCTCCCGGCGAGCCCGTTGAAGTCGACGCTGCGGCGCGCGAGCGCCGCCGAGAACGGCTGCGCCTCGATCGTGACGACGTGCGCCCCCGGGCAGCTTCCACGCCGCGGCCATCGCGACCGAGCCGATGCCGGAGCCGAGGTCGAGGAGCCGCTCCACGCGCGGCGCCGAGAGGACGCCCCACCAGGCGACGAGGAGGTCGTCGGTGGAATAGCGGTGCCCGCGGGCGGCCTGGAAGATCCGGAAGCTCCCGCAGAGGAAGTCGAGCGTCTCGCCGTCCGCGGGCCCGGCGCCGCCGGGCGGCCTCGGGCCCGGGCGGCGCCAGCCCCGGAAGCGGTCGTCGTACGGGACGTCCTCGGCCATCCCGTCGAGCCTACCGCAGAGGGTTCAACCCTCTTCTCCTTCGTCCTCGGCAGGGTTCGGCCTCGGCGCCCTCAGGCAGCCCTCGAGCTTCGCCTTCTGCTCCGCGGTGAGGAGCGCCTCGATGGCGGTCCGGAGCGTCTTCAGCTCCTCGCCGATCGCCTTCACGTCCGCTTCGACCTTCAGGAAGGCGGCCCCGACCACGCACGGATCGGGAGGCGTGGCCGTGACGGCGGCGCGAAGCGCCTCGCGGTCGGCCTTCAGCGTCACGTGGAGGGCTTCCAGCTTCGGCCGGGCCGCCTCGAGGAGCGCCCTGACGTCCGCCTTCTGGACGTCGGTCAGGTCGACGATGTGAAGGCAGCGCAGGTAGCCGGCGAGCGGTCCGTGGGGGGCCTGCGCTTCGGGGACCGGGCCGGCGGCCGGGCGGTCGACGGCGAGGACGGGGGCGGCGACCAGCGCGAGGGCGAGGGCCGCGGCCAGGGGGACGACGGACGTCCGGAGGAAGTGCTTCATACCCGAGCTCCTTTTCCCTTACCGTTTCGTGCGGCGACGGTCTGTTCGCTTCCGGCGCCGCTTTCGGTGGGCTGCCCCTACCGACGCGCCGCACCACCGAGGCGTTTACACCGCCCTCACGAACGTGATCGGGATCACGTAGGGCGCGGGGCGGGCGCCTCGGCGGGAAGCTCGACGAGGAAGGTGGTCCCCTGCCCCTCGGCGCTCGTCACCGAGATGCCGCCTCCCATGACGCGGGCGAGGTGCTGCGAGAGCGCGAGGCCGAGGCCCGTGCCGCCGAAGCGGCGGGTGAGCGAGGCGTCTCCCTGGACGAACGGCGTGAAGACCTTCTCGAGCTGCTCGGCGCTCATCCCGATCCCGGTGTCGGTCACGCGGAAGACGAGGAGGTCCCCGCCGCGGCCACGCTCCCGGCGGGCCTCCAGCTCCACCGTCCCGTCCTCCGTGAACTTTCCCGCGTTCGAGAGGAGGTTGAAGAGGACCTGCTTGAGACGGAAGGCGTCGGAGGTCATCCGGCCGGCGTCCGGGGCGACGGTCACGACGAGACGGTTCCGGTTGGACTCCACGAGCTGCCGCACGGTCCGCGCGGTCTCCTCGACGACCTCCGCCACCACGAACGTCTCGGCGACGATCTCCATCCGGCCCGCCTCGATCTTGGAGAGGTCGAGGAGGTCGCCGATGAGCTGGAGGAGGTGGCCGCCCGCGCCCCGGATCTTCCCGACGTCCTCGAGCGCCCTCGGATTCGCCGCGACCTCCGGCTCGTCCGCCAGGAGCTCGGCGTAGCCGAGGATGGCGTTCAGCGGCGTCCGGAGCTCGTGGCTCATGTTCGCCAGGAACCGGCTCTTGGCCCGGTTCGCTTCGGCCGCCTCGCGCAGGGCCCCGTCCGACTGCCGCCGAAGCTCCTCGGCCCGCTGGATCTCCGCCACGAGGCTCCGGGTCCTCTCGTCGACGAGGCGCTGCAGCTCCGTGTGCCGGGCCCTCAGGCCTCTCATCCGGAGGGCGTAGCCGGTCCCGGCGGCGACGAGGACGAAGACGACGGCCCCGACCCGGAACCCGAGCCTCTGGTGGAGTCCCGGCTTCAGGCGGAAGGCGAAGCGGGCCCCCGTCTCGTTCCAGACGCCGTCGTTGTTGGCGGCCACGACGCGGAAGACGAAATCGCCCGGCGGGAGGGACGTGTAGAAGGCCGAGCGGCGCGTCCCCGCGTCGACCCACGACGCCTCGAACCCCTCCAGCCGGTACCGGAACCGGACCTTCTCCGGAGCCTGGAAGCTGAGACCGTCGTAGTGGATCTCGATCTTGCCGGTTCGGGGCGGCAGCTCCACCGGCGAGACGCCCGCTACCGGCCGGCCATCGGCGAGAACGCGGTGGATGACCACGGGAGGGGCCGCCGTGTTCGACCGGAGCCGGGCCGGATCGACACCGACGAGGCCCTTCAGCGTCGGGAACCAGAGGCGCCCGTCGGCGTCGCGCAGGCCCGCGGGCGACGAGGCTCCGTTGCACTGGGCCGTGGGAAGGCCGTCGGCGCGCCCGAGGGAGAGCGCCGGGAAGGGTCCTCGCCGCCCGGCCATCCTCTCGATGACGTCCGCCCGGGATACGCGGGAAATTCCCTTGTTCGAGCTCATCCAGAGGCCGCCGCCGTCCCCCTCGAGGATCTCGAAGACCTTGTCGTCGGGAAGTCCGTCGGCCAGGTCCACGGAGCGCAGGCTCCCGTCGCGCCGGAGGAGGGAAAGGCCGCCCGCCGTGCCGATCCAGAGGAGCCCCTCGGCGTCCTCGTGGAGGGAGAAGACGACGTCGCTCGCCAGGCCGTGCCGCGTGTCGAGAACGGAGAGGACGCCGTCCTTCAGCCTCGCGAGCCCCCCGGCGTCGGTCCCGATCCACATCGCGCCGTCGCGGCCCGGGAGGAGGCAGCGGATCACGTCGCGGGGGAGACCGCGGGCGCGGTCGATGACGGTGAAGCTGCGTCCGTCGTATCGCGCCACGCCCGCCCCGTAGGTCCCGGCCCAGACGTCGCCCCTGGCGTCGATCGTGACCGCGTAGACGATGTCGGACGGGAGGCCGTCCTTCATCGTGAAGCGCGTCAGCTTCCCGCCCGCGAGGCGGATGAGCCCGGCGCCGTTCGTCCCGATCCAGAGGACGTTCCCCGGCGCCGCCACGAGGGAGCGGACCGGAACGCCGCGAAGCGGAACGGCTTCGGGCGGGACGACGAACCGGCCGTCACGCAGCGCCGAGATGCCGTCGGAGTCGGTCCCCACCCAGAGTGTCCCGTCGGTGGTGCGCGCGACGGAGCGGACGCTCTCGTCGCCGAGCCCCTCGCGCGCGCCGTAGACGAGGACCTTGCGGTCGCGGAAGCGGTTCAGGCCGCCGTTCGTCCCGATCCAGACGCTTCCCTCGCGGTCCTCGCCGATCGAGCGGACGAAGGGATGAGCGAGCCCGTCGGAGACGCTGAAGGTCTCGATCCGCTCCTTCGTGATCCGGGCAAGGCCAGCTCCATCGCTCCCGGCCCACAACGCCCCGTTCCGGTCGCGGTGGAGCGACCAGATGAGGTCGCTCGGGAGGCCGTCCTTCTTCCCGCGGACCCGCACCGTTCCGTCCTCGCCGGCCTCCACGAGCCCGAGCCCGTAGAACGCCGCGGCGACCCCTCCCGGAGAGGGCGCCAGGGAGTAGACGGCGCCGGGAGGGCGGCCCTCCTTCGGGTTGATCCGCCGGACCGTCTTCCCGTCCCACCGCAGGAGCCCCTCCGTTGCCGTGCCGATCCAGAGGCCGCCCGCCGGGTCGCCCAGAAGGCTCCGGATCGAGGGCCGCTCGGGAGAGCCCGGGAGCGGGACGGACCGGAACGTCGTCCCGTCGAATCGTGCGAGCCCACGGTCGGTGCCGGCCCACACGGTGCCGTCCGTGTCCTCGCAGAGGGCCCACGCGTATTCCGACGGGAGCCCCTCCCGCTCGCCGTAGCGGGTGAAGACGCCTCCGCGCGAGCGGACGACACCTCCACCCAGAGTCCCGACCCAGAGCGTGCCGAGGCGATCCTCGAGGAGCGCCCACGCGCTGTTGCTCTTCAGGGCGGCCGTGTTGCGCGTGTCGTAGACGACGAAAGAGACGCCGTTGAAGCGGACGAGGCCCTCGTACGTCCCGAACCAGAGGTACCCCTCCCGTGTCTGGAGAATCGAGTGAATGCTGTTCTGGGGGAGGCCGTCCTGCCACGCGTCGAGGCCGTACTGGGAAAGGGGGGTGGACGGGTCGAGAGCCCGTGCGCCTCCGGCGCCGAAGAGCAGCGCGGCGAGGGCACCGCACGCGAGGAGCCGCCGGAAGGACATCCCTGCGATTTTCACCCCTTCGTCGCCGGCGCCTCCGGGAGCTTCGGACGGCGGGAGTGGAAATCGGTCGCCCTCTGGAAGAGGTCGGCCACGGCGAGGAGGTCGCTCTCGCCCCGGAGCTTTCCGGTGAAGGTGATGCTCGTCGGCGTCCCGTCCGTCATCCGGAAGCCGTTCGGCAGGACGACGCACGGGTGCCCGGTCAGATTCGTCAGGAGGAGGGAGCTGCCACCGTACGTCGGCGCCACGAAGAGGTCGACGCCCGAGAGACATTCGTCCATCTCGCGCATCAGCAGGGTCCGCGCCCGCTGGGCGCTCAGGTAGTCGACGGCCGGAATGAGCCGCCCCTGGCGGAAGACGTTCGGCCAGGCGTCCGCCGTCTGGCGCACCATCGTCTTCACGCGGCCGTCCCGGACGAGCGCGTCGAAGGCGGTCGCCGCCTCGGCCGTCAGGATGAGCGAGAGGGGGCTGACCGGGGTCTTCGACGGGAGCTTCACCGGAACGAGACGGGCTCCCAGCTGCCTGAGGACGTCGAGGCTCCGCCGGTCGATCTGCCGCCATTCCGCGGCGCTCGCCTTCTCCTCCTCCGTCTTCGCGTTCTTCCCGCGCTCCTCGTCGAAGAGCTCCTCCACGAAGCCGATCGTCAGGCCCGAGAGGCTCCGGCGCGGCGGCCAGGCGAACGGGCCGTCCGTGGAGTACGGGTCGAGGGCGTCCTTCCCCTCGATCGCCGAGAAGACGAGCGCGCAGTCCTCCGCCGAGCGGGCGATCGGGCCGACCTTGTCCATCGTCCAGGCGAGGGCCATCACGCCGTGCCGGCTGACCCGGCCGAACGTCGGACGCAGGCCCGTGACGCCGCAGCGCGTGCAGGGAGAGACGATGCTCCCGAGCGTCTCCGTCCCGAGGGCAAAGCCGACGAGGCCGGCCGCCGTCGCCGACGCCGAGCCCGCCGAGGAGCCGCTCGAACCCTGGTCGAGCTTCCACGGGTTCTTCGTCGTCCCGCCGAACCAGACGTCGCCCCACGCCAGCTCGCCGACCGCGGTCTTGGCGACGAGAACGGCGCCCGCCTCCTCGAGCCGGCGATAGACCGTGGCCGTCTCCGGCCTCGTCTGCTCCTTGAACGGCACGGAGCCCCAGGTCGTCCTGTAGCCGGGAACGGCGATCAGGTCCTTCGCGCCCCACGGGATGCCGTGCAGCGGGCCCCGGTCCTTCCCCGCGGCGAGCTCCTCGTCGGCCCGCTTCGCCTGCGCCAGGGCGAGCTCCGAGGTCACGGTCACGGCGCACGAGAGGACCGGGTCGTACTTCGCGAGGCGCGCGAGGTAGAGCTTCGTCAGCTCGGTCGAGGAGACCTTCTTCGCCCGGAGGAGGCGCCCGAGGTCGCGGACGGTGGCGAAGGCCAGCTCTTCGTCCGAGGAGGGCCTCGCGACGGGACGTTCCCGCCGGGGGGCGGGAGTGGAGGCTCCGGTTTCCGGCTTCGGCCCGCCCGGGTTCGGCGCGAACGTGAACGCAGGAGGGACGGCGTTGTCGAGGACGACCGCGCGCAGCGCCGCGGTCCCGTCGGCGGTCTCGTTCAGGTCCTCGAGCATGAGGGCCCGCTCCTCGTCGGAGAACGCCACGCCCGAGACCCACTCCGCCTGCTTCACCATCTCGGCCGTCACCTTCGCCCCGCCCGCCGCGAGCGCCGACAGCGCCCGCCCGAAGACGGCCGCTCCCGCGCCCGCCCCCGCGAGCATCGTCACGAGCCTCCGCCGTCCCTGGTCGACGTTTCGAACGGACTCCGCCATGTGTCCTCCCCCGAGCGTTTCCTCCCGCTTCGGCGCTCTGATGCTAAATTACACGGGCTTCTGGTGCCGCTCGCCTCCAACCACGCATGGGGCACGCTGGCCACGCCCGGGGGCAACTTCACCCGAAGCAGAAAAGGAGCGATCCATGCTCAAGGAATTCAAGGAATTCGCAATCAAGGGAAACGTGATCGACATGGCCGTCGGCGTCGTCATCGGCGGCGCGTTCGGCAAGATCGTGGGCAGCCTCGTCTCGGACGTCATCATGCCGCCCATCGGCCTGCTTCTCGGGAAGGTCGACTTCACGAACCTGTTCCTGAACCTCTCCGGGACCCCCGTGGCCTCTCTCGCCGACGCGAAGGCGAAGGGGCTCGCGACGCTGAACTACGGCGTCTTCATCAACACGACCTTCGAGTTCTTCATCATCGCCTTCGCGATCTTCATGGTCGTCAAGCAGATCAACCGCCTGAAGCGCGAGGCGCCCGCGGCCCCGGCCGCCCCGCCCGAGCCCTCGAACGAGGAGAAGCTCCTCGTCGAGATCCGAGACCTCCTCAAGAAGAAGTGACGGAGACCCGCTGCATGAAGAAGATCCTCGTCCTCTCCGCCCTCCTGCTCGCCTCCCTCTCCGCCGCCGCTGCCGACGAGCCGAAGCCGGGCTGGCACGGCAGCTTCGGCGCCGGCCTCTCGATGAGCTCCGGCAACAGCGACGCGAACAGCTACAACGTCGGCTTCGACCTGAAGTACGACCCGAAGACGAAGAACGTCATGAAATTCGCCGGTCTCTACCTGAGAAGCGACGCCAACGGGGAGACGACCTCCGACAAGCTGACGGCCCTCGCCCGGGACGAGTACTCCCTCTCGGACCGGTTCTTCCTCTACGGAGAGGTCGCCTACCTGAGCGACGCGATCGCCCAGGTCGACTACATCGTCTCCCCCACCGCTGGCGCGGGCTACAAGTTCGTCAAGACGGACGCCGTGACGCTCGAGGCCTCGGCCGGGTTCGGTGGCGCGTTCGAGAAGTACGAGGGGCAGGACGCCACCTCGAGCGGCGCCTACCGCGCGGGAGAGGCGTTCTCCTGGAAGATCTCGCCCACCGTCGCCTTCACGCAGAAGGCTTCGGGCCTCTGGAAGTCGAACGACACCGGCGACGCGTACTACCACTTCGACGTCGGCTTCACGACCTCCATCTCGAAGATCCTCGAGCTGAAGCTCGCGTACCTCCTCGACCACAAGACCAGGCCCGCCGTACCGACGCTCGAGAAGACCGACACGGCCTTCATCGCTGCCCTCGTCGCGAAGTTCTAGTCCGCCGGGCCAGGCCCGGGGGGGGGGGGGGGGGGGGGGGGGGGGGGGGGGGGGGGGGGGGGGGGGGGGGGGGGGGGGGGGGGGGGGGGGGGGGGGCCCGGCCAGGCGTAAACGGGAACGGGGCCGCGATCGCGGCCCCGTTCGTCGTTCCGGGAAGACCTGTCGAGAGAGTCCGGACTACTTGGCGGCCGGCTTGGCGGCCGGCTTCGTCGCCTTGGCCGGGGGCTCCGGGGCGACCATGCCGCCCGGCGTGGCCGTGACGGGGCCCTGGTTCAGGATCAGCTCGACGCGGCGGTTCTTCGCCCGGCCCTCGGCCGAGGCGTTGTCGCCGACAGGGTTCGCCGGGCCGTAGCCTGCGTGCGTGATGCGGTCGGCGGGAACGCCCTGGGCGACGAGGAAGGCGGCAACCGTGCGGGCACGCTCGGCCGAGAGCTTCATGTTGAGCTCTTCCTTGCCCGTCGTGTCCGTGAAGCCCTCGGCCCGGACCTGGACCTTCGGGAACACCCCGAGGATGGCCGAAACCTTGGCGAGGGCCAGCTCGGGTTCCTTCTTCAGCGTGGACTTGTTCACGTCGAACAGGATGTCGGCCATGTTGACGACGAGACCGCGGGCCGTCTCCTCGACCTGCATGTACTTCCCGACGGCCTCCCGGATGCTGGCCTTCAGCTGCTCCTGCTCGGCCTTCATGCGCGTGACCTCGGCCGCCAGGCGGGCCTTCTCGGCCTCGGCCGCGGCAGCCCGGGCCTTGACGGCCTCGAGCTCCTGGCGCTTCTTCTCTTCGGCGGCCTTGAGCTTCGCCTCTTCGGCCGCGAGACGCTGGTCGAGGATTTCCTGCACCTTCAAACGCAAGGCCGTCCCGGCGCTGTCGAGGGCGCGCCTCGAATAGTCGACGATGGTCGTCTTGGAGCCGCCCTTGACCGAGTTCCGCGCCTGCGCGAGCTGGGTCTTGGCGGTCTCCATCTCCTTGGCGGCGACGGTTTCGGCCTTCAGCTCGACGGCCAGGTCATAGGCCTTGCCGGCCTGCTGCAGCTCGATCGGCTCCGATCCCTTCGCCGCGTAGGTCAGGTCGGCGATCGAGGGGTTGCCGGGCCGCGTGAACTCCCCGACCATGCTCGAGGTCTCGATCGAGAACTCCGCGCTCTTCGCCTTCGACGGGTCGGCCTTTCCCGACGTGAAGAGGACGAGCTCGCTCGGAATGACCGTGCCAGGCAGCACGTCGGCCGTCACCATGATCGCGAAGTTCACCTTCCCGGTGCGGAAGCTGCCCTCGCCCGACTTCTTCTCCCGGACCTGGAGCTCGCCGAGGTTCTCGGGCCGGCCGTCAGCGGTGATCGCCCAGACGTTGTAGGTCGTGATGTTCCCGGCGAACATGACCGCGGGCTCCATCATCTTCCACGCGAGCTTGACGTCGACCTGCCCCTTCTCCATGCGCACCGTGCCTTCGAGGGTGGCGGCCTTCGGAGCGATGGCGGTCCGGGTGAACGGAACGGAGATCTTCTTCCCCTCGGGGTAGGTCACCCCGACGAGCTTGACTTCGGCCGCGAAAGCGGACGAGGCGACGGAGAGAGCGAGGGCGGTGGCCCCCGCGAGAACGACGGAACGCTTCATATGCCTGCTCCTTCAAGAAAGCCGGTGACTTTTCGTCAGCTGGCGGGATGAATGCATTGACTGTGGCATCTTACTTCCTTCGGCGTTGGCCAGGAGCGGACGACCTCTTCCCCCGGACATTCCTTCGGCGCCCCGGCGGTGCCGGGCCTTCCCCCGGTCCGGGGCGGCCGGGCGAGCCCTCCTGGCGCTAAGATGCCCCGTTCGCCGCAGGCCCATCGTCTGCGAGCGGGAAGGGGGGCCGGTGTTCCCAACCCTCGATTACGCCGAGGTGGGCTTCGTCTGCGGACTGGAGGTCCACCAGCAGCTCCTGACCCCGACGAAGCTCTTCTGCCGCTGCCCGGCGGGGCTCTACACCGAGACCCACGACGGGACGGTCCTCCGGCACATGCGGCCGACCCTCTCGGAGCTCGGCGAGTACGACGGCACCGCGCTGATGGAGTTCAAGACGAAGAAGAACATCGTCTACCTCCTCAACGTGAAGAACGTCTGCACCTACGAGATGGACGACACGCCGCCGTTCCTCGTGAACCAGCAGGCGATCGACGTCGCCATCGAGCAGTGCCTGATGCTCGGGTGCGACATCGTCGACGAGGTGCACATCGCGCGGAAGCAGTACCTCGACGGGTCGATCCCGACCGGCTTCCAGCGGACGGCGGTCGTCGGCGTGAACGGGAAGATCCCCTTCCGCGGGCGGACGCTCTCCGTCACGCAGGTGACGGTCGAGGAGGACTCCTGCCGCGAGGTGCGCGACCGCGGGCACTGCATCGTCTGGCGGGCGGACCGCCTCGGGATGCCGCTCATCGAGACGGTCACGGGGCCCGACCTCAGGTCCCCGGACGAGGTCGAGGAGGCGATCCTCCTCGTCGGCCGCGTCTGCCGCTCGACGGGACACGTCCGCACCGGCCTCGGCGCCTCGCGCCAGGACGTGAACGTCTCCGTGCGCGGCGGACGGCGCGTCGAGATCAAGGGGGTCCCGAAGGCGGGCTGGGCGCCGCGCCTCGTCCACGGCGAGGCCTGGCGGCAGGTGAACCTCCTGAAGCTCCGCGACGAGCTCCACCGGCGCGGCTTCACGGATGCCGCCTCGCTGCGCGTCGAGTCGCAGGACGTCACGCAGCTCTTCGCGGCGACCGAGATCCCCTACCTGCGACCCGAGGCCTGGGAGCGCTGGGTCGAGGCGGAGAAGATGCGCCCCGGTTTCGAGCTCGGGAAAGGGCCATACCGCGTACGGGCGACGCGCCTCCCGGGTCTCGCCGGGACGCTCTCCTGGCCGACGCAGCCCGAGCACGTCTTCGCGCACGAGCTGGCGGGGCGGGTCCGCGTCATCGCCGGCCTCGACCAGATCCCGAACCTCCTCCACTCCGAGGCGTGGCCCGACGCGCGCGGGACCCGCTCCGAGCTCAAGCGCCTCCGCGGGCGACTCCGCTGCGGCCCGGACGACGCGATCGTCGTCGTCTGGGGCCCCGAGGAGGACACCGTCACGGCCTGCGAGGAGATCCGGCTCCGGTACGTCGACGCGACGCAGGGGGTCCCGAACGAGACCCGGCAGCCGTTCGTCGACGGGTCGACCGACTTCGAGCGGATCCTCCCCGGCCCCGACCGGATGTACCCCGACACCGACAGCCCGCCGACACGCGTGACGCGTGAACGGGTCGCCCGGCTGAAGGCGACGCTCCCCGAGCGCCCGTGGGACCGCGAGAGGCGCTACACGGCCGTGGGCGTTCCGGTCTCGACGGCGCACTACCTCATCCGCCGCGGCGGCGCCGTCCTCGTCGACCGCCTCGCGAAGGAGACCGGCGCACCGGTCCGGGACGTCGCGTTTCTCTTCGGCGAGAAGCTGAAGGGGCTGCGCCGGGCCTCCGTCCCGGTCGACGCGGTTCCCGAGGAGCGCTGGGAAGAGCTGCTCCGCGCATTCGTCGCAACGCCCGTCCTGAAACAGGCGTGGGAGCAGATCGTCCTCGCCGTCGCAGCTTCGCCGGCGCGTCCCCTCGGCGACCTCCTTGCCGAGCGGGCTTTCGGGAAGGAGCCGCCGGCCTGGCGCACCGGCATTCCCGCGGCCTTCGCCGCTGCCGCGGAGAAGGCCTACCGGAAGGACGACGAGAACCTCGTCCGTCGCCTCGCCTTTGCGAGCCTGATGCCGGGCCTTCTCGGACGCGTCCCGGCCGCGGACGTCGAGGCCGCCGTCACCTCCGCCGCCAGCCTGCCGTCCCGGGCTCCGGGGGTGCCGTCGTGAACGAGATGAACGATCCGCTCAAGGGCTACAAGGGGCACGCGCGCGAGGTCCTGACCCGGTTCGACGTGAAGGTCTGGAGCGACGTCCGCGCGACGAACGACGCCGGCTCGGTCTTCGAGGGGGTCATCCTCCCGAGGAGCGAGTCGTTCGACGACCTCCACGTCGTGATGAAGCTGAAGAACGGCTACAACGTCGGCCTCCACGTCGACCGCCTCGTCGACGTGATCGAGGTCGGGTACAAGGAAGCCAAGTACAAGATCCCCGAGAAGGCGTTCCCCTCGCGGCCGACGCTGCCGAAGGTGACGCTCCTCGGGACGGGCGGGACGATCGCCTCGCGGCTCGACTACCGGACGGGCGCCGTCATCCCCGCGTTCACGCCGGGCGAGCTCTACGGCGCCGTTCCCGAGCTGGCCGACATCTGCAACCTGACGACGAAGAAGATCTTCGGGGTCTTCTCCGAGAACATGGCGATGGAGAACTACGTCGTCCTGGCCAACGCGATCGGCGAGGAGATCGCCGCCGGGGCCGACGGCATCGTCATCGGCCACGGCACCGACACGATGGGTCACACGGCCGCGATCCTGTCGTTCATGGTCCAGAACAGCCCCGTGCCGATCGTCCTCGTCGGCTCGCAGCGCTCCTCGGACCGCCCGTCGTCCGACGCGGCGCTGAACCTCATCCACTCCGTCAGGACCGCGGCCTACTCCGACATCGCCGAGGTCATGATCTGCATGTTCGGGCCGACGTCCGACCGCTACGGGCTCCTCCACCGCGGCACGCGCTGCCGGAAGATGCACAGCTCCTACCGCTCGACGTTCCGGACGATCGGAGACATCCCGCTCGCCATGGTGAGCCCGACGTCGTTCACCATCCTCAACGACGACTTCCGCCGCCGCGACAAGACGCGCGTCCCGGTCATCGACCCGGTCTACGACGACCGGACGACGATCCTCTACTACTACCCCGGCATGAAGCCCGACCTCGTCGACGCCCTCGTCGAGAAGGGCTACAAGGGGATCGTCATCGCAGGGACGGGCCTCGGGCACGTCAACAAGCCCCTCTACCCGGCGCTCAAGCGGGCCGCCGCGGCGAACGTCCACGTCGTCATGGCGGTCCAGACGATCTGGGGCTTCGCCCAGATGTACGTCTACGACACCGGTCGCGACCTGATGGACATCGGGATCGTCCCGCTCGACAACATGATCCCCGAGACGGCGCTCATGAAGCTCTCGTGGGTCCTCGGCCACACGGACGACCACGCCGAGGTGATGCGGATGATGACGACGCCGATCGCCCACGAGATCACCCCGCGCGAGCCCCACAACGGCTACCTCGTCATGCAGGGAGGGCTGCCGGAAACCGAGGAGTGGGTCCGGGGGCACTGGAAGTGAAACGGTGAGAGCCCTCTGCTACGAAGCGCACGGCGACCCGCGCAGCGGCGTCGTGAAGAAGGTCTTCGATCCGCGCCCCGGCCCCGGGCAGCTCGTCGTCCGGGTCGTCGCGGCCGCGCTCAACCCCGCCGACTGGAAGATCGTCGAGGGGAAGTTCCCCTTCCTCGTCTTTCCGAAAAAGCCGTTCGTCCCCGGCTGGGAGGCCGCCGGCGTCGTCGAAGCGATGGACTCCCGCGTCTCCGGCTTTCGCGTCGGCGAGGAGGTCCTCGTCTCGACCGGTCCCTCCGCCGGGGCCGTCGCGGAGAAGCTGGCCGTCTCGGCGCTCCACGTCGCGAAGAAGCCCGCGGGGCTGTCCTTCGAGGAGGCCGCCGCCGTGCCCGCGGCGGGGCAGACCGCCCTCCAGGGCTTGCGCGACGCGGCAGGACTCCGGGCGGGGCAACGCCTCCTCGTGAACGGCGCCGGCGGGGGCGTCGGGACGTTCGCGGTCCAGATCGGGAAGATCTTCGGCGCACACGTGACGGCGGTCGCGAGCGCGGCGAAGCTCGAGGCGCTCGCGAGCCTCGGGGCCGACGTCCTCGTCGACTACCGGAAGGCCGACTTCGCGAAGGGCCGCGAGGAGTGGGACGTCGTCTTCGACGTCGTCCCGAACCGGACTTTCGGCGAGTGCTCCCGGGTTCTCGCGCGCGAGGGCATCTACGTGACGACGCTTCCCGGCGCCGGGCCGTTCCTCGCGTCGCTCGGCGCCTCGTTCCGCGCCCCGTTCGGCTTCCGGAAAAGGTGCCGGTGGGTGATGCTCAAGCCGCGCGGCGAGGACCTCGCGCAGCTCGTGAGCTGGGTGGAGGAGGGGAGGCTGAAGCCCGTCGTGGGAAAGGTCGCCCCGCTCGACCAGGCCGCGTGGGCGCTCTCGGACCTCTCGGCGGGTCACGCCACCGGAAAGACCGTCATCCGGGTCGCCTGAGCCGGCCGCGCCGTTCCCCGACGGGTCTCGGCCCCCGGGTGCTACATTCCGCCCCCCGAGCTGGCCCCGAGACTGCACGGAAAGCAGCATGACCGACCCGAACCACGCCCTCGCGGCCGAGATCGCCCGCCGCCGCACCTTCGCGATCATCAGCCACCCCGACGCCGGCAAGACGACGCTGACGGAGAAGCTCCTCCTCTACGGCGGCGCCATCCACCTCGCCGGGTCGGTGAAGTCGCGCAAGGCGACCCGCCACGCCACGAGCGACTGGATGGAAGTGGAGAAGGAACGCGGCATCTCCATCACGACGAGCGTCATGCAGTTCACGTACGCCGGGTGCCACGTGAACCTCCTCGACACCCCGGGCCACAACGACTTCAGCGAGGACACCTACCGGACCCTCGCCGCCGCCGACAGCGCCGTCATGCTCATCGACGCCGCCAAGGGGGTCGAGCCGCAGACCGTGAAGCTCTTCAAGGTCTGCCGCCTGCGCAAGATCCCGATCGTCACGTTCGTCAACAAGCTGGACCGGGCCGGTCGCGACCCGTTCGACCTGATGGACGAGGTGGAGAAGGTCCTCGGCATCCCCTGCTCCCCCGCCTCCTGGCCCATCGGCTCGGGGACGGATTTCCAGGGCGTCTACGACCGCTGGCACAAGCAGCTCCTCCGCTACGAGCGGGGCGAGACGAAGGGGGCCAAGCTCGCCGCCGAGACGTTCGACCTGGCCGACCCCGCCCTCGCGGGCGAGCTCGGGGCGGAAGCCCACGGCCGCCTCGTCGAGGAGCTGGCGATGCTCGACGCGGCCGGGATGCCGTTCGACCAGGGCCTCTTCCTCGCCGGCGAGCTGACGCCCGTCTTCTTCGGGAGCGCCCTGAACGACTTCGGCGTCGAGCCCTTCCTCGCCCGCTTCCTCGAGCTGGCGCCGGCTCCGGCGGCCCGCGACTCTTCGGCCGGAATCGTCGAGCCCACCCACCCCTTCTTCTCCGGCTTCGTCTTCAAGATCCAGGCGAACATGGACCCGGCGCACCGCGACCGCGTCGCCTTCGTCCGCGTCTGCTCGGGGAAGTTCACGCGCGGCATGGAGGTGAAGAACGCACGCTCCGGCAAGCCGCTGAAGCTGAACAAGCCGCTCCAGTTCCTCGCCCAGGAGCGGACGCTCGTCGAAGAGGCGTGGGCGGGCGACGTCCTCGGCCTCTGGGACTCCGGCTCGCTCCGGATCGGCGACACGATCTGCGAAGGCCCCGTCGTCGAGTACGCCGGGATCCCCCGCTTCTCCCCCGAGCTCTTCTCGCGCGTCGTCCTCCTCGACCCGATGAAGAGCAAGCAGCTGAAGAAGGGGCTCGACCAGCTCTCGGAGGAAGGGGCCGTCCAGGTCTTCTACGACCCGGTCCGCCTCGAGCGCGACCCGATCCTCGGCGCCGTCGGCGCGCTCCAGTTCGAGGTGATCCAGCACCGGCTGCGCGCCGAGTACGCCGCCGAGGTCTCGTTCGTCCGCCTCCCGCACCAGATCGCCCGCTGGATCGAGACCGACGGTTTCGTCCCGCGCGACTTCGACGACCCGGGCCACACCGAGCTCCTCGCCGACGGCGAGGGCCGCCCGCTCGTCCTCTTCGAGAGCGAGTGGCACTTCGAGCGGGCGAAGAAGACGAACCCGAAGCTCTCCTTCGCCGCCGCCGTCCAGCCCGCCCGGGCGAAATAGCGCCGCCGCCCTAGCCGAGCCTCCGGATCGCGAAGAGACCGACCCCGGCGAGAAGCAGCGCGAGGAGCGCGGCGCCCGCACCCCCGAGAACCGGGATCACCGCCTCTGCCTGCACGACGGCCGGGAGAATCGTACCGACGGCCTGGACCGTCGCGATCGTGCCGTTCACCGGCGCGGAGAGGTTCACGAAGAAGGTCTTCGGCGACCCGCTCGTCGCGTTCGTCGTGATCGTCACGGAGAAGGTCATCGTCGTCGTCCCGGGCGGGAACGTGACCATCCCGCTCGCCGCGACGTAGTCGCCCGCCGCGGCCGAGGCCGTGCCGTCGGCCGTCGCCCAGCTGACCGTGACCGGCTGCGAGCTCGGATTCGAGAGCGTGAGCGTGAAGGTGAAGGTCGTGCTCCCGACGACCGCTGCCGGGGCCGAGACGTTCGCCAGGGAGATGGCGGGCTGCGGGTCGTCGCCCGTGATCGTGCCCGTCGCCGTCCCGCCGCCGCCGATCGCCGTGCCGGCGCTGCCGGCGGAGAGGACCACGGCGAAGGCTTCGTCCGGCTCGAATGTCCCGTCGCCGTTCACGGTGACCGAGAACGGCTGCGACGTGACACCCGCGGAGAAGGTCAGGGTCTGCGTCCTGGGCACGTAGTCGCCGTCGGCCGCCATCGCCGTGCCGTCGGCCGTCGCCGCCTGAACGGAGACCGTCGACCCCGCGGCCGGCGCCAGGTTCACGGTGAAGGTGAAGACCGTCGTCCCGGCGTTCCCTTCGGCCTGCGAGACGTTCCCGATCGTGAACGTCGGGGTGGGCGAGTCGTCGTTCTGGATCGTCCCCTGCCCCTGGACGTCCCCGGGCGTGGCGTTCGCGGGGTTCGAGAGGTTCACGAAGAAGGTCTCGTCCGGCTCGTCGGTCGTGTCCCCGTTGACGTTCACCGTCGCCGGCTGGGTCGTGACGCCGGGCGGGAACGTCAGCGTCCCGCCGGCGGCGGCGTAGTCGAGGCCCGCCGTCGTCGCCGTCCCGTTCGCCGTGACCCAATCGACGGTGACGGTCTGGTAGCTGGCGTTGGAGAGGGAGACCGTGAAGGTGAACGGGGTCGTTCCCGCGTTCGTCTCGAGCGCCGCGACGTCGTCGACGGAGATCGACGGCGTGACGTCGTCGTTCGTGATCGTCCCCGTGGCCGTTCCCCCGGCGCCGATCGCCGCCCCGCCGGTGGGTCCGCTCAGGGCCACCGCGAAGGCCTCGGTCGGCTCGTACTTCGTGTCCCCGTTCACCGTCACCTGGAAGGTCTGCGAGGTCGAGCCGATCGGGAAGGCGAGCCCCTGCGTGCTCGCCACGTAGTCGCCGTCGGCCGTCGTCGCCGACCCGTCCGACGTCGTCGCGGTGACGCCCGTCGCCGAGCCCGACGCCGGCGAGAGGCTGACCGTGAACGTGAAGATCGTCGTCCCCGCGTTCCCCTCTGCCTGCGAGACGTTCGCGATCGAGAACGTCGGAGTCGGCGAGTCGTCGTTCAGGATCGTCCCCTGCGCCTGGGGGTCGCCGACCGTGGCGTTCGAGGGGGAGCTGAGGTTGACGAAGAAGGTCTCGTCCGGCTCGTCCGTCCCGTCGCCGTTGACGTTCACCGTCAGCGGCTGCGTCGTCACCCCCGGGCTGAACGTGAGAGTCCCGGCGGCGGAGGCGTAGTCGGCGCCCACCGTCGTGGCGGTCCCGTCGGCCGTCGCGTAGTTCACCGTGACTGTCTGGGAGCTCGGATTCGAGAGCGTCGCCGTGAAGCCGAACGGCGCGGATCCGGCATTCCCCTCGAGCCCCGAGACGTCTCCGATCGAGATCGACGGGACCGGGTCGTCGTTCGTGATCGTGCCGGTCGCGGCCGGGCTGCCGATCGTCGTCCCCGCGCTCGCGCCGCTGAGGGTCACCGTGAACGTCTCGGCCGGCTCGTTCTTCGTGTCGCCGTTCACCGTGACCTGGAAGGACTGCGAGGTGGACCCGGCTGGGAAGCTGACGAGCTGCGCGTTCGAGACGTAGTCGGAGTCGGCCGTCGTGGCCGACCCGTCCGACGTCGTCGCCGTCACGCTCGTCGGCCCCGCGGCCGCCGGCGAGAGGCTCACCGTGAATGTGAACGTCGTCGCGCCGGCGTTCCCCTCGGCCTGCGAGACGCTCGCGATCGAGAACGAGGGCGTGGTCGAGTCGTCGTTCTGGATGCTGCCCTGGCCCTGGGTGTCGCTGATCCCCGCGTTCACCCCGTTCGTCAGGTTCACCGCGAAGGACTCGAGGTTCTCGTCGGTCGTGTCTCCGTTCACGTTCACGGTGAGGGGCGCGCTCGAGGTCCCGGCAGGGATCGTCAGGACCCCGGACGCGGCGACGTAGTCCGCGTTCGCGACGGTGGCTGTCCCGTCGGCCGTCGCGTAGTTGACGGTGACCGTCTGGGCGGTCGGGTTCGAGAGGGAGACCGTGAAGGTGAAGGGGGTCGGTCCGACGTCTCCCTCGAGCGCGGAGACGTCGTCGATCGTGATCGACGGCACCGGGTCGTCGTTCTGGATCGTCCCGGTTCCCGCGCCGGGCGCCAGGATGGTCGTCCCGCTGTTGAGGCTCAGGGCGACCGCGAAGGTCTCGTCGGGCTCCCGCTTCGTGTCGCCGTTCACCGTCACGGAGAAGGTCTGCGCCGTGACCCCGGCGGGGAATGAGAGGACCTGTACCTTCGCGTCGTAGTCGCCGTCGGCCGTGGTGGCCGTTCCATTGGCCGTCGTGGCCGTCACCGTCTCGGGCGACGCCGAGGGGGGCGTCAGGTTCACGGTGAACGCGTACGTCGTCGTCCCCGCGTTCCCTTCCGACTGCGTCACGTCGCCCACGGAGAAGGTCGGGCTCGGGGCGTCGTCGTTCTGGATCGTCCCCTCTCCGGCACCGTCGAGGATCGTGGCGTTCAGAGGGCCCGAGAGGTTCACGAAGAAGTTCTGGTCGGGCTCCTCCGTCGTGTCGCCGTTGACGAGGACGACGACGGGCTGGGAGGTGACCCCGGGGGTGAAGGTGACGACCCCGGCCGACGCCTGGAAGTCCTCGGGGGTCGCGGCCGAGCCGGCCGCGGCGGCGAAGTTGACGGTCACGGTCTGGGTGCTCGCGTTCGAGAGGGAGACCGTGAACGTGAAGGGGGTCGTACCCGCGTTCCCCTCGAGGCCGGAGGCGTCCCCGATCGAGATCGTCGGCTGCGGGTCGTTGTCGGCGATCGTCAGGACGGCGGAGTCGACCGGGCCGAGCTCGGCGTAGCCGCCCGGGTTCGACAGGGCCAGGTTCACGGTCTCGTTCCCCTCGAAGACCGTGTCGTTCTGGATCGTCACCGTGAACGTCTTGCTCACGGAGTCGCCGTCGGCCCAGTTGAGGGTTCCGGAGGCCGGGAGGTAGTCGAGCGGCTGACCCGCGGTCCCGTTGCTCGCCGCATAGTCGATCGAGACGGCGCCGTCCGAACCGCCGGTCCGCGTCACGGTGATCGTCGCGGTCGGGCCCGCCTCGCCGACGCCGTAGGCGGCGGAGCTGAGCTGGAGGACGCCGGGGTTCGGGACCTGCACCGCGTTCGAGAACTCAGAGGTGTTGTTCGCGGGGCCCGCCGTCGAGGGGCCGGGAAGATCGGCGACGGGGTTCGTCGCCGTCGCGGTCATCGTGAGGTACAGGCCCCGCGAGTCCAACGGGGACGGAGGCGTGACCGGGGCGACGCCCTCGGCGTGCCCGGCCCCGTCTGTCACGACCGCGATGAACCCGAGGAACGTGCGACCCTCGCCGTTGCCCGAGAAGCCGGCCGCGTCGTTCGTGAAGAACTGGATCAGGACGGGGGTGCTCGGCGCGGTGTCGAGCGCCCAGTCGACGACGAGGTTTCCCGTGATGGGATCGTAGTGAGGGGCGTTCACCCCCGAGCCGACGACGGGCGCGTTCTGGCCGTAGTTCGCGTAGGCGGTGTTCGGGTCCGGTCCGGGAGTCGAGTTGTCGGCAGGGTCGACACCTTCCTGGTCGTAGTCGAGGTCGATCCCGAGGCCGTCCTCGAGCTTGTGGTTTCCGAAGATCGAGTTCCCCCGGATGAGGTTCGCCCAGCCGTTGCCTCCGGACGTGACCTTCACTCCGTTCCGGCCGTTGCCGGCGATGACGTTTGCAGCGGCCGGCGAGACGCCGCCGATGACGTTGTTGCCGCCCCCCGTGATCGTGATGCCGTCCCGGGTGTTGCCGTGATCGGCGAGGTTCACCCCGTCGCGGCCGATGACGTTCCCCTGGATCGTGATGTTCGTGGCGCTCGAGGTCGCGAGGTGGATCCCGGATCCCCCCGGGGGCATCGTCGTGCCGTTAGAGGAGATGACGTTCCGGTCCTGGGCGGTCGTCCCGCCGATGAGGTGGCCGTTCGTCGCCGGGTCGGTCGGGCTGACGCCCGACGTCCCGATCCTCACGCCGTCGCGTCCGTTCCCCATCGGGATCCATGAGTTCGCGTCGTTCGGGTCCTGCGCGAGCCCGATGAAGTTCCCGAAGAGCTGCACCTTCTCGCAGCCGCCGGTGATCGAGACGCCGTCCTCGAGCGCGTACCCGAGGACGTTCCCCGGCCCGAGCGTCGCGACCTGCTCGGGGTACTTCGGGTCGTAGCGCGTCGAGTCGACGACGATCGCGGTCCGCCAGTGGCCGAGGTTCGTCGAGAGGTCCTTGGCCGGGCCGATGATGTTTCCCTTCACGACGTTCGGCTCCCAGACCTTGCCGCCGATGGCGACGCCGTCGGCAACCGGGCTGGCGTTTCCGCTGATGACGTTTCCGGGGCCGATCGTGTTCGCGAACGCGTTGCCGACGATCCTGACGCCGCCGAGGCCGTTCGGGATCGCCGCGGTGCCGGCGGCGTCCGTCCCGATCAGGTTGTTTGCGACGGTCACCTTCACCGTCCGCTCGCCGGAGATGTCGACGCCGAGGCCCTGGTTTCCGGAGATGAGGTTCCCCAGGGCGGCGTCGGAGGCGTGGCCGACGAGGGTCGGCAGGACGGCCGAGATGTCGGGAGGCTGGACGGGCGGAGGGACGGGCACGGGATAGGGGCCGAGCGCGGTCGTCGTGACGGTGATACCGGCCCCGCTGTTCGGGTGCGCGATCGTCCCGGTCGTGTCGGTGCCGATGCGGCAGTTCTGGACGGTCTTCCCCCCGTCGATGATCGCGATGCCGGCACCGGACATGTAGCCGATGACGAGGTTCTTCACGGTGCTCGTGCCGGACGTGCTCCCGAGAATGATGCTGCCGAAGGCGCCGGGACCGGGACCGGGGCCGCCGACGATCTCGGTCCGCGACCCGCCGCCGTCGATCGTCACCGGGACGAGGATCGTCGGGAGGTTCGCCGCGAGCGTCACCTTGGCGATCGAGAAGGCGATCGTGTGGGGCCCGGGACCCTGGGCGTTCACGCTCTGGATCGCCGCGTGGAAGGAACAGCCGCCGTTCGTCGTCGCGCAGGCCCCCGTACCGCCGGTGAGGTCGGTCGCCGACCCGTCCTCGTTCACGGTGAACGTCGCGGCCAGGGCCCCGGGTGCGGTCACGGCGAGGAAGGCCGCGACGAGGAAGGACGATGCAACGCGGGCGGAGGCGCGGCGACTCGGGACGGACATTTCGGACACTCCCTTTCCGCCCTCTCCGGGCGGAGGCACGAGTCGGCCCGGGAGAGGCGGCGCGGGCGTCCGGGACCGCGTTCCGGGCCTGTTTCGGCCGACCGGCGCGGCTTTCGCCCCGGAGGCCGACGCAGTTGCGATTACGTTCTGTTGTCTGAAATGAGAAAGCGTATCAAGCTCGCCAGCGCGATGCAATACCCGCGACCGGCCCGGCTTCCGTCGCCCCCCGCCGCGCCCGCGGCCGGCCCTGCGGAACCCCGGACGGCGGCGTCCCGTATCAAGGGGGACGGGAGGCACGCCATGAAGGGTCCGAAGGTCCGCGTCGAAGAGGTCGAGGTCACGGGGGAGAAGCTCCTCGCGACGGTCAAGGAGCTCATCCACCAGGGAAACGTGAGGCGCATCGTCATCCGGAACGCGAAGGGGGTGACGCTCCTGGAGATCCCGCTTCTCCTCGGCATCGCGGGGGCGGCCTTCGTCCCCGTCTGGGCGGCGATCGGAGCGCTGGCCGCGCTCGTCGCCAAGCTCACGCTCGTCGTCGAGCGGGTCCAGGACGTTCCCGCCGGTCCGGTCGACTCCGGCGAAGCCGGCGAGCCGGAGGAGGAGACACCGGCGCCGAAGCCCGCCCGCAAGGTCCCGGGCCGCAAGGCTTCGCCGAAGGGCTGACCTCGGCGGGGAGGTCTCCTCCGCACGCAACAGGCGCGCGAGGACACGAGCGCGGATGCCGACCCTGCCCTAGAATCGTGACCTCGGAACGGACGAAAGGCAGGGGCTCGGATGGCGTCGACAGGGTCGGATGACAGGATTCCGCGTTTCATCGAGGCCGCGGAAGCGCTCCGCGACGGGCGGTTCGGCGTCCGCGTCCCCGAAGCGGGATCGGGCGACCAGGTCGCGCGGCTCGGGGCCGCCCTCAACGACCTGTCGTCCGCGCTCGAACGGCGCTGGCGCGAGGTCGCCGAGCTGGACGCGATCACGGCGCGAATCAATGCGGGCCTCCTCCTCGACGACGTCCTCGAGGACTTCTTCCGGGAAGCGAGAGAGATCTTTCCCTACGACCGGATCGGGTTCTCGCTTCTCGAGGAGCGCGGAACGATCGTCCGCGCGCGGTGGGCCCGCAGCGACCTCGGTGCGCTCCGGATCGGAAGGGGCTACGCCGCGCCCCTCCAGGGGAGCAGCCTCCAGTCGATCCTCGAAACCGGCCGCCCGAGGATCCTCAACGACCTCGTGGCCTACCTCGAGTCGAAACCCTCGTCGGAATCGACGAAGCTGGTCGTCGCCGAGGGGGTTCGCTCGTCCCTGACCTGCCCGCTCGTCGCCAACGGGGTGCCCATCGGCTTCATGTTCTTCTCCTCGCGCCACCCGGACACGTACCGGGACGCCCACGTCGACGCGTATCAGAGGATCGCGGGCCAGCTCTCGGTCATCGTCGAGAAGGGGCGCCTCATCTCGGAGCTCTCGGAGCAGAAGGCGGCCCTGGAGATCCGGAACAACTTCATCACCCGCGTCTTCGGCCGCTACCTCTCGGATGCCGTCGTCGAGCAGCTCCTCGAGACGCCCGACGGCCTCCGGCTCGGGGGAGAGCGACGGGTCGTGACCGTCGTCATGACGGACCTTCGGGGTTTCACGGCGACGGCCGAACGGATTCCGCCGGAGAGCGTGGTGGCGCTGCTCAACCTGCACCTCGGCGCGATGTCGGAGATCGTCCTGAAACACGGAGGGACGATCGACGAGTTCATCGGCGACGCCCTCCTGGCTCTCTTCGGGGCGCCGCTCTCCCGGGCGGACGACGCCCGGCGCGCGCTGGCGTGCGCCGTCGAGATGCAGCAGGCGATGGAGGGCGTGAACGCCCGCGCCCGCGAGCTCTCCCTGCCGGAGATGGGAATGGGAATCGGCATTCACACCGGCGAGGTCGTCGTGGGCAACATCGGGTCGGAGAGGCGGGCGAAGTACGGCGTCGTCGGCGCCACCATCAACCTCGCCTCGCGCATCCAGGGATTCACGCTCGGAGGGCAGATCCTCGCCTCGGAGGAGACCCTTCGCGCCGCGGGCGCCGGGGTTTCCATCGGGGCCCGTTTCAGCGTCCAGGCCAAAGGCGTCCGGGACCCCGTCTCCATCGTCGAGGTGCTCGGCGTGGGTGGGGCACACCTCGTCCCCGCGTCCGACACCCTCACGCTCCTCGACTCACCGGTGGCCATCGAGATCGAACGCCTCGCCGAGGAAGAACCGGCGCTTCGGGTCACGGCCGGTCTCCTCCGGGCCGTCGGCCGGTGGGAGGCGGCCGTGGAGACGGCCGGCACGCTCGCCCCGCGCGACGAGGTCCGGCTGACGCTTCCCGGCGGTCTCGAGGTCCTCGCGCGGGTCCTCGGACCGGCGGGCCGGGGCACGGGCGTGAGGATCCGCTTCGGCACTCTGTCGGACGAAGCGGCTCGCCGTTTCGGGATGATGGCGGGCCGGACGCTTCCTCCCGCCGAACCCTGACGCTTCGTTCCGCCCTTCCGGGGCTCCCGCGGCTCGCGCAGGAGGGGCCAGCAGGGAAAGGCCGGGTCAGCCGGCGCCCGGGAGCCAGAGCGAGCGCGCCGTCAGGATCCTGTGGTCGAGGCCGGCCGCCTTGTCGAGGAGGGCGAGGACCGGCGGGAGCGACGAAGGGAATCGCCACAGGTCGTCCCGCCCGCCCGCCTCGGCGATCGCCTTCGCCCAGCCCGCCCACCACGGGACGGGGCGAGAGGCGATCGGCTCGACGACGAGGACTCGCGCTCCGCGGCGGGCCGCCTCGAGGAGGCGCGGGAGGAGCTCCTCTCTCGCGCCGTCGGGAAGCTCGTTCACGGCCCAGCCGAGGACGATCCCGGCGCCGCTCCCCGGCAGGCGCTCGCGAAGGAGCTCTCCGGCGGCGGCCCGGCCGCGCAGCCCGAGGGCCCGGAACGTCTCGCGGGCCTCCTGCGTCGCCCAGCCGCTCCGCTCGACACCGGAGACCTCCGGCGAGCCGCCCGCGGCGAGGGCCCACGCGGAGCCGGCCGGGCCGGTCCCGCATCCGAGGTCGAGGATTCGCGACAGGGGCGCAGCGGCAGCCCCGAGGGCGTCGACGATTTCCCTCACGACGAGGAAATGGAGCGGCCCGAAGAAGAGCGCGAACGCCGCCCTCTTGCCCGCCCCGTCGAACGCGGCGCCCGTGCCGATGCGCCCGCGCCGCTCGACGTAGAGGGACGAGAGCGCCTGGAGCCCCTTCCGCACCTCGGGAAACGAGAGCTCCGCCAGGTGCCGGCGCTCCAGGTCGGCGAGCCACTCCTCTGGGACGGCGACGCTCATGCTCCGGGGATCTCGCCGCGACTCTCGCCTCAGCGCGAGGCGGCCGCCTTCGCGACCGCCGCCTCCGCGGCTTCCACGGCCGCGAGTGCCCGCGCGGCGGCGGCCTCGGAGAGCGCCTTCGCGGACGCGGCGGAGGGGGAAGCCTTCCGCCAGGCCGCACGCGCGGACTCGACCTCGCGGAACGTCTCCTCCTCGGCGGCGAGGAGGAGCGGCAGCGCCTCCGTCCGGACGAGACCGATGGCCGCCCGATCCATGTAGCGCTTCTTCTCGCCGCGGGTCTCCGGGTAGAGCCGGCCCCGAAGGGAAAGGGAGGGGGCGACGAGGGGCGCCGCCTCCTTCCGGGCGGAGAGGAGCTCCGGCACCGATCCGGCCGCCGGGAAGACCGGTACGGCCACGCCCGTCACGGGGAGGCTCGGGACGATCCACATCGCAGCGGCCTCCGGCCGCTCGCCCGCGGCGGGCGCCTCGAGAACGACGGCGGAGACCGTGTCGAGCCGGCAGACGCTGTCGGCCGTGTAGACGAGCGGAGGCCCCGTCTCGGCACCGGTCGAGCCGATTGCCACGTTCGCGACGTCCCGCGCGGCGGCCCGCAGGATGGCTCTCGCGTCGAGCGTTCCCGGCCGCGGCGAGCGGGCCGAGGATCTCGATGCCGCGCGCTTCGCGGAGGAAGCCCGAGCCCGCGTCCTTGCCGCCCGAGCGGCTGTAGTTCGAACGGACGAGGAGCCCCTTCGCCCCGTCGTTCGCGGCGGCCGCGTCGAAGCGGACGTAGCCCTTCTTCCCCGTCTCGAACGTCGCGGCGCCGCCCTTCGCGTCGATCACGCCGAAGTTGGCCGAGACGTCCCGCCCGCCGGAGTTTGACTTCGCGAGGAGCGCCTCGAAGTCCTCGACGCTCGCGCAGGTCTGGAGGGCGAGCTTCATCAGCGTCCCCTCGCCGACGGTGTCGCCGCTCTCGAGGTTGTAGGAGGCCGAGTTCATGATGGCAAATCCCGCCGCGTTCACGCCCGCCCAGATCTGGAGTCCCATCGTGTCGCCCCGGTTCACGAGGCCCACGTACGGGTACCTGCCGTCGGAGAGAAAGACGACCTGGTTGTCGGACCCGTCCGCGTCGCGGTTCTTCCAGAGCATCGCCCGACCGGTGGCCGAGGCCTCGCGCGAGACGACGGCCGTGGTGCAGGCGGCGGCAGGTGGCGCCGCGGGCGCCAGGACGAGCGATGCGAGGGCGAACACGGCGAGCGATCGGGGCTGAAACGTCACGGGCTCCTCCTCGGACAGGCCATCTTAGCCGGGACGCTCGTCGCCCGGCCCGTCCGGACGCCAGACGGGCTTGGCTCGACTCGCAGGCTCGTCCGGCTCCCGGCCGCACCCGGGGCGTGGCAGAGTGCGCGCATGAAGGACCGTCCTCGCCGCGAGACCTTCCTCCCCTTCTCCCGCCCGATGATCGGCGAGGAGGAGATCGCCGGCGTCGTCGACACGCTCCGCTCCGGCTGGGTGACGACCGGGCCGAAGGCGGCCCGCTTCGAGGAGGAGCTGAAGGCCTTCAACGGGGTGCCGCACTGCCTCGCCCTCCTGAACGCGACGACCGGCCTCGAGATGACGCTCGGCGCCCTCGGCATCGGCCCGGGCGACGAGGTCATCACGACGGCGCACACGTTCGTCTGCACCGTCTCGAACGTCGTCCTCCGCGGCGCCGTGCCGCTCCTCGTCGACGTCGAGCCCGACACGATGAACCTCGACGCGGATCGGATCGAGGAACGGATCACGCCCCGGACGAAGGCGATCGTCCCCGTGCACTACGGCGGCCTGCCGTGCCGGATGGAGAGGATCTGGGAGATCGCCGCGAGGCACGGCCTCGCCGTGATCGAGGACGCGGCCCACACGATGGGGGCGCGCTACGCCGGAAACCGCATCGGCTCCGACCCGCGCTCCGTCTTCTCCGTCTACAGCTTCCACCCGAACAAGAACATGACGACGCTCGAGGGGGCGCGATCGCCTTCCACGATGCGCGACACGCGGCGTACCTGAGGGCCCAGCGTTTCCACGGAATCGCGCGCGGCGAAGGAACGCCCTACGCCGAGGGCTCGCCGCTCTACGACGTCCCGATGCCCGGCCGCAAGTCGAACTTCATGGACGTGCAGGCGGCCGTCGGCCTCGCGCAGCTCCCGAAGCTCGACGGCTTCGCGGCGCGACGCGGCGCGCTCGCGCGCCTCTACCTCTCCCTCCTCGCCGACGTCCCGGAGGTCGAGCTCCCCGCCGACGGAGACGCAGTGCGCGAGCACTGCTGGAACCTCTTCGTCCTCCGCAACCGCCCGGAGGCGACCGGCCGGACGCGCGAGGAGATGATCGCGGCGCTGAAGGCCGAGAACGTCGGCACCGGCGTCCACTGGCAGGGGCTCTTCGGCTTCTCCTTCTACCGCGACTACTTCGCCCGGCACCCCGAGGGGCTCCCGAAGGACGGCCTCCCCCACGCCACGCGCGCCACCGACAACCTCATGTCGCTGCCGCTCTGGCCCGGGATGACCGAGGACGACGTCCTCGACGTCGTCGCCGCGATCCGCCGCGTCCTCGCCCGCCGCCGCTGACATCGGAGCGCGGGGGGCCGGTCTACGTTCTGCGTTCTGCGCGGGCCGTCGCGTCTTCAGCCCTGCGCGGGCACTTCGGTCGGCGGCATCCGGCGCAGGATCCGGTAGAGCGACGAACGGCTGATCCCGAGGAGCCTGGCGGCCTCGAGACGGCTTCCGCCCGTTCGCTTCAGCGCCTCCTCGAGCTTCTCCGGCGTCGCGTCCTCCACGGGGGTCCGACCCGTCCTTGCGTCTTCCTTCGAGGGGATCATCTGGGCGCGGGCCCAGAGGGCCGAGAAGTCCGTCGGCTTCAGCTCGGCACCGTCCGCGAAGACGGCCGCCTGCTCGACGGCGTGCTTGAGCTCCCGGACGTTTCCCGGGAACGGGTACCTCACGAGCAGCTCGAGAGCCTCTGCCGAGAGCGTCCGCGAAGGCCCGCCCTGCTCTTCCAGCCTCCGAAGAAAATGCGCCACCAGCAGCGGGATGTCTTCGGTCCGCTCGCGGAGCGAGGGCATGACGAGCTCGATCGCCGAAAGCCGGAAATAGAGATCCTCCCGGAACTCGCGCCGGGCGATGGCCGCCTCGATGTCGAGGCTCGTGGCCGCGATGACCCTCACGTCCACGTCCGTGACACGGTTCTCCCCCACCCGGCGAACCCGGGCGTCCTCCAGGACGCGCAGGACCTTGGCCTGCGCGTGAAGCGGGAGCGCGCCGATCTCGTCAAGGAAGATCGTTCCCCGGTGCGCCTCTTCGAAAAGGCCCCGCCGGGCTTCCGTAGCCCCGCTGAACGCCCCTCGCGCATGCCCGAAGAGCTCGCTCTCGACGAGCGTGTCGGGCAGGGCTGCACAGTTGACCGCGACGAAGGGGGCCTCCGCCCTCCTGCCGAGCGCGACGATGAGCTTGGCGGCGATCTCCTTGCCCGACCCTGTCTCTCCCCGGATCAGGACGGTGACCCCGAGCGGAGCGACGCGGGTGGCTCGCTCGACGAACTGACACCACGCGGGGGAGCGCCCGACCGCGAAGGCCGTCGCAGGTCCGGTCAAGGCCATCGCCGACGAGTCTAGCCTCCTGCGGCCCGAGTCGCGCTATCGTGCTCCCGTGCCGTCGCCCCGGATCCTCCTTCTCGAGCCTGACGTGCAGCGCGCCGCGGCGCTGGCCCGGACATTCGAGAACCTCCGAATGCCCGTCGTGGTGGCGGCGACGATCGCCGAGCTCGCCGAGGCGGCTCGCGGCTCGGAGTCGCACGTCGTCGCCGTGAGCGGGCTCGGCGGTGGCGGCGCGGCCCGCGTCCAGGCCGTGAGAGAGGACGTGAGAACGGCCGCGCTCGCGGTCGTCGCCGTCGTCCCGCCGGGACCGGCGGCCGGGGCCGCCCTGAAGGCCGGCGCAGACGACGTCCTCTCCTGGCCGGCGCCCGAAGCGCTCGTGCGCGCCCGTTTCCGCACCCTTCTCGCCGCGGCACGCAGCCGGGACGAGTCCCGCAAGACCGCCACAGCATTCGCGGGGATCCTCGGTGCCGTCGAGGCCCGCGAGCCGCACCGGATCGAGCACTCGGCTCGCGTCGGCCGCCTGGGAGCCGACCTGGCCCGCGGTGCCGGACTGTCGGACGCCGAGATCGAACGGATCCGCATCGGCGGGATCCTGCACGACTTCGGGACCGTCGCCATCCCGGACGGAATCCTCTTCAAGCGCGAGCCGCTCACCGAGAGCGAGTTCGCCGTCATGAAGTCACACCCGGTGATCGGCTTCACGCTGCTTCGGGAGGTCCCGGCCCTCGAACCCTACCTCCCCTTCGTCCTCCGGCACCACGAACGGATCGACGGCTCGGGCTACCCGGACGGGCTCCGGGGCGCGGAGCTGACACTTCCCGTCCAGCTGGTCTCGATCGCCGACGCCTTCGACGCGATGACCTCTTCCCGGCCCTACCGCAGCGTCCGGGACGACCTTTCCGCAATCCAGGTCCTGGAGGAGGAGACCACCCGTGGGCGGTGGGATCCGGCTCTCCTGTCCCTTCTCGTGGCCGCGACCACGGACCGGGACGGGCCCGGGAGCCCGGACTGACGCACACGGGGCCGAAAGCCGGACGCCCTTCCGACCGCCGGGGGGAGGGACGTTTTGACATAGGGCGCCTTTGGTTGGGACACTTGAGGATTGAACGTTCCGGCCGGCCATCCGGTCGGACACGATTCCCGTAACACGAACGGCTGCCGGGATTGACGGAACCCTCCGCCCCGAAGCGGCCAAGGAGCAGCATGAGCACCGTCCTGGATCCCGGAATCGCAGCCCTTTCCGTCTCCCGCCCGGCCTTCAAGGTCGCCGACCTCTCGCTCGCCGAGGCGGGGCGCAAGGAGATCCGCCTCGCCGAGCAGGAGATGCCCGGCCTGATGTCGCTCCGAGCCCGCTACAGCGCCGAGAAGCCGCTCGCCGGCGAGCGGGTCATGGGGAGCCTCCACATGACCATCCAGACGGCGGTCCTCATCGAGACCCTCGCCGACCTCGGCGCCGACGTCCGGTGGGTCTCCTGCAACATCTTCTCGACGCAGGACCACGCAGCCGCCGCGGTCGTCGTCGGCCGACCGGAGGAGGGCGGGACGCCCGCGAGCCCGAAGGGGACGCCCGTCTTCGCCTGGAAGGGCGAGACGCTCGAGGAGTACTGGTGGTGCACGCGCGAGGCGATCGAGTGGCCCGACGGAACCGGGCCGACCCTGATCGTCGACGACGGCGGCGACGCCACGATGCTCGTCCACAAGGGGCTCGAGTTCGAGACGGCCGGGAAGGTCCCTGCCTTCGACGCGAAGAACGACCCCGAGGAGTGGGGCGTCATCCTCGACCTGATCCGCAAGGAGCTCGGCAAGGACGGGAAGGTCTTCTCGCGGATCGCGAAGGAGATCCGCGGCGTCTCCGAGGAGACGACGACCGGCGTCCACCGCCTCTACCAGATGGAGAAGGACGGGGCGCTCCTCTTCCCCGCCATCAACGTGAACGACTCCGTGACGAAGTCGAAGTTCGACAACGTCTACGGCTGCCGCCACTCCGTCGTCGACGGCCTGAACCGCGCCACGGACGTCATGCTCGGCGGCAAGGTCGCCGTCGTCCTCGGCTTCGGCGAGGTGGGCAAGGGGTGCGCCGAGGCGCTGCGCGGCCAGGGCTGCCGCGTCATCGTCACCGAGATCGACCCGATCTGCGCCCTCCAGGCCGCCATGCAGGGCTACGAGGTGAAGACGATCGAGGACGTCGTCGCGACGGCCGACGTCTTCATCACCGCCAGCGGCAACCTCGACGTCATCACGGTCGCCCACATGGCGAAGATGAAGGACAAGGCGATCGTGGGAAACATCGGCCACTTCGACAACGAGATCGACATGGCCGGGCTGAAGAAGTTCCCCGGGCTCGAGCGGGTCAACATCAAGCCGCAGTACGACGAGTTCCGCTTCCCCGACGGACACTCCGTCATGATCCTGGCCGAGGGGCGCCTCATGAACCTCGGCTGCGCGACGGGCCACCCGAGCTTCGTCATGTCGTCCTCCTTCACGAACCAGGTGATGGCGCAGATCGCCCTCGCCAAGAACCAGGGCGAGTACGGCCGCAAGGTCTACGTCCTCCCGAAGAAGCTCGACGAGGAGGTCGCCCGCCTTCACCTGGGCCACCTCGGCGTGAAGCTGACCCAGCTGACCCCGAGGCAGGCCACGTACCTCGGCGTTCCGCCCGAGGGGCCGTACAAGCCCGACCACTACCGGTACTGAAGCCGCCGCAGGACCGAGTCCCCGAAGGGACATCGCAACGCTTCGACGAAGGCCCGGGCCCGCGCCCGGGCCTTCGTTCGTCCCGGTGGCGCGTCGTGCGCCCCGGACCTTCAGCGCGCCGCGCGGATCGTGATCCGGCCGGCCGGCGGCGCCCGGACCGGACCGGCCGCCGAGAGGCGGCCCAGGTGCTCCGCGAGCGCGTCTGCGTCGAGCGGTGAGGCGCGGCCCTCCGCGGGGCGGATCCCCGCCGCGATCTCGACGTGACCGTCGCCTCCGGAAGCGAGGTGGCTCGAGACGGCCACACGGTAGGACGCGTCGTCGCGCAGCGGGACGCCGCCGACGCGGGCCTCGACGAGCCTCGACCCCTCGGGGGCCGAGAGGTCGATCACGAGGGCGAGCCCAGAGACCTGAAGCAGGCTCCCGGCTCGCCGACCGGCCGAAGCGAGTGCCCGTTCGAGAGCCGAACGAAGGGCCTCACCCGTCAGCTCCACCGCGACGACGCGGTTCCCGAACGGCAGGACGGCCATCGCGTGCCGGCGCGCGAGCGGGCCGGAGGGCAGCGGCGCCCGGAGACTCGAGCCGAGAACGAGCGCGGCGTCCGCGCCCGCCGCCTCGCGGAACGCGTCGGCGACGAGGTCACCGAGGCCCGTCTCCCGCTCGAGGCTCCCGAGGTGTCGAGCGGCTCGGCGAGGGAGCCGATCGGACCGGCGAGCAGCTCCTCGAGCTTCGCCGTCCACGCCCGTTCCTCGCGGGCGAGGACCGGATCGGGGGCGACGGAGGCGTCGACGGGGTGCGCGCCGACGCGCGCGGTCAGGTGGCCGCCCTTCCTCTCGAGGACGAGCTCGACGACGGAACCGAGGTTCCCGCACGGCGCGGCGACCGGCCGGGCTCCGACCCAGCGGACGACCGACACCGCCTCCGACTCCTCCTCGGTCAGGATCGCGTCGACGCCGGGCACCTCGAGGAGGATCCGCCGGTTCACTTCGAATCCCGCCTGCGTCAGCACGACGACGGCCTCGGCCCCCTCCCGCCGAAGCGCCGCGGTCTCGCGCGCGGCCGCCTCGACGAGGCCGGTCTGCACGACGGTCCCCTCCTGCGTCGTCGTGCCGAAGTCGTCCGTCAGACCGGCGAAGCCGACCCGGAGCCCCCCGACCCGAAAGAGCCTCCGCGTCGGCAACCCCGCGAACGGCCGCCCCTCCCGGTCCACGAGGTTCGACGTGATCCACGGGAACGCGGAGCGCGCGACGAGCGCCTTCGCGTGGGCGGCGCCGAAGTCGAAGTCGTGCTGGCCGAACGACGCGAGGCCGACGCCGGCGCGCCCGAGGGCGTCGACCATCGGCTCGCCTCGGAAGACACCTCCGAAGAGCGTCCCTCCCGCGAGGTCTCCACCGAAGACGAGAATCGCCCCCGGGTCTTCGGTCTTCCGCCCGTCGACGACCGTCTTCAGCCTGGCCACGCCCCCGCGGTCGCCGTGCCGGTCCACGACGGGCGCGATCTCGTGAGCGTCCGTGACGTAGAGGACCGTCGCCCGCGGCGCAGGGCCGCAGGCGGCGGTGGCCAGGGAGAGGAGGAGCGCCGCGCGCGCGGTCAGCACTTCCTCGGCCAGTACTCCGTCTCGACGGCATCCTTCACGACCGTCGTTCCCGCCTCGCCGCGCAGCATCCGGGCCGTGTCCTCGAGGGCGCCGATGCAGGCGTCCTTGCCAGTCGCCTCCGCGAACTCGCAGGCGGCCTGGACCTTCGGCCCCATCGAGCCGGCCGGGAAGGAGTACTTCTTCAGCTCCCCCGCAGAGATCGTCTTCAGCGCCCGCGCCTCGGGGGTTCCCCAGCCGACGTAGACGGCGTCGGCGTCGGTCGCCATGACGAACGCGTCGGCTTCGACCTCGCGCGCCAGGAGCGAGGAGGCGAGGTCCTTGTCGATGACGGCCTCGATTCCGCAGAGCTTCCGGTCGGGCCCGTACATCGTCGGGATGCCGCCGCCACCCGCGAAGATGACGACCGTCCCCTTCTCGAGGAGCCACTTCACCGGGCGGATCTCGAAGATCCGCTTCGGCCGCGGCGACGGGACGACGCGGCGGAAGCCGTCGCCGTCGGCCTTGAAGGTCCAGCCCTTCTCGGATGCCATCCGGTCGGCGTCGTCCTTTCCGTAGACGGGGCCGATCGGCTTCGTCGGGTTCCGGAAGGCCGGGTCCGCGGGGTCGACCTCCGTCATCGAGAGGATCGTGGCGAAGGGGCGCTCGAACGGGAGGAGGTTCCCCATCTCCTGCTCGATGACGTAGCCGATCATCCCCTCCGTCTGCGCGCCGAGGACGTCGAGCGGGTACGGCTCGACGCCCGCGTAGGCCGACTGCTGGAGGGCGATGAGCCCCACCTGCGGGCCGTTCCCGTGCGAGATGACGATCTCGTTGTCGTTGGCAACCGGCGCGAGCGCCTCGCAGGCCCGCTTCACGTTGGCCCGCTGGTTCTCGGCCGTCATCGGCTCTCCGCGCTTCAGGAGGGCGTTCCCGCCCAGGGCGACGACGACGCGCATCGGTTCCCCCTAGCCGGCGAGCGTCGCGACGAGGACGGCCTTGATGGTGTGGAGCCGGTTCTCGGCCTGGTCGAAGACGACGGACGCGGGCGACTCGAAGACGTCGTCGCTGACTTCCATCGCCTCGATCCCGAACTTCTGGAAGATGTCCTCGCCGATCTTCGTCTGGCGGTTGTGGAACGCCGGGAGGCAGTGGAGGAACTTCGCCTTCGGGTTCTGGGTCGCGGCCATCAGGGCGGCGTTGACCTGGTACGGAAGGAGGAGCTTGATCCGCTCGGCCCAGACGGAGTCGGGCTCGCCCATCGAGACCCAGACGTCGGTGTGGACGAAGTCGACGCCGCGGACGGCGGCCTTCGGGTCCTCGGTGAGCGTCACCTTCCCGCCGGAGGCGGCGGCCAGCTCGTTCGCCTTCGCGACGAGCTCGTCGACGGGCCAGAGGTGCTTCGGCGCGCCGAGCCGCACGTCCATCCCCATGAGCGCGCCGCCGAGCATGAGGGTGTTCCCCATGTTGTTCCGCGCGTCGCCGAGGTAGGCGTAGGAGATCTGCGAGAGCGGCTTGTCGCTGTGCTCGCGCATCGTCAGGAGGTCGGCGAGGATCTGGGTCGGGTGGAACTCGTCGGTCAGGCCGTTGAAGACGGGGACGCCGGCCCACTTCGCCAGCTCCTCGACGATCGCCTGCCCGTAGCCGCGGTACTCGATGGCGTCGTACATCCGGCCGAGGACCCGCGCCGTGTCCTTCATCGTCTCCTTCTTGCCGATCTGGGAGCCGGAGGGGCCGAGGTAGGTGACGCTGGCACCCTGGTCGGTGCAGGCGACCTCGAAGGCGCAGCGGGTGCGGGTCGAGTCCTTCTCGAAGATGAGGGCGACGTTCTTCCCGCGGAGGCGCTGCGTCTCGACCCCGGCGTACTTGGCGCGCTTGAGGTCGCGCGCCAGGTCGAGGAGGTAGAGGACTTCCTTCGGGGTGAAGTCGTGGATCGTCAGGAAGTGACGGTTCTTCAGGTTGAACGGCATGGATCCTCCGGCGACAGCTTTCCCCTGGCGGCGGCGGGACCGCTCCGGGCACCTCCCGCGAGGCTCCTTCCGGACGTCCGTCGAGCGCGCGCCGCCCCTCCTCGGGGGCGAAGGGGGATTTTAGAACGGATCTCCGTTTGACCAGGCCCCCCTCCGGAAATACGCTTCCCGGTTATGAAGCGGGACTTTGTTTTCAAAGCGTCTACATTCCTCCTCGCCGGAACCCTCGGCGGGTTGCTCCTCACCCAGGCAGCCTGCAAGAAGAGCGGACCCGACCTCAAGATCGGCGTGATCGCGGAGCTGACCGGCGACATCCCCGCGGTCGGAGACTCCTGCAAGAAGGCCGCGGAGCTCGCGGTCGCCGAGATCAACGACGCCGGCGGCGTCGAGGTCGCCGGAACGAAGCACCTCCTGCGCCTCGTCATCGAGGACAGCGAGGGGCAGGCCCAGCCGGCCGCCGACGCGGCCAAGCGCCTCATCGAGCAGGAACAGGTCCTCGCGATCGTCGGCCCGAGCGCCAGCCTCGGCGCCGTCCCCGCCGCGCAGGTGGCGGAGGAGGGGAAGACCCTCCTCATCACGCCCTGGGGATCAGCCCCCCGGGTGACGCTGGACGACACCGGCGCCGTGCGGAAGTGGGTCTACCGGACGTGCTTCACAGACCCGGTCCAGGTTGCGGCCCTCGCGAAGTTCGCGTCGGGCTACATCAAGGCGACGAAGGTGGCCATTCTCTTCAACTCCTCGTCCGAGGCGCCCAAGAGCCAGGCCGAGCTGATGAAGAAAGCGATCGAAGCGCGCTCCGGGCAGGTCGTCGCCTTCGAGAGCTACGCCGCCGGGGAGAAGGACCTCTCCGCACAGTGGAAGAAGATCGCGGACGCCGCGCCCGACCTCGTCTTCCTCCCGAGCTACTACAGCGAGGTGCCCGAGCAGATCAAGCAGGCTCGCGCCGCCGGGGTGAAGGCGCCGTTCCTCGGGAGCGATGTGTGGGGGAACCCGGAGCTCCTCAAGAACGCGCCCGAGGTCGAGGGGGCGTACTTCGGCGCCCACTACAACCCTGACGCCATGGAGGACAAGGTCGGCATCTTCCGCGCCGCCTTCGAGCATCGATACAACAAGGCGGTGCCGGACGACGGCGCCGCCCTGACCTACGACACGATGATGCTGCTGAAGACCGCGCTGCAGTCGGCCACCGGCCACGACCGCGAGGCCGTGCGGGAGGCCTTCTCGAAGATCACGTCGTTCGACGGCGTCACCGGAAAGATCGTCTTCAAGGGCGGCTCTCACGACCCGGTGAAGAGCGTCGTGCTGAAGCAGTTCAAGGGCGGGAAGTCCACCTTCGTCACCAGTATCGACCCCGATTGACCCTCGGCCGCTCGGGTGAAGTACACGACCCTCGGCCGGACCGGCCTCGTCGTCTCGCGGCTGGCGCTGGGCTGCATGAGCTACGGCGACCCGAAGTGGCGGCCGTGGGTCCTGCCTGAATGCGAGGCGCGCCCGTTCTTCCGGCGCGCCCTCGAGGCGGGGATCAACCTCTTCGACACGGCCGACATGTACTCGCTGGGCGTGAGCGAGGAGGTCACCGGCCGCCTGCTCGCCGAGATGGGCCGCCGCGAGGAGCTCGTCATCGCCACGAAGGTCCACTTCCCCATGGGCTCCGGCCCGAACATGGGGGGGCTCTCGAGGAAGCACGTCGTCCAGGCGTGCGAGGCGAGCCTGAAGCGGCTCGGCGTCGAGACGATCGACCTCTACCAGATCCACCGGTTCGACCCGTCGACGCCGCTGGCGGAAACGCTGGAGGCGCTCGATCTCCTCGTCCGGCAGGGCAAGGTCCGGTACCTCGGCGCCAGCTCGGGCGAGGCGTGGCGATTCCAGAAGGCGCTCGCGACGGCCGACCGGACAGGTCTGGCGCGATTCGTCTCCATGCAGAACCACTACAACCTCCTCTACCGCGAGGAGGAGCGCGAGATGCTCCCCCTCTGCATCGAGGAGGGAATCGGCGTCCTCCCCTGGTCGCCACTGGCGCGCGGTCTCCTCGCCGGGACGCGTGCGACGCCCGCCGACCGCGAGGCGACGCCTCGCGCCGCCTCCGACGACTACGCGCGGCAGCTCTACGACCATCCGGCGGACGCAGAGGTCCTCGCGGCGACCCGCGAGGTCGCCGCGGCGCGGGGCGTCCCGATGGCCCGGGTCGCCCTCGCGTGGCTCCTCTCGCGGCCAGGCGTGACGGCGCCGATCGTCGGGGCGACGAAGCCGGCTCACCTCGAGGAGGCTCTGGCCGCGCTGGACCTCGCGCTGACCGCGGAAGAGGCCGCCGCGCTCGAGGCCCCCTACCGCCCCCACGCCGTCCGCGGCTTCGCCGGCCCCGCCCCCGCTGCCCGCTGACGCCGGGTGCGGCCTATCATCCCGAGCGTTCCCTGGAGGAAGCCCCATGAAAGTCTTCGTCACCGGAGCCACCGGTTTCATCGGTTCAGCAGTCGCCGCCGCCTTCGCACGCGCGGGGCACGAAACGTACGGACTCGTCCGGACCCCCGGAAAGGAACGCCTCCTCGAGGCCGCCGAGGTCGTTCCGGTGTTCGGGACGATGGAAGAGCCCGACGGCTGGCGTCCGGCCGCCGAACGCTGCTCGGTCCTCGTCCACTGCGCGGTCGAGTACTCCGAGAAGTCCTGGGACCTCCACCGCGCCGCCCTCGGCGCCCTGCGGGATGCCGGGCGCGACCGGATCGGGCGGGTCCTCCTCTCCACGAGCGGAGTCTGGGTCTACGGTGACACCGGTGACGGTGCCATCGACGAGTCGGCGCCCCTCGACCCGCCCACGTTCGTGGCGCCTCGACCGGCCGTCGACGCGGCCGTCCTCTCGTGGAACGGCGGCGGATTCCGGACGCTCGTGATCCGGCCCGGGTGCGTCTACGGCGGCCCGGGGAGCCTCACGGCGTCCTGGTTCGAGAGCGCCGGGAAGGGCGGAGCCGCCCGCGTCGTCGGCGACGGGACGAATCGCTGGGCGATGGTCCACCGGGATGATCTGGCCGAGCTGTACGTGAGAGCCGCGGAGTCCGGCCTCGGCGGCGAGGTGCTCAACGCGACCGACCGGAGCCGCGCCACCGTCAACGAGTGCGCCGTGGCGGCCAGCCTGGCGGCCGGCGCCGACGGGCGCGTCGAGCACGTCCCGGTGGAGCAGGCCGTCGCGGCGATGGGCCCCTTCGCCACCTGCCTCGCGCTCAACCAGCACGTCGATTCCTGGAAGGCGGTCCACCGGCTCGGCTGGACCGTGCGTCACGGAGGCTTCGTCGACGCGGCGCCGCGTCTCTACGCCTCGTGGAAGGCCGCGCGGACAGAGACCGCGTGAGCGCCCCGGCGAACGTCCACGGCGGCGAGATCGTCGCCGAGCCGAAGGCGATGGGGTCCGCCCGGAACTCCGTCTTGCGCGATCCGGCCGGCGCCTCCTCCGCCGTGCGGCAGAAGAGGAACTGATCCGGGCGTCGGCCGCCGGCGTCATCCGCGAAGCCGGTTAGCCCGTACAATGCGCCGAACGGTTCCGATTTGAGCGTCCTTCTCAGGCCCCCCGAATTCGACCACTTCTCTGTCTCCCGCGTCCTCGGAGAGGGCGGGATGGGGATCGTCTTCCTCGCGGAGGATCGCCGCACACACCTCCCGGTCGCCGTGAAGGTGATGTCGCGGAGCCTCTCGGACCCCGAGCTCCAGGCGCGGTTCATGAAGGAGAACCAGATCCTGGCCTCGCTGAACCACCGGAACATCGTCCGGTGCTACGAGATCACCCGGTCGCGGGAGGGGCTCCCGACGATCGTCATGGAGTACGTGAAGGCGGTCGACTTCGGCGCCTTCGAGGGAAGGCCGTTCCCCGAGCTCATCCCTCTCATGGTGCAGGCCGCGATGGGCCTCGCCTACCTCAAGGAACGGAACATCCTCCACCGCGACCTCTCCCCGAACAACATCATGGTCACCCTCCAGGACGAGCGCCGGCTCGTGAAGATCCTCGACTTCGGCGTGGCGAAGATCCTCCAGGAGGGAAGCGGCGGCGAGCTGACGCAGACGGGCGAGTTCCTCGGCAAGCTCGCCTACGCCTCGCACGAGCTGCTGACGTTCGGCCAGATCGACTTCCGGAGCGACATCTATTCCCTCGGCGTCATCTTCTTCCGCCTCCTGACGAAGCGCCGTCCGATCAATGTCCAGAACTCGAGGAACTACCTCGAGTGGGTCATGGCGCAGGAGAACCGCGCACCGTTCGACTTCTCGGCTCCCGAAGGAAACCCGCCGATCCCCTCGACGCTCCAGGCGCTCGTCACGAAGATGCTCGCCAAGAAGTCCGACGACCGGCCCCAGGGCTACGAGGAGATCATCGATGCCCTCGTCGCGGCGCAGCGTCAGGCGGAGGAGGCGGGCCTCATGCCGGATCCCGAGTCCGTCTCGACGCTCCCCTCCACGGAGACGCCGAAGTCCCTCTCGGGCTCCGCGGGCTCGCCGGGCGGACCGGGCATGACGCCTTCGCCCTCCGGCAGCAGACCCGGAGGAGCAACGGCCGCGACCGGACTCGTCGACGACGGCGCCTACCCGTTCACGGAGGCGGAGACGAAGGCCCCTTCTGCCGCGTCGCGCCTGGGCACCGACGCGATGAGGGCGGTCGCCTCAGGGGGGAGCCCGGCGCCCCCGATCGCCAGGAGCGCACCCTCCGCCCCGGCCTCCCAGGTTCCCGACTGGCTCGAGCAGGCCGGGTACGACGAGCAGATCCAGGTCATGAACGAGAGCCGGCAGGGGATTTCCCGGTCCCCGGTACACCCGGTGTTCGGCGGCGAGACCCGCTCGCGGTCCGTGAAGCGCGATACGGAGTCGATCCGCACGAGGCAGCGAGCGGAGGCCAGGCGGAAGCGCAAGGTCGTCTTCATCACCCTCTTCGTCCTGTCGCTCCTCGGCGGCGGGGCGTGGGCCGGGTGGGAGTTCTACGTCAAGCCGAACCTCCCGTCCTCCTCGGCGGCGACGCTCGATCCCGCTCCCCCTATTCCGCCCGTTGCCTCCGGTTCTCTCCCGTCCGGGTCCGGGGCCGAGGCCACGCTTCCCACTCCCGTACCCGAGCCGAAGAGGCCGGTCAGCCGGTCCGCGAAACTCGGCCCGGAGGAACGGCGCCTCCTCGACTCGAACGTCCGCGGGTTCTTCCAAACCGCCGACCGACAGGGCCTCAACGTGGTCGTCAGCTTCAAGCAGCCCGTGAACCTGTCCGGCATCCAGAGCGCGCGGATCGTCGGTGCGGCCGACGGATCCGGTCAGCCGCTGACGGCTCTCTCCGGCGTCGAGGCCGAGATTCGCCTCACGGATGACCCGACCGGCGCCATGCGGGTCCGCCTCTTCGTCCGTGGAGACGCGGCAGCCGAAACCTCGGCCTCGCTCCGGTCGATCGTCGTTCAGATCGGTCCCGCGACGATCCGGGCGAAGTACGACAAGGAGCTCTTCTCCTCGAGATAGGGAGAGGCCCGGCCTTTGCGCGTCTCCTTCCGCGCCGCTTCGGTCGCCGACGAACGGACCTTCCTCCCGATGATGGAAGCTCTCTGGGCCCACGAGGGGATCCCCTTCGACGCGGCCGCGATACGAGAGGCGCTCGGCGTCCTCTTTTCCGACCCCGGCCTCGGACGTGTCTGGCTCACTCTCGTCGAGGACGCGGTCGCCGGCTACGCGATGGGGACCTGGGGCTTCAGCACCGAGCAGGGTGGGCGTTTTCTCCTCCTCGACGAGCTCTTCGTCCTGCCGGAGTTCCGGGGAAAGGGCGTTGCGGCCGCGACCCTCGCGTTCGTCGAACAGGAGACGAAACGAGAGGGCGCGGGCGCCGTCCGGATCGAGGTCTCGGTGGAGAACGCGCCGGCCCGGGAGCTCTACCGCGCAGCCGGGTACGTCGACCCGCGTCGCCTGTTCCTCTCGAAGAGGCTCGCCTTTCACGAGGGACCGGCCTGACGCCTGCCACCCGCGAAGCGGGCCGGCCCTACACTTCCCCCGAGGGACGTTCGAGACCGTGCCGCTCCGCCGCATAGAGATCGAGGGCTTCCGCGGGATCCGGCGCATGACGCTGGAGCTGGACGACACGACGGCCCTGATCGGCGAGAACTCCTGCGGGAAGACGAGCGTCCTCGACGCGCTCGAGCTCGCGCTCGCCCACCGGGCGACGGTTCCGTTCTTCGGGCCGCTCGACTTCCACGTCCCGAACGCTCCCGGCGCCGCACCCGTCGAGAGGATCTCGCTGAGCTTCACCTTCCTCGAGAGCGATCGGCACGAGGTCGTCGCCGAGATCGCCGCGACGCGAACGCCGGACGGTTCGCCGGCGCGGGCCATCCCGCGCCTCGTCGACCGGGAGGGACGCGAGCTCCATCCCGGGGATCCGGCCGCGTTCGAAGCATTCCGGCGCCGGCACCCGGTCCTGCGCGTCCGTTTCGGCCGTCCCGCCCGGCCCGCCCCGGCTGAAGGCCCGGGGCCGGCGGCTGCGCCTTCGGCATTCCCGGGCTACGACGCCCGCGGGCAGGCCGACACGACTTCGGCGGTGGAAGGCGAGGTGACGAAGAGGCTCCGCCGCACCGTCGAGAGCGCCTACCGGAAGTTCTCCGGATCGTGGCGCCCGCATCCGGAGGAGCTGCGCGAGCCGATCGAGGCGGCGCGGGCGCTGGCAGAACGCTGGAGCGAGCGTCTCCAGCGGCCGGACCGCGCCCCGGGACGCGCCACGGAAGTCCTCGCGGAGACGCCCGTCTCCCTCGGCGCGACCGACCCGCTCCGCGCCGAGGCGCGCGAGGGAACGGGGACGCAGAGCCTCGCGCTCCTGATGCTCCTCGGGGCCGTCCTCGAGGCCGAGAACGGGTCGCCCGTCGACAGCGGCGCCGAGTCGCTCGTCCTGATCGAGGAGGCCGAGGCGCACCTCCATCCCATCCTGGCCACCCGCATCTTCCGGCTCATCGACCGGGTGCCGGGACAGAAGGTGCTCACGACGAACTCCGGGGACCTTCTCGCCTCCGTTCCCCTCCACGCGATCCGCCGGATCGTGCGCAGCGCCGCGGGGGTCACCGTCCACGGCCTGCGAGACGACGCCCTCACCGTCGACGAGATGCGGCGAATCGGCTACCACATCCGCGTCAATCGGGCCTCTTCCGTCTTCGCGCGCTGCTGGCTTCTCGTCGAGGGAGAGACCGAGTCGTGGCTCCTTCCCGAAGTCGCCCGGCTCGTGGGCTTCGACTTTCCGGCCGAGGGGATCCGGTGCGTCGAGTACGCCCAGTGCGGAATCGCGCCTCTCGTGAAGATGGCGCGCGGGCTCGGCATCCAGTGGCACCTCCTGGCCGACGGAGACGACGCCGGACGGCACTACGTCCGCGCCGCCCGGTCGTTCCTCGCCGGGGAGCCCGACCGGGAGCGGGTGACGGGCTTCCGGGAGCGGGACGTGGAGCACTACCTGTGGGGCTCCGGCTACGCCCACGTCTACCGGGCCGCCGCGGCGAAGGCCGGGGTCCTCCCCTCGCTCTTCGGACGCCGGCGGGTTCCCCCCGGCGCCATCATCGACCGCGCACTGAAGGCCCACGGCAAGCCCCGCATGGCTCTCGAGGTCGCCGAGGCGATGTCGGCTTCCGGATCTCCGGGCGTTCCCCGGCTCCTCGCCTCCGTCGTCGAGAAGGTCGTCCGGATGGCGCGGTTCGGGAACTGAGGCGCGCTACGCCAGGAGCGGGATCGCGTCCGTGAGCCGTGCGACGTGGACGACCGGGGCGGGGAGCGCGCCGCGGCCGGGGTTGTAGAGGACCGGAAACCAGCCGGCGGCCCTCGCGCCGAGCACGTCCGTCTCGAAATGGTCGCCGAGGTAGAGCTTTCGGCGACCGTCCACGCCCTCCTCGCCGCACGCCGCCCGGACGGCGGCGTCGAAAATCGCCCGGGCCGGCTTCATGGCCCCGACCTCCTCGGACAGGACGACGTGCCGGACCCACCGCTCGAGCCCGAACCGGGCGATCTTGGCGCGCTGGAGCTCGCGGAAGCCGTTCGAGAGGATGCCCACCTCTCCCAGCTCCGCCGCGGCGGCGAGGAGCTCCTCGGCCCCGTCGTTCAGCCGCCACGCCCGGCGGTACCGCTCGAGGTAGGCCGCGCCGACCTCCTCCGCGGCCCCCGCGTCGAGGCCGAAGGAAGAGAGCGGGTCGGCGAAGCGCCGCCGGTGCAGCTCCTCGCGGCCGATCTCGGCCCGCCCGTACGCCGTCCAGAGGCGGACGTTCGCCTGGCGGTACGCCCCGAGCCATTCCCCGAAGGACAGGGCGCCGAACAGCTCTCCGAACGCCGAGAACGTCTCCCGCTGGGCTCGCGCCTCGGCCCCGGCATGGTCGAGCAGCGTGTCGTCCAGATCGAAGAAGAGAAGGTTCTTCACCCCGACGATCCTCTCACACCCCCCCGGTCGTGCCAGGCGTGCAATCGTGTATTGTTGAAGGGAAACACTCCGGACCCTGCCGCGCGTGCAATCGGGAATTCCGCGGAGGCGGTCGCGCTCGCTCCTTGCCGTCAGGCCGTGAGCTCCCGCCGAAGCTCCGCGTAACGTCGCGCCTCTTCCGGATCCTCGGCGAGTCGGCGCTCGAACCGGGTGACGTCACGCGAGATCGTCGACGGGTCGCGCCGGAAGAAGCGGGCCGTCCTCGCAAGGGAGATCTCGCCGGCGTCGCGCCCGAGGAGGGCACAGAGGCTGCGGACGCGCGAGAGCGACCTCAGCCGTCCCGGCCCGGACAGCTCGGCGAGCGCGACCCCTTCCCGCTCCGCGACCAGCTGCACGATTGCCTCCAGGGTCAGCGTGCGCCTCACGAGGTCGGACTGGCCCGCCTTCGCGAGCGCCGCGCGAACGAAGTCGTCGCCCCCGACGACGGCGCCGAGGCGCGCGTCGTCCGGGTCGTAGCGACCCGCAGCCGTCCCGGCGACGAACTCCTGGAACAGGCGTCGCGCCTTCGGACGGCTACCCGCGAGAAGCGACAACGCCTCGCCCACCGCCAGCCACGGCGGCGCCGATCCGAGATAGGCCCCGTGGCTCGACCAGGCGAACTCCTCCGGTCGCGCCGCGAGCCTCGCCTTGACCGGGTTCCGGTGGATGTAGCGGACCACCTCGAGCAAGTAGGCGTCCCGCTCGACGAGCAGACCCTGGAACCGCCCCTGGAAGAGGTGCCCCGAGCGGTCATAGCGACGGTTGAAGTAGAGCGCGTACCGCGAGTGGACGTCGTGCACGACGCGGGAGACGGGGACGGACCCGGTCTGCATCGCGAGGTGCACGTGGTTCGGCATCAGGCAGTAGGCGAGGACGCGGGCGTCGTGCTTCCCACAGGCCTCGGCGAGGAGTTCGAGGTACCGCTCGCGGTCCGCGTCGTCACGGAAGAGGGGGCGGCGCTCGTTTCCTCGCGCGATGACGTGCATGACGGTTCCGGCGGCGTCGAGGCGCGGAGGACGTGTCATGCGGCGAATAATACACGATTGCACGCCTGGCACGGATGCGGGGCACGGTGCGGTCTTCAGCGGCAGGCCAGGGCGGGTCGGTCAGCCAGGCGACGAGGAGGGGACCGAGGCGGGGCGGCAGCAGCTCGTGGCCATGGAGGGGGCGAGGTGGGCGACCTGCGCGCGCCGGCCTCCTCGGCAGGAAGAAGCCGGCGACGCAGGCCGCGAGATGGCGGAGGACGATGCCGGCCGTCTGGTCCATCGGTTCGTCCCCCGGCGGCCAGTCGGCAGCTTCTTCCCCTCGCAGGAGAAGGGTGCCCGGATCGTCGCAGGCGAGGTGATCGCCGATCACGCGGCCGGTGATCACGCCGGCTCCTTCGCCGGAAGGTGGAGCGCGTCGACGATGCCGACGATGGCGTGGTCGACCGGGACGAACCAGGGGTCGAGGAGGAGCGCCGCTTCGCGGCCGCCTTCGTAGGCGACGAGCTCGCCCTCGCCCGCCATCCGGGTCGGGTCGGCGGCGACGAGGGTCTTCCCCTTCGGTGCGCCGTCCTTGCCGAGCGGCTGGAGGAGGAGCATGGGGACGCCTTCCAGGCCCGGCGTGACGACGCAGGGAACGACCCGGCCGAGGACGCGCCCGAGCAGCATCGCTAGGACGTCTCCTCTCCGCCGAGGTCGACGAAGCGGCTCGACGCGAAGGCGGTGCCGAGCGCGTTCTCGCGCGCGAACGCGTCGTGGGGCCGCGCGAGGATGCGGTGCGAGAGTCCTGCCGCGGGCGGAAGCACGGACCTCACGAGGTCGATCGCCGCGTCGAGCTCGTGGAGGTCGCCGCGGAAGAGGGCGAGCCCCTTGCCGGCGAGGCCGGCGTCGGCGAGGCGGACCTCGACGAGGTCGACGAGCGTCCCCTTGAGCGCCTTCTCGCAGGCGAGGACGACCGACGAGGCGGTCGCCGTCTCGAGGATCAGGAGCGCGCCCGTCCCCTCGTCGCCGTGCCGCCCCTCGAGGGCGTCGAGGAGGCGCGGGTGGACGTCGGCGAGGAAGACGTGGTCGAGGACCTGCCCACCCGCGCGGGAGAGCCCTTCCTCGAGCGCCTCCGCAACCGAGGCGGGGGTCCCGCCGAGGAGCGTGAGGTAGCGCCCGCGCGTGACCGTCCCCGAGCGGAAGAAGGCGACGGGCGCCTTCTTGAGCATCGCGTCCGTCGCGTCGAGGCCCGCGGGAACCTGGGCGAAGTCGAGGACGGCGAGGGCCGGGGCGCGCTTCATCGACTAGGTGATCCGGAAGTTGTCGACGAGGACGCAGCGGCGCCAGCGCGAGAAGCTGCGGGGGCCGGTGAGCCCCTCGCCCGTCGGGCTCGCGATGGTGAACGAGCAGGACCCCTCGCCGTCGAGGCCGAGCCCCGCCTGCGAGCGGCCGTTCTTGACGAAGATCGAAGCGTCGCACTCCTTCGCCATCCGCGAGAGGGCGTCGAGGTTCTTCGAGTGCATCACGAAGGTGTGCCGGTTGCGCCCCTCGACAGGGACCGCGAGGTCGATCGCGGCGTCGACGCTCGGGACGCGGCAGACCGGCATCACCGGCATCATCTGTTCCGTCCAGAGGAGCGGGTGGTCCTGGTCGACCTCGACGACGACCATCCTCACGGAGTCGGGGGCGGAGATCCCCATCTTCGCGAGGATCACGTTCGCGTTCTTTCCGATGAGGTCCTTGTCGACGTGCGCGTGCTCGCGCGGCCCGGCCATCTTCGTGAAGACGACCTTCTCGAGGTCGCGGAGGCGGTCCTTGCCGATCAGGACGGCGCCCGCGGCGACCATCGAGCGGATCAGCTCGTCGGCCACCTTCGCCACGACGAGGACTTCCTTCTCGTCGACGCAGATGATGTTGTTGTCGGTCGAGCCGCCGAGGACGATGTCGCGCCCCGCCTTGCCGAGGTCGGCCGTCTCGTCGACGACGACGGGCGGGTTCCCCGGCCCGGCGCAGATGGCGCGCTTGCCGCTCGCCATCGCGGCCTTGACGACCGCCCCGCCTCCGGTGACGACGAGGAGGCGGATTCCCGGGTGGCGCATGACCTCCTGGGCCGACTCGATCGACGGCGTCGAGACGCCGGTGACGACGTCGGGAGGTCCGCCGGCCGCAACGATCGCCTTGTTGATCAGGGCGATCGTCTGGATCGAGCAGGTCTTCGCCGAAGGATGGACCGAGAAGACGACCGAGTTCCCCGCGGCGAGCATCCCAATCGCGTTGCAGATGATCGTCGACGTCGGGTTCGTCGAGGGGGTGAGGGCGCCGATGACTCCGAACGGCGCCGGCTCGACGAGCGTGAGGCCGTGATCGCCGGTGACGGCCGACGGGGCGAGGTCCTCGAGGCCGGGCGTCCGCTCGGTGACGAGGGCGTTCTTGACGACCTTGTCTTCGTAACGACCGAGACCGGTTTCCTCGTGGGCGGCCCTCGCGAGGGCCGCGCCGTTCTCGCGCATCGTGGCGCGGATCGCCTCGATCACCCTCGCGCGCACCTTCAGCGGGAGCGCGGCGAAGCGGGGCTGGGCCCTGCGGGCCGCCTCGACGGCGGCGTTCACCGTGGCGTGAATCCCCATCGCTCCGGCGGCGGCCCCGGGAGCCGGGGGCCGACGACGCGGAAACGGCCCCGGAGCCGCCGGCGGCACCCGGCTTCCCGTCGAGGTCCGCCACGATGCGGCGGGCGATCGCCTCGATCTCGGCTTCCGTCAGGCGCTGGGCCATTTCACTTCCTGTACTTCACGGCCCCGCCGACGTCCCACGAGTCGACGATGGCCATGACGACGGCGTCCACGGGCCGCTTGTCGGTGGCGAGCGTCTGGCGGGCAGAGCTGCCGGAGGCGACGAGGACGAGCTCGCCCGGGCCCGCGCCGACGGCGTCGGCGGCGACGAGGACGTTCGCCCCCTCGCGCCCCTCCTCGTCCACCGGACGGACGAGGAGCAGCTTCAGCCCGGAGAGGCTCTCTTCCTTCCGCGTCGCCACGACGCTCCCGACGACCTTCGCGAGCTGCATGGCTCTCGCGTGTCCGAGGAGCTACTTCGCCTCGGCGGCGGGCTTGCGGCCCAGCGGCAGGACGGCGTCGACGTTGGCGTGCGGGCGGGCGATGACGTGGACGCCGACCATCTCGCCGACGCGGCCGCCGGCCACCTGGGCCGCGTCGCAGGCGGCCTTCACGGCCGCGACGTCGCCGCGGACGATGACGGTGACGTAGCCGCCGCCCGTCTTCTCGTACGACACCAGCTCCACCTTGGCGGCCTTGACGGCGGCGTCGGCGGCCTCGACGACCGCGGGGAAGGACCTCGTCTCGATCATCCCGAGGGCTTCGGTCATGTCTGTTTCCTCTCCTCGGATCGTCGCACGGCGGCGATCCGTTGCGTTACTGCGTTCCGGCCCTTCGCGGGTCCGGGGCTACTCCCGCCGCCCCGCGGGCCGGCCGGTGATGGTCTTCAGGGCCTCCTCGGCGGCGCGCCAGGCGACGTCGATGTCCTTCTCCTCGCCCCCGAGGTAGACGCGTCCGAAGCTGCCGAAGGCGCGGACCTCGAGGACCTTGATGTCCGCCGCCTTCTCCGCCTCGTTGGCGGCGATGGCGGCATAGCCCGCCGGCGCGCACTCGAGGACGTAGAGCGTCTCGCCCGGGATGATCATGTCGCCGTGCCGCGTCCGGTTGATGAGCTGGCTGTGGTAGTCGGAGATGTTCCGGATCACCTGGCTCGAGGTGATCTCGGGCTTGATCCGGTCGGCCTCCTTGAGGTCGAGCGCCGCGAGGATCGCCGCCCCGGCCTGCCGGACCTCGGCCTGCGAGTCGGAGTGGACCTCGAGCATCCCGTACATCCGCTCGAGGATCATCATGCCGGGCTTGACGTCGGTCGCCTTCAGGGCGACGTCGGTCACCTTCATGATGTCCATCCCGGGGGCCACCTCGACGAAGAGCGACGCCTGCCCCGGCACGGGCAGGAACCCCTGCGCCACCGTGCCGAGGAAGGAGGCGAACTGCGGCTGGAGTTTGTCGATGAAGCAGTAGCAGCGGAGCTCTCCCATCCCTCTCCTCACTTCCCCGCGGCCGCGCGGGCCTCTTCCAGGATCTTCACGCTGGCGGAAGCGCCGACGCGGGTCGCCCCGGCTTTCACCATCTTCAGGAGGTCGGACAGGGTCCGAATGCCACCGGAGGCCTTCACGCCGAGCTTCTTCGGCGCGACGGTCCGGGCCATCAGGGCGATGTCTTCGGCGGTGGCCCCGCCCGAGGAGAAGCCGGTCGACGTCTTGACGTAGTCGGCCCCGGCCTTCATCGAGAGCTCGCAGGCGCGGACCTTCTCCTCGTCCGTCAGGAGAGACGTCTCGAGGATGACCTTCGACAGCGCCCGGCCGTCCTTGCAGGCCTCGACGACGCCCCGGATGTCCTTCAGGACGAGCGCGTCGTCCTTCCCCTTCAGGGCGCCGACGTTGATGACCATGTCGACCTCCTGCGCCCCCTCCCGGATCGCCTTCCTCGCCTCGAGGAGCTTGATCTGGGAGTCCTGCGCGCCGAGGGGGAAGCCGACGACGCAGCAGACCTTCACGGCCGAGCCGCGGAGGAGCGTTTCACCTGCGGGACGAAGACCGGGTTCACGCAGACCGAGAAGAAGCCGTGCTGCCGCGCCTCGGCGCAGAGCTTCTCGACGTCGGTGGCCATGGCGTCGGGCTTCAGGAGCGTGTGGTCGATGAGCTGCGCCACCTGCGTCGGCGTCAGGGCCGCCGGTACGGCAGGCACGGCGGCGCCGCCCTTGCCGAGCATCTCCTTCACCTTCGCGGCGATCCGCTCGACGTCCTCTGCGGACAGGTCCGTCATCCCCTTCTCCTTCTCCATCTCGCGGATCATCGCGACCCTCTTCAGGTGCCGCTCGGCCGTGCACGGCGTCGACAGGAAGACGTCGACGATCCGCTTGGCCGTCTCCACGTCGACGTGTCCCGCCCCGAGGGCGAGGAGGCTCGCGTCGTTGTGCTCGCGGGCGTTCTTCGCGAGCGCCTCGGTGTTGCACGTGGCCGCGAGGACGCCGGGCACCTTGTTCGCGGCCATCGCGGAGCCGATCCCGGCCCCGTCGACGACGATTCCGAAGTCCGCCTCCCCCTGGGCCACGCGGAGCGCGGCCGCCCGGGCGAAGACCGGGTAGTCGACCGGGTCCTTCCCGTTCGTCCCGAGGTCGGCGACGTCGTGCCCCCGGGCCCTCAGGTGCTCCTTCAGCCGCTCCTTGAGGTCGAAGCCGCCGTGGTCGGAGGCGAGGGCGATCCGAAGCGGAGGCATGGGCCGGCCATTCTAAGCGCACGGGGCCGGCACGAGTGATCCCGCCCGACCGTGTCCGTGCCCGGGCGGCCGGAAACGACGCGCCCCCGGGCCTGGGGCCCGGGGGCGCGACAACGACGGATCGTCGTTCGGGGCTTACTTGGCGGCCGGGACCGTGACCTTCGCCCAGTCGATCTTGCCGTCGGCGCCCTTGGCCGCCTTGACGGTCTTGCCGAAGTCGTTCAGGTCGGCCTTGTCCTTCTTCGGCATCTTCTCCACGTGGCAGGAGGCGCAGTTGGCCTTCGCGTCCTTGGCCTTGTACTCCTTCTGGATCTCCATCGTGGCGAGCGCGGTGCTGCCGAGGGCGAGGGCCGCGAGAGCGGCGACGATGACGGTGGCGGTCTTCTTCATGTTTCTTCTCCTTCTCGAAATCCGACGGCGGAGGATGCTATCTCAATCAGGACCGCCTGGGGCATATAGCGCAAACGCCGTGCCGGTCCGGCCGTCCTCGGCAGCGGTCGCCCGACCGGGACGTCACTCGTAGCGCAGGGCCTCGGAGGGGGCGAGCCGCGAGGCGCGCCGGGCGGGAAAGGCGGCGGCGGCCAGGACGAGGAGGAGACCGGTGACGGCGATGGCCAGAACGTCGCGCGGCTCGGGCCGGAATGGCATCCAGGAGATGTAGTAGACGCGGGCGATCTCGGCCGGGAAGCGGACGGCTTTCGTCGCCGTGAGGAGGGCGCAGGCCGCGACCCCGGAGAGCGTTCCCAGGAGGACCCCGGCGCCGCCGACGGCGAGGCCCGCAAGCCGGAACGTCCGCGCCACGGTCCGGGGGCCGGCCCCGATGGCCGAGAGGACCCCGATCTCGCGCGTCTTCTGCGCGACGAGGACGACGACCGAGGAGACGACCGTCCCCGCCGCCACGGCGACGATGAGCGCGAGGACGACGAAGAGGAGCGTCTGCTGGACGAGGAGCGCCCGGAAGAGGTCGCCGTTGAGCGTCTTCCAGTCGAGAACGGTGGCCCCGGGACCGAGGGATTCCCTCGCGGCCGCAACCGCTGCGTCGGGAAGCGCGGGGTCGGCGAGCTTCAGCTCCCAGACGCCGCTCCGCGCGTCGGGCGGTGCGAGGCGATCGAAGGCGGCGATCGGAACGACGGCCCAACCTTCGTCGACCTCGGAGAAACCGGTCGTCACGATTCCCGCCACGACGAGCGGCGTCCGGCGGGGCGCCGCGACGCCGCGCGCCAGCGACAGGGAAGCGGTCTCCAGGACGAGCTTCTCCCCGACTGCCGAGCCGAGCCGCGCGGCGAGGCCGGAGCCGAGGAGGACGGGAACGGCCTCCCCGGGGGCGGGTACGGTCATCTTCGCGGCGAGCGAAGGGTCCCTCCCGAGGAGGCGCGTGGTGGAGAGCCCCGCCGGGACGTCGAGCCCCTTCACGACGGCGTCGACGCCCCCCGGCACCTTCGGGCCGAGAAGGAGCCCCGGAGCGAAGGCGGTCCGGGCGACCGACGTGACCCCCGGGACCTTCTCGAGCGACGCGCGCGTGGCCGTTTCGTCGGCGTCGGGACCCGGCAGGACGAGGACCTCGGCGTTCGTCCCGGCGAGCTTCTCGAAGAGCTCGCCGCGATAGCCCGACATGAGCCCCATCGCGACGACGAGAGCGGCCGTGCCGAGCGCGACGCCGGCCAGGGCCAGGGAGGAGACCGTCCCGAGGAGCCCGCCCCGCCGGCCCGAGAGGAACCTGCGGGCGAGGAAGAGGGAGACGTTCACGCCGCCCGGGCGGCTCCGAGAGAGCGCGCGAATTCGTCGAAGAGGGGGTCGGAGTCGTGCGGGCCGGGGGCCGACTCGGGGTGGTACTGCACCGCGAAGACCGGGCGCCCCTCGACCCGGAATCCTTCGCACGTCCCGTCGTTGAGGTTGACGTGCGTCAGCTGGAGGCCGGCCGGAAGGGAACCGGGGTCGACCGCGAAACCGTGATTCTGGGACGTGATGGAGACCGCTCCCGTCACGAGGTCCTTCACCGGGTGGTTCACGCCCCGGTGACCGAACTTCAGCTTGAAGGTCCGCGCCCCGAGGGCCAGGCCGAGGAGCTGGTGCCCGAGGCAGATGCCGAAGAGCGGCTTTCCCGACCTGGCGAGGGTCCCGATCGTCGAGACGCACGTGGGAAGGGCCGCCGGGTCGCCCGGACCATTCGAGAGGAAGTACCCGTCGAAGCCGCTGAGCTCCTCTGCGGGGGTCGTTGCCGGGAAGACGGTCACGTCGAGGCCGCGCCGCGCGAGGTTCCTGAGGATGTTCCGCTTGATGCCGTAGTCGAGGGCCGCGACGCGCGGCCGGCCCGGCGCGTGAGCGCCCCAGGCGTACGCCACCCGCGTCCCGACCTCGAGCGCGAGGGCGGCGCCGGTCATCGGCGGCTGCTCGAGGACCCGGGCGAGGAGCCGGGTGCGGCCTTCTTCGTCCGCGTGCTCCGTCGAAACGGCGCCCCGCATCGCGCCCAGCGAGCGGAGGTGCCGCACGAGCGCCCGGGTGTCGAGACCGTGGATGGCGACCGTCCCGGCGTCGCGGAGCGTGTCGCCGAGCGTCCGCTTTCCCCGCGCGTTCGAGAAGCGCTCCGGGAAGTGCCGGGCGGCGAAGCCCGCGACCTGGATCCGGTCCGATTCCGCGTCCTCGCCGGTGATGCCGGTGTTCCCGACGTGGGAGGCGGTCATGACGACGATCTGCCCGCGGTACGAGGGGTCCGTCAGCGTCTCCTCGTACCCGGACATCGCCGTGTTGAAGACGACCTCCCCGAATGCCGTCCCCGGGGCGCCGAATGCCTCGCCCTCGAAGGTGCGGCCGTCCTCCAGGACGAGGACCGCGGGGACGTCCGTCACAGCGTCCGGCCCACCGCGGCCGCGATCGGCGCGAGCCGCGCCATCAGGTCGGAGAACATCTCCGGCGTCAGGGCCTGGGGCCCGTCGGAGAGGGCCCGCTCGGGCTGGTGGTGGACCTCGACGGCGACTCCGTCCGCGCCCGCCGCGATCGACGCGAAGGACATCGGGGCGACCTTGTGGCGCCGCCCCGTGCCGTGCGACGGGTCGACGAGGATCGGCAGGTGCGAGAGCCGCTCGACCGCCGGGACGATGGAGAGGTCGAGCGTGTTTCGCGTGAAGTCGCTGAAGGTTCGCACGCCCCGCTCGCAGAGGACGACGTTCGGGTTCCCCTCGTTGAGGACGTATTCGGCGGCGAGGAGGAACTCCTCGAGCGTCGCCGACATGCCACGCTTCAGGAGGACCGGCTTGCCGATCCGCCCGCCGCCTTCAGCAGCTCGAAGTTCTGCATGTTCCGTGCGCCGATCTGCAGGCAATCGGCGTATTTCGCCACGATGTCGATCGAGGAGGTGTCGAGCGCCTCCGTGACGACCGGGAGCCCCGTCTCTTCCCGGGCCGCCGCGAGGATCTTCAGCCCCTCCTCGCCGAGCCCCTGGAAGGCGTAGGGGGACGTCCGCGGCTTGTAGGCCCCGCCCCGCAGGAGGTGGGCGCCGCGCGCCTTGACCTCCCGGGCGATCGTCACCGTCTGCTCGAGCGACTCGACGGCGCACGGGCCGGCGATGATCACGAGGCGGGTCCCACCGACCGGGACGCCCCCGATCGAGACGATCGTGTCGTCGGGGTGGAACTCGCGGGAGACGAGCTTGTAGGGGTGCGAGACCTTGATGACCTCGAGGACCCCGGGGAGGTCCTCGAACGCGGTCGGCTCGACGGTTCCACGGTTTCCGGTGATCCCGACGGCGGTCCGCTGCTCACCCGGTATCGGGTGGGCCTTCAGCCCCATCCTCCCGGCGGTCTCGACCACCCGGTCGACGTCGGCCGGGGTGGCGCTCCTGTCCATGACGATCAACACGGTGTCTCGTCCTCCGCAGCCGCTGTTTATACTTCATCGTGGCGTGCCGGGACTTCCCGGTGCGGCAAGGAGGCTCCATGGCGATCCGGCGCACCCTTTCCCTCTCGGGCCTGGCCCTCGCGGGGGCGCTCCTGGCGGCACTTCCCGCCCCCGCGTACCTGATCATCCTGAAGGACGGCACGCGCATCGAGGCGGCCGAAAAGCCGGTCGAGCAGGGCCGGAACTTCATCTTCAAGGACAAGCTCGGGGCCCGGAAGATGATCGCGATCACCGAGGTGGACCCGGCGAAGACGGACGCGGCGAACCAGGAGAACTACCGGGACGCCTACATCCTCGGCGATCCGGCGCCGATGAAGAAGGAGTCCGACAAGGGCGTCAAGGCCCCGTCGCTGTCGGAGTTCATCAAGCAGACCAAGAAGTCCGACATCCCGGCCCCTGCTGCCGCCACGCCCGTGAGCCCGAACGAGCCCTCGACGACGCAGGGCCCCGAACGGTCGGCCCAGAGGGGCTTCGAGCGGCCGGCCGGTCCTGCCCCGGGGAACGTCCTCGACCCGGTCGTCCAGGACGCCTTCCTGCGCGCCTACCAGTCGGCCTCGGTCCGCGGCGCACGCATCACCCAGGGAGGAGCCGGGACCATCCGGGTCCAGGCCGTGACGGACGGAGAGGCGGTCGTCTTCGCCGCGCTCGTCAGTACGGCCCGCGGCCTCAAGGAGGCGCGAACGGCCGGCCGGCTCGTCGACCAGGTGGAGCTCTACATGGCGACGAGCGCGGGCGAGAACGCGGGCAAGTTCGTCATGACTCCCGAAGATGCCGACAGCCTCCTGAACGGCACGATCCCCCCCGCCAAGTTCTTCGTCGCCAACGTCCAGCTCTGAGCCCTCAGTGGAGGCCGGAACCCTCGTCCTCGTCCACCTCCATTCGCCGAAGGAGAAGTACTGGGGTCTGCTTCGAGCGCTCGGGCCGGCCGGCGTGACCGTCCGCGGAATCGACGTTGCGCTCTTCGACGACTGGGCGCGGCAGTGCCGGGCGGGCTCGGAGGCCGAGCTGGGACCCGCGACGCTCTTCCTCCCTCTCCACCGCGTCGAGAAGGTCTTCGAGGACGCGCGGATCGGGACGGTCGCCGCCTATCACGAGAGGTTCTTCGAGATGGTGGGAAAGGACGTCCGCGACGTCCTTCTCCTCGAGACGGGGCGGCCCGACGGGCCGCTCCAATAGGAGGTTTCGTGGCCGAGCTCGTCTGGCAGCTGAGGAAGGGACCGGAGGGGGCGCCCTACGCGTTCGCCGCCTTCAACAAGGCCGAGAAGCGGACGAACTTCTTCGAAAAGGCCGAGGAACTCCGCGGGTTCCTGATGAAGCACGGCTCCTCGGCCGAGGACGCCGTGACGCTCTCCGCGCGGGTCGAGGCGGGCGAGACGGTTTCGATCACCCTCTCGAAGTAGGGGGCTCTCGCGGGTGACGGGAGGGCGGCTCGCCGCCGCTCCTCTCAGTGCCCCGGCTGCGACAGCTCGAGGAGGACGCCCCCCGTCGACGCCGGGTGGACGAACGCCACGAGGCATCCGTGCGCCCCCGGCAGCGGGGTCTCGTTCACGAGCCTCACGCCCGCGGCTTTCAGCTTCGCCAGCGTCGCGGCGACGTCGGCCACCTCGAGGCAGACGTGGTGGAGGCCGGGGCCCTTCTTCTCGAGGAACTTCGCGATGGGGCTCTCGGGGGCGGTCGGCTCGAGGAGCTCGAGGGCCGACTCGCCGACCGGCCGGAACGACGTGATCACCTTCTGCGAGGCGACCTCCTCGCGGTGCTCCTCGGGAAGGCCCAGGAGGTCCCAGAAGGAGCCGCCGCCGTCGACCGACGCCACGGCGAGGCCGAGGTGCGAGATCTTCGTCGCGCCGTCCTTTGGCGCAGCCGGCCCGCCATTCCTGCGGAGCGTCTCCAGCAGCGCCTGCGCGGCGCGGAACGGGTCCTCGCTCCGCGCCTCGATCCGTCCTGCCCAGGAGGCCATCGACGCCTCGCTGCCGGAAAGGCCGTGGAGCTCGGCGAGGAGCCTCTCCTGGACGATCGTCTCGATCCGCCGGACCGTCCGGTCCCGGCGGCGGGACGCCCCCGCGGGCCGGAGAGGAAGTCCCTGTGCTTCGCCAGCTCGGCACGCAGCCCGTCGACGCCGTCGCCCGTCCGCGCGACCGTCTTCAGGACCGGGGGAATCCACGCCCCGTGCTCCCCCAGCTCGAGCATCTGGAGGACCTCCCCGACCGTCCGGTCGGCCCCGTCGCGGTCGGCCTTGTTGACGACGAAGACGTCGGCGACCTCCATCAGGCCCGCCTTGATCGCCTGGATGTCGTCCCCCATGCCGGGCGTCAGGAGGACGACGCAGGTCTCGGCGAGACGGAAGACCTCCACCTCGTCCTGCCCGACGCCGACCGTCTCGACGAGGACGTCGTCGAAGCCGGCCGCGTCGAAGACGTCGACGGCGTCGGCGGTGGCGCGCGAGACGCCGCCGAGGTGGCCGCGGGTGGCCATCGACCGGATCATCACGCCCGGGTCGGTGTAGAGGTCCTGCATCCGGATCCGGTCGCCCAGGATCGCGCCCCCGGTGAAGGGCGAAGAAGGATCGACGGCGACGATGCCGACCTTGCGGCCCTCGGCCCGGGCGGCCTTGGCGAGGGCGGCGGTCAGGGTCGACTTGCCGGCGCCGGGAGCGCCCGTCAGGCCGATGACGCGGGCACGCCCCGTGCGGGGCCAGAGGTGGGAGAGGAGTTCGGGAAATCGCGGGTCCGAGGTCTCGGCCCAGGTGATGGCCCGGGCGATGGCCGGCGGGGTCCCCGCGAGGACGCGCTCTGCGAGCTCGCGAACGGGATTCATGGCTCCGGGAGTCTAAGGGAGCGGACCGTTAGAATCCCCCCTTCGTGCAAAAGGCCTCCTCCTCCCCGCGTGCGGCCGATCCGCTCGTCGGGGTCCTGACCGAGATCGCGCGGATCGTCGCGGAGACGCTCTCGCTGCCGGACGTCTTCGTGCGCGTCGCCGGCGCGGCGCGGCGCGTCCTGCCGTTCGACGCGGCGGGCGTCGTGAGGATCGTCGACGGCCCCGCGCTCCTGTCGTGGGGAATGGCGACTCCCGGAATCCCCGCCGGACCCGAGTGGCGCTACGAGAGGAGCGAGACCTCCGACATCCTCTGGCCCTCGGCGACGGGGACGCGAAGGATCGACGACGCCCGGACCGTCCTCGAGCTGTCCCTGCGTGCCGACAAGGACGTGCTCGACTCCGGGACCCGCTCGATTCTCGTGGCACCGATCGTCCGCGGCCAGGTGGCTCTCGGAGACCTCTGGCTCTCCGCGAAGACCCCGGCGCGATTCTCGCCCGGGGACGAAGAGACTGCGGGCGCGATCGCCGACATCCTCTCCGCGGCGCTCGAGCACGAGCGTCTCGCCGACGAGGAGCGGGAGAGGCTCGGGCGGCATCGCGAGCTCGACGCCCTCGGCCCCGCCCTCGCGAGCGCGCTCGACGTCCGGGAGGTCTTCGACCAGGTCTCGGCGATCGCCCGACGGGTCCTCCCCCACGACAAGATGACCCTCGGCCTCCTCTCCGACGACCGGACGGAGAATCGGCTCTGGGCCATCGCGGGCGACCGCTCGTGGGCTCCCGAGACGTACCCGATCCCCGAGTCCGAACGGGCGCAGATGGAGCTCGGGTTCCAGATCGTAGGGGACGCCGAGACCGACCTCCCGCCCGACTCGTCGCGTCGCGCGATCCTGCTCGGCGCCGGGCTCCGCTCGAGCCTCAGGGTACCCGTGAGGCTCGAGGGGAGGATCGTCGGCGCCCTCTCCTTCCACGCGACGGAAATGGGACGGTACGGCGAGGAGGACGTCGAGCTGGCCGGGCGCGTCGCCGGACCAGGTCGCCCTCGCGTTCTCCCACCAGCGCCTCGCCGAGGAGGCGAAGAGGGCTGAGGAGGCGAGGCGGGAGGCGGCACGCCTCGAGGCCCGCGTCCAGGCGCTCTCGGACGAGCTGGAGTCGCGCGACGGCTTCGGCCGCATCGTCGGCGCTTCGCCCGCCTGGAGGGCCGTTCTCGTCCACGCGTCGAAAGTCGCGCCCACCGAGACGACCGTTCTCCTGACGGGCGACTCGGGGACCGGAAAGGAAGTGGTCGCGCGCGCCATCCACCGGGCGTCGGCCCGGAGCGCGGGACCGTTCGTCGCCCTGAACTGCGCGGCCCTCCCGGAACAGCTCCTGGAATCGGAGCTGTTCGGCTACGAGAAGGGCGCCTTCACCGGCGCCTACGCTTCGCGCCCGGGCCGGCTCGAGCAGGCTGCGGGAGGCACCCTCTTCCTCGACGAAGTGGGCGAGACGAGCCCGCTCGTCCAGGCCAAGCTCCTCAGGGTCCTCGAAGCGAGAGAGTTCCAGCGTCTCGGCGGAGCGAAGGTGCTGAAGGCCGACGTGAGGCTCGTCGCCGCCACGAACCGCGACCTCCAGGCCGCCATCGCGCGCGGCGACTTCCGGGAGGACCTCTTCTACCGCCTCTCGGTCTTCGAGATCCACCTCCCTCCCCTGCGCGAGAGACCCGAGGACATCCTCCTCCTGACCGAGCGCTTCCTCGGCGACCTGTCGAGAAACGTCGGTCGGCCCGCGCCCGGCGTCTCGCGCGAGGCACGCGAGCTCCTCCTGGTCTACTCCTGGCCCGGCAACGTTCGCGAGCTGCGCAACGCCCTGGAGCGCGCCGTGATCCTCTCCGAGGGCGGGCTCGTCCAGGCGGAGCACCTTCCCATCGCCGTGTCGCGGAACGGCGCGGCGCGCGTCGCCTCGGCGGCCGCAGTGGAGCTGCCTCCCGGCGGCCTCGACCTCGACGAGCTGGAGAAGTCGCTCGTGGCCCAGGCGCTCGAGCGGTCGAAGAACAACCGGAGCCGCGCGGCGAAACTCCTCGGCCTCACCCGAGCCCAGCTCTACACCCGCCTCGAGCGGTACGGGCTGGCGTGACTCCCGCCCGCGGGCCCGGGCTCCGGAGGGATCCGGCGATGGTGTCGCCGCCGCGAAACCCCCTCGCGGCTCTCTGGCTTCTCGACCCGGCCGTCTCATACCTCAACCATGGCTCTTTCGGTGCCTGCCCGGCCGCTGTCCTCTCGAAGCAGGCCGACCTGAGAGCTGAGCTGGAGCGGGAGCCGGTCGACTTCCTCTGGCGGACCCTCCCCGCCCGGCTCGCCGAAGCGCGCGGCACGCTCGCGGCCTTCCTCTGCTCCAGCCCGGACGACCTCGCTTTCGTCCCGAACGCCACGGCGGGCGTCAACGCGGTCCTCCGCTCGCTCGAGTTTCGACCCGGCGACGAGCTGCTCACCACGTCCCACGTCTACCCCGCCTGCCGGAAGGCGATGGAGTTCGTCGCGGCGAGGACCGGGGTCCGCGTCGTGGAGGCCCCCGTCCCCTTCCCCCTCTCGGGGGAGGACGACGTCGTCGCACCGGTGCTCGACGCCGTGACGCCCCGGACGCGACTGGCCCTGCTCGACCACGTCACGAGCCCGACAGCGGTCGTCTTTCCGGTCGAACGCCTCGTCGCCGGACTGAGGGAGCGGGGCGTCGAGACGCTCGTCGACGGGGCGCACGCCCCCGGCATGGTTCCCGTCGATCTCGATGGGCTCGGAGCCGCGTTCTATACGGGGAATGCGCACAAGTGGCTCTGCGCACCGAAAGGGGCCGCGTTCCTCCACGTGCGACGCGACCTTCAGGCCTCGATCCATCCGACGACGATCAGCCACGGGTACTCGGCGGCCGGCGCCGGCGCGCGCTTTCGGGCCGAATTCGACTGGACCGGTACCTGCGACCCGACGCCCTGGCTCTCGATTCCGGCGGCGGCCGCCTTCCTCGGCTCGCTCCTGCCGGGAGGCTGGCCCGAGGTGATGTCGAGAAACCACGCTCTCGCGCTCGAGGCGCGCGAGATCCTCTGCGCGGCCCTGGGCGTCGCGGCGCCCGTACCCGGTTCGATGATCGGGTCGATCGCGTCCGTCCCGCTGCCGGTCCCGGCCCCCGGTTCCCCCGCCGCGCGCCTGTCCCACGAGGGGCTCATGAACTGGTTTCGCGAGCGCGGCGTCGAGACGTGGCTGTATCCCTGGCCCTGCGCCGGCGGAAAGCTCATCCGCGTCTCGGCCCAGCTCTACAACACCCGGTCGGAGTACGAGATCCTCGCCGCGCTCCTCCTGGAGGCGCTCGGCTGAGCCCGGGCTTCGCCGGCTCCTTCAGCCCGCGAGGAGGATCGCGGAGCCCGCCAGGAGGGCCGCGAGAATGAACCGGAAGAGCCGGCCGAACAGAGGACGCGGGAACGGCTCCGCGGTGATTTCCGGACCGGGTGCGACGCTCATCGGATCGTAGTGTGGCGAGTGGATCTCGTCCCACGGCGCTCCGGATGTCATCATTTCGCGCATGTCCGAGAGCCTCCGATGCCCCTGGGCAGGAACCGATCCGCTCTACGTCGCCTACCACGACGAGGAGTGGGGGGTCCCCTCGCGCGACGACCGTCACCTCTTCGAGATGCTCGTTCTCGAAGGCGCGCAGGCCGGCCTCTCCTGGATCACGATCCTGAGGAAGCGGGAAGGCTACCGGACGGCGTTCGCCGGCTTCGACCCGGCGACGGTCGCACGGTTCGGCCCCGGGGACGTCGAGATCCTCCTCGGGAACCCGGGCATCGTCCGGAACCGTCTCAAGGTCGGATCGGCAATCGGCAACGCGAAGGCGTTCCTCGCCCTTCAGGCTGAGGAGGGGAGCTTCTCCACGTGGCTGTGGCGGTACGTCGACGGCTTGCCGGTCCAGGGCGCCTTTCGGGAGATGCGGGAGGTCCCGGCAAAGACGCCCCTGGCCGAGCGAATCTCGAAGGACCTCCTCAAGCGCGGTTTCCGTTTCGTCGGACCGACGATCGTCTATGCGTATCTGCAGGCCGTCGGCGTCGTGAACGACCACCTCGTGGGCTGCCCGCGACGCCGCGAGGTGTCATCGCGCTGACCAGACGCAGGGCGGGCCGCGAGCCGGCTTTCGCCCGCTTCGCCGTCCTCGCGGCTCCGACCAGTCAACGCGGTCCGCGCTTCTCTTGCTTTCCGGGTTTCGTCCTGCCGACAGGCCGCACCGGGTCCTTCGCGCTCCCCCGCCCCTTCGGCGCGACCTCCGACTTCAGCGCGACGAGGCGTTTGACGTTCTCCAGGTCGTCCCCGGGCGCGATCGTCAGGCGAATTCCACGTCCCTCCGCGTAGCGCGGCGCCGCGTCGAGGAGCGCGAGGACGCCGGGTGGGAGGCCTTTCCCCGATGCCGCGGCGACCGCCTTCTCGCCGAGGACGAGACCTACGAGGAAACGCCCTTCCTGGGGCGTCAGATAGACGAGGACGCGCTCGGCTCTCTTCAGGCGAAGCGACCATCCGAACTTCGCGCCCGCGAAATTCCACAGTTCCTCGAGGGGCGGACAACACCGTGCGACGTGCGCGACGAGGTCTGCCCAGAGCGGGGCGGCCCCGCCCAGACACCGGCGAACCACGGCAGGTGTGGGAGGGACGTCCGGGTCGTCGAATGCGCTGAGGGCCATGCCGGCAAGGATACGGCGGCCGGGCTCAGGCGCCCGGACCCGCAGGGCGGAAGCCCCGGGGGGGGGGGGAGAACCCACGCCGCCCGGCCCTGGGCCCCCTGGCGGGCCCCCCCCTGCCACGGGAACGGTTCCGCGCGCGGCGGGGCGCCCCGGGCGGGGGCGGCCGCGCCCAGCGCGCCCCCCCCCCCCTCTCGGCGACGACGCGCCGCCGGGCCCGCCCCCGGCGGGGGGGGCCCCGGCGCGGGGGAAAAGCACCCCCCCCCCCCCCCCTGTCCCCCCCGGCGCCACCGCGGGGGGGAGAAAAGCCCCGGAGCGCCGCGGGGCGGCCCGGCGCCCCCCGCGGCCCCGGCCGGGCGCAAGGGGGGAGAAAAGGGACGGCGGGGCCCGGGCGGGGCGGGCGGCCGGGGCGGCCCGCGCCCGGCGCCCGCCCCCCCCGGGGGGGGGGCCCCGGGGTGGGGCCGGGGCGGGGGCCGCCCCCCCGCCCGCGGGGCCGGGGGGCCCCCGGCGCGCCCGCCCGCCCCCCCCCACCCCCCGACACGACACGGAACCCACCCGAGGAGAAAGGGCACAATACACGTATTCGTGCCTGGCACGAATACGTGTATTAGATTCGGAAGGGGCGGGGAGCGGGCGGGCGTTCCAGTCCGAACCGGGGTTACACGACCTCGTCGAGCGGTTCCGTCGGGAGGCCGGCCTCGATCCAGGCGTCGAAGCCGCCCTCGAGGGGACGCACGTTCCGGTACCCGCGGTCGAGGAGGAGGCGTGCCACACGGGCCGCCGACGCTTCACTCCGTCACGTGCAGTAGAGAGCGACGTCCTTCCCGACGGGAATGTCGCCCAGCTTCGCGTCGAGCTCGCCGAGGTCGGCGACGAGCGCGCCGGGGATCTTGCGCGGGTCGTCCCTGCGGGAGAGACGGTGCCGAACGTCTACGACGACGAGGGTCTCGTCTCCCGCGAGGAGGCGAGCGGCGAGCGTTTGAGGCGTGAGGCGCGCCATCCGGAGCGTCGCGAGCGTCTGCTGCCGGCGCCAGAGGCGGATGGCGAGGTAGAACGCGAGGCCGGCGGCGAGGAGGCCGACCGCCCCGCTTCCGAAGCGCCGGAGCAGATCGAGGACGGCGTCGACCTGCGCGTGGAAAACGACCCCGAGGCCGATCCCGGTCCCGGCCCAGATGAGGGTTCCCGCCGCGTCGTAGCCGAGGAAGCGGAGAAAAGGAGCCTTGAGCGCTCCGGCCACGGGAACGGAGACGGCCGAGAGCCCGGGGACGAACTTGGCGAAGAGGAGGGCCCTGAGGCCGAAGCGGTCGTACGCCGAGGAGGTCTTCCTCACGCACGTGTCGGCCGAGAGAGAGAGGCCGCAGAGGAACCGGAGGATGTGCCAGCCGTACTTCCGCCCGAGCAAGAACCAGAGCGTGTCGGCAAGGAGAGCCGCCCCGATGACGGCGAAGAGGAGCGTCGGCCCCGAAAGCCGCCCCTGGGCGACGAGCGCCCCGGCGACGATGAAGAGGGGCATCGCGGGGATCGGCAGGCCGAGCTGCTCCAGGAACACGTTCCCCGCGACGAGGAAGACGCCGTAGCGGACGAGCTGCTGGGCGAGACCGTTCACGTTCCCCCTCGCGGCGACGGGGCGGCCGGAGAAGACCCCGGCCGCCCGCCGTCGTCAGATCTCCGCGAAGGCCTCCTTCAGCGCCTCGCGATGCGCCACGAGGGTCCGCTCGAGGTCCTTCTCCGTGTGCGCGGTCGAGACGAACATCGCCTCGAACGCCGCCGGGGCGATGAAGACGCCCCGCTTCAGCAGCCCGTGGAACCAGCGCGTGAACGCCGGGCCGTCGCTCTTCTTCACGTCCTCGAAGTTCGCGATGGGGCCCGCGTTGAAGAAGAGGGTCAGGATCGAGCCGATCCTGTTCAGCGTGAGGCGGTCCTCGACGCCGAGGTCCTTCGCGACCTTCCGCATCCCCTTCTCGAGCCTCGCCGCGGTCTTCTCGAGCTTCGCGTAGGCCGCGGGCGTGAGAGAGTCGAGCATGGCGATACCGGCCGCCATGGCGAGCGGGTTCCCCGAGAGCGTTCCCGCCTGGTAGACGGGACCGTCGGGCGCCACGTAGGCCATGAGGTCGGCCCGTCCGCCGTAGGCGCCGACCGGGAGGCCGCCGCCGAGGATCTTGCCGAGGCAGGTGAGGTCGGGCTTCACGCCGAAGATCTCCTGCGCGCCGCCGCGGGCGAGGCGGAAGCCGGTGATGACCTCGTCGAAGAGGAGCATCGCGTTCTCGCGGTCCGCGATCGTCCGGAGCCCCTCGAGGAAGCCGGGCTTCGGAAGGACGACCCCCATGTTCGCGGCGACGGGCTCGACGGCGATGACGGCGATCTGTCCCGGGTACTTCTTGAACAGCGCCTCGACCGACGCGAGGTCGTTGTAGGTCGCCGTGAGCGTCGCCTTCGCGAGGTCGGCCGGGACGCCGGGCGAGCCGGGGATGCCGAGCGTCGCGACGCCGGAGCCGGCGGCCACGAGGAACGAGTCCGCGTGGCCGTGGTAGCAGCCCGCGAACTTCAGGACGAGGTCGCGGCCGGTGACGGCGCGGGCGAGGCGGACGGCGCTCATCGCCGCCTCGGTCCCCGAGGAGACGAAGCGGACCTTCTCCATCGACGGGACGAGGCGCGACACGCGCTCGGCGAGCTCCACCTCGGCGCGGCAGGGGGCGCCGTAGGAGGTGCCGCGAGGGAGCGCCTTGCGGATCGCGGAGAGCACCGCCTTCGGCATGTGTCCGAAGAGGTGCGGGCCGTACGACATGACGTAGTCGACGTAGCGGTTGCCGTCGGCGTCGACGAGGACGGAGCCCTTCGCCTTCTTCACGAAGAACGGCGTCGCGCCGACCGACTTGAACGAGCGGACGGGCGAGCTGACGCCGCCCGGCATCTTCGCCTTCGCGCGGGCGTAGAGCCGGTCCGACTCGGTCGTCCGGCGGACACGGCGGCGGCGGGGGGCGGCGGGCTTCTTCGGCGTCTTCTTCTTCGGGGGGGGCGGCGCGGCCGCCTTCCGCCTCAGTTTCCTTGCAGCCACTCGGCAGCCTCCTTCGCGTGGTAGGTCAGGATCAGGTCGGCGCCCGCGCGCTTCATCGAGGTGAGGATCTCGAGCGTGACGCGCTTGCCGTCGATCCAGCCCCGCTCGGCGGCGGCCTTCACCATCGCGTACTCGCCCGAGACGTTGTAGGTGGCGAGCGGGACGTTCGTCGCCTCCTTCGCGGCACGGACGACGTCGAGGTACGAGAGGGCGGGCTTGACCATGACCATGTCGGCCCCCTCCTCGACGTCGGAGAGGATCTCCTTCACCGCCTCGCGGACGTTCGCCGGGTCCATCTGGTAGGCGCGGCGGTCGCCGAACGACGGCGTCGACTCGGCCGCGTCGCGGAACGGGCCGTAGAAGCCGCTCGCGTACTTGGCCGCGTAGGCGAGGACCGGGACGCTCTTGAACCCGTTCCCGTCGAGCGCGTCGCGGATCGCCCTCACGCGGCCGTCCATCATGTCGCTCGGCGCGACGATGTCGGCCCCGGCCTTCGCGTGGGCGAGCGCCTCGGCCGCGAGGATCGGGAGCGTCCCGTCGTTGTCGACGTACTCGTCCACGATGACGCCGCAGTGCCCGTGGTCGGTGTACTCGCAGAGGCAGACGTCGGTGATGACGACCGTCTTCGGGCTCGCCTTCTTGATCTCCCCGACGGCCCGGCAGACCGGGCCGAGGAGGTCGGCCGAGGAGGAGCCGACGGCGTCCTTGTGGTCGGGGATGCCGAAGAGGATGACCGAGAGGACGCCGCGGGCGGCGAGCTCGGCGGCGTCCTTCGCCGCGAGGTCCGGCGACACGCGGTCGATCCCCGGCATGGACGGGATCGGCTGGCGGATCCCCTCGCCCGGGACGACGAACATCGGGGCGATGAAGTCGGCCGGGTCGAGGGTCGTCTCGCGGACCATCGCCCGGAGCGACTCGGTCAGGCGAAGGCGGCGGTAGCGGTGGAGGGGGAACGCCATGGTCAGGCCTCCTTGGGGAGCGCGAGGAGCGCGATCAGGTCGGTGAGGAGGGGCCGTTTCGGGACGACGGGCTCGGGGAAGCCGCGCGCGACGAGGAGGCGCGCGGTCTCCGGGCCGACGACGCCGAATCTTACCGGGGGAAGGTCCGCGGGGCCGTCGGCGCCGAGAGCGTCGAGGAAGACGTCGAGCGCGGCGAGGGAGCCGATGGCGAGGGCGTCGTACTCCCCCGCACGGAAGGCTCGAAGGACGTCCCCGTCGAGCGACGGGAAGGGCTCCTTGAGATAAACGACGGGTGCCGTGACGTCGAAGCCGCGACCGAGAAGCTCGTCCACCGCGGCGTCATCGGCGTCGGAACCGCGGGGCCAGAGGAGGCGGCCGCTCTCGCCACGGCGCGCGAGCTCGGAGAGGATGCCGACGGCCCCGGGTGGCGTCGGCGTGACGGGGTCCTTCACACCGGATTCCTCGAGCGCCTTCGCCGTCCCGGCACCGGCCGTCAGGACGAGACGGAACGACGGGAGTCGTCCCGCCGCTCCCGCCGCGGACAGGACGTCGACGGTGGTGCGCGAGGAGACGACGAGGATCGCCCCTTCGGGGTCGAAGGTGCGCGTCGCCGCGATGCCGAACGGGGCCGGGGCGATCCGGTGGGTGACGAGAAGATCGGCTCCCGGAACCGGTTCGCCGCCGGGGCGCAGGAGGAGGACCCTCCTCATCTCGCCGCCGCGCGGGCCTCCGTGACGAGGCGCTGGGCGCCGCGGGCGAGGAGCCGATCGGCAACGACGCGCCCCAGCGCCAGGGGGTCCACGAACGGACCCGTCACCTCGTCCTCGAGCATTTCGGATCCGTCGAGTGCAAGGACCCGGGCGCGGAGGACGAGTGTCCCGCCCTCGCCCGACGTTGCGAGCGCGGCGACGGGCGCACGGCACCCGGCGCGAAGGGCGTTCAGGAGGCTCCGCTCGGCCGCCGCCGCTGCGTTCGTGAGCGGGTCGTCGAGGACGGCGAGCGCGGCGGCCGTGCCGGCGTCGTCTCGCCGGCAGGAAATCCCGAGGGCTCCCTGAGCCGGGGCCGACAGCAGCTCGTCGAGCGGGATGCGGAGCGTGATCCGATCGCCGAGGGAGAGGCGGTCGAGTCCGGCGCAGGCGAGGATCAGCGCGTCGGCGCGCCCCTCCTCGAGGCGGCGCAGGCGCGTGTCGACGTTCCCGGCCATCGTGACGGGCTCGAGATCGGGCCGGAGGCGGAGGAGCTGCGCCACCCGCCGCGGGCTCGCCGTGGCGACCCTCGCGCCCTGCGGCAGCTCCTGCACGGTGCGCGCCTGATGCCGCGACGCGACGACGAGGGCGTCCCTGACGTCCGCGCGCGCCGGGACGGCCGCCATGAGGAGGTCCTCGGCATACTCGGTCGGGACGTCCTTGAGCGAGTGGACGGCGAAGTCGATCTCGTCCCGCCGGAGGGCGTCGTCGAGGGCCCGGACGAAGACGCCGACGGAGTCGCCCGCCGACGGGATCCGCCCCTCGGTCGAGAGCTGGTCCCCTTCGGTCCGGACGAGGACCTCTTCCACCGCCCGCCCCGTCGCCTTCGTCAGCGCCGCGGCGACGTGCCCGGACTGGGTCCGGGCCAGGAGGCTTGCGCGCGTCCCCATCCGCAAGGGTCGTCCGTCGCTCATCGTCGTCCTTCCTTCCAGGAGGCGGTCCCGGCGCAGCGGCGGCCGCGCTACGCCCCGTCGTCCAGTTTGAAGAGGGCCCTCACGACGGCCGCGCGGGTGAGGCGCTCGGAGGCGTCCCCTTCCTTCAGGCCGATCGTCGGGTTGTGGAGGATCTTCTGGAGGAGCGTCTCGGTCATCCGCTCGACGACCGCGCGGTCCTCGGACGAAAGGCGCGAGAGCTTGCCGGCGTAGCGCTCGATCTCGTCGCGCCGCGCCTTCTCGAACCGCTCGTGGAGCGTCTTGAGCGTGTCGACGTGCGCGAGGCCCGCGAGCCAGCCGAGGAACTTCTGGGTGGACTCCTCGACGATCCGCTCGGCGTGCGGGACGTCGGCCATCCGGTCCCGGGTGTTGTCGCAGGCGAGCTCGCCGAGGGCGTCCATGTCGTACCGGTAGACGTCGGAGAAGTCGTCCACCTTCGTCTCGATGTCGCGCGGGACGGCGAGGTCGAGGATGAGGAGCGGACCCCGGCTGCGGCCGCGGCCCAGGACGGGCTTGAGCATCGCCGCGGTGACGACCGGCTCCGTGGCGCCCGTGGCCGACAGGACGATGTCGACGTCGGCGAACGCCCTGGCGCGTTCTTCCCACGGCACGGTCCACCCGTGGAAGTGGTTCGCGAGCGCCTTCGCCCTCTCGGGGGATCGGTTCGTGAAGAGGATCTGCTTCACGCCGTCGTCTGCCAGGAGGCGCGCGGTCAGCTCGACCGTCTCTCCCGCCCCGAGGAGAAGGATCTTGCACTCACTGATCGACTCGAAGATGCGTCCCACGAGGGAGAGCGCGATGCCGGCAACGGAGACGGGGCGCGCCCCGAGGGACGTCTCGGTCCGGACCTTCTTGCCGCACTCCAGCGCCGACTGGAAGAGCCGGCCCGTGACGGCGCGGGCCGTCCCCGCCTCGGCGGCGCGGCGGTGGGCCTCGCGGATCTGCCCCAGGATCTGCGCCTCGCCGAGGACCATCGAGTCGAGGCCGGAGGCGACGCGGAAGAGGTGGCGCACCGTCGCCTCGCCGCGCCCGGAGAGCGCCTTCTCGCGCAGGACGGAGGCGTCGACGGAATGGAAGCGCGAGAAGAAGGCCGAGAGGGCCTCGAAGCTGTCGGGCACCTCGCTGACGCCGTAGACCTCGGCCCGGTTGCACGTCGAGACGACGGCCCCTTCGGTCAGGATGTGCTCGCGGAAGAGCCCCTCCAGCGCCTCGCGCGCCGTCTCGGGCGTGAAGGCGAGCCGCGCCCTCAGGTCGAGGTCCGACCCCTGGTGGTTCCAGCCGACGAAGACGATCTCGGGAGGCATCAGGTGAACGAGTGGACCTTCGAGAAGAAGAGGTTGACGGCGGTGTAGGAGAGGAGGACGAGGACGAACCCGGCGACGGCGAGCTTTGCCGTCGTCACGGGGGACGCGCCCCGATGGGCCCTCACGAAGACCCAGAGGTAGAACGCGAGCGTCGCAACCGCGCCCCAGATCTTCGCGTCCAGGAGCCACTCGGGGTGCTGTTCCTGCCAGACGCGGTAGGCCCAGAGAAAGCCCATCGTGAGCCCGGCCGCCAGCGAGACGACGCCGACGCCGATGGAGGTGCGCGCGGCCCTCTCGAGGTAGCTCAGGGAGGGAAGCCGCGAGACGGGCCCGTTCAGGACGTTGTGCCGCTTGCTCTTCAGCTGCCGCCCGAGGGCGAGGTAGAGGAGCGAGAGGGCGCACGCCACGGCGAAGGCCGAGTAGCTGAGCATGTTCAGCGTGACGTGAAACGCGAAGACCGAGCCGCGAAGCTCCGGGCGAGGCACTCCCCCTCCCGGGACGACGAAGGAGAGGAGAAGGAAGAAGAGCGAGACCGGCATCAGGAACGGCCCGAGGGAGCGGTCGTGGTGCCGGGCCTCGAGGATGAGGCTCATCGCCGCCAGGAAGAGGCCGAAGAGCGCCATCGACCCGAGGAGGTCGCCGTAGGGAACGGTCTTCAGCGCCAGCGACCGCACGTAGAGGAAGCCGAAGTTGCCGACGGCCCCGAGGGCGGCGAGGCCGGTCGCCATCCGTCCCGCGGAGACCTGCGGGTGGCGCAGCCACACGACGTAGAGGACCGTCGCCCCCGCGTAGCAGAGGAGGGCGACGAGACCGAAGAGGGCGTTGGCGAGGCCTGTGCCGAACATCCGAACCGTTGATTATACGGACCGGCGGGGTCCTGTTCGGGAGATCGCCTCGCGGAGCGCCCGCGCCGAGGAGATCGCCTCATCGGCCCCCACTCCACGAACGGTCAGGTGTCCCATCTTCCGCTTCGTTGCGACCCCCGACTTGCCGTAGAGAACGACCTCGAGGAGGTCGGGGGCTCCTTCCCAGGCCGAAAGGTCGAGGCTCGAGGGAGCGCCCTGTGCCTCCCAGACCTCGCCGAGGAGGTTCGCCATGCAGTAGGCGCCCGCCGAGACGAGCCGGGGCGGTACGAGAGGAATTCCGAGAAGGATTCGCGCCAGGGCCTCGAACTGACTGAACGTACAGGCCTTGCGGGTGACGTGCCCGGAGTTGTGAGGGCGGGGTGCGAACTCGTTCGTGAATACGCGGACCTGCCCGGGATCCGAGCGGGCCGAGCGTCCGACGAAGAGCTCGGTCGTCAGGAGGCCCGTCACGTCGAGGGCGCGGGCGGCCGCCAGGGCCACCGCCTTCGCCTCGGCCGCCAGGTCGTCCGGGAGGCGGGCCGGGACGAGGGTGACGTCGAGGACGTGCTCCCGGTGCTCGTTCTCGAAAAGGGGAAAGACGACCTCGTCGCCGTTCCGCTCGCGGGCGACGATGGCGCTCACCTCGAGGACGATGTCGATCGGCTCCTCGAGGACCCAGCCGGAGGCGTCGAGGGCCGCGCGGGCGGGAGTCGAGAGAAGAGCTTCGAGGTCGACGGACGAGGAGAGCCGCCACTGCCCCTTGCCGTCGTATCCGCCGCGCGCCGTCTTCAGGATCGCGGGGTATCCGAAGGCCCGCGCGGCCGCCGGGAGCTCCTCCGCCGTCCGGCCGTCGACGAAGTCGACGTGCGGGAGGCCGTGGTCCCGGAGAAACTCCTTCTCGAGCGCCCGGTTCTGCGTCGTCCGGAGGACGCCGAGAGACGGAAGGAGCTTGTCGAGGCCGGAAAGCTGCGCGAGCCCCTCCGTCTCCACGTTCTCGAACTCGTACGTCACGACGTCGCAGGCGTCGAAGAACTCCTGCAGCCGCGGCACGTCACGCCAGGAGCCGCTCGCGGCGTGCGCCGCCCGGCGCAGGGCGGGGGCGTTCGGATCGGGGTCGTAGACGTGGACGTCGGCCCCGAGATCCTGGAGCGCGGGGGCCAGCATCGCGCCGAGCTGGCCGCCGCCGAGGATGCCGACCGTCGTCACTCGGTCCTCTGGAGGCGGAGCCGCTGGACCTCCTCGTTCCCTTCGCGGGCCTTTTCCCGGAGCGCCTCGCGGTGCGCGGCGAGCTTCGCCGCGAGGACGGGGTCGGAGAGCGCGAGGATCTTCACGGCGAACAGGCCCGCGTTCGTCGCCCCCGCGGGCCCGATGGCGAAGGTCGCCGTCGGGACGCCGGCGGGCATCTGAACGATGGAGAGGAGGCTGTCGAGGCCGGAGAGGGCGCTGCTCCGGACCGGTACGCCGAGGACGGGCAGGGTGGTGAGCGCCGAGACCATGCCGGGCAGGTGGGCGGCACCGCCCGCCCCCGCGATGAGGACCTTCAGGCCCCTCGAGGCCGCCGACCTCGCGTAGTCGTACATCTCCTCGGGCATCCGGTGCGCGCTGACGACCGAGATCTCGTAGGGGACGTCGAACTCGAAGAGGATCTCCTCCGCCTTTGCGAGCGTCTCGTGGTCCGAGGCGCTTCCCATGACGATTCCGACGAGCGGCGTTCCCATCGTGCGACCTCCGGTGGCGAGTCTATCGGGCCGATCGGAGCGCGGAGGCGACCACCTCGAGCCGCACGCCGCGCGACGCCTTGACGAGGACGACGTCGCCGGGGCGGACGGCCTCGAGGACGGAGGCCACCGCCTCCTCGCCCGATGGATGAAATGACGCCGGAATGCCGGTCGCGGCGGCGGCCGCGGCGAAGCGCTCCGCCTCGCCGTTCACGGCGACGAGGGCGGCCGGGTTCGCAGCGACCGCAGCGCGCGCCACCTCGTCGTGCTCCCGGGCGGCGAGGGCTCCCAGCTCTCGCATCTCGCCGAGGACGACGACGAGCCGCCGGCCGAGGGAGTCGGCCATCTCGCGGGCGGTCCTGAGCGACGATCTCGCCGAGCCGGTGTTCGAGTTGTAGGTGTCGTCGAGGAGAACGGTCCCGTCCGCTAGGGTCTCCACTGCGAATCGGCCGTCGCGGAGGGAGGCCACCCGCAGGAGAGCCTCGCGGAGCACCGCGGGAGGGGCGACCACGTCGAGGAGAGCGCGCGCCGCTGCAAGCGCGGCGAGCGCGGCCAGTGTTCCCGCCTCGCCGGGGAGGGGAACCTCGTACTCCTGCGGTTCGCCGCCATCGAAGGCGACGCGGACGAGGCTCCCGGAGAGGTCCCGCGGCACCCGCGAGAGGGCACGAAGCGAGCAGTTCTCTCCGAAGCCGTAGAGGATGCGGCGGGTCGACGGGGATCTCTCGATCTGCGCCGCCACGCGCCGGTCGTCGCCATTGCCGATGGCGCACCCTTCGGGCGGGAGCGCCGCAAAGAGGTCGCCCTCCTCGTCGGCCACGTCCTCGAGGGTCCCGATCCCTTCCGTGTGCTCGGGGGCGATGAGCGTCAGGACGCCGACGTCGGGCCGGGCGATCGCCGCCAGCTTCGCGATCTCGCCCCGGTGGCTCGTCCCGATCTCGACGGCGGCGAGGTGATGGTGCTCGTCGAGGAGAAGGAGCGTCATCGGCAGACCGATGTCGCTGTTGAGGTTCCCCGGTGTCGCGTGAACCTCGCCGGGACGGAGGACGTCGAGGAGCGCCGCGACCGCCCGCGTCGTCGTCGTCTTCCCCGCCGAACCGCCCACGGCCACGACCCTTCGGTTCCCGATGGCCGCCCACCGGTCGCGGTGGAAGCGGCCGAGGCCGCCGAGGGCGGCGCGGGTGTCGGCGACCCGGACCACGGCGCCCGAGGAGGGGAGGTCGCCGGCCGTGGAGATGAGGACGCCCCCGGCCCCGGCGGCGGCAGCCTGGGGCAGGAAGCGGTGGCCGTCGAAGCTCTCTCCCCGGAGGGCGACGTAGAGGGCTCCCGGCGTGATCGTCCGGGTGTCGGTCGAGACCCCGACGAAGGGCCTGCCGTCGCGCACGAGCGTGCCGCCCGTGGCTCGGGCGACCTCGGCGGGTGTGAAGGGGGCGGCGTTCGGGGGGATCGGTGTAGCCATGAAGGGCCGATGCTAACCTCCCGCCCCATGTCCGAGCCCGGCCCCTCCCGCCAGCGCTTCGTCGACGCCGCCTTCGGCCGCTCCGTAGACCTGCCGCCCGTCTGGCTCATGCGCCAGGCCGGCCGCTATCTTCCGGAGTACCGCGAGGTACGCAAGCGCCTCGCCTTCCTCGACCTCTGCGCCGACGTGCCGTCGGCCGTCGAGGTCTCGATGCAGCCCTTCCGGCGCTTCGGAATGGACGGGGTCATCCTCTTCTCCGACATCCTCATCCCTCTCCCGCCGATGGGGATCGAGGTGAAGCTCGACGAGGGAGGCCCGAAGCTCCCGACGCCGATCCGGACGAAGGAGCAGGTCGACGCGCTTCGCGGCTTCGACCCGACGGTCGGGACCGGCTTCGTTCCGGCGATCCTCCGCGAGCTGAAGAAGGAGGTCGCGGGGCGCGCGGCCGTCATCGGCTTCTGCGGGGCGCCGTGGACGCTCGCGACCTACGCCATCGAAGGGGGCGGGAGCAAGTCGTTCCAGAACACGAAGACGATGATGTGGAGGGAGCCGAAGACGCTCGAGGCGCTGATGGGCAAGCTCGCCGACGCCGTTGGCGACTACCTGGCGGCGCAGGTCGAAGCGGGAGCCGACGTCGTCCAGGTCTTCGACTCGTGGGCCGGCGAGCTCTCCCGCGCCGACTACGACCGCTTCGCCCGCCCCGCGACCGAGCGCCTCCTCTCGCGCCTCCCGAAACGCGGAGTGGTCCCGGTCATCCACTTCGCCTCGGGCTCGGCGCACCTGATCGACTCCTACGCCCGGATGCCCGCGGACGTCATCTCGGTCGACTGGAAGCTCCCGCTCGACGAGGCCCGCACCCGCGCCTGCGGCAAGGCCCTCCAGGGGAACGTCGACCCGGGCGTTCTCCTCGGTACGCCCGACGACGTGCGCGCCGCGGTCCGTGCGGCGAAGTCCGCCGCCGGTCCCGGCGGACACATCGTCAACCTCGGCCACGGCATCCTTCCCCCGACCCCTCCCGAGAACGTCGCCGCGTTCGTGGAGGCCGCCCGGGAGAGCTGACCCGCCCGCGCCTCAGCGGTAGGGCTTCGGCAGGCTCGTCTGCGTCTTGGGAGGCGTCTCCGGCCTGCTGGGGCCGGCGGGGGTCCCACCTGCGAACGAGGGTCGCCTGGCGGGCCCCGCAGGCGCCTCGCCCCGGACGAGTCTGGAGCGAGGCGACCCGACCCGTCCAGCGGCCGCCCTCCGACGAGGGCGGCCGGCGCGACGACGCTGGGACCTCCCCGGGCATCCCGCCCCACGAGTCCCCCGGCCGCGAGGTCGTCCGGGTCGTAGAAGTTGCCGACGGTCGACCGGATTCCCTGGATGGCGCGCTGCAGGACGTCGGGAATCCGATCGGGAGACATCAGGAAGCCGAAGTCGTCGGCGCCGTAATGCGCCAGGAAGGAGCCGGGCTCTTCGTACGAGAGCGTCCGGAGGACCGCCGCCACGTGGGCGAGCAGCTTGTCGCCGCGAAGGAACCCGTACCTGTCGTTGAACGCCCGGAACCTCCGTACGTTCAGCCGCGCGAGGCCGAACGGCGTCCGGCGGGCAGGCGGCGTGCCGCCTCGGCCTCCAGCCGGCCTCTTCCCGGAAGGTCCGTGAGGGGGTGCGCCTCGAGCCCGTTCTCGACGTGGAGGCGCGAGAAGAGGGCGAGGAGGTCGTCGAACCGGAGGAGGCCCCGGAAGGCCTTTCCCGGTCCCGTCACGACGATCGGGTCGAACCGTCTGGATCGCGCCCGCCGCGCGATCAGCGCGGCCACCTGTTCCAGCGGCGTCGTTTCGTCGACCTGCTCCCAGGGGGCGGCCGACGCCCCGGAAGGAGGGGGGAGCCGCCCGCCGGCCGAGAAGCCAGCAGCGGCCGGAAAGAAGGACGGGCAGGGCATCGAGCTCAGGGTCGGCCCGGAAGCACGCGTTCGCCGCCGAGAGCGGCGCCTCCGCCGGCATCGTCGGCCCCTGCGTCGGGCCCGCCATCTCCCGGCCCCGCGCGCCAGTCACGGTGACGTCTTCCACGAAGAACGCATGCTCGGCAGGTCCGGGGCGGGCCAGGAGGAAGCCCTGGAGCGAATCGACCCCCGCCGAGAGACAGGTCTCGAGGTCCTCCTTCGTCTCGATCCCCTCCGCCACGACGCTGCAGTTGATCCGGTGACAGAGGGAGACGACCGACTCGACGAGGATCCGCTTGCGCGCGTTGGCGAAGATCCCCTCGATGAAGACGCGGTCCAGCTTGACGAAGTCGGGCGAGATGTCGGTGATCATCCGGAGGTTCGTGTACCCCGCCCCGAAGTCGTCGATGGCGATCCGGAAGCCCGCGAGCCGGTACGGATCCAGGGCCCGGGAGAACTCCTGGAAATTCGAGATCCGGCTGATCTCGGGCAGCTCGAGGATGACCTGCGAAGGCTGGCGTCCGTGCGCCACGACCTTCTCCACGAGCCAATGGGCGCCGAGCCGCGGATCGGTCAGGAAGGGCGCCAGGACGTTGAGGAAGATGAGGTGTTCTCCTACGAACGGCTCGGCATCCCTCAGGACGCGGGCCGTCGAAGCGACCTCCAGCTCGGAGGCGAGCCCCACCCGGAGGGCGGCCGTGAAGGCCTCGTACGGACCCGGAAAGCCGGAGCCGGGCGGCAGCCGAAGGAGGGCCTCGCATCCTTCGAGCTCCCCCGTCCTCGCGCGAAAAACTGGCTGGAACGCCGTCGAGAGAAGCTCCGGGTCGCACAGCGCGAGGATCCGGGCGCGGGTCTCTTCGACCTCGCCAGGCACCGGTCTCGAAGGCTCGCCCACGAAGGGGCGGGTGGCTCTCGTCCGACATCGTTCCACGCCTTTCCCGGCATTCCGGTCGCCGTCCGGGCATTCTAGATGCATCGGCCGCCCGCAGACGTCGAGCCTGGAGGAGATCCCCCCTGGGCGCCCGCCCGTGTAATCTCCGCGCCGTGCCGCCCATCCCGATCCGCCTGCGTGGCGAAACGTTGCCGATGACGACGGAGCTCCTGGAGAAGTACAACGTCCAGGGTCCCCGTTACACCTCCTACCCCACCGCGCCGGAGTGGACCGACGCGATCGGCCCCGCCGACTTCGAGGCCGCCTGCGAGCGGGCGAACGTGGCGAAGCGGCCGATCTCGCTCTACGTGCACCTCCCGTTCTGCGACGAGCAGTGCTGGTTCTGCGGCTGCTTCATGAAGGTCGTCCCCAAGCCCGACCGCAAGGGCGAGGAGCGGGGGGAGGTCGAGGGATACCTCTCCGACCTCCACCGCGAGATCGACCTCCTCGCCGCGCGGGTCGACCGCTCACGGCCCGTCGTGCAGCTCCACTGGGGCGGCGGAACGCCCACCTACCTGACGCCGACGCAGGCCGACGCTCTCGCCGGGCACCTGCTCGACGCCTTCCGCCCGGCACCGGGGGCCGAGATCTCCGTCGAGGTCGACCCTCGCGTCACGACGCCCGAGCACCTCGCCGTCCTCCGCCGCCACGGCTGGAACCGGGTCTCGATGGGAGTGCAGGACTTCGACCCGGAAGTCCAGGAGCTCGTCAACCGGGTCCAGCCCTTCGAGATGACGAAGGCGCTCGTCGACGCCGCCCGGGAGCTCGGCTACGAGTCGCTGAACCTCGACCTGATCTACGGCCTCCCGGGCCAGAGGCTCGAGGGCTTCGCGCGGAGCGTGGACCAGGTCCTGACGCTCCGCCCCGACCGGATCGCGATGTACTCCTACGCCCACGTTCCGTGGCTGAAGAAGCCGCAGCGGGTCCTCGCCGCACACCTCCCGGAGGGGACGGAGAAGTTCGCGATCTTCGTCTCGGGCATCGAGCGCTTCTCGGAGGCGGGGTATCTCTACATCGGGATGGACCACTTCGCCCTCCCGCACGACGAGATCGCCCGCGCCCAGGAGGACCGCACCCTCTGGCGCAACTTCCAGGGCTACACGACGCACGCCGGCGTCGACCTCTACGCCCTCGGCGTCTCGGCCATCGCGCAGATCGACGACGTCTACGTCCAGAACACGAAGGACTACGCCGCGTACCACGCCGCCTGCGTCGAAGGGCGCCCGTCGACGATCAAGGGGCACCGCCTCTCCCCCGAGGACGAGCTCCACAGGACCGTCATCACGAACCTCCTCTGCCACTGCGTCATCAAGAAGCGCGAGGTGGAGGAGCAGTTCCGCCTCGCCTCCTTCGACGAGACGTTCGCCCCCGCGGTCGCGGCGCTCCCCTCGTTCGTCGAGGACGGCCTCGTCGAGCCGCAGACCGACGAGGTCCGCGTGACGGCGCTCGGCCGGATCTTCATCCGGAACGTGGCGATGCTCTTCGACCCGTACCTCCTGAAGCGTCCGTCCGACCAGCCGAAGATCTTCTCCCGGACGCTCTGATGGCCGCGGAGAAGACCGGCATCCTCCTCGTCCAGCTCGGCGGGCCGACGAAGCGGGAGGAGCTGAAGGGCTTCCTCTACCGCCTCTTCGCGGACCCGGAGATCATCTCCATCCCGTTCGCGCCGCTGCGAAAGGCGGTCGCCTGGACCATCGCGACGACGCGCGCCTCGGAATCGGCGAAGACCTACGAGAAGATCGGCTGGTCGCCGATCCGCTGCTGGACGGAGAAGTCGGCGATGCTCCTGGAAGCCGCCCTCGCACCGTCCTGGCCCGGGGAGCCGCCGATCGTCCGCTCGGCCATGACGTGCAGCGACCCGCTCGTGGAGGACGTCCTTCCCGGGCTGCGCGCCGCCGGGGTCACGCGCCTCTTCGTCCTGCCTCTGTACCCGCAGTACTCCGTCACGACGACGAAGGGCTCCTTCGCCCGGGTCGACGAGTCGCTCGAGAAGATGGGCTGGAGCCCCGCGCGGGTGAACGCCCCGGACGCCTGGTATTCCGAGCCCCGGTTTCTCGACGCCCACGTCGCGCGCATCGAGGCGGCGGCGGCCCTCCTGCCCGATCCCGACCCCGCGGCGACCGTGCTCCTCTACTCGGCGCACTCGCTTCCCGTCTCGACGATCGAGAAGAAGAAAGACCCCTACCCGAAGCAGATCGAGGCGACGTGCGCGCTGATCGACGAGCGGCTCGGCCGGCGCTTCCGGTCGCGACTCGGCTACCAGTCGAAGCTCGGCCCGATCGCCTGGCTCGGCCCCTCGACGAACCAGGTCCTCGCCGACCTCGCGCGCGAAGGGGCGAAGCAGGTCCTCGTCTGCCCCGTCGCGTTCGTCTCCGACCACGTCGAGACGCTCTACGAGATCCGGATGCTCTTCGCCGACGAGGCCCGCGCGCTCGGAATCCCGACCTACGCCGCCGTGGACGGACTGAACGACCACCCCGCCTTCATCGAGGCGCTCGCCGACATCAGCCGGAAGGCGCTCCTCCCGGAAGGAGCTCGTTGAGGCGAATCGTCATCCTCGGCGGCGGGATGACGGGCCTCGCACTCGCCTATCTCAGGAACCAGAATCCGGCGCCCGGGGACGACATCCTCGTCCTCGAAGAGGGCCCGCAGGCCGGCGGGAGCATCCGGACCCTTCACGAGGAAGGGCTCGTTCTCGAGGCCGGCCCGCACACGCTGCGGACGACGGCCGCCGCCGAGCGCCTCATCTCCGGCCTCGATCTCACGAACGAGGTCCTCGTCGCCGATCCGAGGGCCCCGCGCTGGATCGTCCGGGGAGGTCGGGCACGGAAGGTCATCCCGGGCCCGGCGGGACTTCTCACGACGGCGATTCCGTTCGGAGCCAGGTTCCGCGCGCTGGGGGAGCCGTTCGTCGCTCCACGCCCCGCGGGCCTCGCGGACGAATCGGTCCACGATTTCTTCTCCCGCCGCTTCGGAGCCGGCCTCGCCCGTTACGCCGCGGAACCGCTCGTCTCGGGTGTCCGGGCGGACGACCCGAAGACCCTCTCGACGAGAAGCGCCTTCCCCGAGCTGTGGGAGGCCGAGGTGCGCGTGGGAAGCGTCCTACGGGGCCTCCTGCAGGCGCCCCATCCGCCTGGCCCCCGATTTCGCCCGCGGACCGTCAGCTTCCGGAACGGTCTCGCGTCGCTCACCGAACGGCTCGTCGCGAGAAGCCAGCGGGCCGGGGTCCGCGTCGAGCTCAACGCCGAGATCCTCGCGATCGAGGGGCCGTTCGACGGCGACGACGACGGCATCTGGAAGGTCCAGATCGCCGACGGGACCATCTACCCCGCCGACACTCTCGTCTCGACCCTCGACGCCACGGCGTTCGCGTCGCTGCTCGAGACACGCCTCCCACGCTCCGCCTCGCGCGTCTCGGCCCTGGCCTACTCGCGCCTCGCCGTCGTCCTCCAGGCCTTCCGGCCCGGTGCGCCCGAAGGACGCCCCGCGCGGATTCGGCGTCCTGGTCCCGCGCGGCGAGGGGTTCCGGTCCCTCGGTGTCCTCTATCTCTCCTCGCTCTTCCCCGGTCGAGTCCCCGAGGGTCTCGCCCTGACGACCTCGTTCTTCGGCGGCGCGCTCGACCCGTCGCCCCCGACCTGACCGAGGGCGACCTCCTGAAGCTGGCCGAGGCCGAGGTGCGAAGGCTCCATCCCGCGATCGGGCCGCGCGTCCACGGCCGGGTCCTGAAGTGGCCCGCGGCGCTCCCGCGGCTCCCCGTAGGCCACCACGCGACGCTCGACCTCCTCGCGCAGGACCTGGCGGAGATCAACGCCGGACACGAACGCCCGCGCCTGGTCGTGACGGGCTCCTGGCGCGACGGTGTCGGTCTCGGAGAGCGGATCGCCCGCGCCGAGGAGCTCGCCCCCATTCTCTGACCACGGAGGTTCGATGCGGCACGCCGTCCCGAAGTCGCTCCTTCTCGCCGCCCTCCTCGGCGCGGCCGGCTTTGCCGCGCGCGCCCTTCCGGAGCGCGAGAGCCGCCTCCTCCCGGCCAGGGCCGAGCACCCGGAAGGCCGGTTCAAGAGGGCGAGGGTCCTCGAGTCGCTCCTCGCGCGCGCATCCACCGGTCGCGGTCCGCTTTCCCCCGAGGGGCTCGAGAGGGGCTACGACGTCCTCACCTACGACCTCGCGTTCGACCTGAACCCCGCCGTCGTCGCCCTCGAGGGGCGGGCCACGATCCGGCTCTCCTCGCTTCGGAACGGCCTCTCGGAGGTTCGGCTGGACCTCGACGACGCGATGATGGTGCGTTCCGTCGAACGGAACGGGGACGCCCGTCACGTCGTTCTCCGCCGCCGCCGACGTTCTCCGGATTCCGCTCGACCCGCCCCTCGGCGCCGAGGAACGGACGACGCTCGTCGTCCGCTGGGGCGGCACGCCGCTCTCGGGGGGCGCGCTCTCGTTCTGGACCGCCCCTTCGAGCGGCCCGGCCGTCTCCTCGCTCGCCGAGCCGTTCGACGCCCGGACGTTCTGGCCGTGCGTCGACGATCCGGCCGACAAGGCGGTGACGACGGTCGCCGTCACCGTCCCCGAAGGGTACGTCGCCGCCTCGGCCGGCCTCGGCGCCTCCGCGCCCGCGGCCGAGCCCGGAAAGGTGACGTGGACCTGGCGGCTTCCGCAGCCGATCTCCACCTACCTCGTCTCCATCGCCGTCGCGCGCTTCCAGACGATCTCGGCCGAGTACCGCTCGCTCGACGGGACGCGGACGATGCCCGTCGTCGGCTACGTCCTCCCGGAGCACGCGGCCATCAACCGGTCGCGGGTGGCGTCGATGGTCGGCCACCTCGAGGTCCTCGCGTCCCTCTTCGGCGAGTACCCCTACCTCGACACGAAGTACGGGATCGTCGAAGGGAGCTTCTCCGGGGGGATGGAGCACCCGACGATCACCCTCATCGGAGCCTCGCTCCTGGGGAATGCCTCCCGCGACCTGACCAGCCTCTTCGTCCACGAGCTCGCCCACATGTGGTGGGGGGACGAAGTGACGATGCGGACGTGGGACGACATCTGGCTGAACGAGGGGTTCGCAACGTACGCGGAGGTCCTCTATTTCGAGCGGACCTCGGGCGCGGTTCCCGGCCGGCTCCTCACGACCCGCTACGACGACGGCCTCTACGCGGGCCAGCTCGGTCCACCGGTCGTCGCTCCCGCCGAGGACCCCTTCCGGTACACCGGCGCCATCTACGAGAAGGGGGGCTGGGTCCTCCACATGCTCCGCAAGGTCGTCGGCGACGAGACGTTCTTCGCCGGGCTTCGCGAGTACCGGCGGCGGCACGAGCGCGGGAACGCGACGCGTGCGGACCTGCGCGCCGTCTTCGAGGAGCAGTCGGGCCGGGACCTGAAGCAGTTCTTCGACCAGTGGGTCGAGACGCCGTACCGGCCCGTCCTCCGGGCCTCCTGGCGCAACGTCTCCGGCGGGAAGGTGGAGGTGACGGTCCGGCAGACCCAGGGGCACGCCGTCGTTCACCCGGACACGGCGGAGGGAGACGCCCCCACCTACCGCTTCCCGCTCGTCCTCCGCGTCTTCTCCGCCACCTCGGTCGCGACGACGGCGGTCGTCGATGTGACCAGAGCGGAAGAGACCTTCACGCTCGCCTCGCCCGGCGGTGCTCCCGCCGTCTCTCTGGTGGTCGATCCCGACGGCGACCTGCTGAAGATCGTCGAGGCCATCGGCCAGGGCTCCTGACGCCCGGGGCTACGGCTTCTTTTTCGCGGGAGGCGGCACCGCCCGGGCGGCCGGCACGAGCGCGTCGAGGACGTCCTTCGCCGCCTGTGTCGCGTTCGTCGGAAGCCCTTCGCCCGTCCCCGGCCAGTCGGCCCACTTCAGCTTCACGCCGAGCTTCTCCATGCTCTCCCGCCCCTGCTTCATCCCCTTGAGAAGCGCAGGAGGCGCGCTCTGAGAGACCCCGAGGAAAACGGGCACGCCCCGCAGGCCCGCGACGGCCGCGGGCGACGAGCCCGGATCGAAGATGCCGCCGACGGAACCGACGGCGGCGAACAGGCCCGGGCTGCGCGCGGCGATCTCGAGGCCGACCTTGCCACCGCGACCCGCCCCCACGACGACGACGGGGAGCGTCTGGCTCCCGGCGCGGGAGCGCGCCTCTTTCACGGAGAGCATGACGGCGTCGAGGGCGCGTCTGGGGGCCCCCCATCCGAAGCGCCGGCTCCCCGACCGCGCGGGTCCTCGCGGCGCCACGAGGAAAAGCCCCCGGGCTTTCGCTTCCGCTACGAACGGCCCCGCGATGGACATCGGGTCGGAGTCGATCTCGTGGAGGAGGAGGAGGATCCCTCGCGGGGTGCCGCCCGGCATGATGAACATTCCCTCGCCGACGACGGCCGCATCGCCGGCGACCCGGTTCCGCTTCACTCCCTCGACGATTCGCGCGAACTCCGGCCGTCCCCTGAGGCCGGCGAGATCGGTGTCCTTCGCGAGGATCGCCTCGTCGTCGAACCCGGCCGCGATCGCGCGATCCAGCTGGCGGAATGCGGCCTCGACCTTGCCCTCGCGGGCGTCGATGCAGGCGATGTTGTAGGGCGCCGTCGGGAGCTCGCCGGCCTTCCACGACTGCTCGAAGAACTCCCGGGCCTTCTGGAGCTCGTTCTTCTGGACGGCCGCGACGCCGAGCCGTTCCAGGTACCACGGGTCCGCCGGCGCCCCTGCGGAGAGGCGCACGTCCTGGGCCTGGACCCGACTCGCCCCGGGCGGTACCTGCAGGTCCGTGCCGACGACGGCGTCGCCGGACGCGGCGGGCGCGGCCGGGACGGGAGCGGTGGGCGCGGGCCGGGTCGCCTGGGCCGAAGCAGGGAGGGTGAAAAACGCGAACAGCAGCGCCAGGGGGGCGCGAGGAAACGCCTTCATGGCAGCGGATTGTAGACGTGCACGTCCCGGCCACCCCGGAAGGCCGCGGGATCCGCCGGTCGGAGGGAGCGTCCGAGGCGCCGCCGGCCGGCACGCCGGAGGAAGCGAAGGGGTTCCCAATCCGCCCGCCCGGGCGCTCCGGGCTACAATCCCTCCGGATGTCCTCTTCTCCGCCGGGCACCGGCGACTACCTCAGCGACGTTTTCTTCTCCGACCTTCCCCTCCCACACGCGGTCCGGGCCGGCATTGCCGCCTGCGGATTCGTCCGCGCGACCCCCGTGCAGGCCAGGACGCTCCCGCTCCTGCTGGCCGGCAAGGACGTGGCCGCCCAGGCCCAGACCGGGACCGGAAAGACGGCGGCCTACCTCGTCTCGATCCTGACCCGGCTCATCGAGGCGCCTTCTCCCGCGACGCGAAAGCCGGGGGCGCCCCGCGCTCTCATCGTCGCCCCGACGCGGGAGCTGGCGGTCCAGATCGAGCACGACGCGCTCCTCCTCTCGCAGTTCGTCAAGCCCCGCATCGTGACCGTCTACGGCGGCCTCGACTACGCGCGGCAGCGGAGCATGCTCCGGGACGGCTGCGACATCCTGATCGGCACCCCGGGCCGGCTTCTCGACTACGAGGGACAGGGGGCGACGTCGTTCGGCTCGGTGGAGTGCCTCGTCATCGACGAGTGCGACCGCCTCTTCGACCTGGGCTTCCTGCCCGACCTGCGCCGCATCCTCCGCCGCTGCCCGCCGCCAAGGCGCCGCCGCTCGATGATGTTCTCGGCGACCCTCTCCTGGCGCGTCATGGAGCTCGCCTGGGAGCACATGAACGAGGCCGAGCGGGTCGAGATCGCATCCGAGAGGCTGACGGCCGACCGGGTCGTCCAGAGCCTCTTCCACGTCGGCAACTCGGAGAAGCTCTCCCTCCTCATCGGCATCCTCCAGCGGGAGGGCGAGGCGACGCGGACGATGCTCTTCGTCAACACGAAGCGCTTCGCCGAGAGGCTCGTCGACCGCCTCGAGCGGCACGGGTTCCGGTGCGGAGCGATCTCGGGCGACATTCCCCAGGCCAAGCGGCTGAAGATCCTCGCCGACTTCAAGTCGGGAAAGCTCCCGATCCTGGTCGCGACCGACGTGGCGTCGCGGGGCCTCCACATCGACGGCGTCACGCACGTCATCAACGTCGACCTGCCGATGGACCCGGAGGACTACGTCCACCGGATCGGCCGGACGGCACGCGCCGGCCAGTCCGGCCGGGCGATCTCCCTGGCCTGCGAGGACTACGTCCAGTCCCTCTCCTCGATCGAGAAGCTGATCGGGATGAAGATCCCGGTGGAGCACGCGGAAGACGCGCTCTTCAAGCGACGCCCTGCTCCCGTGCGCGAGCCGGTCCGGGTCTCGGGCGGGCCGCGTCACGGTACCCCCGACTCGCAAGACGAGGACGAGGCTCCGGAGCTGCCGCCTCCGCCGCCCCCACGCGTCGCACGGCCGCCGCAGGCCCCGCGCCCCATGCCTCCACGGCGCCCCGAGCCGCCGCCGCCTTTGCCGCCGCAAGTCGCTCTCGTGCCGGACACGGGCGAATCGGTCGGGGTTCCGCCGGCCGCCGGCGAGCCCGTCGCGGCCGTGCCATTCGCGGCCGTTCCCGTCACGGCCGTGCCCGTCGCCTTGGAGCCGGTTCCCGCCGGGCCCGTCTCGGTTGAACCCGTCGTCTTCGAGGAGCTCCCGGTCCCCGAGGCGGGGGAAGAAACCGCAGGGGAGTCCGTGGGCACGCCGGAGGGCCCCGCCGACTTCTGGACTCGCGAGGCGTTCGGACTCGAGATCCCCGAGGAGGGATTCGGCGTCGCCGATTCCCCGGCGACTCCGGGCAGTCCGGCGCGCAGGAAGCGCCGCCGGCGCCGCCGTCCCGCAGCGCCCGCTCCCTCCCCCGCCGTCCCCTGATTCCGTCTCCAGCGCGGCTTATGATTCCTCCGCCGGGAGGAACACCATGCCGTACGCCGGAGTCCGGGGTCAGAGGTTCTACTACGAGGTCGGGGGCGAGGGAGAGTTCGTCGTCCTCCTGCACGGGGTCCTCGCGAGCGCCGACATCATGGAAGCCCCGGCGACCGGCCTGGCGTCGGGGTTCCGGGCGGCACGGCTCGACCGGCGCGGCTGTGGCCGGACGACGCCGCCGACCGACGGCCCCGTCCCTCTCAACGAGGAAGCCGACGACATCCTCGCCCTCCTCGACTGGTTCTCGATCGAGAAGACGCACTTCGTCGCACACGACGAGGGGGCCGAGGTCGCGCTGGAGTTCGCCCTCAGGAATCCAGGCCGGACCGGGTCGCTCGCGCTCCTGGCGCCGTCGCTCGAGGGCTTCTCCCTCAGCCCCGACGCCGCGGCGGCGGCCGCCGATCTCCGGGCCTCGCTGAAGGTGGACGTTTCGAAGGCGCTCCAGGAGAAGCTCTTCCCCTCGGCGATCTTCGACGCGGCCCGGGAGCGCGAAGGGGTCTTCGAGCGGATCGAGGACATCTTCCGGCGCTACCCCCAGAGCCCCGGCCGCCTCGACCGTATTCCACGTGCCGGGGCCGCCCTCGCGGGCCGCCTCGGCGCCGTTTCCGCACGCACCTTCGTCCTCGTCGGCGAGCGCGACGCGGACGACAGGATCCGCTGCGCTAAGGCGATCGCGGCCGGAATCCCGGAAGCCGAGCTCGCGATCCTCCCCGAGGCGTCGCGTTTCCTGCACATCGAGGAGAGCCGGGCGGTGATGCGCAGGCTCACGGACTTCTTCCTTCCCGAGCCGGAGTTCGAGCGGTAGGCGCTCGCGGGCGGCCTTCGGACCGCTCGCCGGAGGGGCGCGAGAGCGCGACGCGAAAGGGAGCGTCCCGAACGGAAACGGGGGCCATCCGGCCCCCGTTTCACGTCAACCCTGCGAGGTGTCAGGCGATCGACTTCAGGAAGTCCGCGTTCACCTTCGTCTTCGTCAGCTTCGAGAGGAGGAGGTCCATCGCGTCGATCGGCTTGACCGAGGCGAGGGCCCGGCGGAGCTTGTGGATCTTCGGCAGCTCGTCGGCCGTGTAGAGCTTCTCTTCCTTGCGCGTCCCGGAGGCCGGGATGTTGATGCACGGGAAGATGCGCCGGTCGAAGAGTCCCCGGTCGAGGATGATCTCGCAGTTCCCGGTCCCCTTGAACTCCTCGAAGATGACGTCGTCCATCCGGCTGCCGGTGTCGACGAGGCAGGTCGCGACGATCGTCAGCGAGCCGCCGTCCTCGTGGTTCCTCGCGCCGCCGAAGAAGCGCCGCGGCTTCTCCATCGTCCGCGCGTCGATGCCTCCGGAGAGGATCTTTCCGCTCCCGCGCTGCTCGTTGTTGTAGGCGCGGCTCATCCGCGTCAGCGAGTCGCAGAAGATGACGACGTCCTTGCCGATCTCGACGAGCCGCTTGGCCCTCTCGAAGGTCGCCTCGGCGACGGCGATGTGGTGCGCGGCGGTCATGTCGGCCGAGGAGGCGATGACCTGTCCCGTGATCGACCGCTGCATGTCGGTCACTTCTTCGGGCCGCTCGTCGACGAGGAGCATGAGGAGGACGACGTCGGGGTCGTTCTTGGCGATGGCGTTCGCCATCGTCTTCAGGAGGAACGTCTTCCCGGCCTTCGGCGGCGCCACGATGAGGCAGCGCTGCCCGCGGCCGATCGGGACGACGAGGTCGAGGACGCGCCCGGAGTTCTCGTCGGGCCCCGTCTCCATCCTCAGGCGCCGGTTCGGGTCGATGGAAACTCCCTTGTGGAACTGGATGTACTTCGCCCGGTATTCGGCCGGTGTCATCCCCTCGATCGAGAGGATCTTCTGGACCATCGGTCCCTTGGGCCCGCGCCCCACCGCCTCGGCCTCGACGAGGAGACCGTCTTCGAGGTCCTCCGCCTCCACGAGGTATTTCGGGAGGAACGGATCCCCCTTCTCGGCGTAGAAGGTCTCGGACGAGACGACGAGGCCCGAGTGGTCGCCGTGGAGCTTGACCAGCCCGCGGACCACGACCGCAGGCACGGCCTGCGGAACGCTCTCGCGACGAGGGGCCCCTTCGGGCGAAGGTTCGGTCCCTGCCGGAGCATCCGCTCCCGCTGGCGCCTTGGTGCGGCCGCGCCGGCGGCGCCGGCGGCGCCGGCGCCGGGCGGGCTCTCCGGGGGCGCCTCCGCCTTCGGCCGGAAAGGCGTCCGCGTCGCCTTCGCCTTCTCCGGCAGCTTCCCCCTCGTCGTCGAGGCCTTCCGTGAAGTCCTCGACGATCGTGTTCTCGATGGGCGGCAGAACCGCTTCCTCGCGCTCTTTCGGGTCGAATTCGTCCAAGCTGTCCTCCGGAACGGGCCATCCGTGGCCGCTCCGATTCCTGTGGGCCGTCCGCGCGGGCAATGCAGCCCGGGCAAGCGGCACCATGCCATTTCAGGTCCGAGGGGGAGGGCGGGTCGTGATCCTCGCGCCTCCCTCGTCCGGCGCGCCGTTCGCGCCACCCGCAAGTGCAGGGTCGCGCCGCACCGGACCAGACGCCCGGATGCTAAGCCCGAAAGGAAGCGGACGTCAATTCGGCCTTCTCAGGCCACCCGGGCGACCGGGGGGCCGCCCGATCGCTCCGGCGGGTTCGCGACGCCGGAAGCCCAGAGCCCGGGAATTCGCGCACGGCACTTCGGGCAGTCGCCTTCGGCGCCGATCCGGCACGCCAGGACTCGAAATCCCCGTCTCTCGACGAGGGGCTCGCGGCACGCCGGACAGAACGTCGTCTCGCCGCTCCCCGTCCGGCCCGGCAGGTTCCCCGTGTAGACGTACCGGAGCCCTTCCTCCCGGCCGATCTCCGCCGCCCGCAGGAGCGCACGCACCGGTGTCGCGGGCACGCCGGCCATCCGGTAGTCGGGGTGGAACGCCGTGACGTGCCAGGGCAGGTCGGGAGAGAGCGAACGGAGAAAACGGGCCGCGTCCCGCAGCTCCTCGTCCGAGTCGTTGTGGCCGGGAACGACGAGCGTCACGACCTCGACCCAGAAGCCCCTTTCCACGAGCCCCGTGAGCGTCTCCAGGATGACCGAGAGCCTCCCCCCGACCCGCCGGTACCCCTCCTCGCTCATCCCCTTCAGGTCGACCTTGTACGCGTCGACGAGGGGCTGGAGGAAGTCGAGCACCTCGGGCGTGGCGTTCCCGTTCGAGACGAAGCTCGTCAGGAGCCCCGCGCCGTGCGCCCGGGCGAAGACGGCCCCCGCCCACTCGGAGGTGATGAGCGGCTCGTTGTAGGTCGACGTCACGACCGCGGCGCCTTCCGCGAGGGCGGAGGCGACGATCGACTCCGCGTCCGCGAGCCGCGGGCCCGCCCACGCGTCCGCGTCCGAATCGCGCAGCGTCTGGCTGATCTCCCAGTTCTGGCAGAACGGGCACTTGAAATCGCACCCGAGCATTCCGAAGGAAAGTGCGGTCGCCCCTGGACGCACGTGAAAGAAGGGCTTCTTCTCGATCGGGTCGGCGGCGATCGAGGAGACGTATCCCCAGGGAACCCGGAGCTCGCCGTCCCGAACGAAACGGACGCGGCAGACCCCTTCCTTCCCTTCGCCGAGAAGACAGCGGTGCCCGCAGGCGAGGCAGCGGAGTCTCGATCCCTCCTCGCGAACCAGCGAGCCCTTCGCCGTCAGGGCGGCGAGCCGTTCCCGAACGGTCGCCTCAGGCGCCATCGTGGCCATCATAGGCCCGTCGGAACGGCGGAACGGTTCGTGCATCCCTGCCGTTAGAATGCGCCGCGTGACACGATTCTTCCGGTTTGCCGCGCTCGCCGTCGCCACGGCCACGTTTCCGGGGACGCTCCTGGCCCAGACGCCCACCCCGACGCCCACGGAGACGCCGACTCCCACGCCCACCCCGACGCCCGAACCGGTGGTCTCGGCCCCGGCCTCGGTCGGCAAGCATCGGCATCCCGAACGGCGGCCGCTACGACGCCTCGAACATGATTCTCGAGGCCGACGGCACCATCTGGACTGCGTCGGCGAGCGAGAACGTCCTCGCCCGGATCTCCGCGGACGAGACGAAAGTGAAGAAGTGGGCGATGCCGCGCGATGCCGCGCCAAGCCACCTCCTGAAGGAGTCTGACGGGACTCTCTGGGTCGCCCAGCTCGGAGGCTTCAAGATCTCCCGTTTCGATCCCGCCACGGCCAGGCTCACTGAATGGGCCGACGCGGCGCGCCGGCCGACCGCCTTCGTGAAGGCAGCCAACGGAACCCTCTGGCTTCCGGAAACGAACGGGATCCTCACGAATTTCGACCCGGCGACCGGGGTCTTCGTCTACTGGCGCTCGACCGACACCGAGAAGCCGATCTCGAGCCTCACCTACCCGTTCCTCGACGCCGACGGCTCGATCTGGAGCGCGGACTTCCTCCGCGGCAACCTCCTGCGATACGCGCCGGACGGCGCCACGGTCACCGGTGGGCACTTCCCGACGTCTTCGCCCAGCCGTCGAAGATCATCCGCGGCCCCGACGGCGCGATCTGGATCTCCCTCTACAGCGCCGGGCAGCTCGCGCGCTTCGACCCGGCGACGGCCGAGCTGAAGACGTTCAGCGTCGGAACCTTCGTCCTGCCGTTCGACATGAAGGTCTACAAGGACCGGATCGCCTACACCGAACAGCAGGGGGGCGAGGTCGGGGTGTTCGACCCGCGAGCCAGGGTGCCAGCCGAGACGAAGACTCTCGAGGCGGCCGTGATCACCCTGACGAGCACGACCGCGACCGTGACGCCGGTGAGCTCCACGCTCGTGGCAACCGAGCTCGACGTCGCCGCCGGCGATCCCGTGACCATCGATGGATCGGGCGCCGTCGGCCTCGCCCGTTATCCGGCGGTCGCAGGGGCGGCCTACGCGCTCGTCGTCGACGAGACCCGCAAGCGCTTCCTCGTCGGCAGCCCCGGCCAGATCACCGAGGTCCTGCCACCTCTGCCCGCCACGGCGGACGACCAGATCTTCCCGGCCGCGGCCTCCATCGGCGGGAGGAACGGCAGTCGGTGGGCGACTCAGACGGTCTCCTGGAACCGGGGGACGGCCGACACGGCCGGGGCTACCGTCAACGCAACCGTCAACGTCCGGCTCCTGCCGGCCGACTGGATCGTCGGCTTCTCACCCACGACGACCCTAGACGTCGGACCGGGAAAGCTCGTCTCCCTGGACGACCCGATCGGGACGGACATGGGCGGCACGGACACGGCGGGCGCCCTCCGGTTCACCACCGGCGCCACCGCGACGAAGTTCGCGGACTTCTACTCCTGGATCCGCGTCTACCGGACCCGCGAGGACGGCGGGACCTATGGATTCGCCCGGAACTTCGTCAAGGGCGGACAGGGAATCGGCACGGGAGAGACCGGGGTCCTCCTGACGCCGTACGACGCCGGAAGCCAGCGCACCAACGCCGGGTTGTTCGTCGTCGAGGGAGGGACGGGCACCGTCTCGATCGTCGACGCTTCCGGAGCGCTCGTCGGAGGTCCGTTCGCCTACGACTGGCCCGCCGGCTACCAGGTTCAGGCCTCCACGGTCTTCGACGCCTTCGGCATCCCGCCCTCGCCGTCCGCGCGCGTCGTCTTCGCGGTGACGAAGGGGCGAGTCCTTCCGTTCGGAACCGCCATCGATTCGGTCTCGGGCGATCCGGTCGACCTGCCGTTCTTCGGCCCGAGGAGCACCGCGCAGTTCCAGTGGATCCTCGGCGCTGAACGGGGCGGAGGGCCGCTCGGCCCGAGCTCGCGCACGGACCTGCAGCTCTTCAACGGGGCCGCGGCCGACTCCTCGGTCTCGATCAGCTTCCGCGTGGCACACCTCGCCTCGTCGAGCGCGCCGGCGTCGCCGGCTCCTACCGTGTCGCTCGTGGTCCCGGCCGGCAAGGTCGTCACCCTGACCGACGTGGTGAAAGAGACGTTCGGCCTCGTGGGCGTGGCGGGAAGCATGGACATCTCCTCCGACCCGCCGGTCTTCGCGTTCGCGCGCATGACGGCCGAGGACGCCGGCGGTGGCCGGCACGGCTATGGCTTGCCCGCCCTCCTCGGCGACGCCGAGACCTTCCCGGGCTCGCGGGGGGTCTTCATCCAGGCCTCGGACGCGGGCTGGGACGTCATGGAGTCCGAGCTCCAGGTCACGAACCCGACGGACGGGCCGGCGGAGGTGACCGTCAAGGCCTTCGATGCCGGAGGGACCGCTGCCGGAACGCCCCTCACCCTGGCCATCGGCCCGAAACAGGTGGTGCGGGTTCCTTCCGCCTTCTACACCGTGGCGGGATTCGGCGTTCCGGTCGGGCGCCTCGAGGTGGCCCCGGCCACGGGGTCGCAGCCCGTCTTCGCGACGCTCATCCGGCAGGACAAGAAGACCGGAGACGCGGACGCCGTCGTCCCTTACGTCGTCCCGTCGAGCTGAGCGTTCGCTCCGCCGGAACGCGAGACCGCCGTCCAGCCCCCTCCTTCCGGAGGGGGCTTTTTCACGCCCTGGGTGGTCTATCGAGACGCCGCGGGAGCGGCCGGGACCGGTGCGGGTACCGGAAGCGGGGCCGGGGCCCAGACCGTCTCCGGCGCCAGGACCCAGTTCCGGTCGGTCACCGGCTGGATCGTCCCGGCCTTCCTCAGCCTCTCGACGAGGAGCTCGCGGACCTCGTCGTTGTAGGTCCGAAGCACCTTCGTCCCCTTCAGCGCCGTATAGCCTCCCGAGCCCTGCGCCCGGTAGCTGTTCACGGCGAGGCTGAAGAGATCGCTCTCCTTCACGTCCCGTCCCTTGAACCGAAGCTCCTTGACCCGGCTTCCCACGGGGCCCGTCGGGTCGATACGGTAGGACGCCCCCTGCAGGACGTCGAAGTTGTAGGGCGTCATTCCGGCCAGGGGCGTGACGACGAGGCGACCGTCCCGCCACTCCGTCGTCCCATAGTAGCTGGCCGCCTGCTCCAGAACGGATTTCAGCCGGGCTCCGTCGACCTCGACGACGACGAGCTGGTTCTCGTACGGGTAGAGGGCGTAAACCTGCCTCACCGTGACGGGCCCCGCCTCCCACCCGTCGAAGCGGAACGGGAGGAGGGAGGTCAGGGAGAGTTCCGCGCCGGTCACGGCGAGCTGGGTCTCGTTGACCAGGTCGAGGAGCGCCGTGTCCTCGAGACGGGCGCGCCCTCCCGGAAACGGCCCGGACGCGGTCGCGAGCGGCTCGTTCAGGTAGGCGAGCGCCCGCTCGTGCGGCCCTTTCGCGATCGCGGCGATCTCGGGGTCGATCGCGACGGAGGCGTCGGACGGGAGGAGGGCGCCCGTCGCCTCGACGACGGTCGACCTGCTCCCCGTGCGCTCGACGACGAGGTCGACGCGCGCGAGCACCTCGCCCCAGCGTCCCGGTTGCATCACCGGCACGCCGTGGACGCGGGTCATCGAGATCCTCCTGTGGGTGTGACCCGTCAGGATCAGGTCGATGCCCGGCACCTCTCGCGCGAGGGCGACGACCCGGTTCTCATGCCCGGTTCCGTTCGGCTCGCCCGTCTCGGGGTCGGCCTCGAGGCCGCTGTGGAACAGGACGACGACGACGTCGCAGCCCTTCTCTTCCGGAGGAAGGGAACGAGCCGCTTCGCCGTCTCGACCGGGTCCTCCCAGGTCAGCCCGGGCCGGTTCTGGGCGGGCTCCCAGCCCGGGATGTTCGGCGTCGTCAGGCCCAGGACGCCGACGCGGACGCCGCCGAGCTCCTTCACGAGGACTTCCGGGAAGGCGGCGCTGCCGTCCGAGACGTTTCGGGTGTTCGCCGAGAGCCACGGGAAAGAGGAGTCCTTCTGCGCACGGCGCAGGACGTCCATCCCGAAGTTGAACTCGTGGTTCCCCACCGACATGGCGTCGTAGCCGAGGGCGTTCATCGCAACGGCAATGAAGTGAGGACCACCGGAGGGGCGGCGTGCCTCGAGCCAGCCAGAGGGAGCTCCCTGGATCGTGTCCCCGCCGTCGAGGAGGAGGACGTTCGGCGCCTCCTTCCGGATCTGGCGAATCCGCGTCGCCACGCGGGCGAGCCCCCAGGCCCCTTCCGTACCGCGCGCGTAGTCCCACGGCAGGAGGTTCGCGTGGAGGTCCGACGTCTGGAGGATCGTGAGCACGACGCGATCGGCGGCGGCGGCCGGGGCGGCGAGAACGAGACAGAGGAGGCAGGCGGGGAATCGGGGAAATGTCACGCGCGGCGCAGTCTTCCATCGCGCCGGACCGGAATCAAGACGCCCTCGAGCTCCTCGCGGCGGTATCCTCCGCCCGCCATGCCCTCCCGCCCGAAGGCGCGTCCCGCGCCCGCCGCCGACGTCCTCGCCCGCCTGCACGAGGCCTACCCCGGGGCCGACTGCTCGCTCGACCATGCCGACGCGTTTCAGCTCCTCATCTCGACGATCCTCTCCGCGCAGTGCACCGACTCGCGTGTGAACGGCGTCACGCCGGCGCTCTTCCGTCGCTTCCCGACCCCCGCCGCCATGGCCGGGGCGGGTGGCGAGCTGGAAGAGCTGATCCGATCCACCGGCTTCTTCAACGCCAAGGCGAAGTCGATCCGGGGCGCCTGCCGGGCGATCGTCGAGACTCACGGGGGGCTCGTCCCGAGGACGATGGAGGCGCTTCACGCGCTTCCCGGGGTGGGCCGGAAGACCGCGAACGTCGTCCTCGGAAACGCCTTCGGTTCGCCCGACGGCGTCGTCGTCGACACGCACGTCGGCCGCCTGGCCCGCCGGCTGGGCTGGTCGCGTCACGCCGATCCCGTGAAGGTCGAGAGCGACCTGAACGACCTGCTGCCGCGGCCAGCCTGGGTCTTCGCCAGTCACGCCTTGATCCTCCACGGACGGCGTGTCTGTACCTCGCGCTCGCCCCGCTGCGGCCTCTGCCTGCTCGCCGATCTCTGCCCGAAGACCGGGGTAGGGTCCCCGGCGCCGGCCCCGCCCCGAGCTTCGGCCCGGCCCGTTCGGTCCGCCTCGCCGTCGAAGAGCCCGAAAGAGCCGAAAACCCAGGCTCGGAAAGCCCGGACAACGCCCGTGAGGAGAGGACGATGACGCTTCCTGGCAGCGGCTCGATCGAGGTGATCTGCGGATCGATGTTCTCGGGGAAGTCGGAAGAGCTGATCCGCCGCGTCACCCGCGCAAAGATCGCCCGCCGGCGCGTCCAGGTTTTCAAGCCGAAGCTCGACGACCGATTCTCCGAGGTGGAGGTCGTCTCCCATACCGGGATGCGTCTGACGGCCCTCGCCGTGGCGACGTCGGCCGAAGTCCTCGCAAGGACGGACGACCGGACCGAGGTCGTCGGGATCGACGAGGCGCAGTTTTTCGACGCGGGGATCGTCGAGGTCGCCAGCCGCCTCGCGGATCTCGGCAAGAGAGTCGTCGTCGCCGGCCTCGACCAGGACTATCTGGGGCGTCCCTTCGACCCGATGCCGACCCTGATGGCTCTTGCCGAAGAGGTCGTAAAGACGCGGGCCATCTGTGTCCTCTGCGGTGGCCCGGCAAGCCGGACACAGAGGCTCGTCGCGTCCACGGAGCGGGTCGTCGTCGGGGCGGCCGGGCTCTACGAAGCGCGGTGCCGCCGATGCTTCGACCCGGGGGTGCCGGAAGTGGACGGGAACCTCCCGTTTCCCGAGGAAGAGCCCTGAACGACACAGAAGACGTTCCATTCGCGAGGCTTACCGCCTTTCCCAGCAGCGTTGTGCAAAAGCCTGTGAATTCGCCTGTCGAAATCGTCGCGAAGCCGCATCACGAGCGGACTCCACACGGAATGCACTCCGGAAGGTGCACTTCAGTCAAATCGTTGACCAGCAAAGACTTGACACATTTCGAAGCTTGTAAGGATGGCGTAAAGCCGCATTCCGAGCGGTCCGAAACGAATTACACAGGCGGGGGTCGTTTCTGGCAGCGGTTTTGCCCGGCATGAAGGTCTCCGGACGACCGGTTTCCGGGCGTGGGGCGAGCGCCCGGACGCCCTGTCGGAACGTCCGGGCGCATCGAAACCGGACTCAGAGCCCGACGGTGTCTCGATGGTCGCCGAAGACCGTCCGAAGCGACTCGACGATCTCGCCGAGAGTGACGTTTCCGTCGACCGCCTCGACGATCGGGGGCATCAGATTCCGCCCCTCCTTCGCCGCCGACACGAGTTCCGTCCGGAGGCGGTCCGCCTTCGGCCCGTCGCGCCGGGCCCGGAACGCGGCGAGGCGGGCGACCTGCTCGGGCTCGACCTGCGGGTCGATCGTCATCGTCGGGATCCGGGTCTCCTCCGGGAGGGTGAACTCGTTCACGCCGACGACGACCGCCTCGTTCGACTCGATCGCCTTCTGCGCCTGGTAGGCCGCTTCCTGGATCTCGCGCTGGAAGTACCCCGCCTCGATGGCGGCCAGGGCGCCTCCCATCTCGTCGATCCGGGCGATGAGCGCCGAAGCGCGGTCGACGATCTCCGCCGTCATCGCCTCGACGGCCCAGGAGCCGCCGAACGGGTCGGCCACGCGGGCGACGCCCGTCTCGTAGGCGATGACCTGCTGGGTCCGGAGCGCGAGGCGGGCCGCGTCGGCCGTCGGCAGCGCGAGCGCCTCGTCGCGCGAGTTCGTGTGGAGAGACTGCGTCCCTCCGAGAACCGCCGCGAGGGCCTGGATGGCGACGCGGACGACGTTCACGTCGGGCTGCTGCGCGGTGAGCGTCGAGCCCGCGGTCTGCGCGTGGAACCGGAGGGCCTGCGCGCGCGGGTCGTCGATTCCGAAGCGGTCCTTCAGGAGGCGCGCCCAGAGCGTGCGGGCCGCTCGGAACTTTGCGATCTCCTCGAGGAAGTCGTTGTGGACGTTGAAGAAGAAGGTGAGGCGCGGCGCGATCGCCTTGGCGTCGAGGCCGGCCTTCACAGCGGCCGAGAGGTACTCCACGCCGTCGGCGAGAGTGAAGGCGACCTCCTGCACCGCGGTCGAGCCCGCCTCGCGGATGTGGTACCCCGAGATGGAGATGGTGTTCCAGCGCGGCACGTTCTCGGCGCAGAAGCCGAAGATGTCGGTGATGAGGCGCATCGACGGCTTCGGCGGGAAGGCGTAGGTCCCGCGCGCGGCGTACTCCTTCAGGATGTCGTTCTGGATCGTCCCCGTGAGCCCTTTCCACGACGTGCCGCGGCGGCGCGCGACGGCGAGGAGGAAGCCGAGGAGGATCGACGCCGTGGAGTTGATCGTCATCGAGATCGACACCTCGTCGAGCGGGATGCCGTCGAGGAGCGTCTCCATGTCCTCGATCGAGTCGATGGCGACGCCGACGCGCCCCACCTCCCCGCGGGCGAGCGCGTGGTCGGAGTCGAAGCCGATCTGGGTCGGGAGGTCGAAGGCGACGGAAAGGCCGGTCTGCCCCTGGGCGAGGAGGTAGCGGTAGCGGGCGTTCGAGTCCTTCGCGGTGGAGAACCCGGCGTACTGCCGCATGGTCCAGAACTTCTTTCGGTAGCCGCCGGCCTGCGCTCCCCGGGTGAACGGAAACGCGCCGGGAGCGCCTGGGTCCCAGCCCGAAGGGACGTCCCCCGGGGCGTAGGAGGGGCGGACCGGGATCCCTGAGGTGGTGACGGCATCGGTCTTGGTGGTCGACATGCCCCGATGCTAGGCTGAAATGCCTCGATCGGACACCCTGCGAGACATCATCTCCATTGGCCTCGCGCCGCATCCCGGGTCTTCTCCTCCGCACTCCCTCCGGCGCTTCGTGTCACACTTGCGGAACCGGTGACGAAGACGCTCAACGGGACACTCGACACCTTCTCGCTCGCCGACCTCCTTCAGTGGCTCGAGATCAACCGGCTCTCCGGGCGGGTCACCATCTCCCGCGGAGAAGACCGGCGGGCGATCGACCTGAAGGACGGCGCGATCGTCTTCGTCTCGTCAGCTCGGCCCGAGGAGCGCATGGGCACCTACCTGGCGTCCCGCGGCATCCTCCCCGAGCCCGTCGTCTACGAGATCCTCGCCGACAGCTTCCTGACGGGGCGGAGCCTGACGCGGCTCGTTCTGGAGTGCGGCCTCCTCCCGCGCGAGGAGCTCGCGGCCGCGGTCGAGCAGCTCGCGCTCAAGATCCTCCTGGACCTCTTCCACTGGCAAGGGGCGACGTTCGTCTTCGACCCTTCCATCGCCACGGAGGACTTCCTGCGGATCCAGCTCTCCCTCCGGGGGCAGGTCCTCGCGCTGGAAGGGGCGCGCTCGATCGACGACACCGCCCGCATCCGGCCCCCGCTCGAGGCGGCCGGTGGAGACTCGCCGCCGACGGAGATGAACTTCTCGCCGCAGGCCATCGCGCTCGCGTTCTTCGCCGTCTCGGAAGGACTTGCTCTCGAGAACCCGTCCGCCGCCGTCTGGCGGGACCGTTTCGTCGTCTTCGGGCGCTTCTCGGAGAAGGTCGCCGTCACTCTCGGGCAGCCGTTTCGTCCGCTTCCCCTCTTCGCCGACACCGCGGAGCGCTGCCGCGCCGCCCTCGCGGCCGGGGCCGAGGGAGAGGAGGTCGTCCGCCTGGCGGCGACGGACCCGTTTCTCACGCTCGACGTCCTGTTCCTGGCGAACGCACTCCGGACGCCTTCCAGGGGCCTGTTCTCGACGGTCCACGACGCGGCCTCCGCGCTCGGCCCGGGGGCGCTGCGCCGCCTCCTGGAGCTCCTCGCCGACGAGAACGCTCTCGCCGTCTCGACGAGGGAACGGCTGGAGAGGGCCCTGCGGCGAGCCGCCGTGTCCACGGCAGTAGCCGCCTCCCACGTCGCACCGGCCACCGGAGAGGACCCCGGCGTCGCGTGGACCCTCGCCCTCCTCGAGCCGCTCGGCAGCTACGAGCTGCTCAAGCTCCTCCTCGCAGAGGACTTCGAGCCCGGCCCCTTCCGTGCGGCCGCGCTCTCGTGGTACCGCGCTTCCTGCGGTCGCGTGCTGGCACGAAAAGTGAATCTCCCCGGCCCGTTCGCCGACGTCCTCGGTTCGAGCGGTCACGTCTCGAGCCGCAGCCCCGCCGCCGAGCAGCTGGTCTTTTTCGCGAAGCAGATGGTCGCCGCCGAACAGGTCGGACGGGAGTGGACGAGCGAAGACCCCGAGCTCGCCGACCGATATTCCTCTCTTGCCGTGGACGACCACCTGGCCGAGAGGATCGCTGCGGACGCCGCGGCGATCCGCGAAGTCCTCGGGCTCTGATCCGCGGCCCGTCGCGGGCCGTAACCTTCCCTGGAGGTCACAAATGGTCACCCGCTCTCGCCTTCTCGCGTTCGCCCTTGCGCTGCTCTTCGGGGCCTCGGGACTCGCGTCCGAGCCTTCTTCCCCACCCGCCTCCCGCGCGGGCGTGCGCGCGGCCGTCGAGGTGACCGCCATGGACCTCGACGTCGTGGCGACGAAGGACGGCCGCCCGGTGAACGACCTGACGAGGGACGAGTTCGTCGTGCGGGTCGACGGCAAGCCCGTCCCGATCGACTACTTCGCCCGGATCGAGGCTGGGACCGTCCACGGCCCGGACCTCGCGACCGCGTCCCCCGACCTCGTTCTCGATACGCTGAAATCCGACGACGGCGGAACCTACGTCCCGCGGCAGTTCCTCGTCTACTTCGACGACGATCGCCTCCTCCCCCAGGAGCGCCACTCGGTCATCGAAGGCCTCCGCGACTTCGTCACGCGCCTCTCCCCCTCCGACCGGGCCTCCATCGTCTCCTACAACGGCTCGACCCGAGTCCTCGTCCCCTTCACGAACAGCAAGGAGGACCTCCTGGACGGCCTTTCCCGTCTCGAGAAGGCGTCCCCCGTGGGCCTGTCGTGGGAGGCGCAGTACCGGCAGACGACCCAGGAGCTGAGGCTCTCACGGCCTGCCTCGCGCGGCGGAATCCTCCGCAGCTGGTCGGCGCAGGCCGCCGCACGCGAGAAATCCGCCCTCGGGGAGCTGGCACGCAGCGTCTCCGCCCTCGCGGCACGCTCCGGCAAGCGGACGCTCCTGCTCGTGACGAACGGCTACGAGTGGTACCCCGGGCAGACGCTGGCCCAGGCCTACGGGCCGTCGTCCCTCACCCAGTTCGACCAGAACATCGGGGACGACCTCGGGAAAGTCCTCGCACGGGCCAACAGCTCCGGAATCACGATCCAGGTCTTCGACGCCAAGGGGCTCGTTGCCGAGGGCGACGTCTCGGAGGCCCTGCCGGCGGGAGTCAACCCCTTCTTCAAGACGCAGAACTTCCGCGACTCCATGGCGACCCTCGCGGGCGAGACGGGCGGCACGCTCGTCGAAAACCGGAACGTCTTTCGCGCCGACCTCGACCGCGTCTACCGGGAGGCGAGCAGCTACTACTCGGTGGGCGTCACCCTCTCCGGAGTTTCCGGACCGGGTTCCCGGAAGGTCGACGTCCGGACGACGCGCCCCGGCGTCGACGTGCGAGCCCGGACCGGCTTCGGAGCCAAGACGGCAGACGAAGCGGCCGTCGACCGCGTCGAGATGGCTCTCCTGACTCCCGGCGCGACCGGGGACTTCCCCGCGACGCTGCAGATCGGCACGCTCGAGAAGAAGGGAGGGATCGGCCGCCGCACGGCGGCCTGGGAGGTCTCGGTTCCGATGTCGGAGCTGACGTTCCGCGAAGAGGGCGGGCTCATGAAGGCGGTCGTCGAGATGTCGCTCGCCGCCGTGGAAGACACGGGCGCGCGGTCTTCGATCAAGCCATACAAGCTCACCCTGTCGTTCCCGGCCGGCGACTTGGAGAAGGCCAGGAGCCAGGCGTTCGTCCACCGCGACCAGCTCAAGACCGGCAAGGGCAACATCCGGTTCGTGGCGGGGGTCCGCGACGTCGCTTCCGGCCGGATGGCTCTCGCCTCAGTCGACCTCCGGGTCGAATAGCAGAGCCGCCGACCCACCGCTCCGGATCGCAGAAGGCCCCGGCTCGCGCCGGGGCCTTCGTACGTCGCGGATTCGGTCGAGAGACCTACTTCTTTGTTGCCGGAGCCTTCGCCGCAGGCGCCTTGGCCGCCGGAGCCGGAGGAGCCACGAGCGTGAACGGTGTTTTCACCTCGACGGACTTGCCGGCGACGACGTCGGTGAGCTTCAGGATCAGGGTGTACTCACCCGGGCGGAAGTACTCCCCGATGTTGACGTCGACGATGGCGCCCGCGAGATCGAGGACGAGCGCGGTCGACATTCCCGCCTGTTCCGGAACGGCCATCGGTTCGTCCGGGGGCTGGGGAACGTCGATCGTGGAGCCGTTCTTGGGCTTGATCGAGATCGACCGCTGCAGGTTCAGCTTCCTCGTCGCGGGGTCGACCGCCGGGTTGTAGAGGCGCGCCACGTAGGCGAGCCCGTCGGTCTTCTGGAACCTGTTGTCGCCCCGGACGACGAACTTCCGCGCGGAGAAGACGAGGGGCTCGTCCCCCTTGGCGCCCTCGAAGGGAACGTCGTTGTACGCGAGGAGAAGCTGGGAGACGCCGAGCTCGGACGGGAGGGCCGGGACGTTCACGGTGCGATGGGCCGAGACCTTCTCCGCTCCGGTCTCGTCGAGGAGGGCCATGGCGACCTCGTAGTCACCGGGTTCGACCGGAAGGGAGTAGTCGACGAAGAAGTCGCCCTTGGACTTCTGGAGGACGGCGGCCTCTTCGCGGCGGGCCGCGTCCTTGCCGTCCTTCCCTCTGACGAGGAGTGCGACCTTCATCGCCGGGGTGGCGGCCTGGGCCGGGGCAGCCGCCGCAGCGGCAGGGTCGGCGGCCACAGCTGCGGCTGGCGCTGCGACGGCGGCGGCCGGTACGCCCAGCTGGACCATCAGGCGGGTCGCCTTGTCGCCGAAGGCGAGCGGGAAGACTCCGAGGTCCCCCTGCGGCTCCTTGCCGATGAGCGCCTCGAGCTTCTCGCGGACCGGGGCGGAGAGGACCGGTCCCTTCGCGGCTTCGGCCGCTGCCGCAGCGGCCCGCTGCTCGGCCTCGTGCTCCTCGCGCGTCTTGTAGACGGGCGGCTCGGTCATCTTCGGGTTGACGAGCGCCGCCGCAATCGCCTTCTTCTGGATCTTCTTCACGTCCGCCGGCTTGTCGACCGACTCGCTCAGAGTCGTCTGATCCGTCGTGAAGTTGAGGAGAAGCGTCTTCAGGCCGCTCCACTCCGGGAGCTGCTCCTTCTCGTACTGGAATCTGGTCAGGACCGCCGTCCCGGCGCCGCCCGCGGCGAGCACGCGGCCTTCGCCCTCCTCGGCTCCAAGACCCGCTCCGGCGGTCGCGGAGGTCGTGACCTTGGAGCCCATCGCGTGGGGTGGCCCGAGAAGAATGAGCACCTTCCCGCGCTCGGTCAGCGCTCCCCGCCGGAACCGCTTCTCGCCCGGCTTCCCGAGCGGGAAGAGCTCGTCGGCCTTGGCCGCGAGGGCGTCGAACCGGGCCCGGAAGACGTTCTGGGCGGTCTTCTGGTAGTCGGGATGACGCTTGCCCCAGAAGAGGTTGTAGAACTTCTGGGCCTCCTCGTCGGACTTCACGGCCTTCCAGGCGGCCTGCTCGTCCTCGGTGGCGTAGTAGGTGAACTCGGGAGACTTGTCCCAGTCCTTGAATTTTTCCAGCTGGGCGGCCGCGGGGAAAGCGAGCGCCACGAGCGGGACGAGGGTCGCAAGAAGCCGCAGCTTTCTCATCCGCGTGGTCCTTTCAGGGGGGGTTCGCCGGAACCGGCGCATCCTTGGAACTATACCCCAGAGGGGGCCCGCCCACCTGTTCCGGGATTTCCGGTCTCCGCTCAGCTCCCTTCGAGGAGCGACCGGATCTGCACGTCGCCCGGCCTGAGCTTCTCGGCCCTCTGGAGGGCCCGGCGCGCGGCCGCGTCGTTCCCGAGCGCCTTCTCGGCCCGTGCGATCCCGAGGAGCGGCTCGATGAGCCCCGGAGATTCCCGGTGCGCCCGGCGGTACGCCTTCCGCGCTTCCTTCGGGTTCCCGCCCAGGAACTCGAGGTCGCCCTGCACGACGAAGAGGAAGGGCGAGGCATCACGGGTGTTGGCGGCGGCCAGCGCGGCGCGCGCTTCTGTCCTGCGCCCCTGCGCGATGTAGAGGGCGGCGAGGTTGTGGAGAAGCGCCGGACGGTGCGGGTCGATCTCCAGGCCCTGGCGGAACGTGGCGAGCGCCCCTTCCGTGTCTCCCTGGCGCCACTTCACGATGCCGAGGTTCGAGTGGAGGTCGGGAAGGGTGGGATCGAGCTTCGTCGCGCGCTCGAGGAGGACGCGGGCCTTCTCGAGGTCCGCCCCGCGGAGCGCCTCGACCCCCCGGTTGCTCGCCGAGATCGCGGCGACAGCGACGTCGTCGATGAGCCGCAGGTCGAGCGGCGTCCCATCGCGCGTCAGGTAGAAGTCGTAGACCTTGCTGGTGCCCCCCTTCGGGTGGACCGCGACCATGTGGTTGTAGACCATCACGAGGTCGCCCTCGCGCTCGCTCCGCACCCGGCGGAAGACGAGCGCGGCCTGGAGCGGGATCCCGATCGCCCGGCCGAAAGCGATGAACAGGTTCGTGAAGGACACGCAGTTGCCGCGCCTCAGGGCGAACGCTTCGGAGGCGGTGAAGGTTGCGACCGTGTCGTACTCGAAGGCGTACGACTTCCGGTCCAGGAGCACCGACTGCAGGCGCTTCAGCCGCTCGCCGTCGTCGCCCGGCCCGGCGGTCTGCTCGGCGACCGCTCGGATCTCGGGAGAGACGTACATCGGCATCGGCACGTCTCCCGGGTCGACGCCCCGGGAGGCGACGACCTCCCGCCAGCGCTCCGGAGAGAGCTGGAGGGCCGCACCGGGTGCATTTGAACGGCACCCGGATGCGGCAAGCGCGACGGCGAGGACGGCGAGACGGGCCTTCATGGCGACCGCGTCACAGAATACCCCGTGCATCACGTGCCGGGCGCCTCCGAGCTGGCGGCACCGTGCGAAAATCAAAGGTCGTACGCGGGTTCGCCCGTGCGCGCCCCCGAACGCTTCCGAGCGAGGTACCCGTGATCCCTGGCCTGAAGAGAGAAGTCGAAGCCGCCGTCCAGGAAGCCTGCCGTCGCCTCTGGAACGTCGATCCCCCGCGTTTCGTCATCGAGACCCCCCCGAAGGTCGAGCTCGGCGACCTCGCCCTGCCGATCGCCTTCGAGCTGGCGAAGGTCCTCCGCCGGGCCCCGCGGAAGATCGCCGAGGAGCTCGCCCCGGCGCTCATCCTGCCGCCGATCGTCGCCCGCCGGAGCGTCGAAGGGGGCGGCTACGTGAACCTGTTCCTCGACCGCCCGAAGGCCCTTGCCGCGATGCTCGTCGCCCCGGCCTCGGTCGAAGGCGCCCCCGGGAAGGTCATCGTCGAGCACACGAACATCAACCCGAACAAGGCCGCCCACATCGGGCACCTCCGAAACGCCGTCCTCGGCGACGTCCTCGTCCACATCTTTCGCCGGCTCGGCAAGCGCGTCGAGGTCCAGAACTACCTCGACGACACCGGCGTCCAGGTGGCCGACGTCGTCGTCGGCCTCGAGCACCCCGGCGATCTCGCCGAGCCGGACCGGGCAGCCAGCCTGGCCGGAGAGATCCGCGAGATCCTCACCGCGTTCCCCGACGACGCGCCGGGCGTGACTGCCCGGCGGCTTGGCGACCTCACCTGGGACCTCTACGCGCTCGTCACCCGGAGCTACGCGGCCGACCCGGCCCTCGAGGAGCGGCGGAAGGCGACCCTCCACGCCATCGAAGGGGCCGCCCTGAGGCACGAGATGTCCGAGGAGGAGCGCGCGACGGCGGCGCTCGCGTCCCGCCTCGCCGAGGCGGTCGTCCGCTGCCACCTGAAGACGATGGAGCGGATCGGCGTCTCCTACGACCTCCTGCCCCGCGAGAGCGACATCCTCGGCCGGCAGTTCTGGGCGAAGGCGTTCGACCTCCTCAAGGCCGCGGGTGCCACGCAGCTCGAGACCGAGGGGAAGAACGCCGGCTGCTGGGTCATGAAGCTGGAAGGGGCGAAGGACTTCGAGGGGATGGAGGACGCCGACAAGGTCCTCGTCCGCTCGAACGGCACCGTCACCTACACCGGTAAGGACGTCGCCTACCAGCTCTGGAAGCTCGGGGTCCTCGGGATCGACTTCGAGTACGAGGTGGCGCCGTACGTCACGCCGTTCGGTGAACCGGAGTTCGTCGCGTCCGACGGCGTGACGCCCCTCTACAGAACGCGCCACGACACCGACGGGGCCGACCCTTCGGCCAGGGGCCGGTTCGGGAGCGGCGACGCGGTCATCAACGTCATCGACGTGCGGCAGTCCTACCCGCAGAAGGTCGTCAAGGAAGCGGTCCGGCGCGCCGGGTTCGCCGACGAGGCCGACCGCTCGGTCCACTTCGCCTACGAGATGGTCGCGCTGACCCCGGGTTCCGCCGAGGCGCTCGGCGTCGTTCTTTCCGACGAGGACCGCGGCAAGGCCTACCTCGAGATGTCGGGGCGCAAGGGGCTCGGCGTCAAGGCCGACGACCTCGTCGAGCGGCTCGTCGAGAAGGCGCTCGAGCAGATCCTCGCCCGCGAGCCGGGCGCCCCCGTCGACCTCTCCCGCGCCGAGGCGATCGCCATCGGCGCCCTCCGCGTCTACATGACCCGCTTCTCGCGGAACAAGGTCATCGCCTTCGACTTCGACGACGCCCTCGCCTTCGAAGGGGACACGGGACCCTACCTGCAGTACGCCGCCGTGAGGACGGCGAACATCTTCAAGAAGCTCGAGGAGAAGGGGTTCCCGGGCCGACTCGACGAGGCCGAGGCGTCGTCGGTCGCCGACCTGGACTCCACCCACTTCGACGACGGCCTCTGGGACGTCGTGAGGACCTGCGGGCGGACGCTGGAGACGTTCGAGAAGGCGGCCGAGACGCTCGAAGTCTCGCTCCTGGTCCGCCACGCGCTCGCCGTTTGCACGGCGTTCCACCACCTCTACCACACGCACCCGATCCTCCTGGCCGAGAGCGACGAGAGCCGCAGGGCCCGGCGCGCCGCGATCCAGCTCGTCCAGTCCACGCTCGACGACGTCCTCGGCGTCCTCGGCGTCCCGATCCCGGAGAGGATGTAGTGCTCGCGGGGGCCGCCGTCCGCCTCCGCCCCGCGAGGTCCGAAGACCTCGACTGGCTCGTCGCCGCCTGCGGCAAGCCCTCGGCGTTCGGCGAGTTCGAGCCCTTCTTCGTCGGCGAGGCCGAGAGCCTTCGCCGCCGGTTCGAGCAGGACGGCCTCCTCGCGGAGGACTTCACCCGCCTCGTCATCGAGGACCGCGCAGGGCGGCGCGTCGGCCTCGCCGGCGTCGACGAGGTGGACCTCCACTCCCGCGTCGCCCGGATCTCCGCCACGATCCTCGAGCCGGCCGAACGGGGCAAGGGCTTCGGGACGGACGCCCACCGGGCCCTCGTCTCGTACCTCTTCCTCCACCGCGGGCTCCTCCGGATCGAGGCGTTCGTGGCGGCGGGGAACATCGCCGCCCGGGCGGTCATGAAGCGCCTCGGGTTCGTCGAGGAGGGAGTGCTCAGGAGCCGTGTCTTCGCCCACGGCCAGAGGCACGACGTCGTCGTCCTGGGGCTCCTCTACGACGACTGGTCGCGCCGCTCCGCCGTCTCCCTTCCGATCTGATCCGCCGCGCGGGCCACGGCCTGCGCAACCTCGACGACCTCGTCTTCTCCCGCCACGAGGCGGCGGACGTCGAGGAGAAGCGGGCCGCCCCCCGGGGCCGGCCCCGGGGGGGGGGGCCTCCGGGGGGGGGCCCCCCCCCCGGGGGGGGCCCCCGCCCCCCCGGGGGGCCCGGGCCCCGCGGGGGGGGGGGGGGCCCCCGTCCCCGGGGGGGGGGGGGGGCCGCGCCGCCGCGGGGGGGGGGGGCCGGGGGCCCCGGGGCCGGGGGGGGCCCGGGGGGGGGGGGGGGGGGGCCCCGGCCCCCCCGTCGGCGGGGGGGGGGGCGGCGGGGGGGGGGGGGGGGGGGGGGGGGGGGGGGGGGGGGGGGGGGGGGCGGGGGGGGGGGGGGGGGGGGGGGGGGGGGGGGGGGGGGGGGGGGGGGGGGGGGGGGGGGGGGGGGGGGGGGGGGGGGGGGGGGGGGGGGGGGCGGGGGGGGTGGGGGGGGGGGGGGGCCGGCGGCGCGGAACGCGAGGATGCGGGCAAGAGTCAAGAGGCGCGCAGCTCCAGGTCGGCCCGGAATCGGCCGACCTCGTCCTCGAGCGAGCCGGCGAGCGTCTCGAGCGCCGCGGTGGCGTCGTCGACGGAAGAGGCCGACGCCAGCGTCTCGTGGCTCATCGCCTCGACCTCCGCGAGAAGGCCGAGGAGCCGGTGGCTGTCGGCGGTCTGGCGCCCGACGGCGTCCTGGATATCCCGCATCAGGCCGACCGAGCGCTCCGCCGCGACGGCGATCTGTCCCGCGGCCCCCTTCTGCTCGTGGACCGTCCGCTCGACGAACCCGGCAAGATCGCGGACCCGCCCGACGAGCTCCCGAATCCGCTCGGCCTCCCGGGTGTTCCGACGGCCCTCTTCCGCGAGCGCTTGCAGCCCCTCCCTCACCTCCGCAACGGAGACGGCGGTACCCGCCACAGTGGCGGCTTGCGCCCGGGAGATCTCGCGGATCGCCGAGACCGCCTCCTCTGCCTGTGCTGCCGCGGCCTCGATGGACGCGAGCGCGTCCCCGGCCCGCGTTGCCGTCTCCACCCCGCGCCTCACGAGGCGTCCTTCCTCTTCCGCGGCGGCCAGGGCGGCGTCGACCTCGTCGCGCATCCCCGAGACGTGGCCGCCGATGCCGCGAGCCCCCTCGGAGGTCCGTTCCGACAGGCGCCGGATCTCGGTGGCGACGACCGAGAATCCGCGGCCGTGCTCCCCGGCCCGCGTCGCCAGGAACGAGGCGTTCAGGGCGAGGAGGTTCGTCTGGCGGGCGATGTCCTCGATCATCTCGAGGATTCTCCCGACCTCCCGCGAACGGGCTTCGACGCGTCCGACCGCTTCGCGGACCGTCCCGGCCGAAACGTGGATCGCCGCCACGGAAGCTCGCGCCTCCTCCACGACGCCGCGGCCCGATCTCGCCTCGGTCGCGACATGCGCGGCGTGCTCCGTCGCTTCGCGCGCCGAGCCGAGGACGCTCCCGAGCGCCTTCTCGCTCAGTATCGAGGCCTCCGCCAGCTCCTCGGCCCGCTTCGCGAGCGCGCTGAGCGTCCCGTCCAGGACTGCGGCGCCCTCGGCGAGCGAGACGGCCGCGTCGGCTCCCTCGGTCGAGCCGGCCAGGAGCCCCTCCGAGCGCGCCAGGAGCTGGGTCAGTGAACCGTCCACCTCGGCGACGGCCGCCGCAGTCTCTTCCGAGCCGGCGGCGAGCGTCTCGACGCTCTCGGCGATGGCGCGGATCGTCCCGTCGAGCCCCCCGACGGCGGACGTGGCGCTCGCGAGGCGCGTCCGCTCCTGCGCGGCACGTTCTCGGTTCCGGATCGACGCCGCGCGCAGGACCGAGACCTGACGGTTCAGCTGCGCGTGCTCGCGTTTCACCGAGGAGAGGAGGTGTGCGCCCCGTCCCGCGACGGCGTTCAGAAACCGCCCGACCCGTCCGGCGAGGTCGGTTCCCTCCGGCGCCCTCGAGGCGAAGTCCCCTTCCGCCATCTGGCGGGCCGAATCGAGGGCTCGAGAAAGCCGGGCGACCGGCCGCTGCGCCAGAACGGTGACGGCCGCCCCGGCGACGAGCCCGGCGACGGCCGAGGCCGCGAGGCCGACGTCGAGGACGACGGCCTGCGCGAGGGGGTTTCCGAATCCCGAGGCCGCCCAGGCTGCGGCGACGGACACGACGGTGCCCGAGGCGAAGGCGCCGCCTCCGACCGCCAGCGACAGGGTCAGAACGAGGCGGCCCGGCTCCTCATGCACCACGCCGGGCAGTCTAGACCAGCCCGATCAGCGCGGCGAGGCGCCTGCGCGCGCGGCGGCTGCAAAGACGGCTTCGGGGGGCGGGAGCCCGGCGGAAGGGCCGATCGCCCGGACGGAAAGAACCTCGGCGAGCTCCTGTTTCGCGTAGAACCGAACCGTCAGGACGACCCGCCGGCCCGCGCATCCTTTCTTTGCGAGCGCGGCCTGCGTCACGTCTCCGTCGAGCAGCGTGACGATCTCCCCTTCGTCGGTTCTGAGCACCGGGAGATGCCTCTGGTCCAGTACCCGGGTGTCCGGAAAGAGCCGGGTGAGGGCGCATCGCAGGCAAAAGACCTCTCCCGCCATTTCCTGCACGATGGGCAGGTCGGCAAGGTTCGGCGGTCGGGGCGGGCGGTCCCTCGGGACGAGGACCGACAAGAGGCCAACGGCCGCAATTCCCACCGCCACGAGCCCCATCCATGTCGCCCGCACCACGTGCCGCCGTGGCGGAGCCGTGAAACCCACCTGCCGGACGAGCCGGGCCCTCACCTCGTCGGGCAGCCGGTCGATCGGCCTCGCCTCCTTGAGGGCCGCCTTCCTCGTCTCCACCTCGCGACGAAACGCCGAGCAACCCGCGCAACGCTCGAGGTGCGCGACGAGGCTCGCGGCGGCCGCGACGTCGAGTTCGTCGTCGCAGAACGCCTCGATGAGCGGTTCGGAGGTTTCGCAGTCCATCGTGGCGGCCCCGGATGGGGCTCTCCATCGAAGCCTAACGTCGGCGCCGGACGCGGTATTCCGGGATCTCTCGCGCCTCACGGCCCCCCACCTGGGCGGCGAGGCGGCTCCGACCAGGCGTCTGGTCCGCGCCGAAGTAGCCCCGGCGGCGCCCGTAAGACAGGAGAGCCTCCTCGAGGAGCCTTCGTCCCCGGTAGAGACGGGACATCACCGTTCCGAGAGGGATCTCGAGAATATCGGCCACCTCACGGTACGAGAAATCCTGGAGATCGACGAGCTCGACGACGATCCGGAAATCCTCCGGGAGACCTCCGATCGCCCGGGCGACGTCGCCGTCGAGGGTCCGCTCGAGCAGGTCGTCCTCGGGGGTCGCGGCCGGAGGCGTGACTTCCTCCAGGGCGGACTCGAAGGACGCCCCTCCCCTCTCGAGGTCCACCTCGCGGGGGCCGGCCTTCCGCTGCCTGTAGCCGTTGATGAATCCGTTCTTGAGGATCCGGAAGAGCCAGGCCTTGAGGTTCGTTCCTTCCCGGTAGCCGTCGTAGTGGGCGTAGGCCCGCAGGTAGGTCTCCTGGAGGAGATCCTCGGCGTCCTGACGGTTGCGCGTCAGGCGTAGCGCGGTGCCGAACAGGGCGTCCGCGTAGGGGAGATCGCCCGAGCGAAAGTCCCAGGCCTTCGGCGCGGGACCGCGGCGGAAGCGAAACAGGGCCACGTGTCCTCTAACGTCAGGGATGACCTTCCGGATTCCCCCGGAGACGGCAAGGCCCCGGCAGATCCTGCCGGGGCCCCTGCTCGGTCCGGGCCTCGAGGGCCCGCCCGGTCACTTCCCCTGGAGGAGGAAGGCGATGACGAGGGTGTAGATGACGAGGGACTCGATGAGGACGAGGCCGAGGAAGGCGATGCCGCGGATCTGGCCCGCGGCGCCGGGGTTGCGCGCCATGCCGTCGCAGGCCGCGACGGCCGTGCGGCCCTGGGCCGTGGCGCCGGCGGCGGCGCCGATGGCGAGGACGAGCGCGGCCGAGAGGTGGCCCCAGCCCACGCCGCCGCCAGTCATCCTGGTGGCCTCCTGCGCGAGAGCGAGGTTCGGGAGCAGGAAGGCGAGGCCGACGACGGATGCGGTGGGGAGAATCTTCTTGATCATGTCTGTTGGGCTCCTTTCGGGTTCGGTGAACTGAGGATCAATGCTCGTGGGCGATCGCGCCCCCGATGTAGACGGTGGTCAGCAGGGTGAAGACGTAGGCCTGGAGGAAGGAGCCGAAGATCCCGAGCGCGTTCATCGGCATCGGGACGAGGATCGGCACCAGCTGGACGAACTGGTTCGTCGCCGTGTGCTCGCCGTAGATGTTCCCGAAGAGACGCATCGCCAGGGAGAGGCCCCTCGCGAGGTTTCCGATCATCTCGATCGGGAAGACGAGGATGGCGAGCGCCATGCTCGGCCCTGCGAAGGTCCTGAGGTAGCCGAACAGCCCGTGTGCCCTCACCCCCGCGCCGTTGAAGAAGACGAGGCAGGAGAGCGACAGGGCGAAGGTCGTGTTCAGGCTCGACGTCGGCGGCTGGAGAACGAAGATCTGTCCGATCAGATTGGACGCCGCGATGAAGAAGAAGAACGCCCCGACGACCGGAAGGTACTTCTCGCCGCTGTGAGGGATGTTCTCCTTGATGAGGCCCCTCAGAAAGTCGACGAAGACCTCGAGGACGTTCTGCGTCCCCGCCGGCACGTCGCTCCGGAACTTCCTCGCGAAGATCGGCAGCGCGATCGCGAAGAGGAGGAAGACGAGCAGAGCCATGATCACGTGGTCTGGCACCCACCCGGCCGGCGCACCGCTCGCGTGGTCGACCGGCGCGATCCCGGCGATATGGACTCCGCCGATCGTGACGCCGTGCAGCCACCACGACGGGGCATTCTCCGGCGAACCGAAGATCGCCGTCAGGAGCGCGTTGACCGGTCCGAACAGAATCGAGTGGTGTTGCTGCATCTCACCCCCGGGGAGTCGTTCCGTCTTCCTCTTCTCCTGGCTCGGACCGGCCGGCCGCGGCCCCCCGGAACCCTTCGACGAGAACCCCGAAAACGACCGCGGAGAGTCCTCCGAGGAGCCACGGGACCTCGCCCTGGAAGACGAGGACCGAGCCGAACGCCGCGAGGCCCACGAAGGCATAGCGGAGCAGGGCGCGAGCCACGAACTTCCAGTCGTACCGGGTGGCCGCCCGTGGACGGGGAACGAGCAGTTTCCCGGCCACGTCCGACAACCAGAGGCCCGAGACGATAGCCACGGCCGCTCCGGCCGTCAAGGCGGCAGCTTCCCGGAACCGTCCGAAGGCGCCGAGAAGGAGGGCCCCGAGGAGGGCAGCGGCCGTCGCCGCCCGGAAGATCCTCTTCTCCGCGGGGGGAAGGGCGAGGCTCACGCTCCCGTTCCGCCCGGAGCGGCCGGAGGCCCCGGAGGCGGCTTCCGGCGCCCTTCCAGCGCGTCCGCTTCCCGCAGGAGCTGCCGAAGGGCTCCCAGGAAGCCGAGCACCCCCAGGACCGCCGTCGCGGCCGGGAAGCTCCCGAGCCACCGGTCGACGAGCCAGCCGAGCCCCCCGCCCGCCGCGAGACAGGCGGGGAGGACCCAGCCGAAGCTCAGGACGTCGCCGAGGAGGCGGACGTTCGGATCGGGCGTCCTCCCCGGCTCGGGCATGGTCTCCCTACGGGAGGAGGCAGGCCTTGGCGAGCGCCACGAGGGGCTGCGGCATCACGCCGATGGCGAGCGTCCCGACGAAGCAGAGCCCGACCGCGACGGCGACCGCGGGCTCCTCGCGCCAGTGCAGCTCGCCCTCCCCTTCCACGAAGTACATCGCCCGCACGATCCGGAAGTAGTAGAAGAGCGAGACGGCCGACATCAGGACGCCGAGAAGGGCGAGGACCGGCCAGCCCGCCTTGATGGCCGCCGAGAAGAGGAAGTACTTCCCGACGAAGCCGGCCGTCGGCGGAATCCCGGCGAGCGAGAGGAGGAAGACGACCATCGCCCCGGCGGCGAAGGGGTTCCTCTTCCAGAGGCCGTTGAAGTCGTCGACGCTCTCGCTCGCGTACCCCTTCGCCTCCAGGAGGACGACGAGGCCGAAGGCCCCGAACGTCATCAGGAGGTAGGCCGTGAGGTAGATCATGACCGCCCAGAGGCCGAACGACTCCGGCTGCCCGGCGGCCCCGCCGGCCTTGTAGGCGAGGAGGCCGAGGAGGGCGTAGCCGGCGTGCCCGATGGAGGAGTAGCCGAGGAGACGCTTGACGTTCTTCTGCATCAGGGCGCCGACGTTCCCGATGACCATCGTCAGGGCGGCCGACGCCGCCAGGATCGGCGCCCAGTCGTCGGCGCGGGGACCGAAGCCGGCGAAGAAGATGCGGGCGAAGATCGCGTAGGCCGCGATCTTCGGGCCGACGGCGAAGAAGGCCGAGACCGGGGTCGGCGCCCCCTCGTACACGTCGGGCGCCCAGACGTGGAACGGCGCCGAGGCGATCTTGAAGAGCATGCCGCACGCCGTGAGGACGACGCCGACCATGAGCAGGCCCGAGCGGGGCGAGGCCGTCAGCGCCGCGGAGACGCCGGAGAGGCTCAGCGTCCCCGTCGCCCCGTAGACGAGCGAAAGGCCGTAGAGGAGGACGCCCGACGAGAAAGCGCCGAGGACGAAGTACTTCGCCGCGGCCTCGATCGACTTCGTCTCCCGCTTGAAGTAGCCCGCCAGGACGTACTGCGAGAGCGCCATCAGCTCGAGGGCGATGTAGATCGACACGAGGTGCGTCCCCGACGCCATGAACAGCATGCCGACCGTCGTCAGGAGCAGGAGGGCGTAGTACTCGCCGCCCGGGTAGGGCGACGTGCCGACGAAGCGGAGCGAGAAGAGGATCGTCACCGCCGCGGCGAGGAGCGTCAGGACCTTGAAGAAGATCCCGAAACCGTCGAGGGTGAACATTCCGCCGAAGGCGGTGCGCGGGAGGGCCCCGGAGAACGAGACGGCCACCGGGATGAGGGCCGCCGTGATCGCGAGCGACGCGAGCGACGCCCATGCGAGCGCCTTCTCCCTTTCCCGCTTGACCACCGTCGCCCAGAGGAGGATCCCGAGCGCGAGCTCGGTCAGGACGAGCTCGGGCAGGATGACCAGCAGGTCCGAGAGCGGGAACGGGAGGGCCACGGTTCAGTTCCCCTTGACGTCGGCTGCCGGGACGGCACCTGCCGGCACGACGCCCGCGGGGACGACGGCCACGGGGGCCGGCTTTGCGACAGGGCTGGCGGCCAACCGCGACTCACCCGCGCGGGCCTTCTCGACCGCCGCGACGATCTTCGCCGAGGCCGGCGCCGTCATCGCGAAGAAGGGCTTCGGGTAGACGCCGATCCAGACGCACGCGAGGATGAGGGGAACGATCGTGAGGACCTCGCGCAGGTTCACGTCCTGGAGGCCCTTGTTCTCCTCGTGCTTCAGCTCGCCGAAGAAGACGCGCTGGTAGAGCCAGAGCATGTAGGCCGCGCCGAGGACGACGCCGAGGCTCGCGAAGAGAGCCCAGATCCAGTTCGCCAGGAACGCGCCGACGAGGATCGTGAACTCGCCGACGAAGCCGTTCAGGAGCGGCAGGCCGATCGACGCGAGCAGGATGATCATGAAGAGCGTCGCGTAGATCGGCATGACCTGCGAGATCCCGCCGAAGTCGGCGATCTGCCTCGTGTGCCGGCGCTCGTAGATGATCCCGACGAGGAGGAAGAGCCCGCCCGTCGAGAGGCCGTGGTTGATCGACTGGAGGACGCCGCCCTGCATCCCCGCGTTGTTGAACGCGAAGATGCCGAGCATCACGAAGCCGAGGTGCGCGACCGACGAGTAGGCGACGAGCTTCTTCATGTCCTTCTGGACCATCGCGACCATCGAGCCGTAGATGATCCCGATGATCGGAAAGGACCACGACGGTCAGCTGGACCCACGACGTCGACGCCGCCGACGGGCAGATCGGGAGCGAGAAGCGGAGGAAGCCGTACGTCCCCATCTTCAGGAGGACGCCCGCGAGGATGACCGAGCCGGCCGTGGGGGCCTCGACGTGCGCGTCGGGGAGCCACGTGTGGAACGGGAACATCGGCACCTTGATCGCGAACCCGAGGAAGAAGGCCCAGAAGAGCCAGAGCGAGAGGTCCGCGGGGATCAGGGGCGCGATCTCGTGGAAGTGGAGGATGTCGAACGACGGGGCGTTGCCGAGCCCCTTCCAGCCGAGGAAGCCGGTCGTGTTGAAGAAGTAGAGGGCGATGATCGCCAGCAGCATGATCACCGACCCGAAGAGGGTGTACAGGAAGAACTTGATCGCCGCGTAGAGCTTGCGCGGCCCGCCCCAGACCCCGATGAGGAAGTACATCGGGACGAGCATGACCTCCCAGAAGACGTAGAAGAGGAAGAAGTCGAGGGCGCAGAAGACCCCGATCATTCCCGTCTCGAGGAGGAGGAGGAAGACGTAGTACTCCTTCTCCCGCGTCTTCACCGCGGTGTACGAGCTGTAGACCGAGATGACCGAGAGGAGCGTCGTCAGGAGGATCAGGAGCGCCGCGATCCCGTCGACACCGAGGGAGTACCTCACTCCGAGGGACGGGATCCAGTCGAGATCCTCGCGGAAGAGGAAACCGGCCGACTCCCGGAAGCCCCGCGCGAACCAGAGCGGCAGCGAGGCGACGAACGTCAGGCCCGCGACGCCGGTCGCGAGGGCCTTGATCGCGCCCGTCTTCTCCCGCGGGAGGAAGAGGATCGCCAGCGCTCCGGCCGTCGGGAGGAGGATCAGAAGGGAGAGGAGTCCGAGTCCGTTCATTCGGCGTCCTTACACGTCACGCGAAGATGATGTAGATGCAGACGAGGGCGAAGACGCCCGCGGCCATTCCGAACGCGTAGTTCTGCGTCTGCCCCGTCTGGAGCTTTCCGTAGCCCTTGTACGCGGCCTGGAAGGAGTCGCCGACGCCGTTCACGGCGCCGTCGACGAAGGTCTTGTCGAACCAGTTCGAGACGTGGGAGAAGCCGACCGTCAGGTGGCGCGTCCCGTTCACGAGACCGTCGACGACACGGGCGTCGATCTCCCAGAGGAGCCGGCCCCCCTTCTTCACGAGGCCGTTCACGAAGACCGCCTCGTAGAACTCGTCGACGAAGTACTTGTTCCTCACCCAGCGGTAGGCGTTCGGGAAGGCCGCGACGACCTTCTCCGGGAGCGCGTACGGCGCCGAGCCGGGGTAGAAGAACTTCGTCGCGAGGAGGATGCCGACGCCCGCGATCGCGATCGAGGCGAGCATGAGGGTCCAGTTCCAGGGAGTGCGACACTTCGTGGACGCGGGGCGTCCAGTCGGGCGGAAGAACCGGGAAGGAGGGCTCGAGGAACGCCTCGATGTTGTTCCCGCCCGGCACGAGGAAGTTCGGGATGCCGACGTAGCCGACGGCGACGGCGCCTGCCGCGAGGATCCAGAGCGGGACGGTCATCGTGGCGGGCGACTCGTGGACGTGGTCCCAGGTCTCCTTCGGCCCGCGGTACTCGCCGTAGAAGGTCATCTTGATGAGCCGGAACATGTAGAAGGCGGTGAGGCCAGCCGTCAACGCCGCGATGGCCCAGAGGACGGGGTAGCCCTTCACGAACGTCTCGCCGAGGATCTGGTCCTTCGAGAAGAATCCGGCGAAAAACGGCACGCCCGAGATCGCGAGGGTCGAGATGAACATCGTCCGGAAGGTGTGCGGGATCTTCTTTCGCAGCCCGCCCATCGCGGTCATCTCCTGCTCGCCCGAGAGGGCGTGGATGACCGAGCCGGAGCCGAGGAAGAGACAGGCCTTGAACCAGGCGTGGGTGAAGACGTGGAACATCCCCGCGCCGAACGCCAGGACGCCGCAGCCGAGGAACATGTAGCCGAGCTGCGAGACGGTGGAGTAGGCGAGGACCTTCTTGATGTCGGTCTGCGCGAGGCCGATCGTCGCGGCGACGAGCGCGGTGACTCCGCCGACGACCGCGACGACGAACGAGGCGTCGTGCGTCAGGAGGCCCCAGACGGACGGGTTCTCCCCGAGCGTCTTCAGCGCCCACTCGTGGGAGATCCGGAAGAAGACGTTGCAGCGGGCGACCATGTAGACGCCCGCCGTGACCATCGTCGCGGCGTGGATGAGGGCCGAGACGGGGGTCGGGCCGGCCATGGCGTCGGGAAGCCAGACGAAGAGGGGAATCTGCGCGCTCTTGCCCGTCGCCCCGACGAAGAGAGCGAGGCAGGCGAACGTCATCAGGCCGCCCGCGGCATAGATAGCCGGGCTGGCGGCCGCGGCCGCGAACATCTTCGTGAAGTCGACCGTCCCGAACATCGCGACGCAGGCGAAGAGGCCCATCAGGAACCCGGCGTCGCCGATCCGGTTCATGACGAACGCCTTCTTGCCGGCGTCCGCGGCGAAGTCCTTCGTGTTGTAGTACCCGATCAGGAGATATGAGCAGAGGCCGACGCCTTCCCACCCGACGAAGAGGATCGCCAGGTTCGCCCCGAGGACGAGCGTCAGCATCGCGAACATGAAGAGGTTCAGGTACGCGAAGAACTTCCCGTACCCCTCGTCGTGCCCCATGTACCCGACCGAGTAGACGTGGATGAGCGTCCCGATGAACGTCACGAAGCCGAGCATCAGGGCCGAGAGCGGGTCGATCCGGAAGGCGACGTCGACGGAGAAGTCGGGGCTGCCGAACCAGCCGGCGTTCGTCCCCATCGGGATCCACGTCCAGAGGGTCGCGACGATCGGGTGGTGCCCGTGGGTCTCGGTCCACCAGGAGCCGATCGCGAGGAGGGCGAAGACGAACGAGAGTCCCGAGGCGATCGGGCCGACCCAGGTGTGGAAGGCCTTGAACGGGATGTCCACGTGGGCCCCGTGGCCTCCGCCGTGGCCGGCGTGGTCGTCGGGACCGTGTCCCGCGGCGTGCCCGGCGCCGTGCGCGTCCCCGTGCCCGTGCGATCCGAGCGGGGCGTCCTTGCCGCCGAGGCGCGAGTGCGCCACGAGGTAGAGGAGGCCGTTGACGAGGAATCCGAGGAGCGGGAAGACGGGGATCCAGGGGAGGAAGGTCTCGGCGGTCATCGGCTCAGCCCTTCATCTCCGCCGCGTCGTCGAGGTTCACCGACGACTTCAGGCGGTAGAGCGAGATGATGATGGCGAGGCCGATCGCTGCCTCTCCCGCGGCCACCGCGATCACGAAGATCGTGAAGACCTGCCCCGTGAGGTCGCCGAGCTGCCGCGAGAAGGCGACGAGGTTGATGTTCACGGCGTTCAGCATCAGCTCGATCGACATCAGGACGGTCAGGAGGTTCCTGCGGACGAGGACGCCGACGACGCCGATGGTGAAGAGGACGAACGAGAGGCCGACGAAGTGGGCCAGGGTGATCATCTAGTCGAACCTCTCCATCGTCCTCTTGCCGAGGACGACGGCGCCGATCATCGCGACGAGCAGGAAGACCGACGCGATCTCGAACGGCAGGAAGTAATCGCGGTAGAGCATCCAGCCGACGGCCTGCGTGTTCCCGAGGACGGTCACGCCGTCCACGACCGTCGTCGCGAGCGCCTTCGGGTCGGCCGCCGGGACCTTCGCGGCGAGCGAGCGCGCCTCGTTCACGACGACGCCGCCGACGACGAGGAGGAAGAGGAACCCGAAGCCGAGCGCGGGGACGGCCTGGAGGTGGAGGTACCTCTCCGTCCGCTGCCGGCGGACGTTCACGAACATGATCGTGTAGAGGAAGAGGATCATGATGCCGCCCGCGTAGACGAGGACCTGGACGGCCGCGACGAGCTCGGCGGACGCGAGGACGTAGAGGCACGCCACGCCGAGGAACGACATCAGGAGGAAGAGGGCCGAGTGGATCGGCTGCCGCATGACGACGACGCCGACCGCGCCGACGACCGTCACCGCCGCGAAGGCCCAGAAGAAGAAGAGGGCGGGTTCCACGTCACTTCTCCTTGGCCGGGTTCACCGGCGCCTTGTCGGGGTCGACGCCCGGGAACGGCTTCACGTTCGCGTCCCACTTCGTCAGCTTCGACTTGTCGAGGTAGAGCGCCTCGTTCCGCTCGTAGACGCCCAGCTCGTAGGTCTTCGTGGCGAGCCAGATCGAGCGCGGGTTCGTCGGGCAGGCCTCCTCGCAGAGACCGCAGAACATGCACCGCTTCATGTCGAGGTCGAAGCGGTCGAGCTTCTTCTCGGCCTTGCCTTCGGGCGTCTTCTCGGTGTGCCAGTCGATGTAGATGATGTTGATCGGGCACTCGATGGCGCAGAGCGTGCACTTGATGCAGCGCTCCTCGTCGAGCCGGAACATCCCGCGGAACCTCTCGCTCGGCTCCTTGCACTGCTCGGGGTATTCCACCGTGTCGGCCTTCCGCGTTCCGTGCGTCGCCGTGACCCTGAGCCCGGCGAAGATGTCGAGGAGGAGGACGCGGTCGAGGAAGCTCACGCGCGCACCTCCACGTTCGAGGAAGCCATCGTCGTCGAGCTCCGCGGCCGCGCCGGCCGCCGCCAGACGGCGAAGAAGCCCGCGGCGACGAGGAGGACGAGGACCGCGCCGAGGACCTTCAGGCCGGCCGCGCCCCAGAGGACGGCGATCGCGACGAGGGCGAGGTTGCCGAGGGAGATCGGGATCAGGGTCTTCCACCCGAGGGCCATCAGCTGGTCGAACCGGTAGCGCGGGAACGTCGCCCGGAACCAGATGTAGACGAGGAGGAAGAGGAAGACCTTCCCGCTGAACCAGAAGAAGGCCGGGATCACGTCGAGGAACGAGAGCCAGGCGACGTTCGGGAAGGGGCGGAGCCAGCCACCGAAGAAGAGCGTCGTGGCGACGGCCGAGATGGAGATCATGTTCCCGTACTCGGACATGAAGAAGACGGCCCAGCGGAAGCCCGAGTACTCGGTGTGGAAGCCGCCGACGAGCTCGCTCTCGGCCTCGGGGAGGTCGAAGGGCGTCCGGTTCGTCTCGGCGACGCCGGAGACGAAGTAGAGGAAGAAGGCGATGAGGCCGGGGAAGACGAACCAGACGCCCGCCTTCCGCTGCGCCTCGATGATCTCGACCATCGAGAGGGAGCCCGACATCAGGATCGCGGAGACGACCGCGAGCCCCATCGGGACCTCGTAGCTGATGAGCTGCGCGGCCGAGCGGAGGCCTCCGAGGAGCGGGTACTTCGAGTTCGACGCCCAACCCGAGAGGATGATCCCGTACACGCCGATCGTGGAGACCGCGAGAATCAGGAGGAGCCCGACGTTCAGGTCGGCCGCCGCGTGGAGCGGCGTCGTCACCCCGAACAGGGTGAGCTCCGGCCCCCACGGGACGAGGCCGAGGACGACCACGGCCGGCGTGAAGAGGAGGAGCGGCCCGAGGAGGTGGAGAGCCTTCTCCGCCCGCGACGGGACGATGTCCTCCTTGAAGATCAGCTTGATCGTGTCGGCGATCCACTGGAAGAAGCCCTGCGGCCCGACCCGGTTCGGCCCCTTGCGGATCTGGAGCCGCCCGAGGAGCCGGCGCTCGATCCAGGTCAGGACGCCGGCGGCGAGGCCGACGGCGACGACGGTGACGAGCCCCTTGATGAAGGGGATCAGGACGTTGTGGAGGAGCGTGTGCGACATCGCGTTCCTAACGGTCGACTTCGCCGAGGACGATGTCGATCGTCCCGATGACGGCCACGAGGTCCCCGACGAGGTGCCCCTGCGCCATCTCGGGGAGGGCCTGGAGGTTGATGAAGCTCGGGGGCCTCACGTGCAGGCGGTACGGCTTGTTCCCGCCGCTGGCGACGAGGTGGAAGCCGAGCTCCCCCTTCGGCGCCTCGACGGAGGCGTAGGCCTCGCCCGCCGGCGGCTTGATGACGCGCGGAACCTTCCCGCGGATTTCCGTGCCGGGGTTCTTCTCGAGCCAGTCGAGGCACTGCAGGACGATCCGGCGGCTCTGCCGGATCTCGGCGACGCGGACGAGGTAGCGGTCGTAGGTGTCGGCATTCTTCCCGACGGGGATGTCGAACTCGAGCTCGGGGTAGCACTCGTACGGGAGCGCCCGGCGGACGTCCCAGGCCTTTCCGGCCGCCCGGAGGACCGGCCCCGTCACGCCCCACTCGATGCAGCGCTTCTCGTCGAGGACGGCGATCCCGACCGTCCGCTCCTTCCAGATCCGGTTCTCGGTCAGGAGGTCCTCGTACTCGTCGATGCACTTCTCGAACGGCTCGGTGAAGGCGCGGACCTTCTCGAGCCAGCCGGGCGTCAGGTCGACGGGGAGGCCCCCGATCCGCATGCAGTTCAGCGTGAGGCGGGCGCCGCAGTACTCCTCGAAGAGGTCGAGGATGACTTCCCGGTCGCGGAACGTGTAGAAGAACGGCGTGATGGCGCCGAGGTCGATCGCCGCCGTCGCGAGCCAGAGGACGTGCGACGAGATCCGCTGCATCTCGTCGAGGAGGACCCGGATGTACTGCGCCCGCTTCGGCACCTCGACGCCGAGGAGCTTCTCGACGACGAGGCAGTACGCGTGGTTGTTCGTGGCGGCCGCGACGTAGTCCATCCGGTCGGTGTGGGGGATGACCATCGGGAACGTCTCGGTCTCGAAGAGCTTCTCCGTGCCGCGGTGGAGGTAGCCGATGTCGGGGCGGGCCGAGACGATCCGCTCGCCGTCGACCTTCAGGACGAGGCGGAGGACGCCGTGCGTCGACGGGTGCTGCGGCCCGAAGTTGAGCTCCATCTCGTGGAGCCCGAGGAGCGGCGGTCCCGCCAGGGGAGGGAACTGCGCCACCGTGCCGGGCGTCGGCTCGCTCATGAGAGCACCTTCCGGTTCGTGTCCTTCGGCCCGGGGCCGCCCCCTTCGGGGTAGCGGTCGGGATAGATGGCCGCGCCGGTGTCGATCCCCTCGATGGGGAAGTCCTTCCGGAGCGGGTGCCCCTGGAAGCCGTCCCAGGTCAGGATCCGGCGCAGGTCGGGGTGCCCGTCGAAGCGGACGCCGTACATGTCGAACGCCTCGCGCTCCATCCAGTTCGCCGTCTCCCAGACGCCCGTCACGGTGGGGCAGGCCTCGCCCTCGGCGACGGCCACCTTGAGACGGAGCCGTTCCTGCCCGCGGGAGAAGGAGTGGAGCAGGAGGAGGACGTCGAAGCGGGGCTGGCGGTCCTTCCAGTCGACCGCGGTCTCGTCGACGAGGTAGGTGAAGCCTTCCTTGTCCTTCAGGTAGCGGCAGGCTTCGACGAGGTGCTCCGGGGCGATCTTCACGGTCGTCTCGCCGACGAACTCGTACGCCTCGAGAACCGCCCCCGGAACGGCGGCGGCCAGGGAGGCGATGAGTGGCCTGCCGGAGGCGTCCGGTCGGTTTCGGCCCGGCCGGCTTCGGAGGGGCTGCAGGGGCGGCCGGCTTCGGGGCGGCGGGCGCGGCAGGAGGCGCCCGGCCGCAGGCTTCGGCGCCGCCGCGGGCGGGGCAGGTGCCGGGCGGGCGGGCGCGGGACTGGGGATCTCGGGGGAGGTCGGCTTTTCGTCGGTCATCGCGCTCGCCCGTTCACGACGCGCGCCGGAGGGTGCGCGACTTCTGGATCTTCTTCTGCAGCTCGAGGAGACCGTACAGGAGCGCCTCGGGGCGCGGCGGGCAGCCGGGGACGTAGACGTCGACCGGGATCAGCCGGTCGACCCCCTGCGTCACGGCGTAGGTCTTGTAAGGCCCGCCGCAGGTCGCGCAGGAGCCCATCGCGATGACCCACTTCGGGTCGGCCATCTGGTCGTAGAGGCGCCTCACGATCGGCGCCATCTTCTCGGTCACCGTGCCGGCGACGAGCATCAGGTCGGCCTGGCGCGGCGAGCCGCGGAAGACCTCCGCGCCGAAGCGCGCCATGTCGTGACGGCTGTCGACGACCGCCATCATCTCGATGGCGCAGCAGGCGAGGCCGAACTGGAGCGGCCAGAGCGAGTTCTTCCGCCCCCAGCCGATCAGGGCGTCGACCGAGGTCGTGATGACGTTGTCCGGCAGGTCCTTGATCAGGCCCAAGAGAGCGCCCCCCTCTTCCAGACGTAGACGTAACCGAGGACCAGGATGTAGAGAAAGACCGCCATCTCGATCAGCCCGAAAAGGAGCAGCTTGTCGTACATGACCGCCCAGGGGAACAGGAAGACCGTCTCGACGTCGAAGACGACGAAGAGGACCGCGATCAGGTAGTAGCGGACCGAGAAGCGATGGTCGTGGGCGTCGGTCGACGACACCACGCCGCACTCGTACGGCGAGAGCTTCGTCGAGTTCGGCGCCTGCTGCCGGAAGAGGGCCATGACGACGAGCATCACGACGGGAAACAAAGCCGCGATCGCAGCGAAAAAGAGAATCGGGATGTAGCTTTCCACAGCCTCGGGCCCCCCGTGGACGCGCATCGCCGGGGGCGCTTCCGCCCCTGGTTTGTGCGCGTCGTCACATGCGGCGGATTGTCTGGGCGCGGTGTTCCGAAGTCAAACCAAAGGACTCGAGATCAAGGACTTCCCCAGTCCCGTTTTTCGCTCGGCGACGAGAACGCGAATCGACTCTCCCATGCCTCCGGGCATCACGAGTTTTGCCACGGCGTTCCGCTCGGCCGCCCTCTCCGCGGAAATGACCTCGCCGGGAGAGATCGTCAGCTCCTCCGCGATGCCGCTGGCGAGGAGAACCCGCGACTGGGAGACGAGTCCGTGGACAGTGAACCCTTCGGCCGTAAGCGCTTCCTCGATCTCGGTGAAGTCGACCCAAGACGTGATGTCGCGGCTCCCGGGATCGGCGAGGACCTCCCGCGTGACGCGGTGCTCCGCGAACGCCTCCAGTGTCCCGTTCGCGCGCGCCGGACCGTAGAGGGCGCGCGCCGGCGCACCGTAGTCGAAAACGAGGAGAATCCCCCGGGAGAGCCGGGCGCCGAGTGCCCTCGCGAGGGCCGCCGCGCCGGGTCGGACCTCGAGGAGCTGTCCCGGTTCGAGGAGGACCCCGCGCCGCGCGAGCCCCGAGAGCAGCTCCGGGCCGTCGGGGCAGAAGGCGTCGGCCCACTCGAATCCGCCGTCCGCACCCGCTGTGACCCTTCGCTCGCGGAGGCTTCCATCTTCCAGAACGCGGAGCGCGCGGACCGGGAGGGCGTCGAACAGTTCGTAGGCGACGACGAGACCTTCGAGAGCGTTCGGGAGGTCATCCACGGATTCAACGAAGCGAGCCTGGGGGACGCGCGTCCTGGCGGCGGATCGGCGCACCGCAGAGGCCTCGACGCCGACCGGACGAAGTGCGAGGTCCTCCGGCCGGGCGCCGGAGAGGAACCCGAGAAGCTCTCCCTCTCCCGCACCGACGTCGACCACATCGACCGGCGGGACGATCTCGTCCGCCAGGCGGGAGACGATCCGGACGAGGCAGCGGGCGAACGCCGGGTGCCAGGAAGCCCCGGTCACGAAGTCCCCCGTACGACCGACGCGGCCCGGCTTCTCGTAGTAGCCCCCTTCCGGGTCGTAGAGGGCCGCTTCCTGAAAAGCGTCGAAGCGCAGGGGGCCCTCGCGCCCGATCCGGTCCCGGAGGCGTTCGGAGAGAGAGGATCCGTCCACGGCCGCATTCTCCCCGCGAGCGGACCCCTGCGGCAGGGCTAAGATCGCTCCCTGCGGAAGGAGGCCAGCCCGTGCCCTATGAACTGAAGGAGAGTCCGGAGACGATCCAGCTTTCGGTCAGCGCCCCCAGCCGGGAGGAACTCTTCCAGGCCGCCCTGACCGGCGTCCTGGCGGCCACCTACGGAACGCCTCTCCCAGAGGAAGCATCCGAGGGGCAGGCCGTTCCCATCCAGGCGGCGGGCGACGACGACGGCGTCCTCCTCGCCGGCCTCGTGGACGAGACCCTTCGGGCCGTTCGGGAGGAGCCGGGAACACTTCTCCCGCCTCGATGGATGGCTTTCGACGTGAACAGGGTCACGGCAAACCTGCCTCTTCATGCACGGAGATCCTCAGCCCGCAGGCTCGAAGACTCTCGGATACAGATCGAGACGAGAGCGGAAGGGTGGACCGCGCGGCTGGAGTTCCGTCCGCGGACGGCCGCATGAGCGCCTGAAATGAAGAAGCCCCCGGGCCGAAACCCGGGGGCTCTCGTTTCACCGGATCGTCAGCGATCTAGCGCTGGACACCCTCGGGCCACTGCAGGAAGGAACCGTTGGCGTAGACGATATCCGAGTTGAAATCGGTCGTCGGGCCCACCGGTCCTCCAGGAGTCGTGGCGGCCATGACCGTTCCGTCCTTTGCCCCGGAGAGGAGCGCGTAGACGGTGCCATTGGTGTCGGTGGCGTACATGAACCAGGAATTCCAGCCATCGGTCAGCGGGATGGCCTTGACGTAGGTCGGGGAGACGTACTTGTACATGTTGTTCCCGACGGTCGCCGCGGTGTTCAGCCCGACCGGGAGGTCGTACGAGCCTGCGGACGGCGGGTAGCGGTTCATGTCGACCGCGTACGCCTCGATGGCCGTCGCGCTGGTCCGAATGTCGCCCATCGTCCGGCGCTGCTTGGCACGCTGGATCGCGTTGAGCAGGTTCGGGATCGCGATGGCGACGATGATGCCGATGATCGCCACGACGATCAGCAGCTCGATGAGGGTGAAGCCCTTTGCGTTTTTCTTCATGTAGATGAGCCTCCTTGAGCATCCAAAGCAAGACGCGGGCCAATCTCTCGAACGGCGGCAGGCGGCTGCGGGCTTCCACTTGGCCACCTCCTTCTCGTCCTGGCCGACAAAATTTGTCACACGCCTCGTCCCGAGACCTACGAAGAGTGTCGGCGACGAGAACTCGGGCGTACCTTCTCCCGTGGTGACGGATCTCACTGCTGAACACCTTCCGGCCACTGAACGAACTGGCCGTTGACCAGGATGATGTCGGCCGTCAGGTCGGTCGTCGGCCCGTAGAGAGGGGCCGATTCCGCCTCGCCCTTCTGTCCTGCCGAGCGCAGGATGTAGTCCGTTCTCGCCGGTGTCGTCCCGTACCCGAACCACGAGTTCCACCCGTCCTTCAGGGGCACCGACCGGAGGTAGGTGGGCCGCAGGTACGGTCCCGTCGCCTCGAGATTCCCGGTCGGGAGGTCGAGACCCACCGGCAGGGTGAACCCGCTCGCCGGCGGATAACGCCCGAAATCCCCGGCGTAGGCCTCGACCGCCGTCGACAGGCTCCGCATGTCCCCCATCGAGCGGCGCTGGCGAGCTCTCTCGATCGCGTTCCGGTAGTTGACCAACGCGATAGCTGCCAGGATCCCCAGGATCGCGACGACGACGAGGAGCTCGATCAGTGTGAAGCCGGGTGAACGGCGTTGGCGCATCTCGTCGCGCTCCTTCGTCGTCCCGAGGAACAAGAATCATGCCGCTCCCTGCTGGAGCGAACGGCTAGAATATCGACGCGTGATCCCGAAACTACCGTTCGCGTCGGACCTGACGCCCGAGCGAGAGCTTGCCGAGTTCGAGAAGCTCAAGCCCAGGCTGAAGGAAGTCTGGGACTCCATCTCCATGCGGGACGAGGAGCCCCATACGTCGGTCGTCGTCCCGTCGCTGACGCTCGACCAGAGCGAGCTCCAGAAGCTGGAGGGGTCGAGCTTCTACGAAGAGCGCCTCCTGTTCCTCCTGATCCGCCTCCGGAACCCCCGGGCGCGGATCGTCTTCGTGACCTCCCAGCCCGTCCACCCGCTGGTCCTCGAGTATTACTTTCAGCTCCTGGTCGGGGTTCCGGCGAGCCACGCCCGCTCGCGTCTGACGCTTCTCTGCGCCTACGACGACTCGCCGCGCTCCCTCACGGAGAAGATCCTCGAGCGTCCCAGGCTGATCGAGCGGATCCGGGCCGGGATCGGGGACCCGTCGAGGGCCTACCTCACCGTGTTCAATTCCACACCTCTCGAGCGGAAGCTCGCCGTCCTCCTCGGCATCCCGCTGAACGGAGTCGACCCCGCCCTCGGGCACCTCGGGACGAAGTCGGGAAGCCGGAAGGTCTTCCGCGAGGCGGGCGTGGCCCTCCCGGAAGGCTTCGAGGACCTCCGCACTCTCCACGACGTCGAGGAGGCGCTCCTCGAGCTCCACCGGCGCCGTCCGGGCCTCAGAAAGGCCGTCGTCAAGCTCGACGACAGCTTCTCCGGCGAGGGCAACGCCCTCTTCCGCTACCCCGATCGGGTCGACCGCGACTCCGTCAGGGAGGCGATGGAGCGGTTCGAGTACGCCGTGTCGTGGGAGACGAACGCCGACTACTTCGCCCGGTTCGAGCGGATGGGGGGGATCGTCGAGGAGTTCCTCGACGGCGACCACAAGACCTCGCCGAGCGTCCAGCTCCGCGTCGACCCGCACGGGGCCGTCATCCCGATCTCGACCCACGACCAGGTCCTCGGCGGGACGAGCGGACAGGTCTTCCTCGGCTGCCTCTTCCCCGCCGCCAGCGAGTACCGGCTGAAGATCCAGGACGAGGCGATGAAGATCGGCGCCGTCCTGGCCCGGAAGGGAGTCATGAGCCGCCTCGCCGTCGATTTCCTCGCGACGCGCGCGGAAGGCTCGGACGAGTGGGTCACCCACGCCCTCGAGATCAACCTCCGGATGGGAGGGACGACCCACCCCTACCTCGCCCTCCAGTTCATCACGGGCGGCCAGATCGACGCCGGGACCGGGCTCTTCTTCTCCCCGCGCGGCATCCCGAAGTACTACCGCGCCACCGACAACCTGAAGTCGGAGGCTTATCGCGGCCTTCTCCCGGAGGACCTGATCGAGATCCTGACGATCAACGGCCTCCACTACTCGCACAACACCGAGTCCGGGGTTCTCTTTCACCTCATCGGGGCGCTCTCGCAGTACGGGAAGATCGGCGTCACCGCCATCGGGAACAGCCGCGAAGAGGTCGAGCACCTCTACGCGCGGACGCTGACGATCCTCGACCGGGAAACGACGTACGGCAGGTAGGGGGAGCCGGACCGAAGCACCTCCCGTGGTTCAGTCCCGCGCGGCGAGGGCCGCGGAGATCAGGATCGCGTCGTTCGTCCCCTGGTCGATCGACGTGGCGTAGGCCCCGACGAGCCCTCCGAACGGTGTGACCCGGAGCAGCGCCGCGGGGGGGCCGTCGCCGAGACCCCGGGCGCGGAAGACGTCGTCGACCTGGATTCCGCCGGCGACCGGCACGTTGACGTCGAAGGAGTCGAGCGTCCCCCCGCCGGTCCCGATCACTTCGACGCGAACCCTCACGGTCTTGCCGTCGGCGAAGGCGGACATGTCTACGAGCGCGAGATTCGTCCGGAAGGACGGTCCGCCGAGAACCCCGAAGAGCTCGAGCGCTTCCCCGGCCCCGGCCATCTGGAACGCGTTCAGCGGCGGCAGGGGCACTCCGTAGGTCCCGCCGTCCGGCCGAACGGTGTAGGTGCGCGACGTCGCGCGGACGCCGGTCCCGGCTCCTGCTCCGTTCGAGATGAACCGGAGCCGCGCCACGCCCGCCTGGCGAAAGACGACGGAGAGCGCGTCGCGGACGACCTTCGCCTCGCGCGGGAGGAGCGTCAGCGTCACGATCGTCTCGCCGGCGGTCGAGTTCCACGGTTTCGCCGCCAGCGTCACGCTCGTGAGCGCGTCGTTGTCGTTGTAGAGGAAGAGGTCGCTCCGGAACCGGGCGCCGTTCCTCCCGTCCGCGTGGACGAGGGCCGGAATCGCCCGGGCGACCGAGGCGGGAAGGTCCGGGCGCCAGTACGTCGGGTCGTTCGTCGTCTCGTCGATCGAGGTGACGAAAGGCACGACCTCACCCCGCACGGGCGCGTATTCGAGGGCCCCGCCCCGCCACGGCTCGACCCCCAGCCACGAAGCGAGGCGGTCGATCTGGGTCGTGCCGCCCGGATCTGCCTGGAAGGTCAGGTCGGACCGGCCGGCCCAACCCGACTCCGACGCGAACCGCAGACCGACTGTCGCTCCTCGCCCGGCGACGTCGACGCCCCCGGCGTTCGTCCTGTAGCCGGCTCCGGGAAGCGCGCCCGCGAAGCTGAGAGGGAACCGGACGCTCGACGCCGCGAGGAGATCGACCGCACTCATCGACATCCCGAAGGAGCCCGCCCCTGAAGCGGTCCAGGTCCGGCTCGTCGCCGAAACCACGCGAGTCCCTTCCGGCGTGACGAACAGGGCTCCGGCGCCCGTGCCGAGGCCGAAGAGCGCCGAGAGGACGTCCGGGACGAGGCGGATCTCCCGGGGCGCGAGGCTCACCGCCGTCTCCCGGGCCTCTTCGCTTCCTCTCGGGACATACCGCAGCTCGACGTGGAGGGGATCGGGCGCCGGGTTTCCGAGGAGCAGGTCGGTCTTCCAGAACGCTCCACCTGCCCCCTCCGCACGCGCCACGGCGGGAATGACGAGCCTCTGCCGGAGGGAGGCCTTGACGACGCCCCACTCCTGGACGACATCGGCCCCTCCCGCGCCGCCGTCGCCGGACGGCGCGCCGCCGCAAGCGACGCACGAAGAGGTGCCGCCGGAGTCGAATACGAACGGCGCCCCGCCGACAACGGTTTCGACGTCGAGGTGGACGAACCCCTTGTTCGTCTCCTCGACGAGGAAGAGCTCGTCGTACGTCCGAGGAGCCGGCTGCCCTTCCTCCCAGACCGCGAGAGCCGGATCCTTGAAGAGCCTCTGGTCCATCTGCGGCCGCGGGCGGTGGACCTGCACGAGGAGCTTCTGACCGGAAGAGCCGGCGTGAAGGGCTTCCACCTCCGGGGCGGTCGGGTCGCTCCACTTCTCGACGAGGCCCCCCGCCGGCGTGTGACGGGCGAGGACTGTCGGCTTCCCCAGGCCACGCCGGAGGAGCCACGCACCCTCGTAGTCGGCCGTCGGGATCGCGAAGAGCGACGAGAGGAACACGCCCCAGTCGGGGCCCGACACGGACACGGCCGCGATCTCCTTCGCCTCCCCTCCCTCGACGAGGTAGAGCGCGCGGTGCGACCGGAACGGGGCCGGGACCACCTGGCGCCATTCGGCGATCTCGAGGTACGCCGCCCCTCTCGGCGTGAGCCAGCCTTCCGCCGCCGGGACCTCGGGGCCGAGGTCGAGGAGCTTCTCGACGCCGCCCGAAGCGAGGACCTTCCAGAGCGCGCGGGGGGGGAGGCCCGGCCCTGCCGCCCCCGGCGGCTGGACCCGGCCCACCACGAGCACGGCCCCTCCGTCGCGGCTCGTCCCGACGAGCCGGGCGCCGACGCCCCCGTTCTCGTCCCACGGCGTGAACTCCGCGAGCGGCCGGACGAGCCCCTCGTCGTCGATCGCGACGAGGGCTCCCCCGCCTCCTCCTGTCGCGCGAGCGAGGAGAAGGAGGAACGGGGAAGCGTCGCTGCCCAGGCGGAGGACCGGGTCCCGCCCACGGGCGACCGGGCCGCCGAAGTCGGTCCCCGACCAGTTCGAGCCCCAGTTGTTGGGAACGGCCGGTAGGAGGCCCGCGGGGACGGCGAGCTCCTTCCACGTGGCGCCGCCGTCGGACGTGAAGAGGAGCCGGTTCCGGTCTCTCGGACCGGTTCCGGACGGATCGGTGTTCGTCAGCGCGACGATCCGGAGGGCGCCGTCCGCTCCCCGGCGGGCGGCGACGGCCGTGAATGCGGCCTCCGGCCCGCCCGCCGGCAGGACGACCCGAGCTTCGCGGGCGCCGGTTGCGTCGTGGATGACGAGCCGGCCGCTCAGCCAGCTGTAGAAGGGAAGCCCGTCGGAGGGCCCCGCAATCGGTCCCGCCCAGCCCCCCTCCTTCGCCTCGATCAGGACGAACTCCGGATTCGTCCGGACCTGCTGGACCGGAGTCGCGATCCGGTCGGTGACCGGGGCGTACGAGACGACCCTCGCGGCGGCGGGCGACGCGAGGAGAAGGGCGAGGAGCACCGGAAGGTCTGCTGACACGCGAGCCTCCACGGCCCCGCGGATCGGGCGCACGGACACGGACCGGGCGGGGAACCTTCCCGAAGTGTTTCTCGGCCGGGGGACCTCACGCCACCACGGCGGCCTGCTCGCCGGGCGTCTCCGGCCCCGGCAGCTCCCGCTTCTTCCAGAGCAGGTAGACGGCCGGGTAGACGAGGAGCTCGAGGGCGAATGACGTGACGAGGCCGCCCACCATCGGCGCGGCGATCCGCTTCATCATGTCGGCCCCGACCCCCGTCGACCACATGATCGGCAGGAGCCCGAAGAACGCCGAGAGGACCGTCATCGCCTTCGGCCGGATCCGCTTCACGGCGCCGTGGACGATCGCCTCGACGAGGTCGGGGAGATTCCTGAGGCGCCCCGCCGCCTTCGCCTCGTCGTGGGCGAGGTCGAGGAAGAGGAGCATGAAGATCCCCGTCTCGGCGTCGAGGCCCATGAGGGCGATCATCCCGACCCAGACCGCGATCGACATGTTGTAGCCGAGGAACCAGAGGTACCAGACGGCGCCGACGACCGAGAACGGCACGGCCAGGACGATGATGAGCGTCTTCGTCACCGACTTCGTGTTCGCGTACATGAGGAGGAAGATCAGGACGAGGGTGACCGGGATGACGACCTTGAGCCGTTCCCGGACCCGCACCATGTTCTCCCACTGGCCGCTCCAGACGAGGGAGTACCCGGTGGGGACCTTCACCCTCGCGGCGACCGCGGCCTTCGCCTTCTCGACGAACCGCCCGACGTCCTCCTTCGACGTGTCGAAGTCGACGTAGACGTAGCCGGAGAGGAGCCCGTTCTCGTTGCGGATCATCGACGGCCCCGTCACGAGGCGGATGTCGGCGAGCTGCCCGAGCGGCACCTGCGCCCCCGACATCGTCGGGACGAGGACGCGGGAGAGGCTCGAGAGGTCCTCGCGCAGCTCGCGCGGGTAGCGGACGTTCACGCTGTAGCGCGCACGCCCCTCGACGGTCGTCGTCACGGTGTCGCCGCCGATCGCCGTCATGATCACCATGTTCGCGTCGGCGGCGGTGAGGCCGTAGCGGGCGAGCGCGTCGCGCTTCAGCTCGAAGTCGACGAAGTAGCCCCCCGCGACTCTCTCGGCGAAGGCCGAACGCGTCGCCGGAAGCGTCTTCACCGCCGCCTCGACCTCGGCGCCGATCCGCTCGATCTCGGCGAGGTCCGAGCCGAAGACCTTCACGCCGATCGGGGTCCGGATTCCCGTCGAGAGCATGTCGATCCGCCCCTTGATCGGCATCGTCCAGGCGTTCGTCGACCCTGGGATCTTCAGCGCGCGGTCCATCTCGCCGATGAGCTCGTCGTAGGTGATCCGGTCCCGCCAGACGTGCCGGAGGACCGCCGACAGCCAGTCCGGCGCCCACGGGGAGAACCAGCGCTCCTTCGGCCGCCACTCCTCCTCGGGCTTCAGGATGATCGTCGTCTCCATCATCGAGAGGGGCGCCGGGTCGGTCGAGGTCTCGGCGCGCCCCGCCTTGCCGAAGACGCGCTCCACCTCGGGGAACGTCGCGAGGACCCGGTCCTGCGTCTGGAGGAGCTTCGCGGCCTCCGTGACGGAGATGCCGGGGAGCGTCGTCGGCATGTAGAGGATCGTCCCCTCGTGGAGCGGGGGCATGAACTCCGACCCGAGGGAGAGGTAGACCGGCACGGTCGACGCGAGGACGAGGAGCGACACCGCGATGACCTTCTTCGGGTGGCGCAGGACGCCGCGGCAGACCGGGTCGTAGAGCCGGAAGAGGACCTTCGAGACGGGGTGCTTCTCCTCGGCGTGGTAGGTCCCGACCGCGACCGCGTTGACGAGCTTCTCGGCGAGGCGGGCGGGAAGCCGGACGAGCCTCGTGAGAAATCCCCCCTCGCGGTGCGCGAAGCCGAAGCGGAACGGGTCCATCCGCGCGAAGAGCATCCGCATCGCCGGGTCGAGCGTGATGGCGAGAACGGCCGCGATGGCCATCGCGAAATTCTTCGACCAGGCGAGCGGCGTGAAGAGGCGCCCCTCCTGGTCGACGAGCGTGAAGATCGGGAGGAACGAGACGGCGATGACGAGGAGCGAGAAGAAGACCGACGGGCCGACCTCCATCAGCGCCTCGAGGCGGACGGCGTGGAAGTCCCCCTTCCGCCCCGAGTCGTTCCAGACCTGTAGCTTCTTGTAGGCGTTCTCCACCTCGACGATCGCGCCGTCGACGAGGACGCCGATGGAGATCGCGATGCCGCCGAGCGACATGATGTTGACGGTGATCCCCATCAGGTGGAGCGGGATGAAGGCGAGGAGGACCGACACCGGGATCGTCAGGATCGGGACGAGCGCGCTCGGGACGTGCCAGAGGAAGATGAGGATGACGATCGAGACGATGACGATCTCCTCGACCAGCTTCCCCTTGAGGTTGTCGATCGCCGACTCGATGAGCGTCGAGCGGTCGTAGGTCGTCACGAGCTTCACGCCGGGCGGGAGGGACGGCCGGATCTCGTCGATCCGCGCCTTCACCCGCTCGATGACGTGGAGGGCGTTCTCGCCGGAGCGCATGACGACGATCCCGCCGACGGTCTCCCCCTTCCCGTCCAGCTCCGCGAGGCCGCGGCGCAGGTCGGGCCCGAGGGCCACGCTGCCGACGTCCCTGATCGTCACCGGCGTCCCGCGCTCGTCGGTCTTCACGACGACCTTCTCGATGTCGGCGGTCCCCTTCAGGTACCCGCGACCCCTCACCATGTATTCGCGGCCGGAGATCTCGATGAGCCGGCCGCCGACCTCGTCATTGCTCCTGCGGAGCGCGTCCGACACGGCCTCGAGGGAGATGCCGTACGCCGCGAGACGGTTCGGGTCGACGGTGACCTGGTACTGCCGCGCCATCCCTCCGACGGTCGCGACCTCCGCGACGCCCTGCACCGACTGGAGCTGGTAGCGGAGGAACCAGTCCTGGTAGGAGCGGATCTCGTCGAGGGAGGTCTTCCCGGTCTCGTCGACGAGGGCGTACTGGTAGACCCACCCGACGCCCGTCGCGTCGGGGCCGATCTCCGTCTTCACGCCCTGCGGAAGGCTCCCCTGGATCTTCGAGAGGTACTCGAGGACCCGCGAGCGGGCCCAGTAGAGGTCGGTCCCGTCCTCGAAGATGACGTAGACGAACGAGTAGCCGAAGTCGGAGAAGCCCCGGATCGTCTTCACCTTCGGCGCGCCGAGGAGGGCGGTGACGATCGGGTAGGTCACCTGGTCCTCGAGGATGTCGGGGCTCCGGTCCCACCGGGAAAGGACGATGACCTGCGTGTCGGACAGGTCGGGGATGGCGTCGAGCGGGATGTCGCGGAGCGCCCGGAAGGCGAGGAGGACCGCGACCGTCCAGAGTGCGAGGACGAGGAACTTGTTCTCCGCCGAGAAGCGGATGATCTTCCTGATCACGCCTGCCTCCTCAGTGCCGAGGCCCGGCGTCGGGGGCCGCGGGAGCGGGAGACGCCGCTGGCGCCGCGCCCCCGTCTTGCCCGGGTCCGGGCGCAGCGGCCCCCATCCCGGCGAGAGCCGAGGCGAGGCGCGACTCGGAGTCGACGAGGAAGCTCGCCCCGAGGGCGATCTCCTCCCCTTCCGAAAGCCCGGAGAGGATCTCCCACGCTCCGCCCCCCTGCTCGCCGACCCGCACCTCCCGGGGCTCGAGGACCCCTTCGCCCTTCGCGACGAAGACGACCTTCCGCGTCCCGCTGTCGAGGACCGCGTCGTCAGGAACCTTCAATGCCGTCCGCGGCGCGCTCTCGAGGACGACGTCGGCGAACATCTCGGGCCTGAGCTCCTCGCGCGGGTTCGCAAACTCGAGGCGGACCTTCGCGGTCCGGGTCTTCTCGTCCAGGGACGGGTAGATGTAGGTCACCTTCCCCGTCCAGCTCTGCCCCGGCCGGTAGGCGAGCGTCATCCGCCCCGTCTGCCCCACCTTCACGCGGGGCAGCTCCGACTCGTAGACGTCGGCGAGGACCCAGACGGCCGAGAGGTCGACGATGTCGAAGAGCGTGTCGGCGGGCATCACCTTCATCCCGTGGAAGGCGGTCCTCGCGGTCACGTAGCCCGAGGAGGGCGCGTAGATCGGAAAGCTCCGGAGCGGCTCGCCGCGCGCCTCGAGAGCCGCGATGTCCTGCTGAGCCACATCCCAAAGGCGGAGCCTCTGCCGGGTCGCGTCGAGGAGCTGCCGTGCCCCGTCCCGCGCCGTGGCGTCGGCTGACGGTCCGAGGGCGCGGACCGCCCGGAGCGCGAGGAGGAGCTCCTGCTGGGTCGCAAAGAGATCGGGACTGTAGACGTGGGCGAGGACCTCGCCTTTCCGCACAAACTTCCCGGTGAAGTCGGCGGCGACGTGCTCGACGTACGCCTCGAAGCGGGTGTGGACGTGGTGGACCCTCCGCTCGTCGTAGGCGACGCGGCCGACCGTCCGGATCCCGGTCCCGAACGTGCCCCGCTCGACCTTCGCGGTCTTCAGAGAGAGGAGCTGCCGCTTCCGGGCGTCGATGGTCACGGTCGCGAAGCCCGGCACGCCCGGCACGCCCGACGCGCTCTCCGAAGAGCTTCCCTCCTTCCGCACGAGGTCCATTCCGCAGATCGGGCACTTCTCCCTGCGGTCCTTCACGATCTCGGGATGCATCGGGCACACCCAGGTCTCGTGCGCCGCGGCCGGTGCGGCCGCGGCCCCCTCCCTCAGGACGAGCTTCATCCCGCAGATCGGGCAGTCCCCCTCGTGGTCCTTCACGATCTCCGGGTGCATCGGGCAGACATACGTCTTCGCGCCGGCCGAAGCGGAGCCCTTTCCCCTGCCGCAGCCCGTGGTGAGGAGGATCGCCGGCGCCGCCAGGACGGCGAGGAGCGCGGCGAGGATCAGGGTCGTCTTCCTGCGGTTCATCGGGAGTCTCCTCACATCGAGCCGCCGGCGCTCGTAGCGGCCGGGGCGGGGGCGGCGGAAGGGGTCATCGCAGCGGCGCCCTCGAGGCTCAGGTCGAGGAGGTCGGCCTGGGCCGCGAGGAAGCCGGCGAGGCGGGCGAGGGCCGCGCGGCGGTCGGAGAACTCGGTACCGATCGCCTCGAGAACGGTGACGAACGGGACGGAGCCCGTTCCGTAGCTCGCAAGGGCCGATTCGACCGCGAGCCGGTCCTGCACGAGGAGCGACTCCCTGTCGAGACGGGCTTCCTCGGCGAGCTGGGCGAGGAGGGCGAGCCGCTCCTCCGTCCTCCCGAGGAGGCGGGCCCTGAGGTCGCTCTCGGCCGCCTTCACGGAGGCCAGGCGCGCCTCGGCTTCGCGAACCCTCGGCTCCTGCTTTCGCGAGGAGAAGAGCGGAACGGAAACGCCGAGCCCCACGGCCCACATCAACGGAAGCGAGCCGCGGTTCATGTATCCGGCCGAGGCGACGAGGTCGGGAGAGCCGTCCCGCCTCGCGAGGTCGATCGCGAGCGTCTCGCGCGCCGCGGCCCTCCTCGCGAGGGCGAGCTCCGGGCTCTCCTCCTCGGCTCGAGCGCGTTCCGCGGCCGCCTCGGGCGCGACGGGAACGGTGTCCGCGAGGCGGCCCGACAGCGTGACGGACTCGTCCGGTCCACGAAGGAGAAGCCGCCGGAGCTCGGCAAGGGCGATCCTCTCGGCCGTTTCGTCGCGTTGCGCCTGCTGGAGGAGTCGCGTCCGCTCGGCCTGGGCGCGCAGGACGTCCTGCTGCGTCCCCATGCCTGCGGCGTAACGGTTCCGCGCCACGGCTTCGGTGCGCTCCCAGGTCTCCCCCTGCGCGCGCGTCACGTCCCGCAGCTCGCGCGCTTCGAGGAGACGTGCAGCGGCCCTGCGCACGGCGGCCTCGACGGAGAGGCGGATACGGGCGAGGCGTGCTTCGACGACATCCGCGTCCGCCGCCGCCAGCTTTTCTCTCGCGCCGAGCTTTCCCGGCCAGGGGATCGGCTGCTCGGCCATCAGCGAGAGACGGGTCATCGGCTCCTGGCCGAGGGAGAAGGCCGGCCCGTCGTTCTCGTACGAGAGAGAGAGCATCGGGTCGGGCAGCGCACCGGCGGGCGCGACGCGCTCGCGCGCGGCGGAGACCTCGGCCCGGGCCGCGGCCAGTGCGGGGCTCCTCTCCAGAGCCTCGGCGACGAGGACGTCGACGCTTTGCGTCGCGCCGGGCCCGCCGTCAGCCGGGGGTGCAGTTGCGTCCGCCGGGAGCGCGGAGAGACCGGCAGCGAGGAGGACGGGAAGCGCCCGGATGAAGGACGTTCGAAACAGGGACATGGTGCACCTCGGGATGACGGTCATCGGGCCGTCCCTCGCGGGACGGTCGAGAGCGCGATCTCCCGAGGTCTCAGTTCCGGAAGGTCTCGAGAAGCGCCAGCGTCGGCGCCGACCGGGCCCGCGGCACGGTCCGCACTTCGACGTCCGCGACCCGGACTTCGCCGGATCGGGCGTCCGCCGCTTCAGCGAGGAGCACCGGGGGGGGTACACCGTCGACGGGGGCGAGCACCGCCACCGGTACCGGCGTGGCCGGGGAAACGGAGCAGCCGCAGCCGGCGTCGTCCCGCTCCTCGGGGGCGTCCGGAGAGCCCCCGTTGCAGCAGCAGGCCGCACCGGCCTCCGCGCACGACGTCGCCGACCCGGGAAGGAAAAGCCGTACCCCCAGAAGCGACACGGCCACCGTCAGGATGACGGCGACGAGGGTCGAGGCCGGAACGCGACGAAAGCTCAACGTGCCCAAGGTAGCCCGAAATTCGTCCTCGTCAAGGCCTGATTTCCGACCGGTGCGCCGCTTGCCCGGCACCCGCGATGCCCCCGACCTCGGGAAGCCCTCCGGTGGAGGCGTGGTAAGTCGTTTCAGAAGTGATATTTGATCCCAAAGGTCACGCTCGCGAAGCTGGATGTCCGCCCGCCGGCGCTCCCGATGAACCGCCCGGTGAGCTGCCCCGTGAGCGACGTGCGGCGGTCGAGGAAATAGTCCGTCCCCGCGCCGAAGTGGGCGCCGAGCCGCTGGGAGGGTCCGTCGCCCGGCGGGTCGACCGTGTGGATTCCGAATCCACCGAGGACGAAGGGGGCCCAGTCTCCCCGGCGCGAGGTGTAGACGGCCGAAGCCTCGAACCCGGCGATCGTGACGTCCGAGCCGCCGTCGACACCTGCGCTGGCGTAGCCGAGAGTCGCCCGAGCTCCGAAGACCGGCGAAAAGTAGTACTCGCCCCCTGCTTCGAGCTGGAAACCGAGGTCGTAGTCCCCCTCGAACGGGAGAATCGGACCCACCCCCGCGAAAACCGCGATGGAGCCCTTCTCCGGAATGACGGCGCTCGCGTCGGGGGCGGCGAGGAACGAGGCCGCGACGACGACCGCCGCGGGAATCAACCGCTTCATGTGAACCTCCGATCGGGGATCACGGGGCCGGACGTTCGATCGGCGCCGGAGCCCTCCGCAGGGTAGCAAACGACAGGGCCCCCGCCGGAGCGGGGGCCGCGCGCCCTTCGCGGGCGCCTGGACCGCACGGGAATGCGTTCGAAAGGATCCGTCAGGCCGGCGGTCCCTTCCGGAGATGAATCGTCCCGGAGGAGGCGCCGATCGAGACCTTCGGACCACCGCCGTTCAGCTTCCCCTCGGCCTTCACGACGCCGATTCCAGGGCTCCGATGGGTCAGGACCGAGATCTCCGGAAACTCCGAGACGACGTAGTCGCCGTCGGCGTCGACGCCCCGGACGACCACCTCGACGTCCCCCTTGAAGTTGGCAGGCAGGACGAGCGTCACGTCGCCGCCACCGGTCGAAAGCTCGACCGGACCGGCGTCCTTCGAGACGATCTCGCAGTAGACCTCTCCTCCGGCGGTCTCCGCCCGGACGGCGCCGGCGACCCGCTGGAGACGGACGTCGCCGCCGGCGGTCTTTGCCGAGACCGGACCGCTTGCGGAGCGGAGTCTCACGTCGCCGCCCATCGTCCGGAGCTTCGTCTCACCCGAGACGTCGCCCGCGACGATGTCGCCCCCGAGGGTCGAGGCGGTGAGCCCGCCCTCGACGCGCTCGATCCTCACGTCGCCGCCCGAGCTGGAGAGGTCGGCACCTTTTCCGGCCGACACGATCCGCACATCGCCGGAGCTCGTTCTCACGGTCACCTTCCCTGAGACGTTTCCGAGTCTCACGTCGCCCGTCGGGAGCGTGGCGCTGAAGTCGCCTGCCACGTCCCCCTTGACGATCGACCCCTCGTCGTGCCCCCGGCCGCGACCGGCATGAGCGGGCGGGACCGGCGGAACGGGAGGCACCGGAGGCACCGGTGCCACGGGCGCCACCGCCCAGGTCGCGGGCCGCTTCGGTACGAGCGACGTCGCCGCGGCTTCCGTCGTTCCGGCGGCGAGGACCACGACCCCACCGTTGACCGTCGAGCACCTCACCGAGGCCCCGCCCCCCTTCACCGTCCCCTCGTAGGAGCGACTCAGGCTACCGTTGACCGAGCGCGAGATCTCGCGGCCGAACCGCGCCATCTCCCGGCCGAAGCTCGCCATCTCCCGGCCGAACTCCTCCCACTCCCGGTCCCACTCGTCGTCCTCCCCTTTCGTTCCCCCACGGTTCCTCTCGGCCTTCGCGCGCGCCCGGTCCGCCGCGGCCCGCGCGCGATCCGCCTCGGCGCGGGCGACGTCCTCGGTCACCCGGGCGACGTTCTCGTCCCCCGAGGCCGCGCCGCTCACCGGCAGCGGGAAGGTCGATCGGATTCCGCCGTTGATCGAGGAGGCCTTGAGCTCGAAGGCCGCGTCGGCGGGAAGTGTGAGCGTCACGTTCCCGTTCACGGTCTCCGCGACGACCTTCGCTTCCCTCGGCAGGGCGGCGAGCGCCCCTTCGACGGAGCCGTTCACCGTCTTCAGCGTCACGTCCCGCCTCACCCCCGACGCGGCGACGCGCCCGTTCACCGTCGTGAGCTCCTGGACGCCGTCCAGCCCGGAGGTCTTTACCCCCCCGTTGACGAGAGCGACCTCGAGGCTCGCGCCGGCGGGGAGCGTCACGCGGTAGCGCGCTTCAACCCGCCAGCGCCGCCCGCCGTCACCCGACGCGTGCAGACGCGTCCGTCGGCCATCGCGGGAGAGGGTGGCGCCGGGCTCGAGCGTCGCGAGCGAGAGCTCTCCGGCGCGGTTCTCGAAGGAGATCTTCGTCTGACCGAGGATCTCCTTCGCCCGGGCCTCGCCGTCCGCCTTCACGGTCACTTCGACGGTGGCCGAGAACGAAGACCCGGGCGTCACCTCGACGTCGCCGCTGACGCCGTCGATCGACAGCGACTTCACCCCGGCCGGGACGCCGAACGTGTCGGTCCGGCTGGCGGTCGCCGAAAGCCGGTCGGCGCGGGCCGGCCAGGCGAGCGAGACGAGGAGGAAGGCCCCGATCAGGAGGATCCAGAGAACGGTCCAGCTGCGGGACACGGGGCGGGAATTCGAGGGGGTCATCGTCGTCTCCGTGTTCATGCCGGTCAGACGGGCGACCTCCGCGAAGGTCACGCTCACAGCGGAATCTCTCGCAGCGCCGAGGCCGCCTTCACGCGAACGAACCCGGGCTCCGTCTCGTCCGCCGCCTTGAGGCGGAGCGTCTCGATGCTGAGCGGGTCGCGGAGCGTCGTGGCGGCCCGCGCGAGCCCGTCGACCGCGATCATCCTCACGGCGGGGTTCGCGTCGGACTTCAGGGCGAACGCGAGGGCGTCGCGGATGGCGAGCGACGGCGGCAGCTGGACGAGCGCCTCGGCGGCCTTCTTCCTCACGCCCGGGTTCCGGTCCTCCTTCAGGGTCCGCACGAGGACGTCGACGATCTCGGGGGAGGCGGCCGCCTTCTCGCCCAGCTCGCTCGAAACGAGGTCGATGGCCCGGCCGCGCGCCCCTTCGGTCGCCGACTGCGCGTTCACGACGTAGGCGAGGAGGGACGCGACCGCGCGGTCCTCGGGCCGTCCCGTCACGTTGTAGCGGGTCGTCACGTCGAAGGAGATCGCCAGCCGGCCGTCCGCCTCGGTGGGGCGAAAGGAGACGTTCCGGAGGCGCGGGTTCCCCGAGAGGTCGAGTCCGACGCGGGAGACGTCGACCTGACGCTCCGGGACGACGGCGAAAGCGGGGGTCACGGCCCCGGGTCCGCCAAATGGCACCGCCGCCGGCGCGCTCGCCCGGGCGAGCACGAAGCCTCCGACCCCGGCCACGACCAGAGCCGCCACCTGCAGCGCGGGCCTCCACCACGTCCGCGATCGGAACGGTACGACGTTGCGGCGGGCGAGTGCCTCTTCCATCCGGCCGATCGTCCTCTCCCGGAAGACCGGGGGAACCTCCGGGTCGGAGAGCGCGATCCGCTCCCAGGCCTCGTCGAGGGCCGCCGCCTCCCTGCGGCAGCTTGCGCAGACCTCGATGTGCGAAACGGCCTCGGCCTCCCGGACGCCGGCAGGCTCGCCGGCCGTCCGGGCCACGGAGATCTCTAGGGCCTCGCGGCAGTCCATCTCGAAACTCCTTCCTCGGCGAAAAGGGCGCGCAGCGTCTCCACGGCCCGGAAGACGCGCGTCTTGACGGCCCCCTCGCTGATGCCGAGCGTCCGGGCCACCTCGGCGTAGGGCATTTCCCGGTAGCGGGCGAGCAGGAGCGCCTCGCGCTGCTCCCGCGTCAGCCGGTCGAGGGCCGCCCGGACGGCCCTGCGTTTCTCCCTTTCGAGAAGCCCCCCCTCGATCGACCCCTCGCCCCTCGGCTCCGGCACCGCGTCGAGCGGGACCGACGTCGTCCGCCAGGCGCTCCGGAGCCGGTCGCGGCAGGCGTTGGCGGCGATGGCGAAGAGCCAGGTCGAGACCGACGCCCGTCCGTCGTACTGCTCGCAGCGGGAGATCATCTTCAGGAAGACGTCCTGCGTGACCTCCTCGGCCTCGGCCCGGTTTCCGAGCATCCGCTCGGTGAATCCGAGCATCGGACCGGCGTAACGCGAGAAGAGCGCCTCGGCCCCGGCGGGGTCTCCCGCCTTCACCCGGCCCATCAGACCGGCGTCGTCATCCGGAACGGTGGTCACCGCCCGCAAGGGTCTCACGCCGGGTCAGACGATCGATATCGCCAAAGGTTTCGCGACCTGGCCCGACCTCGTCCCCCGTCAGCTCCCCGGCCCGTCGGTCAGGACGGTTTCGTGGCCTTCAGCGGGCACGTCGAGAACCCGAGGACGGTGTAGAGCGGGCAGCTCCCGACGAGTCCGGTCAGGACGGGGACGACGCCGACGTAGCCCCATGGACCGACCTTCCCGGCCACGGCGAGGCCGATCAGGGCGAGGCCGATGCCGACTCTGATGACGCGTTCGGCGATGTGTTCATTGACGGGAAAAAGCTTGCTCATACAGTTCCTTCGAGGACCTTTGCGGTCCGATTTCATTTTCCCCAGTATGAGACTTTGAGAGCGCGCCGGAGGGTTCATCCAGGCGTATCTTCGACGGATGGCGCTGCCGCTCTACCTCGTCGACGCCTTCACCGCCCGTCCGTTCGCCGGGAACCCCGCCGGGGTCTGTCTCCTGTCGTCGCCTCTTCCGGACGACGTGATGCAGAACGTCGCTATGGAGATGCACCAGGCCGAGACCGCTTTCCTCCTTCCGGAGAACGACGGGTGGCGGCTCCGCTGGTTCACCCCGGAAGTGGAGGTCGACCTCTGCGGCCACGCGACGCTCGCCTCCGCCCACGTTCTCTTCGAGCAGGGGCTCGTCCCCCCGGGGACGGCGGCCCGCTTCCACACGAAGAGCGGTCTCCTGACGGCCGAGCACGCGGGGGCGTCGATCGTCCTGGACTTCCCCGCGACCCCCGCCGAGGAGTTCGCGCCTCTCGGAGACGCGCTCCGGGCGCTCTCGATCTCGCCCGTCTACTCCGGAAAGACGCGCTTCGACCTCTTCTACGAGGTCGCCACGGAAGCCGAGGTCCGTGCCTTGAAGCCCGACTACGGCCTCCTCGACCAGGTCCCCTACCGCGGCGTCATCGTCACGGCCCGGGCCGACGCGGGGTCGTCTCACGACTTCGTCTCCCGCTTCTTCGCCCCCGAATGCGGCGTCCCCGAGGACCCGGTCACCGGGTCGGCCCACTGCGCCCTCGGGCCGTACTGGCAGGGAAAGCTCGGGAAGGCCGATCTCGTCGGCTACCAGGCCTCTCCGCGCGGCGGGACGGTCCTCGTCTCCTGCCACGGCGAGCGGGTCCGCCTCGCGGGATCGGCCGTCACCGTCGTCCGGGGAGAGCTCCTCCTCCCGTCCTGAGCGCCTCTACTTCCCGAAGCGCCGGAGCCGCAGGGCGTTCGAGACGACGCTCACGGACGAGGCCGCCATCGCGAAGCTCGCGAGCATCGGGTTCAGCGTCCAGCCCGTGACGGGATAGAGCGCGCCGGCGGCCACCGGGATCAGGACGACGTTGTAGACGAACGCGAGGAAGAGGTTCTGCCTCACGTTCCCCAGCGTCGCCTTCGACAGGTCGAGCGCCATCCCGACCCCGGAGAGCGCGCCCCCGACGAGCGTCACGTCCGAGGCCGCGCGGGCCACGTCCGTTCCGGTCCCGATCGCGATGCCGAGGTCCGCTGCCGAGAGGGCCGGCGCATCGTTGATCCCGTCTCCGACCATCGCCACGACCTCGCCCTTCGCGCGAAGGGCCTTCACGCGCTCGGCCTTCTCTGCCGGCGAGAGACGGGCGGCGACGTTCGCCTCCGGGATCCCCGCCGCTCGCGCGGCGGCCGCGACCGCGCCCGGACGGTCGCCCGAGAGGATGTGGAGCGAGAGGCCTCTTGCCGCGAGGTCTCCGAGCACTTCGCGGGCATGGAGCTTGACGGGGTCGGTGAGGACGACGGCTCCGAGAGTTCGCCCCGAGACGGCCAGGAGGACGAGCGTCCCGTCGCCGCCCGCATCGAGGAGCTCCGGCGGCACCGTCACGCCGCGGGCGGCGAGAAAGGCCTCGGAGCCCGCGAGCGCCGGATTGCCATTCACGGTGCCCGTCACGCCCCCGCCCGGCACCGCCGCCACGTCGCGGGCGCGCTCGAAGCCGAGGCCGCGTGCGCGGGCCGCCTCGAGGACCGCCTTCGCGAGCGGGTGCTCCGATCCCGTCTCGAGCGAGGCGAGCGTCGCGAGGAGCGTCTCTTCGGTCACGCCCTCCGCCGGGCGGAGCGCGGTCACCGCGGGGCGCCCCGCCGTCAGCGTTCCCGTCTTGTCGAAGACGACCGCCGTCACGCGCGCCGCTTTCTCGAGGACCCCGGCGTCGCGCAGGAGGAGGCCGAGCTCCGCGCCGCGACCCGTCCCGACGACGAGCGCCGTCGGGGTGGCCAGGCCCAGGGCGCAGGGGCAGGCGACGAGGAGGACCGACGTCGCGGCCAGGAGCGCCCGCAGCAGCTTCGGCTCCGGACCAAGGAAGAACCAGCCGGCAAAGGAGAGGAGCGCGAGGACGACGACGACCGGGACGAAGACCGCCGCGACCTCGTCGACGAGCCGCTGCACCGGCGCCTTCGTCGCCTGCGCCTGCCTCACGAGCTTCACGACCTGGGCGAGCGCGGTCTCCTTCCCCACGCGCGTCGCCTTCATGACGATGGACCCGTTCCCGTTCACCGTCGCGCCGAGGAGCGGGTCGCCCGGCACCTTCTCGACCGGGATCGACTCGCCCGTCACGAGCGCCTCGTCCACCGCCGTCGATCCCTCGACGAGAACGCCGTCCGTCGGCACCTTCTCGCCCGGGAGGACGCGCAGGAGATCGCCGGAGCGCACCCGCTCGAGCGGCACCTCGACGTCGCCGTCCGGCCGCACGAGGCGCGCTTTCCGCGCACCCAGCCGGGCGAGCGCACGGATCGCCTCCCCCGCCTTTCCCTTCGCCCGCTCCTCGAGGAACCGCCCGAGGAGGACGAGCGCGACGATGACGACCGCGGCCTCGTAATAGACCGGCGCGTGCCCGCCCGGGACGTGGAAGAGGTGCGGGAAGAGCGTGGCCGCGGCCGAGGTGAGGAACGCCGACGACGTCCCGAGGGCGACGAGCGTGTTCATGTCGGGGGCGAGGCGCCCCGCGGCGCGCGCCCCGCTGGCGAGGATGTCGCGTCCCGAGAACGCAAGCACGCCCGCCGTCAGGACGAGGAACAGGGCGTCACGACCGGGAAACGCGACGTCCGCCATCGAGAGAGCCGCGACCGGCACCGCAACCGCGACCGCCACGGCGAGCCGGCGGGTAAGGTCCGCAAGGGACGCCGCGCGTTCGGCCTGCTCGGCGTCGACGAGCTCCTCCAGGCCGAAGAGGTCCGCGTTCTTCGCCGGTTGCGCCTCGTATCCCGCGCCGGCCACCGCGCCGACGAGGCGCTCCACGGCCAGCGACGGGTCGGAAAGGCGGACGCGCGCGCGCCCCGAGAGGAGGTCGACGACGGCGAGGGAGACGCCCGGCACCTTGCCGAGAGCCGACTCGATCCGCCCCACGCAGGAGGCGCAGTGCATCCCCCTTGATCGTGAGCTCCACTTCGGGACCGTCGACGGGCGGCGGCGCGAGCGGCGCCGCGCCGCCCGCCGTCGGGAGGGAGGGAAGGGATGGCAGGCTCACGGCAGGCGCATCCATCGTATCCCGTGCAGGACACTCGGCCCGCCCATCGGCGCCTCATCCATCGTGGGCAGCGAGAGGCTCACGACGACCCGCCACGTCTCCTGCCCTCGGGTAGGCCGCCATGAGCTCCTTCTCCCTTCCCCGAAGTGCGCGAGCGAAGACCCTCCTTCCCGTGGACGGGTCGAGGGCGTTTCGGAACAGGTAGGCCGAAAACGAAGGGGCGTCCGCCGCCGTGTACTCCAGCGACCGCCGAGGGTCTTCGAAGTCCACGAGGATGAGCGCGTCCGGTCCGACACCGGCCTTGTCGGCCCCGGCCATCGGGTCGTTCGGGACACCCATGTACGAGAGGGCGTGAGCCCGGATTCTCGGCACCTCCCGCCACACGGTCGCGGCACACAGGAGAACCGTCGTCGCCATCGCCAGCTTCGGCGGGAACGGAGCGAACCGGGCGACCGGCCATCGGACGCGTGCGGCGAGGGCGCTCGCGGTATTCACCACCGCACGCGCGAGGAGGAGCGCGAAGAAGGCCGTCGACTCCAGCGCGAACCTGGGGCCGCCGTAGATGACGTCACGGTAGTAGTAGCAGAGATAGCCCGACACCAGTCCGCCCGCGGCCGCGGCGGCGACCAGATCCCCCTTCCTCGGCTTCAGGAGCACGAGGCCCAGCCACAGGAGCGGCGGCCCGGGGATGGCCCACAGGGCACGGGGAAGAGACTCCCCGTACCAGCGCACGTTCTCCCGGAAGATGTCCGCGAGGCGCCGGGTGCCGTGGCGGTTGCCGAGGAAGCTCTCCCAGCGATCGAAGACGGCGTAGCCGGAGCGGAAGGGACTCCCGAAGGACTGCCATTGCGTGAAGAGCAGGAAGGCGAGGGGGAGGAGACCGCCGGCGATGGCCGTGCCGGCGGCACGCAGTCGGGCTCCCCGTGGATAGACCATCCAGAGGACCAGCAGGCCGGGGACAGGAAGGAGAAAGACAGCCGACATCGGCCTGACGAGGAAGGCCATTCCCCCGAGCAGGCCCGCTGCCAGCAATCGTGGCCGTGACCTCCCGGCTTCCCCATCCGCAAGGAGCGACAGGCACCAGATCGCGCACGTGAGGCTGGCAACGTGCGACATGAAGCTCGCCGCCTGGAGGAAAGCGAACGGGAGGCACGCGAAGAGAAGGGCCCCCAGGAGAGCGGTCCCGGGTTCGTACAGCTTCGAGCCCAGCCGAAACAGACCGTACACGGCGAAGCCGAACAGCAGAGGGTTCACGAGCCAGGGCGTTCCCAGAAGCCATCCGGCCGCAAGCAGGAGAGGGAACCCGGGCGGGTACTTCCCGCACCAGCGGTCCGCCGTCAGGATGACGTTGTCCGCCGCGAACGCCTCGGCCACGGCCGGGGGAGCGAGGAAGAGCCGTCCCGCGGAGAAGATGCGCCCCTGGAGCGCGTAGGACACCTCGTCTCCGACCCGTGGCGTGCCGGAGAAGAGCTCCAGGGCCAGGACAGCAGCGAGGACCGCGGCGGCCGCCGCGAGAACCAGGGCCATCGGGCGGTGGAGGCCGGCCCGGGACCCTGCGGTCCCGCTCGAGGTCACCGTGTCCTCGCTCACCCGGGCGGATGGTTTCCGCGTTCTGGTCCGACCCGTCATCTCGACTCGGAACTCGGGAGAGCGTGGATCCCGGGGAGGTCGGCCACCGCGAAGGCCAGTGCGGCGACCGACGCGGCCGCCCTGTCGAGCGAGGGGCTTTCGATCTTGTCGAACGTGTCGTCGGCCGTGTGGTGGAAGTCGAAGTAGCGCCCCGTCTCCTGCCGCAGGCCGAAGAGCGGCACCCCCGCCGGAGCCATCGGCGAGACGTCGGCGCCACCCGCGCCCCCTTTGCGGAGCGTCCCGGCGCCGAGCGGTTCGAGGAGCTTCGCCACGGCGGCGAGCGCCGGCTCGAGCGTGTCCGCCGCGCTCCACGAGAAGCCGAGCGGCGCACCGGTCCCGCTGTCGGCCTCGAAGGCGCCGGCGTGCTTCGGCAGCTCGGCGGCGTGCCGGGCGGCGTAGCCCTTGCCGCCCGCCAGGCCGCTCTCCTCGTTCGCGTAGAGGACGACGCGGATCGTCCGCCGTGGCCGGCGAACGCCCTCGGCGATCAGGCGCGCCGCCTCGATCGCGATGGCGCACCCGGCGCCGTCGTCGATGGCGCCCGTCCCGAGGTCCCACGAATCGAGGTGCCCCGAGATGACGACGACCTCGTCCGGCTTCTCGCTCCCCGGGATTTCGCCGATGACGTTCGCCGACGTGGACGGGGGAAGCGGGCGGCAGCCGAGGACGACCTTCACCTTCACGGGGCCCCGCGCAAGAAGCCGCTCGAGGAGGTCGGCATCCGCGTTCGAGACGGCCGCCGCGGGAATGCGCGGCCCCCCGTCGGCGTAATTCGTCGAGCCCGTGTGCGCGAACCGGCTCGTCGACGTCCCGATCGACCGGACGAGTACGGCGAGCGCGCCGTGTGGCCCGGCCTTCGCGGCGCCGGAGGAGCGCATCGGGACGTTCGCGCCGTAGCCCGGTCCCTCTCCGGACCTCGCCATCCGGCGGCTGAAGAAGACGATCTTCCCGCGCACCGCGTCGGGGTCGGCCTTCACCGCCTCCTCGAGCGCCTCGAGGGTCTTCATCTCGACGACGGGCGCCGTAATCCCCTCCGGCGGCGTTCCGACGCTCCCGCCCAGCGCCGTGACGACCAGCTTCTGGGGATACGGCGAGACGACCGTGGCCGTCTCGACTCCCCGTTCCCAGGCCGTCACGGTGACCTCCTCGGCGCGGACCTTCGAGAAGCCGAGCTCGCGCAGGAGGGCCTGCCCCCACGCGACCGCCGCCCGGTCACCCGGCGAGCCGGCGAGGCGCGGTCCCACCTCGTCCGTGAGCCGCCGGACCCACTCGGTCGCGCGGGTCGGAGAGGAGCCCTTCGCAGCGAGCGCCGCGACCGCCGCGCGCGTCTCGGGCGAAAGCGGATCGACGGCGCTCCCGGCAAATGCGGGAACGGCGAGCGGGGCGGCGAGGAAGAGGGCGGCGAGTCCCGGGAGGCTCCGGCGGCGTGCGGTCACGGGCCGGGAGTGTACGGAATCCGCTAGAGGCGGACGGACCACTTGCCCGACGGGGTCTGCCGGGCCGTCCGCGCCTGTATCCCGCCCGGAACTCCTCCTTCGCCTCGTACAGCTTTCGGTCGGCGTCGCGCAGGAGGTCCTCCGGCGTCCGGTGGCGGGCTCCGTCGAAGAGCTCCGTCCCGATCGACGCGCTCGAGAGAAAGCCGTCCGTCTCCTCGGAAAGCGCGGCGCCCAGGGCATCTCTCAGCCGCGAGGCAAGCGCCGGGAGCGTCTCCCCGTCCACTTCTCCGACGATCACGGCGTACTCGTCGCCGCCGTAGCGCGCGACGAAGTCCTGCGGGCGCGACGCATCGAGGAGGGCGCGTGCGGCGCGCAGGAGAAGCCGGTCTCCGGCCAGGTGGCCCCTCGCGTCGTTCCACTCCTTGAAACGGTCGACGTCGGCGAGGAGGAGGCCGAAGCCCCGCCCCTTGCCCCTCCGGAGCGCGTCCCCCCGCTCCGCGATCTCGCCGTACAGCGCATCGCGGTTCCAGAGACGCGTCCCCGGGTCGGTCAGCCCCGCGAGCCTGTAGCGCCTCACCTCTTCCGACATCCGCCAGAGGACGGTGGCCGCGAGGCAGAGAAAGAGGAGACCCAGGAGGACGACGCGCCACGCAGGGTCGAGATCCGCGGGTCCCGTTCCCGGGACGAGGCCCGCGATGGGGACGACCGCCAGGAGGAACGACACGTGGCCCGCGAGATCGGTTCTCGCGCTTCGGCGGCCGCGCCACGCGGCGGCGGCGAACCGGGCGAGAAGGTCGAGGAGGAGGGCCGCGAAGCTCCACCGGAAAACCTGCAGCGGGACGACGAAGCTCTCGATCCCGGGGACGACCGGCGCCACGACGCCGAGGACGGCGAAGGCGGGCAGCAGGAGGCGGTAACCGGGCGGGAGCCCGGCCCCGAGGAACCGGAGCATCGCCGCGCAGTAGCAGATCGCGGTCGCCACGAGGACGACGATGCCGCCACGGAATACGGCCGAAAGAGGAACTGGCGAGTCGCTCCAGACCGAATGGCTGAGCATCAGGTAGAGGCCGAGCGCCGTGGCGAAGCCGGCGAAGAGGAGGTAGTCGGCGGGGCTCCTCGCGTGGAACGCGAAGAGGACCAGGAGAACCGACACGACGAACGACGCGCCGAGGAAGAGAACGAGGCTCTGGTCGTGCAGCGACCGCTCGCGCTCGAGGCGGTCCAGCCTCGCGATGACCGGCAGGCCCCGGAAGGCGCTCCCGTCCCTCTTCCCGTGCCAGACCCTGAGAACCAGCTCGCGGGGCCCCGCGGAGTCGACCCGGTCCGTCGGAAGCGGGTAGAGGCGCGAGACGAAGTGAGCCGTATCCGACGCGGGCGGAAACCCTCCGAGCCCGCCGATCCTCACGCCGTCGAACCAGGCCTCGTCCACGTCCCGGATCCCGGGCACGGCGAAGGCGAGGGGCTGACCGACGAAGGGCGAAAGGTCGACGAGGACCCGGTACCAGCGGACTCCCTCGCGCGGCGCCTGGTCCTTCAGCGCGTCGGCCGGGCGGAAGTCGAGGCGGTCGATCCCGGCGACCCCGTCGGGCGGATCGCCGTCGGCCGCCCGCCAGCCGCTCGACAGGACCATCGGCAGGCCCGCCGGATCCGGTCCAGGCATCGCGTCCGCCCGAAGCGCCCGGGTGGCGAGCACCGAACCCGCTGCCAGGACCAGCGCGGCGGCCACCGCAAGGAGGACGAGGACGGCCCGTCGCGCGAGGCGTGCCGGCCCCGTCATCGTCAGGAGACCGCGGGCTCGAGGAGGGTGAGGGTCCCCTTCGCCACGTCCAGCTCCGCCAGGACGCCGACGGGGAGGGTCGACTTGTCGGCCACGTGCCCGAACCGCAGGCCGGCGAGGATCGGGACCCCGAGCTTGCCGAGGCGGTCGGCGACGACCGACTGCCACGTCCAGGATCCCTGGAAGCTTCCCTCGTCCCGCGGGCGGCAGTCCTTGAATTTCCCGAAGACGATCCCGGCGCACTTCTCGAGACGCCCCGTCAGGACGAAGTGCGTCAGCCAGCGGTCGATCCTGTACGGATCCTCGCCGACCTCCTCGAGGAAGAGGATCGACCCCGCCAGGGGCGGCTCCCACGGCGTCCCGACGAGCATCGAGAAGACGCTGATGTTCCCGCCCACGAGCCGGCCGCGGCCCGTGCCGGGGACGATTCGGCGGAGCCGGTCCTCGCGGTCGACGAACCCCTCCTTCGGCTCCACCGGGGGCGCCGCGGCGATGACGCCCGCGGGCTCCGTCGAGAAGACGACCCTCTTCAGCTCGGCCAGCGAGTAGTCGGAGAGGTTTCCCGAGCACGTCGGCGCGTGGAACGTGACGAGGCCCGTCTTCGCATGGATGCCGTTCAGGAGCGCCGTGATGTCGCTGTAGCCGAGGAGAGGCTTCGGGTTCTTCCGGATCGCCTCCCAGTCGAGGAGCGGCAGGAGCCGTCCGGAGCCGTAGCCGCCCCGGACGCACCAGACCGCGTCGATCGACGGGTCGCGGAAGGCGGCGTTCAGGTCGGCCGCCCGCTCCTCGTCCGTCCCCGCGAGGTACATCGTCTGGCGGGCCGCCGCGGGCATTCTCTTCGGGACGAGGCCGAGCGAGGCGACGATCTCCTCGGCGATGACGATCCCCTCGGGCTCTTCCTCGGGGCTCGCCGGCGAGACGAGCGCCACGCGCGCCCCGGGGCGAGCGCTTTCGGGCGGACGGGCCCCGCGGGGGCGCTGCAGCGCGGGCGGCGCGGGGGAGGGCCAGGAAGGCCGAGGCGAAAGCGGCGTCGGCGAGGAGGCTGCGGCGGGTCTTCACCCGCCGATTCTATGCGTCGCTTCTGGACCGGAGACCCCTGCGGCCGCAGAATCGGCCGACGTCCCATGAGCAGACTTTCTTCGCCTCCGCCCGCCGCCCCGGCCTTGCTCCGCCCCGTTCCGTTCCTGGCGCTTCCCGCTCGGAGAATCCCGTGACGCTCCGCGAGGGCCTCCTCCTGGCCCGCGCCGGCGAGGCCGCCCACCCGACCGCCGTCGCCGCCTTCACGCGGCTCGCCGCGGAGCACGGCACGCCCTTCTACGTCTACGACGCGGAGACGATCCGCGAGCAGGCCCGCTCCCTCCTGGCCGCCTTCGGCCCCCGCTTTCCGAAGCTGAAGATCCGCTACGCGCTGAAGGCGAACACGAACGTCGAGATCGTGCGGCTCGTCCTCTCCGAGGGGCTCGCTCCCGAGGTCGTCTCCGAGGGAGAGATCCGCGCCGCACTCCTCGCCGGAGCGAGAGGGAGCGACGTCCTCTTCTCGTCGTCCTCCAAGAGCCCTTCCGAGATCGACTTCTCCCTTCGGCACGACGTCCTCCTGAACGTCGACAACCTCGACGAGCTCGCGCAGGTCTCCGCGGCGGCGACGCGACTCGGGACCACCGCGCGCATCTCCTTCCGGATCAACCCCGGCGTCGATCCCGACACCCTCCACCAGATCAACACCGGCTGCATCGAGTCGAAGTTCGGCGTCCATCTCGACGCGGGAATCGCGCGGAAGGGGTACGAGACGGCAAAGGCTCTCCCGGGGCTCGCGATCGCCGGTATCCACTGCCACATCGGCTCGCAGATCACCGCGACCGACGCGTACGAGGCGACCGCCCGGAAGATGCTCGCCTTCGTCCGCAACCTGAAGGAGGACCTCGGCATCCGCCTCTCCTTCGTCGACCTTGGCGGCGGCCTCGGAATCCCCTTCGAGGACGGCCGGACCGTGATGAGCCCCGAGGAGCTCGCAAAGGCGCTGAAACCGATCTGGGACGAGGAGGTCGCCCTCCTCGGCTACGAGCCGGAGCTCTGGATCGAGCCGGGACGGTTCCTCGTCGCGCAGGCGGGTCTCCTGGTCGCCCGCGTCAACTCCGTCAAGACGACCCCGGTGAAGACGTTCGTCAACGTCGACGCCGGCTTCAACACCCTCATGCGGCCGGCGCTCTACGGCGCAGAGCACCGCGTCCGCGTCGTCGGGAAGACGGCCGACCCCATGACCCTCGACGTCGCGGGCGACGTCTGCGAGACCGGCGACATCCTCGCCGAGGGGAGGCTCCTCCCCACGCCCGAGGCGGGCGACCTCGTCGTCTTCCTCGACGCCGGCGCCTACGGCTTCGCGATGGCGAGCGAGTACAACGCCCGCCCGCTCCCCGCCGAGCTCCTCGTCGACGGCGACGAGGTCCGCGTCATCCGGAGGCGCGGGACGTTCGAGGAGCTGCACCGGGGCGAGCCGGGTACGGCGGCGGGCGGCCTGAAGCCGCCGCATTCCCCGCCTTCCTGCATCGCCGGCCGACGCCTCGGCGGCGCCGGGCGGGCGGTCCGGGCCCTGTTCGGACGATTCTCGCCGCCCTCCCGTGAGCGGCGACACCGAAAGGAGGGCGGCGGGGTCCTATACTGTAGGGTTCAGAACACAAAGGATCCTCTGGAAAGGAGGGACGTCATGAAGCGACGCCTCTGGTCTTCCCTTTGGACGAGCCCGCTCGTCCTCTCCCTTTGCCTCGCATCGCCCGCGGCCGCGCTCTCGCGAGAGATGCCTCTCGACGACGTGTTCACCCGCGGCGAGGCGGTCTTCGTCGGGAAGGTGGTCTCGACCCGGGCCGTCTGGGGCGACGGGAAGAAGATGATCTGGACCGAGTACACCTTCGACGTCCGCGAGACGTGGAAGGGGGAGGGCTCCTCCCGGCGGGTCGTCCGCGTCGCGGGCGGGAAACTCGACGGGAAAGCGATCCAGCTCTCCCATGTCCCGAGCTTCGAAGAGGGCGGGACCTACGTCGTCTCCGCGTACGCCAACGACCACCTCTACGCCTCTCCCGTCGTCGGGACCGAGCAGGGGTCGTTCCGGGAGGTGATCGAGGAGGCGAGCGGCGAGACCCTTCTCGTCGACACGGAGGGGCGCAGGCTCGAAAGGGACGGTTCGGGCCGCCTCCGTCGGGGGCGCCTCTCGGAGCCCGCCTCCCTTCCCGGCATCGTCCGCCTCGTCTCCGACCGCGAAATGGCGATCCGCGCCTCGGACGCGGGCCCGAAGAAGCTACCGGAGCCGGTCTGGCGCGACGCGTCCGGGAACGTCGTCGCGAAGTCGCCTGCGCGTGTGGCGAAGCCGCGGAACGGGACGCCGGTCCGTCTCGACGGGGCGACGGTGACGGTGACCTCTCTGAAGGAACACGTCGCGAGCCTCCTGAAGACGGCGGAGAGGTGAGACCGTGAAAACGACGCTTCGCGCTCTCGCCGCCCTCCTCCTCCTCGCCCCCGCCCCCCTCCTCGCCCAGGCGAGCGCGAACGCCCGCTGGGTCGAGAACGAGGGGTGCTGGTGCGGCTACCAGACCGGGATCGTCCGCGACTACTGGGTTCGCGGGCGGAACGCCACGGCCGCCGACAAGCAGGCCACGGCCGACATGCTCGTCGAATGGAACCGGTACGTGAACCTCTTCAACGTGAGAATCGACTCCAGCAGCACCCTCGGCTCGCAGAACGGCGTCAACGAGGTGAACACCTACATCACCTCGGCCGAGTCGAACGCGCAGTACGGCTTCGAGATGGAGCCGGGGCTCTTCGGCCGGGCCGTCATGTTCCCCGACGACAACTTCGGGAACTTCAACGAGTGCCGCGAGTTCGTCGCGGCCGGCTGCGGCCCGTTCACCGAGACGGACGTCGTCATCAACGCGGGCTTCGGCTCGGGATGGACCCCCGACTGGTTCAACCCGGGGAACGACCAGCGCGGGGGCCTCGCGATGATCCAGGCGACGGTCCTCCACGAGGTCGGACACACGCTCGGCCTGCACCACATCTTCCAGCTCCCGGGGACGAACGCCGACAGCTTCTCGGTGATGAACTACGCGAACGACGACGCGGCCCGCTGGGTGACGCGGATCGACTCGAAGACCGTGCGCACCGAGTACCCCTCGCGGTCGAGCGCGCTCCTCGACATCGCGATCTACCCCCTCGTCTACGGGAACAAGCAGTACGCCCAGGAGTACGCGACGATCTCGAAGAGCTCCGTCTCTCCCGGAGAGTCGTTCACGGCCGACCGCTGGACGATCCAGAACGTCGGGAACCAGGCCGCCTCGAACGTCGTCGTCACCTTCTACGCCTGGCCGAAGAGCAGCGGGCGCCAGTACCCGCAGCCGGGAGACGTCGTCCTCGTCAACGGCACCGTCGGCTCGTTCCCCGTCGACGGCGACGGGGTCTACAGCGCGCCCCTCTCCGTCCCCTCCGGGACGGCCGCCGGCGAGTACTACGTCGGGGCGATCGTGACCGTGAACGGGAGCGAGGACCAGACCTGGGTCGCCGGGAAGCCCTCCAACAACCGCTTCATCTTCGGGCACGATCCCCGGACGGTCCTGAGGGTCCTTTCCAGCGGAGGCGGTGGGACCCCCGTCACCGCGGACTTCTCGTGGACCCCGGTCAGCCCTCTCGCCGGCCAGCCCGTCGGCTTCGTCGACGCCTCCCGCGGCAGCCCGACCACGTACTCCTGGAACTTCGGCGACGCCGCTTCCGGCGGCGCGAACACCTCGACCGCGAAGAACCCGTCCCACACCTACGCGAATCCCGGCAGCTACACGGTCACGCTCGCGGTCTCCGGCAGCGGGTCCTCGAACCAGACGCAGCGAACCCTCGCGGTCGCCGGCAAGCCGACCGGGGGCGGGACGGCGACCCAGACCCTCTTCGTCCCCATCGTCCTCGACGTGGCCGGCCGGCGGCTCCCGCTTCGGCTCCGAGCTGGCGCTGGCGAACCGCGGCACGACGACCGCCACGGTCCGAATGACCTACACCGCGGCCAGCTTCCTCGGCGGAGGGGCAGGGTCCGGGTCGGTCACGGAGACGCTCTCGCCCGGCCGCCAGTTCGTCGTCTCCGACGCCATCGCCTACCTGCGAGGAAAGGGCCTCGCGATCCCCGGGGGCGGGACGAGCCAGGGAGGAACGCTCCGGGTCCGGTTCGAGGGACTCTCCTCCGAGGACGCCGGCTACGCCGTCGTGAGAACGACGACACCCTCCGGAAATGGCCGCGCGGGCCTCTCGTACCCCGGCCTGACGCCGTCGCAGCTCCTGAACGGCGAGTCGGTCATCGTCGGCCTCCGCCAGGACGCCGCCGACCGGAGCAACCTCGCCCTCGCGAACGCCGGGACGTCGGGGACGATCCGCCTGAAGGTCTACATCGTGAAGGGCGACGGGTCGGAGGCAAGTTCATCGATCCCGGACATCGAGCTCGGGCCCGGGCAGTGGACGCAGATCGGCCGGATCCTCGAGCTCGCGGGCTACGTCGACGGCTGGATCCTCATCGAGCAGACGTCGGGGACCGAGCCGTACACGGCGTACGCCGTCTTCAACGACAACATCACGCAGGATGGCTCGTACGTCCCGGCGGTTCCGACCGAGACCGTCGACGCCTTCGGGACCGTCCCCGTCCTCGTCGAGACCTCCACGTTCCGGAGCGAGCTCGTCGTCTCGAACCTCTCGGAGGAGCCGGGCTACGCCTTCCTCGAGTACGTCGAGTCGCTCGCCGGAGCCGGCGATTCGACCGGCCTCTTCTACGTCGAGCTGCACCCCTTCGAGCAGGCGATCTTCCCCGACATCCTCCAGGAGCTCCGCGACGCCGGCGCGACGATCGGCCCGCGGGCCCGGCTACGCCGGCGCCCTCTCGGTCGCCTACTCGAGCGACACCTCCCTCCTCGTCGGCCTTCCGGGGCCCGGACCGGCGCGCCCGCGCCCGATCGGCGGGCAGTACGGCCTCTTCTACACGAGCCTCTCGGGCGGCGAGTCGGCCGTCGACGCATGGGTCTTCGGCCTCCAGCAGAGCTCCGCGGCGAGATCGAACCTCGCCATCGTCAACGCCGGCGTCTTCAACGAGCCGATTCGCGTTCGCCTCGAGGTCTGGAACGGCGCCACGGGCCAGAAGGTCTCCGAGGAGACGATCGGACCTCTCGCGCCAGGCCAGTGGCTCCAGAAGAACGCCATCCTCGGCGGCGTCACGAACGGCTACGTCCACCTGACGGTCGTGGAGGGGTTCGACGCGTTCTTCGCCTACGGCGTCGTGAACGACGGGGCGACGTCCTCTTCCGGGACCAACGACGGGAGCTACGTGCCGATGGTCGTCGTCCAGTGACCGCGCCGCGGCGGGCGAGCCTATGATTCGGCCGCCGTGACGCACCAGCAGGAAACCCACGCGACGGGCCGCCGGACCTCCGGCGGCCCTCTTCTTCTCTCTCCCTCTCCGTCCTCCTCACCGCCTGCACGGCCGCCCGGCCCGCGGGCGCGCCGTCGGCAGCCACCCCGGCGACCTCCGCGCTCCCCGGCCGCGCCCCGGCCGTCGCCTCGCTCTCCCTCCGCGAGAAGGCGGGGCAGGTCGTCATGGTCGGCTCTCGCGGCGTCTATCGCGCGGAGGACGACCCGGAATACCTCGACCTCGCACGGCTCGTCTCCGAGGAGGGGATCGGCGGCGTCATCTGGTTTCTCTCGACCCCGCTCGAGACGGCCGACCTGAACCACCGCCTGGCGGCGAAGGCGAAGCTGCCGCTCCTGGTCGCGGCCGACCTCGAGGCGGGTCCGGGAATGCGCTTCCCCGACCTCGTCTCCGGCCCGTCGGCGATGGCCGTCGCGGCTACCGGAGACCTCGACCTCGCCGAACGGCGCGCCCGCGCGACGGCCGAGACGGCCCGCGCCCTCGGCATCCACGTCGTCTTCGCCCCCGTCGCCGACGTGAACAACAACCCCGACAACCCCGTCATCAACGTGCGGAGCTTCGGCGAGGAGCCGGTCGCCGTCGGCCGCTTCGTCGCGGCGACCGTGAAGGGGCTCCAGTCCGGTGGCGTCCTGGCGACGCTGAAGCACTTCCCCGGGCACGGCGACACCGCCACCGATTCGCACCGCTCCCTCCCGGTTCTCGCCCTCGACCGCGCACGGCTCGACGCGGTCGAGCTCGTCCCGTTCCGGGCCGGCCTCGACGCGGGAGCCCGAAGCGTCATGACCGCGCACCTGTCCGTTCCGGCCCTCGACGCGACGCCGGTCCCCGTCCTTCAGAACCCGCCGCGCACGCACGACTTCACCGAGGACGTGACTGAAGTCGAGAAGGAAGGGACGCTCCCGGCGACCCTCTCTCCCGGCATCACGACGAAGCTCCTGCGCGAGGAGATGCGCTTCGACGGCCTCGTCTTCACGGACTCCATGGCGATGGGAGGCGTCGTCGCCCACTTCGAGACCGGCGAGGCCGCCGTTCGCGTCCTCGAAGCCGGCGGCGACGTCGTCCTGATGCCCCCCGACGCGAAGGTCGCCATCGCGGCGATCGTCGCCGCGGTGACGAGCGGCCGCCTCCCCGAGGCCCGGCTCGACCAGGCGGTCGCGCGCGTGCTCGCCGAGAAGGAGCGGCTCGGGCTCTTCCGTGAGCGTAGCCTTCCCCTCCAGGAGATCGCCACCCGGGCGGGAACGCGTGCCCAGAAGGCGACGGAGGAGGAGGTCGCCCGACGCGGCCTGACGCTCGTCCGCGAGGCCGAAGGAGACCTTCCCTCCGTTCCGGAACGAAGCTCCTCGCGCTCGCCATCCACGACGAGCGGGCATCCGTGGCGATCGACACGACGCTCCAGGCCGAGCTGAAGAAGAGGGTCGAGGCGGTCGAGTACGTCCGCCTCGACCCGACCTCGTGCGCTGGCGAAGGCACCGCCATTGCCGGAAAGGCCGCCGCGGCCGACGCCGTCCTCGTCGCTTTCTTCGTCCGTCCCCGCTCCGGACGGGGGACGCTCGAGATCCCGGCGGAGGGGAAGGCCGCGATCGCCGCTCTCCTCGCCTCCGGCCGGCCGGTCGTCGCCGTCTCGTTCGGGAGCCCCTACCTCCTGCGCGACGTGCCGGCGCTCACGACCTACCTCTGCGGCTACGGCCCGCAGGCCCTCGTCCAGTCCGCAGCGGTCCGGGCCCTCTTCGGCGAGGCGCCGATCGAGGGAAAGCTCCCGGTGACGATCCCCGGCCTCGCCCCGCGAGGGACCGGGCTCCGGAAGGAGGCCGTGAAGTGAACGATTCCTTTAGCACCGCGCCGACGCACCCAGGCGCCACCCGGTTTCCGTCCCTGCTCCTGCTTCCGGCGCTTCTCGCGAGCGTCGCGACGCTCGCGGCCCCTCCGCCGCTCGAGACCGTCGCTCCCGAGTCCGTCGGCCTCTCTGCGGCGCGTCTCTCGCGCATCGACGAGGTCATCGACAGGTCCATCGCGAAGAAGGAGATTCCCGGCGCCGTCGTCCTCGTGGGCCGGCACGGAAAGGTCGCCTTCCGGAAGGCCTACGGGCATCGCGCGCTCGCGCCCGTCGTCGAGTCGATGACCGTCGACACCGCGTTCGACCTCGCCTCCCTCACGAAACCCGTGGCGACCGCCAGTGCGGTGATGACGCTCGTCGAAGAGGGCCGGGTCCGCCTCGACGACCCGATCGTGGCCTACCTCCCCGCCTTCGGTGCCGGGGGCGGCGAGCGGGAGAAGGTGACCGTCGAGCAGCTCCTCACGCACCGCGGCGGCCTCGTCGCCGACGACCCGATGGACCTCTACCTCGGAACGCCCGCCGAGATCTTCGCGAAGAAGCACCGGCGCCGGCTCCTGAACCCCCCGGGGAAGCGGTTCCTCTACTCCGACGCGGGCTACGAGGTCCTCGGCGAGCTGGTCCGATCTGTGACCGGGGAGACGCTCGACGTCTACGCCCGGCGGGCGGTCCTCGACCCGCTCGGAATGACGGATTCGGAGTTTCGTCCCATCGGAAAGGGAGGCCGCCTTCCCATCGCACGGATCGCGCCGACCGAGAAGCAGGACGGCGTCTTCCTCCGCGGCGAGGTCCACGATCCCCGCGCCCGGGCTCTCGGCGGCGTGGCCGGGCACGCCGGCCTCTTCGGCACCGCCGACGATCTCGCCCGGTACGCCCGTGCGCTCCTCGGCGACGGCGGGGGCTGGCTCTCGCCGGCCGGTGTCGCCGCGATGACGCGCGTCCGGGACTTCGGCGACGGCGACCTGCGCGCGCTCGGCTGGGACGTGGAGACGCACTACTCGACGAGCCGGGGCGACCTGTTCCCCCTCGGCTCCTTCGGCCACACCGGGTGGACCGGGACGTCGATGTGGCTCGATCCGGCGACCGACACGTTCGTCGTCGTCCTGTCGGCCCGCAACCACCCCGACGGAGCCGGCAACGCGATTCCGCTCCGGTCGCGGCTCGCGAGCGTCGTGGCCGCCGCCGTCACCGACGCCTCCCCCGACGCCCTCCGCCTCGCCTCCGAGCGCGTCTCGCACCTGGCGGCCCGCCCTGCCGTCCCGGCGACCCGCGAGGAGAGACCTGCGCCCTCCCTGCCGTTCGACGTCCGCGCGGGCGTCGACGTCCTCGAGTCCTCCGGCTTCGCCGCGCTGAAGGGAAAGCGCGTCGCCCTCCTGACGAACCCCACCGGCGTGACGCGCGACGGCAGGACGACCGCGTCGGTCCTCCTCTCGGAGAAGGCGAAGGCCGCCGGCGTGAAGCTCGTCCGGCTCTTCTCCCCCGAGCACGGACTCGCCGCGGCCCTCGACGAGAAGGTTGCCGACACCGTCGACGCGGCGACCGGGCTCTCCGTCGTCTCCCTCTACGGGGAGAAGAGGCGCCCCTCGCCGAAGGACCTCGAGGGGCTCGACGCCGTCGTCGTCGACCTGCAGGACGCCGGCGTCCGCTTCTACACCTACCTCACCTCGATGGCGTACGTGATGGAGGAGTGCGCGAAGGCGAAGGTCGGCGTCGTCGTGCTCGACCGCCCGAACCCCATCGGGGGCGAGGTCGTCGAAGGGCCGCCCGCGGACCCGGACCGGCTCTCCTTCACGGCCGTCCACACGATCCCGGTCCGGACCGGCATGACCATCGGCGAGCTCGCCCGGATGCTGAACGAAGAGCGGAAGATCGACGCCACGCTCACCGTCGTCGCCCTCGGAGGCTGGGAGCGGTCCCTCTGGTACGACGAGACGGGCCTCCCGTGGGTCAACCCGTCGCCGAACCTCCGCTCGGTCACGCAGGCGGCGCTCTACCCCGGGGTTGCGCTCCTCGAGACGACGAACGTCTCCGTCGGACGCGGCACCGACGCCCCCTTCGAGCTCCTCGGGGCACCCTGGATCGACGCCGAGCGCCTCTCGCGGACGTTGAACGTGAGGAACATACCGGGCGTGCGGTTCGCGCCCGTGACCTTCACTCCGGCCTCGTCGAAGTTCGCCGGCGAGCGCTGCCGGGGGATCCGGATGACCGTGACCGACCGCGACGCCCTTCGACCGGTCACCCTCGGCCTCGAGATCGCGACGGCCCTTCGCGACCTCCAGGGCGCCGACTGGAAGCGGGACCGCTTCGGAGAGCTCCTCGCGAGCGCCGCCGCCGCCGCCCGATTCGAGCGGGGCGACTCGGCGGCACAGATCGTCTCGGGCTGGGCCGCCGGACAGATGGAGTTCGAGCGGCGACGGGCCCGGTTCCTGATCTACGAGTGAGGCGCGGCGGGGAGTGACACCGCCCGGCCCCGTTCTGGTAAAACGTCGCGGCGGCTTCCCGCCCGAATCCGCCCGAGGAGGATGACCCGATGGCCGAAACCCGTGCCGTGACCGGCCGAAACCGCAGCAAGGAAGAAGAGTATTTCCTCCGGGCCGAGGCCGAGCTGCTCGAGAAAGTCCGCTCCCGTGTGGCGAAGGAGGCCGAGCGTCGCGCCCTGGGCGAGTACCACGGGGTCCAGGACGAGGAGCTCCTGAAGGCCTTCGAGGAGGCCGGCTACGACCGCGAAACCGTTCAGATCCTCCACCTCGTCCCGATCATCCAGGTCGCGTGGGTCGACGGCGAGATCTCGAAGGCCGAGCGGGAGGAGATCCTGCGGATCGCGGCCGCCCGGAACGTGGTCGAGGGGACCCCCGTACACGCGAAGCTCCTCTCGTGGCTCGAGACGCCGCCTTCCCAGCAGTTCTTCGAGAGGACGATGGAGATCATCCAGCGGCTCCTGGAGCTCTTCCCGGACGAGAAGCGCGCGTCGCTCACGAGCGATGTGATGACCGCCTCGCTGGCCGTCGCCTCCGCCTCCGGCGGCTTCCTCGGCTTCGGAAGCAAGGTCTCCGCCGACGAGAAGTACCTCATCGAGAAATTCGCCGCGGACTTCGAGAAGGCCCACAAGGCCGCGCTCGAGAAGGCCGGGAAGAAAGACTGATCCCGGTACCACGGGATCTCCGGACGCGGGGTCCGGGCCCGTGGAGGCCCGGTCCCCGGGGTGTTCAGCCGCCTGTTACGCGTCCTTGAAGGGAATGTCCGGCCCGTCGTCCGCCTCCGGCGGCGTCGGGTTCGCGAGGACCTTCCAGAAGAAGCGGACGGTGAAGAAGAGGATGACCGTCCAGGTCACGCCCAGCATCGCCCAGGCCGCTGCGGTCACGAGGCCCTCCTTTCCTTCCTGCGGAACGCCACGAAGACGAGGACCGAGCAGGCCCCGAAGACGAGGGTGAGGAGAATCCGGCTCAGGTCCTTGACCATCCTCGACGTCACCTCTCCGTTCGGGCCGTGCCACCCCCCCGCGTCGCCGACGTGCGTCAGCTTGCCGAGGACGCTTCCGGGCGAGAGCGGCCATCCCTGGCCGTCGAAGAGGCCGCTCACCGCGGCGCTCCACTCCCCGCCCTGGGGCTGGACGAGCGCACCGAAGAAGACGACCGCGAGGAAGAGCGGCGTCACGTAGGGAATGATGTACCGGTAGATCACCGGCACCTTCATGTCGGCCCCGCGCGTGATCTCCTCCCACCCCTTCTTCATCCCGAAGATCCAGGCAAAGACGATCACCTCGAGGAGGGCGAAGAGGACGAGGGAGAAGGTCCCCGTCCAGAAGTCGAACTCGTCGAACGAGCCGCCCGGGTAGAGCCAGACGCACCACATCCCGAGGACGAACGTGGCGCCGCCGAAGAGGAGCGCCCCTTTCGAGCGGGCCGTCCCGAACTCGTCGGAGAGGAAGGACATGATCGGCTGCCCCATCGCGAGGGACGACGTGATCCCCGCGAAGAAGAGGAGGCCGAACCACATCGCCCCGGCCACCGGCGCGAACCAGCCCCAGTTGTTGAAGAGGGTCGGGAGCGTCAGGAAGCCGAGCGAGAAGCCGCTCCCCCCGCTCGTCGCGCTCTGCACCGCGGCGAGGCCGAGGTAGGCCGTCGCGATCGGGATGAGGAGCGACCCGCCGAGGATGACCTCGACGAACTCGTTCATCCACCCGGCGCTCGCCGCGTTCAGCGCGACGTCGTGGTTCTTCTTCACGTAGGAGGCGTAGCAGTGGATCGAGCCCATGCCGACGGAGAGGGTGAAGAAGATCTGCCCGGCCGCGGCGAGCCAGACGTTGAAGTCCCCGAGGCCCGAGAGGTCGGGGTTCCAGACGAAGTTGAGGCCCTTGAGCGGGCTCTCGACGACGCCCGGGTCGCCCGTCCCGAGCGAGAGCCCGCGGACGACGAGGATGATCCCGAAGAGGATGAGGAGCGGCATCCCGATCTTCGCCGCGAGCTCGATCCCTTTCGCCAGGCCGCGCGAGAGGACCCAGACGTTCAGCGCGAGCGTCAGGGCGAAGAAGAACGTCGCCTCGGGCGGGAGCGAGGTGATCGAGCCGGCGTGCTGCCCGAGGTACGCGGGAAAGAACTCCGTCGGCGGCGTCGTCTTGAACGTCCCCTTCAGCGAGTGCCAGACGTAGGCGAGCGTCCAGCTCTCGATGTAGCAGTAGTAGGCCGCCAGCGTCAGGTTCGTGAAGAGGCCGAAGACACCGATGTACTTCAGGAACCGGCTCTTCCCCATCCGGTCGAGGATCCCGGGGGCCGAGTGGTGGCCGAACTGGCCACCGTAGCGACCCATCGCCCACTCCACCCAGAGGAGCGGGATCCCCATCAGGACGAACGCGACGAGGTACGGGATGAGGAAGGCCCCGCCGCCGTTCTGCGCCGCCTGCGCCGGAAAGCGCAGGAAGTTCCCGAGCCCCACGGCGTTGCCCGCCATCGCCAGGACGAGCCCCGCGCGCGACGCCCACTGTTCCTTGTGTGCCGTCATGGGCACCCCCTCTGCACGAGGCGGCAGGGTAGCCGCGGCCGGGAGGGCTCGTCAACGCGAGATCCGGCGACCAGGCCGCCGCCCTCGGCGCGCGCCTCGCGATCCTGCCGGAGATGTTCGCGACGGGCTTCTCCATGGACGGGCACCGCATCGCCCAGCCAGAAGGGGGGCCGTCGGAGATGTTCCTCCGAGAACGGGCTTCGACCCTCGGCTTCCATCTGCTCGCGGGCGTCGCCGAGACGGCCGAGCCGCTCCCGCAGAACCGGGCTCTTCTCGTGTCCCCCGACGGACGCGTGAGGCGCTACACGAAGATCCACCCCTTCTCCTTCGCGGGAGAAGAGAGAGTCATGGGGAGCGGAGGCGAGGTCGTCACCTGGGACGTCGAGGGACTCCGCGTGACGCCCCTCGTCTGCTACGACCTCCGCTTCCCGGAGCCGTTCCGCCTCGCGGCGGAGGAGACGGACCTCTACGCCGTGATCGCGAACTGGCCCGAGCGGCGGCGCCACCACTGGAGCCTCCTCCTGCGCGCCCGGGCCGTCGAGAACCTCTCGTACGTCGCCGGGGTGAACCGCGTCGGCGAGGGGGACGGACTGCGTTACCTTGGAGACTCGGCCCTCGTCGGCCCGTGGGGAGAGACGATCGTCTCGGCCGCGGAGCAGGAAACAGTCCTCGTCGCCGAGATCTCGCCCGAGACGGTGGCCGAGGCGCGCCGGAAGTTCCCCGTCCTTTCGGACCGCAGGCCCGCGAGCTACCGGCGCCCCTCGTGACGTCCCGCGGCGCGGGACCTAGCGCTCTCGCCGGCGGATCGCCTCGAGAAGCCCCCCGGGGTCCGTCGCGTCGAGGAGGTCCGCGACGGTCTCTTCCTGGCGGAGGAGGCGCGCGACCTGGGCAAGGAACTGGAGGTGCTCGACGGTCGCCGACGCCGGCGAGGCGAAGGCGAGGACGATCCGGATGCCGGGCGGACCCGAATCGAAGACGCCCGAGGCATTGGCACCGAGTGCGCCTACGATCCTGCCGAGACCGCCGACCCGCGCGTGAGGCAGGGCGACCGCTCCGAACGAGGTCGAACCGGCCCCTTCCCGGTTGCGGATTCCCTCGAGAGCCGCGTCGGTGCCTTCCGGGGAGAACCCTTCTGCAAGGAGGACCGGCCGGAGGAGGCGGTCCACGGCGTCTTCCGGGCTGAGGGCGCGGAAGCCGGCCTCTACCTTCCCGCGCGCCAGGATCGTCGAGAGCCGGGTCTCGACCGACAGCTCCCGCATCGACACGCAGGGTCCTCCACCTCGGCATGATCCTTCCGCCGCTCCGGAGAGGCAAGTGGAAACACCTCGTTCCCGCTAACATCTCCGGTCGCCATGAGCCTGACGCTTCTCGACTGGGGAATCGTCCTCGCCTACTTCGCGCTGTCGATCGGAATCGGCCTCAAGTTCACGAAGAAGGGCGGCGAATCGCTCGAGGAGTACTTCGTAGCGGGCCGCGCCGTCTCGTGGTGGCTCGCGGGCTCCGCGATGATCGCCACCACATTCGCGGCCGACACGCCCCTCGTCGTGACGGGTCTCGTCGCCAGGCACGGCGTCGCCGGCAACTGGCTCTGGTGGAACATGGTCATGAGCGGCACGCTCACCGTGTTCCTCTACGCCCGGCTCTGGCGGCGCGCGAAGGTCATGACCGACGTGGAGTTCGCCGAGATCCGCTACTCGGGCCGGCCGGCGACGTTCCTCCGAGGCTTCCGCGCCCTCTACCTCGCGCTCCCGATCAACCTCATCATCATGGGCTGGGTCACGCTCGCGATGGTGAAGATCCTCGGCATCGCGCTCGGGATCCCACCGGTCTGGGCCGTCGGCATCTGCTTCGTCATCACGGTCGCCTACTCGGCGGCAGCCGGGATGTGGGCCGTCCTCTGGACCGACCTCGTCCAGCTCGTCATCAAGATGACGGCCGTCATCGTCCTCGCGGTCTACGCGGTCCGGGCGGTCGGCGGGATGAGCGCCCTGAAGACGGGGCTCGCGGCCCATTTCGGTTCCCTCGACGCCGCGCTCTCCGTCGTCCCGCCCGCGGGCTCGCCCTGGATGCCCGCGATCGCCCTCTTCACGTTCCTCGCGGTCCAGTGGTGGGCCGCGTGGTACCCGGGCGCCGAGCCGGGCGGCGGCGGCTACGTGGCGCAGCGGATCTTCTCGGCGAAGAGCGAGCGGGACGGGATCCTCGCGACGCTCTTCTTCAACGTCGGCCACTACGCCCTCCGCCCCTGGCCCTGGATCATCACCGGCCTCTGCACCGTCCTCCTCTACCCGGGCGGCGTGGAGATCGCCGGGAAGAAGGACGTCGAGGCGGCCTACGTCCAGGCGATGGTCGACCTCCTCCCGTCGGGCTGGAAGGGGTTCCTCCTCGCCGGCTTCGCGGCGGCCTACATGTCGACGATCGGCACGCACCTGAACTGGGGGGCGAGCTACCTCGTCAACGACGTCTACAAGCGCTTCCTGAAGAAGGACGCGACGGAGAAGCACTACGTCTTCGCCGCGCGCCTGACGACCGTCCTCCTCTTCCTCGCCTCGATCATCGTCACGCTCAACCTCGGGACGATCGCGGAAGCGTGGCTCTTCCTCCTCGCGCTCGGGAGCGGGACGGGCCTCGTCCTCATCCTCCGCTGGTACTGGTGGCGGATCAACGCCTGGAGCGAGATCTCGGCGATGGGCGCCTCCGTCGTCTTTTCGCTCGGCGCGATGTGGTGGTTCAAACGCCCCGGTGCCGTCGCGGCCGGGGCCGGGGGCCGACTTCGAGGCCCAGGCGAAGACGATGCTCGTCACCGTCGTCCTCTCCACGCTCGTCTGGGTCGCGGTCACGTTCCTCACGAAGCCGGAGCCCGACGAGAAGCTCCGTTCGTTCTACGAACGGGTCCGACCGGGCGGTCCAGGCTGGGCGGGTGTGTCGAAGGCGATGGGCTTCGGGCGGGAGGAGATTCCTGGCGGCGCGCTCTCCTTCGCAAACTGGGGCCTCGCGGTCGTCCTCGTCTACTCGGCGCTCTTCGGGATCGGGAAGGTCGTTCTGGGGGAGGCCGCCGCCGGGCTGGGCCTCCTCGCGCTCGCTGCCGTCTGCTTCGCGGGAGTCATGCGAAACCTGCGGAGCTGAACTCCAGGGCCTTGCCCGCGGCGCTTCGCGAGTTCGGTCCGCCACCGCCGGAGTCGCTATGATCTCCGTGCAGACACTTCCTCCCGAGGAGGCCGATCATGCTCAAGTGGGTTCAGTGCGTCCGCCGCCGCCCCGAGCTGACCGTCGTGGAGTTCCGCCGCAAGTGGCAGGAGTACGGCGAGGCGATCGTCTCGCTCGGCGCCGAGCTCGGCGCGGTCCGCGTCGAGGTGAGCGCCGCCCTCGTCGTCGACGCGAACGCCGAATGGCAGCTCCGTCGCGGTTCGGCGGCCCCCTTCGACGGTCTCGCCGAGATCCACTTCTCGGGGAGCGCCCCGGAGTTCTTCGCGGTCCTCGATCAGCCGGGGCCGAAGGGACACGCCGAACGGCTCCTGAAGCTGCAGGAGGATTTCGTCGACGTCTCCCACTCCTGCTTCTTTCTCGCCTCGCAGGACGTGGAAGTCTCGTTCTCCCTCGGCGACGGCTGACGCCCCCTATTCCGCCGCTTCCATCGGGACGAAGCTGCCGTCGTCCGTCCCGGTCCCGCCGGCCGCCGGGCCGTCGTTGACGACGGCGTACGCGAGGAAGCGCTCGTTCCCCGAGACGCGGAAGACCCTCACGTAGCCCTCCTGCAACGCGTACGCGCGCAGGACCCGGTCGATCTGGACCCATTCCCCCGGTCCCAGGACGAAGTCGCGCGAGGTCCCGACCTTCCGGCCGCCCGACGGTTCGAAGATTTCGTAGCGGAGCGTGACGGAGCCCCCGTCCGGATCGGCGTTCACGAGCGCGAGGTTCGTCCTCACGGACTCGTCCTGCCGCAGGCCGAAGAGCCACGCCTCGCGGAAGGCGCAGTCGTCGACGCTCGCGCCCGGGGTGAAGAGCCCGTAGGCGCCGCCGCCGGGCGCCGGCGAGGCCGTCCTCGCGCCGGCGTACCCCTGGACCGCGCGCCCCGAGGCGTTCTCGAACGTCACGAAGAGCGCCCCGGCGTACGAGCCGCCGCGGCCCCCGACCGGAAGGCCCTTCGCCCGCAGCCGGTCGACGAAACCGGGGAGGATCTTCTGCTCCCCCGCACCGAGCGCTTCGGCCGCCACGAACCGGCGCGGCGAGGCGGCGGCGAGCGACTCGACCCAGAGGAGGCGCGCCGTGACCGGAGAGCTGCCCGGGTTCGCCAGGACGAGCTCGCTCTCGAAGGCGGACGTCTCCACGACGACGGGGACGACCTGTGTCGCGACGGAACGCACCGGGTGCACCGGCGCGACGTACGAGCCGTCACTCGTGCCGTTGTCGTTGAAGACGGCGTAGGCCCAGAAGGGCCCGGGCCCCGACAGCCGCTCGACGACCGCCCAGCCGCTGGCGAAACCGGCGCGGGCGAGGACCGAGTCGAGCTGGACCCACTCGCCCGGATCGAGGCGGACCGTCTCGGGGAGGACGAATGTCCGTCCACCGGACACGAGCGTGATCCTCAGGGTCGTCGTCCCGGCGGTCGCGCCCGAGAGGAAAGCGAGGTTCGTCCGGTCGGCCGTCGTCTCCCGGAGGCCGTAGAGCACGGCCGTCTCGGCAACGAGGTCCTGCGCCCGGGGCGCCGGGTAGGCGAGCCCCGCGCGACCCGGCCCGGACGGAGTCGTCGTTCGCGCGAGGACGACGCCGTCCGCGGCGGAGACGAGACCCGTCAGCTCGACCCGGAGCGTCCCGCCCTGCGAGCCCTGCGAGGCGTCGGGAATCGGGAGTCCCTTGAACCGGAGCCACGCGAGGGCGTCCGGCCAGCTCTTCTGCTGGCCGCGACCGATCAGCTCCGAAACCGTCCCTCCCCCGGCCCCGCCGAAGAGAGCAGCCGGCGTGTAGACCGCGCGAATCGTCGCGGTGCTCGCGCCGCGGTTCGCGACGACGAGCTCGGTCGAGAAGCGGGACTCCCCCCGGCCGGTCGCGTCGAGGATGATCGGGACGAGTCGCATCGCCGAGGGGGTCGTCGTCGTCAGCCGGAAGACCTCTCCCCCGGCCGAGTCGGTCACGTAGACGTCCCCCCGCGCGTCCTCCCCGAGGTCGGTCACGCTGTCGATCGTCCGCCCCCCGCGGGCACCCACTCCGCCCGGTGGTTCCGTCCGTCGATCACCTCGTTACCCAGCCGGCGAACGCTGAAGATCTCGCCCGAGCAGTAGTCGGCGAAGAGATATCGCCCGGCGATCTCGGGAACCGACGCCCCGCGCGAGACGACGCCCCCCGTCACGGAGCAGCGCGGGGGAGTCGCCGAGTGCGCGTACTCCAGCATCGGGAGCGTCAGGGAAGGCGTCAGGCACCCGGAGGCCGGGTCGTAGCAGTGGAACCCCTCCATCCGCCGCCAGCCGTAGTTCTCGCCCCCCTTCGACGAGGCGCCCTGCCAGTCGATCTCCTCCCACGCCCCCTGCCCGACGTCCCCGATCCAGAGGTCTCCGATCGACCGGTCGAACGAGAATCGCCACGGGTTGCGTAGCCCCTTCGCCCAGATCTCGGGCCGCGGGTTCGTCCGCCCCGCGAACGGGTTGTCGGACGGGACGGCGTACTCCTTGCCCGGATCCCTGTCGTCCACGTCGATCCGGAGGATCTTCCCGAGCCAGGTCCCGTCGTTCTGCGCGAGGTTCTGCGGGTCGCCGCCGCTCCCGCCGTCACCGAGTCCGAGGTAGAGGGTCCCGTCGATCGGCGAGAACGCGAGGTGGCCGCCGTTGTGGTTCGAGAAGGGCTGCGTCTGGCGCAGCAGGACCCTTTCGCTCCCGGGAGTGGCGAAATCGGGATTCGACGAAACCGCGAACTCCGAGACGACGGTGTTCCCCTGGGGGTCGGTGTAGTTCACGAAGAAGCGACCGTTCCGGCGGTACAGGGGGTGAAACGCGAGACCGAGGAGCCCCCGTTCGCTTCCCGAGCTGATCCGCCCCGAAAGGTCGAGGAAGCTCCCGCCGAGGAGAAGGCCGTCCTTCACGATCCGGATCCGCCCTCCCTGCTCGACGACGAAGAGCCTCCGGAAGTCTCCCGCGGGCGCCGTGACGCGCAGCGGAGCCGAGAGACCGGAGGCGACGAGGACCGGCTCGACGCCGGCGGAGGCAGGAGCCGCAGGAAGGAGGGCCGCACAGACGAGGACCGAAGACCAGCTCGGGACCCGGTGGAGGTTCATGCCCGGATTCTGGTCTCGCACCCTGATCGGGGCCAACCTTGTGACGGGAGTCACATTCGAACCCGGCCGGAGTTCCGGGTTCCGCCCCGCGGCGGTTCGCCGGTCAGGCGTCCGCGCCGTGGGGAACGAGAAAGCGGACCTTGCCGCCGGCCGGGCCGACGGCGACGGGGGTCGTCCCGGCGCCGTCGCCGTCGACCTGCACCTCCAGCTCGTACCCCGCGAGGGATCGGGCCGTGAAGCTCCTCACCGGGAATCGCTCGACGCCCCGGACGCCCAGCTGCCGCGCCTTGCCGCCGGGAAGGAGGCGGTAGAAGTGGAGGAGGTCGATGCGGCTGCCGGACGTGAAGAGGACGAGGTCGAGGAGGTCGTCTCCCGGGTCGGCGAACGGCGAGAGGATCGCGTCGCCGGCGTACTTGCTCGTGTTCGCCGCGACCACGAACGTCGCGCGGCGGGTGAAGGGAGCGCCGTCGGCGTCGAGGCCCGTCACCTCGATCGGCGGGAACTCGTAGCGTCCCCACTCGTACGTCGCCGTCAGCGAGAACCCGACCCGGCCGAAGAGGCGCTTGAGCGTCGGGTTCACGTTCGCCATCACGCGCGCGTCGAAGCCGACGCCGGTGCAGATGAGAGACGTCCGCCCCGCCGACGGCCAGGTCGTCAGCGTCCGGGTCGCCGTGGAAGACAGGAACTCGGCCGCCTCCTCGGGTGTCTTTCCGAGGCCGAGCTCCCGGGCGACGACGTTCGTCGTCCCCGCGGGGAGGATCGCGAGCGGGACGTCGCTCCCGACGAGCGCGCTCGCCGCCTCGGCGACCGTCCCGTCGCCCCCGGCGACGGCGACGAGGTCCGGTCGTTCCGCGAGGTGCCCGGAGACGAGCTCGGTGGCGTGGCCGGGCCGCTCGGTCGCGAGGAGGGAGAGGACGACCCCGCGCTCCCGCGCCCGCCCGGCGAGCGCCGCCATCTGCGCGGTCCGGTCGCGCCCTCCCGCCGCCGGGTTGTAGACGAGGAGGCCTCGCCTCACGCCGGACCGTCGAAGAGGGGCCCCGAGGCCGTCCTGGGAGGGAGGCCGAGGTGCCTGTAGGCGAGCGCCGTCGCGACGCGCCCCTTCGGGGTCCGCGTCAGGAAACCCGACTGGAGGAGAAACGGTTCGTAGAGGTCCTCGAGAGTGCCCTTGTCCTCGCCGAGCGAGTGGGCGAGGGCCGACAGGCCCACCGGACCGCCACCGAATCGGTCGACGATCGTCCCGAGGATCCTCCGGTCCAGCTCGTCGAGGCCGAAGTGGTCGACCTCGAGCCGGTCGAGGGAGCCGCGCGCCCCGGCCGCCGAGATCCGGCTCTCCCCCGCCACCTCCACGAAGTCGCGCACGCGCCGCAGCAGCCGGTTCGCGATGCGGGGCGTCCCGCGGCTCCTCCGCGCGATCTCCCCGGCGCCCTCCTCGTCGATCGGGCAGCCGAGGATCTCCGCCGAGCGCAGGACGATCGTCTTCAGCGCGGCCGTGTCGTAGTAGTCGAGTCGGTGCGTGATGCCGAATCGCGCGGTGAGCGGCGTCGAGAGAAGCCCCGCGCGCGTCGTCGCGCCGACGAGCGTGAACGGCTGCAGGCGCAGCTCCACCGTCCGCGCGGCGGGTCCGGTGCCGATGACGAGGTCGAGCTTTCCGTCCTCGAGGGCGGGGTAGAGGATCTCCTCGACGGCGGCGGGAATGCGGTGGATCTCGTCGATGAAGAGGACGTCGCCCGGGCCGAGGTTCGTCAGGATCGCGGCGAGGTCCCCCGCCTTCTCGAGGACCGGCCCCGCGGTCACCCGGACCTGCGCCCCCATCTCGCGCGCGATGATGTGTGCGAGCGTCGTCTTCCCGAGCCCGGGGGGCCGAAGAGGAGGACGTGGTCGAGCGGTTCGCGCCGCCGCCGGGCGGCGGTCAGGAAGACGCCGAGCGTTTCCTTGAGCTTCGTCTGGCCGACGAAATCGCCAAGGGCTCTCGGCCGGAGCGTCTTTTCCGGCTCCCGCTCTTCCGGCTCCGGATCGCCCGCGAGGAGACGTTCGTCCATCGTCCCGTCCTCCGCCTCAGCGCGACAGCAGCCGCAGCGCGGCCGAGAGGAGCGCCGGGAGGTCCGCCGGGGCGGTCCCGTCGCTCGCCGCCTTCACGGCCGCCTCGGCCTGCGGCTTGCGGTAGCCGAGGTTGACGAGCGCCCCGACGGCGTCGTCGAGGAAGCCGCCCAGGACCGTGGGGACCCCGAAGACCGTCGAGGAGGTGGAAGAGGAGAGGATCCCCGAGACCTTGTCCTTCAGCTCCACCCCGAGCCGCTCCGCCAGCTTCTTGCCGACGCCGGGGATCGTCGACAGGCGCGCGACGTTCTGCGCCGCGATCGCCCCGACGAGCTCGGGGAGCGGGAGTCCCGAGAGGACGACGAGGGCGAGCTTCGGACCGATCCCCGAAACCGTGATGAGCCGCTCGAAGAGAACCTTCTCCTCGGCCGTCGTGAAGCCGAAGAGGAGGATCGCGTCCTCGCGGACGTGCGTATGGACGTGGAGACTCGCACGCTCCCCGATGCCGGGGAGCGATGCGAACGTCCCGAGGGGGACGTGGAGCTCGTAGCCGACGCCCGAGGCGTCGACGACGGCCCGGTCGGGCCGCTTCTCCAGGACGATTCCCGAGAGGCGCCCGATCACGCTCCGGTCATGCCTGCCCGGAGAAGCGGGCCAGGAGCTCCTTGTTGACCTCGATGCGCGCCTCGGCGCGCAGCCGCTGGACGAGCGACTGGAAGAGCCGCCCGGCCTTCTGCTGACGGAGCCGGTCGAGGGCCTCGCCCTTCTGCTTCGCGAAGGCGTCGGCGTCGAACGGCGTGACCTCCAGGACCCGGAGGACCGCGGCCCCGCGATCGGCAACCCAGACGGGCCCCTTCGTCTCGCCGACGGCCGACGAGAACGCGGCGTCCAGGAGAGCCTTCGAGGTCCCGAGGCCCGGCACGGGCCCGGCCTTCGGGAAGGCTTCGGGGGTCTCGACCTTCACGCCGGCCGTCTGCGCGATGGCCTCGAGCGTCGCGCCCGGAGTCATCGCCGCGCGGGCGGCGGCCAGGGCGATCTCCTGCTGCTTCTTCCTGACGAGGTCGGCCTTCACGCGCGCCTTCACGTCGGCGAACGCCGCCGGCCCGGCCGCCTTCACCTCGATCGGCTTCAGGATCGCCTCGCCGCGCGCCGTCGCGACCGGCTCGGAGACCTCGCCGACCGGAAGCTCGAAGAGCTGCTGCATGAAGGGCGGGTTCGGGCCGATCCCGGCCGGCGCGTCGGCGCGGGCGAGGAGCTCGGTCTCGTTGAACGTGACACCCGGCCGCGTCAGCTTCCTCAGGTCGTCGTCCGAGGGCTTCTTTCCGAGCTTGCCGACCCGGTCGGCCAGCTCGCGCGCGAGGCGCCGGGCCTCGTCGCCCGCCCGCGTCTCCTCGAGGCGCGCGCGGATGGACGAGGAGACCTCGAAGAGGGGCTGGACGCGTTCGGCGCTCCGGCCGGTCACCTGGATCACGTGGAATCCGAACGGCGACTTCACGGGGCCGACGATGTCGCCCTGCGTCGCGCCGAAGGCCGCGTCCTCGAACTCCTGGACCATTCGCCCGCGCGAGATGGCTCCCAGCTCGCCGCCGGAGGCCTTCGAGCCCGGGTCTTCCGATTCGGCCTTCGCGAGGGCCGCGAAATCGGCGCCCCCCTTCAGCCGCTTCACCGCGGAGTCGGCCTTCGCCCGGGCGGCCGCGTCGGCCGCGGGCGTCCCGTCCGCCTTGTAGAGGATGTGCCGGACGGTCACCTCCTCGCCCTTCTTGTAGGTGGCGAGGTTCTTCGAGTATTCCGCCGCGACGTCGGCGTCCGTCACCTTCCTCGCGACCTCCGACCGGAGCTGCGCGGTCTCGACGAGGAGGTACTTCGCCTTGCGCCGCTCGGGGAGCTGGTAGTCCGCGGGGCTCTGCTTGAAGAGCGCCTCCGCCTCGGCGTCGGGGATCGACTCCGGCGAGAGGGCGGGGGCCGGCACGAGGGCGTAGGCGATCTTCGCCTTCACCGTCCGGCCCTCGAAGTCGGCTCTCAGCTCGTCCTCGCCGACGAACGACGACTCCGTGACGAAGCGATTCAGCTTCTCCATGAGGGCCTGCTCGCGCGTGTCCGCCTCGAACCCCTCGGGGCTGAGATTCGCGCCGGCGAGCATCCGCCGGTAGATCACCTCGCCGACGAAGGCCCCGTCCTTGACGAAGAGGAGGTTCCCCTGCTGGTCCCTCATCCTGAGGATCCGGGCCGTGACCTCCGCGTCGGAGACGGAGAGGCCGAGGCGCTCCGTCTCGGCTCGAAGGAGCCGCCGGTCGACGAGGGTGTTCAGCACCTGCGTGGGGAGGTTCATGGCCCGCGCGAGCTCGGGGCTGAAGCTCTGCCCGTACATCTGCCGATAGCGTTCCTCGGCCTGGACGTACTCCCGCCGGAACTCCACCTCGGTGATCTTCGACGAGCCGACCTTCGCCGCGAAATCGGCACCACCGCCGCCGCCGCCCGCAGCTCCCATGCCCCAGTCGGCGAAGACGAAGATGACGAAGACGGCGATGACCGCCCACAGGACCCACTTGAGGTGCTTGAAGTTTTCCCTGAAAGTCTTGAGCATTCCCACTCCGAGACGGCAGCCGGGCTCCCGGCGCCGCAAGCGTTGGAGGATAGCGCGGGCCGACCGGCCCGACAAGGCTCGACCGACGGCGTGATATAAATGGTGCTTCGCCGGTAAGCGGCTGAAGACGCGAAGGTTATGGCGGCAAAGAAGGACGGGCGCCGGTTCGAGGTCGAGCTCGACTGGTACTACGTCTCCAAAGAGACCCTCTGGCGTTGGGTGTTGCTCCTCGTCGGGGCTGCGATTCTCGTTTCGGCCGGGGTCTACTGGTGGCTGAATCGTGGCGACGACCTCGCAGGGCGTGCGAGCCGCGCGATCGCGTCCGCGGACGAGCTCCTCGCGAAGGGAAGGACGGCCCCCGGTGCGGTCCGCGCGAGAGAGGAAATCGCTGCCGCGGCCGACAAGCTCGAGAAGGCCCGCGCCTCCCACGCGAGAGCCCTCTACGCCGACGCGCTGAAGGAAGCGGTCGAGGCGCGCCAGCTCGCCCTCAGGATCACCTCGGGCGCCGGGACGATGCGCCACGACGCCGCGATCATGGAGCTCGGCGGACGTGTCGAGATCCAGCGTGCGAGCCGCGCCACGTGGGAATCGGCACGCGTCGGGATGAAGCTCTACGAGGGGGACTTCCTGAAGACCGGCGCCAACGGCCTCGCGGAGGTCATGGCGGTCGACGGGACCTTCTACCGGATCAAGCCGGAGACCCTCTTCGAGGTCCACCGCGGCAAGACGTTCGCGGGGGCGGGCGAGGGGGAGCCGAAGAGGCAGTCGGAGATCAAGTTCATCGTCGGCACCGTCGACATCGACACCGGCGAAGGATCGCGCTCCATCGTCCGGACGGACGCCGCCACCGCGGACATCGGCTCGAGGTCGACCGTCGGGGTCGACGTCGACCCCTCCAAGACGACCGGCGTCTCCGCCTACCGCGGGCGGGTCACGCTCTCCACCGCGTCGGGCTCCGTCACCCTCGGAGAGCGCGAACGCGTCACCGCCCGCGTCGGGGCCGGCGGCCTGGGACCGAAGACGATCCTTCCCGACCCGCCTCGTCCGCTCGCCCCGGACGACGCCGCCGTCTTCGACCTGAACCGCGTCCACCCGGTGACGCTCAAGTGGTCCCCGGTGAAGGATGCGGTCCGCTACCGCCTCCAGATCGCACGGAGCCGTCTCTTCATCCCCGACTCCGTCCTCTCCGTCGACGACCGCCCGCGCCCGGAAGCCGACGTGACGGCCACCAAGGAGGGCGCCTTCTACTGGCGCGTCGCGACGGTCGGCAAGGGAAACGTCATCTCCGAGTGGTCTCCGACGCGGCGGTTCAAGGTGCTCCAGGGCGGCCAGGCCGCCGGCGGGCCCGACAGCACTCCGCCCGAGCTCATCCTCTCGCGCCCGCAGGTGAACGGGACGCTCGTCATACTCTCGGGGCGCTCCGAGCCGGGCTCGGCCGTCTCCGTGAACGGCGAGCCGGCCGACGTCGACGCCTCCGGCAGCTTCAAGAAGGTGATCTCCTTCGCGAACGAAGGGGTCAACGTCCTCACGGTGCGCGCGGTGGACGGGGCCGGCAACGAGACCCTCCGTCGCGAGACGGTCATGATCGAGATCTACTAGGCTCTCCGGGGGGCGCTTCCACAGCCGCGCCCCCGGGCGCCCATACTCTGAAAAGGAACGTCCCTTGGGTCTCCGCTCACTCTTCTCGTGGTTCTCCTCGGACCTCGCCGTCGACCTCGGCACCGCCAACACCCTCGTCTTCGCCGAGGGGCGTGGGATCGTCGTTCGCGAGCCCTCCATCGTCGCCGTCAACCGCGTCACCAACAGGGTCGAGGCGGTCGGAGGCGCGGCCAAGGACATGCTCGGCCGGACGCCCGGGAACATCGTCGCCATCCGCCCCATGAAGGACGGCGTCATCGCCGACTTCGAGATCACCGAGAAGATGCTCGACTACTTCATCAAGAAGGCGAACGGCCGCTCGCCGTTCGTGAGGCCGAGGATCGTCATCTCGGTCCCGTCGGACATCACGCAGGTCGAGAAGCGGGCCGTGAAGGACTCGGCGCTCCAGGCGGGCGCCAGCGAGGTCTTCATCATCGAGCAGGCGATGGCGGCCGCCATCGGCTCGGGCCTGCCGATCACGGAGCCGACCGGGAACATGATCGTCGACATCGGCGGCGGCACGACCGACGTCGCCGTCATCTCGCTCGCCGGCATCGTCTACTCGAAGTCGGTCCGCGTCGCCTCGAACGAGATGGACGAGGCGGTCATCCAGTACATCAAGCGGAAGTACAACCTCCTGATCGGCGAGCGGACCGCGGAGCAGATCAAGATCGAGATCGGCTCGGCCTTCCCGCTCGACGAGCCGCTCACGATGGAGATCAAGGGGCGCGACCTCGTCGAGGGGAATCCCGAAGACCCTCACGCTGACCGACGCCGAGGTGCGCGAGGCGCTCGCAGAGACGGTCGGGACCATCGTCAACGCCGTCCGCGTCGCCCTCGAGAAGACGCCCCCGGAGCTCTCGGCCGACATCATGGACAAGGGGATCGTCCTCACGGGCGGCGGCTCGCTCCTGAAGAACCTCGACCGGCGCCTGCGCGAGGAGACCGGCCTCCCGATCACGATCGCCGAGCTGCCGCTCGACTCGGTCGCGCTCGGGACCGGCGCGATGCTCGCCGACGTCGACCTGCTCCGGAAGATCTCCGTCGACTGAGGCCCCCGTGGCCGCTCCGCTCTCTCCCGCACGGCCGGCGCTCGTCCTCGCGGCGCTCCTCGGCAGCTGCATCGTCCTCCTCTCGGTTCAGGTGAGGAGGGCGGGAGGCGGAACGCTCGCCGAGGAATGGCTCCTCGACGCATCGTCGGTCCTGGTGCGCGGGGCGACCGGCCTCCGGTCCACCGCGGCCTCGACGAGGGAGCGTTTCTACTCCATGGCCGCCCTACGGGCCGAGAACGAAGCCCTGAGGACACGCGTGACGAGCATGGAGGTGCAGCTCCATGCCCTGCGGGAGTCCGGGCTCGAGCGGGACCGGATGGTGAGGCTCCTCGGCGCCGTCCCGTCGCCCCCGGAGGGAACCCGCCCCGCGCGGATCGTCGTCGTGGAGACCGCCGGACCGTTCCAGACCGCGCTCCTGGACCGCGGCCGCGCCGACGGCATCGTCCCGGGAGGGGCGGTCGTGGGCGAGGCCGGCCTGCTCGGCCGCGTCGTGGCGGCGGGGGAACGGGGCGCCCGCGTCCAGCTCCTCTCCGACCGGACCGCGGCCACCGGGATCCTCCTCCCGCGAACCGGCCGCGCCGCCGTCGCGCGCGGCGACGGCGCCTCCGGCGCGAACCTCCAGTACGTTCCCGCCATCGCCGACGTCGCGGTGGACGACGAGGTCGTCTCCTCGGGCACGGACGGCATCTACCCTCGCGGCCTTCTCGTCGGGAGGATCGCCGCCGTGAGGCGGCCGGGGTCCTCTCTCTTCCTCGAGCTTCCCGGTCGCGATCGCGGCCGACCCGATGCACGAAACGCTCGTCTTCGTCTTTCCTCCCATCCGGCCCGACGCGCCCGCGCCCGCGTCCGGTCCTCCGTTCCCGGCGCGGCCGGGGCCGTGACCGCCGTCCTGGGCGTCGCCCTGGCGGCGCTCTTCACGCTCCTCCTCGGGGTGCTGCGGCTCCCCCACCCCCCCGACCTCTTCCTTCTCCCGGTCGCGTCCGTGTCCCGCCGGGGGCGCGCGATCCCGGCGATGCTCACGGGGCTCCTCGCCGGCCTCGCCCAGGACGCCCTCACCTCGCCGGTGAGGCTCCTCGGCCTGAACGCCTTCTCCAAGGTCCTCCTCGCCTACCTGATGGCGGCGATCGGAGCGCGCGCACTCGTCGAGAAGCCGGTCATGTTCGGCATCCTCGCGTGGGCCGCCGTCGCCCTCGACAGCCTCGTCCTCACCGGACTCGTCTGGGTCCTCAGGGGAGAGCCGCTCCTTCCCGACCTCCTCTCCGTCACCCTCCGCGCCGCGGGGACCGGCGTCCTCGCCGCCCTCCTCCAGGCCGGCGTCCGCTACCCGTGGAAGGAAGCCCGGGCGGCCCGGCGGCGGCGGAAGCTGGCATAGTCCGAGGCGCCAGATGCCCGCGAGCGCCCGCGAGGACCGCCGACCCCTTCTCATCCGGATCGACCGGCTCGCTGCAGGTGCGTTCTCCTTCCTCGCGCTCCTGCTCGGCGTCTACTGGGTCCACCAGGTCTTCCGCGGCGACGAGTACGCCCGGCAGGCGGAGAACAACCGGCAGCGCTCCGTCCCCATCAGCGCCTCGCGCGGCTTCATCCTCGACCGCCACGGCAAGCTCCTCGCCGAGAACGAGCCGTCCTTCACGCTCCTGCTCTACCGGCGGGAAACGCAGGACGTCGACGCCTCTCTCCGCTTCGTCTCGAGCCTCCTCGGACGCGGCCTGGACGACCTTCGCCACCGCGTCGAGCGCTCGCGGACGAGCTACGACTTCATCCCGGTCGTCCTCGACGACGACCTGACCGTCGCCGAGGTCGGCGCCGTCGAGGCCCATGCCCTCGAGCACCCCGAGCTCGTCGTGCAGACGACCGAGCGTCGTGTCTACACGCAGGGCCCGGTCACGGCCCACCTCCTCGGGCACCTCGGCGAGGCCAGCCCCGACCAGCTCGCCGCCCGCGCCGGCCGCGTCCGCGCCGGGGAGGCGATCGGGCAGAACGGCGTCGAGGCCGCCTACCAGGACCTCCTCGCGGGGACGTCCGGCCTCAGGACCTTCGTCATCGACTCGTTCGGTCGCGAGGTCGCCGAGCTCGACCGCGTCGACCCGCTCCCCGGGAACACGATCGTCCTGAACATCGACCTGGACCTCCAGCGGCTCGCGGACGACTACTTTCGCGACAAGGTCGGAACGGCGGTCGCGCTCGATCCGAAGACCGGCGAGGTCCTGGCGTTCGTCTCGGCTCCGGCCTTCGACCCGAACGTCTTCTCCCGCCGCGTCAGCCGAACCGAATGGGAGGCGATCGTCGGCAACGAGGACCGGCCGCTCCAGAACAGGGCCATCCAGAACGTCTACTCGCCCGGCTCGATCTGGAAAGCCTTCGTCGCGTATGCCGCGCTGACGAACGGGATCGACGCCTCCGAGACGGTCCACTGCCCGGGCTTCGTCAACTTCTACGGCCGCCGGTTCCGGTGCCACGGCGTCCACGGGACCGTCGACCTCCCGACCGCGCTCCAGGTCTCCTGCGACGCCTACTTCTACACGATGGGGAAGAGGCTCGGCATCGACGTCCTCGCGTCGACGGCCCGCCTGTTCGGCTTCAGCCGTTCGACGGGCGTCGACCTCGGCCCCGAGAAGACGGGAACGGTCCCGTCTCCGGAGTGGAGCAAGGCGGTCCGCAAGCACGCCTGGTACCCGGGCGAGACGATCTCCGTCGCCATCGGCCAGGGGCCGCTCCTCGTCTCGGCGCTCCAGGCGGCGCGCGCCTACGCCGGCATCGCCAACGCCGACGGTGCGCTTCCGGTGCCGCATCTCTTCCGGATCGGAGAGCAGGTGAGGAGCGGCGCCCGCGTCGCCTACCGCCCGCCGGTCACCGAGCGGATCCCGTACCCCGCCGGCGTGAGGGAGACGATCGTCGAGGGCCTCTGGCGCGTCGTGAATCGCCCCGGCGGGACCGCCTACCGGTATCGCGTCGAGGGTCTCGACATCTGCGGCAAGACGGGCACCGTCCAGGTCGTCGGCCAGAAGGAGGCGAAGAAGGCGCACCTCCTCCCGGAGAAGCTCCGCGACCACGCCTGGTTCGCGGCGTTCGCTCCGAAGGACGACGCGAAGATCGTCGTCGTCGTCTTCGTCGAGAACGGCCTCCACGGCGGCTCGGCCGCCGCCCCGCTCGCGACGCGCCTCATCGAGGCGTACCTGCGCCCGGGCAGCGTCCCGCCGCCACCCCCTCCGGCCGCACCCCTCCCCGAAGCGACGCCCCCGGGAGGCTCCAACACCGCCGAGCGAAGCGCGCCCCGCCTGTCGCCGCGGCGGGGGACCTGACGTGTCGCGCCTTTCCGAGGCGCTCCCGCGGCGCCTCGACGTCCCGCTTCTGCTCGCCGCGCTCGTCCTCTCCGGCATCGGCATCGCCATGGTCGTCTCGACGACCTCCGGAACGGTCCGCGGGGGCCTCGGCGGCCGGCAGGCTCTCTTCCTCGTCGCGGGCCTGGTGGTCGCGACGTTCTTCGCCGTCTTCGACTACCGCCTCCTCCTGAGGGCTTCGCCCGGCCTCTTCGCCGTTTCCCTCCTGCCGCTCGTCTGGCTCCCGCTCTTCGGCCCGACGATCGCGGGCGCGAAGTCGTGGATCCGCCTCTTCGGCGGCTTCCAGCTCCAGCCGTCCGAGCTCGCACGCATCACGACCGTCCTCCTCCTCGCCTGGATCCTCGAGAACGACGACCGCTCCTTCCTCTCCTCCAGGACCGTCCTCGCGCTCGTCGGCGTCGTCTCGTTCCCGATGGCCCTCGTCCTTCTCCAGCCCGACCTCGGGGTGGCGCTCACCTATGGCCCCTTCCTCCTCGCGGCGCTCTACCTCGGAGGGCTTCCGGGACGCGTCTGGGGGGCCCTCTTCCTGGCAGGCGCGCTCGCGGCCGGCGCGTCGTGGTTCGTCCTGAAGGACTACCAGAAGGACCGGATCCGGACCTTCCTCGACCCCGACCTCGCCGCCCGCGGCGCCGGCTACCAGGTCCGGCAGGCGCGCATCGCCATCGGCTCGGGCGGGATCCTCGGAAAGGGGTGGAAGGAGGGAACGCAGAGCCGGCTCGGCTTCCTTCCGGTACGGCACTCCGACTTCATCTTCGCCGCCCTCGCCGAAGAGCGCGGATTCGCCGGCGTCGCCACCGTCGTCGGCCTCTACGGCCTCTTCCTCGCCCGCGGTTTCGCCATCGCGCGCGACGCGCGGGACCGGGGCGGCTCGATGCTCGTCCTTCTCGTCATCCTGAACGTCGTGGCGCAGGCCGCGGCGAACATCGCCATGAACGTCGGCCTCCTGCCGACGACGGGCATCACCCTGCCGTTCGTCTCCTACGGAGGCTCGTCGATCATCGCAACCTGGGCGATGACCGGCCTCGTCCTCTCCGTGGCCCAGCGCCGGTTCGTCAACGTGTAGAGGCCGTCATGCAGAAAGAGCTCCTCATCTCCGCCAACGACCGCGAGACCCGGGTGGCCGTCCTCGAGGACGGCCGCGTCGCCGAGGTGCAGATCGAACGCCGGAAGCAGCGCGGCGTCGTCGGCAACATCTACAAGGGGCGCGTGACGCGGGTCCTGCCGGGGATGCAGTCGGCCTTCGTCGACATCGGCCTCGAGAAGGACGCCTTCCTCTACGTCGCCGACGTCGGCGAGGAGGTCGAGGACTTCGACCGCTTCGGCGGGATGGAGGAGAACGGCGCCGAGGCCGAGGTCGACGTGCCCGCCGTTGCGGCGTCCGCGACCGTCGACGCCGAGCCCCCCGTCCGGACGCCCCTCCCCTCCATCGACGAGCTCCTCCGCGAGGGGCAGGAGCTCGTCGTCCAGGTGACGAAGGACCAGATCGCCCACAAGGGAGTGCGGATCACGACCCACGTCACGTTCCCCGGCCGGTCGCTCGTCTACATGCCGACGATCGACCACGTCGGCGTCTCGCGCCGCATCGAGAACGAGGAGGAGCGCGTCCGCCTCCGCGACATCCTCACCTCCCTCAGGAAGGGCCCGGGCGGCTTCATCGTGAGAACCGCGGGCGAGGGACGCTCCGCCGACGAGTTCGCTTCCGACAAGCGCTACCTCGGCCGCCTCTGGGAGCAGATCAGGAAGCGCGCCGAGCGCTCGGGCGCCCCGGCGCTCCTCCACCGCGACCTCGACCTGACGCTGAGGGCCGCGCGCGACATCTTCGCCCAGGAGTTCTCCGTCCTCTGGGTCGACGACGACGAGGAGTACCGGCGGATCGTCGAGTTCCTCGACCAGGTGCAGCCGAACCTCGTCGTCAAGGTGAAGCTCTACAGGAAGTCGAGCCCCCTCTTCGAGGAGCTCGGCGTCGAGCAGGAGATCGAGAACGCCCTCAAGTCGAAGGTCTGGCTCAAGTCGGGCGGCTACATCGTCATCAACCAGACCGAGGCGCTCGTGGCCATCGACGTCAACACGGGCAAGTACATCGGCAAGAAGCGGCTCGAGGACACCGTCCTGCGCACGAACATGGAAGCCGTCCACGAGATCGTCCGGCAGATCCGCCTGCGCGACCTGGGCGGGCTCCTCGTCGTCGACTTCATCGACATGGAGGAGGAGGAGCACCGCCAGGAGCTCGTCACGGCCCTCGAGGCCGAGCTGAAGAAGGACCGGTCGAAGAACCGGATGCTTCCCGTCTCCGAGTTCGGCCTCGTCGAGATCACCCGCAAGAGGCAGAGGCAGAGCCTCGAACGGGCGCTCACGATGCCCTGCCCCTACTGCTCGGGCTCGGGCCGCATCAAGAGCATCCCGACGATCCTCCTCGAGATCCGGCGCGAGATCCTCAAGCGGACCGCCTCGGGCGAAGGGCACGCCCTCGTCCTGCGCGTCCACCCCGAGATCTCGAGGGCCCTCTCCTCCGACGAGCGCCACCTCATCGAGGACCTCCAGGAGCACGTCGGGATGCCGATCCACGTCCAGGTGGACGAGCACCTGCACCACGAGGGGTACGACGTCGTCGTCGAGGCGTGACCCGGATCACCCCGGTGCCGCCGGGGCACCCTCTCTCCGGGCGTTTCGGTCGGGAAACGGGCCCGAAACTGGTCGAAATGGCACGGAGCAGGCTGGCACGCCTCCTGCATTAAGAAGGGTGGCGCACACTCCAGCCTCTCCTCCCAGCCGCCCCGATGGGCGGCTCTTTTTTTGGGACAATGCGTGGGTGGCCCACGCCACGGCGCGCTCCGGGTACCGGGACCTCGTCGAGCGGCTGAACCGCTTTCCACAGGGTGCGCCCCCGTCGGACCTCCTGTACCGGATCCTCGCCCTCCTCTTCTCGGAGCGTGAGGCCGGCCTCGTCGCGCTCCTTCCCGTCAAGCCCTTCACGCTCACGACCGCGGCGAGGGCCTGGAAGACGACTCCCGACGACGCACGAAGGCTTCTCGACGAGCTCGCGGCGCGGGCCCTCCTCCTCGATGCCGAGCGCGACGGCGAGACCCGGTGGGTCCTCCCGCCGCCGATGGCCGGCTTCTTCGAGTTCTCGATGATGCGGGTCCGCAACGACGTCGACCAGAAGGCCCTCGCCCGGCTCTTCTACGAGTACCTCAACGTCGAGGAGGACTTCGTCCGAGAGCTCTTCGCCCGCGGAGAGACCCAGCTCGGGCGCGCCTTCGTGAACGAGGACGCCGTCCCCGACGACGACGTGCTCCACGTCCTCGACTGGGAGAGGGCGAGCGAGGTGGCGCGGACGGCTCGCGCCGCCGCCGTGGGCGTCTGCTACTGCCGCCACAAGATGGCCCACGTCGGCCGGGCCTGCGACGCCCCGCTCGAGATCTGCCTCACGTTCGGCACCACCGCCGACTCCCTCTCCCGGCACGGCTTCGCCCGGCGGATCGACGTTGCCGAGGCGCTCGACCTCCTCGCCGAGGCCCGCTCGCGCGGCCTCGTCCAGTTCGGCGAGAACGTCAGGGAGAGCGTCGCTTTCGTCTGCAACTGCTGCGGCTGCTGCTGCGAGGCCCTCCTGGCGCAGAAGCGCTTCGGCGCCTTCCGCCCCATCCACACCACCGGCTTCACGCCCCGGGTCGACGCCGAGAAGTGCAACGGCTGTGGCGCCTGCGCGAAGGCCTGCCCCGTCGAGGCAATGGTGCTTCGGCCCGCGGACGACCCACGAGTCCCCGGGCGCCGGGCCGCGAGCCTCGTCGAGGAGGCGTGCCTCGGCTGCGGCGTCTGCGTCCCCAGCTGCCGGCGGGACGCGCTCCGCCTCGTCCGGCGGGAGGAGCGGGTGATCCCCCCGAGGGACACGGCCCGGCGCGTCGTGAGGATGGCTCTGGAACGGGGCAACCTCGCGGACCTCGTCTTCGACGATCGGGCCCTCGCGAGCCACAGGATTCTCGGGACGCTCCTCGGGGCGATCCTCAGGCTGCCCGCCGTGGAACGCGCGCTCGCCAGGGAGCAGGTGAAGTCGGTCTACCTCGAGAGAATCCTCGAGGCCTGGGAGCGGCGAGCCGGCCAGCGCGAGTAAGCGCCCCGGACCGCCGGGCTGGCGAGCGCTCACCCCGACCTCCGACGGCTCCTCCGCGCGCCCCGCCAGTCCGAGGCAGTGGAGGCCTCCCTCGCCCGTGGGGAAGATCGGGACGGGCACGACGCGGATCCCTTCGGCCTCGTAGACCTTCGCCTGCCTCTCGAACGTCGGGTTCGGGCTCGCCGCCGCCCGGTCCATCTCCGTCCAGACCTCCCGGAAGCTCTTCAGCACGCGCTCGAACGCGGCGTCCGAAGGCCGGCCCCGCCACGCCTCGAGCTCGTCGGACAGCGCGTCGAACCGCTTCTGGAGTTCCCTCTGCGGGTTGGGCCCGTCCGGGAGCGCGAAGTGGTAGGGGTACTTCCCGAGCAGGACGACCTGCTCTCCGGAGGGTTCCGAGTATTTCCCGACGTTCACGGGGTTGCGGACCGGGTGGTCCGCGAACGGCAGCCGCGCCACGCGGAAGCCCCAGGCCGCGAGCTGCTTCGCCACGCGGTCGTAGATGACCTGCGCACGCTTCTGCACCTCGGGCGCGAGCGGCTCGCGGGTGATGGCGTCCACGGGGCCGCCCTCGTACGAGGGAATGAACGCCACGGCCCCCTTCGAGCCCCGGGCCACGTTCACGATCATGTCCGAGTGGAAGAGCTCGTCCGCGACGAGGGACGGGGACCGGAGCCCCTCCTCGTTCACGAAGAGGACGTCGAGGCCGAAGAACGCCTTCCTGAAGGCGCTTCGGGCTTCCTCGATGCGCGCGGTCGGGACGGCGCGGCCGAGGACGCCCTCGCCGTACCTGTACTCGAGCCACCTGAGGACCCTGTGGTGTCCGGCGAGGAGACCGAGCCGGCCGCCGGGAAGGCGCACGAGCTCCACGTCTCCTCCCTCGGAGTTCACTCCCGGCAGGGAGTGCATCGCGAACTCGCGCGGGAACGCCCGGACCATCTGCTGCAGGCTCTCGCGGTAGAAGAGGTCCGCCTCGGCCCCGATCCCGAGGACGAGACGTCCCGCCTCGTCGGTACCGAGGGGTTCGGCGATGTCCTGCGGGAACGGGATCGCGCGGCCGACGACGAAGAAGCGGACCCGCTCCGCGATCTCGGCCGGAGTCCAGCGGGCGCGGACCTTGAGGTACTCGCGGAACTCGTCGCGCTCGTCCCCGAGCTCGCGGACGTGCAGGCGCGGGTCGGGACCGCCACGAAGAGCCGCGTCCGCTTCGGGATCGCGTTCACGATCTGGCCGTGCATCAGCTCGAAGTTCAGCCAGTAGAGCTGCCGCCGGATCTGCGCGAGATGCTTGTTTCCGAGGCCCTCGAAGTGCGAGCCCTCCGGGAGCATGAAGGGGCTCGCGAGAAGCGGGTCGAGGCCGATGACGAGCCGCCGGTAGGGGCGCTCGGCCTCCGGCACCAGCTTCAGCCCGGGCGGAGGGGACGGTATCGCAGGCTCTGCCAGGGCCAGGCCGACGGCGAGGAGGATCGATCCGGGTACGAGGACGGCGGCGGCGCGCATCGCGCGGAGTGTAGTGCCCGCCCCGGACGGATGGCACCGGCCGGTGGAGCCGGCGAAACCGTTCGGGCCTAATCTCGGCCCGAGGCCTTCTCCGTGCGCACGTCCCCCCCGAGCCTCCTCCCGGCGTTCGCCGCCGCCGGATTCGCGGCCACCTCGGCCCAGGTCCTCCTCCTGCGCGAGCTCCTCGTCTGCGCCGCGGGGGACGAGGCGGCGATCGGTGCGGGGCTCGCCGCGTGGCTGCTCGGCATCGCGCTCGGCGCGGCCGCTCGCCGGCGCGGCGTTCCCGGTACGGTCCTTTCCCCATTCACCCTCCTCTCCCTCCTCGCCGGGGCCGGCGGCGCCGGCATCGTCGCGCTCCGGCTCCTCCGCGTGGCTGCGGCCCCGCCCGCCGGAGAACTCCCGGGACTCGGCCTCGTCCTCCTCCTCGCTTCGGTCTCGCTGCTCCCTTCCGGAGCCCTCGTCGGCGCCTCCTTCGCCGCGCTCGGTGCGCACGCGGCGACCCTCCTGCCGCCCGGCGAGGCGCTCACGCGGCTCTACGTCGTGGAGTCGATCGGCTCGCTCGTCCGGCCCGTTCGACCAGGCGACGGAGCGGCTCCGCTTCGGGGCCCTCTCTCCGGCGGCGCCGCTCGTCGCGGTCCGCGACACGCCCCACGCGCACCTCGCCCTCGGCGGCGACCCGCTGCAGCTCTGGGAAAACGGCGCCTTCTCCGCGACCTTCCCCGACCCGTACGCGAGCGAGACGCTCGCCCACCTCGCCGCCTCGCTCGCGGAGTCGCCGCGCCGCGTCCTCGCGCTCGGAGGGGTCGAGCGGGGGCTGCTCCGCTTCCTCCTCCGACACTCTCCCGAGCGCGTCGACCTCGTCGTGACGGACCCGCTCGCCTTCTCCTTCGTCCGCGACCGGCTGCCGCGCGAGGACCTGCGCGCCCTCCTCGACCCGCGCGTCCACGTCGTCGCGGACGACCCGCGCCGGTTCCTTTCCCGCACGCGGGAGACCTGGGACCTGGTCCTCCTGCTGGGCCCCGACCCCGTCACGCTCGGCCGCGCGCGGCTCCTGACCGAGGAGAGCTTCCGCACCGTCTCGGCGCGCCTCGCGCCCCGGGGCGCCCTCGTCGTCTCGCTCCGGACCGCCTCGGCGGCGATGACCGGCGCGACCGCGGCCCTCGGCGGCTCGGTCTTCGGCGCCCTTCGCGCCGCGTTCCCCGTCGTCCGCGCGACGCCCGGCCCCGACACGCTCCTCGTCGCGGGCTTCGACGGATCCGCCGTCACGCTCGATCCGGCCGTCGTCGCGAGACGTTTCCGCGACCGGCGGATCGCCTCGGACGCGTTCGTCCCCGAGCTCTTTCCGCTCTTCCTCGAGCCGGGCAACGTCGCGCGCATCGAGGCTGCGCTCGCCGAAGCGTCCCGACGCGTCCCGCCGAGCCGCGACGACCGTCCCGTCTCGCTCCTCCACGCCCTGGCGCGCCGACAGCGGGAGACGGCGAGCCTCGCAGGACGCGCGTTCGGCGCCCTCGGGCGCCTGACGGCGCCTCTCCTCGTGGCGCTCGTTCTCCTTCCCTCCGCCGCGTTCGCCGTGCGCGCCCTCGTGGCACCCGCGCCCCTGCGCCGCGCCGCCCTCCACGCCGCCGCCGCAACCGGGGCCGGCGGCATGGCCCTCTCGTTCCTCCTTCTCCTCTCGTACCAGACGCGGGAGGGGGCTCTCTACGGCGCGCTCGGCGCCCTGACGGCCGCGTTCATGCTCGGCCTCGCCGCCGGGGCGGCCGGGTCGCATCGCATCGCTTCCTCCCGGACGCCCTCGCCGCGCGCGGCCCTCCTCGTCGTCCTCCTCGCCACGGCGACCGCCTTCGCCGCGATGGCCCTTCTCCTCCCCGCGCTCGCGAGCCTCTCGGCGTTCCCGCCCGCCGTCGCGTTCGGGGCCCACGCCGGCCTTCTCCTCCTGGCGGGAATCACCACCGGCTCGCTCTTTCCCGTTGCCGCGCGCGTCCTCCTCGATTCGGGCGAGAGCGCCGGAGCCGCGGCCGCGCACTTCGAGGCCGCCGACCACCTCGGCGCCGCCTTCGCCGCGCTCCTGGCCGGGGTCGTCCTCGTCCCGGCGCTCGGCATGAGGAACACCGGCCTCCTCGCCGCCGCCCTCGTCCTCCTCGCCGCGACCGCCGCCGCGCGGGCCCGCTGAGCGCTCAGCTCCAGACGCCGGGAATCGCGCGGCCGCAGTCGGGGCACGCGCCCTTCGCCAGGCGGTTCTCGACCGTCGCCATCCCGACGCGCCGGATGAGCCGCGCCTTGCACCCCGGGCAGTACGTCGACTCGCCCGGGTGCCCCGGGACGTTCCCGACGTAGGCGAACGCGAGCCCCTCGGCGAGCGCGATCGCCCGTGCTCTCTCGAGCGTGGCGACCGGCGTCGGCGGGAGGTTCGTCAGGCGGTACGTCGGGTGGAAGCGCGTGAAGTGGACGGGCGTCTCGGGACCGACCTCGTTCCGCACGAAACGGGCGAGCGCCGTCACCTCGGCCTCGGAGTCGTTCAGTCCCGGGACGAGGAGGACGACGATCTCCGTCCAGACCTTCGTCTTCGCGAGGCGCCGGAGGGTGTCGAGGACGGCCTTCAGGTCTCCGCTGCACTGCTCGCGGTAGGTCCGCTCCGAGAAGCACTTCAGGTCGACCTTGTAGGCCGCCAGGACCGCGCAGAGGTCGCGGAGCGGCTCCTCGCGGATCGCGCCGTTCGAGACGACGACCGTCCGCAATCCCTCCTTCCGCGAAGCGACCGCGACGTCGAGGGCGTACTCGGCGAAGACCGTCGGCTCGTTGTAGGTGCAGGCGACGACGGGCGCGCCTTTCCGGGCGGCGAGAGAGGCGACGGCCTCCGGCGTCAGCGTCGAGGCCGGCACCTCCTCCGGCCTCGACTGGGAGATCTCCCAGTTCTGGCACCAGCGGCAGTGGAAGTTGCAGCCGGCCGTCCCGAGCGAGAGGGCCGAAGCGCCCGGGAGGACGTGGAAGAACGGCTTCTTCTCGATCGGGTCGAGCGCGAGCGCCGCGGGCGCGAGTGGACGAGCGTCTTCAGCTCCCCGCCCCGGTTCTCGCGGACTCCGCAGTGCCCGCGCGCTCCCTCGGAGATCCGGCAGCCGCGAAAGCAGAGGCCGCACGCGACCCGCGAGTCCGGCAGGGGCGTCCACCACCGGGCGGGATGCGGCGCTCCGCCGAACCCGGCCGCGAGCATCGGGAGCCCGGCAGGCGGGGCCGGGTCCTGGGGCCACGGCAGGACCGCACCGGCGAGCCTCTCCGCCGCCCCCGCGCACGCAGCGCCGAGGGCCGAGACGAGGAGCTCGCGTCGCGTCTTCACGTCAACGCCGCCGCTCCTCGTGGAAGACCTGCCCCGTGAAGACGGAGAAGCTCGCGCCGCTCCGCCACTCCCCTCGGGAGAGCCCCGCCTTGAGGGCGAGGTGGTCGAGCGTCTCCTCGAGCGTCCACCGCTGCTCGACGGCGACCTGCGGCAGGAAGAGCGCCCGGTGCCCGGCCTTCTCCAGGACGATTCCGTGCGTCCCGATCCGGATGTCCTTCCACGTGGCCGTCGGGACGATCGGGGAGAGGACCGTCACCTCGACCGAGAGCCCGGGCAGCTCCGACGCTTCCACCTCGGGGAAGCGCGGGTCGTCGAGCGCGGCGTCCAGGGCCGACTTCACGACCGCGAGCACGAGAGGGTACGTCGGCACGACCTGGCCGATGCAGCCGCGCAGCTCGCCGAGCCGCGCGATCTCCAGCGGGTCCGTCTTCCTGAGCGTCACGAAGACGGCCTGCAGTCGCGAAGCCTCCGGGGAGTCGCCGAGATCGCGGAGGGCCGCGTCGAGGCGCGCGGTGTCGCGCGCGAGGTCCGCTTCCAGCGCACCCCGCGCCGCGCGCACGAGCGTCCGTCCGAGAGCCTCCGGAAGCGGCGGGGCGGAAGCGTCGACCGGCGTCATCGCGGGAGGGGTGGTCAGCGCCGGGCCTCCCGCGCCCCCTTCTCTCGTGTAGGCGAGGGCCGCGTAGTCGACCGAGCTGTCGTCGCCCGAACCGGGCATCTCGCCCGACGCCCAGTGCGCCAGGAGCGTCCCCCTGGCCTTCGGCGCGATCCGCTCGAGGAGCTCGAGCATCGTGCCGAGCCCGGACCTTCCGCAGATGGTCGCGTCCTTTTCTCTCACGAAGTCCCGGAAGCCGTCGGCGTCGAGCCGGCAGAGGAGGTCGATCGCCGCCGCGTCGAGCGCGCGGATCCTCGCCCGCGCCGCCGACGTCGGCCCGAACGGCGCGTACTCGAACCGCGGGCCGTAGTGCGTGAAGTCGGACGAGAAGACGAAGAGGGTCTTCCCGTCGTCGAGCATCGCCAGGCGCAGGGCGAAGGCCTCCTGGGCGGCGGCGTCGACCCGCCCGACGAGGACCGGGACGAGGGAGAAGCGCCCGAGGACGGCCTGCAGGAATGGCAGCTCGATCTCGATGGCGTGCTCCGGGCCCGTCACCCCCTGGACGACGCGCGCGAGCCCAGGCGCCTTCAGCGTCTCGACGGCCTCCCGGGCGAGCGGGACCTCCCCGAGCGGCGTCCGGTACGCCGGCGCGTCGTCGAGGGCGTAGCCGTCGAAGGAGCCGTGGTGCGACGGCGCCACGACGACGACCCGCGCGAACTCTCCGCGCGCGAGGAGACGGTAGGCAGTCGCGGCGACGACTCCCGACCAGGCCCACCCGGCGTGGGGAACGACGAGGGCGAGCGGCCGGCCGGCAGGAACCGGCGCTGCCGCCGCCTGGCGCAGGAGGACTCGTGTCGTGGCGAGGAGGATTGCCGGTGAATCGGGATACCAGCTTCCCGCGAGCGCCGGCGGCCGGACCGTCCCTCCCGCTGGCGCCGCGCCGCGCGCCCCTCCCGGGAGGCCCGTCACTGCGAGGCCTCCGAGCAGGAGCGCCAGCGCCCGGGGACGCCCACGGCGAATCACCCTTTCCTCGTTCCGCCCTCTCTCCGAGGGCCACCCGTCATTCTAGGTCCGCACGGGCCCGGCGGGGTCAGGGCGCCAGCAGCCCCACCCCTTCCTTCGCCGCCTTCTCCCGGAAGGCGTCCACGTCCTTCGCCCAGAACGCGTCGAGGTCGGCGAGGTACTTCGCCAGTCGGGCTTCGGCCTGACGGAGCCGTTCGAGGTGCGTCGGGCTGGGCGGCGCCCAAGAGGAGGTGAGATTCCCGGCGGCGGCCTGGAGGTCCTGCGCTACGCGGTCGCGCGCCGGTATTCCCGCATCCTCTGGAGGGCTCCAGAGGAGGTTCTCCTTTTCCGTCAGCGCCTTCTTCAACGCAGCGGCTTCCTTTGCGAAGGGCGTCTCGTTCGCCTTCCGCCGCTCGGCCGGGTCGCGGAGCGTCTCGTTCCTGCGCCGCAGCCTCTCCTCCAGGGCCGACACGTCGTCGCGCGTCCGGCGGATCCGGATCGCCGCCTCCGCCGCCTTCTCCTGCAGCTCGCCCGCCCGCTCGATCTCCGCCCACCGCTTCGCCCAGTCAGCCGCGGTGTTCTTCGACCGCGGGTCGGGAAGGACCGCCACCTTCGCGCTCGCGCTGGCGTCCTTGAACGTCAGCGTCACCGTGTAGTCCCCAGGAGGAACCTCGGGACCAGAGGCCAGCCACTCGGGCAGCGGGCCGGCGTCGGCCGCGCGCGGGAATCGGCGCCACGCGTCGCGTCCGAGGTCCCACGCCACGCGGCTCACGCCCAGCCGCGCGGGGGCGTCGAAGACCCTCACGAGCTTCCCGGCCGCGTCCGTCACGCGGACCGAGATCCTCGGCCGCGACGGGTCGGCCCCGTCCTCGCCCTCGCCTCCGCGACCGCCTCTCCCGCGGCGCGCAGAGGGCGGCTCCTCCTCGCCCGCCGCCGGAAGGCCCGGTGCGTTCAGGGTGAACGTGAGAAGCGCTCCGTACGGCCTCGCCGTGCCGGCGAAATCGGCTGCGCCCGCCCCCGTCACCCCGTCCTCCGGCGCGCGCCAGTGCTGCCGTGCGGGCACCGGCGCGAAGAGATGGAGCGGCTTTCCGAGCGCCTCCTCCGTCATCTCGCGGAAGGGCGTCAGGTCGTCGAGGATCCAGATCGCGCGGCCGTGCGTCGCGATGACGAGGTCGCCCTCCGTCGGGTGGATGACGAGGTCCATCACCGACGCCGTCGGGATCGTCTTCGAGAGGTGCAGCCACCCCTTCCCGCCGTCGAGCGAGGCGTAGAGCCCCGTCTCCGTTCCGAGGAAGAGGAGGTCCTTCTTCACGGGGTCCTGCACGATCGCGAGCGCGTACCCCTTCACGGCGGGCGTCACGAGGCTCTTCCAGCTCTTCCCGGAATCGTCCGTCCGGTAGACGTACGGTGCCGGATCGCCCCAGCGGTGGTTGTCGAGGACGGCGAACGCCGTCGCCGCGTCGTGCCGCGACGGCTCGATCGCCGCCACGTGCGCGTTCTTCGGCGCGCCCGGCGGCAGCGCCTTCTCGACGGACGTCCAGGTCGCCCCGCCGTCGCGCGTCACGTGGATCCGCCCGTCGTCCGACCCGGTCCAGATCGTCCCCTTCGCCGCCGGGCTCGGGGCGATCGTGACGAGCGTCGTGTAGTTCTCGGCCGCCGTCACGTCGAGCGTCAGGCCCCCGCTGGTCTCCTGCTTCTGCCACCCGGGGTTGTTCGTCGTCAGGTCGGGGCTCACCGTCTCCCACGTCTCGCCCCGGTCCTTCGAGCGGTGGACGAACTGGCTCCCGAGCCAGACCGTCGCCGGCTCGAACGGGTCGACCGCGAGCGCCGCGTTCCAGTTGAACCGCAGCTTCGTCCCTTCGGGCGCCTGCGGCTTGGCGTCGCGGCGCTCGCCGGTCGTCACGTTCCAGCGCATCAGGTTCCCGCCCTGCGAGAGGGACCACCCGCGCGCCGGGTCCTCCGGGTCGGGGAGCGTCTCGAACCCGTCGCCCCCGCCGACCACCTTCCAGTGGTGCGCCTGGATTCCGCCCCGCTGCCAGACGGAAGACGGGCCGCGCCACGAGTTGTTGTCCTGCAGCCCCCCGTAGACGTTGTAGGGGATCTCGCCGTCGACGGCCACGTGGTAGTACTGCGCGAGCGGCAGCGTCCCGACGAAGCGGAACGTCTCGCCCCGGTCGCGGCTCTCGTACATCCCGCCGTCGTTGCCGAGGAGCATCCGCCGCGGATCCTTCGGGTCGATCCAGAGGGCGTGGTGGTCCACGTGGACCTGCTGGCGCCCCGTCCCGCGGAGGTTCTCGAACGTCTTCCCGCCGTCCGTCGAGACGCGCAGCTGCGTCGCGAGCGAGTAGACCCGGTTCGGCTGCTGGGGGTCGACCCGGATGTCGGCGTAGTAGAAGGGGCGCGGGTTCGCCGAGGGGGAGTCGTTCACGACCTCGAAGCGCCGCCCGCCGTTCTCCGAGCGAAGGAGGACGCTCTTCTCCGCCTCGACGACGGCGTAGACGACCTCCGGGTGCCCGTCGCAGAACGCGAGCCCGATCCGCCCGAGCGGCCCCTTCGGGACCCCTTCCTTCTCGCCGAGCTTCGTCCAGCTCTCGCCGCCGTCCCACGTCACGTGGAGCCCGGACCCGGGGCCACCGGAGCGGAAGAGGTACGGCGTCCGCCGGAAGTCCCACATCGCCGCGAGAAGGTGATCGGGATTCCCCGGGTCGAGCGCGAGGTCGGCACAGCCCGTCTTCTCGTCGACGTGAAGGACCTTCTTCCAGCTCTTCCCGCCGTCGGTGGTCCGGAAGACTCCCCGCTCCGGCCCGTCGGTCCACGCCGGCCCCACCGCGCAGGCCCAGGCCGTTCCCGGGTCACGCGGGTGGAGGAGGATCCGGTGGATCCGCTCGGTCTTCGCGAGGCCGACGTTCGTCCACGTCTTTCCCCCGTCGCGGGTCACGTAGACGCCGTCGCCGTGGGAGATGCTGTTGCGCAGGTTCCCTTCGCCCGTCCCGACCCAGACGACGTCGGGCGTCCGCGGGTCGACCGCCAGGGCGCCGATCGCGTGGACCGGCTGCTCGTCGAAGACGGGGTCGAACGTGAGGCCGCCGTTCGTCGACTTCCAGACGCCGCCCGACGCCGCGCCCACGAAGACGATCCGCGGGTCGCCCGCAAAGGCGTCGATGGCGGCGATCCGGCCGCTCATCCCCGCCGGCCCGATGCTCCGGGCCTTCAGCCCCTCGAGCCGGGCGGGATCGACCGCCGCGATCGCGGCGGTTGCGGTGAGAAGGACGGCGGCGAGCGAGACGCGAGCGAGACGACCGGTCATGAAGCCTCCACGCCGGGAACCGGCGGGGAGACGTTAGCAGGAGCGCCGCGGCCGTGGGGCCGCGGCCGTAGACGAAGGAGTCGGGGACAGGGACAATCCCTTGCTTGAGAAAAGCCGCCCGGACATGCGATCCCACCCGTGCAACGTGGGATGAGCACTGGGATGCGATCCGGCCGGGCTCTTCGCTTTCTGGCCCGATTGCGACGCTCCGGCGAGCGCGCGCCGCGATCTTCGTGGCGAGGCGCCCCTCGTGAGGCTCTCCGTGGTCATCGCCGCCCTGGACGAGCGGCAAAACGTCGAGCCCCTCACCCGTCGCCTTGCCGCCGTCCTGGACGGTCTCGCGGGTCACACGTGGGAGATCGTTTACGTCGTGGAAGGAACCGACGGGACCAGGGACGTCCTGGAGACCCTCGCTGGCGAGATCCCGGGCATCCGCGTCCTCTACCAGCCCGAGCCGCAGGGCCTCGGCGCCGCGTTTCGACGTGGCTTCGCCGCTGCGGCACCCGACGCCGACGTCGTCGTCACGATGGACGCCGACCTGAACCACCAGCCCGAGGAGCTCCCGCGCCTCCTCGAGGCTTTCCTCGGACGCGGCTGCGACATCCTCGTCGGCTCGCGCTTCACGCCCGGCGGAAGCGTGGACCGGGTGCCGGCGTGGAAGATCGCCCTCAGCCGGAGCCTGAATCCGCTCATGAGGCTGGCCTTCCGGATGAACGTCCGCGACCTCACCTCCGGCTACCGCCTCTACAGGCGGGAAGCTCTCCGAGCGGTCCCCTTCTCGAGCAACAACTTCGCGTTCCTCCCCGAGCTTCTCTTCGAGGCCGCCGCCCGGGGGCTGCGCATCGAAGAGGCGCCGATCCGGTTCACGTACCGCATTCACGGCCGGTCCAAGATGGCGCTCTGGAGGACGAGCTGCAGCTACGTCGGGCTCTTCCTGCGCAGGCTGACGGGTACGGCGGCCCGATGAGTCTCGTGCGGCGAGCCTCCGGAAATCTCGTCGCGACGACCCTGGGCGCCTTCGTCACGCTGCAGCTTCTCGCGGCCCTCGTGCGGGTCCATCGCCACGTCCTCTTCTGGTGGGACGACGCGCCCCGCGCCTTCGTCGCCTTCTCCTGGACGTGGGTCCTCGCACTGTCCGTGGTCGGAGGCCTCTCGGCCGCCTGGCTCGCAGGGAAGATCGAGCCGATGCTCCCCGAGAAGAACGCTTCGGAACGGGCCGGCTTCGCCGTGGCGGGGGTTACGCTCCTTGCCGCGATCGGGGTTGCGCTCCGGTTCGTCGCGCCCGTGTCGATCCCACCCGGGGTCTGGCTCGACGTCATCGCGGAGGCGGAACGGCTGCTCCGCACTCCTCAGGACGTCCCCTGGCTCGGAGGGACGCCGATCTGGCCTCCGGGAGGCCACGAGATCGTCTCCCACCTCCTCCTGCGCTTCTACCAGGGCCTTCTCCTCGTCTTCGGGCGCGGCGACGCCGGCATCCTCTCCCTCTCCGCCGTCCCCGCGGCCCTGACGGTCCCCGCTGCCGGATGGCTCGCGTACGAGGCGTTCGGCCGAAGGGCGTCGGTCCTCGCCGCGGCTTTCGTCGCCTTCTCGAGCCGGTCGCTGGCCCTCTCACGCTGGGGGTACACGCCCGCGACCCTCGTCCCCCTCGCCCTGGCGGCCGTCGCCGCGGCGCTCGCCGCCCGCCGCAGGCGAAGCCTTCCGCTGGCCGCCCTCTCCGGTGTCTTCGCCGGGCTCGCGATGCACACCCACTCCTCCGCCATCGTCGTCCCGGTCGCCCTCGCGGCCTGGAGCGCCGGGACCTGGAAGGAACCAGGGGCTCGCGGCCGAGCCGCCGTCGCCGCGGGGGCGGCGCTCCTGGCGGCGGGACCGTGGCTGATCGGATTCGTCCAGCATCCCGGGTACTTCGGCGGGCGTCTCCGCGACGTCAACGTGAGCAACCCCGTCCGCGACATCGATACGCGACACGCGGGCCCCGCGACCCGGCTCGCCCTCAACGCCATCGACTACACGGGCCTCTTCGTCTTCACGAAGGACCCGAACGGCCGGCACGGCTTCCCGGAGCGGGCGGCCGCCCCCGTGGCGATCGGGTTTGCCACCCTGGTCGGGTTCGCCGTCCTCCTGGGGCGAAGCGTGAAGGACCCGGGCGCCCCGCGCGCGATCCTCTGGCTCGCTGCCGGCAGCCTCGCGGCCGGGGTCCTGTCGGACCCGGGGGGTGCGCCGAACACGGTGCGGGCCTGCATCCTCGTCGCGACCGGCTTCGTCGTCGCCGCGTGGGTCGTCGACGGAATCGCCGGCCGGGTCGCCATGCGGACAGGGACTCGCCCCGGAGTCCTTCTCCTGCTCGTCGGGACCGGCTTCTTCGTCCGGGAGACGGTCCCCTTCCTCACGGAGTGGTCGGAGCACCCCCTGGTGAGCGTCGGGTTCTGCCCGGAGGAGTCCGATGCCGGCCGCCTTCTGAGGCCCCTCGGGCCCGCGCCGGTCTTCCTCGGGGCGGGCTCGGTCGAGGTTCCTCTGGTCCTCGAGACCCTGGCTGCCTCGCCGGACGCCCGGGTCGCGGTGCCGGTCCTCCCGGCGAGAACGCCCTCACAGCTTCTCGCCAGCCCGCCACGGGTGTCTTCCTTCTGGCTCGTCGCGACCCGGCGCTTTCCCGAGCCCCTCGCGGCCGCAGGGTGGACGATCTCCGTTCCCGTTCGGGCGGGATCGGGGCGCGCGCTCCACGTCTTCCGCGTCCGCCCGCCGGGTCCGCCTCGCTGACGCGGGCGGCTCTCGGCGGGCGGCTCGACCGATGACGAAAGCGCGCCCGCGCCGCGTCTACTTCGTGACGGCGGTCTTGGCGCGGGTGACCGACTCGATGACGACCGGAGTGAGCGGTACGTTCTGCATCCCGCCCTTCGTCCCCGTCGGGACGGCCTTGATCTTGTCGACGACGTCCATTCCCTGGACGACCTTCCCGAAGACGCAGTAGCCGATCCCGTCGCGGGAGGTGTCGCGGTAGTCGAGGAAGGCGTTGTCCTTCACGTTGACGAAGAACTGCGCCGTCGCGCTGTTCGGCTCGCCCGTCCGCGCCATCGCGACCGTCCCGACGACGTTCTTCAGCTTGTTGCCCGCCTCGTTGACGATCGGCGCGCGCGTCGCCTTCTTCGTCATCTCCTTGTCGAGCCCGCCCCCCTGGACCATGAATCCGTCGATGACCCGGTGGAAGACCGTCCCCGGGTAGAAGCCCTCGTCGACGTAGAGGAGGAAGTTCTTCACCGTCTCCGGAGCCTTCTCGGGATAGAGCTCGATCGTGAAGCTCCCCATCGACGTCTTCACGACGACCGAGGGGTTCGTGGAGGTCTGGGCCGAGGCGGTGACGACCGCCAGGAGCGGCAGGAGGAGGAATACGCAGGTCAGCGTCTGCTTCATGGTGGAAAGTTCTAGCACAGGTGCCCCTTCACTTCTTCAGGTTCGCGAGGCCGGCCCAGCGGCGGTCGACCTCGGGCTTCGGCGGCTCGGGACGGGCCTGTGGCTTCGGCACCGGGGTTCTCGACTCCGGCGGCCGGCCTCCCGGCCTCGCGCCCCGCTCCGTCCCGCTCCCCGGCGCGTCGCCGCGCGGCGCGGCGACCGCCGGTTCTCCGAGCCGCATCGTCAGCGAGATCCGCTGCTTGGCGAGGTCGACCGCGAGGACCTTCACCTGCACCCGGTCGCCCGGGTTCACCACCTCGCGCGGGTCCTTCACGAACCGCGTCGACGAGAGCTGCGAGATGTGGACGAGGCCGTCCTGGTGGACGCCGACGTCGACGAACGCCCCGAAATTCGTCACGTTCGTGACGATGCCGGGACAGGTCATCCCCTCCTTCAGGTCGGAGACCTGGTTCACCCCCTCGAGGAACGAGAACGGGACGAAGCCCTCGCGCGGGTCGCGCCCCGGCTTCTCGAGCTCCTTGACGACGTCCTCGAAGGTGAAGGCTCCGAGCGACTCCTTCAGCTCCTTCGACCCCTTCACGAGCGTCACGCCCGGCCCGACGAGGTCGGTCACCTTCTTCCCGAGGCCAGAGGCGAACGTTTCGAGGGCCTCGTACCGCTCGGGGTGGACCCCGGTGTTGTCGAGCGGGTTCTCGCCGCCCGCGATCCGGAGGAAGCCCGCCGCCTGCTCGAACGTCTTCTTCGAGAAGCGCGGCACCTCCAGCAGCTCGGGCCGCGAGGAGAAGAGCCCCTTCGTCTCGCGCCGCGCCACGATCGCCTTCCCGAGCGCCGGCCCGATGCCCGAGACGTGCGCGAGGAGGTGCGGCGAGGCGGTGTTGAGGTTCACGCCGACCTGGTTCACGGCCGAGTCGACGACGGTGTCGAGCCTCTTCTTCAGCGCGTGGGGAGACACGTCGTGCTGGTACTGCCCGACGCCGATCGACTTCGGGTCGACCTTCACCAGCTCGGCGAGCGGGTCCTGCAGCCGCCGCGCGATCGAGATCGCGCCGCGGATCGTCAGGTCGAGGTCGGGGAACTCCTCGCGCGCCGTCTCGCTCGCGCTGTAGATCGACGCCCCCGACTCGTTCACGAGGACGACCGGCACGTCGAGCCCCGCCTCGCGGAGCGCCTCGCGGACGAACGCCTCCGCCTCGCGGCCGCCCGTCCCGTTCCCCACCGCCACGCAGCGGATCGCGGCCGTCTTCACGCTCTCCACGAGCGTCCGCCGCGCCCGCTCGCGCGAGTCGTCCCCCTGAAGGTGGATCACCGTCGAGGCGACGTACTTCCCCGAGCCGTCGACGACGGCCAGCTTGCAGCCGGTGCGAAGCCCCGGGTCGACGCCGAGGACCGCCTTCGGGCCGAACGGCGCGGCGAGGAGGACCTTGCGGACGTTCTCGGCGAAGACGTGGATCGCCGCCTCGTCGGCCACGTCCTTCAGCGCCTTGTGGACCTCCGCCTCGATCGAGAGGAGGACGTGCGCCTTCAGCGCGAAGCGCGCCGCCTTCTTCAGGAAGGGCTGGGCCGGCGTCGCGGCCCCCGCGCCCGCCGCCCGCTCGAACTGGGCGAGCAGCCGTTCCTCGAAGCCGGGGTGCTTCGGCGCGTCGCCGAGCGAGAGCGTCAGCTCCTTCTCGAGCCAGCCGCGCCGCATCGCGAGGTAGCGGTGCGACGACTCCGGCTTCATCAGCGAGGCGACGGAGTCCCGGAAGTCGAAGTACATCTCGTACTTGCTCGCCGGCTTCGGCTCCTCCCCCTTCCCAGAGGAGAGGCCGCCCCGCTCGAACGCCTCCCGGCGGACGTACTGCCGCAGTTCCTCCGTCTCCGAGAGCCGCTCGATCACGATCTCGACGGCCCCCTGGAGCGCCCCGGGAACCTCCGCAAACCCGGCTTCGGGGTTGAGGAAGGCCGCGGCTTTCGCCTCCGGCGTCTCGGCAGCAAGAGGAGACAGGACTCCGTGCCCGACGTCCCAGAGCCAGTCGGCCAGGGGTTCAAGGCCCGCTTCGCGGGCGATCACGGCCTTCGTCTTCCGCTTCTTCTTGTAGGGGAGGTAGAGGTCCTCGAGCGTCGGGAGGTCGAACGTGGCGAGGAGCCTCTCCTTCAGCTCCGGGGTCAGCTTCCCCTGCGCCTCGATCTCGCCGACGACGAACGCCTGCCGCTTGACGACCTCGTCCCACGTCTCCTTCGCGTCGAGGACGGCCAGCACAGCCACCTCGTCGAGGCCCCCCGTGGCCTCCTTCCGGTAGCGCGCGATGAACGGGACGGTGCCCCCCTCGGCCCCGAGGGCGAGGACGGCGGCGGCGGAGCGGGGAGGGATGCCGGGGTGCTTTTCCTGGAACCAGGTTTCGAAGTTCACGCCGGATGATCGCAGAGGAGCACCCCGGCCGCCGGCGGTGCCAGGCGTGCAATCGTGTATTGTTTTCAACAATACACGATTGCACGCCTGGCACCGGGCTCCGGGGCGCGCCGTCAGGGCTCGATCTTCGTCCCGAGGACCTTCAGGAACGCCGCGAGCCAGGCCGGGTGCGCGGGCCAGGCGGGCGCCGTGACGAGGTTCCCGTCGACGTGCGCGGCGTCGACGGGGATCGCCATGTACTTCCCCTCGGCGCGCGTCACGTCGGGGCCGCAGGCCGGGTAGGCGCTGCACTCGCGCCCGCCGAGCACCCCGGCAGCCGCGAGGAGCTGCGCGCCGTGGCAGATCGAGGCGATCGGCTTCTTGGCCGCGGAGAAGTGGCGGACGATCTCGATGACCTTCTCGTTCAGGCGGATGTACTCGGGGGCGCGGCCGCCCGGGACGAGGAGGGCGTCGTAGTCGGCGGCCTTCACGTCGTCGAACGAGGCGTTCAGGGCGAAGAGGTGCCCCGGCTTCTCGGAGTAGGTCTGGTCCCCCTCGAAGTCGTGGACGGCGGTCTTCACCTTGTCGCCCGCCTTCTTCCCCGGGCAGACGGCGTGGACCGTGTGCCCCACCATCTGGAGCGCCTGGAACGGGACCATGACCTCGTAGTCCTCCACGAAGTCGCCGACGAGAAACAGGATCTTCTTCACGCTCATGAGTCCTCCGATCGGTTCGGGTGTCGGGGCGCCGGGGCGCCGCCGCGTCTCGGCCTGATCCTACCGCCGGGACGTTGCGTTCTCGCGAACCCGTGGCCGGGCCGCGCGCACGGCCCTACCGGCCGGACCGGACGATCTCGAGGATCCGCTCGCCGTACCGCTCCATGCGCGAGGGTCCGATGCCGCCGACGGCCGCGAGCTCGGCCTCGGTGCGTGGCTTGCGCGCCGCGATGTCGAGGAGGGTCAGGTCGGTCATGACCCGGAAGGCGGGAAGCCGGTGTTTCTTCGCCTCCTCGAGGCGCCAGCGGCGGAGCGCGTCGACGAGCGCGGGAAGCGCTCCCGGCGCCTCGGGTCCCGTCTTCGCCTTCCCCTTCGCGCGGCCTCCCCGCTTGGCGGCCGCCGCCTTCGCGGCGGGCTTCGGCAGGGCCGCCCTCTTCGGGATCGCCACCTTGCCGTGCCTCTTTCTCGCGGCGGTGGTCGGCGGAACGGCCACGCGGGCTTCGATGGCAGCCCCGGGCCGGCTTCCATCTCCCGTGAGAAAGACGCGCCGGAAACGGATGATCCGCCCCTCCTTCTCGAACTCGTCGTCCTCGATCCGCGCGAGCGCCGCGCGCACGAGGCCGCCGAGAAGCTCTTCGAACGCCCTGCGGTCCACCGCCGGGAACTGCCTCACGACCTCCGCGTGGAGCTGCCCGGTGGTCTGGCCGTCGCGCTGGCGGAGCAGCTCGAGGGCGCGGCGGAGCGCCGCCTCCTCCATCGGGCTCGTCTTCCGCGTCGTCGTCGCGATGCCGTCGGCGGGAGCGCAGACGTCGCACTGGCCGCACGGGGCGCCGTCGTCCTCCTCGTCTCCGAAATGCCGGACGAGCTGGAGCATCCGGCAGATCGGCCCGTCGGCGAAGCGCCGCATCAACACGAGCTGCGTCTTCCGGTGCTCGCGCTGCTCCTCGTAGGCGCGTTGCCAGCCTTCCTTCCCGCGCGACACGTCGCCCTCGGGGGTGATGACGGCTCCGCCGAAGGTCCAGAGCTTCTCGAGCGCCTTCTGGAAGACGTCCGGGTCGAGGGAGACGAGCTGCTGGAGCCCCTCTGTCGGCACGGGCAGGTCCTTCAGCGCGCGGAACAGCTCCTCGACGACGGGCGTCTCGGGGTAGTCGCGCTCGAGGAAGAACTCGTGCGTCCGGATGTCGCCGTACGAGTGGAGGAGAACGGCCCGCGACGGGAGACCGTCGCGCCCCGCGCGCCCGATCTCCTGGTAGTACCCCTCGACGCTCCCCGGCAGCCCCGTGTGGATCACCGTCCTCACGTCCGGCTTGTCGATCCCCATCCCGAACGCGATCGTCGCGACGATGACGTCCGCCCGTCCCTCGAGGAACCGGGCCTGCACGTCGTCGCGGTCCCGCGCGGTCATCCCCGCGTGGTAGGCCACCGCGCGCAGGTCGCGCTTCAGCTCCCCCGCGAGCGCCGTCGCCTCCTTCCGCGTCGGCGTGTAGACGATGGCGGGGCGCCGCGCCTCGTCGGCGAGGACCTCCTTCACCAGCTCGCCCCGGCGGCTCGGCGGCACCTCGGCCACCTCCACCGCGAGGTTCGTCCGGCGGAAGCCGTGGATGAAGCGTCCCGCGTTCACGAGGCCGAGCTGGGCCCGGACGTCGTCCTGAACGCGCGGCGTCGCCGTCGCCGTCAGCGCGATGACGGGTGCGGGGCGCAGCAGCGGGAGCCTCGCGCCGAGGAGCCGGTAGTCGGGCCGGAAGTCGTGCCCCCAGTGCGAAATGCAGTGCGCCTCGTCGACGGCGACGAGCGCCGGGGTGCGTTTCGCGAGCATCTCCGGGAAACCCGGCACCGAGAGCCGCTCGGGGGCGATGAAGAGGAAGTCGAGCTTCCCCGCGAGGTAGTCGAGGCAGACCTGCCGCGAGGCCGCGCGGTCGCGCCCCGAGTGAATCCGCTCGGCGACGAGGCCGAGCGCCTGCATCTTCGCCACCTGGTCTTCCATGAGCGCGATGAGCGGGGAGACGACGAGCGTCGTTCCGCCCCTCGCCAGCCCCGGCAGCTGGTAGCAGAGCGATTTCCCCGCCCCCGTCGGCATCACGAGCAGCGCGTCGCGCCCCTCGACCACGGCCCGGCAGACCGCTTCCTGGTACGGCCGGAACGCGTCGTGCCCGAACACCCCCTTCAGAAGCTCGCCAAGCCGCTCCGGCGGCACCGGCACACGCGGCGGCCGAGCCGCATGTCCCGTACCGGCCGGACGCTCCGCGGCGCCCGCAGCCCCTGTCCTCGCCCCCGGCAGTCCCGAACTTCCGAGCGGAGCCCGGGGCCCGCCCCCCGATTCCGTGCCAGGCGTGAAACCGTGTATTACTGGCGTAATACACGGTTTCACGCCTGGCACGATCCCGCGGGCACGATTCCCGCGGGCGTTCCGGTCCCGGTCCCGGAGGCTCGCCCGCTCCGAGGCCCGCTTCGGAAGGCCTCGCCCACGACCTCCGTCACGTACGCCTCGATCCCCTTCATGAAGGTGTCGAGACGTCCGTCGCCCTTCTGCAGGCGGGCGAGCTCGGCCTCCCAGCGTCCGGTCAGGGCGGGGCTCTTCACCGAGTCCGGAACGAGGGCGATGAGGCGGATCCCCTTCTCGGTCGCCGAGAAGGCCTTCCCGGTCCGCTCCGCGTAGCCGCGCGTCAGGAGCGTCTCGAGGATCTCCGCCCGCGTGGCGGGAGTCCCGAGGCCGTTCTCCTTCATCGCGTCGGCGAGCTCCTTCTCGTCGAGCGTCTTCCCGGCCGTTTCCATGGCCGTCAGGAGCGTCGCGTCGGTGAATCGCTTCGGCGGGCGCGTCTTCCGCTCCACGCTCGCGACGTCGACCACCTTCTCCCGCTGCCCGCGGGCGAGGCCCGGCGGCAGCTCGGCCTCCTCGCCGTCGTCGTCCTTCTTTCGCGACGCGGGCTCGGGTTCCACCGCCTTCCACCCCGCCTCCACGACCATCGTCCCGCTCGAACGGAACCGGTCGACGACGCGGGGGGGCTCTCCTGCGGTGCTCCCGACGGCCGTCACCACGGTCGTCGTCGCCGCGACGTGGTCGTCGTGCCAGGCGGCGAGTAGCCGCCGCACCACGAGGTCGTAGAGCGCCTGCTCCTCCCGGTCGAGGTCCCGCGGGGCCGTCGGCGTCGGGACGATGGCGTGGTGGTCGCTCACCTTCGCGTCGTCCACGTATCGCCCGCCGAGCGGCTTCTCGCCGGTCCCCTTCGCGAAGAGCTTCCCCCAGGCCGGCTCCAGGGCGCGGATCACCCGCGGCAGCGTCGCGGCCACGTCGCGCGAGAGGTGGCGGCTGTCGGTTCGCGGGTAGGTGATCGCCTTCTTCTCCTCGTAGAGCCGCTGCGCCACCTCGAGCGTCTTCTTCGCGCTCCAGCCGAGGAGGCGGTTCGCGTGGCGCTGCAGCTCTGTGAGGTCGAAGAGGAGGGGCGGCGGAACGCGGCGTGTCTTCGACTCGACCGACTCGATCGCCGCCGCGCCCGCCTTCACGCGCGCGACGATCGCGGCGGCCGCCGCACCGTCCTTCGGAAGGCGCCTGCCGCCGTCCTCCTTCGTCGCCGGGTCGAACCATGTCCCCCTGTACCGCCCCGTCTCCCCTTCGAATGTCGCGAGGATCTCCAGGTACTCCTCGGGGACGAAGGCACGGATCGCCAGCTCCCTCTCGACCAGCATCGCGAGGGTCGGCGTCTGGACGCGCCCCACCGAGAGCTTCTCGTCGGTGGCGAGCGTGAAGGCGCGCGAGAAGTTCATCCCGACGAGCCAGTCGGCCCGGCTCCGCCCGCGCGCCGCGTCGGCGAGCCGGTCGTACTCCTTCGCCGGCTTCAGCCTTCGAGAGGCCGTCGCGGATCGCCTCCGGCGTCAGCGACGAGATCCAGAGCCTCCTCACCGGCTTCGTGCACCCCGCGGCCTCGTAGAGCTGCCGGAAGATCAGCTCCCCTTCGCGCCCCGCGTCCGTCGCGCAGACGACCTCGGTCACGCGCGGATCGGCGAGGACCTTCCGCACCGCCTCGAACTGCTCCTTCACCCGTTCCTGGACGACGAGGGGCCACGCCTCCGGCAGGATCGGCAGCCGGTCGCGCCGCCAGCTCTGCCACTCGGGACGCATCTGCCCCGGCTCGGCCAGTGCGACGAGGTGCCCGATCGCCCACGTCACGACGTGCCCCGGGCCCGCCAGGCAGCCCGTTCCCCTCTTCGTCGCCCCGAGCACCGCCGCGATGTCCCTCGCGACGGACGGTTTCTCGGCGACGACGGCAATCAAGGCGGGGTCCGGCATGGAGGGGAGGAGTATGTGGCAGGCGGTGAGGGGACTGCGGGAACGACCCCGGGGCGGTCTTCACGGTGGGACGCCGGGTCCCGGAGGCGACCTGCCAGCGCAGCTCCAGCTCGCAGCTGCGTCACCTCGTCATCTCGTCTCCCTGCGAAATGGCGATGTCAGAGTCCCGCTCCCGGGGATATTCTCGGCAGGCGGAGGCGAAGCTCATGGCCCGACTCGTCATTCTCGGGGCCGGAATCGCGGGGCAGACGGCAGCCCTGCACGCCCGGCGCAGGCTCGGCCGCGACCACGAGGTCGTCGTCGTCTCTCCCAACAGCAAGTGGAACTGGATTCCCTCGAACATCTGGGTCGGCGTGGGCGTGATGACTCCCGAGCAGGTCACCTTCCCGCTTCGGCCCGTGTACGAGAAGACCGGGATCGCCTTCGTGCAGGGCAAGGCCGTCAGCGTTCACCCGGAGGGCGACGGCGACTCGGGCAAGCCGTACGTCAAGGTCGAGCTGACCGAGACCGGGAAGTCTGGCCAGGAGGAGCGGGTCCACTACGACTGGCTCGTCAATGCCACCGGTCCGAAGCTCAACTTCGACGCCACGCCCGGCCTCGGGCCGCAGAAGAACAGCCTCTCCGTCTGCACCTTCGACCACGCCGCGCACACCTCGAAGGCGTTCGACGAGACCGTCGCGCGGATGAAGGCCGGAGAGAAGCAGACGCTCCTCATCGGCACCGGCCACGGCAACTGCACCTGCCAGGGGGCGGCGTTCGAGTACATCTTCAACGTCGAGTTCGAGCTCCGCCGGCGCGGCGTCCGCGACAAGGCGCGGGTCGTCTGGCTCTCGAACGAGCACGAGCTGGGCGACTTCGGGATGGGCGGCATGTTCATCCGGCGCGGCGGCTACGTCACCCACAGCCGCGTCTTCACCGAGTCGCTCTACACCGAGCGCGGCATCGAGTGGATCACGCGTGCCGCCGTGAAGGAGGTCGCCCCGGGCGAGGCCTCGTACGAGACGCTCGACGGCGACGAGCGCTCGCTGAAGTTCGACTTCGCGATGCTCCTTCCGCCGTTCTCCGGCGTCGGCCTCAAGGCCTTCGACAGGGCGGGCGCCGACATCACCCCGTCCGTCTTCGCCCCGAACGGCTTCATGCTCGTCGACGGCGACTACGCGAAGAAGCCCTACGAGGAGTGGTCCCCCGAAGACTGGCCCCGGACCTACCAGTCGCCGAAGTTCCCGAACGTCTTCGCCGTCGGAATCGCATTCGCGCCGCCGCACGCCATCTCGAAGCCGATGACGAGCCCGAAGGGGACGCCCATCTTCCCCACGCCGCCCCGGACCGGCATGCCCACGGGAGTGATGGCCCGCGAGGTGGCCTTCAACATCGTCGACATGATCAAGGGGAACGCCACGGCGCCGAAGCGCCAGGCGTCGCTCGCCCACATGGGGGCGGCGTGCATCGCGTCGGCGGGCGCCGGCCTCTTCCGCGGGACCGCCGTCTCGATGACGCTCTTCCCCATCGTCCCCGACTTCAGGAAGTACCCGGACACCGGGCGCGACCTCGACTGGACCTTCGGCGAGATCGGCCTCGCGGGACACTGGATCAAGCACCTCCTCCACTTCGGATTCATCTACAAGGCCAAGGCGAACCCCCTCTGGACGATGGTGCCGGAATGAGCGCGACGAAGCCCCCCGCGGGCACCCGGACTCCCTTCGAGCAGACCTACTACCCGCCCGTGCCGACCGAGTTCACGAAGAAGATGCGGACGAACCTGCTCTGGCAGATCTTCCGGTTCGCCGTCATCAACGTGAAGATCCTGAGGATGGTCCGAAAGCACTGACCCTTCGTGCCAGGCGTGCATTCGTGTATTGTTTTCAACAATACACGAATGCACGCCTGGCACGGCGGTTCCGGCGGTTCCGCGGCGGTTCCGAATCTACCCTTGCTTCACGTCCGGCAGGTGCGACATCGCCTCTTCCACCGCGTGGTCGGGGTAGTCGAAGTCCTCCAGGAGGCCGTGGTGGTAGCTCTGGTAGGCGGTCATGTCGAAGTGGCCGTGCCCGGAGAGGTTGAAGGCGATCACCTTCTTCTCGCCCGTCTCGCGGCACTTCAGCGCCTCGTCGATGGCCGCGCGGATGGCGTGCGCCGACTCGGGCGCCGGGATGATCCCCTCCGCCCTCGAGAACTTCACCGCCGCCTCGAACGTCTCGAGCTGCCGCGCCGTCCGCGCCTCGATGTGCCCGCTCGCCACGAGGGCGCTCACCGTGGGCGCCATCCCGTGGTACCGCAGCCCGCCCGCGTGGATGCCCGGCGGCATGAACGTGTGCCCCAGCGTGTACATCTTCACGATCGGCGCCATCGCCGCCGCGTCGCCGTAGTCGAACGTGTAGCGCCCCTTCGTCAGCGTGGGGCACGAGGCGGGCTCCACCGCGACGATGCGCGTCTTCTTCCCCTCGGTCAGGTTGCGGTGGACGAACGGGAACGCGAAGCCCGCGAAGTTCGACCCGCCCCCGGCGCAGCCGATGACGACGTCGGGGTACTCGCCCGCCATCTCCATCTGCTCGAGCGCCTCGAGGCCGATGACCGTCTGGTGCATCATCACGTGCCCCAGCACCGACCCCAGGCTGTACTTCTTCTTCCCGCCGCTCGTGGCGGCCGTTTCCACCGCCTCGGAGATGGCGATGCCGAGCGATCCGGGTGAGTCCTCGTCCTCCTCGAGCATCTTCCGGCCGAAGTGCGTGTGCTCGGAGGGGCTCGCGAAGACGTGCGCCCCGTAGTTCTCCATGATGATCCGGCGGTACGGCTTCTGGTGATACGAGACGCGCACCATGAAGACCTCGAGGTCGAGGTCGAAGAAGTTGCACGCCATCGCGAGCGCCGTCCCCCACTGCCCTGCGCCCGTCTCCGTCGTCAGCGCCTTCGTCCCCGCCTCCTTGTTGTAGAAGGCCTGCGGCACGGCGGTGTTCGCCTTGTGCGAGCCGACGGGGCTGACGCTCTCGTTCTTGAAGTAGATGTGCGCGGGCGTGCCGAGCGCCTTCTCCAGGCGCAGCGCCCGGATCATCGGCGTTGGGCGCCAGAGACGGTAGATGTCGCGGACCGGCTCGGGGATCTCGATCCACCGCTCCGGGGACACCTCCTGCATCACGATGTTCATCGGGAAGAGAACGGAGAGGAACTCGGGCGTCACCGGCTCCATCGTCCCCGGGTGGAGAACGGGAGTCCGCGGCGTCGGCATGTCCGCGTTCACGTTGTACCAGGCCTTCGGAATGCGGGTCTCGTCGAGCAGGAAGCGGCCGCGTTCGGTCATGAGCTCCTCCAGATGTTCCCCGGGATGACCGCTGAGGATAGAGCAGGCGGCGGCTCCGCGGGCGCCCGCCCCGGGTGCCAGGCGTGAAACCGTGTATTGTTTCAACAATACACGGTTTCACGCCTGGCACGGAGCTCCGGGAACTCCGGGCGTCAGTCCGCGAGGCCGGGCTCGAGGAGGCCGCGGTCCACGAGACGGGCGACCAGGGCGACGAGGTCGTCCCGCGTGACCGCCGACGGCGTTTCGGCCGACCTCTCCGCCGCGGCGAAGAGGTCGTCCACCGAGACGGAGCCGTCCAGGCGCGAGACGAGCGGAACGGCCCACGCCTCGAGGCTCATGGAGCCTCCGAGGCGCGCCGCCGGCAAGGACACGTCCACGGGCGCCGCGGCGGCCTGCCCACTCCCGTCGCCGTCGCCCGTCCGCGCCACGCCGGGCGCGAGCCGCGGGCGCGCGCGGCCGATCCGATCGGTCAGCCCGGGCTCGCGCCGCAGGCGCCGCCACGCGAGGAAGGGCTCGAAGTCGATCGCCGTCGCCCCCGGGCTCATCTCGAGCCGGAGCGGTTCGAGCGGTGCCGGAGACGGGAAACGCTCGATCCGCAGAACGCCGTAGACGAACCGCTTCGTCCCCATCTTCACGAGAAGCTCGCGAAAGGCCTGGGACTCCCCGTCGGTGACGGGCTCGTCCCGCTTCTTCATCCGGTCGATCACGTCGTCCACCGTCAGGGTCGTCTCGTGGCCGAAGACGACGTCGAACTCGTCCCGCGCCTCTCCCAGCCACCCGCGGACCCGCTGCTCGAACGAACCCTCGTCCGCGTCGCGGCCCATGCAGATGATCGCGCAGCGGCCTCCCGGCTTCAGGTGTGCCGGAAGGCCCTCGACCACCCTGCGCGTCACCTCCTCGCCGGTGTCGCCTCCGTCGCGGTACACGAGCGTCGACCCCGCCGCCGGGACGAACGGGGGGTGCGCGGCGATGGCGTCGAAGCGCCGGCCCGCTGCCGGTTCGTAGAGGTCTCCCTGCAGGCTCTCCACGTCGAGCCCGTTGAGCCGGGCATTGAACTCCGCAAAGCGGGCCGACCGCAGCGTGAGATCGGAGGTCGCGACCGAGCGTGCCGTCCGCGAGAACCGGAATGCGCCGGACCCGGCTCCACCGCACAGGTCGAGCGCGTCGCCGCCGCCGGCGTCCGGCATCAGGTCGAGGAGTCGCAGCGCCCCGACGTGGATCGCGGGAAAGACGACGTCTTCGAACGCTTCGCCTGCGTCGCCGTACGGCTCGTTGCGCCGGTCTGAAGCGATGACGAAACCGTCCACCGGGTAGAGCCAGACCGGGCAGTAGAACTGGCTCGCGTCGTGAGGAGTGGTGCGAACGAGGCCGAGGGCCTGCAAGGCGTCGGCGACGACCTCGCCGCAGGCGTCGCGGATGCGCTCTCCGGGCACCTCCCGGCAGAGGAGGAAGAGATCGAGGCAGAGGTTCAGGGCAGGGCCCAGCTCGTCCCGGGGCACCTCGTCCCAGCGAACCCCGCCGAGGTCGCTCATGTTCCCCATGCGCAGCGTGCGGCAGAGCGTCGCGTCGTCGTACGACGCCCGGCGCAGGAACTCCCGGACCGGAGCGAACAGCTCCGGCTTCTCGAGGGCCAGCGGGAAGGTCCGGTTCGTTGCCATGGTGTGTCCTCGCGGGGTCGGCCGAGTGTATTCGATGCGGCCGATGCCGCGCCCTACACCGGCACGTCCAGCCAGCCCCCCTTCTCGACATGCCGGGCGGCGATCTCCGCGGGCTCGGGAGGCGCGAAGTAGAAACCCTGGGCGAGGTCGCACTTCATCTCGCGCAGCGTCCGGGCGCTCTCGCGGTCCTCGATTCCCTCCGCCACGACGCCGAGGTCGAGACTGTGCGCCAGCTGCACGGTCGACTGGACGATCGCGCGGCTCCGCGACCCGGTGGCCATGTCGGCGACGAAGGAGCGGTCGATCTTCAGGACGTCCACCGGCAGGCGCTTGAGGTAAGCGAGAGAGGAATACCCGGTGCCGAAGTCGTCGATGGCGAGGCGCGAGCCCGTCGCCGTGATGCGCGCGAGGACCGTCATCGCCGTCTCCGGGTCGGCCATGATCGCCGTCTCGGTCAGCTCGAACTCCACGAGGCCCGGCTCGACGCCCACCTCCCGCACGATTCCCGCGAGGGCATCGGGGCAGCTCCGGTCGAGGAGGTTCCGCGTGGAGAGGTTGATCGCCATCGTGAGCCGCGGGAGCTGCCGGTTCCAGCGCGCCAGCTGCTCGAGGGCGTTCCTGACCACCCAGCTCGTCAGCGGCTGCATCACGTCCGTCGCTTCGGCGAACGGCACGAACCTCCCCGGGGCGAGGAGCCCCAGCCGCGGGTGCCGCCACCTCACGAGCGCCTCGAACCCCTCGATGAAGCCGTACTGCAGCGCCACCTTCGGCTGGAAGTGGAGGACGAGCTCCCCTTCGCGGATCGCCTTCCCCAGCTCCGACAGCATGGCGAGCCGCTCCGGCGTGTGCTCGTCCAGCTCGCGCGCGTAGGAGGCCACGCTCCCGGACGTCCTCTTGGCCCGGTGGAGCGCCACGTCCGCGCAGCGGAGCAGCTCGTGGCTGTCGCGCCCCTGATCAGGGAAGAGGGCGACGCCGGCGCTCGCCCCGATCTCGAGTCCCATGCCGCCCACCCGGAGCGGCTGCGAGAGAGCCGCGAGCATGCGCCGCGCCGCGACGTCGACCTCGGCCAGGCTCCTGGCCCCCGGAATCACGATCCCGAACTCGTCGCCCCCGAGCCGGAAGACGTCGTCTCGCCGGCCGTCGCTCCCGCTGACGAGTCGCGAGACGACCTGGACGAGGAGGTCGTCTCCAACGGAGTGCCCGAGCGTGTCGTTGATCTCGCGGAACCGGTCGAGGTCGAGGAGGACGAGCCCGACCGGAGAGCTCCCTCCGCCCCCCTCGACGAGGCGCGTAAACCACCTGTGGAGCCCGGCCCGGTTCGGGAGCGCGGTGAGCAGGTCGTGGAACGCGAGGTGCTCGAGGTCCGCGACGAGCCGGGCGTTCGCCACCGCGAGCGAGACGGCGCGGGCGATTCCGTGAAACGTGTCCACCTCCAGCGGGCGGAGCACTCGGTGTTCCGGGAAGATGAGGTTCACGGTACCGAGAGGCGAGTCCCCGTGGGTGAGCGGGATGCAGAGACCGGTCGAGAGCCCACGCTCCGCGAGCGCCGTCACCACCGGGTGAGCACCCCCCTCGTCGATGGACCCGTGCCGCACCATCACGATCCGCCGCTCCCGCACCGCGAGCCCGCTCGCGCTCCCCACCAGCGGCAGCACGGCTCCCAGCTGCATCTCCCGCTCGTTGAACCCGTGCCCCTTCACCATCCGCAGGGGTCCCTCTTCCCCTTCGAGGAGGTAGAAGGCCACGAGCGGCGCCTGGCTGTGGCGGGCCAGCAGGTCCACGGTCTCGGCCGCGATCGCCTCCACGTCGAGCCGCTTCTGGAGCCGCCAGGTGAGGTCGTTCACGAGCTGCAGCGCCTCGTTGCGCGCCTCGAGATCGGCCTTCGCCGCGATCAGGTCGCCGAGGATCCCTCCGATCGGCGTCGCGTCGCGACTCTCCTGGTCCCTCTCTCCCTCGTCGGTGGTGGGACTGTCCATCGAGCCCCCCCGCGAGCCGACGGATTCCGGCTTCCAGGTGCCGCGTCCGTCCGGCCAGCTCTCTCGCTCTCGGCCCGAATCATATCGCCGCGACCAGGCGCCTTCCGGCCTGCGCCGTCGCCGGCGACTCGCCTCAGGCGTCCCGGCGCAACACCACCAGCGTCTTGTCGTCGGCCGGCCGCGAGCCGGCCTCGAACGCGGTGACGCCGGCGAGGATCCCGGCCGTCACCTCGGAGGCCGCACGCCCCGCGAGCGACGTCGCGAGGGCCGAGAGGCGTTCCATCCCGAACTCCTCGTCGTCCGGCGAGGTCGCCTCGGTGAGGCCGTCCGTGTAGAAGACGATCGAGGCGCCCGGCGCCAGGACCACCTCGGCCTCCTTCCACGCCGCGTTCGGTAGAAGCCCGACCGGCACCCCCGTGCTCCCGAGGGGCGTGACCTGGCCGTCGCGCAGCATCAGCGGCGGGTTGTGCCCCGCGTTGACGTAGCGGAAGCGCCCCGTCGCCGGCGTGTAGCAACCGAAGAAGAAGGTGACGTACTTCCGTCCCCCCGCCAGCTCGTGGATCAGCTTGTCGAGGCGCGCCGTCAGCCGGACGGGGCTCTCGTCGAGCGGCGCGGCCACCCGCAGCGCCGCCTGCAGGCTCGACATGACGAGGGCCGCCGCGACGCCCTTTCCCGAGACGTCGGCGATGGCGAGGCCGAGGTCGCCCGACGGCAGCTCGAGAAAGTCGTACGAGTCGCCGCTCACCTCGAAGCAGGCCACGCTCGTCGCGGCGATCTCCGTCCCGGGAATCCCCCGCGGCGGCTCCGGCAGGAGGCGCTTCTGGATCTCCTTCCCGAGCGCGAGCTCCCGCTGCATCCGGTCCTTCTCGAGGAGGCTCAGGTGGAGCGTCGCGTTCTCCATCCCGATGGCGACGTGCCCGGAGACGAGCTCGAGGAACTCGAGGTCCGACTCGCCGAACCCGCCCTCCCGCTTGTTCAGCAGCTGGAGGACCCCGACGATGCGCCCGGCGCGGTTCCGGATCGGCACGCAGAGGATCGACCGCGTCCGGAAGCCCGACCGGCGGTCCACCGACGAGTCGAACCGCGGGTCCGCCCACGCGTCGTCCACGACGATCGTCTCGCCGGTCGCCGCGACGGTCCCGGCGATCCCCTTCCCCATCGGGAGGCGGATCTCGGAGACGTCCCCCTCCATCGGGATCCGGGCCCAGATCTCCTGCTTCGCCTCGTCGACGAAGAAGAGCGTCCCCCGCTCGACGCCGAGCCGCTCCTTCGCGAGCGTGACGATCGTGGAGAAGAGGACCGTCGGCTCGATCGAGGAATTGATCAGCTTCGACGCCTCGACGAGCACGCGGAGCCTCTCGAGCTCCCGTCGATCGGCGTTCGGGGAGGAGGAGGAGGGGTTCGGGGTCTCCACGAAAGACGAGGCTAGCACCCCCTCGGAGCGGGCTATTCTTCTCTGCTGGTGACCGGGCCCTACGCGTACACGCCCTACATCTGGCCGATGCTGGCCCCGCCGGTGCTCCTGCTGGCGCTGGCGGTCTACGCCTGGCGTCACCGGTCAGCGCCCGGCGCCCGGCCGTTCGTCCTGCTCGTGCTCTGCATCGTGCCGTGGGCAGTGGGCGCCGCGCTCGAGCTCGCAGCCGTCGACCCGGGGACGAAGGTCTTCTGGTTCCGGTTCGAATCCGTCTGGAAGCTGCCGGTCGGGACCGCGGCGCTCTGGTTCGCGCTCGAGTACGCCGACCTCGGCCGGTGGCTCACGCGCGGCACGGGTACCCTCCTGGCCGTTCCCGCGGCCGTTCCGTTCTTCCTGCTCCTCACCCGCTCGGGGCGTGAGCTGCTCAGCACCGTGTCCCTCGTCGAGGGGCACGTTCGCGGCGTACTCGGCCCTGCGGGCCACGTCCTGACAGTCTACGGTTTCGGCCTCGGGTTCGCCGGTCTCGCCGTGTTCCTCTGGCTCTTCCTGCGATCGCCCCTGCATCGGTGGCCCGCGGCCCTCTGCATCCTCGGCCACCTGGCGAGCCGCGTCGGGTACCTGATCGACGGCACGGACAGGAATCCCTTCGCGCCCATGGACGCCACCATGCTCGGCGGCATCTTCACGGTCGCGATGTACGCCGTGGCGTTCGTCCACTTCCGGATGTTCGAGCTCGTCCCCGTCGCCCGGTGGACGCTCATCGAGCAGATGACGGACGGCGTCGTCGTCCTCGACTCCACGCAACGCGTGGTCGACCTCAACCCGGCGGCCGAGACGATCCTCGGCTCACCCGGCGAGCAGGCCCGGGGCCGCGCCGCGCGCGACCTCCTGCCGTCGCTCCCGGACACGGGCGCGTGGCCTGAAGACCCGGGAGCCGCACCGCCCGGGATTCTCCTCGGCGCGGGGGCCGGCGCGCGCAAGTACGAGCTCCAGCTCAGCACCCTGCGGCGCCGGGGCGGCTTCCGGCTCGGGTACCTGGTCGTGATGAACGACGTCACCGAACGGAAGCAGGAAGAGGAACGGATGCTCGAGCACCAGAGAGCCCTCGCCACGCTCCGCGAAAGGGACCGGCTCGCCCGCGAGCTGCACGACAGCCTCGGCCAGGTGCTGGGCTTCGCAAAGATGCAGGCCCAGGCCGCCCGGGAGCTCCTCGCCCAGGGCAACGTGCCGCAGGCCGACGCGCACCTCGCCCGGCTCGTCTCCGTCGCCCAGGACGCCCACGCCGACGTCCGCGAGTTCCTCCTGGGCGCCCGCGCCGACAGCGCCGCGGATCTCGACTTCGTGCCGGCCCTCGAGGACTACCTCCACCGATTCCAGGCGACCACCGGCATCTCGACCACGCTCGACGCCTCCCCTTCTCTCGCCGGCCGCGCCCTCGAGCCGATGGCCGGCACGCAGCTCCTGCGCATCCTGCAGGAGACGCTCACGAACGTGCGAAAGCACGCGCGGGCCCGCTCCGTGCGCGTCGTCCTGGCCGTGTCCGACGGTCACGTCGAGGCAACCGTGGAAGACGACGGCGACGGCTTCGACCCCGCCCGGCTGGGCGAGGCCGAAGAGAGCACCTTCGGGCTCCGCTTCATGCGCGAGCGGGCGGAGGAGGTGGGGGGAACCGTCCACGTCGACTCCGCACCGGGTGGCGGCACCCGCGTGGCGATCACGGTGCCGCTCGAGGGGAGGCCGTCATGAGGGTCCTGCTGGCCGACGACCATCCGCTCTTCCTCGACGGCCTGAAGAATCTCCTCGCCGCCCGCGGGATCGACGTCGTCGGCGTCGCCCACGACGGGCTCGAGGCTCTCGATCAGGTCCGTGCGCTGCGCCCCGACGTCGTCCTGATGGACATCCACATGCCGCGCCTGAACGGGATCGCCGCGACGCGGATGATCCGGGCCGAGCGACCCGACACCCGCATCGTCCTCCTCACGATGTCCGCGTCGGACGACGAGCTCTTCGAGGCCATCGCGGCCGGCGTGAGCGGCTACCTCCTGAAGACGCAGGACACCGGAGAGGTGTTCCGGCTCCTCGACGAGGTCGCCCGGGGCGAGGTGGTCCTGTCTCCCGGCCTGGCGTCGCGGATCCTCAACGAGTTCCGGCGTCGGGCGGTCGCGCCTCCCGAGGTCGGGGAGAGGCCGCCCGGCGGAAGCCTTTCCCCGCGCGAGACGCAGGTCCTGACCCTCGTGGCGCAGGGGCTCACCTACAAGGAGGTGGGCGCGAAGCTCTGCCTCGCCGAGCGGACGATCAAGTACCACATGGGCGAGATCGTCGACCGGCTGCACGTCGAGGGACGTGCCCAGGCCATCGACTACGCCCGCCGGAGCGGGATGGTCCTGTAGCGGCCCGGCTGTACTTCGACTGTCCGCCGACTGTCCCTCGCGGGCATGGCCGCGGTCCCTTCGAGGGTGTGGACTCACGGCCAGGATGCTCACCGTCGTGCTGCTCGGCAACTCCCTCGCGCTGGCCGGCGTCGGCGCCTCGCTCGAGGGCCGACCCGACCTTCGCGTCGTGCACGCCGACTCGGCGGACACGTTCGCCGAGGCCCTGAGGGAGCTCGAGCCCGACGTCGCCGTCTTCGACATGGCGGCGAACCAGCCCGACGTCGTCGAGCTCTGGCGGCGTCACCCCCGCGTCCTGCCCGTCGGCGTCGACCTGCTCGAGCACCGGGCCGTCGTCTTCTCGAGGCATTCGTCGAGCGTCCTCACCACGGACGACCTGCTGCGCGTCATCGAGGGCCGGAAGAGCCCTCGCACAAGGAACCCACGAAGAAGAGAAGGAGTGAAGCGATGAGCAAAGGACTGACGAGGCGAGACACGCTGCGGCTCTCGGGGCTGGCCCTCGGAGGGCTCGCGCTCGGGACCGGCTCACGGCGGGCCGAGGCCGCCGTCACCTGCCCCGACAAGAGCCCGTGCTACCCCGACACCGCGACCCCTCCCACGCCCACGAACCAGTACAAGTACTTCAACGACCTGGACCCGATCACCCCCTGGACGTACAACGCCAAGCAGGAGGTCGTCGGCGTCAAGCTCGAGAAGAACGAGATGCGGATCACGTTCATGGGAACGATGATCCCGGCCGTCCGCCGCGCGCAGCAGGAGATGAGCATCTTCGTCGAGGTCGGGTGGGACGACGAAAAGAACGCCCCGGTCGACCAGGCCATCTTCGACTTCGGCAGCGGGGTCAGCGCCAACTACGGAGCCGCGGGCGTCGGCTTCGGGCGGATGGACAAGATCTTCCTGAACCACCTCCACGGCGACCACATGAGCGACCTGACGCACGTCTACTGCTTCGGGCCGTCGGGCGACCGGAAGTCGCCCCTCTACGTCTGGGGGCCCGGCCCCTCCGGCGTGAGGAACCCCGACTGGCCGTACAACTACTTCAACGACGGCACGAAGGCCTTCTGCAAGGCCCTCCGCAACGCCTGCCGGTGGCACTCGGAGAGCTTCAGCTTCCAGGGGACGCGCTACAAGGAGTACGACCGCCCCACCCGCAAGAGCTGGGGCCTCCCCGCCGAGCCGGTCCCGGTCGGGGACGACGACCCGACCGACGGCTACGCCCTCGTCCCCATCGAGCTCGACTGGACGCGGTACGGCCAGAAGCCCACCGACAACATCGCCTACTGGAACCGCGAGACCGGCGTGAAGATCTCCCACTTCCCGGTCATCCACACCCGGCAGGGCTCCATCGGCTACAAGCTCGAGTGGAACGGCCTGTCGATGATCTACACCAGCGACACCCGGCCCGAGACGCACTGCATCAAGCAGGCCATCAACGGGAGGAAGGGGGTCGACGTCTTCATCCACGAGATGGTCGTCCCGCCCGAGGTCTGGGGGATGAAGAACTCGGGCCTGAACCAGCCCGGCAGCGGACCGGCCTGGGAGGCGATGGTCGAGGACATGAAGAGGGTCCAGGCGAGCTCCCACACCCCGCAGGGGGCCTTCGGCTACCTCCTGAGCCAGATCGACCCCAAGCCGCGGCTCACCGTCGCCACGCACTTCCCGGTCGCCGACGACACGGTCAAGTGCGCGCTCGCCAGCGTGCAGCAGCACGTTTCGACCATGGTGCAGGGAAAGGCCGAAGGGAACATGACCTGGTCCTTCGACCTGATGGTGCTCCGGGTCTTCGCGGGGAGCCCGAAGCCGCTCATCCTCCAGAACAAGGCCGTCGTGAACGACTTCGGCTTCTCGCCGGTCGTGCACGTCACCGGCGAGATCGCCGACCCGAAGTACGCCGGCCCGAAGGACCAGCTCGACACCTCGACGGAGATAGAAGCGGGACCCGACACGTACTGCGAGAACGGCTACTGAGGACCGGGGACCGGGGTCAGGTCTCTCCGTTCCGGATCCACTTCTCGACCGCTGGCGCGCGATAGCAGGCGAAGCGGTCGAGAAGGTCGGACGGGTCGTCGCTGACGATCAGCATCGAGCGGTTCGCTTCCTTCACGAACCTCTCCGCCACCGTGTGGTCGAGGAAGGCGATGAGCCCGTCGTAGTAGCCCGCCACGTTCAGGAGGCCGCACGGCTTGGCGTGGAGGCCGAGCTGAGCCCACGTCCACGCCTCGAAGACCTCCTCCAGCGTCCCGATCCCGCCCGGCAGGGCGACGAACGCGTCCGACAGCTCGGCCATCCTCATCTTCCGCTCGTGCATCGACGAGGTGACGTGCAGCTCGGTGAGGCCCCGGTGCGCGACCTCCTTCCGCACGATCGACTCGGGCATCACGCCCGTCACGCGGCCGCCGAGCCCGAGCACCGTGTCGGCGAGCACCCCCATGATCCCGACGCTCGCCCCGCCGTAGACGAGCCCGAGCCCCCGCTCCACGAGGGCCCTCCCGAGCCCTCTCGCCGCCTCGGCGTAGACAGGAAGCCTCCCCTCGTTCGACCCGCAGTAGACGCAGACGGATTTCATCCCGTACGGGGGCGGCTCCCGTCAGCTCACCTTCAGGAGCGGCCGGGGCAGCACCGGGACGTGGCGAGCGGCTTCCCACAGATCGACCGCCTTCTGCGCGTTCATCCAGAACTCCGGAGACGTCCGGAAGGCGGCACCCAGCTTCAGGGCCATCTCGGCCGTCACGGCGCACCGGCCGTTGACGATGCGGTTCACGACCTTGACGTCACACCCCAGGTGATCCGCCAGGAGCTTCTGCGTCATTCCGAGAGGAGCGAGGAACTCCTCGTGGAGGATCTCGCCCGGGGTCGTCGGCCTGCGGCGGCGAATGAAGTCGCTCATGTCCATTCCTCGGTCGTCAGTGGTCGTCCCTGATGTCGACGTCCGCGGGACCCGAAGCGGACCACCGGAAGACGACGCGCCATTGGTCGTTGACTCGGATGCTGTGCAAGCCCGCGAGGTCTCCCTTCAGGGCTTCCAGCCGATTCCCCGGCGGAGACGCGAGGTCCGCAATCTCGCTCGCGTAGTCCAGCATGTCGAGCTTCCGGGCCACGACCCTCGCCATCTGCGCCCAACCCAGCCTCGAGGCCAGCCGTCCTTCCCGGAAGAACCTCTCCACGTCCCTGCCGGCAAAGGAGCGGATCGCCACGAGCGCTATATACCGCTAGCCGGTATATCGCGTCAAGGTGCCTTCGGACCGTTTACGAGGAACCCTGCCAGGTCGAAGCGGATCCGTTGCCCCGCAGCACCGCTCACCCCGCGAGGCCCGCGAGTCTCTTCCTCGCTCCGGCGTGCCCCTGCTCCGCGGCCTTCGCCAGCCACTCGCGCGCTTCCCGCGCGTCGGGCGGTCCGGCCCGCCCCTCGAGCAGCAGCGTGCCCAGGTACGACTCCGCCTCCAGCTCCCCCGCCTCCGCCGCCTCGCGAACCAGCGCCAGGCCCGCGCTCGCGTCGCGCGCGATCCCCTCGCCGAGGATCAGCGCGTGGCCGAGCCACATCCGGGCCTCGGCGTCCTTATGCCGCGCCGCCCGCTGCCACCAGGCCACCGCGGCGACCCGGTCCTGCGGGAGATGCTCTCCCTCCCAGTAGAAGCAGCCCAGGCCGGTCTCGGCTCTCGCGTAACCGCGCACCGCGGCCCGCCGGCAGAGGTCGACGGCCTTCCCGGGGTCGGGAGTCTCCCCGAACCCGCGCAGGGCCATGAGGCCGAGCATCGAGAGCGCCTCCGCGTGCCCCCAGCGCGCGGCCATCTCGAACCACAGCCTCGCCTCTGCGTGGTAACGGGCCACTCCGTTCATCCCCTCGAAGGCCATCCGGCCCATCCAGACCTGCCGGCCGATCTCGAGAGGCCTCCGCGCCGCGGTCCGAAAGCTTCCCAGTGCCTCCCCATCCCCGCCAGTCGAGTCCGGCGAGCGCGGAGGTCCGAGAGAAAGCTGCTTGCCGGCCAGGTTGAGGGACATCGACATCCCGGGCGGCAGGTCACGCATGCTCTTCTCGAGGACCTTGCCAACGTTGAACGACTCCCCGCGGGCACGGTCCTCGCCCCGCATCGACCAGCACGCCGGGCAGAAGTCGAAGGCGATCCCCTCGCCCTCGGGTTCGTACGGGAACCGGTCGCAGCCGCAGGACTCGCAGGCGGGACCCGTCGCGCCGGAAGCCCTCCACGTCCGCGTCCGGCCCCCGTGCACGTTCCGCACGACGGTGGGCAGCGCTTTCCCGTCTCCGTTCTCGATGAGCGACACGAGCGTGTCGAGGACGCTCTTGTAGAGGGCCTTCAGCGCCCGGGCGACCTCGATGTCGCGACTGATAGCAGAGTTGAGCATCCGGGCCTCCGTTCCTCTGCGGCGAGCAGAGTCGCTGACAAGGTCGGGCCGGGCGACGGACAGATGGCGTCCGTGCGACCCGACGCCAACCGCCCCCGTCAGCCCTTCAGCTCGTGCACCCGGAAAACGTCGGGGGCGAGATGGGCCTTCGCGAGGTCGACGACGTGGCGGTGGTGGGTGAAGAGAATCACCTGCACCTCGCTTCCGAACTCCGCGAGCGTCCGCAGCGCCGCCGCGGCCCTCTCGTCGTCGAAGGAGACGAGGAGGTCGTCGGCGACGAAGGGGAGCGGCTCGGCGTCCTTCGCCCAGCGCCTCACGGAGGCGAGCCGGAGGGCGAGGAAGAGCTGGTCGCGCGTGCCGTCGCTCAGGCCCGACATCGGGACGCGGCGCCCCTCGGCCCGCTCGGCGACGATCACCGGGTTCCCGTCGTCGTCGACCTCCGCGAGGAGCGAGACGAAGCGCCCTCCCGTCAGCGAGGAGAAAAGCTGCGTCGCCTCGACGAGGAGCGGGTCCTGGTTCTCCCTCCTCCAGCCGTCGATCGCGCGCCGGAGGAGGAACGCACAGGCCCGGAGCCGCAGCCAGCGCCGGGCGTCCTCCTCGATCCGCGCGCGGACGCCCGCGGCCTCCTGCCCGCGCGTGGCGGCCGCGTCCCCGCCGTTGGCGGCCTCGAGGCTCTGCCCCAGCTCGCCCTCGCGCCTGTGTTGCGTGCCGATCTTCCCGTCGAGCTCCTTCCGCTCGTCCCCCGCCTTCTCGAGGAGCGCCGGGAGGGCGTCGCCGTCCACGCCGGCGCACTCGGCTGCGAGGTCGGCGGGAGAGCGGCCGGCGCCGACCAGCACCAGCTCGTTCTCCGCCTGCTCGAGCTCCTTCAGAACGCCGCGCTTCTCGGCGAGCTGCTCGAGGCGGGCCGAGAGCTCCGCCTCGCCCGCGCAACCGGCCTCGCGGCAAATGGCCTCCACCTTACGGCGCGCGGCCTCGCCCTTCCCGCGCTCCTCCGCGAGCTTCACGCGGCGCTTCGCGAGGCTCTCGCGGTCCCGCGCGCGCTTTCCCTCGGCCTCCCGCTCGGCGGCGAGTCGCTCGTTCAGCGCCGTGGCGGCCACGACGGCTTCGGACTGCCGAAGGTCGGGGGCGACCTCCGCGCAGAGCGTGCCGACCGACGCGGCGAACTCCTCGAGGCGGCTCTGCATCTTCTGCACGCGGTCCCGAAGCCCCGGCACCCGGCCCGCCAGAGCGTCGAACTCGTCGCAGGCTTCCAGAATGCCCTCCACCTCCTCGGTCGAGACGGTCGCGGGGCGCCAGAGGACCCGGACCTCCTCGCCCCACGAGGCCTTCCACTCCTCGAGGGCGGCGCGGGCCTGCGCGGCCGCCGCCTCGAGCGACGCGGCCTTCGCCGTCGCCGTCTCGATCGCCGCTTCCAGCTTTCCCCTCTCGACGGAGGCCTTCTCGAGCCCCCGCCTCATCTCCTCGACGAACGCTTCCGCCGCCAGGTACGCGGCGGGCGGCGGCGGGCCGCCGGGGCGGACGAGCGCCGCGGCCGCGACGAGCGCTCCGCGCGCCCGGTCGAGCGCCGAGCGCGCGACGTCGACCTCGGCCGCGGCGGCGCGGTGCGCCTCCAGGTGCTCCAGCGTCCGGCTCCTCGCCCGCAGCCACTCCTTCATCGCGGCCGGCGGGCCGGGCGGGACGCCGTCGGCGGGCCAGGCGGCGCGCCACTCGCTCTCGAGAGCCGAGCGGCGCGCGCCGAGCTCCTCGCCCCGGCGGCCGCACTCCGCGAGCGCCTCGTCGATCTTCCGCAGCTGCCGGACCAGCTCCGCGTCCTCCGCGGCGATCGTGGCCGAGTCCACCAGCCGGTCGGCGGCGCCGTCCGCCGCTTCGACCGAACTCTCGAACGCGTCGACGAGCGGGCGCTCCGGGTCGAAGAGGCGCGCCTCGTCCTCGGCCCCCGGCTCCCGCTCGACGTAGACGCGGCGGACGAGCCTCCAGCCCTTCGTCCGCCTCTCCCGGGCGCCGCCCACGGCCTCCCGCGTCGGCAGCGCGCCGCGGGCGGCGAGCCTCCCTCTCTCGGACTCGAGGTCCGCCCGCTGCGCGGCGAGCGAAGAGCGCGCGCTCGCGAGGTCGCCCTCGTCCTTCTCGAGCGCGGCGAACCGCTTCTGGAACGCGTCGATCAGCGCCTCTGGCGCAGCGGCGAGCGCCGCGAGCGCGTCCGCCCCGCGCGGCGCCCAGCCCGGGAGCGACGCGAGCGACTCGTCCAGCGCCTTCCGCGCCTTCCTCTCCGCTCTCTCCGCCTTCTCGAGGCCCTCCACGGGGTCGCCGCCCCGCCGGCAGTCCTGCAGGGCTTTCGCCAGGGGCGCCGGGTCGACGGCCGGCCCGAGCGACGAGAGCTTCTCCTTCGCCGCGCGGATCGACTCGCGGGCGGCGGCGAGCTCACGCTCCTCGCGGGCGAGCCTGTCCCTGAGGCCCCGAGCCCTGCCGGCGCTCGCCCGGAGCGCCTTGCGCGCGGGCCGGGACGGAGGCGCCTCGAGGAGGGCGTCGAGCCCGAGCGCGGGCGCGATCTCCGCGGCGAGGCGCGCCGCCTGCGCGGTCGCCTCCCGCAGCTCCGCGTCGCGCTTCGGCAGGTCCTTCAGGAACTCGCGCATCGTCCCGCACTCGAGGTGCAGCTCCTCGATCCGCGCCGCGCGCTCGAGGATCTTTCCGGCCGCGGGGAACCGCGAGACCTCCTTCTCGAGGCTCTCCACGTCGCGCGCGAGGCCCTCCTCGGCCGTCGCGGCCCGGAGCAGCTCCTCGCGGGCCAGCTGCCCCGTCCGGTCGAACTCGGCGGAGAGGACGGGGACAGAGGCGAGCCGTTCCAGCGCCGACTGCGCCCGGGCCCGGCGCGCGAGGAGCGGGAGCGCCCGCTGGATGCGCGAGAGCCTCTGCCATTCCACCTCGTTCGCCGTCCGCAGCTCGAGGAGCCGCGCCACCTCGAGCCGGACCTTCGCGAGCTCCTCGTCGAGGCTCCTCCACGACTCCGCGCTCTGGCTCTGCTCCTTCGTCTCCCGCTCCAGCTCCTTCAGCCGGGCGAGGGAGGCGTTGATCGCCTGCGTCTTGCCCCTCTCCCTGAAGAGGTTCCCCGCCTCCGCCTCGATCGCGTCCAGCCGCGCCGAGAGCCCCGAGAGGCCGGACGTGGCCTGCAGCACCGCCCGGCCGACGTCGCCTCCGCTCCGGAGGAGGTCCATCGCCCCCTCGGCGAGCCGCCCGGGGTCGAGGCCGAAGCTCCGCTCGAAGAAGTCCCGCTCGGCGCCCCCGAGGAACGGAACGAGGACGTCGCGCGCCAGCGCGTGCCCGGCCGCGTCGAGGAGGTCGCTCCCGCTCCGCCCCTTGCGGCGGACGAGCTCGAGCGTCCGGCCGTCGCGCGCGGAGATCGAGGCGCGGATCCGGAGGGCGTCGTAGGGGTGCAGGAAGTTGTCGGCCGTCTGCGCGGGGACTCCGAAGAGGAGGTCGCCGACGGCCCGGAGCGCCGACGACTTGCCCGCCTCGTTCGGCCCGAAGACGACGTGCAGGCCCGCCGCCCGGTCGAAGTCGATCGAGACGTTCGTGAAGGGGCCGTAGGCGACGAGGTCGAGGCGGTCGAGCCTCACGGCCGCTCCTCCCCCTCGACGAGCATCGGCACCAGCGTCGCCTCCACCTCGGCGAGGAACGCCTCCACCTTTCCCGGCTCCGCCGCGTCGAACAGCCGCCCGTCCTCCCCGAGGCCGGCCGGGAGCTTCTCGAGGAGCGGGCGCAGCTCCTCCGCGAGGGCCTTCAGCGTCTCCGGGTCGAAGGCGGCGTCGTGGACGGTGCGGGCCACGTGCCCGAGCGCGTCCTTCCGCTCCCGCGCCTTCGCGAGGTCGACCTCGGGAAGCGTCCGGACGACGACCTTCTCCACCCAGACCTCCCCGCTCACGTCCGCGGCGGCGGCCCTCACGCTCGCCTCCGTCGCCGCCAGGTCGCGCACCAGCGCCACGTGCACCGGCCCGCGCCCCGTCAGCCGCACCCGCGCGGCGACGAGCCGCCCCGCGCTCGCGCCCGCGGCCGCCTCGAGCGCGCGCTGGACGAGCGTCGCCGCGTCGTCGGGGCTGCGGGCGGGGGAGACGTCCACGGAGAGGTCGTGCCAGCGGGCCACGTCGGCGGCGACCGGCTCGACCGACCTCACCTCCGTCCCTTCCGCGGTGACGACGACGAACCCCTTCTCGCCCGTCTCGCGGACGCTGCGCCCCTGGAGGTTCCCGGGGAAGACGATCCACGGGTCGCGCGAGACCACCTCGGCCCGGTGCACGTGGCCGAGCGCCCAGTACGCGTACCCCTTCGAGGCGAGGCGGTCCGCCGTCGTCGGGGCGTAGGGGGCGTGGTCGGGCCGGCCGGCGAGCGCCGTGTGGAGGAGGCCGACGTTCAGGAGGCCCGGGAGGGCCCGCGGGTAGGCCGCGGCGAGGTCCTCGCCGACGTCCCTCTTCGCGAAGCTCTGGCCGTGCACCGCGAGGCCGAGCCGCTCGTCGACGGAGGTCTGGGGCGCGTCGTGGGAGAGGAGCGTGACGTTCTCGGGCAGCTTCAGCCGGCGCGTGATGACGCTCGCGGCGTCGTGGTTGCCGAGGACGGCCCAGACCCGGATCCCCGCCTCGCGGAGCCGCGCGAGCTGCTTGACGAAGAAGAGGCCCGTGTTGAAGTCCTGCCAGTCGCCGTCGTACACGTCGCCCGCGAGGAGCAGCGCGTCGACGCGCTCCTCGAGGCAGTGGTCGACGAGGTTCACGAACGCCCGCCGCGTCGCGACGCGCAGGTCCGCGCTCGGCGCGCCGTCGTACCGGTCGAGCCCCCGGAGCGGGCTGTCGAGGTGGATGTCCGCCGCGTGGACGAGCTTCATCCTGCGTCTCCTCCAGGGTCGTCGTCCGTGGCGGGCGGCTCCGGCGGGTTACCCGGAGCCGCGCGCCACGCGAGGGCGATCGTACGGGCAACGGTGCGACAGATGGCGTCTCACGTCGAACGCCTCCCCGCGGGCACGGTCCTCGCCCCGCATCGACCAGCACGCCGGGCAGAAGTCGAAGACGAGCCCCTCGTCCTCCGGTTCGCCCGGGAACCGGTCGCAGCCGCGGGTATCCATCTCGGAATCGGACCTGCCTATGATGAGCGGACCGGGATTCCCGGCCGGCTGACCTGATGCCATCCGTATTCACCGACCGCCCACGAAGCGAGTGGATCGCGCACAACGAGCTTGCCTTCGCCATTCGCGACGGCTTTCCCGTGAGCCCGGGTCACACCCTCGTCGTTCCGTTTCGCGAGGTCGCGACGTGGTTCGAGGCGAGCGCCGACGAGAAGGTGGCGATCTTCCAGCTCGTCGACACCGTGAAGGCTCTCCTCGACGAAGAGCTTCACCCGGACGGCTACAACGTTGGATTCAACGCGGGCGCAGCGGCCGGGCAGACCGTGCCTCACCTCCATGTCCACGTGATCCCCGCTTCTCCGGCGACGTGCCGGACCCGCGCGGCGGCGTCCGTCACACGATCCCGGGCCGGGGGAACTACCTTTCACTGAAGGCGTCCCCTCTCGCGACCGGAGGGACGAAGGATCCGTTCCTCGCCCACATCCGGCCGCTCTTCGAGAAGGCGGAGAGACTCTCGATCGTGGCCGCGTTCGTTCAGGACAGCGGTCTCGAGCTGATCCGGGACGATCTTGCCGCGCTTCGCGCCAGGGGCAGTTCGGTTCGGCTGCTGACCGGGGACTACCTCGCGATCACGCAGACCGTCGCCCTCGAGCGCCTCCTCGGATGGGAGGCTGTCTGGTCGGAACCTCTCGAATCCGAGGCTGCGGGCGGTTCCCCCATGGGGTTCCTCGAAACGCGGGTCGTGGAGACGGCGAAGCTGACACCGGCCGGAACGGCGTTCCACCCGAAGAGCTGGATCTTCGAAGGCATCGAAGCGGGCACCGGATTCGTAGGAAGTAGCAACCTCTCCCGTTCGGCCCTGTACGGCGGTATCGAATGGAACCTTCGGGTCGACCGCGCTGTCGTACCCGACGCCTGGAATCGTCTGCTCACCGGGTTCGAGGAACTGTGGGGTATCGCCACTCCGCTCACGTCGGAATGGCTGTCCGGCTACGAACAGCGCACACGGGCCACCCCGATGCCGCTCCCTCCAGAGGAGGAGGCCGAAGAACCTGAGGAGCCGTTTCCCGTTCCGCATGGACTCCAGGAGAGAGCGCTCGAGGCGCTTCGGCAATCTCGAAATGACGGCCGAGGCCGCGCGCTCGTCCTTCTTGCAACCGGCCTTGGCAAGACGTGGCTCGCGGCCTTTGACGCTGCAACAATTGCCGAGCAGCAGGGGCGCTTTCCCAGAGTTCTCTTCGTCGCGCACCGGTCCGAGATCCTCGAACAGGCCGCTGCCACGTTTGGCCGGATGGCGCGCCATCTGGGCGAAACCCCTCGGATCTCGTGGCTGGTCGGGAGCGACGGGGATCTCGAAGGCGACCTCGTCTTCGCCTCCGTGCAGAAGCTCTCTCGCCCCGAGCATCTGGCGAAGCTCGACGAGAACACCTTCGACTACGTCGTCGTCGACGAGGTCCACCACGCCACGGCCGACAGCTACCGGCGCATCCTCGCCCGCGTCCGGTCCGGGTTCGTCCTCGGCCTCACAGCCACGCCCGACCGGGCCGACGACGCCGACGTGCGCGGCCTCTTCGACGACCACGTCGCGTTCGAGGCTGGCCTCGGCGCCGGAGTCGAACAGGGTCTTCTCTGCCCCTTCCAGTACTGGGGAGTGAAGGACACCGTCGACTACGAAAACATTCCGTGGAGGAACACTCGCTTCGACCTGGAGGCCCTCACGGAGGCCGCCGCCACTGAGGCACGGATGGCTCGCCTCTGGGAGGCCTGGCAGGGACACGCCGGCTCTCGGTCTCTGGTCTTCTGTTGCTCCGTGCGGCACGCGTCCTTCGTCCACGCATGGCTTGCCGAACAGGGGGTTCGGTGCGCCGTCGTCACCGCCGACACTGCGATGGAGGAGAGACGAGCCGCCCTCGAGAGCCTTCGACAGGGCAACCTCGACGCCATATGTGCGGTCGACCTCTTCAACGAGGGGGTCGACCTCCCCGGCGTCGACAGGGTCGTCATGCTTCGGCCGACCGAGTCCCCGGTCCTCTTCCTCCAGCAGCTCGGGCGCGGCCTCCGCAAGGCCGAGGGAAAGAGCCACCTCACGGTCATCGATTTCGTCGGGAACCATCGCGTGTTCCTCGATCGGGTCCGCCTCCTGCTTTGTCCTTGGACGCAAGGTCGTCATGCTCCGCGAGTTCCTCACCGGAGCCGAGAAGCCCGAGCTTCCGCCGGCTGCTCCGTGGACATCGAGCTGGAGGCCGTGGACCTCCTCGGAAGCTCCTGCCGCGGGCGAGAGCGAGGTGATCCGTGCCTACAGGAGCTGCGGACGCTCGAGGCTCCCGGCCCACCGCGGGGGAGATGTACCGGCTCGGATACCTTCCGTCCCGACTCCGCGGGCTGGTTCGCGTTCGTGGCCGCGGAGTCCGACCTCCAGCCCGAAGAGGCCGCAGCGTTTGCGGCTGCCAAGGCGTGGTTCGAAGAACTCGAGAAGACCGCCATGGCGAAGGGCTTCAAGATGGTCGTTCTCGAGGCCCTCATCGAAGCGGACGCCCTGACGACCGGCCTCCCCGTCGAGGACCTTTCGAGGCGTTGCCACGCCTTGATCGCTCGATCACCAGAGCTCCTCAGAGACATCGAGGGAGTCGACCGGTTCCCCGATCCGCTCAACCGGACTGGTCCGTCTGGCTCGGCTACTGGCGCGAGAACCCGATACGCGCGTGGACGCAGGCCCACAGCGGCGCTGGTTCCGGGTCGAGGACGACCGCTTCGTCCCGAACCTGCCGTTCGGCGAGGGATCCGTGTCGGCCTTCGTCTCCATGACACGCGAACTGGTGGATTACCGCCTCGCGCAGTACCGGCAGCGATATAAGACGGCCGGCCCTACCGGGTCCTTCACCTGCAAGGTCACCTGGAACCAGCGCGACCCGATCCTGAAGCTCCCGTCGAGAGTCGAACGCCCCGACCTCCCCATGGGCGAGACCGATGTCAGGGCTCCGAACGGCGCGATGTGGCGATTCCGGTTCGCGAAGGAATTCTGCAACGTCGCCCGACCGGTCGGAACAGACCGGAACCAACTCCCCTGACCTCCTTCGCACCTGGTTCCGACCGAGCGCCGGGAACCCGGGCACGAACTTCCACGCCACCTTCCGGGCGACGCCCGACGGACTCTGGGTCGAGCCATCAGGCCAGGTGGTTCAGCTCCCGAGTCGTTCGCAGGTTCCCGCCTTCCCGACTCCTCGGGCCGCGGCGGGAGCCGCCCGCGGTCGACTCCTGGGACGACGACGGGCAGCCGAACCCCAGGATCCGAGGCCGAGGAGGTTCAGCTTCCCGTCGGCAAGGAAGACGGCAGGCTCTTTCGCGGTCCGCGCCTCCGGGTCATCCATGGACGGCGGCGACCATCCGATCCGCGATGGCGACTGGGTCGTGCTGCGGTGGGCGCGCGGAGAGGCTCTGAAGAACCTCCACTATTCGAGCAAGCCAGCCCTCATCGAGAACCGCGACGTTTCGGGCGAAGCTGGATACCAGCTGAAGCGCGTCGTCCGCGAAGAAGGCCGTTGGCTCCTGCGTTCGAACAACCCGGAGATGCCGGACTTCGAGGCTACCGAGGAGACGAGACCGATCGCGGTCCTGCAGCAGGTGATCCGGCCGGAGGACCTAGCGCCGTCTGCCGGGGATCTGATTCAAGAAGCCTCCCTGGCGTCGGCCTTCGGCCTCGACGAGAGTCCGCGCGAAGGTCACGTCGGCGGGCCATCTCTTCTTCTTCGTGGCGGAACCCGAGCATTCAAGGCGCCCGACAGGCTGGCCCGGCCAGCCTCCGGCCGACCCGGCGAGACGGCGTTCGTCCTCACCCGCAGCGCGCGGCGAAGCCGTGGCGCTACTGCGGCGTCGGACGGTGGCGGGCCGACGAGGGTCTCTGGGAGATCCGGAGCTCGACTGTGTCAGGCGCCACTTAAACTGACCCCCTTGCGACAGCAATCCTGACCCCCCGGCGGAGCTCCGAGAAGGAGGCCGGGATGACGGACGGGATAGGGGTAGAAGCGCTCCGGCGAGAGCCGGAGGTGGCGATGGTCGAACCGGAGGTGGTGGTGCGGATGCGAGTGCTGGCCGGACTGGGATGGGGCAGCAAGCGGATCTCACACGAGGTGGGAGTGGCGCGGAACACGGTGCGCCGCTATCTGCGGGGAGGCCTCGAGGCCGAGATCCAGGAACGTCCGCGCCGAAGGCGATTGAGCCGGTCGGTGCGGGCGGAGGCCGAGCGGCTGATGGAAGACGAAGCCGGTGGCAATGCCGTGGTCGTGCGGGACCTCCTGCTCGCGCGGGGCGTGACGGCGAGCGTGAGGACGGTGCAGCGGGCCGTGGAGGAGCGGCGCCGAAGGATGAACGCGGAAGCGCTGGCCACGGTGCGCTTCGAGACGCCGCCGGGTGAGCAGATGCAGGCCGACCTCGGGGAAAAGCGCATGAGGATCGGCGGGGAAAGGGTCAAGGTGATCTTCTTCGTGGCCGTCCTGAGCTACTCGCGACGGATCTTCGTGAAGTTGCTTGGATCCGGGCGACAGGAAGAGTGGCTCTCGGCGCTGGCGGGGGCCTTCGAGCACTTCGGGGGCCTGCCGCGGACGATCCTGGTGGACAACGCGGGCCCGCTCGTCGCCAAGCACGACGTGAGGCGACGCGTCGTGACGCTGACGGAGGGCTTCGCGGCGTTCTGTCGGGACTGGGGAGTCACGCCGAGGGTCTGCCGTCCGTACCGGGCCCGGACGAAGGGCAAGACCGAGAACGGTGTGGGTTTCGTGAAGAAGAACGGCCTGGCGGACAGGACTTTCGAGTCGATGACCTCGTTGCAGGCGCACCTCTCGGAGTGGTGCCACTTGGCCGACGGGAGGATTCACGGAACGACCGGAGAGAGGCCGACCGACCGCTACGAACAGAGAGAGGCGGCGGCTCTGCAGCCCTTGCCGATACGGAGCCTTCCCGTCCGGGAACGGCGTCTGCGCCGGCGGGTCGCCACCGACTGCCTCGTGGACGTGGACGCCGTGCGGTACAGCGTCCCGTATCGGCTCGTGAAGGAGAGCGTCGAGGTCCAGGTCCTGGAAGAGGAGGTTGTCGTTTTTCACGCAGGGTGTGAAGTGGCTCGTCACCGGCGAAGTCTTCAGGCCAGGCAGCGAGTCATCGACCCGGGCCATTACGACGGACTCTGGCGGCCGTGGGAGAAGGTGGCCGAGAGCGTCGCGCTCGAGGTGGCCTTTCCCGGGAGGACGCTGGCCGACTACGAAGCCGTGGTCGCCGGAGGACGGGCGTGACGGAGCTCGTCCGGATCCGCGTCGAAGAACACCTGGTCCGCCTCCGGATGGGATACGTCGCCCAGCGCCTGGATGCCCTCCTGAACGAGGCGGCCCGTCGGGAGCCGACCTATCTCGACTTCCTGGACGAGCTCCTGAAGGAAGAGGTGGGTCCAAGCAGCGCAAGCGGGTGGCGATGGGGATGACGATCGCGCACTTCCCCTCGGCCAAGACACTGGAGAGCTTCGACTTCCGCTTCCAGCCGTCCGCCGACCACAAGCTCGTCAAGGAGCTGGCCACGGCGCGCTTCATCAGCCAGGCCGAAAACGTCCTGATCCTCGGCCCGCCGGGCGTCGGGAAGACCCATCTGGCGATCGGTCTGGGTCGAGCGGCCGTCGAGGCGGGGCATACCGTCCTCTTCGTCTCGGCGACGGCCCTCATCGCCCACCTCTCGAAGGCCGAAGGCGAGGGCCGGCTCGGCGAACAGCTCGGCTTCTACGCCAAGCCGAAGCTGCTGGTCATCGACGAACTCGGATACCTGCCTTTCGAGAAGAGGAGTGCTCACCTGTTCTTCCAGCTCGTGGCCCGTCGTTACGAGCGCGGCAGCATCCTGCTGACCACCAACCAGAGCGTGGGCCAGTGGGGCACGGTCTTCGGCGACGACGTCCTGGCCGCGGCCATCCTCGACCGTCTCCTGCACCACAGCCACACGCTGCTGATCCAGGGCGAAAGCTACCGGCTCAAGCAGAAGAGCGCCGGGCTGATGGGACGCGAGAACCCCGAGAGGGCACCGGCGTGACGGAACAAGCCACCGGGCTATGGAAGCCGACGCCGCCTTTGGCGGCGAAGATCGCCCGCGATCTTCACA
>JADJVF010000003.1 GCA_016716705.1 Holophagales bacterium
GGACGGGAGCCTCCTCAGCCCGACGGAGGCCTCGAGCTTCCTCGCCCACCTTCGGGTGCCGCTCTTCGTCTGGTCGATCGGCCGGACCGCTTCGCCGGAGGCGCGGCACTGGCCGACGGGCCCGACCATTCAGACGGCCCGGCAGTTCGACGGCGCCGTCTCCGCCCTTCTCGAAAACCTCAAGAGCCAGAGGATCGCCTGGGTCGAGGGGACGTGGCTGCCCCAGACGGTCGTCCCGGCTGCGTCCGCAGCCGGGATCCGTCTCGCGCGCTGAGGGCTACTTCACCTCGCAGAAGCAGCGGGCGTAGATCCCGCGCGGGTCGTTCCAGACGGAGAGCTGGTCCGCTTCGTTCGCGACGGCCCGGAGCAGGGCGGCTCCGGGGCCCGTGGCGGGCTCCGACGTCGGCGCGAGGGTGTAACCGAAGGCTGCGGCGACCCGGGTCGCGCGGACCGAAAGGCCGGCCATCAGCTTCTCCTTGAGAGTCTGTTCCTTCTCGACGTAGGTGACCTGGTACGTCTTTCCGAGCTTCGCCTTCGCCGCCGCCGAAGCGATCGCGTCCGGAAGGCCGCCGAGCTTGTCGACGAGGCCGCGCTCCTTCGCGTCGGCGCCGCTCCAGACCCGGCCACGGGCGATCTTGTCCACGTCGTCGCGGCTCATCTTCCGGGCCTTCGACACGCGGGTGAGGAACTCCTCGTAGCCGTGGTTGATCATCTGCTGGATCGACTCGCCGACCCGGGGGTCGAGCTCCCGGTCGATCCGGAGGGCCCCGGCCCACGAGGTCGTGCCGACGCCGTCCACGTGCATGCCGAGGTACTTCGCGAGCGGCTTCTCGATGGTGGGGAACATCCCGAAGATGCCGATGGAGCCGGTGATCGTCTCGGGGCTGGCCCAGATCTCGTCGGAGGAGGTCGCGATCCAGTAGCCGCCGGAGGCGGCGACCGAGCCCATCGAGACGACGACGGGCTTCTTCGCCTCCTGGGCGAGCTGGAGCTCGCGGCGGATCACCTCGGAGGCGAAGGCGCTGCCGCCGCCGCTGTCGACCCGGAGGACGATCGCCTTGACCTTCTCGTCCTGGCGGGCTTTCCGGATGAGGGCGGCGGTCGAATCGCCGCCGATGCGTCCCGGCCCGGCCGTCCCGTCGACGATCTCGCCCTTGGCGACGACGACGGCGACCTTGTCGCCCTTCCCCTTCGCACCGGGCCGGTCGTCCCCGAGCGCCTCGAGGTAGTCGGCCATCGAGACCTGCTTGAACGACTTCGACTTCTCGTCCTCGCCCGCGAGGGCGATCATCCGCTTGCGCACCTCGTCGCGCGCGGCAAGCTTGTCCACCAGCTTCGCGTCGAGAGCGATCTTCGCCGTGTCGCCGCCGGTGGCCTTCAGCAGGTCCGGCATCCCTTCGATGTACGCAGTGAGGGCCTCGGGCGTCGTCTTGCGCGCAGTGGAGACGCCGGCGAGGTAGGCCCGCCAGAGGTCGCCCAGCCACTCGAGGTCGGCCTCCTTCGCCTCGGGAGACATGTCGTTCCTCAGGTAGGGCTCGACGGCCGACTTGTACTCGCCGACGCGGAAGACGTTCCAGGTGATGCCGAGCTTGTCGATTCCCTCCCGGTAGTAGGTCCGGTAGCGGCCGAAGCCCTCGATGAGGACCCCGCCGTCGGGATTGAGGAGGATCTCGTCGGCCTGTGCGGCGAGGTAGTAGCCGCGCATGTCGAAGGCGTCGCCGCCGGCGATCACCTTCTTGCCCGACTTGCGGAAGTCGCGGAGGGCGGCCGCGGCGTCCTCGAGGACCGTCATGCCGGCCCCGCCCATCTCGTCGAGGTCGAGGTAGACGGCGGAGATCCGCTTGTCGTCCTTCGCGGCGGCGAGGGCGTCGAGGACGTCCTTCAGGAGGGTCTCCTCGGCCTTGCTGCCCCCGGCGAGCCCGGCGACGAGGTCCTGGGGAGAACGGGACGCGACCTGCTCGACGAGGTTCCCCTTCGGGGCCACGACGAGCGCGGCGCCCTTCGGCACCTTCGGCCCCCCCGCGAAGACGGCAGCGAGGAGGCCGACGACGATGGCGAGAAAGAGCACGTTCACGAAGACGCGGCGGGACTGGTCGAGGCCGCGGCCGAGACCGGAGAGGACGCGGCGGGGGAGGGAGCGGGGACGGGTGTCGTTCATGGGGCTCATTCCTCTTTCGGAGAGACAGTACGGCGAATCGGCGTGCCAGGGTTCGAGAGCAGGTCGCAGCGGATGGCGGATCCTGGTGCGAACCGCTCAGATTCGGGGTACGAGGTGGATCGACGGCGCCTTGACGACGGCGAAAACCTCGGCTCCTTCCTCCAGGGCGAGCTCGGTCCGGGAGGCGCGGGTGACGAGGGCCGAGAGGCGGGCATCCCCGCAAGCGAGCGCCACCCTCACGAGAGGCCCCTCGGGAGTGACCGCGGTGACGCGGCCGGGGAGGTGGTTTCGGGCGCTGCTCCTGGTTCCCACGTCCCGTTCCAGGACCACGTCCTCTGCGCGGAAGAAGGACCCAGACGTCCCCGCCGAGCCCGCGGTCGACGGCGGCGAGGCGAAGGCCGTGCGCCTGGACCGTGACCAGGCCGTCGCCGGCGGCGACGACCCGTCCGGCGAGGACGGTCTCGACGCCGACGCAGCGGGCCACGTCCCGGTCGGCCGGGCGCTCGAAGACGTCGGCCACGCGGTCGTGCTGCCGGATCCGGCCGTCGACCATGACGGCCATCCGGTCGCCGAGCGCGAGCGCCTCGATCCGGTCGTGCGTGACGACGACGGCCGGGACCCCGAGCCGGAGGAGGAGTGCCCGCAGCTCGCCGCGGAGCTCTTCCCGGGTCGGCCCGTCGAGGGCCGAGAGGGGCTCGTCGAGGAGGAGGAGCCGGGGCGAAGGGGCGATGGCGCGGGCGAGGGCGACCCGCTGCCGCTGGCCGCCCGAGAGCTCGGAGGGTCGTCGCGCGCCGAGGCCTTCCAGCCTGAGCAGTGCGAGCGTCTCGGCCGTCCTGCGGTCCCGCTCGGAGGCCGGCGCCCCGTGCAGGCCGAAGGCGACGTTCTCGTGCGCCGAAAGGTGTGGGAAGAGAGCGTAGTCCTGGAAGAGGAAGCCGATGCGGCGCCTGCGGGCCGGGACGAAGAGACCTCGCCGGGTGTCGAGCCAGGTCTCGTCCCCGTGGACGATCGTCCCCTCGTCGGGGCGGTCGAGCCCGGCGAGGGCCCGCAGGACGGTCGTCTTTCCGGAGCCCGAGGGGCCGAACAGCACCGTGACGGGGCCGTCGTCGCCGGGGAGGACGAGGTCGGCGTGGATCGCCGGCCCTCCCCGGAACCGCCTTACGAACCGGGCGTCGAGCGTTGCGGCCATGCGGAGACGGTCCGGCGCTGGAGCGCGTAGGTGACGGCGAGGACGGCGAAGGAGACGGCGAGGAGGACGAGCGAGGTGGCCCCGGCCGAGTCGTAGTCGAGGGCCTGGACGTGGTCGTAGATGGCGACCGAGACGGTCCGGGTCTCTCCGGGGATGTTCCCTCCGATCATCAGGACGACGCCGAACTCGCCCAGGGTGTGGGCGAACGAGAGGACGACGCCGGTGACGACCCCGGCGCGGGAGAGGGGCAGGACGACCCGGCGGAAGGTCTCGAACCGTGAGGCGCCCAGGGACGAGGCGGCTTCGAGGAGCGACCGGTCGACGGCCGCGAACGAGGCGGCGAAAGGCTGGACCGCGAACGGGAGGCTGTAGAGGACCGAGGCGATGAGCAGCCCTTCGAAGGTGAAGGGGAGCCGCGCGCCGAAGAGGGACTCGACGGCGCGGCCGACCGGCCCGTGCGGGCCGAGCAGGAGAAGGACGTAGAAGCCGAGGACGGTGGGGGGGAGGACGATCGGAAGGGCGACGACGGCCTCGACGAGGGGCTTCCACCGGGCGGTCGAAAACGCGAGCCAGGCGGCCAGCGGAAGGCCGAGCGCGACCAGGACGGCCGCCGTGGCGGCCGAGAGCTTCAGGCTGAGGAGGAGGGCCGGGACGTCGACGCTCAGCGGGCGCCTCGCGGGTCGGGCGCTGGCGCGAGGACGGGATGGGCGCAGGCGAGGGGGCTGGGCGGCACGGGCCGCGATTATCAGGCTGGCGGGAACGCCCGGCCGGGGTGGTGTGAATCTCCAGTCGTGTGAATCTCCAGTTGACACGGGGCTCTTCGCGGATGTAGCGTTTGCATGTAAACGGTTACATAAGCGATGACGCTCCGTCGCCGAGCCGACCCCGGACGCCGCCAGGAGGGACGCAGAGCCGCCCCTGCCGCGGCTGCGGGCGTCACGATTCGCGAGGTGGCGCAGGCCGCGGGGGTTTCGGTCGCGACCGTCTCCAGGGTCGTCAACGGGACGGCCGTCGTGAAGGACGACACCCGGCTCCGTGTCGAGGCGGAGGTCGCCCGCCTCCGGTATTCGCCCAACGCGGCCGCCCGCAGCCTCATCACGAACAGGACGAACACGATCGGCGTCGTCCTGCCCGACATCTGGGGCGAGTACTTCTCCGAGGTCATCCGCGGGATCGACCTGTCGGCCCGGCAGGCCGGCTACCACGTCCTCGTCTCCTCGTCGCACAGCGACGTGGCCGAGACGCGGGACGTCCTGCGCACGATGCACGGTCGGGTCGACGGCGTCATCGTCATGTCGCCCCACGCCTCGCCCCGGGAGCTGGAGGGGTGCCTTCCTTCATCCCTGCCGGTCGTTTTCCTGAACTCCGCTCCGGGGGGGCCTCTTCAGCCCGCCCTGAACGTCGACAACCGGGGAGGAGCCCGGGCCATGGTCGCGCACCTGCTCGGTCTCGGCCACCGGCGCCTCTCCTTCGTCACGGGCCCGGCCTCGAACTTCGACGCCGCGGAGCGTCGTCGTGGTTGCCGGGACGCCCTTCGCGCCGCGCGCCTGGGCCCGGACGCGGTGACCGAGTTCGAGGGTGACTTCGGCGAGGAGTCGGGGCAGGTCGCGGGCGAGGCGATCGTCCGTCTCGATGTTCGGCCGACCGCGATCTTCGCCGCGAACGACTCGATGGCGATCGGCGTCCTGTTCGCCCTCCGGGGCGCAGGCGTGAGAGTCCCCGAGGAGATCGCCGTCGCCGGCTTCGACGACATCCCCATCGCGCGTTTCGCGAGCCCGCCGCTCTCGACGGTGCGCCTGGACATTCGAACCCTCGGCGAGCGGGCGCTGGCCCGGCTCCTGGCCGAGATCTCGGGCGAAGGAGCCTCGCACGCGGTCCGCGAGGTCCTTCCGATCCGCCTCGTCCTCCGGGAATCGACCGGAGACCGCGACGCGGACGCCCAGACCGGACCGCCTCGCGTCGCGTCCGTTTCCCAGATCGCCATCAACAGCTCAACCGTTCGAAGGAGGAAGGCATCATGAGACGAAACGCAGGGCTGAAGGCCCTCCTGACCATCCCGGCCGTCGTCCTCGTGGCCGTGACCCTCGTCGCCCTGCCCGCGTTCGGGCAGACGACGACGGGGCAGGTGCGAGGTACGGTCACCGACTCGCAGGGACCGATCCCCGGCGTCACGGTCACGGCCGTGAACACCGCGTCCGGCGCGAAATCCTCGGCCGCGGTCGCGGTGAACGGCACGTACGTTCTCGTCGTCCCGGCCGGGAGGTACGAGGTCGCCGTCGCCACCGGAGCCCATGAGCCCTGGAAGAAGGCGATTCAGGTCGGCGTCGGCCAGAGCCTGACGCAGGACATCGCGCTGAAGCCCGGCAAGCTCGCCGCTGAGGTCTCGGTCGTCGCCACGTCGGCCGAGGCCCAGGTGGAGCGGATCACGTCGGAGATCGGGACGAACGTCGGCACGGACCAGCTCCAGATGCTTCCTCAGTCGTCGCGGAACTTCCTGAACGCCGCCGTCATCGCCCCGGGCGTCCGCATCTCGCGCGACGAGGAGCGTCAGGAGTTCAGCTACGGCGCCCAGCGCTCGATGAACACGAACGTCTTCATCGACGGAACGAGCTACAAGAACGACATCCTCCAGGGGGGGGCGGTCGGGCAGGATTCCAGCAAGGGGAATCCCTTCCCGCAGAACGCCGTCCAGGAGTTCAAGGTCATCACCCAGAACTTCAAGGCGGAGTACCAGAAGGCGTCGAGCGCCGTGATCACCGCCGTGACGAAGTCCGGGGGCAACGATCTCCACGGCGAGGTCTTCGCCTACTACCAGAACAAGAACCTCGTCGCGATCGACGGCGTCACGCAGCGGAAGGCGGACCAGGGCGGGTATGAAGCCGTCAAGCCCGAGTACACCCGCTGGCAGCCAGGGCTGAGCCTGGGCGGCCCCATCGTGAAGGACAAGGTCCACTTCTTCGCCGCTTACGAGGGGAACGCCCAGGACCGCGAGAACGAGGTCCGGCAGGACACGTGGGGGGCCTGGTCCCCTCTTGCCCGCCAGCTGTTCACCAAGTACGAAGGGCTCTACCCGAGCGAGTTCCGGTCGACGCTCCTCTTCGGCAAGCTCACCGCGAGCCTCAACGACAGCTCCAACGTCGACGTCTCCGGGGACTACCGTCACGAAACCGACATCCGCGGCTTCGGCGGTGCGACGAGCTTCGAGTCCGCCGAGAACGTCAAGAACGACGTCTGGACCGTCCGCGGCAAGCACACGATCATCCTCGGGAACGTCCTCAACGAGGCCACGGTCAGCTACCAGAACTACAAGTGGAATCCGGTCCCGCAGGACTCGAGTATCTACGGGCAGAACTACGAAGGGCTGATGCGGATCGGGAGCAAGGACTCGCAGCAGAACTTCACGCAGAAGCGCTTCGCCTTCCGCGACGACGCCACCCTGCTGAACCTGCAGTGGGCCGGCGAGCACGTCGTCAAGGCGGGCCTCGCGGTCGATTTCCTGGACTACACGGCGATCAAGGAAATCAACGTCAACCCGCTCTACTCCTACCGCGCCGACCTCTTCGTCTCCGTTCCGGGCGACATGCCCTACCGGGCGAATCTCGGCTTCGGCGACCCGGACCTCTCGTCGTCGAACACTCAGTTCGGCGTCTACCTCCAGGACGACTGGCGCTTCAGCCCCCGGGTCACGGCGAACATCGGCCTTCGCTGGGACTACGAAAGCAACATGTACAACAACGACTACGTCACGCCGGACGCGATCGTCGCGGGCTACGGGCCGCTCTACCCGGCGAACTACTTCACCGACGGGACGGATCGGCCCGCCTACACCGGGATGATCCAGCCGCGGCTCGGCCTCTCCTGGGACGTCACGGGAGAGGGGAAGACGGTCGTCCACGGCGGGTGGGGCATCTACGCCGACCGGACCCTCTTCAACGACATGCTCGACGAGAAGTACCGCACCCAGTGGAACAGCTCGGAGATCTGGTTCTCCAAGGACGGCAGCCCTCAGGACGGCCGCCCGGCCCTGAAGTGGAACCCGGCCTACTACGACCCGGCCGTCCTCCGGCAGCTCGTCGCTCAGGGAATCGCAGGGCAGCCCGAGGCCTATCTCTTCAACAACGACAACCTCGAGCCGCCCTCGTCGAACCAGTGGAGCATCGGCATTCGGCAGAACTTCGGTCTCTTCAACGCCTCCGTCGCCTATACGGACGTCCACTCGGAGAACCAGCTGACCTGGACCTGCGCCGTCAAGAAGGCGGGCCAGACCGAGTGCGACTGGGGCGCCCGGCAGGTCCCGGGCTTCGCCATCGCGAACCTGTCGAGGACGAAGGAATCGTGGTTCCAGTCGTTCCAGGCCGTCGTCGAGAAGCCCTTCAAGAACGGGTGGAGCGCCTCCCTCTCCTACGTCTACGGCAAGGCCGAGCAGACGGGGAACGACTTCTACAGCGCCAACGCCCTCGACCCGGCCTACGGCTTCAAGCAGCGGAGCAACCTCGCGCAGGACCACCAGATCACGCTGTCGGCCCTGGCCGACCTTCCGTGGGGCTTCCGCCTCTCGACGCTCGTCACGACGGGCTCGGGCTTTCCCTTCGAGGTCACCGACTGCTCGGCCGGCTGGACAACCTGCACGCTGTACGTCGGCGGGGGCGACCCGCCGAAGTGGACGCAGAGCGTCGACTTCCGCCTCGAGAAGCGCTTCGTCCTCGGCGGCCCCTACAGCGTGAACGTCTTTGCGGAGGTCCTCAACATCTCGAACTACACGAACGAGAAGAACTACGAGGGATTCAAGCCGGCCCTCCCCGACGTGAACGCCAATTTCGGAAAGGCCAACAACGGCTACAACCCGCAGCGGCTCCAGTTCGGCGCCAGCTTCGCCTTCTGAGGAGGCCCGGGTGATTCTGCGGCCCGCGCTCCGAACCGTCGCGACCCTCCTCCTCGCGTCGTTCGCCGCGGGCTGCGGAGCCCCGTCCTCCGCGCGCGCGGGAAGCTTTCCAGCCGCTTCCGCGCGCGTCGTCCCGGTGGCCGTGGAGGAGCCGCTCGCGGCTCCCCCACGGGTTCTCGATCCGTTCGTCGACGAGCTTCAGCACAGGACGTTCCGCTGGTTCTGGGACACGGCGAACCCGCGGACCGGCCTCGTTCCCGACCGCTGGCCCGCACCGTCGTTCTCGAGCGTCGCCGCCGTCGGCTTCGGCCTCTCGGCCTACGTCGTCGGGGCCGAGCGCGGCTGGGTGACCCGGGAGCAGGCGCGGGACCGCGTCCTGCTCACGCTCCGCTTCCTCTGGAACGCCCCGCAGGGGCCGTCTTCCACGGAAGCGACGGGCTACCGCGGCTTCTTCTACCACTTCCTCGACATGGAGACGGGGAAGCGCTGGGCCAGGGACGTCGAGCTCTCTTCGATCGACACGACGCTCTGCCTCTCCGGCGCCCTCGTCGCCGGGCGCTACTTCAACCGGGACGACCTGGGCGAGGCGGAGATCCGCGACCTGGCGACGAAGCTCTACGAGCGCGTCGACTGGCGCTGGATGCAGCCGCGGCCCCCGCGCGTCGCGATGGCGTGGCACCCGGAATCGGGATTCGGCGTCGCCGACTGGAACGGCTACGACGAGTCGATGATCCTCTACGTCCTCGCGCTCGGCTCCCCGACGCACCCGGCGACGGACGGGGCGTGGGAGGCCTTCTGCTCGACCTACAGGTGGGCGGAGCACGAAGGGCAGACCTACCTCAACTTCGCCCCGCTCTTCGGCCACCAGTTCTCGCACGCCTGGATCGACTTCCGCGGCATCCAGGACGCCTTCATGCGGCAGAAGGGGATCGACTACTTCGAGAACTCCCGCCGCGCGCTCCTCGCGCAGCGGGCCTACGCGATCCGGAACCCGGAGGGCTTCCTGGGCTACTCCGCGGACGTCTGGGGCCTCTCGGCCTGCGACGGGCCGGCCGACGTGACCCGGACCGTCGACGGGCGGGAAAGGAAGTTCCTCACCTACGGCGCGCGGGGCGTCTCGTCCTTCTGGTCCACGACGACGGGACGATCACCCCGATGGCGACCGCCGCTTCGCTGCCGTTCGCGCCGGAGGTCGTCCTCCCGGCCGTGAAGGAGATGAAGCGGCTCCACGGCGAGCACCTCTGGGGCGAATACGGCTTCTTCGACGCCTTCAACCCGACGTTCCGTCTCACCGACGTCCCGACGCCGCTCGGCAAGGTCGTGCCGGAGGCGGGTTGGTACGCGACGAACTACCTCGGCATCGACCAGGGTCCGATCGTCCTGATGATCGAGAACCAGAGGAGCGGGCTCCTGTGGCGCCTCATGAAGACGTCCCCGCCGATCGTCGCCGGCCTTCGTCGTGCCGGTTTCGAGGGCGGCTGGCTCGACGCGGCGCCCAGGCCGTGAGAGCCCTTGCCGCGGGCCTCCTCCTGGCCGCGGCGACGGCCTGCACGCGCGGTGGGGATCGCGACCGGCCCCGTGCGGCTCTGGGCCTTCGGGCGCGAGGGGAGGTCGTCCGCGAGCTCGTTCCGGAGCTCGAGCGGCGCCACCCGGGCCTGAAGGTCGAGGTTCAGCAGATTCCCTGGACGGCGGCGCACGAGAAGCTCCTGACCGGCTTCGTCGGCCGGGAGATGCCCGACGTGGCGCAGATGGGGAACACCTGGATTCCCGAGATGGCCGCCCTCGACGCCATCGAGCCGCTCGACGCGCGCGTCGCGGCGAGCGCGTCGGTCCGCCCGGACGACTACTACCCCGGCATCTGGGAGACGAACGTTCTCGACGGAGCCCTCTACGGGATTCCCTGGTACGTCGACACCCGCCTCGTCTTCTACCGGAGCGATCTCCTCGCGGCGGCCGGCGTCCTTGGGATGCCGCGGAGCTGGAGCGGATGGCGGGAGGCGATGGTGGCGGTGAAACGCACGGGCGGACCCGGGCGCTTCGGCCTCCTCCTTCCGACGAACGAGTGGGCGCAGCCGGTGACCCTCGCCGTCGCCGCCGGCGCCGAGCTGCTCTCGGACGGCGGGCGGCACGGGGCCTTCGCCGCTCCCGAGTTCCGGCGGGCGGCGGAGTTCTTCATCGGCCTCTACCGCGACGGCCTCGCGCCGCCGCTGGCGAACTCCCAGGTCGCGAACCTCTACCAGCAGATGGCCGCCGGCGAGTTCGCGATGTACGTCACCGGGCCCTGGAACCTCGGGGAGTTCCGGCGGCGGCTCCCGGCGAGCCTGCAGGGCTCGTGGGCGACGGCGCCGCTCCCCGCGCCCGACGGGATGCCGTGGCCCGGCGTCTCGCTCGCCGGGGGATCGAGCCTCGTCGTCTTCCGCTCCTCGCCGCGGAAGGACGCGGCGTGGAAGGTCGTCGAGTTCCTCTCGGAGCCGGCCACGCAGAAGCGCTTCTGGGCCCTCTGCGGCGACCTGCCGGCGCGCCGCTCGGCCTGGGACGAGCCGGCTCTCGCCGGCGACGGGAGGACCGCCTCGTTCCGCCTCCAGCTCGAGCACGTCCGCGCGACGCCGAAGGTCCCCGAGTGGGAGCAGATCGCGGCGAAGGTCTGGGAGCGCCTGGAGCCGGTCGCCCGCGGCGCGAAGGGCCTCGACGAGTCGCTGGCGAGACTCGACGCCGACGTCGAGACGATCCTCGAGAAGAGGCGCTGGCTGCTCGACCGGAAGGCCGCGGGGGCGCGGAAGTGAGGGGACTTTCCTCCTGGAGGGCGCGCGAGGCGCGGTCGGGCCTCCTCCTGGTGGCGCCCGGGCTCCTCCTCCTCTCCGCGTTCCTCGCCCTCCCCGTCGTCGCGTCGCTCCTCCTGAGCCTGACCGACTTCGACCTCTACGCCGTCGGAGACCCGTCGAACGCGCGCGTCGTCGGCCTCCGCAACTACGCCCGGCTCCTGCACGACCCGGTCTTCTGGAAGGCGCTCGGGAACACGTTCTTCTTCGTCGTCGTCGGCGGGCCGCTCACCGTCTCGCTCGCGCTCGGCACCGCGCTCCTCCTGAACCACAAGCTCGTCCGCTTCCCGGGCCTCTTCCGGACGATCTACTTCGCCCCCGTCGTCACGACGCTCGTCGCCGTCGCGGCGGTCTGGAAATACCTCTACCACCCGCGCTTCGGTCTCCTGAACGCGGCCCTCGGTCTCTTCGGCGTCGGCGCGATCGACTGGCTCGGCGACCCGCACTGGGCGATGCCGGCCATCGTCCTCATGGCGGCGTGGAAGAACTTCGGCGCGAGCATGATCATCTTCGTCGCGGGGCTGAAGGCGATTCCCGAGAGCCTCTACGAGGCGGCCCGTCTCGACGGCGCGGGGCCGTGGCAGCGGTTCCGGCTCATCACCGTGCCGCTCCTGGCGCCGACGTTCCTCTTCGTCGGCCTCACGACGACGATCGGCTACTTCCAGCTCTTCGCCGAGCCGTACGTGATGTCGGGCGGCGACGGCGGCCCGATGAACGCGACGCTGAGCGTGGCGCTCTTCATGTACAAGCAGGGCTTCCGCTGGTGGAGCATCGGGGCGTCGGCGTCGATCGCCTTCGTCCTCTTCGCCGTCATCCTCGGTGCGACGCTCCTGCAGCGCCGGCTCCAGAAGGGGGGCGAGGCGTGAAGAGGAAGACGCTCTCCACGATCGCCGTCCACGCGGCCCTCGTCGCCGGCTCGATCGTCACGCTCGCGCCGCTCCTCTGGATGGTCTCCGCCTCGTTCATGTCGTCCGGCGAGGCGAACACCTCTCCGCCGCCGCTCCTGCCGGGCCGCGCGACGCTCGACCAGTACCGCGAGCTCTTCGTGAGGCTCGACCTGGGGCGGAGCTTTCTCAACAGCGCCCTCCTCGCCACCTGCGCCGCGCTCCTGTCGGTCGTCGTGAACGCGGCGGCGGGCTACGCCTTCGCCAAGCTCCGCTTCCCGGCGCGCGGGCCGCTCTTTTCGGGGCTCCTCGCCGCGATGGTCATCCCGGGCCAGGTCGCGATGCTGCCCGTCTTCCTGCTCCTGCGGTCGATGGGGCTCGTCAACTCGTACGCGGGGGTGATCCTCCCCGGCGTCGCGAGCATCTTCGGCATCTTCCTCGTCCGCCAGTACGCGGCGTCGGTCCCGGACGAGCTCCTCGACGCGGCCCGGATCGACGGGGCGGGGGAGCTGCGGATCTTCTGGTCGATCGTCCTGCCGCTCTGCCGGCCGATCCTCGTCACGCTCGGCGTCCTGACCTTCCTCGGGACGTGGAACGACTTCATGTGGCCCCTGATCGTCCTGACCGACGACACGAAGTGGACGCTCACGGTCGCCCTCGCGAGCCTCTCGGGAGAGCACGTCCAGGACACCGAGCTGATGATGGCCGGGGCGGTCGTCACCGTCCTCCCCGCGCTCCTCCTCTTCCTCGCGCTCCAGCGCTCCTACATCGACGGCATCACCGCCGGCGGTCTCAAGGAATAGGCGAACAGGAATGAAACGCCTCGCGCTCCTCGTCTCGTCGGTCTTCCTCCTCGCCGCCGCGCCGCGCCGCGGACGACACCGATCGGGACCGCCAACCCGCTCGACTGGAAGGCCGCGCCGGCGCCGGGCGTTGCGCTCGCGATCTCGCGCGCGGCGTCCGTTCCGGCGGGCGCGCTCCACCTCGATTTCGACTTCGGCGGCAAGGCGGGCTGGGCCGCGGCGACGCGCAAGGTCGACCTCGTCCTCCCCGCGCGCTGGGAGATCCGGCTCCGGCTCCGGGGCGAGGCGCTCCCGAACGACCTCGAGCTGAAGCTCGCCGACCCGTCGGGCGAGAACGTCTGGTGGTTCCGGAAGCGGAACACGACCTTCCCGCGCGACTTCGAGGCGCTTCGCGTGAAGCAGCGGCAGGTGGAGTTCGCCTGGGGGCCTTCCGGCGGACGGATTCCTTCGCGCATCGGCTCGATCGAGGTGACGGTGACCGCGGGACGCGGCGGGAAGGGCTGGCTCGAGGTGGCGGATCTCGTTCTCGTCGAGCTGCCGCTCGAGCCGGAGGCGAAACCGGTGTCGGCGTCGGCCTCCTCGTCCGCAGCCGGGCACGAGGCGCGCCGCGCCTTCGACGGCGACGCGGCGACGTCGTGGCGGGCAGGGTCGGCGGGACCTGCGGAATGGAGGGTCGATCTCGGCTCCCTTCGCGAGCTGGGTGGGCTCGTCATCGACCACGGCGCCTCGTTCGCGAGCCGCTACGCGGTCGACCTCTCGGAGAACGGAACCACCTGGACGACGGTTCGCGAGGTCACGGGCGGCAACGGCGGGCGGGACTTCCTTGCACTTCCCGAGGGCGAGGCGAGGAAGGTACGCCTCCGGCTCCTCGAAGGGCCGGAAACGGAGCCGTTCGAGCTGAGGGAGGTCGCGGTGATGCCGCTCGCCTTCGGCGCGACGCCGAGCGCGTTCGTGGCGGAAGTGGCGAAGGCGGACCCGCGCGGCTCGTGGCCGCGGTACCTCGCCGGCGAGCAGTCGTACTGGGCGGTCGTCGGGGTCGACGGAGACGCGGACGAAGGGCTTCTCTCCGAGGACGGCGCGCTCGAGGCGGGGGCCGGGCTCTTCTCCGTGGAGCCGTTTCTCCTCGACGGGGAGCGGCTGGTCACCTGGGCCGACGTGACGACGCGCCACGCGCTCGCGGACGGCGACCTGCCGATCCCGTCGGTGACGTGGGAGGCGAAGGACGTCACGCTCGAGACGACGGCGCTCGCGGCCGGGCTGCCCGGTTCGTCGGCGCTCCTGGTGCGCTATCGCCTCGCGAACCGGAAGAACGCGGCGAAGCGCATTCGCCTCGTCCTGGCATTCCGCCTCTCCAGGTGAACCCGCCGTGGCAGTTCCTCGGCACGCCGGGCGGCGTCTCCGAGATCCGGTCGCTCGCGTTCGAGAACGGGCGCGCCGTCGTGAATGGCACGCGGCTCGTCGTCCCGCTCTCGGCGCCGTCGGCGTCCGGAGGAACGGCATTCGATTCGGGAGACATCTCGGACTTTCTTCGCGCGGGAGCGCTGCCGTCGTCGGTCGGCGTGACGGACCCGACCGGTCTCGCGTCGGGGGCCTTCGTGTTCGACCTCGAGCTTCCGCCCACCGGTTCCCGCGAGATCGTCGTCGCGATTCCCTTCGACCGCGCGCACACCCCGCCAGAGCTGACTGCGGCCTTCGGGCCGGAGGCCTGGCCCGGGCCTTTCCTCCAGCGACGCCTCGGCCCTCTTCGACACGCTCCTCGCCAGGGAGCGGCAGGGCTGGAGGGGCCGCCTCGACCGGGTCGTCTTCGACGTGCCGCCCGAGGCGGAGCGGTTCGTGAAGGTCCTGAAGTCCCAGCTCGCCTGGATCCTCGTCAACCGCGACGGCCCGGCGATCCAGCCCGGGTCGCGCTCGTACGCCCGCTCCTGGATCCGCGACGGCTCGCTCACGTCGGAGGCGCTCCTGCGCCTCGGGCACTCCGGGACGGCCCGGTCGTTCCTGCTCTGGTTCGCCGGCTTCCAGGGAGAGGACGGGCGCGTGCCGTGCTGCGTCGATTTCCGGGGCGCCGACGCCGTTCCGGAGAACGACAGCCACGGCCAGCTCCTCTTCCTGATCGCCGAGACGGTGAGGTACACGGGCGACCGGGGCCTCGCCGCACAGATGTGGCCGCACGTCGTCTCGGCCGTGTCGTACCTCGACCAGCTCCGGCAGAAACGCCGGACGGCAGAGTACGAGAGTCCGGAGAAGAGGGTCTTCTACGGCCTTCTCCCCGAGTCGATCAGCCACGAGGGGTACTCGGCGAAGCCGATGCACTCCTACTGGGACGACTTCTTCGGCCTGCGAGGGCTGAAGGACGCCGTGACCCTCGCGACGCTCCTCGGAAAGGAAACGGAGGCGACTTCCTTCGCGAGGATCCGGGACGAGTTCGCCGCGGACCTCCACGCCTCGATCCGCCTCGTCATCGAGCGGCACGGAATCGACTACCTTCCGGGTTGCGCCGAGCTCGGCGACTTCGACGCGACGTCCACGACGGCCGCCCTCGCGCCCGGTGGCGAACAGGCGCGGCTGCCGAAGGCGGCGCTCGAGCGGACGTTCGCGAAGTACCTCGAGAACGTCGCGAAACGGGAGGCCGGCGAAGGAGAGATCTACACGCCGTACGAGTGGCGGACCGTCGGGGCGCTCGTGCGCCTCGGCCGCCGCGCCGACGTCCAGCACCTCCTCGAGCTCTTCTTCCGCGACCTTCGTCCGGCCGAGTGGAACCAGTGGGGCGAGGTCGTCTGGCGCGACCCGAGGACGCCGAAGTTCGTCGGCGACATCCCGCACACCTGGGTCGGCTCCGACTTCGTCCGCTCCTTCCTGGACCTGTTCGCTTACGAGCGGGAGGAGGACTCGTCGCTCGTCGTGGCCGCGGGGCTTCCCGAGGCGTGGGTCCGCTCCGCGCGCGGCGTCTCGGTGAAGGGCCTCGGCACGCCATGGGGGCCCCTCGATCTCGCTCTCACGGCGGAGGGAGAGGGGCTCCGCGTCCGCCTTTCCGGACTGAAGAATCTTCCGGAGGGCGGCGTCGCCGTCCGTCCGCCCCTGTCGTCCGGTCTGCGGACGGCGACCGTCAACGGGCGCCCGGCGCCTCTCTCCCCGGGCGGAGAAGTCGTCGTTCGCTCACTTCCCGCGGACGTCGTCGTCCAGCCATGACGACACCCGACCCCGTCTCCATTCTCTTCCGGAGGATTCGATGAGTGAGGCTCCCTCACGCCCCGTCCATGCCGCCAACGCCTACGGGCGTTTCACCGAGGACGGCCGCGAGTACGTCATCACCGACCCGCGCACTCCGCGGCCCTGGGTCAACGTCATCTCCAACGCGCGCGCCGGCCTCGTCGTCAGCCAGTCAGGCTCGGGCTTCACCTGGGTCGACAACTCCCAGCTCGCCGTGGTGACGCGCTGGGAGCAGGACCTGACGAGGGACTCCTCGGGGCGCTACCTGTACCTGCGCGACGTCGATACGGGTCAGCTCTGGTCGCTTTCTCCCGCGCCCTGCCTTCCGGCCTACGACCGGTTCGAGTGCCGGCACGGGCTCGGCTACACGACGTTCCGGACGGCGATGCGCGGCCTCGCGGCCGAGTGGACCCTCTTCGCCGACCCGGAGGCGACCGCCGAGCTCTGGCGGCTCACTCTGACCAACGAGCTCCTCACCCCGCGGAGGCTCGAGCTCGTCGCCTTCGTCGAGTGGAACTGCGGCGTCACGCCGTCGCCACGGCGCGAGTTCACGAAGCTCTTCCTCGAGTGCGAGCGGGACGTGGAGAGGAATGCCGTCTTCGCGCGGTCCCACATGTGGGAGGTCGGCTCGGAGCGCTGGGGACACTGGAACACCGGCTTCCCGTACGTCAGCGCTCTCGCCTGCACCGAGCTCGTATCGGAGGCCGAGGGCGACAAGGCCGCCTTCCTCGGCCGCCTCGGGAGCTTCGCGGCTCCCGAAGCCCTCACGGGAAATCCCTGGCCCGGCCTCTTCGGCCGGCACGGGGACGCGGTCGGGGCGCTACGGGTCCCGATCGAGGTTCCGCCGGGCGGCTCGCGCGACCTCGGCTTCGTCCTCGCGACCGCGGAGACGGACGAGGAGACCCGGGCGCTGCTCGACCGCTTCGGGAACGTCGAAGGCGCTCGACGCCTCGCTCGCCGCCGCGAAGCGCCGCTGGACCGGCCTCCTCGCCGCGCACCGGGTCGAGACCCCCGACGCGACGTTCGACGCCTTCCTGAACGACTGGGTGAGGTACCAGGCGATCTCGGCGCGCATCCAGGGGCGCTGCGGCTACTACCAGCAGAGCGGCGCCTTCGGCTTCCGCGACCAGCTCCAGGACTCGCAGGTCTGGCTGACGGTCGACCCCTCGCTCTGCCGCGAGCAGATCGCCCTTCACGCGGCGCACCAGTTCGCCGACGGCTCGGTCTACCACTGGTGGCACCCCCTCTCGGAGATGGGGCACGTCACGAAGATGACCGACGACCTCCTCTGGCTCGCGTTCGTGACGGCGGCCTACGTCCGCGAGACCGGGGACCTTTCGATCCTCGCCGACCGCGCTCCCTTCCTCGACGACCCGCAGCCCGTTCCGCTCGTCGAGCACGTCCTGCGGGCGTTCGAGCGCGTCTTCCGGCGGACGAGCCCTCGCGGCCTGCCGTACATCGGCGCGGGCGACTGGAACGACGGCCTCTCGGCCGTCGGCCTCGAGGAGAAAGGCGAATCCGTCTGGCTCGCGCACTTTCTCGCCGGGCTCCTCGGCGAGTGGGCCGAGCTCTTCGGCCGGACGGGCGAGCCGGCGCGAAGTGCCGATTTCGCGAACCGCCGCGAGGCGCTCGTCGCCGCGATCAACGAGCACTGCTGGGACGGCGACTGGTACTGGCGCGCGACCCTCGACGGCGGCGGGAAGATCGGGAGCCGCGAGAACGAGCGGGGGAGGATCTACCTCAACGCACAGACCTGGGCCGTCCTGAACGACGTCGCCCCGCCCGACCGCGCCGCGGCCGCGATGGCGGCGGTGAAGGAGCACCTCGTCAGCCCCGCCGGGGCGCTCCTCCTCGCGCCGGCCTACGACCGCCCCGTCCGCGAGATCGGCTACATCACCCGCTACGCGGCCGGCATGCGCGAGAACGGCGGCGTCTACACGCACGCGGCGACCTGGGCGATCTCGGCAGCGGGGAAGTCGAAGGACCCCGAGCTCGTCGAACGCCTCCTCGCCGCCATCGACCCGACGCGCAAGGACCCGGAGCGCTACCGCGCCGAACCCTACGTCCTCCCGGGGAACGTCGACGGCCCCGATTCGCCGCTTCACGGCCGCGCCGGCTGGACCTGGTACACCGGCTCGGCGCAGTGGCTCCACCGCGTCGTCTGCGAGTGGGTCATCGGCGTCCGTCCCGAATGGGACGGCATGCGCTTCGGCCCGTGCCTGCCGCCGTCGTGGAATGGCGTACGCATGAACCGTCCGTGGCGAGGGGCCACGCTCGACGTCACGGTCGTCCGGGACGCGTCGCTCGCCCCCGGCACGACCCGGGTCGAGGTGGACGGGCGGGTTCTCTACGGGACGCTCCTCCCGCCGCTCGCCGCGGGGACGACCGCGAAAGTGAAGGTCAGCTACCGGCCGGCCTGAGGCAGGCCCCGTTCGTCCGGATGACCTCGGCGTAGAAGCGGGCGCTCGCCTTGGGCGTCCGCTTCTGGGTGGCGAAGTCGACGTGGACGATGCCGAAGCGCTTGCGGAATCCGTGGGCCCACTCGAGATTGTCCAGGAGCGACCAGGCGAAATAGCCCCGCACGTCGACGCCGTCGGCGATCGCGCGCCGGACCGCGCCGAGGTGCGCGTCGAGGTAGGCGACGCGGAGCGGATCGTGGAGGAGCGGCTCGGGGGCGACGGGCGGGTCGTAGAAGGCCGCGCCGTTCTCCGTGACGTAGAGCGGGACGTTCCCGTAGCGCCGCCGCACCCACGTCAGGACGTCGTAGAGGCCGTCGGGGTAGACCTCCCAGCCCGTCTCGGTGTGCGTGGCGTTGCGCTGGAGGGCGCGCCCTTCCATGACGGGGAAGCTCCGCGGGTCGTCGTGGACGACGGCGCGGGTGTAGTAGTTGACGCCGATGTAGTCGACGGGAGTCTTCATGGCGGCGAGCTCGGCGTCGGTGGGGCCTTCCCACGCTTCGCCGAAGATCTCGGCGAGGCCCTCAGGGACCTTCCCGAGCAGGGCCTGGTCGAGGTACTGGCGGTTCATGTAGGCGTCGGCGCGGGCGACGGCGGAGAGGTCTTCGGGGCGCTCGGAGGCCGGGTACTTCGGCTCGAGGTTCACGACGAGGCCGATCTGCCCCTTCCCCTCGGCGCGGTAGGCCGCCACGCCGGCGGCGTGGGCGAGGAGGAGGTTCTTCGAAGCGCGGGGCGCCTCGAACGGGCTGTCGTGCCCCGGGGCGAGAACCCCGTGGAGGTAGCCGCCGTCGCTGACGACCCACGGCTCGTTGAGCGTCGTCCAGAGATCGACGGCTCCGTCGAGCGCGCGGAAGCAGGTTCGGGCGTAGTCGGCGAACCAGCCTGCGACGTCGGGGTTCGTCCAGCCTCCCCGGTCGTCGAGCGCGGCGGGAAGGTCCCAGTGGTAGAGGGTCGCCATCGGGCGGATCCCCGCCTCGCGGAGCGCGTCGACGAGGCGGCGATAGAAGTCGAGCCCCTTCTGGTTCACCGCACCGCGCCCCTCGGGCATCACCCGGCTCCACGAGATGGAGAAGCGGTAGGCGCCGAGTCCGAGGGACTTCATGAGCGCGACGTCCTCGGCGTAGCGGTTGTAGTGGTCGCACGCCACGTCGCCCGTGTCTCCGTCCCTCACCTTGCCGGGAATCCGCGTGAAGCGGTGCCAGTTGCTCGGCCCGGCGCCGTCGGCCAGGGGAGAGCCCTCGATCTGGTAGGCGGAGGTGGCGGCTCCCCAGAGGAAGCCATCGGGGAATGCGGCGTTCTCGGTCATCGGAGCTCCTCGCGTGGCGGGTCGTGCGCGGCCGACGGCAGGTTCCCGATTATCCGCGCCGGACGCAGAATCGGGGGATGAGCGACGTTTCCCTCCTCGGCACCGGCCTCCTCGGCGCACCGATCGCCCTTCGCCTCGCCTCGACCGGTCTTGCCGTGACGGTCTGGAACAGGACGGCGTCCAAGGCAGCGCCGCTCGGCGAGGCGGGCCTGGATGTCGTGCCGGCGCCGGCGGACGCCCTCCTCGCCTCTCCGGTCACGATTCTGATGCTTGCCGACGCTCCCGCGATTCGCGCGGTGCTCCTCTCGCCGGAGGCCCTGGCCGCCGTCGCGGGGCGGACCGTCGTCCAGATGGGAACGATCGGGCCGGACGAGAGCCGCGCTTTCGCGGTCGAGATCGCCGCAGCGGGCGGCGAGTGGGTCGAGGCGCCCGTCCTGGGGAGCATCCCCCAGGCGGACTCCGGGACGCTCCAGGTCATGGTGGGCGGAACCGCGAAGCAGGTCGAGCAGCTCGCGCCGCTCCTTTCATGCCTCGGAAAGGACGTGCGACTCGTGGGAGGAGTGGGAAGCGCGGCGGCGCTGAAGCTCGCGCTGAACCAGCTCATCGGCTCCCTGACGGCCGCGTTCGCCACGAGCCTGGCCTACGTCCGGGCCGAAGGGCTCGACCCGGAGGCATTCATGGGCGTCCTCCGGCCGAGCGCGCTCTACGCGCCAACCTTCGACAAGAAGCTCGGGCGGATGCTCGACGCGGAGTACTCGAACCCGACCTTCCCGCTCCGGCTGCTGCGAAAAGACGTCGAGCTCTTCGTTCGCGCCGCGGAGGGGGCCGGAGTGGCGCCGCTCATGGCGAAGGCGGTCCTCGCAGCCGTCGACGCGGCCCTGGAGAAGGGCCTCGGGGACGGCGACTATGCGGCCCTGGCCGAGGGGTTCGTCTCGGCGCTTCCTGTGCCGGCCCCGCGCCTGTAACCTCGACGTATCGTGAGCGGCGTTACAGCGGAAGGGACCGTCGTCGAGGTGCCGCTCGTCGTCGACCTCGACGGAACTCTCGTCCTGACGGACCTCCTGCACGAGTCGGCCGTCCTGGCCGTCACTCGGGCGCCGATCGCCGCGCTGAGGACACTGCCGGCGCTCTTCCGCGGGGACCGGGCATCGTTGAAGCGGCGGCTCGCCGAGGCCGGCCCGGTCGACGCCGGGTCGCTCCCGCTGAGGGAGGAGCTCGTCCGGCTCCTCGGCGAAGAGAAGGCGAGAGGCCGGCGGCTCGTCCTGGCGACGGCGACGGACGAGCTCCTCGCCCGTCCGATCGCCGCGAGGGTCGGTCTCTTCGACGAGGTCATCGGGAGCGATGGAGTCCGGAACCTCAAGGGGGAGGAGAAACGGCTGGCTCTCGTCTCGCGATTCGGTGAGAAGGGCTTCGACTACGCCGCCGATGAGAGGGCCGACCTGCCCATCTTCCGGAGCGCGCGAAAGGCGATCCTGGTCGGGTCGGGTACGAGCCTGCGGGCCGAGGTGGAGAGGACCGGCACGCCCGTGTCCGCCGAGCTGCCCGGCCGTCCGGTCCGCCTCCGGACCGTCCTCTCGGCGATCCGGATCCGGCAGTGGGTGAAGAACGTCCTCGTCTTCGTCCCGGTCGTCACGGGTCACATTTTCGAGACCCCGGTGCTCCTGGCGGCCGTGTTCGCGTTTCTCGCGCTCTGTCTCCTCGCCTCGGCCGTCTACGTCCTGAACGACCTCGGGGACCTCGATGCGGACCGGCAGCACCCCTCGAAGCGGAAGAGACCCCTCGCGAGCGGGGACCTCTCCATTCGCGCGGCGATCGGGCTCGTCCCGCTGCTCCTCGCGGGGCTCGCTCGCGTTCGCGCTCGCTCTCCCCGCCGGGGCCCGGGTCCTGCTCGCGGCCTACCTGGCCACGACGACGCTCTACACGCTCTCGCTGAAGCGCAAGGTCCTCGTCGACGTGTTCACGCTCGCGTTCCTCTACACGCTCCGGGTCCTCCTCGGCGGCGCGGCGACCGGAGTTCCCGTGTCGCCGTGGCTCCTCGCGTTCTCGGTCTTCCTGTTCCTCTCGCTCGCCTACGCCAAGCGCGCTTCCGAGCTCCTCGCGGTGAAGGAGCGGGGACACGACGCCGCGGCGGGCCGCGACTGGTTCGTCTGGGACTCTCTCGTCGTCCAGGTCCTCGGCGTCGCGAGCGCGTACCTCTCGAGCCTCGTCCTCGCCATCTACATCTACAGCGACGTGACGAAGAGGCTCTACGCTCACCCGGGCTGGCTCTGGCTCCTCGTGCCGGCGCTTCTCTTCTGGACGAGCCGGGTCTGGGTTCTCGTCGGGCGGGGGGAGATGGACGAGGACCCGATCGTCTTCGCCGCCCGCGACCGGGTGACGTGGGTGCTCGCCGTGGCGTCCGCGGCGGTCCTGCTGATGGCGGCGCTCGGTCCATCCGGGATCCCTGGCCTCATGGAATGAGCGCGCGGCCCTCGTGCTAGATTCCATCTCCGGGCGCCCGGCCGGAACGCCGGGCGCCCTTGCCCCTTCCGGGGCGGGAGTCGATCCCGTGACAGAGAACGAGGCGGCGCGTCCGCTCACCCGCATCACGACCAGCGCGACCTTCAGCTCGGCGCACCGGCTCCACAACCCGTCCCGCGACGAGGAGTGGAACCGCGCGGTCTTCGGCAAGTGCAACAACCCCACGGACACGGGCACACGTACGGGCTCGAGATCACCGTCGAGGGGGAAATAGACCCGGAGAAGGGATGGGTTCTCGACTTCTCCGACCTGAAGAGGCTCGTGAACGAGCGGATCGTGAAGAAGTGCGACTGCCGGAACCTGAATTCCGACGTCGACTTCCTCGGCGGGAGCATCCCGACGGCAGAGGTTCTCGCGATCCGCTTCTGGGACCAGCTCGCTCCCCACGTCGGGCCCGCCCGCCTGGTCGAGCTCGTCCTCCACGAGACGGAGCGGAACAAGGTCGTCTACAGGGGCGGGGCGTGATGCGCGCCCTCGTCTCGAACGACGACGGGATCCACAGCCCGGGGATCGAGGCGCTCGAACGGGCCGCGAAGGCGGCCGGCTTCGAGACGTACGTCGTCGCTCCCGACCGCGAGCAGAGCGCGACCTCCCACGCCCTGACGCTTCACCGGCCGCTCCGGGTCGTGAAGACCGCCGACCGCTCGTGGGTCGTCGACGGGACGCCGACCGACTGCGTGAACCTCGCCATCTGCAGCATCCTTCGAGACGTGCGGCCCGATTTCGTCTTCTCGGGCATCAACCAGGGGCCGAACCTCGGGGACGACGTGACCTACTCCGGCACGGTCGCGGCCGCTTTCGAGGGGACCCTCCAGGGCATCCCGTCGATCGCGTTCTCCCTCGACTACCGCCGGGACCAGGCCGACACCCCGCCCGACTTCTCGCACGCCGAATCCATGGCGGAAGAGGTCATTCGGCTGGCTCTCTCGCGGCCGATGGGCGCAGAGATCCTCTGGAACGTGAACATCCCGGGCGGCAGGCCGGCGGGGATCCGCGCGACGCGGATGGGGCGGCGCCGCTACGGCGAAAGCGTCGTGGAGAAGATCGACCCGCGCGGCCGTCCCTATTTCTGGATCGGCGGCGCGCACATCGACACGCACGAGGACGGGAGCGACCTGACGACCGTCGCGGGCGGCACCGTCTCCGTGACGCCCCTCCACCTCGACCTGACGGCGTACAAGGCGCTCGAGGACCTGGCCGACCGCCTGAGCGGGAGCCGCGCCAACGGAGCGGACGGCAGCTAAGATCCCGGCGTGAGGCCGGAGGATCCCGAAGTCGCGCGCGCCGCGAGGGCGGGCGCGGAGGCGCGGCGCGCGATGGTCGCCCGGATCGTCGCGGCTGGTCTCGTCTCCGACCCGCGGGTCATCGAGGCGCTCGGCGTGGTTCCGCGTCACCTGTTCGTCCCGAAAGCTCTCGTGGCGGAAGCCTACGGCGACCACGCCCTTCCGATCGGCGCCGGACAGACGATCACGCAGGCCGCGAACGTCGGACGGGCGGCCGAGCTCGCGGCGATCCGGCCGGACGCTCGGGTCCTCGAGATAGGGACCGGTTCGGGCTACCAGGCGGCCGTTCTCGCCCGGCTGGCCGGGCAGGTCTTTTCCCTGGAACGGATCCCGGAGCTGGCCGCCGAGGCCCGGCGCGTTCTCGCGTTTCTCGGCGTGAGAAACGTCTCGGTCAAGGTGTTCGACGGGACCTACGGCTGGCGGGAACACGCGCCTTACGACGCCATCGTCGTCGCCGCTGCCGCGCCCGACATCCCGGCACCCCTCGTCTCCCAGCTCTCGGCGACGGGCCGCCTCGTCGTCCCGGTCGGTCCCGCCAACCGCCAGCGTCTCCTCGTCGTGAAGAAGCTCCCGAGCGGAAGGACGCGCACGGAAGACGCCGGCGACGTCGCCTACGTTCCGCTCGTGGGGAAGTTCGGCTGGGGAAAGGCCCCGACCGAGGTGGGGAGTTGAGCGGCGGCTTCGACAGCGACGCGCGCCGCTGGCTCGTCTCGGGGCGCGTCCAGGGAGTCGGCTACCGCGCCTTCGCGGCGCGGACGGCACGCGGCCTCGGCCTGAGCGGGGGCGCCTCGAACCTCTCGGACGGGCGGGTCCTCGTCGTGGCCGAGGGGCCGGCGCACGCTCTCGACCGGCTGGAGGCGGCGCTCTGGGAAGGGCCGCGCTTCGCGCGCGTCCAGCGCGTCGAGACCTCGGTCGCGACACCGGACGACGTCCTCGGGGGGTTCGACGCCGAGTTTCGCCACGAGCGGTAGAATTCCCACCTCCTGATGTCGAGAAAAAGGGTCCTCGTCGTGGACGACGACGCCGACGTTCGCTCCGTCGTCGAAGCCGTTCTTTCTTCCGCCGGCTTCGACGCGCTGGGGGCGGCGGACGGGAGCGAGGGGATCGAGCGCGCCGTCCTCGAGAGGCCGGACCTGGTACTGCTGGACGTCCTGATGCCGAACCTTTCCGGCTGGGAAGTCTGCGCGACGCTTCGGAGCCTTCCGGAGACCTCTTCGATCCCGGTCGTCATGCTGACGGTCAAGTCGGAGATCCGGGATTTCGTCACGGGCCGGCAGGCCGGCGCCGTCGATTTCGTCACGAAGCCGTTCACGAAGGCGCGGCTCGTCGAGGCGGTGGAATCCGCCCTCGCCGGGCGAGACGACACGCGCTCCGGGCCCATCGGCCGCGAGATGCCGGAGCGCCGGACGCGCGGCCTGCTCCTCGACTCGCTCACGGGTCTGCCGACCATTCCGGTCGTCGTCGACGCCCTGCGGGAGAAGCTCCTCGTGGACCAGGACCTCGGTGTCCTTCTCATCGACGTCGACGCGGTCGCGTCGCTCGAGGACCACTACGGCTGGGAGCTCCTCGACGAGGTCGTGAAAGAGGCCGCCAGGGGTCTCCGGCGGCTCTTCGGGACCCTTTTCTCCACGAGCGACCTTCTCGCGGTGTCGCGGCCCGGCTCGTCGGCTCTCGTCGCGTTCGTGGCCCTTCCCTCGGGACGGGGCGAGGAGGAATCGTCCGCCCGTCTCGGGCGGAAGGCGCGGCAGGTCGAGGAGTCTCTCGGGGCGCTCCTCGGCGAGCGGTTCCTCGGTCGTGTGCACCGGCGGCTCGAGGTCACCGTGACGGCCTCGCGGCTGAGCTACAACCCGCAGGTCCGGGTCGAGCGGCTCGTCGAGCGCGCCCTCGCGGAGGCTTCCGCTTCCGCCTCGACGCGGGAGGGAGAACGGGTCGCCTCGCAGCGGGAGGAATTTGCCGCGCTCCTGAGGCGACGGGACATCCGGACCGTCTACCAGCCGATCCGCGACCTTGCGACGCGTCACGTCGTGGCCTGGGAAGCGCTCTCCCGCGGCCCGGCGGGGACCGGTTTCGAAAGCCCGGAGGTTCTTTTCGACTACGCATCGCGGCATGGCCGGGTCCTGCCGCTCGAAGAGATCTGCGTCCGTTTCTCCGCGTCCCGTTTCGGGACTCACGAGGCAGGCCTTCTATTCGTGAACGTGGAGACGAACGTCGTGAACGAGCTCGCCCGGGGAGGGCTGGAGATCCTCGGTCCGCTCGTCGCGCTCGGCCCGTCCGTCGTCCTCGAGATCACGGAGCGGGGAGCCATCCCCGATTTCGACGCGTTCCGGGAGGGGATCTCCGCTCTTCGAAGGGCCGGGTTTCGTATCGCTCTCGACGACGCCGGCTCCGGCCACGCCTCCCTTCACGCGATCGCCGAGCTGAGGCCCGACTTTCTCAAGATCTCCCAGTCCCTCGTGACCGGTCCCCACAGGGACGGCATCAAGAGCGAGATCGTCGAGATGCTCGTTCGGCTCGGCGGTCGGATCGGCGCCGTGACGGTGGCCGAGGGAATCGAGACGGAGGAGGACCTCGCCGCCGTCCGTCAGCTCGGCGTGGCGCTCGGGCAGGGTTTCCTCCTCGGCCGGCCGGCCCCCGTGCCCGAGAGCTGACGGCGATCCCGGGCGCGAAGGGCGTGCGCGCCTCGAAATCGAATCGGGGCGATCATCCGGGCGAGGAGATCTCCATGACCGAGCACGAGGACGACGGACCGGAGCTTCCCGAGGGGTTCGAGAAGGTGGAAGCGACCGTATGCCGCCGGGGAGAGGAGCTGATCGTCTTCGGCGCCCTCGAGGAGGGCCCGTTCGTCTTCCACCTCAAGCTGGCCCGGAAGGAGGAGGACTTCGGCCCGCCGCCGCCGGGTTTCGGGTGGACGGGCGAGGAACGCCCCCCGAAGAAGGGGGAGTGGTTCTGGTCGGAGCTGAGAGGGCGCGCGATCCAGGCCGTCAAGGACGAGACGGGGGTGAACCAGTTCGGGGAGCCGACCGGTGGCCGGAGAATCCTGAGGCCGCTCGGCACGTCTGGCCGCGCCGTGCCGCCGCCCAGGACGGGTCTTCGCCTCGTGAAGAACGACGATCCGGCGGAGTGATCAGGCGGAGGCGGGCGGAGGAGTCCCGGCGGGCGGCTCGCCTTCGTCCTCGGCGTGGCGGGTCACCGCGAGGTAGACCCGCAGGTCGTCGAGGACCGCGTCGAGGGCCGCCTCCTTGGAGGAGGCGAAGAACGGCTCCTCCGTGACGAAACCGCCCGGGACGAGCCAGGGTACGAGGATCGTCTCCCAGGCGGTCGCCAGGCCATCGTCGTCGTCCCGGATGCCCGGAGGGTGGATGCCGTATTCGAGGAACCTCCACGTCCGGCAGCGGTACTGGCCCGGATTCGCGCCGTCCTCGAAGACCTCGATCCGGATGTCGGCCGGATCCCCGTCGAGAAGTGTCTCCACCTCGGCGACCTCGACGAGGCGGAAGACGGCGAGCTGCGGGCGCTGCGACGGCATGATGCGTTCTCGACTCTGAACCGACCGGCCCGGGGGGCTGCGTAAGGCAGGCGCCTGGCCGGAACGGGATAAGTGGTGGGCCCGGCGCGACTCGAACGCGCGACCTGCGGTTTAGGAAACCGACGCTCTATCCACCTGAGCTACGGGCCCGTTCCTGGGGAGCCGCACGGGGGCGGCGGGAGGCGGAGTGTACCGGACTCAGAACATGAGGAGGAATCGAGCGGACGTCCTGGCGCGGTTTGGGGGGTCCGGGGGGTGGCGAGTAGCACCCCCCGGGAAGGGTCACTCCTCGAACGGCACGACGTGAAGGTGCCGGACGAGCAGGACCTTGTTCGACCGGACGGCCTCGGTCTCCCCGAGCGGAAGGAAGTTGTCTTCCTGCCTCGAGATGTATCGGGAGCAGGCGTCGATGGCCTGGATCACGTCGTCGGTCTCGAAGGGCATCAGGAATTCCTTCGGCTCGGCGAGCCCTTCGACGACCAGCTGGAAGGTGTGGAGGTGCTTTCGATCCATTCGCTCCTCGGGGCGGCAGGGTGTCGCCGGTGGGGCGGCCGCACCCGGCATCGTATCCTCCGCCGGGTGGCGCGTCCGATTCTTCGCCTGGCGCTGGCCCTCGCACTCGCCGCGGCGGCCGTCTACGGCCTCGCCGCCTTCTCTCGCGACTTCTGGTCTCCCGACGAGCCCGACTTCGCCGACGCCGTCCGGGAGATGAACGTCCGGGGGTCCTGGCTCCTGCCTTACCAGAACGGGAAGCCCTATTCGGAGAAGCCGATCCTCTACTACTGGACGATGGCCGCGACGACGCCGTTCACCGGCGGAGACGTCGATCCCGGCGCTCTGCGAATTCCTTCGATCGTGTCAGGGGCCTTTCTCGTTTTCGGCGCCACGCTTCTCGCCGGGTGGCGAGGGGGCCGGAGACAGGCGCTCCTCGCCGGGGCGACGACGGCGGTAACGCCCCTCGTCTTCTGGCAGGCGCAGTTCATCCAGATCGACGCCTTCTTCACGGCCCTTCTCTTCGCCGCATTCGTCGCCCAGATGCTCGTGGACCTCGACGTCGGCCGGAGGGAGCGGTGGGTCTGGGCGTTCCACGTCCTCCTGCCGCTCGCCGTCCTGACGAAGGGGCCCCTGGCGATCGTCCTGACCGGGCTCGTCGCCCTGGTCCGGTGCGCGCTGTCGCGGAGCCTGCGGCCCGTCCTCGACCTGCGGCCGCTGCGGGGAGCGCTCGTCTCCGTCGCTCTCGTCGTCCCCTGGTACTGGTTCGCGACCCGCGCCGGCGGGCCGGAATACACGTACGACCTGATCGTGAACCAGAACTGGAACCGCTTCTTCGAGGCGTTCGACCACATTCAGCCCTGGTGGTTCTACCTGAAGAGCATCTGGGGCGACTTCGCCCCGTGGACGCTTCCGGCCCTCGTCGCACCGTTCACGCTTCGCTCGTCCGGGCTCCTCTCGCGCCGGCCCGAGCTGACGTGGGGGCTGACGGTCGTCCTGACCTGTTTCGTCTTCCTCTCCACGTCCCAGTCCAAGCAGGGGAAGTACCTCCTGGTCGCCTACCCGTTCGCTGCGGTCCTCCTCGCGGCAGCCGTGGGCGAGTGGGAGAGGCGCGCCGGCCGGGGCCTGAGGCTCTTCCGCGGCTACATGCTCTTCCTCGCGGGGCTCTTCCTCGGGGCGTCCCTGGCGCTCGGTCCGGTGGCGGTCCGGAGGGCTCCCGACTTCGCTCATCTCGCACCCCTGGTCGCCTTGCCGCTCGGCATCGGAGCTGCCGGAACGTTCTGGGTGCTCTGGCGGCGGCGATGCGAGGCGGTCCCGGCCGCCCTGGCGCTGGCGGCGACCCTTGCGGCGGGGGAAGCGGCGGCCGGGCCGGTCGTCTTCCGCGCGCTCGACGTCGCCAAGACGGGCCGACCGTTCTACGACCGCGTCCTTCCTCTCGTCGGCGACAAGGCGGTTCCGCTCGTCTACTGGGGAAATCCCTACCGGAGCTACCCGATGCTCCGGCTTCGCCGGCACACCGACCACGTCGTGACCGAGACGGCCCTCGCCGAGTGGCTCTCGTCGAACCCCGGAGGCTTCGTCCTCGTCGACGCGAGCGCTTTCGGGAAGTGGAAGTCTCCGGCGCTCCTTCGCCTGCAGGTCGTCGACGGGCAACCCACCGGACAGGACAGGATCCTCCTGCTGAGGCGTCCTTGACAGGGATCACGGCGGAGCTCGAGGCGATTCCCGGCGCGGTGGGGTATCCCGCCCGGCACGACGTCCGCGACGCCTTCCTCGTCCGGGGAGGCGACCGGGTTCCGGTCGTCGTCAAGAGGATCCGCCGCGACTTTCGCCAGCCCGACGGAAACACGCGGGCCGAGAGGGCCGTCCGCATCGCCAGGCACCTGCTGGCCCACGGGCTCGACACTCCCGAACCGCTCGGCCTGGAAGTGACCCCGGAGGAGAGCGTCCTCGTCGTACGGAAACTGGAGGGGGCGGTCCAGATCCGGGCCTTCTTCCGCAGGCGCGACGACCCGAGCCTTGACGCGCCAGAGGTGCGGGCGACGTTCGAGGAGGTCGTGGCGGCCCTCGGGCGGCTCGCGAAGCGCCTCCACGACTCGGGCGTCTTCTTTCGCGATTTCACCGACGGGAACATTCTCGTCACAGAAGGGGAGGCGGGACCGCGGCTCTGGCTCGTCGACCTCGACCGGGCGCGAATACGGAGGGGCCCGCTCCGGACCTTCAACCGGCTCCGGGATCTTGCCCGTCCCGGGTTGAAACGGTCGGACGACCGGCTGTCCCTTCTCCGGTCCTATTACGCCCCCGGTCCGGTCCCACCGCTCGTTCCGCTGATTCACGCGGCGCTCAAGCGCCGGATCGTCATCTGGGACCGTCTGAAGAAGGTCCTGAGACCCTGGCGGCGCTGAAGGGCTATCCTCGGGTCCAGTAAACCTCCGACCCGTCTCGCGCGTCCATTCCGGCATGACGAACGCCGTGGGCGCCGCCAGGGTCCCGGGGTTCGAGGCAGCCCCTCGAGGGAGGAGCAGGAACGTGGCGAACGACCTCCCGGGCGAAAGCTCCCGGGCGGCTGATCCGGGGCGCAGGGAGCGCGAGAGCGAGATCCTCGGGCGGGTCCGGGCGGGGGATCCCGAGGCCTTCGAGTATTTCGTGAAGACCTACCAGCGGAAGGTCTTCCGGCTGATCTACACGCTGGTCCGGAACGCCGCCGAAGCCGATGCCCTGACGCAGGACGTCTTCGTGAAGGCGTGGCGAGCGGTCGGCGACTTCAAGGGGGAAGCCGCCTTCGAGACCTGGCTGAACCGGATCGCCGTCAACGCCGTCCGCGACTCCGTGCGGCGGCGCAAGCCGGTCGTTTCCTTCGCCGACCTCGCTGCGGCCGAAGAGGTCGAAGGGACCGACCTTCCGCGGGCAGCCGAGCCGACGGACGGCACGTCCCCCGAGCGGGACGCCCTGTCGCGGCAGATCCGCAGGCGAATCGGGGAGGCCCTGCTGGCGCTCTCGCCGCGTCAGCGGGCGATCTTCGTCATGAAGCACTACGAGGAGCGGTCGATCGCCGAGATCGGGGCCGCGACGGGGATCGACGACGGGACGGTCAAGTCGCACCTGTTCCGGGCGGCGCGCAAGCTGCGCCAGAAGCTGGAGGACCTGCGATGAGCGGCCGGCACATGACAGAGGAAGAGATCGTGGGCCGGGTCTTCCCGGTCGAGGAAGGGCCCGCTCCGATTCCGATTCACCAGGCGGTCTGCCCCGAGTGCCAGCAGCGGGTCGCGAAGCTGAGAGAGGCGTTCCTTCTCGATCGGGGCGCCGTGACGGGTGTCGTCGAGTCTCTCCCGGGCGAGTTCTGGGCCGCCCAGCGGAGGGCCGTCCTGGGGCGCATCTCCGAGCTGGCCGCCGTCGAGGCGGAAGAAAAGGCGACGCCGTTCCCGGCACGTTTCACCCGGTCGATCCTCCACCGGCCGGCGCTGGCCTTCGGGAGCCTCGCGGCTGCCCTCGCGCTCGTCGCCGGCCTCACCGTTCTTCGGGGCGGGACCGAGACCGGACCGCCGGCGGGCGTCGCGGCGGTGGCGACCATTCCAGCGAATGGCGCGTCCGGGCTTTCCGCGGTCGATCGCGAGGACGACGAGCTTCTTCGCTCGGTCGACAGCGTCCTTTCAGATGAAGAGTCGTACGAGGCACTCCTCCCCGAGGTGATGAGATGAAGACGCGCTGGCCCTTCGCCGCGCTCGCCCTGGTGGCCCTCTCGGCGGTCCCGGCCGCGGCCCAGATGCTCGAGATGCCCGGCGGGAAATGGTGGAAACGGCCCGCCATCGTCGAAGGGCTGAAGCTCTCGACAGAGCAGCAGGACCGCCTCGACGAGGTGTTCCTGAAGAACCGGCGGGCTTTCGTCGACCTGAAGGCGGACGTCGACCGGCGGACGATCGACCTCGAGGACCTCCTCGCCGCCAAGGACGTCGACCCCAAGAAAGTCGGTGCTGCCTCCGAGGCCCTCGAGCAGGCGCGCGGAAGGCTCGGGAAGGCCCGGACGATGATGGTCGTCGACATGAGGGGCATCCTGACCGAGGCGCAGTGGAAGCAGATCGTCGACCGCCGGGATCAGTGGCGCGCGGAGCGGGAAGGGGAGATGCGCAAGCGCTTCAACCGGCAGCGCGGGAACGCACGACCCGGCGGGGCCCGCTCGGGACAGGCCTCCGCGCCCGAAGCGGCGCCCGAGGTTCCGGAGGAGCCCTAGCGGGAGAGACGACCTGGCACGGCGCCGGGGCGCTTGCGAGCGAGGACGAGCCAGCGGGTCCCCTCCGGCTGGAACGAGAGCCAGCCCGAGGCGTCGGTGAAGAGCCGGACGGACAGGCCCGCCTCCCGCAAGGCTCGCTCCACGGCTCGTTTCGGCCACGCGATCTCTCTGTAGAGTTCGCGGGTTCGCCGAAAGCGGTTGGGGTTGCCGGCCTCGGGGAGAAACCAGTCCCGCGTGACGGTCCCCACGCCCGTCGCGGGGTCGTACGAGCCCCTCTCCGCCGAAAGACCGCCCCCTTCGAGCGCCGTGACCCGGTGGTGATCGGGGAAGGCCTCGACGGTCGCCGGCGTATTGAGATCGAAGAGGAAGTGACCTCCCGGCCGGAGCGCCTTCGCGACGCCCGAGAGGGCTCTTGCGAGCTCTCCGTGGCTCTCGAGGTGGTTGAGAACGTCGAACGTCGCGAGGGCGAGGTCGAACTCCTCGCGGGGGCCCAGCGGAAGTGTGAGTGCACCGCCGAGCCGGACGTCGATCGGCAGTCCCTCCGCCCGGGCTGCCTTGCGGAGAGGCCGGAGGAACGGGACGGCAGGGTCCACCGACACGACCCGGCAGCCGCGCCGTGCCAGCTCGAGGCTCTGCCAGCCGCTTCCGCAGCCGACGTCCAGGACGCTTTCGTACGGGACCCGGTGGGCGCGCAGGATCTCGTCGCGGGCCGGAGAGAGCAGCTCGCGCCAGAGCCCGTAGACCTCGTCGTAGTAACCGGCGAGGACGGCGTAAGGAGGGTGCTTCGGCGCGCTCACGGCGCGGTGCTCCCGAGCGCCTTCGGCGCCCCGCCCCGCGTGGAGGCGAGGGCGAGCGCCGCCAGCGCCACGAGGCCGGGGAGGGCGAGGAAGAACGCGTAGGGGAGCCCGAATCCTCCGGCCTGGAGCCGGTACTGGAGCGCCGTGACGCTCCCGAGGAGGAGCGCGGCGGGAAGGAGGGCGAGCGGCTTCCACCGCGCGAAGACGACGAGGGCGAGGGCCAGGAAGCCGCGTCCGGCGGTGACCCCTTCGACGAAGGTCGGTGAGACCGTGAGGATGAGCATCGCCCCTCCGAGCGCGCCGAGGACACCGGACGCGGCGGCCGCGCCGCTTCGGACGGCCACGACGGAGAGGCCGAGCGAGCGGAGCGCCTCCGGATTCTCTCCTGCCGCCGTGAGGCGCAGCCCGGCGCGCGTCCGTGCGAGCCAGAGATGGAGGACGACCGGGGCGAGGAAGCTCGCCGCGACGGCGTCGGGAATGCCGAAGAGACCCCGCGGCAGGGTTCGGACCTCGAGGACCGACCCCGTCTCGCCGGCGGCGAGCCTGTAGGCGAACGCGGTGGCGCCGAGGGCGAGGAGGTTCCAGACGGTGCCGACGAGGATGGGGTCGGCCCGACGCGCGACGGCGAAGAGGGCGAAGAGGAGTCCGGCGAGAAGCCCGGCGACCGCCGCGGCCGCCAGGCTCGCTTCCGGAGAAGAACCACCGCGTCCCACCGCGAACGCGACGTAGGCCCCGACGAGCATGGTTCCCTCGAGCCCGATCTGGATCGACCCGGCTCGCTCGAGAACCAGCTCGCCCGTCGCCGCGAGAAGCAGCGGCGCAGACAGCAGGAGGGCGATCTCGACGAATCCGGTCATCGGGAGCTCTCGGCGGTCCGTCCGCCGCGGGCCAGGAGGAGGCCCAGGACCGCGAGGGCCGGGACGATGGACGCGAGGGCCGACGGAACTCCTGCGTCCCTCTGGAGGGCGCTGGAACCGGCCCCGAGGGCAGCGAAGAGGAAGCCCGAGGCGGCCCCTCCGAGGGGCGTCATTCCGCCGAGGAGCGCCGCCGCGATCCCGGAGTAGCCGACCCCCGCCGAGAACGGGTCGTAGAGCCGCCCGGTGAGCGCGAGGACCTCGAGGCCTCCGGCGAGGCCTGCGAGCGCCCCGGAGGCGAGGAACGCGCCGGACCTCAGGCGGACGTCGGGGAGTCCCGCCGCGCGCGCGGCGCGGGGCGCCTCGCCCACGGCGCGGAGCGCGAGGCCGAGGGGCGTGCGGGCGAGGAGGAACGCCGCGGTGGCGGCGAGGCCGAGGGCGGCGAGGACGGCGGCGGTGGCGCGAGCGCCGGGGACGAGAGGCGAGAGGAGAACGGCGTCCGAGAGGGCGCGGCTCTGGGGGTAATCGCCCGCCGGATCTCGAAGCGGGCCCCGGACGAGCCACGTCACGCCCGCGACCGCGACGAGATTGAGGAGGATCGTCGAGAGAACCGGAGGGACCTGTCTCTTCTCGGCGAGCCACACCGCCGGGGCGGCCTGGAGCGCCCCGGCCAGCGGCGCGGCGAAGACGACGGCCGCGCGCGCCGCGATGGGAAGGTCGGGGAAGAGCGGCCCGACGGCGGCGGCGGCCGCAGCCCCGGCGAGGAATTGCCCTTCGAGGCCGATGTTCAGGACGCCGGCCCGGAAGGCGACGACGGCGGCGACGGCCGTCAGGACGAGGCCGGTCGAACGTGCGGCCGTCTCGCCGACGGCGGCCTTGGAGCCGAAGGCGCCGCGCAGGAGGGCCGCGAAGGCGTCGGCCGGTGAAGCCCCGGCGAGGAGGACGAGCAGGGCCGCGGCCGCGAGCGTCCCGATCGCGACGCCGAGAACCGTACGCGCCTTCACGCCGCGAGCCCTGCCATGAAGCGCCCGAGCTCTGCGAGGCTGGTCGACGCCGGAAGGGGCGGAGAGAGCGCTCCCCGGTAGACGACGCGAACCGGTGCGCCGAGTTCCTGCGCCTCTTCGGGGTCGGCCGTGACGACGAGGACCCCCGCTCCGGATCGCGCGGCGTCGAGAAGGCGTGCCCTCACGTCCCCGGACGACGCGATGTCGAGGCCGCGCGTCGGGTGGATGGCGACGAGGAGCTTCGGGAGCGGCTCCAGCTCGCGGGCAAGGAGGAGCTTCTGCTGATTTCCGCCGGAGAGCTCGCGGGCGGGGGCGTCGGGCCCCGAGGCGCGGACACCGAAACGTCGAAGGCGGTCCGCGGCAGAGGTGGCCAGGGCGGCGCGATCGATCGTGAACCGCCCGGGCGGGCGCCTGAGGAAGAGGTTCTCGGCGAGGGAAAGGCCGGCGACGAGACCCTCGGCGCGCCGGTCGGCCGGAATGAACGCCCCGCCCGCGGCCCGAAACGCCAGGCAACTGCCCGGGCGGATGGACCGGCCGGCCACCCGGAGGCCCCCGCGGGCGGACCTCGAGCCCGCGACGGCCGCACCGAGAAGGTCGGCGCCGTTTCCGTCGATGGCCAGGAGCGTGAGCGCCTCGCCCGGTGCGATCGACAGCGAGACGGCCGGCGCGCCGGAGCCGATCGGAGAGAAATCCTCGAGGGCGAGAGCGGGGACCGCGCCTTCCCTCCGGACCGGCGGCGAGAGCGCCACGGGCCGGGACGTCGCCTCGGCTCCACCGAGGAGGAGCGCGGCGACGTCGCCCGTCGTCGTCGCGGGCACGAGCGCCTCGAGAAGTGTCCTGCCTCGCGAGAGGAGAGTCAGGCGGTCGGCGCCCTCGAAGACCTCGGCGAGTCGGTGCGTGATGAGGAGAACGGAGCGCCCCGCGTCGGTGCGCCGCCTGAGGGCCCGAAAGAGCGCGCCGGTTTCGTCGGGAGAGAGGACGGCCGTCGGTTCGTCGAGGATGAGTACTTCTGGATCGGTCTGGAGCGCTCCGGCGATGCCGATGCGCTGGCGGGTTCCGACCGGCAGCTCTTCGACGCGCGTGTCCGGATTCCCGAGGTCGAGGCCGGAGGAACGGGAGAGGCGGTCGACCCGTTTCCGGCGTGCGCGCGGGGATTCGAAGGCAGGGGCGAAGGGGTCGAGAAGGGCGAGGTTGTCGGCGACGGTGGCCGCATCGACGAGGAGGTCGTGCTGCGGGACGAGGGCGATCCCGGCGCTTCGCGCCGCTCGCGGGTCGGAGAACGAAGACGGCGCTCCGTGATTCCGGATTTCGCCCGCGTCGGGATGAAAGAACCCCGCGGCGATTGCGACGAGCGTCGACTTCCCGGCGCCGTTCTCTCCGAGGAGCGCGTGGATCTCTCCCGAGCGGATCCCGATTGCGCGCGCCGTCGAGGGCCCGGACGGCGCCGAACGACTTCGTGACGCCCGAGAGCTCCAGCGCGAGCGGGACGGAGGTCACGGGAGGACCGGGGAGACCGCCGTCGCCGGCTTCAGAAGTTGCCCCTCGGGACGACGAGCTCGCCCGAGACGATCCGCTCCTTCGTCCGCTCCACTTCGTCCACCACGGGGCCGGGACTCGCCCCAGGAGGGCGGGGTTCCAGACGAACGAGATCACGCCGCTCTTCAGGCCGTAACGGATCGGCTGGCCGTCGAATCGCCCCTCCTTCACCATTCGGGCCGCTTCGACGAAGGCGCGGGGCAGGTCGATGACGGCCGAGGCGAGGACGCTCGGGGCGAGGGCGTTCTGGTCCTTGTTCGAGCCGAAGGCCCAGATCCCCCTCTCCGTCGCCGCGCTGAAGACGCCGAGGGCCGCCGCGTTGGCGTTGTGGAAGAGGAAATCGTTCCCCTCGTCGACGAGCGCGAGCGCGGCCGCCTTGGCTCCCGCCACGTCCTCGAAGGAACCGGTGAAGACGGTTGTCGCCTTCGCGCCGGGGTTCCCGGCCTTCAGGCCCGCTTCGAACGCCAGGAACGTCGACCGGATCGACGGCAGCTCGACCCCGCCGACCATTCCCGCCTTCGCCGTCTTCGACATGCGTCCGGCCACGAGGCCGCAGAGGTACGTCGCCTGCTCCAGCTCGAAGACGAGCGGCGCCTGGTTCGCCGAGGCGCGCGAGCCCGACGTCGTTATGAAGACCGTGCCGGGATAGTCCTTCGCCACGCGCGCCGCCGCGTCCTGGAACTCGAAACCATGGCCGAAGCAGAGGGAGTAGCCGTCCGTGGCGTAGGCCCGGAACTGCTCTTCGAATTCCGACGGCGTCTTCACCTGGACGTGCGAGACCTTCGCCCCCAGCTCCTTCTCGATCGCTTTCAATCCTTCGAACGCCCCGGCGTTCCAGCCCGCGTCGGAGACGGGGCCCGACGTCAGGAGCGCGACCCGGAACCCGGCCTGGGCCCTCGGCGCCGCCTCTCTCCGGCAGGAAGGGAGCGCGGCGAGGAGGGGAGCGGCGAGGAGGGCGAGGAGGACGAGGCGCCGGGTCGTCATGTCGGCCGAGTTTAGTCCGCTCAGACGACCGACCGGCCGGCGTCGACGGCGAGAACCTGTCCCGTGATCGAGCGGTTCGTGGCGAGGAGGAGGGCCGCCGAAACGAGGTCCCCGACGGACACGAGCCGCCTCAGCGGCGTCCGGGCCACGAGGCTCTCGACCGCCGACGCGGAAAGGTCGTCCGGGGGCAGGACGATTCCGGGAGCGATCCCGTTCACCCGGACGGAGGGAGCGAGGGCCACGGCGAGGTTCCGTACGAGGGCGTCGATCGCGGCCTTCGCGCTCGCGTGCGGAACGTGATGCGGCCAGGCTCGTGTCGCGGCCACGTCGGAAACGAGGAGGATCGACCCCTTCCGTTTCGGCGAGCGCCGCGGCCGCGGCCTGGGAGAGAAAGAAGGCGGCGCGGGGTCCGACCGAGGTGGCGGCGTCCCAGTCGTCCTCGGAAACGGCCGCCACCGCCTTCTCCAGCCACGGGGATGCGGAGTGGACGAGAAGGTCGAGCCGACCGAAGCGGCCCAGGACCTCCTCCACGAGCCTCCCCGGCGCGCCCGCCTCCCGGAGGTCGGCCGCGAACGCCTCGGCGCGAGCGCCCAGGACGCCGAGCGCCGCAACCGTCTCCGCCGCTGCGGCCGGATCACTCCGGTAGTGGACCGCAACGTCGTGTCCCGCGCGGGCGGCCCCTTCGGCGAGAGCCCGACCCAGGCGGCGGGAGGCTCCGGTGACGAGGGCGACGGGTCTCACGTGCGAAGTGTCTCACCGGCGCCGGTCGCGCCGTCCTGAACCTATAATGCTGCGTTGCTTCCAAGGCTGGAAAGGGGAGGACGATGACGACTCCGCGCACTCTCGTCGACGTATTCCGAAACCTCGAGACGCTCGGAAAGCCCGACCTTCTCCTGTACAAGAAGGACGGGCGGTGGCTCCCGGTCTCTTCCTCCGTTTTCGCAGAGAACGTGAAGGCCGTCGCCGGAGCGCTCGGCACTCTCGGCATTCCCGACGGAAGCGCAGTCGTCCTCCTCTCCGAGAACCGACCCGAGTGGCCGACGATCGACTTCGCCTGCCAGTGCTACGGCAGCGTCCTCGTTCCGGTCTTCCCGACCATGGTCGCCGACCAGGTCGAGTACATCGTCCGCGACTGCGGTGCCACCGTCGCCTTCGCCTCGACCGCCGATCAGGCCGCGAAGCTCCTGAAGGCCCAGCCGAAGTGCCCGAAGCTGAAGCACGTCTTCGTCTTCGACCACGCCGGAGGCGCCGGAAAGCCGTTCGCGAAGCTCCTGGAGGAGGGGCGCAAGGCGCACGAGGCCGCGCCGGCGGCCTTCGACAAGCGGGCGAACGCGCGCAAGCCGGAAGACCTCGCCACGTTCATCTACACCTCGGGAACGACCGGCGAGCCGAAGGGGGCGATGCTCACCCAGAACAACTTCATCTCGAACGTCCTGGCGGGCTGCACGATCCTCCCGTTCGACTCCTCGGCCGTCGCCATGTCGTTCCTTCCCCTCGCGCACGTCTTCGAGCGCCTTCTCGAGTACTGCTACTACCACCGGGGCGCCACCGTCGCCTTCGCCGAGTCGATCGACAAGCTGCGCGACAACCTCGGAGAGGTGAATCCCCACATGTTCGGCGCCGTGCCGCGCGTCTACGAGAAGGTCTATGCGCGCGTCATGGACAAGGTCGACGCCGGCTCCCCGGCGAAGAAGAAGCTCTTCGAGAGCGCCATCGCCGTCGGGAAGGAGGTCCTGAGCCTCCGCGCCGAGAAGAAGACGCCGGGCGGGGTCCTCGCCCTCCAGCACTTCCTCTACGAGCGGCTCGTCTACCGGAAGATCCGCGAGGCGCTCGGCTCGCGCTTCCGCTTCGCCGTCTCGGGCGGCGCGCCCCTCTCCAAGGACCTCGCCGAGTTCTTCTGGTCCATCGGCGTCGAGATCTACGAGGGCTACGGCCTGACCGAGACGAGCCCCGTCATCACCGTGAACGGCCCGGCCGCCTGGCGGCTCGGGACCGTCGGCCGGATCCTGCCGGGCGTCGAGTGCCGGATCGCCCCCGACGGCGAGATCCTCACCCGCGGCCCTCACGTCATGAAGGGCTACTACGGCAAGCCCGAGGCGACGGCCGAGGCGATCGACCCGACGGCTGGTTCCACACGGGCGACATCGGCGTCATCGACGGGGACGGCTTCCTGAAGATCACCGACCGGAAGAAGGAGATCATCGTCAACTCGAACGGGAAGAACATCGCCCCGGCGCCGATCGAGAGCGCCCTGAAGGGCGACGCGTTCATCTCGCAGCCGGTCGTCATCGGCGATCGCCGCAAGTTCCTCTCCTGCCTCATCGTCCCGAATTTCGAGAAGCTGAAGGACTGGGCGGGCAAGAACGGACTCTCCGGCCTCCCGGAGGACGAGCTCCTGAAGGACCCGCGGGTCCTCCAGATCTACCAGGGGATCATCGACCGCTGGAACCTGAACAAGCCGCACGAGCAGGTCATCAACGCCTTCAAGCTCCTCCCGGCGGAGCTGACGATCGAGGGGGGCGAGCTGACCCCGACCCTCAAGGTCAAGCGGCGCATCGTCGACCAGAAGTACAAGTCGGTCATCGACGGGCTCTACAAGGGAGACTGAGGACGAAGGGGCCGGTTGCCGTCCCGGAGCCGGCCCCGCTTCAGCCCGGATCGGTTCGCGAGGCGTCAGCCGGCGACGTGCTTCTCCCAGAGGTCGATGCCGGCGGGGGAGAGGCGCGCCGCTCCTTCGCCCGCATCGATGACGCCCTGCGCCGAGAGGTAGGCGAGCTCGGCCTTCAGCCGCGGCTCGCCGAGGACGGCGAGGCGGGCGAGGAGGTCGGACCGGGAGAGCGGTGATCCGGTGTCGCGCCACTGTCCGTAGAGCGTGGCGACGAGGGCCGTCCTCACGGAAAGGTCGACCGGGGGCTTCGCCGCGCTCTTGAAGAGCGGCATACCGAGCGTGAAGACGCGCCGGCCGGTGACGGGGTTCAGGAGAAGCGCGAAGGCGATCCAGAGAGAGATGACCGCGAGGCCGACCGTCAGGAGGGCGATCGGGATGGCGAAGGCCCTCGTGTCGAGGAGGTGCCCGGCGACCTTCAGGACGTAGAGGAGGTCGATGTCGAGGAGGAAGAGGAAGAGGAGGCTCGAGAAGTGCCCGAAGCCCCAGCTGATGAGGACGAAGATGACGAGGAACGTGACCTCCGTCGCGAAGATCACCGTCGGATCGGGGACGAATCCCTTCGCGAGCGAGTGGAGGGCCCAGGCGTTCACGACCCAGTTGAACGCGAAGGTGAGGAAGAGCGTCCCGCCGTAGAGGTTCCTGTTCACCAGGTTCAGGAGCCCGGCGAAGAGCTGGCAGCCCGCGCCGAAGAGGAGGCAGAAGACCGCGGCGGTCTCGAGGCCGGCCGGTGTGAGGCTCTTCCCGAAAGCGATCGGCGTCAGCGCGGCGCAGCCGATGGCGAGGCCGAGGAGGCCCATCGGGGTCGGGTCGGCCACGACTTCCTTGCCGTGGAGCGAGACGGGGGCGAGCTGGACCATTCGTACCTCCGGCCGGCGATGGTCGCGTGCGGGAGACCGTTGGTCAAGCTTCGGGGCCATCGCTGCAGGACCGGACCCGGCCGGAGCCCAGCCGGGTCCGCCCGCGACGGACCCGGCCGGCGGAGCCTCAGGGAGCGTTCGTCGACATCTCCACGAACGATCCGTCGCCCGTCCCCTTCCCGGGAACGCTGCCGTCGTTGACGACGGCGTAGGCGAGGAACGGCGCGGTACCGTCGACCCGCTCGACGCGAACGTAGCCGTTCTCGACCTCCCACTTCGAAAGGAAGCCGTTCAGCTGCATCCAGGCCCCGGGGGAGAGGGTGACCGGCTCCGACGTGGCCACCTTCGCTCCGGTTGCGCCGTCGAAGACGGCATAGCGGAGAGTGACGGGACCGCGGTTGGCCGCGCCGTTCACCAGGGCGAGATTCGTCCGGGCGTCCGCGTTCTGGAGGAGACCGAAGAGCCAGACGTCGCTGATGGACGCGCTCGGCGCCTGAGCGGGGCAGAAGAGACCGTACTTGCCGGCTCCCTCGCCCGCCGTGGCGGTACGGGCCCCGGCCCATCCCAATGCGGACTCGCCTCCGGCAGAGAAGGTCACGGCCAGGGTACCGGCGTAGTCGCGTTTTGCGGGGACAATCTCGAGCCCGCGCCGGCGCAGCTCGGCGAGGATGTTCGGCAGGATCTTCTGCTCGCCGGGTGCGAGGTCGACGGTGACGCCCCCCATCGAATACCCGCCGGGGTTCGCGAGCGACTCCGTGAACCAGAGGCGCGCCTTGGTCGCGACGGCGCCCGGGTTGGCGAGGACCAGCTCGCTGGTGAAGGCCCCGGTCTCGACGACGATCGGAATCAGCTGCGGGCCGGCGAGCCGGTTGACCGGGATTGCCGAGACGACGGAACCGTCGTTCGTGGCGTTGTCGTTGAAAACGGCGTAGGCGTGGAACGGGGCGGTCCCGGCGATGCGCTCGACGAGGGCGTAACCCGAGCCGAAGCCGGCCGTGCGGAGGACGGTGTTGAGCTGAAGCCACTGCCCGGCCTCCAGGCGGACGGTCGGAAGGACGCGCCGGGGGATCGACGAGCCTTCGCCGGAGAAGAGCGAAACCTGCAGGTCGACTCGTCCCTCGACGCCCGCATTCACGAGGGCGACGTTCGAGCGGTCGGCGGCGTTCTCGCGAAGGCCGAAGAGCCAGACCTTCGAGGCGGCCGCGGTGTCGGGGTCCACGGCGGGCATGGAGAGGCCCGCTCGGCCCGCACCGGAAGGGATGGTCGTCCGGGTCGAGGCGGCGGGAGTCCAGCCCGCCGCGACCCCGTCGAACGTCACCCGAAGGGTTCCGCCCTGCGGCGAACCGTCGGACGGAATCGAGAGGCCCTTCCCGCGCAGCCAGGCGAGGACGTCGGGAATGATCTGCTGCCGACCGGCGCCGAGCGTCTCGCTCGCCGTGCCGGACCCGGTCGCGCTCAGCGAGGACGCGGCCGTGTACTGGACGTCGACCCGGACGGGGGAGGGTGAGGGGTTCGAGAGCGCGAGCTCGGTCGTGAAGCGATGGCCGCCCTGTCCGGCGACGTCGAGGACGATCGGCACGAGGCGCGTGGCGGTGAGCCCCTTGACGAGAACCTCGAGGTGCCCCGCCGGCGAGTCGCAGCCCTTCGCGTTCTTCTCGACGACGTCGAGGAGGATGACCCCAGGGTCACCGGCATTGAACGTGATTCGCGAGGTTCCGGATCCGGAGGTGATCGTGCCGCCCGCGATCGTCCAGGTCCAGCCGGGCCCGACACCGCCGACGACCTCGGCGACGATGTCCGAAGCACCGCTCTCGACGCTCGCAGGAGCCGAAATGACGGGGAGCGCGGGACGAGCGATCACCGGGACTCGGGTGGAACCGGAGACCTCGCAGCCCGCAGCGACGCGGATCGTGACGGCGAGGACGGATGTGCCGGCCTGTCCCGCGGTCCAGGAGACCGATCGTGTTCCCAGGCCCGAGTCGATCGTCCCGTTCGTGATGGTCCACGTGTAGGTCGCGCCGGCTCCCGAGTCGGGAACGGAAGCGGTCAGGCCCGTCGCCTCGGCACAGGCCTGGGACGGGACCGAGATGACCGAGGCGGACGGGTCGGGGAAGACGGTGACGAGGGTGACGCCGACTCCCGGAACGGAGCAGGTCGCGTTCGAGACCGACTCGATGGAATAGGTTCTCGTGGCGGGCGGAGTGACGGTGCGGCTCGACTCGGTACCGGAAACGGTCTCGACGAAACCGTCGGACCAGAGCAGGGTGAAGGGGCCCTGCCCGCTCAGGCTTGCCGTCACAGTAGCGCTCCCGCCGGGGCAGATCGTCGTGTTCGGCGACGACATGTAGGCCGAGGGCGACTCCACGACGTTGAAGGTGGCGCTTCCCGTGGCCGTCCCCGAGCAGCTCGCGTCCTGCACGGCCGTGACGGAATAGGTCGTCGTCGCCTGCGGTCGAACCGTCCGCCGAGCAGGGGACGAAGCGATGCCCGCCTGCACGACGCCGTCGGACCAGGTGAGCGAGTACGGAGGCGTCCCGCTGAGGGCCACCTGGATCGTCCCGTCACGACCGGAGCAGATCGTGCCGCCGCCCGAGACCGGCCGAGGGAGGCAGCGTCAGCGAGACGACGCGGGACGAGCTGGCCGTGCAGGTGGTGGGGAGTGTCACGGTGATGCCGAGAGTCACGGTGGGTCCGGTCGGCGTGAACGAGACCGACGCGTTCGTGGTGCTCCCTCCGAAGGTCCCGCCCGCGATCGTCCAGGCGTACGTGGCGCCCGGGACCGAGCTCGGAACGGAGGCCGTGAGGCCGGTCGCGCCGGCGCAGAAACCCGCTGGGCCGCGATGGCGACGGAGGGAAGCGGGTTGACCGTGACCGTCGCGCTGCCCGTTCCCGTACCCGCCGGGCAGCCGACGCCGTCGTTGAGGGCGGCGATGGTGTAGCTCCGCGTCGCCGTGGGGGAGACGGTGCGGGTGCCTGGCCCTGCCGCGCTGACGGACTGGACGAAGCCGTCGGACCAGGTGATCGAGAAGGGGGCCGTGCCGACGAGGTTGAAGGAGATGGACGTCGACCCGCCCGCGCAGATCGCGCCGCCGCCCGACACGGAGCCGGTCGGGGAGACGGAGACCGGGATGGCACGCGAGTCGCTCGCGCTGCACGCGCCGAGAGTCGCCTCGACGGCGATCGTGACGGGGTCGGACGTTCCGACGAACGAAAGGGAGTTCGTCCCCTGGCCGGATGAGATCGCCCCGTTCGTCACCGTCCAGACGTACGTCGCGCCCGTCGTCAGCGGGACGGAAGCGGTAGACACGCGACCGGCACAGACTCGTGCCGGAGCCGTCAGCGTGGCCGAGGGGACCGGGCTCACGGTGACGACGGCCGAGCCGGCGGCCGTGCCAGCGCAGATCGTGTCGGCGACGGTGAGAACCGTGTAGGTCGTCGTCGAGAGGGGCGTGACGACGCGAGTAGCCGGGCTCGAGGCGAGGCCGCTCTGGGTGACGCCGTCGGACCAGATGAGTGACCAGGGGCCTGTGCCGGTGAGCGCGACGGAGAGCGTCGCGCTCTGACCCGCGCAGAGGGAGGCGCCGCCGGTCAATGTCGCCGTCGGGGCCGTTCCGGCACAGACGTACGTAAAGCCGTTCGTGATCAGTCCGCCCCCGCCGTCGGGATTCTCGACCTCGACGTTCACGAGGCCGTCGGGGTGGGGGCCCGTGACGGCGCTGATCGAGGTAGCTGTGACGCTCGAGACGGAGGCCGGGATGCCGCCGAGGCGGACGACGACGCCCGCCTGAAAACCGGTGCCCGTGATGGTGACGGGCGTGCCGCCGAGGGAGGGGCCGGTGGCGGGGGAGATGGAGGTGGCGGAGACGGGGAGAGGGAGGTGGATGCGGACGACGAAGGAGTCGGTTTGCCCGCCGCCGTAGGAGGGTTGGACGACGCCCGGAGTGGTCGGGAAAGCTGAGAGGGTGGTCTGACCCGTAACGAACGCGTCGCCGCCCGGGCCCAGAGCCAGTGCTGTGGCGCGGTCGATCTCGAATCCGACGGGTTCCCTGGCCGCGCCGAATCCGGCGCTGAAAGACAGGGCACTTCCGTCGCCGTTCAACGTCGCGATGAACGGGTCACTCCCGTCAAAGTAGCGCGGCCGTGGGCTCGAAGGAGAGAAGGGAAACCAGAAGCCGAAGACTTCGCCCGCGATCACAGGGAGTCCGTTCTGGTCGAGGGCAAGGTCGATGAGCGAAGTGGACGTGCCACCGCTGGAAATGAGCGTGGAATAGAGGAGCTGTGTTCCGTCCGGAGCGAGCTTCAGGACGAAACCCGAAGAAGGGTTGGTTGTCGCCTCGAGGAATGCTCCCGGGGTCGTTGGGAAGTCGACGTCGGCCCAGATATGGTTGGAGTAGGTGTTCCCGGTAACGAAGACGTTGCCGGCCGCATCGCTCCTGACGGCGGTACCTTGGTCGTTGATGCTCCCTCCGACGAACGTCGAGAAGACGAGGCTCGTGCCGTCGGCGGAGAGCTTCGTAACGAAGACGTCGGAGCTGTTCATCGACAACGTCGGCTGGTACGCGAGTGGGGAGATCGGGAAGTCGGCTGCGCTCGTTGAACCGGTAATCAAGGCGTGACCAGCGCCATCCGTGGAGATGGCCTCTGCTTCCGTGAAGGCGATAGACGTCGAAACCACACCGCCGAGGATGGTCGAGTAGAGCAGGCTCCCCCCATTCGAAGAGACGCGGGTTACGAAGCCGGTCCCATGGGACGACACGAAAGTCGTGTCCTGTAGCGCACCCGGCGTCGTGGGGAAGCCTTGATCGGTCGTGTTGCCAGTGACGAAGGCTGTACCGCCGGAATCGACGGCGATCCCGCGGCCCTCGTCGTGGCTCCCTATGCCCCCGAGGGAGGCCGAATACACGAGCGCGTTTCCGCTGCTGTTGAGCTTGGTTACGAAGACGTAGCCAGGGGTCTGGAAGGCCCCGGGCGTGACTGGAAAGTGCCCTGACCATGCGCTTCCGGTGATGTAGGCCGCCCCGGCGGAGTCTGCGGCGACGGCGTTGACTTCTACCCCGCTGCCGCTCGCACCGATGTACGTAGAGTAGACAAAGGCGGTCCCGGACGGGTTCAGCTTGGACACGAAGGCGCCGCTTGAGTCGTTTGTCAGGAACGCGCCGGGCGTGGTCGGAAAGTCGTATGAGGTTGTGTTTCCGGCGACGACCGGATTGCCGTCCCCGCCGATCGCGATGGAGCGGGCGGAATCAGAGCCTAACGGCCCGGCGCCGCCACCGAGAAACGTCGACCACACAATCACCGGATCGATGACCAGCTCTCGCGCTCCATCGTACTTGGCGATCCGGAACTCGACCCTCTTCTCGCCCGGTCTGACGACGTATGCCGCGGCCACCAGCTCGCGCTGGCCGCTCCGTTCCTGGTAGACGAGGGGCGACTTCATCCTGAGGTCGCCCGCTGCGGTCGAAACGACGAGGTCCCCCGAGGCGTCGGTCGAGATCCTGTCGGCGCCCGTGAAGGCGACGCGGATAACCGAAGGGTCGACCCCGGGTTTCACGACGAAGTCGTATTCCACCTGGCGCTGGTTGCCGTAGTAGAGGAGGTCGATACCGGCGTAGACGTTCTCGACCTTCACCTTCCGGTAGGTCGGCACGTCCGTCCGCCACTTCTTCGGGTCGTTGCCAATGAAGTAGTTCACATTGCCGGGGAGTCGGTCGAGTCCTTCGAGGCGCGGCTTCGGCTTCGACCCCTCGAGGCTCATCCGGACGACGGAGGAGATCCTCTTGCCACGGTCGCGGTTCCGTTCCCGCCGGTCGAGAGGGTCCTTCGTCTCGCTGCCCGGCGCCTTCTCCTGTCGGGAAAGGACCCACACCGCCTCGTCGTCCGTCAGGAAGAGGGTCGAGCCCCTTCCGCGGGTGAGGTAGCGGACCTTGGAGTCGACCTGGCCGCGGTTCACTTCGAACTGGAGCGGCAGTCGCCCGAAGTTCTCGTCCAGCGCCGTTCGGGACGGGGCGGGGAGGGGAGCGGACGGCTTCGCCGGAGACCGGTCGATAGAGCGGGCCGGGTCTGCCGTAGCCGGGAAAGCGGTAGCGATGAGAACGGACAGGGTGAGAGCTGCGACGAGCCGGGTGAGCACGGGAACGCGCACTAGGGGAGCCTCCTTGCACGAGGTGTGAACAAGAGATGGAGATGGTTGAGCCGAACGATGGTTCGGCTTCCAGAGCCTTTCGCCTTCTTCGATTCTGCCGGCGAGCGGCCGGGGCGGCGTCCGAAAGGCCATCAGGCCACGGTAGCCGCAATGCAGCAGATCGTCGAGCAAGATCCCGTGTCTGTCGTGAAATGGTAAATGGGACCGCTCCGGTCCCCGGCCGGACCCGACCGATCCGTGCTTTCCGATTGACGCCCGCCGCCACCCAACATAGCCTCTGAGTGATGGCTCATTCACCCGCGCGTGCCGGGGCGGAACCGAAGACCCGCAAGCTCCCCCTCCAGGGCCGACAGGCCCTTCCCGCCGCCGACCCCGAGAAGAGAAAGCGGCTCCTCCACGCCGCCGTCCAGACCTTCGGCCGCCGCGGCTTCCACGAGGCGAAGATCGCCGAGATCGCCGCGGAGGCGGGCGTCGCCGAGGGAACGGTCTACCTCTACTTCCGGAACAAGGAAGACCTCCTCGGCTGCGTCTTCGACGAGACGATGGACGGGGTCCTCTCCCAGGCCCGGGCGATCCGGGGGGCGGAAGGTCCGGCCGGAGAGAAGCTGAAGCAGCTCGTCGGGCTTCACCTCTCGTTCCTCGCCCGCGACCGGGACCTCGCCTCGGTTTTCCAGATCGAGCTGCGGCGAAGCGCACGGCTCGTCGAGCGCTTCTCGCGGACGAAGCTCTCCGAGTACTTCCGCCTCCTCGACGGGGTCCTGAAGGAAGGGATCGCGTCGGGGGAGCTCAGAAGCGACCTCGACCCGCGCTTGGCGGTCCGGATTCTCTTCGGGGCGGCCGACGAGATCCTCTCGGAGTGGCTTCTCTCGGGGGAGTCGAAACCCGCGGCCGACGCGGAAAAGCTCGTGGGGACCCTCCTGCGCGGCTTCCTCGCCTGCAAGCACGAAACATCACAAGGGCGGGCTCCCCGCCGCAGGAGGACGACGAGTTGACGCGAGCCGCCTACATCCTCAACGGAGCCCGCACCCCGTTCACGAAGATCGGGACCGACCTGAAGGCCGTTTCCGCCACCGACCTGGGGCGCGCCGCCGCCGTCGAGGCGATGGCCCGCGCGCGCGTCGAGCCGGGCGAGATCGACCAGGCGATCTTCGGCAACATCGCGACCCCACCCGACGCCGCGAACATCGGCCGCGTCATCGCGCTCCGCGCCGGCATCCCGAAGGAGCGGCCGGCCCACTCCGTCGCGCGCAACTGCGCCTCGGGGATCGAGTCGATCGTCCAGGCGGCGCGCCTCATCCAGACGGGGGAGGCCGACGTCGTCCTCGCCGGGGGCGTCGAGAACATGACGCTCATCCCCTTCATCTACCGCGAGCGGGCGAAGGCGGCCCTGGCGGAGATCGGGATGGCGAGAACGACCGGGGCGCGCATCGCGGCGTTCAAGAAGATGCCATGGAGCGAGCTCCTCAACCCCGTCATCGGCCTGAAGCTGGGTCTGACCGACCCGGTCTGCGGCCTGAACATGGGAGAGACCGCCGAGCTCCTCGCCAAGGAAGGCGGAATCACGCGCGAGATGCAGGACGCCTTCGCGCTCCGCTCCCACCAGCGGGCGTTCGCGGCCCGGGAGAGGCTGGCCGAGGAGATCGTCGCCGTCCCGATCCCGCCCGCCTACGACAAGGTCGCGACGATCGACAACGGAGTCCGGGAAGGACAGTCGATCGAGGCGCTGGCGAAGCTGAAGCCCTTCTTCGACCGGGTGTACGGCTCCGTCACGGCGGGGAACTCGTCGCAGATCACCGACGGCGGGGCCGCGGTCGTCGTGGCGTCGGAGGAGTTCGTCGCGAAGCGGAGGCTCCCGGTCCTGGGACGAATCGCCGGCTGGGGCTTCGCCGGTCTCGAGCCCGAGCGGATGGGCCTAGGCCCGTCGCGCTCCACGCCCGTAGCCCTGAAGCACGCGGGGGTGCCGTTCTCGAAAGTCGGTCTCCTCGAGCTGAACGAGGCGTTCGCGGCGCAGGTCCTCGCGAACCTGCAGGCCTGGGAGAAGGACCCCGCCCTCGGTGCGGTCGACCCGGAGATCCTGAACGTGAACGGCGGCGCGATCGCGCTCGGCCACCCGGTCGGGGCCTCGGCGACGCGCCTCGTCCTGACGCTCCTGATGGAGATGCGGCGCCGGAAGGTCTCGCACGGCGTCGCGACCCTCTGCATCGGAGGCGGCCAGGGGGCCTCGATCGTCCTCGAGGGGGCGGCGTGATGAGCGCGAACGCTGGAGGCGCATTCCGCCTCGCGGTCGAGGCCGACGGCCTCGCCATCCTCACGTTCGACTGTCCGGGCGAGAAGGCGAACAAGTACAACACGCCGGTGATGACCGAGCTGGAGGCCGTCCTCGACGGCCTCGCGAAGAGAAGCGACGTCAAGGCGCTCCTCCTCGTCTCGGGCAAGCCCGACATCTTCATCGCCGGGGCCGACGTGAACGAGATCGCGAAGGCCGCGGGGCCCGAGGTGGTCGCGAACGGCGTCCGCCGGGGCCAGGAGATCTTCGGAAAGCTGGCGAACCTCCCGTTCCCGACGGTGGCGGCCGTCGAGGGGGCGTGCGTCGGCGGCGGCTGCGAAACGATCCTCGCAATGGACTGGCGCCTCGCCTCGGACTCGAAGAAGACCCAGATCGGCCTCCCCGAGATCAAGCTCGGAATCCTCCCCGCGTGGGGCGGGACGACGCGCCTGCCGAGGGTCGTCGGCCTCACGGCCGCTCTCGACGTCATCCTCGCGGGCAAGGTCATCGACTCGAAGCGGGCGCAGAAGATGGGCCTCGTGGACCAGCTCGTCCCGGCCCCGATCCTCCTCGACGCGGCGAAGAAGTTCGCGCGCGGCAAGTTCGGGACGAAGAAGCGCTCGAACGCCGCTCCCGACGGCGGGCCGCTCCGGGTCGCCCCCGCGAAGGCGATGGACAAGCTCCTCGAAGGGGTCGGCCGGTCCATCGTCTTCAGTAAGGCCCGCGCGTCGGTGATGAAGGAGACCCACGGAAACTACCCGGCGCCGCTCGAGGCGCTCGCCGCAGTGGAGAAGGGCCTCGGCCGGCCGCTCGCAGAGGCGCTGAAGCTCGAGGTCGAAGCGGTCTCACGCCTCGTTGGCACTCCGGCGATGAAGAGCCTCGTGAACCTCTTCTTCCGGATGGAAGAGGTCAAGAAGGAGACCGGCGTGGCGGCGGGCGTCGCCGCGCGGCCGGTGAAACGGATCGGAGTCCTCGGAGCGGGGGCGATGGGGGGCGGCATCGCCCAGCTCGCCGCCGACAAGGGGTGGCCCGTCCGGATGAAGGACATCCGTCACGAGGCGCTTGCGGCGGGCTACGCGCAGGCCGCGAAGATCTGGCAGGAACGGTGAAGAAGCGCCGGATGACCCGCACGGAGTTCGCCGCGAAGATGTCGCTCCTTTCGGGGAGCCTTTCTCTGGACGGCTTCGACGGCTGCGACGTGACGATCGAGGCGGTCCTCGAGAAGCTCGCGGTGAAGCAGGCGGTCCTGAAGGAGTGGGAGGCCGTCGCCCGGCCCGACGCGATCTTCGCGTCGAACACCTCGACGCTCCCGATCACCGAGATCGCGAAGGCGGCGTCCCGCCCCGAGCGGGTCGTCGGGATGCACTTCTTCAACCCGGTCCACAAGATGCCGCTCGTCGAGGTGATCTTCGGCGAGAAGACGGCTCCCGAGGTGACGGCGACGATCTTCGACCTGGCCAAGAAGATGGGGAAGACGCCGGTCGTCGTGAAGGACGCGCCGGGCTTCCTCGTCAACCGGATCCTCGCGCCCTACCTCGGCGAAGGGGTGCGGCTGCTCCTGGAAGGTGTTCCGATGGAGGCGATCGACCGCGGGATGCGGGCCTTCGGAATGCCGGTCGGGCCGATCGAGCTCCTCGACGACGTCGGGATCGACGTCGCGGCCAAGGGGGCCGAGACGCTCTCGGCGACGTGGCCCGAGCGGATGCCGATCGACCCGGCGTTCGGGAAGCTCGTCACGTCGGGCCGCCTCGGGCGGAAGACGAAGAAGGGCTTCTACCGGTACGAGGGGGACAAGCGCGTCGGGCCGGACCCCCAAGCCTACGCCGATCTCGGGGTCGCCTCGCCCGGCTCCGCGTCGATCTCGCCGGAAGCCCTCGAGGCGCGATTGATCTATCCCATGGTCAACGAGGCGGCGTACTGTCTCGCCGAGGGAATCGTGGCGGGTCCCGACAAGCTCGACCTCGCGATGATCTTCGGGATCGGCTTTCCGCCGTTCCGGGGCGGCCTCTGCGCCCACGCCGACGCGCGTGGCGCCGCCGCCGTCGCCAGCGCCCTGTCCCGGCTCGCCTCGGAGAAGGGCCCCCGTTTCAATCCCGCCCCGCTCCTCGCCGACATGGCGAAGCAGGGGAGATCGTTCTTCGGGAAGGAGTAGGAGAAGCCATGTCGACCGTCAAGACCGAAAAGACCGCCAAGACCGAAACCGAGGCCCCGTCGTTCCTGAAGGCGCTCTACCAGGGGCGCTTCGACGAGTCGCTCGTCTTCCCGTTCCCGGAGATTCCGGAAGACACGAAGGAGCTCGTCACGGCGTTCGCCGACGCCTACCGCGACTTCGACGCCCAGTTCATCAACTCCGAGAAGTTCGACGCCGACCACTTCTTCCCGCGCGACGTGGTCAAGGGGCTCGGCGACCTCGGGGCGATGGGGATGTCGATTCCCGAGGAGTACGGCGGGAGCGGATTCAGCGCGACGGCCTACTGCAAGATGATGGAGGTCATCGGACCGCTCGACGCCTCGGCCGCCATCGTGGTCGGAGCGCACCAGTCGATCGGCATCAAGCCGCTCCTCCTCTTCGGGTCCGAGGAGCAGAAGAAGAAGTGGCTTCCCGACCTCGCGGCCGGGAAGATGGTCGGCGCCTTCTGCCTGACGGAGCCGGAAGCGGGCTCCGACGCCGCCTCGCTCAAGACGACCGCCGTCTACGACGCGGCGACGGACGAGTACGTCCTCACCGGGACGAAGCAGTGGATCAGCAACGGCGGCTTCGCCAGGTTCTTCACCATCTTCGCGCGCATCCCCGAGCCGGGGATCGAGCCGGGCTCGCACAAGGAGGTCGCGTGCTTCGCCGTCGTCGCGAACGAGGACGGGACTCTCCCCGGCTTCTCGCGCGGCGTCGAGGAGAAGAAGCTCGGCCTCTGCGCCTCGTCGACCTGCCAGATCATCCTCGACGGCTGCCGCGTCCCGGCGTTCAACATCATCGGCGGCAAGGGGAACGGCTTCCGCGTGGCGGTGGAGACGCTGAACACCGGGCAGGACCTCGCTCGGCGCCGGCTCGGTCGGCGGCTGCAAGCAGATGATCAAGCTCGCGGTCGAGCACGCCACGCAGCGCAAGCAGTTCAAGACCCGGATCGCCGACTTCGAGATGATCCGGGAAAAGATCTCCGAGATGACGGCGCACACCTACGTCCTCGAGTCGATGGTCTACATGACGGCCGGGCTCGTCGACAAGAAGGTCGACTACTCGCTCGAAGGGGCCTGCTGCAAGGTCTGGGGGACCGAGCTCCTCTGGAAGACGATCAACGAGGCGCTCCAGATCTCGGGCGGCAACGGCTTCATGAACGAGTATCCGTACGGCCGCGGGCTGCGCGACAGCCGCATCAACATGATCTTCGAGGGGACGAACGAGATCCTCCGCCTCTTCATCGCCCTGACGGGGATGAAGGAGGCGGGCGACGTGCTGAAGGACTTCCAGGGCGCTCTCAGCCACCCCGTCTCCCAGTACGGAGTCCTCAAGGGGCACGCGCAGAAGTGGATGCGGGGCACGGTGACGAGCTACAAGCTCGACAAGGTCCACCCCTCGCTCGCCCCCGAGGCCGACCAGGCGGCCAAGTACGCGGCCGTCCTGCGCAACGCCTGCGAGACGATGGTCTACCGGAACAGGAAGAACGTCGTGAACCGGCAGTACCTCCTCCACCGGATCGCCGACGTCGTCATGGACCTCTACGCGCAGATCGCCACGCTCTCGCGCGTGACGGCGGCCATCGAGAAGAAGGGGGAGGAGAAGGCGAAGCCTGAGATCGAGATCGTCCGCTGGTTCGCCTTCCAGGCCCGGCACCGGATGGTGGCGAACCTCAAGGCCCTCGATCGGCACAAGGACGCCGAGGCGACCGCGATCAGCGAAGCGGCGTACGAGGCGGGCGGCTATCCCTTCGACCTCTGGGGCTGGTGAGACGCGGGCGGGGAGCCGGTCGAACCCGGCCCCCCGCCGTCGCTCCGGCACCCTGGTTCCCGTCCACACGATCCCTGTCCCGACGCCATTCCCGGTCGGGCCGGTCAATGTCTATCTCGTCGCCCGGGAGCCGATTACCCTCGTCGACACCGGTCCCCTGACCGACGACGCGTGGGGCGCCCTGAGGCACGGTCTCGCCCGGCACGGTCTTCAGGTGGAGGACGTGGAGCGGGTGCTCCTGACTCACGGGCACCAGGATCACTTCGGCCTCGCAGCTCGTATCGAACGGGCCGGGAAGGCGAAGCTCCTCGGCGGCCGCCTCGACCGCGGCCACTTCCGGGGAACGAGGAACGGACGATTCCTGCTCGACGCCCTGACGAGAGCCGGCTTCGGCGCAGCGGCCCGCTTCACGATGGTCGCCATGACGGCCGCGGTCGACCGGTTCGCCGAGCCGCTCTCATCGTGGGACGAGGTCGGGGGCGGCGAGGTCCTGACGGGCGACGGGTGGTCTGTCATCGTCCGTGCCGTCCCGGGACACACGCCGGGGAGCCTCACGTTCGAGGTTCCGGAGGCGGGCGTCCTCTTCACGGGCGACACGGTGCTCCGCGACATCACGCCGAACGCGATCGTCGACGAGGATCCCGAGCGTCCGGGGGAGGCCTTCCGGAGCGTCAGCCGCTATTTCGAGACGCTCGCAGGAATCGCCGCCGGCGATTCCTGCCTGCTGACCGGCCACGGGCGGCGAATACCCGACTTCGGGGCTCACCGTTCGAGGCTCGAGAGCAGGTACGCATTTCGCGTGGCGCAGATCGAACGGGTGCTGGCGGGGAAGCCGAAGGCCGTCGTCGAGCTCTGTGAACGGATCTTCCCGACCGTCCGGCCCATGGACCTCTACCTGGCGTACTCCGAGGTCCTCGGATTCCTCATGTATCTCGAGGACCTGGAGCGCGTAGAGCGGCTCCCGGGACGCCTCCGCGAGCGCTGGGCGCTCTTGCCGCGAGGCTCGTGGCACTCCCCACCGGGTCGACGTCCGACTCACCCGGGCTGAACCGGATCTGCTCCGCTTCTGTGATGCCACGTCGTCTCAGAATTGCCGCCAAACCGTCCTTGCGAAGGGCCATGGCGGCGGCACCTCGCGCCCGGACGTCTCCCGTGCGAATCTCCGCGGCGTATGAGCAAGCACGACGTCGTCGTCGTCGGGGGCGGGATCAGCGGGCTGACGTTCGCCTTCGAGGCCGCCCGGGCGGGACGCTCCGTCCTCGTCCTCGAGCGCGCCGGGGGGCCCGGCGGCTGCATCTCGACCCGGAGAACGGGTTGCGGATACTGGTTCGAGGTGGGCGCGCACACCTGCTACAACTCCTACGTCGGATTCACCGGCCTCATCGATGCCTGCGGGCTGCGCGACGACGTGACGCAGCGGGCGAAGACGCACCTGCGCTTCCTCGACGGCGATCGGCTCGTTCCCGGCTCGAACCTCGGCGTGATGCTGCGACTCTTCGGGTGGTTCGAAGCGGCGGTGAGCCTGCCACGGATGATCGGGGCGAAGAAGGACGGGAAGACGGTCGAGGAGTTCTACTCGAGCATCGTCGGGAAACGGAACTACGCGACGGTCCTGGGCCCGATGCTCTCGGCCGTTCCCTCCCAGAGCGCCGACGCCTTTCCGGCCGGCATGCTGTTCAAGATGCGCGATACGCGCCGGAAGGACTATCCGCGGAGCTTCACCCTTCGGGGAGGCCTGCAGACGGTGACCGACGCGCTCGCCCGACAGCCGGGGGTCGAGGTGGCGTCGGGGCGAACGGCGGTTCGCCTCGCGGCGAACGGCGCCGGCTGGGTCGTCGTGACGGACGACGGCGAGCGGCACGAGGCGGGCGTCGTGGCGGTGGCCACGCCCCCGTCCGCCGCGGCCGCGTTCCTCGGCGGGGCCGCGCCCGACCTCGCCGCTCAGATCTCGCGCGTGAAGGACACGGTCGTCGAGACGCTCGCCTTCGCGGTCCGCGCCTCGAAGGTGAACCTCCCGGTCTCGATGTTCCTGGTGCCGCGGAAGGACGTCTTCCACTCGGCGGTGACTCGCGACTCCGTACCCGATCCCGACTGGCGCTCCTTCGCGTTCCACTTCAAGCCCGGCCTCGAGCCGGAACACCGCGTCGCCCGCGTGACGCGCCTCCTCGGCCTGCAGCGAACGGACCTCGAAGACCTCGTCGAGAAGCGGACGATCCTCCCGTCGCCGGGCCGTGGTCACGAGGTGATCGTCGGGGAGATCGACCGGCTCTCCGCGGGGAATCGCCTCTGCGTTCTGGGAAACTGGTTTGCCGGGCTCTCGATCGAGGACTGCGTCGAACGCTCGCGGAAGGAGTGGGCGCGCGTGGCGACGGCGGGCTGAAGCGCCGCTACCCGCACACGTCGGAACGGGCGAGTCGAGACGACTCGCCCTTGACGGCAGGCCCGACCGTGACCACCTTCTGGGTAGAGTCCACGGTCGGCACGATCGGAGGGCGTGTGCGCAACCTGCTCGTCCCTCTGTTCTACTTGGCAGTCTCGGCAAGTCTCGCAAGCGAGACCGGGCCTCCCCGGTCCCGCTTCGCGCTCGGAACGGTCGATCTCGTCGCCCTCGCGGCGTCCCTGCCGCCGATCGAGAACGCCGAGCCCGCTCAACCGGGGCCCGAGCACCTCCCGACGTGCCGCGAGCTGCACGCCCGGATCGAAGCATTCCTCGCAAAGGACGTAGGAGCCAGGGTCGCGTCCGCCCGGTCTCGGCTCACCTGGGCCGAGCGCCAGTCGGCGATCTCGACGGGAGAGAACGTCTCCGATGGCTTGAGCGCCCTGGTCTTCGTTCTCCTCGGGTCCATTTCCCACGTGACGAACGTCGGCGTTCGGGACGCGAAGGCGTGCCTGGCGATCTGCGAGGGCTACGACGCGAAAGTCCGGGCCCTCCGGGACGACGTGCCCGAGACCGATTCGCCGGCACCGCCCGGTCTCCTGGAGCGATGGGAACGGATCGCCGCCGAGCTGGACGAGAAGCCCCTCTGCCACCGGGGTCTCTGAGGAGCCGGCCCGTGTCGTCGCGGTCGTCGCGAGCGCTTCAGGCGCTCAATCCGGCCGTCTCGAGCAGCGCCGCGATGTCGGCCGGGATCGGCGCGACGGCGTCGACGCGCTGGTGCGTGACCGGGTGGTCGAAGGCGAGGCGGCGGGCGTGGAGAGCCTGTCGGGAGAAGTCGCGGCAGGCCGCCTGGAGCGTGGGGTCGACGATTCCCTTCCAGCGCGGCGAGCCGTAGGTGGCGTCGCCGACGATGGGGTGGTGGATCGCCTTCAGGTGGACGCGGATCTGGTGCGTCCGGCCGGTGACGAGGGTGCAGAGGAGAAGGGAGAGACCGGCCTTCTCGCCGGTCGACTCGCCGAGGCGCTCGTAGAGCGTCGTCGACTCGCGCCCCTCCGTCTTCGACGTCGTCATCCGTTTCCTGTCGCGTGGGTCGCGCAGGATGCGGAGGTCGACCTTTCCCTTCGTGACGGCCGTCCGCCCGTAGACGACGGCGAGGTACTCCTTCACGAGGGTGCGGGCCTTCATGGCCCTCGCCATGCCGGCGTGCGAGGCCTCGTTCTTGGCGACGACGAGGACGCCGGAGGTGTCCTTGTCGAGGCGGTGGACGAGGCCAGGGCGGTCGGCCTCGCCACCCCATTCCTGCGAGTGGAAGAGGAGGGCGTTGACGAGGGTGCCGTCCCGGTGACCCACGGCGGGGTGGACGACCAGCCCGGGGGGCTTGTCGAGAACGAGGAGGTGCTCGTCCTCGAAGAGGACCGTGATGGGGATGTCCTGAGGGATCAGCTCCGGCTTCGGGAGCGGGGGAGGCGGCAGGACGGTGTCGACGAGGTCGCCGGCGGCGACTTTCGCGGAGGCCTTCGGGACCGCGCGCCCGTTGACGGTGACGAGGCCGGCGTCGATCCACTCCTGGACCTTCGTCCTGGAGGCCTCCGGGAGGTCGGCGAGGTGGCGGAGGAGGACGCGGTCGAGGCGCTCGCGGTCGTCGCCGCGATCGGCGGTGAAGGTCCGGCGTGGGCGCTCGCCGTCCCCGCTCACGCCTCTGCGGAAGCCCCGGCGCGTTTGCGTCCGAAGGCGAGAATGCCGAGGCCGAGAACGAAGAGGCCGATGGCGATGCCCTGCGACGTCGAGAAGTCCGTCGCGGGCACGTTCCCGCGCGGGTCGCCGCGGAAGAGCTCGACCGTGAAGCGGAGGATCGCCGCACCGATGAGGTAGAAGGAGAAGGTCCGGCCCGCGGCGCGCCCCTTGCCGAACCAGAGGATGACGCCGAAGAGAACGAAGAGTCCGAGCGCCTCGTAGATCTGCGTCGGGTGGAGTGGGATGCCCATCGGGACGCCGACGTTGTGGCCCGCCTTCGGGTCGGTGAACGTGATGGCCCAGGGCTTCGTGCACTGGGAGCCCCAGCAGCAGCCGGCGGAGAGGCAGCCGATCCGGCCGATGGCCTGGCCGAGCGCGACGCCGGGAGCCGCGGCGTCGGCGAAGGCGAGGAAGGGGACCTTCTTGACCTTGACGAAGAAGACGGCGGCCACGAGGGCGCCGAGGAGGCCGCCGTAGAACACGCCCCCGGCCCGGAAGAGCTCGAGCAGACCGCGGAAGGAGGTGAGGTAATAGCCCGGCCCCTCGACGACGAGGAGGAGGACCTTGGCCCCGAGGAGGCCCGAGAGGATGAGCCAGATTCCCATGTCGACTGCGGTCTCCGCCTCGATGCCGTACTCCGGGGCGCGCCGCCTGAGCAGGAGTACGCCGAGGAGGAAGGCGACGCCGAGTGCGGCACCGTAGGTGGGGAGGACGATCGGGCCGAGGTGGAGGAGCTCGGGATGCATCAGGACTCCGGCTTCGTCTCCGCGCCGTCCGGGTTCTTCCAGATGTCGAGCGCGAGGAGGACGACGCCCACGGTGATGGCGCTGTCGGCGACGTTGAAGGAAGGCCACTCCCACTTGTTGGCGATGTGGACGCGGAGGAAGTCGGTCACGGCGCCCGAGCCGATACGGTCGATGAGGTTCCCGACGGCGCCGCCGAGGATTCCGGCGAGGGCGAGCTGGAGCCTCTTCCAGTGGACGGGGCTCTTGAAGGCGTAGACGAGGACGAGGACGAAGACGGCGAAGGCGACGGCGTTGAGAAGGATCGGCCTGTAGGGAGAGGTCGCCCCGGCGAAGAGGCCGAAGGCGGCGCCGGTGTTCTCCACGTGGGTGATGTCGAAGAAGCCGGAGATGACGACGATCCGGTCGTGCATGGGGACCCACGCGCGGATCATGATCTTCGTCGCCTGGTCGAGGAGGACGACGAGAGTGGCCAGGGCGAGGTAGAGCGCCCGGAGGCGGACCGGACTCACGCCGGGGCCGCCGGAGGGTTCGCCGCGAGAATCGCCTGGCACCGGCGGCAGAGCCCGGTGTCGTCGCCGTCACGCTTCACCTGCCAGCAGCGCGGGCACTTCGTCCCTTCGGCGGCATGGGCCGATACGGTGGGAAGCGATGCCTCGGTTCCGGGTGCCGGGACGTGGAAGACGACCTCGGGGACGATGAGGAGCTCGGCGAAGCGAGTCTCGTCGAGGCCGGTGATCGCGAGGTCGGCCGTGAAAGCCGCGGTCCTCTCGACCTCGGCGCGGGCCTGCGCGCTCGTGCCGACGACGCCGTCGCGGCGGAGGGGCTCGAGGGCTCCGACGAACGCGGCTCGGACGTCGAGGAGGCGGCCCCAGGCCGCGTGCTCCTCGTCGGTGAGCGGCGCGAGGACGAGACTGTCCCACGTGGCGAGGTTCGGGGAGGCTCCCCTCGTGGCCCGGCAGCGACTCCCAGATCTCCTCGGCGGTGAAGGGGCAGATCGGGTTGAGGAGGAGGGCGAGAGCCTCGGCGATGCGGTACGCGGCGGTCTGCGCCGAGCGACGCGCGGGGTCGTCCTTGCCGAGGACGAAGAGGGCGTCCTTCCTGACGTCGCACCAGAGAGCGGAGAGGTCGGTCGTCGCGAACTCGCGGAGCCGGCGTGCGACGGCGTGGAACTCGAACCGGTCGTAGGCCTTCCGTCCGTCGGCGACGAGGAGCGCCGCGCGGGCGACGAGGAGGCGGTCGACGGGCTCGAGCTTCTCCGGTTCGACGGCGCTGGCCTTCGGATCGAAGTCGAAGAGATTCGAGAGGAGGAAGCGAGCGGTGTTCCGGATCTTCCGGTACGCCTCGGCCGTCCGCGTCAGGATCTCCTGGTTGAGGCGGATGTCGTCGGTGTAGTCGGTGGAGGCGACCCAGAGCCTCAGGACGTCGGCGCCGTGCTTCGAGATGACCTCGTCGGGCTCGACGGTGTTCCCCATCGACTTGGACATCTTCCGGCCGTCGCCCGCGACGACGAAGCCGTGCGTGACGACGGTGTCGTAGGGGGCCTTGCCGTAGAGGGCGACCGCCGTCAGGAGCGAAGACTGGAACCAGCCGCGGTGCTGGTCGTGCCCCTCGAGGTAGAGGACGTGGGGGGCCTTCGGGTCGGTGTAGGGAGAGGCGATGCCGTAGCCGGACGTCCCCAGGACGGCGGCGTGCGAGACGCCGGAGTCGAACCAGACGTCCAGGATGTCCTTGACCTTCTCGAACGCGACGCCCTTCCACTTCGACGTCGGCGGGACGAAGGCGTCGGCGGGGAAGTTCTCGTCGTCCCACCAGGCGTCGGCGCCGTGCTTCTCGAAGATGGCGACGAGGTGGTCGAAGAAGAGCTTCAGCTCGGCCGGGTCGTCGGCGGAGGGGTAGTACTCCACGTCTGCCCGCGGCTCGGCGGGGCGGAGGATGGTGATGGGGGAGCCCCAGAGCCTCTGGCGCGAGATCGTCCACTCGAGACGGTTCTCGACCATCGCGCCGATCCGGTTCACGCCGAAGGCGGGAACCCACTCGACCTTCTCGCGGATCTCGGTGAGGGCCCTGTCGCGCAGCGCCCCGAGGTCGATGAACCACTGGTGCGTCGCCCGGAAGACGACGGGGCTCTTGCAGCGCCAGCAGTGGGGATAGCTGTGGACCATGTCGGTCCGGCCGAGGAGACGCGCGCCCGACGGGTCGCCCGCCTCGAGGAGGGCGAGGACGGCGCGGTTCGCGTCGAGGTCGGGCGACTTCGCCCCGACGACCCGCTTGCCGCGGAGCGGCTCGGGAACGTGGGCGTCGTAGAAGCCGGCCGGGTCGACGGGGCAGAGGGCCGGGTCGTCCACCGGGAATCCGCTCCGCTTGACGACGTCGTGGTCCTCGCGGCCGTGGCCGGGGGCGGTGTGGACGAGGCCGGTGCCGTCGTCGGTCGAGACGTGCTCGCCGAGGAGGAAGCCGAAGGAGACGCCGTCGACGTCGAACGGTCGCCGGTAGGTGGGGCGAGCCATCTCGACGTCGGCCCCCTTGCGGCTCGTGCCGGCGAGGGCGGCGAGGTCCGCCCAGCCGAGGGCCTTCGCCGTCGCTTCGACGAGAGGCGCGGCGAGGACGTAGAGCTTCGAGGGCTCGGAGGCCCGGCTCGCGAGGACGTACGGGATCTCGGGGCCGAGGCAGACCGCGCGGTTCGCGGGAAGGGTCCACGGCGTCGTCGTCCAGATGACGGCGAAGAGCTCGGCATCGGCTGCGAGCGCGTCGCCCCAGAGGGCGCGGAGGGAGTCCGTGACGGGCATCGGGAAGGCGACGTGGATCGAGGCGTCCTTGCGGTCCTCGTACTCCACCTCGGCCTCGGCGAGGGCCGTCTTGCACTGGACGCACCAGAGGACCGCCTTGAAGCCGAACGTCACGAGCCCCTTCGCGAGGAACTCGCCGAACGACCGGGCGATGGTCGCCTGGTAGCCGTAGTCCATCGTCCGGTACGGGGCGTTCCAGGCGCCGAGGATGCCGAGGCGCTGGAAATCCTCCCTCTGCGCGACGACCCACTTCTGGGCGTACTCGCGGCAGGCCTTCCGGAAGGTGACGGGGTCCATCTCCCGCTTCTTCGAGCCGAGCTCCTTGTCGACCTTGAGCTCGATCGGGAGACCGTGACAGTCCCACCCGGGAACGTACGGCGCCTCGAAGCCCGCGTGCGACTTCGAGCGGACGACGATGTCCTTCAGGATCTTGTTGAGCGCCGTGCCGATGTGGATGTGCCCGTTGGCGTACGGCGGTCCGTCGTGGAGGATGTAGCGGGGCGCGCCGGCCCCGCGGCGGGCGGCGAGGACCTTCTCGTAGAGGCCGGATTCGACCCAGCGGGCGAGCCGCTCCGGCTCCCGCTTCGGGAGGTCCGCCTTCATCGGGAAGGTGGTCTTCGGGAGGTGGAGCGTGGCTTTGTAGTCGCGGGCTTCCATAGAGGCCCCGGAGGTTACCGGCCGCATCACCCCGAAGCAAGGAGCGGGCCGGGCCTCCGGGCGCACCGGATGCGAAGATCGGGAAATGGAGCTTCGCGCCGTCCTCTTCGACATGGACGGCGTCCTCGTCTTCTCGGAGGACGCCTGGTTCGCCGTCTACAACCGCATGCTCGTCCACTTCGGCCGCGCGCCCGTCCCGCGGGCCGAGTTCGACTCGATCTACGGAAACGGGGCGACGGCCGACCGGGACGCCTACCTGCCCGAGCGGACCGTGGAGGAGATCGAGGCGACGTACGCCCGCCTCTTCGAGGAGCACCTCGGCCAGATCCGGCCGAACGTCGAAGCGAAGGGGGTCCTCGAGGAGCTGCGGCGACGGGGAATCCGGATCGCCGTCGCCACGAACACGACGGCGCCCCTGGCGCGCCGGATCCTGGACCTCCAGGGCCTTCTCCCGCTCGTCGACGCCACCGCGTCGGCCAACGAGGCCGGCGCGGGCAAGCCCGACCCGGCGGTCGTCCGGCTGGCTGCGGAACGGGTCGGAACGCCGCTCTCGCAGTGTCTGTTCGTGGGCGACTCCCGGTTCGACGCCCAGGCGTCCGCCCTCGCGCCGGTGCGGTTCGTCGGTCTCGGCCACGGCGACGGGGAGCGGATCGACCGGCTCGGGGAGATCCTCGATCTCGTCGCAGACCGCTCGCTCCGCTAAACTCCCGGGTTTGATGTCCGACAAGATCAAGACAGGAATCGCCGGCTGCGGCTACCTGGGCCGCCACCACGCCCGAATCCTCACCGAGCTTTCCCTCTCCGAGCCCGTCGGTTTCGTCGAGCCGAACGACGACATGGCCGCCGAGATCGAGGGAAAGTACGGGGCCGCCGGGCTCGTCCGATGCCGCTCCGTGAAGGAGCTGCTGGCCAGGGGCGCGACGGCCGTCGTCGTCGCGACCCCCACGTCCACGCACGCCGAGGTCGCCGAGGAGCTGCTCTCGGGCGGGGCCGACGTCCTCGTCGAGAAGCCGATGACCGTGACGCTCGAGGAGGCCGACCGGCTCATCGCGGTCGCCCGCGGGAACGGCCGGGTCCTCCAGGTGGGGCACATCGAGCGCTTCAACCCGGCGGTCGTGGCGGTCCTGCCGCTGGTGACCGAGCCGAAGTTCATCGAGGCGCACCGCCTCGGCGTCTTCGTTCCCCGGGCGCTCGACGTCGACGTCGTCCTCGACCTCCTCGTCCACGACCTCGACATCGCTCTCGAGATCGTGAAGAGGCCGGTGACCGCGATCCACGCCGTCGGCGTGCCGATCCTCTCGAAGAAGGTCGACATCGCCTCCATCCGCCTCGAGTTCGAGGGCGGGTGCGTGGCGAACCTCACCGCCTTCGCGCGTCTCGACGGAGAAGACCCGGAAGTTCCGCTTCTTCCAGCCCGACTGGTACTTCTCGATCGACACGCAGGCGCGGGACGTGACGGCGTACCGGCTGGACAGGATGAGCGGCCCCCCCCGGATCATGGAGTGGCCCGTCGCGGTGATCCCCGCCGACCCGCTGACGGCCGAGGACGGCGCCTTCCTCGACGCGTGCTCCGCGCGAAGCGAGCCGGCCGTGACGGGAGAGGCCGGTCGCGCGGCCCTGAAGCTCGCCCTCGACGTCCAGGAGGAAGTCCGGCGGAGGCTGGGTTGAAGAAGCGGATCGGCCTCGTCGGCGGGTCGGGTCTCTACTCGCTGCCGGGGCTCGTCGTCGCGGAAGAGCAGCGGCTCGAGACACCCTTCGGCGCGCCGTCCGACCCTTTCGTTCTGGGCGACCTCTCGGGCGTTCCCGTGGCGTTCCTCGCGCGGCACGGCCGCGGTCACAGGTTCCTGCCGTCCGAGGTGAACTACCGGGCGAACGTCTGGGGGTTCCGGAAGCTCGGCTGCTCGTACCTCGTCTCGTCGTCGGCCTGCGGGTCGATGAAGGTCGAGTACAGACCGACGGACATCGTCCTCCCCGACCAGTTCCTCGACCTGACGAAGGGGCGGCGGTCGACGTTCTTCGGCGAGGGGTGCGTCGCGCACGTCTCCTTCTCGCACCCGGTCTCCTCGCACCTCCTCGACGTTCTGGCGAAGGCGGCGGGGGAGACGGGCGCGGTGGCCCACCGCGGCGGGACGTACCTCTGCATGGAGGGGCCGCAGTTCTCGACGCTCGCCGAGTCCCGGCTCTATCGCTCCTGGGGCGTGGACGTCATCGGGATGACGAACGCGACCGAGGCGAAGCTCTGCCGCGAGGCCGAGATCGACTACGCCACGATGTGCCTCGTGACCGACTACGACTGCTGGCACGAGGAAGAGGCGCCGGTGTCGGTGGAGGCCGTCCTCGCCGTGCTGAAGAAGAATGCCGAGACGGCGAACGGGATCCTCTCCCGCGCCCTCTCCTCGCTCGACCCCGAGCGCCCGCCCGACTGCGACGGCGCGATGCGCTTCGCCGTCCTCTCCGACCCCGCGAAGGTCCCGCCGAAGCGCGCGAACGCCTCGCGCTCCTGATGGAAAGGTACTGGAAATGAGCTCGAACCCGAAGGTCGTCGTCACCGGCTCGGTGGCGTTCGACTACCTCATGCGCTTCCCCGGGAAGTTCCAGGACGTCGTCGTCCCCGACCGCATGCACCGGCTCTCCGTGTCGTTTCTCGTGGACGAGATGCGGCGCGTGCGGGGGGGCGTGGCGCCGAACATCGCCTACGGCCTCGCCCTCTTCGGCGTGACCCCGTCGATCCTCGCGACGGCGGGGCAGGACGCCGCCGACTACCGCGCCTGGCTCGGCGATCAGGGGGTCGACGTCTCCGGAATGAAGCTCTGCGACGACGTCTTCACGGCGTCGTTCTTCGTCTCGACCGACCTGGAGCAGAACCAGATCGCGACGTTCTACGCAGGGGCGATGGCCCGCGCGTCCGAGCTGACGTTCCGGTCGTACGAGCCGGGCTCCGTGGCCCTCGCGCTCATCTGCCCGAGCGACCCGACGGCGATGCGGCAGCACGCCCGGGAGTGCCGGGAGCTGGGCATCCCCTACGTCTACGACCCGAGCCAGCAGGTGGCGCGGCTCGAAGGCGACGACCTCCTGGACGGCCTCGACGGCGCGGCGATGCTGATCGGCAACGACTACGAGTTCGGGATCATCGAGAAGAAGACCGGCCTGTCCGAAGCGGAGCTGGCGGCCAGAGTGCCGGTCCTCGTCATCACGAGGGGCGAAGAGGGGGCGACGATCGCCCTCCGGGGCGGGACCGCCGAGGAGCCGGGAGGAGCGAGGGCAATACGGATCCCCGCCGCGAAGCTCCTGAACGAGGCTCTCGACCCGACGGGGGTCGGGGACGCGTTCCGTTCCGGCCTGCTGGCCGCCCGCCTCAGGGGCCTGCCCTGGGAGGAAGCGGGCCGGCTCGGGTCCGTGGCCGCCGTCCTCTGCCTCGAGACGCTTGGCCCGCAGACCCGGCGGTGGAGCTTCCCGGAACTCCTCGAGAGGTACTCCGAGAGCTACGGCGGGGCTCTTCCCGGTCCGCTGGCCGAGCGGCTCCACGGCCCCGGCACGCCGGACGGAGGGACGGTCTCCGTTCGCCCGGTGGGCGGCTTCTCTCTGCTAGACTGAGGTTGCCATGAACGTGCTCGAGGGCCAGCTTCGCGCCGACGGGCGGCGGTTCGGTATCGTCGCCTCTCGGACCAACGACATCGTCGTCTCCCGCCTCCTCGAGGGGGCCCTCGACGCTTTCAGGAGGCTCGGTGCGGCGGAAGGCGCCGTAACCGTGGTCAAGGTGCCGGGCTCGTGGGAGATTCCCCTCGCCCTGCGCGACCTCGGCAAAGCCGCTCCCTTCGATGCCCTCGTGGCTCTGGGCGCCGTGATCCGGGGGGACTCCCCACTTCGACTACGTCGCGAACGAAGTCGCGAAGGGAGTGTTCCAGGTCGGCCTCGAGCTCGACCTTCCGATCACCTTCGGCGTCCTGACGTGCGATTCGCTCGAGCAGGCGCTCGAGCGTTCCGGCGCCAAGGGAGGCAACAAGGGGTTCGAGGCGGCAACGGCGGCCGTCGAGCTGGCGGACCTCCGCGCGCGGCTGCGAGCGGGCTCGCCGGTCCGGTAGGGGTCGCTCGTGAGCGGCCGGAGGCGTCGAGCCCGGGAGCTGGCGCTCCAGCTCCTCTACCAGCGAGACCTCGCCGGGACGGAACCCTCGGAGATGTTCCTCCACACCGAGGAGTACACGAACGCGACTCCCGACGTCCAGGAGTACGCCTCCAGGCTCCTCCTGGGGACGATCTCCCGCCTCGGCGAGCTGGACGAGCTGCTCGGGAAGCAGTCGGAGCACTGGCGGCTCGGCCGGATGCCGGTGGTGGACCGGAATCTCCTTCGCGTCGCGCTGTACGAGCTCGTCCACGAGGACGACACTCCGGACCCGGTCGTGATCGACGAGGCCGTGGAGATCGCCAAGAAGTTCTCGACCCCGTCCTCGGCCCCGTTCATCAACGGCGTCCTCGACGGAATCCGGCGAAGCCTCTACGGACCGCGCGAGGCGTCTGCACACCGGAGGCCGAAACCGGCACCGGCGGGGAAGCCGTGACGCCGGCGCTGGCGCTGGCGCTCGTCCTCTTCTCGGGACCCGAGAAGGAGGCGGCGCCGCGCCCGCGCAGCGTGGAGACGGCCCGCTACCTCGTCAACGGCCCTGAGCCGTGGAAGGCGGTCCGCCCCGTCGAAGGGCCCGGATACCGGGTCGTCCTCTCGTCACCCGACGGCCGCGCGCTCATCGCCACGGTCGAAATCGACGGATCACCCCTTCGAGACGAGGCTCCCTACCCGGTCGACCCGAGGCACGCTGCCCGCCGAGGCCCGCGAAACCCTCGCCGAGCCGCTTCCGGCCGACGACGAGCTGGAGGCGCTCTCGCGAATGCTCCTGCGCGGGGCCACGACGCAGCTCGAGGCGGTCGAACGTGTCGTCGCGTGGGTCTCGCAGCGGATCCGCTACGACCTGCCCGGCCTCATTCCGGAAAGCGCCGCCTCCTGCCACCGATCCCGTCGCGGTTCGTGCGTCGGCCGTTCGCTCCTGGCGGCCGACCTCCTCCGGCGAGGGGGCCTTCCAGCTCGGCAGGTGACGGGAATCCTGACCGCGCGCGAGGCGAGCGAGCTGACGGGCAACAGCCAGGAGCTCTTCAACGACGGCATCAGCGGAGTCCGCCACCGCTGGATCGAGGTCTTCGTCCCGGGGCTCGGGTGGGTCCCGTCCGATCCCGGAGGCCTCGCGAACACGATCACCGCGCGGCACCTCGCGCTTCCCGGCGCTCCCCCCGATGGTTTCGGCCTGACGGTCCTGTCCCGCGGACCGGCCCTGCAGCGTCGCGCCCACGACGGGACTCTCGCCCGGCCACGTCTTCGGGTCGTCGAAGCGGTCGATCTCCCTCCGGGAGCGGAGCGCCCGTGACGAATCCTGCCCGGACCCGTCGGCACGTCCTGGTCGTCGACGATTCCGGGCCCGCACGCATGCTGATCCGCCAGGCGCTCGACAGCTGGGCTCGCAGCAACGGAGAGCGGCTCGAAGTCGTGGAGGCCGAGAACGGCTTCGAGGCGTTGCGCGAGCTTCCGCGAGCGCCGTTCGACCTCGTCCTGACCGACGTGAACATGCCGACCCTCTCCGGCCTCGAGCTGATCCGGATGATCCGGGCCCGTCCCGAGCAGCGCGGTCTGCCCGTCGTGGCGATATCCACCGAGCGCGACGCGGAGGACGCGGCGCGGGCGCGAGCGGCGGGGGCGGACGGCTACCTCGGAAAACCGTTCGACGCCGAGACGTTCGACCGGCTGCTCGACGAGCTCCTGCTTCCCTCCCGGGCACCGGAGGCGTCGTGAGCCGCGGGCAGGCGCCCGGTGGCCCCTTCTCGAAGGAGTTCCTCGCCGAGGCCGAGATGCTGCTCGAAGAGGCCGTCACCTGCATCGACGGTCTCGACGGCGAAACGGACGATCCGAGCCCCTCGAAGGTGAACGCGCTCTTCCGCGCCGTCCACTCGCTGAAGGGCGTGGCCGGGATGGTCGGGCTGACCGGGATCGCCGAGGCTGCCCACGATCTCGAGACGCTTCTCGATGACGTGAGGATGGGTCGAGTGGTCCCGACCTCCGCCGCGTTCGCGGCCATCCGCGGCGGACTCACGGCTCTCTCGTCGCTCGTCGATCGCGTCGCGGCGGGCGAAGAGGCTCCTTCGCTCGGTGAACGGCTCCGTACCCGCCTCGATGCCACCCTGGTCGGAGCTCGTCAGGAGCCGGTCCCGGAGGCACCGGTCCTCCCGCCCGACCTCGATGCGTCGCTCTCCGACTACGAGCGGCACCGCGTCGGCGAGGCGGCGCGCCGTGCGAAGGGGCTCGTCCTGGTCGACCTCGACCTCGATTTCGACTCCTTCGACACGGGGCTGCGCACGGCGATGGCCGAGTCCTCCGCCGCCGGCGAGCTGATCGGGACGTTCCCGGGTACCGCGAGCGATCCCTCGCGGATGGCCTTCCGGCTCCTCGTGGCACTTCCGCCGGACACCGACACCGCCGCCCTCGGAGAACGGTGCGGAGCCCGTCGTGTCATCGTCGTCCGGGGCGGAGCGCGCCCCGTGCCGCCGCCGGCACCGGTCCGCCAGGCCGCCGAGGCGGCGCCGCACGTGGCAAAAGGGGTCGTGCGCGTTCCCCTGGACAAGGTCGCCGCTCTCGTCGACCTCGCGGGAGACCTTGCGCTCACCCGCGGGGCACTCGGCCGAGCGCTTCGTCGCGCCCTGGCGGGGGCCCCGGACCGGAGCGCCCGGTACGAGGCGCAGCGCGCCTTTGCGCAGCTCGACCGGCTCGTCTCGGCCCTCGGTCCGACCGCGCTGTCCCTCCGGCTCGTACCCGTGGAGACGCTGACGTCCCGGCTCGGCCGCGCGTTCACTCGCGCTGCGGCGGCGCTCGGCAAGGAGGCCGATTTCGTCGTTCACGGCGTAGAGACCGAGATCGACAAGGTCCTGGCCGACGAGCTTGCCGACCCGCTCCTGCACATCGTCCGAAACGCCCTCGACCACGGCGTCGAGTCTCCCGACGCGCGCCTGGCGGCGGGAAAGCCGCGGCGCGGCCGCGTCGCGATGACGGTGGCGCCTCGCGGCCGCGAGGTCGTCCTCACCTTCTCCGACGACGGACGAGGCATCGACAGGAACGCGATCGTGAAGAGAGCACGGGAGACCGGGCTCCTCTCTTCGAAGGAACCCGACCCGCGCGACCCGTTTTCCCTCCTCTTCCGGCCGGGCTTCTCGACGGCCGAAGCCGTGACCGAGTTTTCGGGGCGGGGCGTGGGACTCGACGTCGTGGCGGAGGCCCTCGCGAGGCTCGGAGGTCGCGTCCGGGTCCGGTCGACGCCCGGGTCCGGGACGACGTTCGAGGTCGCCGTCCCGATGACCCTCGTCCTGCTCGAGTCGCTCGTCGTCCGCGTCGGCGATCTCCGCCTCGCGCTCCCCGGCGAGAACGTCGTCCGGACGCTCCAGGCCCGGCCGGACGACACGGAGCTCGTCGGTGGCACCCCGTGCCTTAGGGACGGGGATCGGGCCGTCCCGCTGGCCAGGCTGGACCGTCTCCTCGGTCTCACCCCGCGGGGCGGGCGAACCGGGCCCGAGTCCGTCGTCGTCGCCGAAGACGGAGAGCGCGTCGCTGCGTTCGTCGTCGATTCCGTGGAAGGGGTCTGGGACCTCCTCGTCAAACCGCTCGCAGACTCCGTTCCGCGACTCAGGGAGATATCCGGCGCGGCCGAAGTCCCCGGGGGAGAGGTCGCCCTGGCCCTGGACCCGGGAGCGCTCCTGGCCCGGGTCTACGCTTCCACGCAGGCCGGGAGGGCCGCGTGACCGCGGGAGATCTGCTCGCCTTTCGCGCCGGGGGAGAGCGGTTTGCCGTACCGCTCGAAAGGGTCCGCGAAGCGGCCCGCCCGCGGCGGATCACGCCGCTGCCGGGAGCGCCGGCGTGGTGGAGCGGAGTGGCCCTCGTACGGGGGGAAGCTCTCGGAATCGTAGACGTCGCGGCCGCGGCCGGGCTGCCTCCTTCCACTCCTGGCCTCCTGCCCCTCGTGGTCGTCCTTCACGGGTGCAATCACGCGCTCCTCGTCGACTCCATCGACGGCGTGGAGCCGTTTCCCACCGGTCAGGTGGTGCCCCCCCCGCCCGGTCGAGGAGCGCTCAGCGGGGTTGTCGCGGAAGAAGGGGGCTTCCTCTCCCTGCTCGACGTCGACCACTTCGGGGCGAAGGGCGAGCCATGACCGACGAACAGAAGTCTCCGCTGGCGGCCCGAGCTGCCGACCCCGACTCGTCGGAACGCTGGAGTGTGGCGATGGCGCTGGCGAAGGTCCCGGGCGAAGAGGCGGAGGACCTCCTCGTCGGGCTCCTGAAGGACGAGGACTACCGCGTGCGGGAGCGGGCCGTCGTTTCCCTCGGACGCCGGTTCAATCCGCGGGTCGCCTCGGCCTGCGCAGTGGCCCTTGCCGACGACGCCGACGCGGGACACCGCGCGGCGGGACTCGTCCTCCTGGCAAAGGGCGGGTCGGCCGGTCGGGCCGTCCTTCTCGGCGCTCTCCAGCACCCTTCGGCCGACGTGAGGATCGCTGCAGCGACGGCTCTGCCCGGTACCTCACCGGGCGCCGAGACGGTCTCCGCGATCGAGGCAGCCGCCCGGAGGGAAGGCGACCCGAACGCCCGGGCCTCGCTGCTCCTCGCCCTCGGACGGACGGGACGGAGAGAGGCGATCTCCCCGCTCCTCGCCGTTCTCGAGGAGGGAAACCTCTGGCTGCAGATCCACGCTCTCGAGGCGTTGGGGAGCGTCGGCGACCCCGAGATCGCCCCCCGTCTCCTGCCCCTCCTCGGCAACGACTCCCTCCGGCAGGGAGCGTTGCACGCCCTTGCACGCCTCAGGTCACCCATCGCTGCCGAGCCGCTCATCCGGCGTGCGGCGGCGGGAGAGCTCGACCCATTCCTTCTCGCGGCGGCCCGGGCGGCGCTCGAGGCTTCGCCCGCCAGTACCCTCGCGTCTCTCCGCCCCCTCTGGCCCGACGCGCGGGAAGCCCTCCTGGCCCTCCTCCGGGACCCGGAGGAGGACGGCCCTGCCCGCACCGATGCGGCCCACGTTCTCGCCCTGCTCGACGCCCGGGGCGCTGCGCTGGCCATCGTGACGCACGGTCCGTTTCGGGACGGCTACGCTGCGCTCCGTTCCCTGGCGAGGACACGCTGCGAAGAGGCGCTCCTCGCCGTCCTCCAGGTGGCCGATCCGGAGCCCGCCCTAGAGCTGCTCGACGCCCTGAGGGGAGGTCCCGACGCGCCGACACTCCTCCCACTGCTCGTCCACCATTCGCCGACGGTCAAGGCGGCCGTCCTCTCCTGCGTGCCGGCGGGCCTCGTTCCCGTTTCCGATCTGATCGACGTCCTCGCCGAGGACGACCCGGAGACGGCCCTCGCCGCGGCGCTCGCCCTCGCCAGCGACGAGACGGGGGCTCCGCTCGACCAGCTCCGGACCCGGCGTCGCGCGCTGCTGGACCGCGCGGGAGGACCGGACGGCCCAGGGCGCACCGCTGCGCTGACGGCCCTCTCCACGGCGGACGGGGCCGACGTCGAGGCGGCGATTCGCGGCGCCCTCGTGTCGGTGGATCCGGCCGTTCGGGAAGCGGCCGTCTCCGCCGGTGCCCAGGGCCGGCGGCTCGGAGACCACGAGCTCGTGGCACGCCTCTCCGACGAGAGCCCGACCGTGAGAGCCGCGGCGCTTCGCGGCCTTGCCCTTCGGGCCGACCGGGGAGATCTGCCGGCGGGCGTCACCTGGAGGGACGGTCTCGTCTTTCTCGTCGACGAGCCGTCCGCCGCGGCAGCCGCCGGGGCGGCCGTCATCGCCCTCGGAGGAGCGGATCGTCCGCGGCTCGTCGAGGAGATGCTCGCGCAGGAACCGCCCGTCCGGGTCGCGGCGCTCGAGGAGATCGAACGGACCGGAGACGCCGAAGCCGCGAGAAGCGCGGTAGCGGCCATCGGCCACGATGACGTCGAGACGGCGTGCGCCGCGGTCCGGGCGCTCGTGGTCGCCGACGCCGCGACGGCGGCCGAGGCCCTTCCACAGGCTCTCGCCGACGAGCGGCCGCAGGTGCGTTCCGCTGCCGCGGAGACGATCGCTCGAAGACCGGAGGGCGAGAGCGGAACGGTGCTCTCGGCGGCCGTCGGCGAGGCGCTCGTGTCGGAAGGAGACAAGCACGTCCTTCGCTCGCTCCTCCTCGCGGTCGCACGGATCGGTGACGAGACGACGGTGGAACCGCTCACCCTCGTCCTCTCGCAGGAAACGGTACCTGAAGAGGCGGAGTCCGCCGCCGAGGCGCTGGCCAGGCGGCGCCCCGATGCCTGCCGGGTCGCCTGGACCGTCGCGCCGGCCCGCGCCGAGAGACGCTGGGCTCGCGCTCTCCACGCTGCTTCCCGCCGGCGCCTCCGCGCCCCGAGGGTTCCGTGACGACTCGGACCCTGGAGCTGGCCGAGACGGTTTTCCGGCTCTACCAGGACCTCCTGAGGCGGAGAACCGGATTCGTCCTCGCGGACCTCCAGCGGACCCGTCTCGAGAGCCGCCTCGGCGCGGAGGCGCGGAGCGCGGGCTCGTTCTACCAGCTCTACGGACGGCTCCGGAACGAGCCGTCGACCTCGCCGCTCTTCGGTCGACTTCTCGACGCGGCCGTAAACGGGGAGACGTACTTCTTCCGGGATCCGGCGAGCCTTCGAGCCTTCGCGGAGGAGATCGCCCCCGAGCGACTCCTGGCCGGAGGGCAGGACGGAGTCCTCGACGTCTGGTCTGCCGGGTGCGCGACGGGGGAAGAGGCGTACGGCCTGTCCATCGTCCTCCACGAGCGCGGCATCCTCCCGGGACGACGAGTGAGAATTCTCGGCACCGACCTGTCGCCGGCCCACGTTCGAAGGGCACGGACGGCGGTCTACGGACCGCAGGCCTTGCGCGCCACGACGCCCGAGAGGCGGCGCGCGCACTTCGAAGCCGCCGAGGGAGGTCTCTTCCGCCTGAAGGCCCCTCTCGCCGCACCGGTTCTCTTCGAGGCTCGCTCTCTGCTGGACGAACCGGTGCCGGGACCGGCGTTCGACGTGATCCTCTGCCGGAACGTCCTGATCTACCTCGCCGAGGACGCGCGTTCGCGCGTCGTCGAGATCCTCGCTTCGCGGCTCAAGCCGGGCGGGTACATCCTCCTGGGGGCGAGCGACGCCCTGGCGGCCGCGGCTTCGCCGCTCACTCTCGTCCGCCTGTCGAACGACGTGGCGTACCGAAGGTAGCGGCGTGAGGGTCCTGGTCGTCGAAGACTCGGCCTACCAGCGGCTGAGGATCGTCGAGGCGCTTCGCGCCGCAGCAGGGGTCACGGAGGTCGAGGCCGTCGGAACGGGAGAGGAGGCGATCCGCCGGCTCCTGACTCACGAGTTCGGCCTGGTGACGCTCGACCTCGGCCTTCCAGGAATGGACGGCCACGCGGTCCTGCGCTGGATCATGGCGAACCGGCCGCTTCCGGTCGTCATCATCTCGTCCGACCGGGAGGAGCGAAGCGCCCTCGTGGCGCTGGAGGCGGGCGCCCTCGACGTCCTCGCGAAGGCGGGCGCCCAGCCCGAGAGCCTCGGCCGATGGAGGAAGAAGCTCGCCGAAGTCGTCGAAGGGGCGCGGACCATGTCGATCGAGAGCCTCCTTCGGCGGTCGAGCGCCCGTGCCGCCGAGCCTCCGATCAGCGGCTCGATTCCGCGACCGGCGAGGCACCTGCCGCCTGTCGGATCCCCGGCAGGCCTCGTCGTCGCCGCTTCCACCGGCGGCCCGCCGGCGCTTCGCGAGCTCTTCCTGGGCCTTCCTCCGCAGAACGCCGTGGTGGGCGTCGCCCAGCACATGCCGGCGCCGTTCACGAGATCGCTCGCCCAGCGGCTCTCCTCGGGAACCCCGTGGGACGTGCGCGAGGCGGCGAGCGGGACGGAGGCGACCCCCGGCGTCGTCTGGATCGCGCCGGGGGGAGGACACCTCGAGTTCGTCCGCCAGGCAGGTCGAATCCTCCTGAACGTCTCGCCGCACGGCCCTTCGATGCGCTGGTGCCCTTCCGCCGACGTCCTGTTCGCGTCGGCCGCGTCGGTCTTCGGTTCCCGCCTCGTCGCGGTCGTCCTGACGGGCATGGGCGACGACGGGGCCGAAGGATGCCTCGCGATCGCCGCCGCAGGCGGGACCGTCCTCTGCGAGTCGCGCGAATCGGCCGTCATCTCCGGAATGCCGGACGCAGCCGCCCGAGCCGTCGCCGACGCCCGCCGCTATTCGCTTCCGCGCCTCCCGGCCGAGATCGACCGGTGCCTCGGCGACGTCTCCCGCGCAGAAGTGTAGGGCGCAGAGGCTCCCGGGGAGCGGGCCGGTTGCTACACTCCGGATCCTCTATGGACGCACGCGAAGAACGCACCGCTCTCGAGAAGAAGTGGCAGGCGCGCTGGGACGCCGACCGCGCCGCTTTCGTCGACACCCACGACCCGTCGTCGAAGGGGACCTACCTCCTGGTCATGCTCCCGTATCCCTCGGGGGACCGGCTCCACGTCGGGCACGCCAGGACCTATTTCCTGACCGACGCGCTCCACCGCTACCTGAAGCAGAAGGGAGAGACGGTCTTCTGCCCGATGGGGTGGGACGCCTTCGGCCTCCCCGCCGAGAACTTCGCGATCCAGCGCGGGATCCCGCCGCGAGAGTCGACTCTCGCGAACATCGCCGCGATGAAGGAGCAGTTCGGCGGGTGGGGCGTCCTCTACGACTGGACGAAGGAAGTCACGACGTGCGAGCCGGAGTACTACCGGTGGAACCAGTGGCTCTTCCTGAAGATGGTGGAGAAGGGGCTCGCCTACAGGAAGAAGGGGACCGTCAACTGGTGCCCCTCCTGCCTGACGGTCCTGGCGAACGAGCAGGCCGAAGGCGGCACCTGCGAGCGCTGCAAGAGCCCCGTCGAGCAGCGCGAGCTCGAGCAGTGGTTCCTCCGGATCACCGACTACGCCGAGAGCCTCCTGTCCGGCCTCGACGGCCTGGAGAAGTGGTCCGAGAAGGTCCGGGCGATGCAGCGGAACTGGATCGGCCGGTCCGTCGGAGCCGACCTCGACTTCGACGTGCCGAAGCTGGGAGAGCGGCTGCGCGTCTTCACGACGCGGCCCGACACGGTCTTCGGCGCGACGGCGATGATCCTCGCCCCCGAGCACCCGGCGGTCCCGCGCCTACTCGAGGCCCATCCCGACCGGGCGGCGCTCGAAGAGTGGGTGAAGGGCGTGCGGAGCCAGGACCGGCTCCAGCGGGAGTCGGAGGGGGCCGAGAAGGACGGCCGATTCACCGGCGCGTACGCGGTGAACCCGTTCACCGGCGAAGAGATGCCGATCTGGATGGCGAACTTCGTCCTCGCCGAGTACGGCACGGGGGCGATCATGGCGGTCCCGGGGCACGACGTCCGCGACCACGAGTTCGCGACGAAGTACGGGATCCCGATCCGCGAGGTCATCCGGCGCCCCGACGGGGCGGACGCCTCCGTCGCCTGCTGGACGGGCGAGGGACGATGACCGCCTCCGGCCCGTACGACGGGATGTCGTCGGAGGCGGGGCGCGAGGCGATCGCCGCCGAGGCGACGAAGCGGGGAATCGGCGGCGCGCGCGTGCGCTACCGCCTGCGCGACTGGCTGATCTCGCGGCAGCGCTACTGGGGAACCCCGATTCCGATGGTGAAGTGCCCGGCCTGCGGGTGGGTCCCGGTGCCGGACGACCAGCTCCCGTCCTCCTGCCGAAGGACGCCCCGTTCACGGGAAAGGGCGGAAACCCGCTCGAGAAGGTCGAGTCGTTCCTGAAGACCTCCTGCCCGCGCTGCGGCGGAGAGGCGCGACGCGAGACCGACACGATGGACACGTTCGTCGACTCGTCCTGGTACTACCTGCGGTACCTCGACCCGGCGAACGAATCGGCCCCGTTCGACCCGGCCGTCATCGCGCGCTGGGCGCCGGTCACGCAGTACGTCGGCGGCATCGAGCACGCGATCCTCCACCTCCTGTACGCCCGCTTCTTCGCCCGGGTGATGAAGGACCTGGGGCTCGTCTCTTTCGAGGAGCCCTTCGCCGCCCTCTTCAACCAGGGAATGATCACCCGCATGTCGCCCGGGGGGCGCATCGAGAAGATGTCGAAGTCGCGCGGGAACGCCGTCTCCCTCGACCCGCTCATCGCCGCGAAGGGGGCCGACGCCGTGAGGGCCTACGTCCTCTTCCTCGGGCCTCCCGAGTCGGACGCGGAATGGACCGACGAGCAGATCGCCGGGCCCGAGCGCTTCCTCTACCGCGTCGTCGCGCTCGTAGAAACGTACCTTCGGTCGCACGGCACGGAGCCGCTCGTGCCGCGATCGCCGGACTCGCCCGCGGCCCGAAAGCGGCACATTGCCGTCCGGACGCTCACGCACGACTTCGACGCGTTCTCCTTCCACACCGCCGTGGCGCACTTGATGGAGTTCTCCCACCACGTCGCAGGTCTCGTCGGCGACGCGAAGGCCGACCCGGGAGAGACGCGCGCCTCGGTCCTGGCGCTCCTGGCTCTTCTCCACCCCATCGCCCCTCACCTGACAGAGGAGCTGCACGAGAGGATGGGGGAGACGAAGAGCCTCCTCGTCTCGGGCTGGCCGGCGTTCGACCCGGCGCTCGCGGTCGAGGAGTCGGTGACCATCGCCCTGCAGGTGAGCGGAAAGCTGCGGGGGCAGGTCGTCCTCCCGCGGGGCGCCACGCGCGAGGAGGCGCTGGCCGCCGCCGAAGGGCAGGAGGCGGTCGCGAAGTGGCTCGAAGGAAGGGAACGGGTGAAGGTCGTCTTCGTCCCGGACCGGCTTCTCAACGTCGTGGTGAAGTGAAGCGCCGGGCGGCCCTCGTGGCGCTCCTCGCGGTGGCCCTCCAGGGCTGCGGGTACGCCCTCGTCGGCACGGGGCGGGGAATCCTCCCCGAAGGGACGAGCTCCGTCTTCGTCGAGACGTTCGTCAACGACACGCCCCGCGTCGGCCTCGAGCAGAGGCTGACCGACGCCGTGATCAGGGAACTGGCCGGCCGGGCGCGCCTTTCTCCGGTGTCCGATCGCTCGGCGGCGGACGTCGAGATCACCGGGAGAATCCTCTCCTACCAGCTGAACCCGGTGCGATTCGACGATCAGGGCCGGGCCTGGAGTACGAGATCGCCGTCGTGGCACGACTGAGGCTCACGGACCGGAAGACCGAGAAGCCGCTCTTCGAGAACCCCTCGTTCCTCTTCCGGCAGCCCTACCCGGTGGCCGCCACCAGTGCGAACTACGTCGACATCGAGAACGCCGCCATCGAGGCGATGGCGCGACCCTTCGCCCGCAGCCTCGTCACGACGATCCTCGAAGGCTTCTGACGACGTCGCCGAAAACACGAAGAGCCGGGTAGCCGGGCGGGAGCCCCGAGGGGGTTCCACGCCTGCCGACCCGGCCCCGGACCACTCCGCGTGGCGGAAGGGGTAGGTTAGGCCTTCGCGGCCGCCTTGTTGGCGCCGGTGGCGAGGCGCGACTTCAGGCGCGCCGCCGTGTTCTTGTGGAGGACGCCCTTGCGCACGGCCACGTCGAGGCTGGAGGCGGCCTTGGGCAGCATCTCCTTCGCCTTCTCGGGAGCAGCGGCCCGGGTCGCCTTGACCGTGCGGCGGGTCTGGCTTTTCACCGCCCTGTTTCGCTCGTTCAGCCTGTCGTTCTGGGCGGCACGCTTCTTCGCCTGCTTCGTGTTGGCCATCGTGTCCTTTCGGCTCTCGTGTCTTGCTTCATCCCTCCGCATCGCCGGCGGAGGTCGTAGGTCGTGGGGTCAGCGGGAATCGGAGCCGAGCGCTCGGAGGCGCTGGCGGGCGCTCTTGGCCTCGTCCGAGCTGGGATACTCGTGGACGACGAACTGGAGCTCGACGATCGATTGCGCCTTCTCGCCGAGTTCGAGGTGGGCGAGGCCCTTCCGGAGATGGGCCGACGCGGCCTTGTCGCTCTGCGGATAGGCCTTCAGGAGCTTCTCGAGCGTGTTGATGGCTTCCTTGGGTTTCTTCTGGGCCGACCAGCATTCGGCCGCCCAGAACAGGGCGTCGTCGGAGAGGTCGGTCTTCGGGTAGGTCTCGACGTATTCGTCGAAGCCCTGGCGGGCGAGGTCGAACTGACCGCGCTGGTAGTCGCCGAGCGCCTGGTTGTAGATGTCGGCGGGGCCGGTACGGCCGCTGGCCGCCCTGGGGGCCGCGGTGGAGACGGGGGCAGGGGCGACCGGGACCGGGCCGGAGGAAGTGACGGCCGGGGCGCCACCGACGTGGACGGGTCCCGGCAGCGGCGCGCCGGGACCCGCAGGCGCAGGGCCGGGCGGCGAGGTCCATCCGCGACTGGGCCTCCGCGATCTGCTGGGAGAGCTGGGCCAGACGGCGGTTGGCGTCCTCGAGCTTTCCGGCGAGCGTCTGCAGCTCCCGCGTCAGTTCGTCGAAACGGGTCCCCATGTCCGCGTTGGAGCGGAGGATCGTGGAGACCTGCTTCGTCAGGTTCTGGTTGAGCTTGTCGACCTCTTCCTTCGAGCTCGTCTGCTTCGAGAGAACGTCGACCTGCTTCTCGACGTCGCCGACGTGTTTGTGAAGCCCCTCGATGTCCGTTCCGCTGACACATCCAGCCAGGGCGGACGTGAAGAGGAGCGCTCCCACGAGGGGAGCGCTCCTCCGGAGCCTTTCAGTCCTTCGGACCGTCACTTCGCGGTGATGACGAAGTGGCCGCGCCGGTTCTGCGACCACGCCGATTCGTCCTGGCCTTCCACGAAGGGCCGCTCCTCGCCGTACGAGATCGTCGTGACGCGGCTCGCGTCGATCCCGAGGGAGACGAGGTAGTCCCGGGTGGCATTGGCGCGCTTGTCGCCGAGGGCCATGTTGTACTTGTTCGAGCCGCGCTCGTCGCAGTGACCTTCGACCTGGAGCTTGACGGTGGGCCACTTGCGGAGCCACTCGGCGTTGCCGGCCATGACGTCGCGCTGGTCGGCCCGGATGTCGTACTGGTCGTAGTCGAAGAAGACGTCCTTCAGGTACCCCTTCTTGTTGAGCTCGGCGAGGTCCGCCGGAAGGGTCTCGACGACGTCGGGAACGGGGGCGGCGATGGGTGCTTCGGTCGGAACCGGGACCGGAACCGGGGTCGGCTCTGCGACCTTCACCTCAGGCGCCGGGGCGGGGGCGGGCTTCTTCGTGCAGCAACCCGCGGTCACGAGCAGGCCAGCAGCGAGAAGGAGACCCACGGACCTGAACGGCTTCATCATTTCAAGCAACCTCCGAATTGAGAAAAGGCGCAGGGAGCCCTTCCAGTTCTCTTCGATTCTAGCCTCCAGGTGCCGCCAGGACAACCTGTCTTTCACGAGCTCATTCCGTCGTCCGTTGCCAGACGGGGTAGCCGTTGTTCCCGGCAGACGTCAGGACCTTGAAGCCCGAGCCGTCGATGCCGGCCGACACGATCTGCGTGGAGCGTCCCCTCTGGAGCTCCCAGGCGATCCGGGTCCCGTCGGGTGACCAGGACGGGTTCTCGTTCGCGCCGGGTCCGCTCGAGATCTGGACCGTCCGGCCCGTCGTCAGGTCGAGGATGCAGATCTGGAAGTCCCCCTCGTTCCGGCACGCGTAGGCCAGCCGCCCGCCGTCCGGCGAGAAGGCCGGCTCGTCGCTCCAGTTCCCCGTCAGGGTCAGCTTCCGCACGTTGGACCCTTCGAGGTCCATCAGGTAGATCTGCGGAGAGCCCTGTCGGTTCGACGTGAAGGCAATCTCGCGACCGTTCGGCGAGAAGCGGGGGCTCGAGTCGATGGCGGAAGAATTCGTCAGGCGTCTCGGATTGGACCCGTCGAGGCCGACGACGAAGATCTCCGGGTTCCCCTTGACGCTTCCGGCGTAGGTCACGGTCTTGCCGTCGGGCGAGAAGGACGGCGCGGAATTCAGCTCGGTCGTCACGGGAATCCGGGTGCGTGCCGGGGCCCCGAGGGAGAACCAGTGGAGGCCGGGAGGGGTGCTCACGAACGACTGGTAGACGACCTTGTCGCCGTCGTAGGACCAGTCCGGGGCGATGGAAAGCGAGCGGTGGAACGTGATCCGGCGCTGGTTCTCGCCGTCGTAATCCATGATGTAGAGCTCTTTGTTCCGACCCCCGTCGCGGTCGGAGCTGAAGACGATCCTGGTCAGGAAGGGCCCGGGCTTTCCCGTGAACTGCCGGACGATGTCGTTGGCGATGACGTGCGCCACACGTCGGATCGAGGCGCCGCCGGCCGAGTACGTCTTCGCCAGGATCGGGCGCAGGGTCCGCAGGTCGAGGAGCTGCGCTGCGACGATGACGTTCGTTCCCTCCGACCGGATCTGCGTGTCGAGAAGGAACTGGGCGCCGGAGGCGATCCAGGCGTCGCCCTCCTCGCGGGTGGTCGGCGGCCGGAACCCCTTCGGGTGGAGGGAGGGATCGGCCAGGACGAACCAGGGAGAGGTCCCGAGGTCGCCCGCCAGCGTCTTGTGGAAGGGGTCGACGAGCTCGCTCTGGACGACGTCGGAAGCCGGGGCGGTCGCGGGCGGCACGGCCAGCGCGATCCGCCGGCCCCCTTCCTGCGAGAGGGTGAGGGAGATGTCGCTGGGTTGCGCGGGCGGCGCCGCCGGGGGAGGGGGCTGCTGCCCGGAGAGCGGAGCGAGCGAGAGAACCAGCGCGAGAGTCGTTACGGCGGGAGCAAGACGCATCGCGGACCTCCGGCGGTGCTTCACTGGAAGCGGATGTGGACCCCCAGCTCGTCCCGGCGGAACTCCGGCGGAAGGGGAGGGAGCGGGTTGGCGGAGTAGATCGAGCGGGAGGCGGCCCGGTCGTAGAAGGCGAGGCCGGACGGCGTCTCGATCTTCACGTCGGTCACCTGCCCCGAGCGCTGGATCCGGAACGTGACGACGCAGGCCGTGCCGGCCGGGGCGTCGGGTTTGAGCCAGTTGGCTCCGATGAGGGCCTGGAGCTGCTCGGCGTAGTAGGCGAAAGGGAAGTCGGCATCGAACCCGGAGACCGACGCGCCGAAATTGGTCAGCCCCGGCGACCCGTCGCCCCCCAGCGCGGTGCCTGTGGACGGGAGGTCGACCGCGGAGCCGTTTCCCGCCGCCCGGGGCGAGGCCGCTGCCACCCGGGGCGCCGGCGCGGGCTTCACGTCCTTCGGCTTCTTGCCCTTTTCCGGGAGGGGGAGCGCTTCCTTCGAAGGAACGGGGGCTTCCTCGCGGATCTTCTCGATGACGGGGCGCCGAGGCGCCTCGGCGGGAGCCGATGCCGGAGGGGCCGAGAGGCGGGCGAGAGCCCCCGGCGAGATGACCCGGACGGGCAGCGAGATGAGGGGGACGGTCGTCAGCTTCCGGGGCTGCGAGATGAGGACCAGGAAGACGACGAACGCCGCGTGCGCCGCCAGGGAGAGGGCCGTCGCGACGCCGTGAGGGGCGTCGGGCCGCCGGATCCTCTCTTCCAGGATCTCTGAAACCGTCACGGGCCCTTCTCGCTCCTGAGTTCCGTGACCATCCCGAGGCTCTCGACCCCGAGCCGGTTGAGGACGTCCATCGTCTCGACGACGACACCGTAGGGGAGGTTGCGGTCCGCCTTGAGATAGACGGAGCGGTCCTTCCGGTTCTTCAGGATCAGCTTCAGCCGGTCCCGCAGCTGCTGCTTGGGGATCGGCGTCTCGTTGAGGTAGTAGACCTCTTTCCTCGTGATCGAGAGGATGAGGGGATCTTCCGGGGTCGTGGGCAGGTTCTGGGAGACCGACTTCGGGAGCTTCACCTCGACGCCCTGGTGGAGAAGGGGCGCCGTGACCATGAAGATGATCAGGAGCACCAGCATCACGTCGACCAGCGGCGTCACGTTGATGTCGGAATAGGCTTCGACGTCGTCGTCGATCTTGACGGCCATCCGCTCGCTCCTTCCGCCGTATCAGGTGAAGTGGCGCTCGGCGAGGTTCAGGAACTCCAGGGCGAAATCACGCATCTCCGACCGGGTGATCCGGACCTGGCCGTTGAAATAGTTGTAGGCGATGAGCGCCGGGACCGCGGCGACGAGGCCCGCAGCGGTGTTGACGAGCGCCTCGGCGATGCCCGGGGCGACGGTGACGATGGAGGTCGAGCCCGTGATGCCGATCTGACGGAAGGCGCCGAGGATTCCCCAGACGGTGCCGAAGAGACCGATGAACGGCGTCGCGGAAGCGGTGGTGGCGAGGAACGGGAGCCGCCTCGTGAGGTGATTGGTCTCCACTCCGGCGGCCCGCTCGAGCGCGCGCTCGATCGCGGGGAGGCTCTTGACGAAGAGACGCCCGGAGTCCGCCGGGGCGACGTCTCTACCGGCTCTCACCTGGGCATCGAGCTCGGCGTAGCCGGCGCGGAAGAGCCCGACGAGAGGGCTGCTGGGGTACTGGTCGCAGACCCCGAGGACATCGGCGAACTTGCGGCTCTTCCGGAAGTGGGCGAGGAACCGCCCGGAATGGGAGGCGGCCCGTGAGAAACTCCAGAGCTTTCCGACGATGACCGCCCACGACCCGAGGGAAAAGAGGGCGAGAACGATCAGGACGGCCCGCGCCGTCCATCCCGCCGTGAGGAACAGCTGAACGATGTTGGCGTTGCCGGCTTCCGTCATTTCTCTCCCGCCCCCGAGGGGCCTGAAATCAGGGCAAGGTAGCATGGAATCTCGAAGAGGGTCAAAGCGTTACGTCGCACTCGCCGTACTCGCGATCGCCCTCTTTCGAGGGCCGGCCGCCGCGTCGGAGACGCTCCCCGTCGATCAGGTCCGGGCCGGGATGAAGGGGTACGGGCTGACCGTCGTCCGGGGGTACGGCGTCGAGAGGTTCGACGTCGAGGTCCTCGGCGTCCTGAGGAACGCCGCCGCCGGGCGGTCGGTCATCCTGGTCTCCCTCTCCGGCCTCGACCTGGCCGAGACGGGCGTCGTGGCGGGGATGAGCGGAAGCCCCGTCTACCTCGAAGGCAGGCTTGCCGGGGCGGTCGCGTCGGGCTGGGGCTTTTCGAAGAAGGCCGTCGCCGGGGTGACGCCGATCGAGTCGATGGCGTCGATCGTCCCGGAACGACCCGGGGTTGCCGGACCCGGCCGGGCCGCCGGGCCGCCGATCGCGGACCGCGCGCGCTTCTTCGCGCACCTCGCGTCCGTTCCCGAGGAGATCCGGCTGGCAGAGCTCCGACGCGCGTTGCTCGAGAGCCTCCCGGATACACCAGCTTTCCCGGCAGGGGGCTCGACCCTCCTGGCGTTCCAGGGCGTAGGGATTCCCGCTTCCACCCTGGCCGCGTTTCGCGAGCCGCTCTCGCGTCTCGGGGTGAGCGAGGGGAATCTCGGCCTCCTGGGAGCCTCACCCGCGGTCGGCACGGGCCATTCCGTGTCGGCCGTCCCCGCCACCCTCGTTCCCGGCGCTGCCGTTACGGCCTACCTCGTTCGGGGAGACCTGCAGCTCGGAGCGACCGGAACGGTGACGGAGGTCTACCCGGACGGCCGTTTCGTCGCGTTCGGGCATCCGTTCCTCGGGGCGGGGGAGCTGGAGCTTCCCGTCGCGTCGGCCGAGGTCGTCACGGTCGTCTCGAGCCTCTATCAATCGTTCAAGCTCGCCAACGGAGGCGAGCCGCGCTTCCGGCTGACGAACGACCGGGACACCGGGGTCGGCGGCCGGACGGACCGGACCGCATCGACGATTCCGGTGACGGTCCTCGTGGAAGGAGAAGGGCGCCCGACCCGGGAGTTCCGCTTCGAAGCGGCTTCCTACCCGAAGCTCCTTCCGCTCCTCGCGGGCCTGGTGGCAGACGCGTCGATGACGGCAGCCGATCCGACGCCGCGAGACAGGCTCCTTTCGTTCCGGATCACTCTCGAAACCGCTTCGGGAGAAATCTCCTACGAGGACGTCGCGACGGGGGGGCGCGCGAAGGAATCCGCCGTCCTCTCGACCGTGGCCCTCGCCGCCGCCGTGGCCGACAACGACCTCGGCGACCCCGGCATCCGGGGCATCCGCCTCCGCTTCGGGAGCTCGACCGAGGAACGCCGGCTGCGGCTCGTCGACGCGGCACCGGCCTCGAGAAAGGTGGCACCGGGCGAGACGCTCGTCGTCGCGATTCGACTGGCCGACCGGAGGGGCGACGAGAGCGTCCGCATCGTCCGTCTTCCTGTCCCGCCCGGCACGCCGGAAGGCCGGGCGACGCTCGTCGTCTCCGACGGAAACAGCGCCACGGCGCTCCGCCAGCTCCTCGACCCGTCGGAACCCCGGACGCTGGGCCAGTTCGCGACCTTCATCTCCCGGATCGTCCCCGGGAACCGCCTCCTCGCCGGCCTGCTCGTCGCCGCTCGAGGCGCGGCGACCCGGTCCTCGACCCTCGAGACCCTTCCCCCGACCGCGATGGCGCTGCTCGCCGGGGCGCGAGAGCAGGGGGAAACGGGAATTGCCGACGTCGAGGCGCGGCTCGCGTCCGAAGAGATCGTCACTTTCGACCGCCCCGTCTCGGGCTCCGTCCGAATCGACGTCGACGTCGAGAGGCTGCGCCCGCGAGGAACCCGATGAGCCAGCTTCCCATTCGATCTGTCGCGGCGGGCCTCGCGCTCGCGCTCGGTTTCACCCCGGCCCTGCCCCTGGGTGCGGCCTCGACCCGTCTCTCGACGACCGCCTCGGCCCGGGACTTTCTGGCGGGCGATCTGGACGGGACGACGCTCACTTCCGACGGGCGGCTGACGCTGGGTCCGGTCTTCACAGCCCGCGCGTGGCCGGAGGAGGCGGCTGGCGCCGTCGTCTTCGGCGCCGCGTCCGATTCCGCGGGGCGGGTCTACGTCGCGACGGGCGGGGGACAGGGTCGGCTTTTCGTCTCGGAGCCGGACGGGACGGTTCGCGTCCTCTTCGAGGCGCAGGAGCCGAACGTGACGGCGGTCGCCGTCGGACGGGGCGGCGAGATCGTCTGTGGAACGTCTCCGGGGGGCCGGCTCTGGCGAGTCGACCCGAAGGCGAAAGAGCCTTCGAAGGCCGGAACGCCGGCAGGAGAAACGGGCGAGGCGGCCGTCTGGTCGCTGGCCTTCGCTCCCGACGGAACGGTCTTCGCGGGAACCGGCGGGAAGGGCCGGATCTGGAAGGCGGGGAGGAACGGAAGGGCCTCACTCCACGCCGAGGTCGAAGACAGCCACGTCCGCTCGCTCCTGGTCCTCGGCGACGGGACGCTCGTCGCCGGGACGTCCGACCACGGACTCGTGGTCGCGGTCACGGCCGAAGGAAAGGTCCGGACGCTCCACGACTTCGCCCGGCCCGAAGTGACGGCGCTCGCCCTCGGACCCGGCGGGGCCGTCCTGGCCGTGGCGACATCCGTGGAGGTGCCTCCACTCTCGCAGCAGCGCAGCGAGCCGCGCTCGCCGGGAGTTCCCGCGCCTTCGTCGGCCGGGGCCCCGGGACCGGGGCAGGACCCGGTTCCGCAGGGGACGGTCTCCGTTTCCGCGACGACGTCACCCGTGAGGCCGGCTGCCGCCTCGGCGGCCTCGCGCGAAGGGAGCGCGGAGGTCGTCGTCATCGCTCCGGACGGCTTCGTGGAGCCCGCCTGGATCCTCCCGGAAGAGACGGTCTACGGAGCGCGGTGGGACGAAGGACGGGGCGCTCTTCTCCTGGCGACCGGCCCTCGCGGCCGCGTCTACAGCTTGAAAGACCGGCGGCTTCGCCTGGAGGCGCAGGTCGACCAGAAGCAGGTCGTCTCGACCCCGGCCGTGCCCGGCGGATTCGCCGTCGTCTCGGCGACGTCGCCCGGCGTCCAGCGTCCCGCGGCCGGGAATGCGGTGGGAAAGGGGAACTACACCTCGTCGGTTCGGGATGCCGGCCGACTCTCACGCTCCGGCTCGCTCCGTTTCGAGGGGACTGTCCCGAAGGGGGCGTCGGTCGTCCTTTCGGCCCGCTCCGGAAACAGCGAGAAGCCGGACGGCACCTGGTCGGAGTGGGTTCAGCCCGGGCCGGCGGGCGTCTTCGGCGCCCCGCCAGCACGGTACTTTCAGTGGCGCGCGGAGCTCTCGGCCGCCGCCTCCGGGGAGGCGCCCGTCGTGGAACGCGTCGAGATGTCGTGGGCCGAGAGGAACGCCCGGCCCATCGTCGAGAACGTGACGGTCCTCGAGCCGGGTGCGGTCTTTCCCCGCTCCGGCGCGACGTCGGGTTCCGCGGTCCTCTCCGTGACGAACCCGGACGAGAACGGCGCCTTCGCCGGCCTCGAGTCCCAGAAGGAAGGGATCGAGGCGACGGGAAAGAAGCTCTTTCGCAAGGGATTCCGGACGGTGACCTGGAAGGGGACCGACCCGAACGGGGACGCTCTCCGCTACGACCTGGAGGTCCGGCGCGACGGCTCGCCGTCCTGGTTCGCCATCCGCCGGGACGTCGACGACTCCTTCGTCTCGTTCGACACGACGCCGCTTCCCGACGGGCGCTACCGGTTCCGCGTGACGGCTTCCGACAAGACCTCGAACGCCGAAGGAGAGGCGCTGGTGGCGACGGAGGAAAGCGACCTCGCCCTCGTGGACGCCACTCCGCCGGTCCTGACCGTCGTCGAGCGGAAGCTCGTGGGAGATCTCGTCCTCCTTCGCGTGAAGGCCGTCGACGCGCTGTCGCCCCTTTCGCGCGCCGAGGGGACCGTCTCGGCGGACCGCTGGCGGCCCCTGGCGGCGGCCGACGGGGCGCTCGACGGACGGGAAGAGGAGCTGACGCTCTCCGTCCCGAAACCCGCCGGGCCCGCTCTACTCGCAATTCGCGCCGTCGACGCCTCGGGTAACAGCTCCTCGGTCTCCGCCGAGTACCCGGGGGAGTTCCGATGAAGCGACCCCTCGCAGCCCTCGCGCTCTTCCTGGCCGCCTGCGCCGGGCCGGTCGGCAAGGACCAGGATCGCGTCCTGCACCGCCGGCTCGAAGGCGAGCCTCAGACGCTGAACGCCCTCATTTCCACGTCCGACCCCGAGAACGTCGTCATCGCCCTCCTGCAGCGAAACCTCCTCGACTACGACGAGAAGCTGAACCTGGTGCCGGGCCTGGCCGAGTCGGTCGATGCGGACGAGAGCCGGCTCGTCTACACGGTGACGCTCCGCGAGGGCGTCCGCTGGGAGGACGGCACTCCGGTCACGTCGGACGACGTGAAGGCGACCCTGGAAGCGCTCGTCGACCCGAACACGCCCGCGCTGTATCGCAGGAGCTTCTTCGCCGATCTCGACAAGGTCGAGATCGTGGACGCGCGGAGGGCTCGCGTGACGTTCCGGAAGGCGTACGCGGCCCAGCGGGACGCCTTCAACCTGCCGCTCCTGCCGGCCCGGCTCTACCGCGGAACCGACGTGGCGACGAACCCCGCGAACCGCAGGCCGCTCGCGACCGGTCCTTTCCGCCTCGCCTCCTGGGAGGGCGGAACGATTCGACTCGTGAGGAACACGCAGTACTTCGGCGATCCGCCCGCTTTCGAGCAGGTCGTCCTTCGTGTCGTTCCGGAGTCCTCGTCGGCCTTCCAGGGGCTGGTCACGGGCGCACTCGACGAGTCGCGGCTGAACGCCGTCCAGCGCGTCGAGGCGGCGAAGGACGCCTCGCTGCGCGAGGTGCGATACGACGAGATCGCCTACACCTACCTCGCCTGGAACAACCGGCTGCCACAGTTCTCGGATGCCCGGGTCCGACGCGCGCTGACGATGCTGATCGACCGCGAGGCGATCGCGCGGTCGCTCTACGGCGGGCTCGCGCGTCCCGCCAACGGCCCGCTCCCCCCGGGACTCTGGCCGTACGACCCGACTCTCCCGCCGCTCCCGCACGACCCGGCGAAGGCCGCGACGCTCCTGGACGAGTCCGGGTGGAAGATCGGCAGGGACGGAATCAGGACGCGCGCCGGCGTCGCTCTCTCCTTCACGCTTTCCTACGGCAGCGCGAGCGACCGGCAGCGGCAGATCATCGAGCTGGCGCAACGCTCGTTCCGGGAGGCGGGTGTCGCGATGGCGCTGGCGCCGCTGGAGTGGGGAGCGTTCGTCGAGAAGGTCGACGCGGGCGACTACGAGGCTTGTTCGCTCTCCCTGAACCTCGACCCGAATCCCGATCTGAGGCCCAACTGGCACTCTTCACAGGTGCCGCCGAGCGGAATGAACCACGCCTTTTACCGCAACCCGCGTGCGGACGCGCTGATGGACGAGCTCGCGGCCACGTTCGACCGCGACAGGGCGAAGCCTCTCTACGCCGAGCTGCAGCGGATCATCGCGGAGGACCAGCCGTTCTCGTTCCTGCACACCGTCTCGGTCGCGTGGGGTGTGCGAACCCGCGTGGAGAACGTGAAAAGCTCTCCCGTCGGCCTCTGGCTCTTCTGGCCGGGAGCCGCCGGATGGCAGCCCGCGCGCGCGGCGAAACCGATCTGAGGGGACCCGGGCCTCCCGCCGCGTAACATCCCGCGGCGTGGCCCGGTTTCTCGTCCGGCGCATCCTCGGCTCGGCGGCGACGCTGCTCGGCGTCCTGGTGGCGGTGTTTCTCCTCCTGTCGGCGGCGCCCGGAGATCCTGCCCGTCTCGCCACGGGTGGCGCACCGGGACGCAGGGCCGCCTCCTCCGAAGCGCTCGAGGCCTTTCGCGCGGTCCACGGCCTCGACCGCCCGCTCCCGGCGCGTCTCGCGACCTGGCTCGGGGCGGCCGCCCGGCTCGATCTCGGCCGGTCTTTTCGCGACGGACGGCCGGTCACCCGCCGGATCGCAGAGACGCTTCCCGCTACGCTCACGGTGAACGGTCTCGCGCTCCTCCTGGCCGCAGGCCTTGCCGTGCCGCTCGGCGTGTGGGGGGCGAGACATCCCGGCGGCACGGCGGACCGGGTCTCGGGCCTCCTCCTCGACGCCCTCTTCTCCCTTCCGAGCTTCGCCCTCGGTCTTCTTCTTCTCCTCCTATTCAGCGTGCAGCTGCGATGGACACCGGTCTTCGCGGATCCCTCGCTCGGACTCCGGGGGATCGCCCTCCCGGCGTTGACGCTCGCCCTCGTCGCGCTGGCTCCGATCGCGCGGGTGACCCGCCGCGCGGTCGGCGAGGCGCTCTCGTCCCCGTCTGCCCTGTCCGGCCGGGCCCGCGGGGAACGGCCTCGCGAAGAAACGATGCGGGCGCTGCGCCGGGCAGCCCCCGCGTTCACCGGGCTCTGCGCGGCCCTCGTGCCGCAGCTCGTTGCCGGCTCGGTCCTCGTGGAACGGGTTTTCGGCCTTCCGGGGACCGGGCAGCTCCTGGCCGACTCGGTCTTCTCCCGGGACCTCCCGATGGTTCTCGGCCTGACGCTCGTGTCAGGCGTCGCCGTGGTCGTGTCCACGCTGGCGGCCGACGCGGCCGCGGCCGTCGCTGACCCGCGGATCGTCGACGGGGAAGGGACATGAAGCGTCTCCGCTCCGTCCGGGTCCGCCTTCTCGTTCTCGGACTCTTCCCTCTCGTGGCGCTTCTGGCCCCTCTTCTCGCTCGCGAGAGGACGACCGATCCGTCGGTTCTCGCGAGGCTCGTGACGCCCGTCCCGTTCGACCCGAACGCCACGGACCTCGATGCGCGATTCAGGCCTCCCGACGCAGAGCACCTTCTCGGAACCGACGACCTCGGACGGGACGTTCTCTCACGCCTCGTTCACGGCGCGCGCGTTTCCGTGGGGGTCGGTCTGGCAGCGGCAGCACTTGCCTTCTTCGCCGGGACCCTGCTCGGCTCCGCGGCGGGAGCCTTCGGTCCCCGTGCCGACCGGGCAGTACTCTTTGCCACCGGCGTCGTCCAGGCCTTTCCGGCCCTCGTCCTCGTGGCGGCCGGCGCAGCCCTGGCCCCGCCTTCGCCCTTCACGGCGGCGATCCTGATCGCTCTCACGGGCTGGCCCGAGGTCGCCCGCCTCGTCCGCGCGGAGGCGTTGCGCCTCTCTGCTTCTCCCCACGTCGAGGCGGCTCGTGCCGCCGGCGCCTCGCGCCGCCGCGTTCTCTTCGTCCACGTCTTCCCCGGCGCCATATCCCCGGCGCTCGCGACCGTTCCCTACATCCTCGGCGGCGCGGTCCTCCTCGAGGCGTCCCTTTCGTTTCTCGGTCTCGGCGCGCCCCCCCCTCCGCCTCCTGGGGACGAGCCCTGGCCGATGCCCGCGAGAGCCTGACGAGCGCCTGGTGGTGCGTCGTTCCTCCCGCCGTCGCCCTCTTCCTCTTCGTCCTCTCGGCGCGGAAGGTCGGCGAGGCGCTTTCCGAAAGCCGCTAGAATCGCGCTTCCAATGCGAATCGCCGTCTACCCGGGCTCGTTCGATCCGATGACGAACGGGCATGTCGACCTCGTCCGTCGCGGCTGCCACATCTTCGACCGTGTGCTCGTGGCCGTCCTCTGCAACACGGAGAAGTCGCCGCTCTTCACCGTGGAGGAGCGGGTGGGAATGGTCCAGTCCGTCTTCCGCCGCGAGTCGCGCGTGCAGGTGAAGGCGTTCTCGGGCCTTCTCATCAACTTCCTGAAGACCGAGAAGACGAACATCGTCCTTCGGGGCCTTCGGGTCGTCTCCGACTTCGAGTACGAGTTCCAGATGGCGCTCATGAACCGCCGTCTCGACCCCGACGTGGAGACGGTCTTCCTGACGCCGAAGGAAGAGCTCTCGTATCTCTCGAGCCGCCTCGTCAAGGAGGTCCACCGGCTCGGCGGAGACGTCTCCGGGCTCGTTCCCCCGCTCGTCTACAGGTCGCTGCGGAAGAAGCTCCCGAACGGCCTGCCGAAATCCTGAGCGGTCAGCCCCGCGAGAACACCGTCAGCGCGGTCCGGATCGGCTCGGGCGCCGCCGTCGGCCTTCCGGTCGCCCTGTCGACGAAAAGGTGGATCGTCTCTCCCTCCACGGCGAGGGAGCCATCGGGAAGGATGACCCTGTAGGCAAAAGTGCAACCACGGCTCCGGATCGCCGCGAGCCGGGTCGCCACGCGGACCGTGTCGCCGTAGCGCGCCGGCCGGCGGTACCGCGCCGCGAGGTCGCTCACGACGATGTTCACCCCCTCGGCTTCCATCCGGGCGTAGGGGTACCCGGCGACCTCGCAGTATTCCGTCCGCCCCACCTCGAACCAGACGACGTACGAGCCGTGGTAGACGACTCCCTGCGCGTCGGTCTCCGCGTAGCGGACCTTCACCTCGGCTTCGACCCAGCGTCCGCTCTCCACGCTCCGTAGACTACCCGAGCGTGATCTCTCCCTCCGTCCTCCTCCGCGGTCCCGGGTGGCATCTCCCGGCGCTGCTCGAGCTGCGGAACCCGCTCGAGGTCCGCTCGGTCGCCCCGGACCGTCCCGGCGACCTTCCCGAGCTCCTTGCGTGGCTCGACGGCGTGGCCGCCTCGGGACGTCCCGAGCGAATTGCGGCGGGCTTCCTGACCTACGAGGCGGGAGTGGCGCTGGAGGGGTCGACGGAGCTCTTCCGTCCGTCCGCGACGCCCCTGGCCTGGTTCGCGCTCTTCGACACCACCTCGACGCGGGGCCAGGGCTCTTCCGATGGTTCCGGGGAGGATCGGTTCGCGAGGGACGCCGGCCGGAGCGCTGCCGCAGGAACACTCGCGGCGAGGCCGCCGGAGGACATGGACCTCGCGGAGTGGACCGCGGCTGTCGGCGCCATCCGGGAGGGGATCGCCCGGGGCGACGTCTACCAGGCGAACCTGACCCGGCGGACGCTTCGAGAGCTTCGCATCCCCCCGCGACTCCTCGCAGACCTCCTCTGGGACGACAATCCCGTTCCCTTCGCCATCTCCCTCGAAACGGGACGGCAGGCCGTCGTCTCGAACTCCCCGGAGCTCTTCCTCGACGTCGATCTCCGCTCCGGACGGGTGGCTTCGGCCCCGATCAAGGGAACCGTGCCGCGCTTCGTAGAAGGAAGCGAGGAGACGGCCCGGAAGACCCTTCTCGCGTCGGAGAAGGATGCCGCCGAGCACCTGATGATCGTCGACCTGATCCGGAACGATCTCGGCCGGGTCTGCGAGCCCGGGAGCGTCCACGTTCCAACCTTCCGGGCGGTGAGGAGCTTCCGGCACCTTCACCACCTCGAGTCGAGGGTGGCAGGGACCCTCCGAGGAAAGGCCAGCCTCTCGGACCTCCTCGTCGCGACTCTTCCGGGCGGGTCGATCACCGGCGCCCCGAAACGCGCCGCCCTCGGCGTCATCCGCAGGCTCGAGCCCGTGGCCCGGGGACCGTACACGGGTGTTGCGGGATTCGTCCGTGGCGACGGGAAGGCCGTCTTCAACGTGGCCATCCGGACGGCCCTCGTCGAGGGCGGGATGGTCTCGTACCATTCCGGCGGCGGAATCGTGTGGGACTCGGACCCTCTCCTCGAGTGGGAGGAGACCGAGACGAAATCCCGCGAGTTCTTCCGGGCGCTCGCCTCGGCGGCGAGAGAGAGCGAGGTCCCGTGAGCCCCGACCCCGTCCCCTTCGACGCCCCGGCGCTCGAACGCGGCTTCGGCTTCTTCGAGACGCTCCTCCTCCTCGGGCGCCGAGCCGTGCTCTGGCAACCCCATGCCCGGCGGCTCCTGACGACCCTCGAGACGCTCGACCTTCCGGCTCCCTCGATCGAAGCGCTCGAGTCGTCATCCCGCGCCGCACTGGGGAGGATGGAGGACGGCGAAGAGGAGCGGGCCCTGCGCCTGTCCTGGATCGCGGTAGAGCACGACGTCGAGGCCGCCGCTTCGTGGCGGCTCGACGCCTCGGTCCGGCCGATCCCTCCGATCACCCTCTCCCGCCGGACCGGATCGCGGGCCGTGACGGTACCGGAACGGTTCCGGCGCGATTCGCCCGCATTCAAGTCGACGAGCTATTTCGGAGCGGTGGCGGCGCTCCGCCACGCGCGTCGCTCGGGCGGGGACGAGGGTCTCTTCACGGACGGGAACCTCTACGTCGAGGGAGCCTCGACCGGCCTCGTCGCGTGGAATGGCGGACGGCTCGCCGGCCTGGGGCCGGGAGGCCTCCCCTCCGTCACCGCCGAGGCGTTCCTGGAGGGGGCGGGGGAGCGAAGAGGGCTGTTCCGGGAGGAGCTCCTCTCCGGGGGGATCCTCCTCGGATCGCTGACGACGGCCGTCCCGCTCCTTTCCCTGGACGGGGTCGAATGCGTCCGGCCGCCGGCGATGCTCCGGGCCTGCGAGGCGTTCCAGCAGCGTCTCCGGACGGATGCCGCATTGCAGAAAAGGCTCTAGACTGTCGGGAAGAGAGGCACGGTATGGTCACGAAGAAGGTGCGTCCGAACCCCGTTGCGTCCCACGTCGTACTCTTCACCGGCTTCCCCGGCTTCATCGGAGCCCGCCTCATTCCAAGGCTGCTGGAGCTGAAGCCCGACAGCGTCTTCCACTGCCTCGTGCAGGAGAAGTTCCTCGACCTGGCACGACACTCCGTGGAGCAGCTCGCCGGGACGCACCCCGGAACGAAGGGACGGATCGAGCTCGTCACGGGCGACATCACGGCCCCCGGCCTCGGGATCGGGGAGACCGAGGCCCGCGTGCTGCACCGGAAGCTGACCGGCTGCTACCACCTCGCGGCCGTGTACGACCTCGCCGTGAAGCGCGAGGTGGCGATGCGGATCAACGTCGAGGGGACGCGGAACGTCCTCGGCTTCCTCGAGGAGTGCCCCCACCTGCACCGGTTCGACTACGTCTCGACGGCGTACGTATCCGGGACGGCGGTCGGCACGTATCGCGAGACGGATCTCGACGTCGGGCAGTCGTTCAAGAACTACTACGAGGAGACGAAGTTCCTCGCCGAGGAAACCGTGAAGGGGAGCGCGCTTCCGACCGTGACCTACCGGCCGGCGATCGTCGTCGGCGACTCCCGAACCGGGGAGACGGCGAAGTTCGACGGTCCCTACTTCGCTTTGAACGCGATGAGGCAGCTTCCGTCGCCCGGCGTGTTCGTGAAGGTCGGCCGGGGAACGGCCCCCGTGAACCTCGTCCCGATCGACTTCGTCCTCGAGGCGATGGCCCGACTCTCGAGCTGGGAAGGGTCCATCGGGAAGACCTACCACCTGACCGACCCGAATCCCCTTTCCGCCTACGAGATCGAGGAGCTCTTCGCCAAGGCCATCGGGAAGCAGTTCTACTACGTTCCCGTGCCGACCGTCCTCGCCAAGCTCCTCTTCTCGCCGAAGGCGGTTCAGGACTACTTCGGCATGCCCGCCGTGACGGTCGAGTACTTCGACCACCCGGTGCGGTACGACAATTCGCAGGCGGCTGCGGACCTCGCGCGATTCGGCGTCTCGTGCCCCCCCTTCGTCGACTACGTCCAGGCCCTCGTCGCCTTCTACCGCAAGCACGTCGAGAAGATCACGCGGGGGGCGATGATTTGAAGAGGGGCCTCTTCCTGCCCTCCGGGCCGATCATCGACGGCCTCGACGTCGCGACGGGGAAGACGTTCTTCACCCGGAACCCGGCGACGGGGGAGAGGCTCGCCGAGATCCACCGGGCGGGGCCGGAAGAGATCGACGCCGCGGTCGCCTCCGCGCAGAAGGCGTTTCTCCACTGGGGCTCGCGGAGCCCGAAGGATCGGCAGAGGCACCTCGCGAACCTCCTCGAGGAGGTCAGGAAGTCCCACGACGATCTTTCGCGGCTCATCGCCCTCGAGCAGGGAAAGCCCGTCGCCGAGGCGCGGGCCCTCGACCTCGTCCCGGCTGCGGACGCCCTCCGCTATCTCTCGCGGTTCACGGAAGAGCTGCTCGCATCGAAGCCGGTCGACTACGAGCAGATCCTCTTCGCACACAAGGCCGCCTCGTTCCGGTTCGAGCCTCTCGGCGTCATCGCGGTCATCACCCCGTGGAACTTCCCGTTCGCGATTCCCATGGTCGAGCTGGCGGCCTGCCTTGCGGCCGGGAACACCGTCGTCCTGAAGCCCGCGTCCGCGACGGCGCAGACCGGGCTGGCAATCGGCGAGCTGTGCCGAAGGGCGGGCCTGCCTCCGGGCGTCGTCAACGTCATCACGCCGACGGGCGCGGACATCGACCGCCTCCTCGAGCATCGAGGGCTGGCCAAGATCCTCTTCACCGGCTCCGTCGAGACCGGCGCTCACGTGATGCGAAAGGCCTCGACGAACATCACGCCCTTCGTTCTCGAGCTGGGCGGAAAGGATGCGGCGGTCGTCGCCGCCGACGCCGACCTCGAGCGGACGGCGAGCGGCCTCGTCTGGGGCGCCTTCGCGAACGCCGGCCAGGCCTGCGGGTCGATCGAGCGCGTCTACGTGGTCCGGAGCGTCGCCGACGAGCTCTTCGCGAGAGTCGTCGAGAAGACGAGGCGGCTGCGCCAGGGAGACCCTCTCGCCGAGGCGACGGACATCGGGCCGATGACGACCGCCGAGCAGCGGGACTTCGTCGACGCCCAGGTCCGCGAGGCCGTCGCGCAGGGGGCACAGGCCCTGACGGGGGGCGAGAAGCCGGTCGCGAAGGGGTACTGGTTCCCGCCGACGGTCCTCGTCGACGTGAACCACGGGATGCGCGTGATGCGGGAGGAGACCTTCGGACCGGTCCTGCCGATGGTCGTCGTCGACAACCTCGACGAGGCGATCGCCCTCGCGAACGACTCGGAGTTCGGCCTCACCGCCTCGGGCTGGACGCGGTCGACGAAGACGGCCCAGAAGCTCGTCGAGGAGCTGCGGACCGGGACGGTCACGATCAACGACCACCTCTTCTCGTTCGGAGAGCCGACCGCGACCTGGGGCGGTCTCGGAAAGTCGGGGATCGGCCGGAGCCACGGGGTCCACGGCCTGATGGAGCTCGTGAACGTCAAGCACGTCAGCGTCGACTTCCAGGACTCGACCTCGGCCCCCTGGTGGTACCCGTACGACGGGGCCTTCCAGGAGTTCATGAAGAAGGCCTTCGGACTCCTCTACGCCCGCGACGCCCGGACGAAGATGACCGACGGCCTCGGCCTCCTCTCGAGCGGCCGGTTCTTCGGCTACGTGAAGGTGTCGAAGATCGCGACGAAGCTGGGAAAGGTCTTCTGACGGACGGCGTCGTCTCCCGGGCTCTCTAGAATTGCGTCCCGTGGGAATCCCTCCCGAGCTCTCGACGTACCCCGACCAGCCGGGGATCTACCTCTACAAGGACGCGAAGGGGAAGATCCTCTACGTCGGGAAGGCGCGCTCGATCCGCAAGCGCCTGGCCTCGTACTTTGCCGCCGGCCCGAAGCACCCGAAGACGGAGGCGCTCCTCGCCGAGTTCGAGACGATCGACACCGTCGTCGCCAACACCGAGAGCGAGGCGCTGGCCCTCGAGAACGCGTTCATCAAGAAGCACAAGCCCCGCTACAACATCCTGCTCCGGGACGACAAGACCTACCCGTACATCAGGGTCACGACGGGGGAGGAGTGGCCGCGGGCCCACGTGACGCGGCGCGTCCTGAAGGACGGGCACAGCTACTTCGGACCGTTCCTCCCGGCGCGGACGTGCCGCGGCGCGATGAAGATGGTGCAGCGGATGTTCCAGATCCGGACGTGCCGGATCGAGATCGACGGGAACCTGCCGCGTCCGTGCCTCTACTTCGACATGCACGCCTGCCTCGGTCCGTGCGTGGCGTCGCTGACGACGAAGGCGGCGTACGGCGAGGCCGTCCGCGACGTCCTCCTCTTCCTGTCGGGCCGCAACGACGAGCTCGCCCTTCGCCTGCGGTCGAAGATGGAGGCCGCCGCCGAGGCCGAGGGCTACGAGATGGCGGCGGCGTACCGGGACTGCCTGAGAACGGTCGAGGAGCTCGCGCAGAAGCAGCGCGTTCAGTCGCTCGCGGGAGAGGACGTCGACGTCTTCGGCGACTTCACAGACGACGGGAACCTCGCCGTGTCGGTCCTGCACGTGCGGGGCGGGACGGTCCTCGACACGCGGGAGCTCTTCTGGGAGGGCATCGGCGACGTCGACCAGGAGGAGTTCTGGGTCGCGCTCCTGTCGCAGTACTACGACGCGACGACGTTTCTCCCGAGGGAGGTCCACCTTCCCGACGAGGTGTCCCAGGAGGCGCTCGCTCCCGTCGAGACCTGGCTCTCGGAGCGCCGCGGCGGGCGGGTGGAGGTTCGGACGCCGAAGCGGGGAGCCGCGTTCGACCGGGTGAAGATCGCCCGGGACAACGCCCGGACGAGCCACGTCCGGCGTTTCAAGACCGTACGCGAGGCCGGGGAGAAGGCGACCCTGGCCCTCGCGAAGGCGCTCGATCTCGACCACCGGCCGGCGCGGATCGAGTGCTTCGACATCTCCCACCTCCAGGGGAGCGACACCTACGCCTCGTGCGTCGTTTTCGTCGACGGCAAGCCGGCGAAAGGCGAGTACCGCGTGTTCCGGATCGACCGTCCCGTGCCCGACGACTTCGCATCGATCGCCGAGGCCGTCACCCGGCGCTACGAACGGCGTCGCACGGAGGGCGAGTCGTTCCCCGACCTCCTCGTCATCGACGGCGGGAAGGGGCAGCTGTCGGCCGCCCTCGCGGCGCTCGACCGGATCGGGATCGAGCTGCCGGCGGTCGGCCTCGCCAAGCGGGAGGAGGAGGTCTTCGTGCCCGGGCGCTCCCTTCCCGTCGTCCTGCCGCGCCGCCACGCCGGCCTGAAGCTGCTCCAGCGCGCCCGCGACGAGGCCCACCGTTTCGGCCTGATGCACCACAGGAAGGCACGGACCCGCCGTACCCTGACGAGCCCCCTCCTGGAGATTCCGGGCCTCGGGCCAGCCACGGCGCGCAGGCTCCTCGCCGTGTTCGGAAACGCCGAGGCGGTCCTCGCTGCGACGTCGCAGGCGCTCGCCGCGGCCGCAGGCAAGGCGTCGGCATCACGAATCGAGAGGTGGAGGGCTTCCGGGGAGGACAAGGGCCGGTAGAATCCCCGGAATATGGACACTTCGAAGTCCGGGGGCGGCACGCTCACGGGAGGAACGCTCGAGAAGACGGAACTCGGAGAGGTTCTCCGATCGGCCTATCGTTCCAGGAAGAACGCTCAGGTTCTCGTGTCGTCACGGGGAGAGGAGCGGAGCTTCTGGTTCCATCGGGGGCGGCTCGTCTCGGCGTCGTCGAACCGGGAGGCCCAGCTCGTCGGGGAGCTCCTCCGGGCCTTCGGGCTCGCCGACGAATCCGTTCTGTTCACGGCCTTCGAGAGGGCGCTTTCCGACCCGGGCCGGGGCCTGGCGAACGCCCTCAGGGATTCCGGGGCGGTGGCTCCCTACGTCGCAGACGCGTGCGTCCGGGCGCTCGCGGAGAAGGTCCTCTACTCGACGTTCCAGTGGAGCGCGGGAACCTTCACCTTCCTGCCCCTCGAGGGACCGCCGGACATCCCCACCGCGTTCGACCAGACGACCGCGACGCTCCTCCTCGAAGGGCTTCGCCGGCTTCCGGCGGTCATCGGCGCCCTGCCGAAGATCGACCCGAAGGCGCGGCCCATCCTCTCGCCCGACCTCCTGCTGCGCTACCAGTACGCGATCGTCACCCAGGAGGAGGCCGAGGTCCTCGATGCGATCGACGGGACGAAGCCGGCGGCCGACGTCTGCCTCGACCTTCGGATTCTCGAGAGGCTCCGGGCGGCCGGATTCGTCACCGTCGCATCGAAGTCCTCCAGGCCCGAGGAGTCGTCCGCTCCCGGGGGAGTCTCCTGCCTCAACGTCGAGATCGCCGGCACCCCTCCGAGCCCGCGCATGTCGGAAGGCCTGGAGCTGCACGCGCGGCTCGTCTGGAACACCTACCGCCGTCTCGACTGGATCAACGCCTACGAGGTGCTCGGCGTTCCCGAGAACTCCCAGGACGTCGACCTCCGGCAGGCCGTACACGAACGAGCGAAGATCTTCCATCCCGACAACGTCATCCGGGCCACGCTCGGAGACGCGTCGGAAGCGCTGGAGGCGCTGTTCGCGAAGGTGCAGGAGGCGGACAAGGCTTTCACCAGCACGGCGTCGAGAGAGGAATACGACCGCACACTGAACCGCGGAACGATGTCGGCTCCGGTATCGTTCGGCCAGACCAACCCGGAGGTCCAGCGTCAGGTGGCGAAGGCGAACTACCAGCGCGCCCGAACGCTCGTCGAGATGGAGGACTATTACCCCGCGTACGAAATGCTCCGGCAGGCCGTCGAGTTCGACCCCGAGAAGCCGGAGTACTGGACGTTCCTCGCGAAAGTCCAGGGCCGGAACCCGAAGTGGGTGCGGCAGGCGACGGAAACGCTTCGTCGCGCGGCCGCCCGGCTTCCCGAGAGCGTCGAGGTCTGGCTCGCCCTCGCGGACGCCTGCGCCAGCGAACGGAACGAGGTGGAACGGGTCAAGGCCCTGCGGGAAGTCCTGAAGCTCGACCCGACGAACCGGAAGGCGACGAAGGCTCTCGCGGAGATTGCGGCGATAAAGCCGCGCTGAGGGGTCGGGCGCAGGGCTATTCTGGAGAGATGTTGGAGTCGGTCGCCCATTTCGGGACCGGGCTGGGACTCGCGGCGGGGGCGGGGCTGAATGCCTACGCAGTGCTGCTCGTCTACGGCGGAATCGCCCGGCTGTTCCCGGAGGATTTCCCGGGGGGCATCGCTCGTTTCCTCGCGGAGCCGACCACGCTCGCGGTTCTCCTCGGCCTCTACCTGCTCGAGTTCTTCGCGGACAAGATCCCGGGGCTGGACCACGTCTGGGACGTCATCCACACGGTCGTGCGGCCCGCGGCCGGAGCGCTTCTCGCCGTCGCGGCGGTGGCGCCGACCGCCGAGACGCCGATGGCGGTCCTGGCCGGGGGAGGAGGCGGGGTGACCGCCCTCGCCTCGCACCTCGTGAAAGGAACCGTCCGGCTCACGTCGACGGCGCTGACGGCCGGTATCGCGAACTTCGCTCTGTCGCTCGCCGAGGACGTCCTGGCCGTCCTCCAGGCGATCGTCTCCATCTTCCTGCCCCTCGTCGCACTCGTCCTGGCGATTGCCGTCACAGGCCTTTTCCTCCTCTGCGTCCCGAAGCTCGCGAGGGGCGTGGACCTCTTTGCCCGACGGCGCCGGCGAAAGGTCCCGGGCCCCGGCGCGGTATCCTCCGGCTGACTCGGGCCGGACGGGTGATCGTCGCTCGGACGGTTCAACCGTAGCGAGGGGAGGAAAGTCCGGACTCCAGCGAGCAGCGTGCCGGGGAAATCCCGGTCGGGGCGACCCGAAGGAAAGTGGCACAGAGAACAGACCGCCTCGGTTCCCGAAAGGGGCCGCGGTAAGGGTGAAAAGGTGCGGTAAGAGCGCACCGCGAACCCCGGCAACGGGGTCGGCAGGCCAAACCCCACGCGGAGCAAGGCCGAATAGGGGGACGGAAGGGGTGCTCGCCCCCGCGCCGAAAGGCGACGTCTCCGGGTAGGCTGCTCGAGCCCCGTCGAGAGGCGCGGGCCGAGAGGAATGATCGCCGGCCGGAAGGCGCGAGCCGACCGGTCACAGAATCCGGCTTACAGTCCGGCCCGAGTCATTTTTCTTAGAGGACAAGTTGGGGGGTGTCGGGGAGGCGAGCAGCCTCCTCGGGCTTGCCGCAAAATGCGTCCGTGGCTGAGCTGATCGACGGCAACAACGTCCTGGGGCAGCGAGGCGTCACGCGCGAGACCCTCCTCCGGGAGCTGGCGGACCTGGCCCGCGCAAAGGGGAGAAAGCTCACCGTCGTTTTCGACGGCCCTCCGGACCACGGCCGGCCGAAGGTCCAGCAGCTCGGGGACGTGACGATCGTCCACGCCGCGCCGCGGAGCGCCGACGAGGAGATCGTACGGAGAGTGCGCGAAGCGCGTGATCCGCGGGGCGTCACCGTCGTGACCGACGATCGCGTCCTCTCGGAATCGGTCGACGCGGCCGGCGGCCGCACGCAGCCCGTCGCCTCCTTCCGGCAGGCCGGGTCCCAGCGACTGAAGAAGCAGGCCGCCGAAGGGGAGGACAAGCGGGATCCCGGAGGAAACGCCTCCGACTGGGCCCGCTGGTTCAGCGACCCGAGGAACCGGATCGGGTGAGAAACCCGCTTCGCAAGCCGAGGAGGCTCGGCCCGGGCGCGCTCGTGGGCGTTGCGGCGCTCTCGGGACCGGTTCGGCCGGAAGACCTGCAGGCGGGCGTCACCACGCTCGAGGGTTTCGGGTACCGGGTGCGCCTCGCCTCGAACGTCCTCGGCCGAGAGCCGCTTCTCGGTCTCGCCGGGAACGACGAGGCGCGGCTCTCGGGCTACCTCGCGCTCGTCGAGGATCCCGAGGTCGACGCGATCCTCTTCGCTCGCGGCGGGTACGGCGTGACGCGCCTCCTTGGCCGCCTGCCGGACGCGCTGCTGCGCGAGACCGCGAAGCTCCACTGCGGCTTCTCGGACCTCACGGCGCTGTCGGCCTTTCTCCGGGAACGGTGCGGCCTCGTGTCGATTCACGGGCCGATGGTCGCCGCCGACCTGGCGACGCCTCTCGACCCGGTCACGGCCTCCTGGTTTCCCGCCCTCCTCGAGGGACGGGCACCGCGTCGCCTCGAGGTCCCGTCCGCCGATGTCCTCGTACCGGGCCACGCCGAGGGGCCGCTCGTCGGGGGCTGCCTGTCCCTCCTCGCCGCGCTGACCGGAACTCCGTGGGAGTTCGACTACGACGGCGCCCTGCTTTTCATCGAGGAGGTGGGGGAAGAGGCCTACCGGGTCGACCGGATGCTCGGCACCCTCCTTTCGTCCGGGCGCCTGGACAGGTTGGCCGGTATCATGGCGGGCTCGATGACACGTGTGACGTTCGGTGGCGTGGAGGATCCGGAGAGGGTCCGATTGCTTCTTCTCGACCGGTTCGCCCCGCTCGGGGTGCCGGTCGCCGCCGGCCTGCCCTTCGGTCACGTTGCCCCGAACGTCCCGCTCCCGGTCGGTGCCCGGGCCTCGTGGGACGGTGGGACCCGAACGCTCGTTCTCGAGGAGGAGTTCCTCTCGTGAAAGTCGTGCTGAAGTCGGGCGGCGGGGCCGCGAGTTTCGAGGACTACATCGTGAAGGTCCCTCCGGGGACGACGATCTTCTCGGAAGGGGACGTCGGGACGGAGATGTTCGTCATCCAGTCGGGATCGGTCGAGATCGCGAAACGGATGAAGGACGAGATGAAGACGCTCTCCGTCCTCGAGAAGGGCGACTTCTTCGGCGAGATGTCGATCCTGGAAGACGTTCCCCGCACGGCCGACGCGATCGCCCGGACCGACGTGGAGCTCGTGAGGATCAACCAGTCGACGTTCGACGAGATGCTCCGGCACAACGGCGAGATCGCGGTCCGGATGCTCCGGAAGCTCTCGCGCCGGCTGCGGGAGACGACGGCGCTCCTCGAGCAGACGACGGGCGCCGCCCCGGCGCTCGACGAGTCGTCCGATTTCTTCGAACGCGTCGGCACCCGCGACGAGATCTACCGCTTCGTGGCCGACGGGAACGTCGAGGAGTTCTACCTGAACCGCGACGGGGAGACTCTGGTCGGGCGAATCGATCCCGTGACCGGCATCCGCCCCGACGTCGACCTGACGAATCTCGACGGACCGCGCTCCGTGTCGCGCCGGCACGCCAAGATCATCCGGCCGGAAGGGGAGTTCCAGGTCATCGAAGAGATCGGAACGATGAACGGGACGTTCGTCAACGGCAAGCGGATCGCGACAGGCTCGCCGACGTCGATTCACGATGGCGACCGCCTCCGGTTCGGGCTCGTCGACCTGACCTTCCGCGTCACGCGGAGCTGAGGAATGCCGCGCGTCGGGCGCGGCCGGGACCCGCTCTCCTTCGAGTCGTCTCTCGCCGGGACTCCCGGCATCGGGCCGGTGCGCGCGCGGGCCCTCGCCGCTGCCGGACTGACGACGGTTCTGGATCTCCTCCTGGAGCTGCCGCTGCGCCGGGAGGACCGGGCGCGATTCGCGTGCATCGCCGACCTCGCTCCCGGCGGTCCGGCTCTCACGCTTTCCGGGAAGGTGGTCGAAGCCCGGCTCGTCCGGACACGGCGCCGCGGCTTCTCGATCTACGAAGCGATCGTCGAGGACGAGAGCGGGCAGGTCGGCCTCGTCTTCTACAACCAGCCGTGGCTGGCGCGCTGGCTGACCGTCGGACTCCGGGTCTTCGTCCACGGTCGGGCCGTGATGAAGCGGCGCCTCACGCTCGAATCGCCCCACGTCGAGGCAGAGCCGGACGACGAGGCCGATGCCGCCCTTTCCGTCGGACGCGTCGTCCCGATCTACCGTTCCCTTCCGGGCCTTCCTCCTCGATTGCACAGACGGCTCGTTGCCCGGGCGCTCGAGGAGGCCGCCCCTGGAATGCCGGACAGGCTTCCGGCGGAGGTGGTGCGCCTGCTGGACCTTCCGCCCCTCGTCGAGTCGCTTCGAGAGGCACATTTTTCCGGGAGTGCAGGAGGCCCGCCGAGCCCGGACGCCTGGACCGAGCGGACCTCCCGTCACCTCAGGAGGCTCGCGCTCGAGGAGCTCCTCGAGTTCCAGGTGGCTCTCGTCCGGCGACGGCGGGAGCGCGCGACGCGTCCCGCGCCGAGGATCGAGGCGGATGTCGCTCTCCGGAGGAAGCTCGCGTCGATCCTGCCCTTCCCGCTGACCGCTGCGCAGAAGCAGGCCATCCGCGAGATCGGCGCCGACCTCAGGTCCGGGCACCCGATGGCCCGCCTCCTGCAAGGAGACGTCGGAAGCGGAAAGACGATCGTCGCCGTCCTGACGGCTGTCCTCGCAGCGGGGCGGGGCTTTCAGTCGGCGCTCATGGTCCCGACGACGATCCTCGCGGAGCAGCACGCTGAGACCGTGTTCCGGCTCCTGTCCGGCACGGGCGTGGCGCCGGCCCTCCTGACCGCGCGCGTCACGGGCCAGGCGAGAGCCGCCCTCCTGGCCGCGCTCGCGGAGGGAGAGATCGGTCTCCTCGTCGGGACGCACGCCCTCCTCGAAAAGCCGGTCGCGTTTCGGCGGCTCGGCCTCGTCGTCGTCGACGAGCAGCACCGATTCGGAGTCGCGCAGCGGGCCACCCTGCCGGCGCGTGGCGGTGCCGACGGCCTCCACCCGCACGTCCTCGTCCTCTCGGCAACGCCGATCCCGCGCTCGCTGGCGCTGGCCCTTCACGGCGACCTCGACGTCTCGACGCTCGCCGAGAAACCGCCGGGGAGGACCCCGATCGTCACGACGGTCCTCGACGAGGGAGGGCGCGAGGAGGCGTACCGGGCGCTCGCCCGGGAGCTGGAATCGGGCGGGAGGGCCTACGTCGTCGTCCCCCTCGTCGATGACTCGGAGACGATCGATGCTCGCGCCGTCGCCTCCTGGACGGACGAGGTCGCTCGACGCCTCCCGGGCCGCCGCGTCGGCGCGGTCCACGGAAAGATGAGGGCGGAGGCGCGCGAGAAGGCGATGAGGCAGTTCGCCGCGGGCGACCTCGACGTCCTCGTCGCGACGACGGTCGTCGAGGTCGGGATCGACGTTCCCGAGGCCTCGTTCCTCCTCGTGGAGAACGCCGAACGGTTCGGCCTCGCCCAGCTCCACCAGCTGCGCGGGCGGATCGGGAAGGGGAGCGCGGCCGTCGGCGTGCATCCTCCTGGCGGGAGAGAGTGCTTCCGCCGCGGCGCTCTCGCGCCTCGCCGTCCTCGCCCGGACCGAGGACGGGTTCGAGATCGCGGACGAAGACCTCCGGATGCGGGGCCCGGGAGAGGCTCTCGGCACGAGACAGAGCGGGCTACCGGAATTCCGCATCGCCGATCCGCTCGCCGACCGGGATCTCCTCGCGAGGGCGCGGGAGCTGGCGATCCGGCTGACGGAAACGGGGAAGGCCTCCCCGTTCGAAGAGGCACTCTTCCTTCGGTCCCCTCGGCGCTGACCGTCACGCTGTGGCATCCTCGGGACGTGGAACTCTCCCTCGAGACCGACGGGGCGATCGCGGCGCTCCGGGTGCGCGGCGAGGTGACGCTGACGGAAGCGTCGACGATCACCGAGTACCTGCGCGTGGCGCGGGAGAACGGCGCGCTCCGGTGCGTCGTCGATCTTTCCGCCTGCGTCTCCCTCCCCACGACGATCGTCGCCGTCCTGATGCGGGAGCAGGGGCGCTTCGCCGTCGCGGGAGGATCTCTGACCCTGTCCGGCGTCGGCGACCAGAACCCGTTCCTGGCGCAGAGCGTCGCGGCCGGCCGCTTCGGCCACTACGGCTCGGCGGAAGAAGGTATCGCCGCAGAGCGCCGTGCGATCGGCGCGTCGATTGACGCCCCCGGGGGCGGCACGTAGGATCGGGCGTTTTCGGACGACCCTGCCGTGCCCGACGCACCCATCTCCCCAGACAAGCTTCTCGAGATCGTCATCCAGGTGGCCGTCCTCCTGTTTGCGGTTTCCGTGCACGAGTCCGCGCACGGCTGGGTGGCCCTGCGCTGCGGGGACACGACCGCCCGCGACCTGGGGCGGATCACGCTCAACCCGGTGAAGCACCTCGACCCGTTCGGGAGCCTCCTCGTGCCGGCGCTTCTCGCCTTCTCCGGCGCTCCGATCTTCGGGTGGGCCAAGCCGGTTCCCGTCTCCCTCCGGGGCGTGAGGAACCCGCGGCGCGCGAACCTCCTCGTCTCGGCCGCGGGGCCCGTGTCGAACTTCGTCGTCGCAATCGTCGGCATTGGCGTCTTCTTCATCCTGCGGGCACTCGCCCCGACGGGTCCGGAGTTCCGCCCGTCTCTGTTCTACCCGCTCCTCCTCGTCTCCTACTACACGGTCCTGGTGAACGTCGCTCTCGGTCTCTTCAACCTGATCCCCATCCCGCCTCTCGACGGCTTCGGCGTCGTGGAGAGCTTCGCTCCCGCCCGCTGGATCCGGGGCGTGATGTGGGTGCGCCGATATGGGTTCATCCTCCTCGTCGTGGCGATCTTCACCGGGGGCCTGTCGGCCGTCCTGCGGCCGCCATTGACGTTTCTGAACCATCTCCTTCTCGGAGGTCCCTCGTGAGCGAACCGGCGAAGAAAATCGTCCTCTCGGGCCTGCGCCCGACGGGCCGCGTCCACCTCGGCAACTACTGGGGCGCGGTGAAGAACTGGGTCGACCTGCAGGACCAGTACGACTGCCGCTACTTCGTGGCCGACCTGCACGCGCTGACGACCGACTACGCCGACACGTCGGCGATCCGCGAGTCGACCATCGAGGCGGTGACGGACTGGCTCTCGGTGGGCCTCGACCCGGAGAAGGCCGTGATCTTCGTGCAGTCGCAGGTCCCGCAGACGGCGGAGCTGGCGCTCATCTTCGGGATGATCACGCCGCTCGGATGGCTCGAGCGGGTGCCGACCTACAAGGAGCAGCTCCAGGAGCTGCGGGAACGGGAGCTCGGGACGTTCGGCTTCCTCGGCTATCCCGTCCTCATGACGGCCGACATCGCCCTCTACCGGGGCCAGTGCGTCCCGGTCGGCAAGGACCAGGAGAGCCACCTCGAGATCTGCCGCGAGATCGTCCGGCGCTTCAACGGGATGTACGGAGAGGTCTTCCCCGAGCCGCAGGCGCTCTACACGGCGACGCCGAAGGTCCCGGGCCTCGACGGACGGAAGATGTCGAAGAGCTACGGCAACACGATCGCCCTCTCCGATTCGGCCGACGACGTGAAGGCGAAGGTCATGTCGATGGTCACCGATCCGAAGCGGGCGCGGCGCACGGACGCCGGGGACCCGGGAACGTGCAACCTCTTCCCGTTCCACCTCCTCTATTCCCCGAAGGAAGAGATCGCCCAGGTGGACGAAGAGTGCCGCGCCGCGACGCGCGGCTGCGTCGACTGCAAGAAGCACCTCATCCGGAACATGAACGCCGCGCTGGACCCCGTCCGCGAGAGGCGGACGGAGATCACCGCCAAACCGGGATTCGTCCGCGAGGTCCTCCAGGAGGGAGGCGTGAGAGCGCGCGCCCTGGCCTCCTCCACGATGCGGGACGTCGCCGACGCCATGAAGCTGCTCTGATGACGTTCCCGCGCTCCGCGCACGAGGATCGTCGGAAGCCGCGCACCGCGGCTTCCTCCTGAGGGCGGCGTGGCCGAAGGCATCCGGATCCCGATCCCGCCCGGAGCGGAGCTCGTCCAGCCGTACCCGGTCCACGTGCCTCAGTTCGACGGGCCTCTCGACCTGCTCCTGCACCTGATCCGCAAGGAAGAGATCGACCTCCGCGACATCCCCGTCGCCGACATCTGTCGCCAGTACCACGACTACCTCGTCCTCATGGTGGAGCTCGACCTCGAGGTGGCGGGCGAGTTCCTCTACGTCGAGGCGCTCCTCCTGCAGATCAAGAGCCAGCTCGTCCTTCCGAGGACCCCGGCTGCCGACGGGACGGAGGCCCCTGACCCGCGCGAGGAGCTCATCGCCAGGCTCCTCCAGTACCGGAAGTTCAAGGGTGTGGCCGAGACGCTTCACGTCTACGAGGTGGAACGGATCGGAATGTATCCGCGGCCGTCCTACCGTCCCGAAACGGAGCCGGAGGAGGAGGAGACCGACCTCTCCGAGGTCTCGCTCTTCGACCTCCTGACGCTTTTCAAGGGCGCTGTCGACCGGTTCCGAGCCCTCAATCCGCCGGCGATGTCGATCACCCAACAGAGATTCTCCATCCGCGAGAAGATGCAGGACATGGCGGGGCGCATCCGCGAGTCGGGACGCGTGGCGCTGTCGGAGGTCTTCGCGACTCTCTCGGGACGGGCCGAGGCGATCGCGGTCTTCCTGGCCGTCCTCGAGCTTCTCCGGCTCCTGCTGGTCCGGGCCCTCCAGACCGAGGAATTCGGAGAGATCTACCTCGAGCCGACGGGCGAGAATCTGACCCTCGAAGGCTACGAAGAGGAATACCGCTGAACAGATGACGGAAGAAAGAGACGACACCCGCACGGAGGCCTCGGCGGAGGACAGGGAGGCGACGGAGAGCGAATGGCCGGAGACGGTCCCGACGCGGAGGAGCGGTCCGCCACGGAGGCGAGCGAGCCGGCCGTCGAAACGTCTCCAGAAGCTCGGCTTAAGGATCAGGCCGATCCCCTCGAGGAGGCCCTGCCGCTCGTGGAGGCGCTCCTGTTCGCCGCGTCCAAGCCCATCCCGCTCGACAGGCTTTCCGAGGCGGCCGAGCTGCCGGAAGCGGTCGTGGCCGCGGCTGTCGACGCGCTCGAAGCCGCCTGCACCGCGCGCGGCCGGGGCGTCCGCCTCGACCGCGTCGCGGGGGGCGTGCGCCTCGTGACGCGTCCCGAGTACGACTATCCCGTCCGCCGGCTCCTGGGCCTCGACGGAAGAACGAAGCTCTCGATGGCCGCGCTGGAAACCCTCGCCATCGTCGCCTACCGTCAGCCGGTGACCGGACCGGAGGTCGCCGAGCTCCGGAGCGTCAACTCCTCGTCGTCGATCCGGACCCTCCTGGACCGGAAACTGATCACGACGGCGGGGAGGAAGGAGGTCGTCGGGACCCCCTTCCTCTACAAGACGACGAAGGAATTCCTCGTCCACTTCGGGCTCAAAGGCCTCGGCGACCTGCCGAAACCCGAGGAGCTGGAGGCGATCTACGGCCTCGAGGCTCCGAAGCCGGACCCGGCGCAGACGGAGCTCTTCCACGTCGACGAGGCGACGGGCGAGGTGGAAGAAGCGGGCGAGCCAGAGGACCCGGTGGCTGACGTCGCGGAGACGAACGACCCGGCGTCCGAGCCGGCCTCCGGGAACGTGACCGGGAGCGCGTACAGCGAAACTGCTACCGACAACGCCGCCGAGAACGAGAACGAGGCCGGGCCCGCCGCGGCCCCGGAGGATGAGCGCCATGACGGCTGAACGCCTGCAGAAGATCCTCGCCGCTTCAGGGGTCGCGTCGCGCCGGGCCGCCGAGGAGCTGATCCTCGAAGGCCGCGTGACGGTGAACGGAACGGTCGTCACCGAGCTCGGGACGAAGGCCGACCCGACGGTCGACCACGTCAAGGTGGACGGCAAGCGTCTCCGGTCGGCGCCGCCCCTGCGCTACATCCTCATGAACAAGCCTCGGGGCGTCGTCGTGACGCGAGACGACCCGCAACGGCGGCCCACGGTCTACGTCCTCCTCGGGACCCGGGTCTCCGAGCCCGTCGTTCCCGTCGGACGGCTCGACTTCGACTCGGAAGGACTCATCCTCCTGACGAACGACGGGCCGCTCGCCTTCAGGATCGCGCACCCCTCCGGCGGTTGCCGGAAGGAGTACGAGGTCAAGGTCTCCGGCGTCCCGACGCCCGCGAAGATCGCGAAGCTCGCCCGGGGCATCCTCATCGACGGCGTGAGGACCCATCCCGCGACCGTGGAGCTGATCGACACGACCCCCGAGAAGAACGGAGTCGGCGGGAACGCCTGGCTCCGGGTCATCCTGGGCGAGGGGAGGTCGAGGCAGGTCCGGAAGATGCTGGAGGCGGTCGGACACAAGGTCTCCAAGCTGCGGCGGGTCGCGATCGGTCCTCTCCGCGACAAGAGCCTCCCTCCGGGCGGCTTCCGCGACCTGGCCCCCGCCGAGGTGGCTGCCCTGCGCGCGCTCGAGCCCGCGCCGAAGAAGGCATCGACGCCGCTGGCGGCAAGCACGAGTCCGAAGGCGAGGGCGAACCCCTCTCCTGGCCCGCGTGCTGCCTTGCGCTCGAAGCCGGCATCGAATCCGAATCGGGCCCCGGAACCGGCGAAGGCCACGCCGACGCATCGACGCCGAGAAACGAAGAGGTGAAGAGTTGAAGCCTTCCCCGCGCCCGTCGGTGCAGAGGCTCGCCCCCTACGTCCCGGGACGCCCGATCGAGGACGTCGAGAGGGAGTTCGGGATCGCCGGAGCCGTGAAGCTCGCTTCCAACGAGAACCCGCTGGGTCCGTCGCCGAAGGCGGTCGCCGCGGCCCTGGCGGTCACGCCGTCGGTGCACCTCTACCCGGACGGCTCCGCGACATTCCTTCGCCGCGCCCTCGCGGAACGCCACGGCGTTCCCGAGGAGCAGATCGTGATCGGGAGCGGTTCCTGCGAGCTCATCGACATCTGCACCCGTACCTTCGTCGATCCGGGAGAAGAGGTCGTCGTGCCCGCAGGGATCTTCCGGATGTTCCCGGTCGCGGCCGGGCGAGCCGGAGCGACCTTCGTCGAGGTCCCGACGAAGCCCGGCCACGTCCCCGACATCGATGCGCTCCTGCGCCGCATCGGTCCCGCCACGAAGCTCGTCGCCCTCGCCAACCCGAACAATCCGACAGGCGCCTATGCTTCCAGGGCCGACCTCGACCGCCTCTTCGCCGGGCTGCCGGGACACGTCGTCGCCGTCGTCGACGAGGCCTACTTCGAGTTCGCTCGCGAGACGGCGGACTACCCCGACGCGCTGGACTACCTGCGCGCCGGGCACAATGTCGCCATCCTTCGCACCTTCTCGAAGGTCTACGGGCTCGCGGGCCTGCGGATCGGCTACGCCTTCGCGGCGCCGGACATCGCCGCGGCGATGAACAAGGTCCGCGAGCCGTTCAACACGACCAGCGTCGCACAGGCGGCGGCGATCGCGGCCCTCACCGACGACGAGCACCGCGAGAGGACCCTGGCACTCGTCCGCGAGGAGCGGGCTTTCCTGGCGGGAGAGCTCGGGAAGCGAGGGGCCGTCGCTCATCCGTCTCTCGGGAACTTCCTCCTCGTGGAGCTGCCGATCCCGTTCGGACCGATCGAGCCCGAGTTCGCCCGGCGCGGCGTCATCCTCCGGCCGATGGGGGGATGGGGCTTTCCTCTCGCGTTTCGCCTTTCGGTCGGTCGGCACGACGAGAACCTCCGCTTCCTCGCGGTCTTCGACGAGCTCCTCGAGGCGGGCCGGCTCGGTCTCGCCGCCGGAACCTCGGCTTCCGCGCGATGATCGTCGTCGCCATCGACGGCCCCTCCGGAGTGGGGAAGTCGACCGTCGGCAAGGCCCTCGCCGCCAGCCTCGGCGTCCCCTACCTCGACACCGGGGCGATGTACCGGGCCATCGGGCTTCTCGCGAGACGGAACGGGATCCCGCTCCCGATCGCGGACCCGGACCAGGTGGGGGAGCTGTCCGAGGCCGCCGAGGTCCGGGTGGCGGGGACGGGCGGGGACGTCCGGACGTTCCTCGACGGAGAGGACGTGTCCGAGGAGATTCGCCAGCCCGAGGTCTCCCTCTACGCCTCGGCGGTGGCCGCCATTCCACGGGTCCGCCGGCGCCTCGCAGCGCGCCAGCGGGAGCTCGCGCTCTCGGGAGGGGGGGTCCTCGAAGGGCGCGACATCGGGACGAAGGTCATCCCCGAGGCGACCTCGAAGTTCTTTCTGACGGCGCGGCCGGAGATTCGTGCCCGCCGCCGATTCGACGAGCTGGTCCGCAAGGGGACCCCCCAGGACCTCGACTCCGTGCGGACGGAGATGGAGGCTCGTGACGAAGCGGATTCCACGCGCACCGACTCGCCCCTCGCCTGCGACGAGACCTACCAGGTCGTCGACACGTCCGACCTGAAACCCGAAGAGGTTGCGGATCGGCTTCGCGCGTGGATCGTCTCCCGTCAGGCGGTTGACCTCCAGAGGCCGGGCGTCTAACATTCCCGGTTCGGGCCGCTAACTCAAGTACGTTGAGCCGTCTCCGCGAGCCCCATAGAAGGTGGAATTCATGCCGTCGGAGGACCAGAAGATCACGCCCATTCGGAAGGCGGACGAGGCTGCCGAAGCGAACGGGGAGTTCGCGAGGCTGCTCGCGGAAAGCGAGCGCTCCCTCGCCGAGGGAGAGCTGATCCGCGGGCGTGTCATCCAGGTCACGAACGACGAGATCCTCGTCGACATCGGCTACAAGTCGGAAGGGATGATCCCGCGCTCGGAGTTCGCCCACGCGCCGGACCGCCTTCCGGTGGCCGGGCAGGAGATCGACGCCATCGTCGATCGCCGCGAGGATTCCTCGGGGTACGTCGTCCTCTCGCACGAGAAGGCCCGTCGCATTCGTGCCTGGGACGCCATCGAGGTCGCGTTCAAGGAGAACCAGCCCGCCAAGGGGAAGGTCCTCGAGCGCGTCAAGGGCGGGCTGTCCGTCGACATCGGCGTCCGGGCATTCCTTCCCGGGTCGCTCGCCGACATCCGGCCGCTGAAGAACCTCGACGTTCTCCGGGGCCGCGAGCTCGAGTTCCGGATCGTCAGCTTCGACAAGAAGCGCGGCAACATCGTCCTCTCGCGCAAGGCGTTGATGGAAGAGGTCGCCGAGTCGAAGAAGAGCGACGCCGCCCAGGCGCTCGCCGACGGCCGCACGCTCCACGGCACCATCAAGAACCTCACCGAGTACGGCGCCTTCGTCGACCTCGGCGGCATCGACGGCCTCCTCCACGTGACCGACATCTCCTGGGGCCGCCTCGGCCATCCGTCCGAGGCCCTCCACGTCGGCCAGGACGTCGAGGTCAAGGTCCTCAAGTTCGACTCCGACTCGGGCCGGATCTCGCTCGGCATGAAGCAGCTCAAGCCCGACCCGTGGCAGGACCTTCCGGCGCACTACCCGGTCGGTGCCCGCGTCCGCGGGAAGGTCGTCTCCCTCACCGACTACGGCGCGTTCGTCGAGCTCGAGGAGGGGGTCGAGGGCCTCATTCACGTCAGCGAGATGTCGTGGACGAAGAAGGTCAAGAACCCGGCCAAGCTCCTCTCCGTCGGCGACACCGTCGAGGCGGTCATCGCCGACGTGAACCCCGAGACCCGGCGCCTCTCGCTCTCTCTCCGCGCGACCGAGCCGAACCCGTGGGAGATGCTCGCCGAGAAGTACCACATCGGCGACCGGATCCAGGGCGTCGTCCGCAACCTCACCGACTTCGGCGCCTTCGTCGAGATCGAAGAGGGAATCGACGGCCTCGTCCACATCTCCGACATGTCCTGGGGCCGGCGCGTCAAGCACCCGTCCGAGGTCGTCAAGAAGGGCGACCAGATCCAGGCCGTCCTCACGGCGATCGACGTCGAGAACCGCCGCATCAGCCTCTCGATCAAGGAATTCCGCCCGAACGAGTGGGAGGAGTTCTCCCGGGAGCACAAGCCCGGCGACGTCGTCGACGGACAGGTCGCCAAGGTTGCCGATTTCGGGGTCTTCGTGCGCCTCCCTCTCGGCCTCGAGGGCCTGATGCACGTCTCGGAGACCGACGTCCTGCGCGGCCAGAAGCTGTCCGACGAGTTTCGCGAGGGCGATCCGATCCGCGTGAGGATCCTCCGAATCGAGGTCGACGAGCAGCGCATCGGACTGTCGATGCGCGACATCCCTCAGCCAGATCCGTCCGAGGCGCTGCCGGAGCCCGTCGTCGAGACGGAGGTCGCAGCGCCCGAAGCCGGAGTCGACGCGGACGTCACCGCCTCGACGGAGGCCGAGGAAGCCGCTCCTGCCGGAGCGGGAATCGACGCGACGTCGAAGCCCGAGGCCGAAGCCTCGCCTGAAGCTGCGACTGCGGCGGAGGCGGGGGCCGACCCTGAACCCGTTCCTTCGGCCGAAGAGGCGAAATCGGCCGACTGACGTTCGCGACGCCCGCGAGGAGGCGTCGCGGGGGGCGCTGTCGAATGCGGCGCTCCCCCCGGGGGGAGGAGATGGAACGCGACACCCAGGGCGTCAGCCGGGCTGAAGGGACGACCACGAAGGCCGACCTCGTGGAAGAGGTCGCCCGGGCGGCCGAGCTGACGAAGAAGCAGGCCGAAGCGGTCGTCGAATCGGTGTTCCAGGGGATCATCTCTTCGCTTCGCACCGGGCAGAAGATAGAGCTCCGCGGTTTCGGAAGCTTCAAGCTTCGACAGCGCGGCGCTCGCGTCGCGCGAAACCCGAAGAAGAGCGGCGTAAAGGTCCTGGTCCCGCCGAAGCTCGTTCCTTACTTCAAGCCGGGCAAGAAGCTCAAGGAGCTGATCAACGAGGAGGCGCCGGCGCCGGAGGCGGCCTCGCTGGCGTCGCCGGCGCCCCCGGAGGAATGAACGACGTCCTCTTCACGCCCTGGCGGATGACGTATCTGACGGGTCCCGCGCCCTCCGAGCCTTCCACCTGTCTGTTCTGCGACCTCCAGGGCCTCGGCGATACCGAGGCCCTCATCGTCCTGAGGGGAAAGCACGTCTTCGCCGTCCTGAACCGCTACCCCTACTCGAACGGCCACGTCATGGTCGCGCCGTTCGCTCACCGGGGGACCCTTCCGGAACTGACGCAGGCCGAAAGGGTGGAGCTCATGGACGTCGCTGCGCGCCTCGAGGAGACGCTCCGCGCCGAGTACTCGCCCCACGGTCTCAACGCCGGCCTGAACCTCGGCCGGTGCGCCGGGGCGGGGGTGCCCGGCCACCTGCACCTTCACCTCGTTCCCCGCTGGGACGGCGACACGAACTTCATGACGGTCCTCTCCGGAACGCGAATCGTCCCGGAGGACCTCGGCGTGACGTACGGCCGGCTCCGCGCGCGCCTCGGCACGCCGGAGGGGGGCCCCTGACCAGCGCGCCGCGCCCCACAGCTTCCCGCCTCTTCGCGGTTCTTCTCGCGCTCCTCGTCCCCGGTCTGGGGCACTTCTGGGCAGGGCGCCGGGCGCGGGGATCGGCCTACTTCCTCCTCGTGGGAGCGGCCTTCGCCACGGGACTCTCCCTTGGCGGCACCGTCGGGTCGCTGACCGTTCGGAGCCTTGGATCCTTCCTCACGACGACCGCCACCCATGCCGTCGTCGCCCCCGGCCTGCTCGTCCACGCCACCGGAAGGGAACAGGGCGATCCCGGATCTCCGCTTTTCGAGGTCGCGATGACCTACATGATCGTCGCGGGCGTGATGAACGTGCTGCTCGCCTTCGACGCCTGGGACGTGGCGGGAGAGCGGAAACCATGACGGAGAGTCCCTTCGCGGACCACTTCTTTCACCTGGTTCTGCTCGGGACGATCGTGTCGGCCTTCTTCTCCCTCCTGTGGCGCGACGAGGCTCGAGGGCGGCGGCGGTTCTTCGCGCGGATGTGGACGGCGATCGTCGGCGGCTCGCTCGCCGTGGCGTGGGCGATGTCGTTCGTCGGGGGGCGGTGACGCCGTGCGCCTCCTCATCTCGGCAGGCGAGGTCTCGGGAGACCAGCACGGCGCGGCGCTCCTGGCGGCGCTGAGGGAGCGCGTCCCCGCGCTCGAGGCCCTCGGCCTCGGAGGCGACCGTTGCGCGGCGCAGGGAATGCAGCTGCTGGCGCACCAGAAGGACCTCGCCATCATCGGCCTCGTGGAAGCCCTCGCGAAGATCCGCTTCGCGCGCCGGCTGATCCGCGATCTGACGAAAGCCGCGACGGAGGCGCAGGTCGACGGCGCCGTCCTGATCGACTCGCCAGACTTTCACCTGCCGCTTGCACGGCGCCTCGCGAAGGCCGGAATCCCCGTCGTCTTCTACGTCTCGCCGCAGGTCTGGGCGTGGCGTAGCGGACGGGCAAAGACGCTCGCGCGCCTCGGACGAGGCATCCTCACCCTATTTCGGTTCGAGAAGCGGTGGTACGACGCTCGCGGCCTCGGCGGGCGCGTGTCGTGGGTGGGCCACCCCCTCGTCGACGAAGCGGCGCGTGAGCTTTCGACGCCCGCGCCCGCTCTTCCGGAGGGATGCCGCCGCATCGTCCTGATGCCCGGCTCACGCGCGGGCGAGATCCGGAAACTCCTGCCGCTCCTGCGCGACGCGGCGACGCTCCTGACGACCCGGCGGAAGGACGTCGACGTCGTTCTCGTGCGGGCCGATTCCGTTCCCGAGAGCCTGCTCCGCGAGATCGCAGGCGACGCTCTCGCAGGCTGGACGATCGTCTCGGGGCCGCACCTGGCTCTCCTCGCTGCGTCGGACGTTCTCGTGGTGGCCTCTGGAACGGCGACCGTGGAGGGTCTCCTGGCCGGAATCCCGATGGTCGTCGTCTACCGGGTCGCCACGATCAGCTACCTTCTCGGCAAGCTCCTCATAAAGGTGCCGAACGTGGCGATGGCGAACATCCTCTCGGACCCGGGCGACGGCTCGCAGACCGTCCCCGAGCTGATCCAGCGAGCCGCGACCCCCGAGCGGATCGCCGCCGAGGTGGAGCGATTCCTCTCGGACCCGGTGCGCGCCGCCGAGACCCGACGCCGTCTCGCCCTCGGGCGGGAGGATCTCGGGCCGCCGGGCGCGCCCGGCCGGACGGCCGATGCCGTCCTCGCCCTCGTCGGGAAAGGCCGCGCGTGAAGGACTTCGCGCGCCTGGCGCGCCTCTTCCGCCCGCACGCGAGGGCAGCCCTCGTCGCGGTCCTCGCGATGATCGGCGTCGCGCTCTTCACCACGCTCGTCGCCTACCTCTTCGGCCCGCTCTTCGACCAGGTCCTGTCGCCCGGACAGACCGCGGCGGTGAAGCAGGAGCTCGCGGCCGATCCCGCGGCACGCGGCCTCGGGAAGGCGCTCGCCGCGACCGAGGAGGCGAGGAAGACGACCGTCATCCGCTGGCTCGACGACGGGCTCCTGAGCCTCCAGGGCGCGGCCGGAGTGACGGCGGAGAACAGGGGCGTCGCGCTGCCTCTCCTCCTCCTCTTGGTGTTCCTCCTGAAGAACCTGTGCGCCTTCGCGGCGGAATACCGTTTCAACGCGGTCGGGCTCGCTTTCGTGCGGGACGTCCGCCGGCTCCTCTACGAGCGCCTCCTCGGGCAGTCGGGGGCCTTCCACGCCAGGCACCCGTCCGGCGACCTCATCTCGCGCGTCACGGGGGACGTGGACCGGATCCAGAGCCTCTTCGGGACCGAGCTCGCGGACCTCGTACAGTCTGTCGCGACGATCGCCGGCCTCTCGGTCCTGGTCGTCTCGCGCTCCCCGGAGCTGACGCTCCTCGCCCTCGTCGTCGCCCCGGCAATCGTCGTCCCCGTCGTGCTGATCGCGAACCGTCTCCGGCGGATCTCGAAGGCGGGGCGCGAACGAATGGGCGACCTGACGGGCGTCCTCTCGGAGACGCTCCGCGGACACCGCGTCGTCCAGGCCTACGGCGCGGAGCAGTACGAGGCCGGTCGTTTCGGTGAGGTGAACGAGCGGACGTTCCGCCTCCTCCGGAAGGGGGCGCGGGTGATGGCGCTCTCCTCGCCCCTCATCGAGACATCGGCGGTCCTCGTCTTTCTGGTCCTCCTCGCCTATGCCGGGAAGAAGATCGGGGCGGGGACGATGACGCTCGGCGCGTTCATCTCCTTCAGCGTCGGGCTGGTGATGATGTACCAGCCCCTCAAGCGCATCACGCGGATCAACCTCGCGCTCCAGCACGCGCTCGCCTCCGCGAGGCGCCTCTTCGAGGTCCTCGACGAGCCGGTCCTCGTCGTCGACCGGCCGGGAGCGGCGCCGCTCGCTCCGTTCAAGAGCGGGATCCGCTTCGAGGACGTGTCGTTCGCATACCCGGGAGGGCCCGACGTGCTCTCGAACGTCGATCTCGACGTCCCGCGCGGCTCGGTCACGGCGCTCGTCGGTCCTTCGGGAGCGGGGAAGACGACCCTCGCGAACCTCCTCCCTCGCTTCATGGACGTGACCGGCGGGCGGATCGCCATCGACGGCGTCGACGTCCGCGACGTGACGCTCGTCTCGCTGCGCGGGGCGATGGCGCTCGTGACGCAGGACGTCGTCCTGTTCGACGACACGGTTCGCCGGAACGTCGCCTACGGGCTCCCGGACGTCCCGGAGGAGCGGATTCGCGCGGCCCTCGCCGCCGCAAACGCGGTGGGGTTCGTCGATGCCCTCCCGGACGGGCTCGACACTCCCGTCGGGGAGGCCGGCGGCCGGCTCTCGGGTGGCCAGAGGCAGCGGCTCGCCATCGCGCGGGCTCTCCTGAAGGATCCGCCGATCCTCATTCTCGACGAGGCGACGTCGGCACTCGACACCGAGAGCGAGCGGGCGGTGCAGGACGCCCTCGAGCGCCTGATGGCCGGGCGAACGACGCTCGTGATCGCCCACCGCCTCTCCACGGTGAGGCGCGCGGACCTGATCGTCGTTCTCGAACGCGGCCGGCTCGTCGAGCGCGGCCGTCATGCCGAGCTCCTGGCGCTCGGAGGCGTCTACCGGAGGCTGCACGACCTCGCGGCCTTCGAAGAGGAGAAGATCACGTGAAGTCGATGTCCGGTTTCGGGCGCGCCCAGTCCGCCCTCCCCGACGGGACCCAGATCTCGATCACCGTCCGCGGCGTCAACCACCGCTTCCTCGACCTGTCGCTGAAGATGCGGGACGACCTCGGAGCTCTCGAGGCGCCGCTGCGCAAGCTCGTCTCCTCGGCCGTCGCGCGGGGGCACGTCGACCTCTCGGTTCGGGTGTCGAAGCCGGCGGGAGGCGCGGTCTCGATCGACGGCGCCACGGCAGGCCGCTATGCCCAGGAGTGGCGGCGGCTCGCCGAGCTGAATACGCTCCCGGGCGAGCTTTCGGCGCGCGACCTGCTCTCGCTTCCGGGCGTCGTCCGCGTCGCCGAGGACGAGGCGGGCGAATCGCTCGCGACCGCGATCCTCGACGCGACGCGTGCCGCGCTCGACGACTTCGACGCGTCTCGCCGCCGCGAGGGCGAGGCGACGGCGGACGCCCTCGGGGTGATCCTCGACCGCCTGGAGTCGGGGATCGCCCGCGTTTCCGAGGCGCGAGACGGGCTGTCCGAGAGGCTCCTGGCCCAGCTTCGCGAACGGGTGGCGAAGCTGGCGGCAGGAATTCCTCTCGACGAGGCGCGCCTGGCCCAGGAGGTCGCCCTCCTGGCCGACCGCGCCGACATCACCGAGGAGATCGACCGGTTCCGGGCGCACCTCGTCGAGGCGAGACGCCTGATGGAAGGGGAGCCGGCATCGGGCAAGCGGCTCGACGTCCTCGCCCAGGAGCTTCACCGCGAGGCGAACACGAGCAGCCAGAAGGCGCGCGAGCTCCCGCTCACGCGCGTCCTCCTCGACCTGAAGTCGGACGTGGAGGCGCTCAAGGAACAGATCCAGAACGTGGAGTGACGTTGAGACCCGCCGGCGACCTCTTCATCGTCTCGTCCCCTTCCGGAGCCGGAAAGACGACGCTCATCCGCCGGATACTGGCCGATCCCGTGTTCGCCGGATCCATCCATTTTTCCGTCTCCCACACGACGCGAGCGCCCCGGCCTGGCGAGGTCCACGGCCGGGAGTACCACTTCGTCTCGCCGGAAGAGTTCGAGTCCCTCGTTTCCCGGGACGGATTCCTCGAGCACGCCGTCTACGACGGCCACCGGTACGGCACCTCGCGCGGCGAGGTCGAGCCCCGCATGGCGGCCGGCATCGACGTCCTGCTCGACATCGACGTCCAGGGGGCGCGCCAGGTCCGTTCCCGCATGCCCGACGTCGTGAAGGTCTTCGTCTTTCCGCCGTCCCGGCAGGTCCTCGAGGCTCGCCTCGAGGCCCGGGGGCACAACTCTCCCGACTCCATCGTCCGTCGTCTCGCGGCGGCCGCCCGGGAGATGGGGGAGTTCGGCGAATACGACTATGCGATAATCAACGATGTCCTCGACGCGGCCGTGGATGAATTGCGGTCCATCGTCGTGGCCCGCCGGTCGAGTCGCCGTAGACGGCAGGAACGGCTCGAGGCCATCTTGAGGACTTTTCCCGCGTGACGCGGGTGATCTTGCGAACGGGAGACCAGATGACGAACGAAGAGCCCGGAGCCACACGATGACCGAATCCCCCGAAGCGACCCCGAGCGCGCCGCTGATCGAGTCGAAGTTCCGGCTCGTCCACATCGCCTCCCGACGCGCCGAGCAGCTGATGCTGGGCGCCCGCCCCAAGATCGAGACGAAGCACACGAAGTTTTCGCGCATCGCGCTCGCCGAGGTGGACGGCGGGCTCGTCAAGTGGCAGCTGGGCCAGCGCCCCGCCGAGTCCGAGGGCGAGGCGGAGGGCGTGCCGGCCGAGATGATCGATCCGCTTCCCCTCATCACGCCGTAGCGCCGCGGCGTGAGCGGAGGCGCCACACCGGCCCCGCGCGTCCTGCTCGGCGTCAGCGGCGGCATCGCGGCCTACAAGGCCGCCGAGATCGTCCGCCTCCTGGTGGACCGGGGGGTGGGCGTTCGCGTCCTGATGACGCCCGCCGCCCAGCGTTTCATCACCCCTCTGACGCTCTCGGTCCTCTCGAAGTCACCGGTCGTCGCCGACCTGTGGGACCCGGCGTCCGGCGCCGTGGACCACATCGAGCTGGCGCGCTGGGGCGAGGTCCTCGCGGTGGCGCCCGCGACGGCCGACGTCCTCGCGAAGATGGCCCGCGGGATCGGCGACGAGGCCCTCTCGACCTACGCCCTCGCCCACCGGAAGGCGATCGTCGTCGCACCCGCGATGAACACCTGGATGCTGGCCCATCCCGCGACGCAGGAGAACCTCCGCATCCTGCGCGGGCGCGGCGCCGTCGTCGTCGAGCCGGAGTCGGGAGATCTCGCCTGCGGGGACGTCGGCCCCGGCCGGATGGCGGCCCCGATCCGGATCGTCGAGGCCGTCCTCGGCGCCGCCAGGGTCTCGAGGAGCCTTGCCGGGCGCCGGGTCATCGTCACCGCCGGCCCGACGCGCGAGCCGATCGACCCGGTGAGGTTCCTGACGAACCGGAGCTCGGGACGCATGGGCTACTCGCTCGCCCGCGAAGCCGAGAAGCGGGGCGCCGAGGTCGTCCTCGTCTCCGGCCCCGTCTCCATCGATCCGCCCCCGAACGTGAGGTTCGTGAGAGTCGAGAGGACGGCGGAGATGCTCGAGGCCGTCCTCGCCGAGCTGCCGTCCGCGGACGCCCTCGTCATGGCGGCCGCGCCGGCCGACTTCCAGGCCGAGGCGTTCACGCCCCGGAAGATCAAGCGAGCGGGCGGGATTCCGGAAATCCGCCTCGCCCTCGCGCCCGACATCCTCGCGGCCGTGAGGCAGATGAGAACGGACCGCCAGGTCGTCGTGGCGTTCGCCGCAGAGACGGACGACCTCGCCGGGAACGCACGCCGGAAGCTCCTCGACAAGGGGGCCGACCTCCTCGTCGCCAACGACGTCTCCCGTCCCGGAATCGGTTTCGACAGCGAGGAGAACGAAGTTCTCCTGCTGGCCGCCGGCGAATCGGACCCGGTTTCCGTTCCGCGTGCGGCCAAGGCCGTCGTCGCCGCGCGCATACTCGAGCGCCTCGCCGCGCTCCTCGACGAAAGATGCCCGCACGGACTCGCCGACCCCGCCGCAACGACGCACTGAGCGCCGCCCTCGGGTACTTCCGAGACCTGGGCGTCCGGGAGGTCCATCTGCCGAAACGCACCGCGACACCGGCGCCCGACGTGCCTGTCGTCCCCCCCCTGACCGTTCCGCGTCCGGCCCGGGCCTTACCGGCGACGGCTGTTGCGGTCGAGCCTGCCGCAACGGTGCCTGCGCGGAGTCGCTTTCCGGACCTGTCCTCCGTCCAGGCGGCCGTGGCCTCCTGCCAGCTCTGCGGACTCTGCCGGACACGGACGCAGACCGTCTTCGCGGACGGCACGGGCCGGAGCCGGCTCATGTTCGTGGGGGAGGCTCCCGGAGCCGACGAGGACGCCACGGGCGTGCCTTTCGTCGGCCGGGCGGGACAGCTCCTGACGAAGATGGTCGAGTCCGGGATGGGTCTGTCGCGCGGTGACGTCTACATCGCGAACGTCCTGAAGTGCCGGCCGCCCGCGAACCGGAACCCGGAACCGTCGGAGATCGCGAGCTGCCGCCCGTACCTCGACGCACAGATCGACCTCGTAAAGCCATCGGTCCTCGTGGCCCTGGGGAAGTTTGCCGCGCAGTTCCTGCTCGAAACCGAGGAGCCGATCAGCCGTCTCCGGGGACGGTGGGGAAGCCGCGGAGGGATTCCGGTGATGCCGACCTACCACCCCTCCTTCCTCCTCCGCCAGCCGGACAGGAAGAAGGAGGCCTGGGAAGACCTCCAGCAGGTCCTCCACAAGCTGGGCCTTCCGGTTCCCCGGAAGAAGGGCGAATCAGGTTCGTGAGCGGACGCCGGATCCTCGGCCCGCTCGTCGTCGGCCTCTTCGGAGCATTGGGAATCGCTCTCGTGGTCGTTCCGCCTGCAGGCTCGGCGCGACAGCCCGCCACTCAAGCCGGGCCGGTCCCGGAAACCGCCGTATCCGGGCGGACGCCCCTGGAAGAGAAGGCGGTTTCGGCCGCTGTCGTCTCCGGGCTGCGCCCCGCGACGGACGAGGACGCGGCCGATTCGGAAGCCCGCGACGACCTGCGGGACCTGTACGGCGATTACCGGCCCTACTTCGTCCGCGGCGATTTCGACGCCGATGGCCGGCTCGACTTCGCGCAGGCCTTTCTCCGTCGCGAGGGACCGGAGCCGCTCTTCGACGTGGCGGTCTTCTTCGGAACCCCCGAGGGTTTTTCCCCCCCGGTCTGGGTCGATCGCGGACTGATGCTCTCTGGAGGCGACCTGACCATCGACCGTTCGGTCCTGATCGTCACGGAGGACGTGGAAAGGGACGTGTCCCGGCGACTGCGTTGGGTCCCGGCCGAGAGGCGGTTCATCGACGTCGACGTCGAGAGTGAAGGGGAAGACGGCGAGCCCTGGACCGAGCCGGACGGCCGGGTCGGCACGACGGCCTGACACCGTGACTCCGGACGAGACCGCCCGGCGCGTCGCGGTCCTGCTGCCGACCGGATTCCCGCAGCTCGCCACCTACCTCCTTCCCTCTGAGATGGCACGGCCCGAACCCGGTACGCGGCTTGCCGTGCCGTTCGGGACCCGCATCCTGACGGGGCTCGTTGCTCCCGGCGAGGCTGTGCCCGCGCCCGTGGGGACGACCGAGAGGGAGGTCCTTTCCCTGCTCGACGAGTCTCCGTTCCTGCCGGAGTCCTTCGTCGGCCTCCTCCTCAGGGCTTCGGCGTACTACTTCGCCGCGCCGGGAGAGCTCCTTCGCGCGGCCGTCCCCGGCCGCCTCCTCGAACTCGGGCAGGCGTCGTTCGTCCCGACGAACAGGTCGGTCGGAGCCGAGCCTCGGGAAGGCAGGTCCGCGGAAGTCCTGGCGGCTCTCGTGGAGGCCGGACGAGCCACGCAGGTCGAACTCTCCGAACGTCTCGGAAGCCGCGGTCTCGCGAGGGCGCTCCGGGCGCTTCTGGACGAGGGCCTCGTGCGGATTCCCTCCGAGGAGATGAAGGCGGCCCGGCCGCCGCTCACGAAGAGCTGGGTCGCGCGGGGGGCCGCCGGCGACCCGCGCCTCGCGCGCAGGCCGAAGCAGAGGAATGCCCTCTCCCACCTGGTCGCGCTCGGCCGGCCGGCCTCGGCGACCGAGCTCCGCGTCGCGGGGGCGACGCCCGCAGTCCTGGCGGCCCTCGTGAAGGACGGTCTCGTCGCGGTCGTCGAGGAGGAACGCCCGGCGGACGCCGCCGCTCATGCCCTTCCCGTGCGGCCGACCCTTCCGATCGTCCCGACCTCGGCGCAGCGAGAGGCCGTCGAGGCCATCCGGACGGCCCTCGCCGGGGGCGTCGAAGCCCGGTTCCTCCTCGACGGCGTGACCGGCAGCGGGAAGACGGAGGTCTACCTCGCTGCGCTCGAGGCGTCCATCGCGCTCGGGCGGCAGGGAATTCTCCTCGTGCCGGAAATCGCGCTCGCGCCGGGGCTCATCCGGCGCGTGGTCGCCCGCTTCGGGAAGCGCGTCGCGCTCCTCCACAGCGGTCTCTCCGACGGCGAACGGGCGGCCGCCTGGGAGCGGACCCGCCGTGGGGAGGTGGACGCGGTCGTGGGTCCGCGGTCGGCCGTCTTCGCGCCCCTTCCCCGCCTCGGCCTGATCGTCGTCGACGAAGCGCACGACGCGTCGTACAAGCAGGCCGAAGCCCCCCGGTACGATGCGCGGACGGTCGCCCGCGTTCGAGCCCACGGCGAGTCGGCGGTCCTTCTCCTCGGTTCGGCGACGCCATCCATGGAGCAGGAGCAGTCCGCGCGCGACGGCGGACTCGTCCGACTCGTTCTGCCGGATCGGCCCACGGCGCGCGGCCGGGCCGCGGTCGAGGTCGTCGACCTGCGCGGCGAGCCGGCCCGCCCCGGAGACCACGGCCGGGTCCTCTTCGCCTCGCGGACCATCGAGTTGCTGCAAGGGGCCTTCGACAGGGGGGAGCAGGCCATCGTCCTCCTGAACCGGCGCGGCTTCTCGCCGTCTCTTCTCTGCCGGGCCTGCGGGCACGACTTCCGCTGCGGTTCGTGCTCGGTCGCCAGAACGTACCACCGCCGCGGCGAGCGGCTCCTCTGTCACTACTGCGGCGACTTCGTCCCGCGCCCGCGGGCCTGTCCGGCCTGCGGCTCGGAGGTCCTGATGCCGGTCGGGTTCGGGACCGAACGCCTCGCCGAGCGATTCGAAGAGGTCTTTCCAGGAATTCCTTATGCCGTCCTCGACCGCGACGCTGCCTCCCGGCGGGGAGGGGCGGCCCGGGTCCTGGCCGACTTCGAATCGGGAACGGCGAAGGCTCTCCTGGGGACGCAGATGGTGGCGAAGGGGCACGACTTTCCGAACGCGACGGTCCTTGCGGTCCTCGACGCCGACGCGCTCCTCTCGTTCCCTGACTTCCGGTCGGCCGAACGGACCTTTCAGCTCGTCACCCAGGCGGCCGGCCGCGTCGGACGAGGGGAAAGGCCCGGGGTCGTCGCGGTCCAGACGGCGCGTCCGGAACACGAGGCGATCGCGGCGGCCGTGGCGCAGGACCACCCCCGATTCGCAGAAGGGGAGCTTCGGTTCCGCAGGACCTTCAGCTACCCGCCGTTCTCTCACCTTCTGCTCGCACTCTGGACGGGGAAGGAGCTTCCCGATGCGGAAGCGGCGGCCCGGATCGGGCGTGCGGCGATCACCAGTATTCCCCGGCTCCGGCTCCTCGGACCCGCACCCGCTCCGCTGGAGCGGCTCAAGGGGGTCTACAGGGTCCAGCTCCTGATCAAGTCCGACTCGCGCGAGGCGCTCGCCGAGGCGGGGGAAAAGCTCCGTGCGCTGGACGTCCCCCCCCGACTCGACCGCGACCCGCAGAGCCTCCTCTGACGGCCAGAGTCCAGCGGTCTGGTACATTGCGAGGGTGAGCGACGAGAACCGCTTCGAGGAGCCGCTGGAGCGGTTGAGGGTACGGATCGCCGAGCTCGGCCAGAATCCCGAGAGCCCCGCCCGGGACAAGGCGATCCGAAAACTCTCCGCCCGGCTCGAGAAGATCTCGGCCGAGATCTACGCGAACCTGACTCCCTGGCAGAAGACGCTCGTCGCGCGCCACCCGGCCCGGCCCTTCACGCTCGACTACGTCCGGGTCCTCCTGCGCGACTTCGTCGAGCTGCACGGGGACCGCGCCTACGCGGACGACCCGGCGATCGTCGCGGGATTCGGCGTCCTCGGCGAGAGAACGGTCGGCGTCGTCGGCCACCAGAAGGGGCGCGACACGAAGGAGAAGATCCGCCGCAATTTCGGCATGCCGAGACCCGAAGGATACCGGAAGGCCCTCCGGGTCATGAAGCTCGCAGAGAAGTTCCACCGGCCGGTTCTCACGTTCATCGACACGCCCGGCGCCTATCCCGGCATCGAGAGCGAGGAGCGCGGGGTCTCGGAAGCGATCGCCGTGAACCTCCTGGAGATGTCCCGTCTCGGGGTCCCGATCATCGCGACGGTGACGGGGGAAGGGGGCTCCGGCGGCGCGCTCGGAATCGGCGTCACCGACGTCATCCTGATGCTGGAGCACTCGGTCTACTCGGTGATCTCGCCTGAAGGCTGTGCCGCGATTCTCTGGAAGGACCAGGCCCGAGCGCGGGAGGCGGCCGAGGCGATGCGGATGACCGCCGCCGACTGCAAGGCCCTGGGCGTGGCCGACGAGGTGATCCCGGAGCCGCCCGGCGGCGCTCATTCGAACCCCCTCGCGACGATCGACGCGGTCGGGCGCGCCCTCGTCCGCCACCTCGACCGCCTCTCCTCGCTCCCGATCGACACCCTCCTCGAAGCCCGCTACGCGAAGTTCCGCCGCATGGGGGCCTGGGAGGGGACCGCGGCCTCCCGGTGACCCCGGCCTTTCCGCCCCCCCGCGTCTCGCGCTCACTCCGGTTGCAGGACGCGGACGCGGCAAGCCTCCTCGCCCGGGAGCTGAACATCCCCGAAGCCGTGGCGCGCGTCCTGGCAGCTCGAGGGATCACCTCGACTGGCGAAGCGGGCGCCTGGCTCGCGCCCGGCATCGAGACGCTTCACGATCCGTTCGGAATGGGAGGGATGCCGGAGGCCGTCGAGCTCCTCGCCGCGTCCGCCAGACGCGGAGGCCGCGTGGTCGTCTTCGGCGACTACGACTGCGACGGCATCGGCGCGCTCGCGATACTCACCACGACGCTGAAGAGGCTCGGGGCCGACGCGATCCCGTTCGTCCCCCACCGGCTCCGCGACGGTTACGGCTTGAGGCCCGATACGCTGCGCCGGGTCCTCGACGAGCACGCTCCGGAGGGGATCGTCACGGTCGACTGCGGAATCACCGCCGTCGACCCGATTCGCGAGGCCGTCGCCCGCGGCGTCTTCGTCGTCGTGACCGACCACCACCTCCCGCCCGAGGACCTGCCGAAGGGTGCGGTCCTTCTCAACCCGAAGATCCCCGGCTGTCCCTACCCGTTCAAGGACCTCGCGGGAGCCGGCATCGCGTGGAAGCTTTCGGAGGCCCTCCTCAGGACCGATGGGGCGCGCGTCGGCCTCTCGGACGGCGCCGTGCGGTCCTGGATGGCGTCCCTGGCGAAAGTGGCGGCGCTCTCGACGATCGCCGACATGGTTCCTCTCACCGGGGAGAACCGCGTCCTGACGTCCTGGGGCCTCGCCGGCCTGGCCGAGCCCCGCTCGCCCGGGCTCACGGCTCTCCTCGCGCACTGTTCCGTCAGGGCCGGGAAGAGCCCTTCGGTCCACGACGTCGCCTTCCGGATCGCGCCGCGCCTGAACGCCTCGGGGCGTATCGACCACGCCTTTCGGGCCCTCGAGCTCCTCACGACGGCCGACGCCGCCCGGGCGAACGTCCTCGCCGACGAGATCGAGGCCGCCAACACCGAACGACGAAGGATGCAGGAGAAGGTCGTCGCCGTCGCCTTCGAACGCCTGGAGAAGACGTTCGACGCCGCCCGGGACGCGCTCGTCGTCGAGGCCGGAACGCCGGACGAGGGGTGGCACCGCGGTGTCCTCGGGATCGCCGCGTCGAGAGTCGCTCAGGCGGTCCATCGCCCGGTCCTCCTGCTCTCCCGGGATGACGGCCGCGTCGGCGGAAGCGGACGGACCTGCGGGCGAACGCCCCTCTTCGATCGCCTCGCCCCCGTCGCACGGAGGCACGCGGCCGACTTCGGAGGCCACCACGCCGCGATCGGTCTCTCGGTCTCGACGGCGGGCTACGAGGCCTTTCGCGACGAGGCGCAGGCTGCGTTCGCAGAGGCGCGCGACGACGAGGAATGGAGCATCGTCTTCGAGGCCGACACGGAGCTCGCCCCGGCGGAGGTGACGCCCGCGCTCGTCGAAGCGCTTTCCCGGCTGGAGCCCCACGGGATGGGAAACCCACGCCCCCTCTTCCTCCTGCCTTCCCTTGAGTGGGACGGCCGGGGCCGACCGGTCGGCGAGCGGGGCCTCCGAGTCTCCCTGGAGAGCGACGGCGTCCGGCTCGAGGCCGTCGGCTGGTCCCTCGGATCGATTCCGGGACCCGGGCGGCGGGGAAGGTGGGACATCCTCGCGAACGTGGCCCACGACGCGTTTCTCGGCCGGCCGGGACTGACGATCCTGGACGCGGTTCGAGTGGGGGACGCGTGACGGGCCGGACGCGACGCCTCCTCCGGCGCGCACTCGCCTTCCTGGCGCTCGGCGGGTTCCCGCTCCTCGTCGTCCTCTCGTACCGCCCATCCGGCGCGCGGACCCTCGAAACGAGGGAGGAGGTCGCCGAGACCCTCCTGCGCGAGTCGCAGGGGATTCGCGACCGCCTCCGATTCGAGGACTTCGACTATTCCGAGAGCGAGGGAGATGCGGAGGTCTACCGGCTGCGAGCGGCCGAGGCGATCGCTTTCGCCGAGGGAGCCGACAGGATGTTCCGCCTGAAGGACGTCACCTTCCAGAGCCGCGACGCGGCGACGGGCCGGATCGCTGTCGTCGCCGCGCCTCGAGCCGAGTTCGTACCCGCCACGAAGGCGTTCCGCGTCTTCGAAGGCGTCCGGATCGACGGAGAAGGCGTCGGGATTCGCAGCGTCTCTTTCCAGTACGACCCGACACAGAAGCTCCTCGTTTCGGAGGGACCGGTAACGGCCCTGCGCGACGGACTCGTCGCGACGGCCCTCGAGGGCTCCGTGGAGACGGCCGCCGGGATCATCCGCTTCCGAAACCACGTCCGACTCGGGGGATCGGACGAACAGGGTCGCCGGTTCGCGCTGTCCGCAAGCGAAGTGGACCTGCGCCGCGGCGGCGGCTTCTCCGCTCGCGGCACCGTCGTCCTGAAGACGGACGAGCTCCTCCTGAGAGGGGACGAGGCCGAGCGGGAGCCTCTCGGCGAGGCGGACCGACTCTCGACGCGCGGCTCGGTCGAAGCGATCCTGAGTCCCGCCCAGGGAGGAAAGGTGACGACGCCGATTCGGGCATCCGGCGAAAGCCTGGTGCTTCGCCTGGACGCGGCGGGCGTTCCCCAGAATCTCCTGCTCACGGGAAACCCGGCGCGCCTGGACATTCCGCCGGAAGGCCTCACGGGCGCCCGCAGAGCGGTTGCGAACAGCTTCGAAGCGACCCTGACCGGTGGGAAGCTCGCTCGTGTCGCCGTTCCTGGCCCGCTCTCCCTGGCCGAGTCTGCAGGCCCGGTCCGTCCGGGTGCGAGGACGGCGCCGGCTGCGCGGCTCCTCACCGCTGGGAGCGGACAGCTCTCGTTCGGCCCCGACGGGAAGACGATCGAGACGGCGGTTCTCGACGGCGGGGTGACCCTGGCGGAAGGGGCGAGGACGTCCGTCAGTGCCCCTCGTGCCACGCTCCGGACGATCGACGAGAGCGCCGTGTTCGCAGGGACCATCGAAGAGCCGGCGCGCTACGAAGACGAAAAGACGCGGGTCCTTGCGAACGTCCTGACCTGGTTTCGCCGCGACGAGAGGATCGAAGGGGCTGGAAACGTCAAGACGACGTTTCGCGGCCGGGCGGGGTCCGAGATTCTCGGAGGCACCTCCAGCGCGCCCGTCTCGTCCGAATCGGACTTTCTCCGGGTCACCTCGGCGGATCGGAGGGTCCTTCTTACCGGAAACGTCACGGCCTGGCAGGAGGAAAACGTCCTCAGGGCGCAGTCGCTCCTCCTCGACGACCGGGACCGGTCGCTTCGGGCCGAGGGAAACGTGCGGACGACGTTCCGGCGGAGGAGGGTCGATCCCAGGACGAAGACCGGCATCGTGGAGACGGTGGCGGCGTCCGGGAACGTCCTGACGCACCGCGAGGCCGATCGCCTCCTGCGGATCGAGGGCTCCTCCAGCGTCAGCTCGGGGACCTGGGTGATGAAGGCCGACGTGACGGACGTCGTCCTCGGACCGGACCGGACGGTCGACTACGCGGAGGCCCGTGGAAACGTCGTCGTCGAGGACCGCGCGGACAAGCGACGGGGCGAGGGCGCCATGGCCACCTGGCGGCCGGAGGCCGATGCGGTCACGCTGGAGGGGAAACCTGCCACAGCCTTCGACGGGAAGGGAAACCGGATGACCGGCGCACGACTGACTTTCCAGAAGGGAAGCGGCCGCGTCGACGTGGAGACGGGTCCGGGGATCCCCAGCCAGGGGATCCTGCGGCCGGAGGGAATGTGACGGAGACACGCCCGCGCCTCGCGGCCGAGGGGCTGAAGAAGATCTACAAGGGCCGCACCGTCGTCGACGGAGTCTCCCTGACCGTGGACGGGGGGGAGGTCGTCGGCCTTCTGGGCCCGAACGGAGCGGGGAAGACGACGACCTTCTCGATCGTCGTCGGACTCGTCGAGCCGGACGCCGGCCACGTCCTGCTCGAAGGGGAGGAGATCACGGAGCTCGCGATGTTCCGCCGGGCGAGGCGGGGCGTCGGCTATCTGCCGCAGGAGGCGTCGGTCTTCCGGAAGATGAGCGCCCTCGAGAACCTCGTGGCGATTCTCGAGACGCTCCCCCTCGGCAGGAACGAGCGTCTCGAACGGGCCCACGAGCTGCTCGACCGGTTCAAGCTCTCGCACCTCTCGACGTCCATCGCCGACACGCTGTCCGGGGGCGAGCGGAGGCGTCTCGAGATCGCCCGCGCCCTGACGCTCTCGCCTCGATTCCTCCTCCTCGACGAGCCGTTCGCGGGAATCGACCCGATCACCGTCCTCGACCTGCAACACGTCATCCGGGAGCTGGCCACGTCCGGCATCGGTATCCTGATCACCGACCACAACGTGAGGGACACCCTCGCCATCGTCGACCGCGGCTACATCATCAACGCCGGAGTGATCTTCAGGACGGGCTCTCCGGTCACTCTCTCCGAGGACCCCGAGGTCAGGCGTGTCTACCTCGGAGACCGCTTCCGGCTGGACTAGAATCGCAGGAGCGAACCCGCCGTCCGGCGCGCACCAATCATCGTGGGACTCGAACAGAAACTCTCCCTCAAGCTCTCGCAGCGGCTCGTCATGACGCCGACGTTGCAGCAGGCCATCAAGCTGCTGCAGATGACGCGTCTGGAGCTCCAGGACGTCGTCACCCAGGAAATCGTCGAGAACCCGGTTCTCGAGGAGGACGAGACGACGGACTCGCCGGCGGGGACGGAGACCGAGGAACCCGGCGCCGCGCAGGAGAGGGAGGGGGCGGGCGACCCCCCCGACCGCTCGGGTGACGGGCCGGAGGGCGCCGACCCGGCCAGCGCGAACTGGGAGGACGGGAACCCCGTTCCGTCCGAGGCGGCTCCTCCCGAACCGGCGCCGGGAACGGCCGAAGCGGAGATCCCGGCCGAGTCGACCCAGGAGTCGTCCTTCGAGGCGATCGACCTCGAGTCCTACTTCGGCGACTACCTCGAGGGGACCTCGTCGACCGCCCCGCGAATGAGCGAGGAAGGGGAGGAGTTCTCCCTGGAGAACCGGGCCGAGGCCCCGCCCGGCCTCGACTCGCATCTCGCCGAGCAGCTCGGGGTCTCGGAGGCGGACGGGGTCGTGCGGGAGGCCTGCGCCTTCATGATCGGGAACGTGGACGCGGACGGCTACCTTCGCGTGACGCTTCCGGAGGTCTGCACGACGATCCCGTGCACGGAGGCCGAGGCGGCCCTCGCGCTCGAGCTTCTCCAGTCGTTTGATCCGGTGGGCGTCGGCGCCCGGAGTCTCGCCGAGTGCCTCCTGATCCAGGCGCGCGCCGCGGGTGTGGCGACACCTCTCCTCGAGGACCTCTTCACGAACCGCCTCGCCGATCTGGCGAGCAAGGCGATCCCGGTCCTGGCGCGGCAGATGAACGTCCCGGTGGAAGAGCTCCAGCACGCGATCGACATCCTGAAGCACCTCGACCCCAAGCCCGGCCGCCGATACGACTCCTCCAGGACGATCTACGTCGAGCCCGACGTCCAGGTGGTGAAGGTCGACGACGACTACGTCGTCCTCTTCAACGACGACGGCCTTCCCCGGCTGAAGGTCTCGTCCTTCTACCGGCGCCTCCTCCTCTCGAGCAACGGCGCTCTCGACGGCGAGGGTCGAAGCTACCTGCGCGAGAAGATGCGCGCAGCCCAGTGGCTCATGAAGAGCCTGGACCAGCGAAAGAGGACGATCGTCCGGGTCGCCGAGTCGATCGTGCGCAAGCAGCGCGACTACCTGGACTGGGGAGTGGCTCACCTGAGACCGCTGATCCTGAGGGATGTCGCCGACGACATCGGAATGCACGAGTCCACCGTCTCGCGCGTGGTCTCCGAACAAGTGGATGGCGACGCCCCGGGGCCTCCTGCCGATGAAGTTCTTCTTCCACTCGGCGATCACCTCCTCGGCCGGGGAGGACGTCTCGTCCCTCGCCGTGAAGGGGAAGATCCGGGCCCTCGTCGAAGCCGAGGACTCGGCCCATCCCCTTTCCGACGCGCGCCTTTCCGAGCTTCTCGCCCGCGAGGGGATTCACATCGCTCGCAGGACCGTGGCGAAGTACCGCGAGGAGCTCCACATCCCGTCCAGCTCGATCCGCAAGGTGGAGCGTGGGCCAGCCGGTCCGCCGGCGTGAGGCCCCAACGCAGGAGTATCGAGGAGGCACGATGAAAGTCGAAATCACGGCCCGCCGTCTCACCGTCGATGCCAAGGCGAAAGAAACGATCGAGAAACGCCTCGAGAAGCTCTCCAAGGTTCTCCCCCGGGAGGCCGATGCGAAAGTCGTGATCCGGCTCGAGAAGCGGGGAGTCCTCGTCGAGGTGACCATCTCGGCCCGCCAGCGAACCTGGGCTGCGGAAGCCGTCGCGGCCGACCAGCTCACCGCCGTGCAGGAGGCCCTCGACCGGGTCGCCGCCCAGGTGAAGAAGACGAAGGCGCGCGTCAAGGAAGAGAAGAAGCACACCGTCTCCGGCGTACGCAAGGCTGCCGCAACCGCAGGCCCGGCCGAGGCCCCCGTGCCGCCCCGGGAGAAGCCACCCCGGAGCGAGACCTGCGAGGCCCGCAGGATGTTCGACGAGGACGCCCTTCACGCCTTCAGTCACAGCAAGCGCGAGATCCTCGCGTACCGAGATCCTTCCGACGAGGTCCTTCGTATCCTCTATCGCCGCAAGGACGGGTCGGTCGTCATCCTGACCCCGGTCTGACAGGGGCTCCTGCATGCTCCCGACGCCTCCCGAGACGAAGCCGCAGGTCAGGGCGGCCGACCTCGAGTCGCCCGCCCTGGGGCCGCTCGGGCTGAAGCTCGTCTCGGGGCGCGCCGGCCTGGACCGGCCCATCGAGTGGCCGCGCGTCCAGAAACCAGGGCTGGCCATCGCCGGGTTCCTGCCTTACGTGAGAGCGAGGCGGGTGCAGATTCTCGGCGAGAGCGAGTTCGACTACCTGAGAACGCTCTCCCCGCGCGTCGTGAAGGAGCGGTTCGACGCCTTTACCGCCCTGGGAATGTCGTGCGTGATCGTCACCAAGGGGATCCGGCCGCCGGCCGTCCTCAAGCGCTTCTGCCAGGAGAGGGACGTCCCGCTCTTTGCGACGCCCCGCCTCACGAGCACCGTCATCGAAGGACTGACGGCGTTCCTCGAGGAGTCGCTCGCACCCCGAGTGACGCTCCACGGCGTCCTGGTCGAGGTCGGCGGGCTCGGCACCCTCCTCCTGGGCGACTCGGGAGTCGGAAAGAGCGAGTGCGCGCTGGCCCTCGTCCAGCGCGGTCACCGTCTCGTCGCCGACGACCTGGTCGTCGTCAAGCGGTTCCACAACGACGCCCTCGTCGGGTCCTCGGCCGGGGTCATCCGCCACCACATGGAGCTGCGGGGGCTGGGCATCGTCAACGTGCCCCTCCTCTTCGGCGTCGCGGCCGTCCTCGAGCGGCACACCGTCGAGCTCGTCATCCGGCTCTCCCACTGGGTCGAGGGGGTCGAGTACGACCGTCTCGGCCTCGACGAGGAGACCGAGACGATCCTCGGCGTCGCCGTCCCCCTCGTCAGGATGCCGGTCGCCACCGGGCGCGACGTCGCCCTCCTGGTCGAGATTGCGGCCCGCAATCACCTCCTGAAAAGGCGCGGCTACAACGCCGCGAAGGAGATGGCCGCCCGGGTCCACGAGGAGATCGCCCGCCGCACCGCCTCCGATCGAGACAGGAGGAAGATGCCCCGCCGGCGCTTCCGGGCGGGAGACGCATGAACGAAGCCGCCGGCGAGCAGCGCCTTCTCGTCGTCACCGGGCTCTCGGGATCGGGGAAGTCGTACGCGGCGCACGCCCTCGAAGACATCGGCTACAACACGATCGACAACCTCCCGCTGTCGCTCCTTCGTGGATTCACCGAAGAGGCGGCGTCGGGGGGAGGGCAGAAGGGGAGAACGGCCGTCGTCCTCGATGTCCGTAACCCCGGTTTTGCAGAGGCATTCCCCGCCCTTCTGGTCGAACTGCGGACGCTGCTTCCCGTCACCGTCGTCTTCCTCGACGCGGACGATCCGACGATCTTCCGGCGCTTCTCGGAAACGCGCCGCCCGCACCCGCTCGCCCACGAACGAACTCTCACCGAGGCGGTCGCCTGGGAGCGCCGCCTCCTCGCCGAGGTGAAGGAAAAGGCCGACCTCGTCCTCGACACGACGGCGATGACGGTCCACGAGCTCCGCTCCGTCCTCGCCGAGCATTTCCGGGCGCCTGGCGACCCGGGCGTTCTCGCCGTGTCGATCGTCTCGTTCGGTTTCAAGCACGGCGTTCCACCGTCGATCGACCTCTGCTTCGACGTGCGATTTCTCGCGAATCCCCACTTCGTCCCGGAGCTGAGGCCGAGGACCGGCCGCGACCCCGACGTGGCGCGATTCATCGAGGAAGGGGGGCACGACCCTTCCGTTCTACAGGCGCCTCCTGGAGTTCCTCCTCTTCTGCCTCCCCAACTACCGCCGGGAAAACCGCGCCTACCTGACGATCGGCGTCGGCTGCACGGGGGGGCGTCACCGTTCCGTCTACATCGCCGAGCGCCTCGGCCGGGACCTCGCCGCCTCCGGCTATCCCGTTCGGATCGCTCACCGCGACGACACCCGGGAAGGACCATGAAGAATCCCGAAGCTCCGGCCACGGGGCCCGCGCCGAACGTCGGCATCCTCCTGCTGTCTCACGGTCCGCTCGCGGAAGCGTTGAAGGAGACGGTGTGCGTACTCGAGCCGGATCAGGAAGAGCCGCTCGGGGCTCTTTCCCTCGCATGGGACGAGGCCCCCGAGCGCGCCAGCGAGCGCCTCCAGAAAGCGATTGCGAAGGCCGACCGGGGCCGGGGCGTCGTTCTCCTGACCGACATGTTCGGTGGCACTCCCTCGAACCTCGCCCTCGCTTTTCTGCAGAAGGGACGGATCGAGATCGTCTCGGGGTCAACCTACCCATGGTCATGAAGGCGCGGGCTCTCGCGCGCGAGGGAAGAGAGCCGTCCGAGATGGCGAGGACGCTCGTCGAAAAGGGGCGCCGCGCCATCGTCGCGGCCGGAGAGCTGATGGAGACGGAGAAACGTCCCGCGTGATCGAGAAGACGGTCGTCCTCAAGAACCGGCTCGGCCTGCACGCGCGCGCGGCCGCGAAGCTCGTCCACACGGCCGCCCACTACAGCGCCCGGATCACCCTTTCGAGGGACGGAGAGGACGTCGACGGAAAGAGCATCCTCGGATTGCTTCTCCTGGCCGCCGGCAAGGGGACGCCCATCGTGGTCCGGACGGAAGGAGTCGACGAGGTCGAAGCGATGTCGGCGCTGTCGGACCTCGTCGAGAGGCGGTTCGACGAGTCGGAGTAGCTTCGCGGAAGGCTACAATCGCTGCTCATGAAGCGGTCTCTCTCGCTCTCCGGGATTCCCGTGTCTCCGGGAATCGCCGTCGGTCGGGCAGCCGTATGGCTCGTTCGCGCCGATTCGTCGCCCCGGCGTGACCTCGATTCCGAGGAGGTCCCGACGGAGCTCGAGAGGCTTCGCCTCGCCGTGGAGTCGGCGATCCGGGAGATCGGCGAAATGGCCGGGCAGGTCGAGGAGCGACTGGGCAAGGAGTACGCTGCGATCTTTCAGGCGCACGCCCTCTTCCTCAGGGACCCCTCTTTCCTCGGTCCGATCGAGAAGAAGATCCGGATCGAAAGGGTCAACGCCGAGTGGGCGGTCGAAGTCGTTGCCGATGCCCTCGCAGCACGCCTCAGGGACTTGCCCGACCAGGACCTCGCCCTCCGAGCCTCCGACCTCGATGACGTGGCGGCGATCCTGAGGAGGAGCCTCGGGGAGGGAGAGGCAGCCGTCGACCGGCTCGCTTCCCTTACAGGCGACTCCTGTGTCCTCGTTGCGGACGAGCTGACGCCGTCGGACGCCGTGCGGATTCCGCGCGACAAGGTCGTCGCCTTCGTGACCGAGCGCGGCGGCAAGACGTCTCACGCCGCGATCCTCGCCCGATCGTTCGGCCTTCCGGCCGTCGTTGCGATCCCGAAGCTCCTCGCCTCCATCGGAGACGGCGACCGGCTCATCGTCGACGGTCGCGAGGGCGTCGTCTGGAGGGAGCCCTCGGAGGACGTCCTCGCCCTCTTCCAGGAGCGCCAGAGGCGCGACGCGACCCGCGAACTCTCCCTCAAGGAGCGAAGCCTCTCCGGCCTCACCCGGACGCGGGATGGCCAGGAAGTCTCGATTCGGGCCAACATCGAGCTCGCCCGGGAGGTCCCGGACGTCTTCGAGTACGGCGCAGACGGCGTCGGACTCTTCCGCTCCGAGTTTCTCTACCTCTCGGGAGCCGGCATGGAATTCCCGGACGAGGCCACCCAGGCGGCCATCTACCGGGACGTCGTCGCGCGGCTCGCGCCCAGGCCCGTCGTCATCCGGACCTACGATCTCGGGGGCAAGAAGGGGGCCCGGCATCTCTCGGGCACCGAGGAGAACCCCGTCCTCGGCTTGCGCGGGGTCCGCCTCTGCTTCAGCCACCCCGAGATGTTCCGGACCCAGCTCCGCGCGCTGCTGTCGGTGGCCTCCGAAGGGGATCTCAGAATCCTCGTTCCGATGGTGGCCGGAGTCGAAGACGTTCGCAGGGTGAGAGCGTTCGTCGAGGAAGCGAGGCAGGAGCTCCTCGAGCGCGGTATCGCGGTCCCACACAGCGTTCCGATCGGAGCCATGATCGAGGTCCCCTCGGCGGCGCTCACCGCCGACCTGATCGCTCCGGAAGTCGATTTCCTTTCCCTCGGCACGAACGACCTGACGCAGTACACCCTCGCGGCGGACCGGGCGAACGAGGCCGTGTCGGACATCTTCCGGCCGCACCACCCGGCGATACTCCGCCTCGTGGCCAAGGTGCAGGAGGCGGCCCGAGCCGCAGGAAAGCCCCTCGCCGTCTGCGGCGAGATGGCTGCGGACCCGGCCTTGTTCCTGCTCCTTCTCGGCCTCGGCATCCGGGAGTTCTCCATGGGCCCGCGTTCGGTTCCCCTCCTGAAGGACGTCGCCCGCTGCGCCTCGGCGGCCGACGCCTCCCGGATGGCACGTGCCGCGCTTTCCCTCTCGACCCCCGACGACGTCGCCGCGCTGCTGGCGAGAGAGGCCGAAACGCTGTTGAGCGGCGATCCCGAGACCCGGGCGGCGGTGAACGCATGAAGACGACGGATAAGATCGTGGCCAAGCCTTGGGGGAGCGAACGGATCTTCGCCGCCAACGGGCGATACGCCGGCAAGCTGATCTCGATCCGGAAGGGCGAGACGTTGTCGTTTCAGTATCACCAGCGAAAGGAAGAGACCATTCACGTACTCCAGGGAATCCTCGGAATGGAAACGGAATCCGAAGGGGAGCGCGTCGTGCTTTCCCTCGAGCCTGGAGAGACGTTTCACGTCATTCCTGGAACCCGTCACCGAATGTTTGCCAGTGCGGGAGATGTCCTCATCGTCGAAGTCTCCAGCCCTGAACTGGACGACGTCGTCCGCCTCGAAGACCGTTACGGACGGGAAGGTACGTCGCTGCCATGAAACACTGTTCTTCTCTCGTGCTCACCGCGTTCACACTGATCGCTTCCGTCTCTCTCGCGGTCCAGGAGCCGACCCCGACACCCCAGGGAAAGACGGGAAGAAAGCTCGGAGGGGGAAACTTCGGGATACTCCCAATGCCGACGCCGACGGGCGGAGCACCCGGCCCTGGACCCCTCGCGGGCGCCGCAAGAAAGGCGCAAGACACGGAAGGCTCCTCCACGCACGGACCTTCGCGGGGGATCGTGATCACGAACGAGTCCCTTCGAAAAGGCGTGCCAACCCCGACCGGAGCATCGATCACCATTTCGGGATCGGCGAAATCAAAACCCACTTCGAAGGCTCCGCCTACGCCGACTCCGGGCCCCGTGATCAATCCCGAGTACAGGGATGCCAGCGGTCGAACGGAAGCGGACTGGCAACGGCGCGCAAGAATCGCCAGGGAACGGATCGAGCTTGCGGACGCCGGCCTTTCTGCCGCTCGAGAGAACGCAAAGCGCCTCGAGAACGACTTCTACGCGTGGAGTGACGGGAACTACAGGGAACGCGTCATCCGTCCCGCCTGGGACCAGGCGAAAGAGAAGCTCCGTCTCCTCGAGACCGAAGCCGAAGCCGCCCGAGCGGGACTTGCCGAGCTCGAGGAAGAGGCCAGGAAGAGCGGCACACCACCAGGATGGCTGCGCTGAAGAACGATCCGGTTCACGAGGATTCGATCAGATCGATGGAGCCGGATCGCCGGACCGTCTTCGTGGAGACTTGGGGCTGCCAGATGAACGAACTGGACAGCCGGCGTTTTGTCGGACTGATGGCCCGCGAGGGCTATCTGGAGGCTGCGTCTCCCGACGATGCGGATCTCGTGCTTCTCAACACCTGCTCCGTCAGAGACAGAGCGGAGCAGAAGGTCTACGACTATCTGGGCCGAATAGCCGCTCGAAAGCGGGTCAGGCCAGGTCTCCTCCTTGGCGTTTGCGGGTGCGTCGCTCAGCAGGAGGGAGAGGAGATCCTCCGGCGTTCGCCTGCCGTCGACTTCGTCCTGGGAACCGGGCGAATCGAGCTTCTCCCGTCCATCGTCCGGAGAGCCGAGAAAGAGCGTGACCGTCCCATCGAAGTAGGTTTCGACATGGACGAGGTCGCCTACACCCCCGGAGCCGTAGCCAGAACGCTCGCCCATCGCGCCTCGATCACGATCATCGAGGGGTGCAACAAGAACTGTACGTTCTGCGTCGTTCCCACGACTCGCGGGAGAGAACGCAATCGCCGCCTGACCGAAATCGTCGACGAGAGCAGACGTCTCGTCGGCGAAGGGGTCGTCGAGATCGAGCTTCTCGGCCAGACGGTGAACGCCTATTCCGACCCGGCCACGGGCGAGAGGCTTCCGACGCTCCTGAGGGCCCTTTCCGGGATAGCTGGCCTGCGGCGACTTCGCTTCGTCACGTCCCATCCCAGAGATTTCGACGACGACCTGATCGCCGCGATGGCCGAAAGCGCAGTCGTCTGTCCGGCTCTCCACCTGCCGTTCCAGTCGGGGAGCGACCGCATCCTCGGTCGGATGAAACGTCAATACACCCGAGGCGAGTACCTCGACCTCGTCGGCAGGCTCCGCTCGGCCATCCCGGGAATAGCCATGTCGACCGACATCATCGTCGGATTCCCGGGCGAAACCGACGAGGACTTCGCCGCGACGATCAGCGTCCTGGACGAGGTTCGATTCTCGTCGATCTTCTGTTTCACCTATTCACCGCGACCCCGGACAGCCGCGGCCAGGTGGGACCAGGACGTCCCGGTCCGCGTCGCGCAGGAGCGTCTCGCCCTGCTCAACGACCATCAGCAGGCGTTGCAGCTCCAGGCGAACGAGGCACTCGTTGGCAAAGTGCTCGAGGTTCTCGTAGAGGGAAGCGACAGGACAGGCCAGCGGGTTTCGGGACGATCTCCGTTCAACCACCTCGTCCACATCGACGGAATTCCCGGGACGGCGTCCGGGACCTTCGTCATGGCCGTCGTCGAGAAGGGGCTCGCGAACTCCCTCGTAGCGCGGCCGCTTCGCCGGGTACGGTCTGCTGACGCCGGCGGCACGGACCTAGCGTCTTGATTCGAGCCGCCCGCCTCCCCAGATTCGACTGAGAAGGGGAGCCGTCGTGAGCGTGAGAATGGACGTCAAGGCCCTCATCGTAGACCCGATCGCGAACATGCCTGTCGTCATCTTGCGTGATGCCGAGGACAAGAACTTCCTGCCGATCTGGGTCGGTGTCTTCGAGGCGAACGCGATCGCCCTTCAGATCGAGGGAGTCAGCACGCCACGACCCCTGACCCACGATCTGCTCAAGGCGATGATTTCTCTTCTAGGTGCCGCCGTCGAACAGATCGTCATAACGAGGCTCCACGAGAATACGTATTACGCTGAGATCCATCTCACGGTCGGCGGGCGTCCGGTCGTAGTCGACAGCCGCCCGTCTGATGCAATTGCCCTCGCACTCCGGACGTCCTCTCCGATTTTCGTGGAAGAAGAAGTCCTGGAAAAGAGCCGGGCACAGGACGCTTCCGAGGAGAGCCAGAGCCACGAGCGCCTCCGGAAGTGGTTCGAGGAAGCGGACCCGGAATCTCTCGGCAAGTACAAGATGTGACCTCTGACGTACGGGAGCAAATTGCACCGAGAACAGGTTGCTCCAAGCTCCTCGCTGGACACGAGTTCCAAGTCACCTTGAGAACCGGCGCCTCAGCCCGTATCCTCGCCCACTCCCATGATTATCGCGGTCACAAACCAGAAGGGCGGAGTAGGCAAGACGACGACAGCAATCAACGTCGCTGCTGCTCTCGCCCAGAAGAAGCTCCGCACGCTCCTCGTCGATCTCGATCCTCAGGCGAACTCGACGATGTCCTACCTGGATCGCCGCACGATCGGCGCATCCATGTACGACGTCCTCGTCGACCCTGAAGTGGCCATTTCGTCCGTCATTCGCGAGACGAGCTTTCCGGGCCTCTCCGTGGCCCCCGCGAAGATCTCCCTCGCGAAAGTCGAGTCGAAGCTGATCGGAGAAATCGACGGCCACTACCGGCTCAAGGACAAGATGGCCGAGGTCGCGTCCGCCTATGACGCGATTCTCATCGACACGCCTCCGACGCTCGGGATGATCACCGTCAACGCGATGGTGGCCTCGAGCCACATCATCATTCCGATCCAGTCGTCCTACTTTGCACTCGAAGGGACGGACGACCTTCTCGAGACGATCGAGAAGATCAAGAGTCGTCCCAACCCGAGCCTTCAGATCCTTGGCGTCGTCATCACGCTTCATGACCGTCGTACGGTTCTTGGACGCGACATACAGAAGCAGATCGATGCCGTCTTTCAAGGGAAGCTCTTCAAGACGACCGTATCGAAATCGATTCGCCTCGAAGAGTCTCCGGCCTACCGGGAGTCGATCTTCACGTTTGCTCCAAGATCGACCGGCGCATCCGAGTACTACAGCCTGACCGAGGAGATCCTGGAACGTGTCTAAGCGCCGCGGGCTTCCTGAATCCTCTCGGATGCGCCACGACCCTCATTTCGTCGACCAGCTCTTCAGCGGTGAAGAGATTTCCGTAGGGCGGCGGATCGCCCTCCACGTCATCGAAGCGAACCCTGATCAGCCGCGGAGCATGCTCGGAGACTTGGCTGACCTGAAGGCTTCGATCGAGGCCAAGGGAGTCCTGGAGCCAATTCTCGTACGCCCTCGCGAGGGAGGACGTTTCACGATCATCTCCGGCGAAAGGCGTTTTCGTGCCGCCATGGAGGCGGGTCTCAGCGATATCCCGTGCATCGTTCTCGACGTCAGCGATGCCGAGGTGCTCGAGATCGCCCTCATCGAGAACCTTCAGAGGAAAGATCTGAGCCCACTCGAGGAGGCGGACGGTTACCTGATGCTCCAGGAGCGACACGGATACACCCACGAGCAGATTGCGAAAGCCGTGGGGAAGTCCCGAGTCACCATCACGGAGACGGTCTCGCTCGCGAGGCTTCCGCTTCGCGTCAAGGACGAATGTCGGCGCGCCGACATTCGCTCGAAGTCCTTCCTCCTGGAGGTTGGACGCCTGCCGAACGAACCAGCGATGCTTGATGCCATTGTCGCGTTCGGAAGCGGAGAGGGTGTCGGCCGGGACGCCGTCAGGACGGCGCGGCGCGAAGCCGAGCCAGCCGAAGCCAGCCGCTTCCGGAGCCTCCGGAAAGCCTACGAATTGAATTTCCAACCGCCCGATGCCGAGTACGCAGTCAGCCTCGTGTTCCGCGGAACGGGGGCAGACAGAGGCGAAATACTCGAGACCCTCCGTCGTCTCATCAAGAAGCTCGACACAGGGGAGCTGAGCCTGGAAGAGCACGGAAGATTCTTGAAGTCTTCTGGCGTCCGGAACGGCAAGGACCGACGCCCAGCATCGAGCCGGGCCCGGGACGGCGGGCGCGAGGCAGAGGAGGCCAAACGGTACAGGGCGTCCAACTGGGTGTCGAAGGGCGCTGCAACGAGAACGCCGACCGCGCCGAAGAAATTCAGGGTTCATGGGCACATTATTTAACATAATATTTCTTATCAGACACACTAAGACCTGACCAGCAGCTAGAATGCCGCGGAATCCGCGCGTCTTCTGCCGAGAGTCCAGACTTGGGTCCAGCAATGAAACTGACCGACCGCTACACCCTTCGCGAGATCCTCACTCCGACTGCGGTGGCGTTCGCCATCTACACCGGGTTCATGTTGATCCGGGGCCTCGTCCAGTTCAGCAACCTGCTCCTGCAGAGCTCCGATCCGCTCTGGGACACCGGTCGCGTCCTGGCGTTCTCGACCCCTCATATCGTCGTCCTGACGCTGCCGATCGCGTTTCTCCTCGGGATTCTGGTCGGCGTCGGGCGCCTCAGCCAGGACTCCGAGCTCGTCGCCTTGCGGGCCGCCGGCGTAGACCTCTTCTCCCTCTACCGCCCCATCGCCGTTCTCGCCGTCCTGTTCACGCTCATCACGGGATTCGTCATGACGGCCGTCGTTCCGAGAACGAATCGAATCCTGTACGGGATGAGGCTCCAGCTCTCCACCTTCGCGATCGCCCAGCGGATCCAGCCTGGCGTCTTCAGTCCCGAAGTCGGCGGACGACGAATCTACGTCGAACGGGCGTCTTCGGACAGGAAGTCACTCGAGGGGCTCATCCTCGCCGACAACTCGAATCCGGCGGAAGGCGAGCGCCTGACTCTGGCCCGCCGCGGCTCGCTCGAACTGGAGGAAGCCGAGGGTCGCCTCTGGCTCCGCCTCGAAGACGCCGTGACCCACCACACGGCAGCAGACGCCCGTAGCTACGATCGGGCCAGCTATCGAACGCAGAGAGTCCTGCTCGACGACACGAATCCCAGGGAGCGCTTCGCCAAGGCCCGACCCGACAAACAGTTACGGGAGATGACCCTTGGCGAGCTGGTGCGCCGTGCGAGAACGACGCCAGACGGAGTCCTTTCCCGGCTCTCGTGGGTCGAAGTCCACAAGAAATTCTCTTTCCCTGCCGCGTGTCTCGTCTTCGGCCTGATCGGCCTGCCCCTCGGCGTCGTAAACCGTCGCGGAGGGCGGGCGGCGGGGTTTGCCGTTTCGACGGCGATCGTTCTCGGGTATTACATCCTCTACGCTTCCGGCGAAGCCCGGGCTGTCGAAGGAACGATCTCGCCAGTCGTCGCGATGTGGTTTCCGAACCTCCTCCTCCTGGCCCTGGGCATTTATGCCATCGGGAGAGTCCGGCACGACCGGACCCTTTTCGATGGTTCGGCGATACCTTTCCTGCAAGCGCTCCTCGCACGACTACTCCCCCGCCGATCCGCGAAATCCAGTCCGGCTGTCGCCCCTCCCGGGACTTTCAGAGGTCGGGAGGAAAAGCGCCACGACCGTTGCGAGAGCCTGGCTCGTGGATCGCTACGTCGCCACTCGGTTCCTCCAGCTTTTCGCCCTCGTACTCGCCTCCATCCTCGTGCTCTACATCCTCATCGAGTACCTCGAGATATCGAACGAGATCGCCAAAGTCCAACCGCCGCTATCGGCGATCCTCGGGTATTTCCAGGCGAAGATGGCCCCGATCCTCGTCGATGTCGTCCCTCTCGCGTTCGCCGCAGCGGCCCTCATCGCCGTGGCGGGTCTCGTCCGCTCCGCAGAGACGACGGCCCTGCTGGCCCATGGGATTTCTCTCCTTCGCTCGACGGCCTCGATCCTTCTCCTCGCGATCCTCATGGGAGGGACTCTTCTGGTCTTCTCTGAAGCGGTCGTACCGAAGTCCGCGGCCGAAGCCGACCGGCTCCGAAATGTCCTGGTGGGGAAACCGGCTGCGGCGGCGTCCGACGCCTGGCGATCATTCCTCCGGGGCGAATCGGGCCGGTTCTATTCGGCGGAAACCTGGGACACGAACTCCTCGTCCCTGACCGGCGTCACCGTCTTCCAGGTGGACCCGGCTTCCTTCCGTCTGACACGTAAGTCGTATGGCGCGCGCGGTCAAATCGTCCCTGGCAAGGGAATCGCCCTGACCGACGGGTGGACGAGGACTTTCGGGAACGACGGCGAATCCCTCTTCCTCAAGCAGGCAGGAACGACGTTCGTCGAGGCGCCGGAGGCTGCGCGGACGTTTCTCGCCGGCCGGGCCGATCCCCGACAGATGAACAGCCTGGAACTGGCCCGCTTCGTCCGGATCCGCCAAAAGGCGGGTGCCGACGTCTCTGCGATCACGACGGGTCTCTACCAGAAGAGTTCGGTCTCCCTGGCTCCCCTGCTTCTGACCCTCGTGGGCCTTCCCTTCGCCTTTCGCCTTGGGAAGAAGGGAGCGGTCGCGGGGATCGGGATCGCCCTCCTCCTCGGCCTTGCCTACCTCATCCTGAGCGCCGCCCTCGTCAAGGGGGGCGAGACCGGCTCCCTGCCGCCGCTTCTCGCGGCCTGGGGAGCCAATCTCTTCTTTTCCCTGGGGGCCGGGTGGGGGCTTCTAGGTATCCGGACCTGAGCGGCTAGACCTTGGCCGGGACCGTCAGGCCGGCTGCTCTGGCGAGAGGTTCGGCGAGATCGGTCCGTTCCCACGTGAACTCCGGGAGATTTCGCCCGAAGTGTCCATAGGACGCGGTCTTCCTGAAGATCGGCCTTCTCAGGTCGAGGGAATCGATGATGCCTTTCGGCGTCAGCTTGAAGTGGTCCCGGACGAGCCCTGGGAGGAGCGCCGGATCGACTTTCTCCGTGCCGAAGGTCTCGACGTAGACGGAGACCGGATCGGCGACGCCGATGGCGTACGCGAGCTGGACCTCGACCCGGTCGGCAAGGCCGGCGGCTACCAGGTTCTTCGCGATGTATCGGGCCATGTAGGACGCGGAACGGTCGACCTTTGTCGCGTCTTTCCCGGAGAAGGCTCCCCCGCCGTGCCGGCCCATTCCGCCGTACGTGTCGACGATGATCTTCCGTCCGGTCAGGCCCGTGTCGCCCTGCGGCCCGCCGATGACGAATCGTCCTGTGGGATTGATGTGGAATTTCGTCCGGTCATCGAGAAGCGCCGCCGGGACGACCCGCTTGATGACCTCCTCGCGAATCGCCTCGCGCAGCTCGAGGATCGGGACCGTCTCGGCGTGTTGCGTCGAGACGACCACCGCGTCGACACGGACCGGACGGCTCCCCTCGTACTCCACCGTGACCTGGCTCTTCCCATCGGGGCGGAGCCACTCGAGCTCGTGCGACTTCCGGGCCTCGGCGAGACGGAGGGTGAGCTTGTGCGCGAGGGTGATCGGGAGCGGCATGAGCTCCTCGGTCTCGCGCACCGCGAAACCGAACATGAGGCCCTGGTCGCCGGCGCCGCCCGGGTCGACGCCCATCGCGATGTCGGGCGACTGCTTGTCGATCGAGGAGAGGACGGCGCACGTCTGGTAGTCGAAGCCGTACTTGGCGCGCGTGTAGCCGACGTCGCTGATCGTCTCGCGGACGACCTTCGGGATGTCGACGTAGGTCTTCGTCGTGATCTCGCCGGCGATGAAGGCGGTCCCGGTCGTCACGAGGGTCTCGCACGCGACGCGGCCGTCGGGGTCGTCGGTGAGGATCGCGTCGAGGATCCCGTCGGAGATCTGGTCGGCGATCTTGTCGGGGTGTCCCTCTGTGACCGACTCGGACGTAAAGAGCGTGCGCGGAAGCGCCATGTCTCGTTTTCTCCCTGAGTCGCCTCTGTCGGAGAGGCGCTCAACCCTTCAGTTTATGGGCACCACACGGCAGGGTCAACCGATTCGGGAAAACCTCTTCGTAGCCCCGGCTCAGGCGCGATAGAACTCGCGGTACCAGGCGATGAAGCGTCCGAGGCCATCGGCGAGCGACGTATAGGGGGCGGCGCCGAGAAGCCGCGCGAGGGGTTCCGTGTCCGATCTCGTCTCGAGAAGGTCGCCCGGCTGGAGGTCCCTCAGGACGATGACCGCCGTCCTCCCGAGGAGCCGTTCGAGCGTCCGGATGAAGTCCATCAGGAGGACCGGTTCGCCGTTTCCGATGTTGAAGACGCGGTAGGGCGCGGCACTGCCGGCCGCGTCCCCCGCCTCGGGCGTCCAGGAGAGGTCGGGCCCGGGGGCGCGGTCGAGAAGGGCGACGACCGAGTCGGCGATATCGCCGACGTAGGTGAAGTCGCGCTTCATCTCGCCGTGGCCGAAGACCTCGATCGGCTCACCCGCGAGGATCGCGCGGGTGAACTTCATCGTCGCCATGTCGGGGCGGCCCCACGGGCCGTAGACCGTGAAGAAGCGGAGCCCCGTCGCCGGAACGCCGAAGAGGTGCGCGTAGGCGTGGCTCATCACCTCGTTCGCCTTCTTGGTCGCGCCGTAGAGGCTGACGGGATGGTCGGTCCGGTCGGAGGCGTGAAACGGCGTCCGGTTCAGGCCGTAGACGGAGCTCGAGCTCGCGTAGACGAGGTGCTCGACGCCCGTCCTCCGGCAGCCTTCGAGGACCGTCAGGTGCCCCGTGAGGTTAGAGTCGACGTAGTCGAACGGCGCGTCCAGCGAGTGGCGGACGCCGGGTTGCGCTCCGAGGTGGACGACGCGCTCGAATCTCTCGCGCGCGAAGATCGCGGCCATCCCCTCCCGATCCGAGAGGTCCTGCCGGAGGAAACGGAAGCCATCGCGCCCCTTCAGGCGCGCGAGCCGGGCCTCTTTGAGCGAGACGTCGTAGTAGGGGCTCAGGTTGTCGATGCCGAAGACTTCGTCGCCGCGGGCGAGGAGCCGCTCGGCGACGTGCAGCGCGATGAACCCGGCGGCGCCGGTGACGAGGACCTTCATGGCGTGGCGGAGTCCCCCGGAGAGTAGGCGAAGACAGGCCCCTCGGAAACGGACCCCGAGGGGCGGGACGAGCCGGGCGGGACGAGGAGCCACCTCTGCCGGTGGCGCGTCCCGAGGGTGACGGGGGTCGAACCCTTTAGGCTGGCCAGGCCCACGTCCGCATTGCGGCGGTGCGCTCAGGTAGCCAGGCGGCGGGGAAGGCGAACTGTCCCGCCAGGCTCCCGGGGACCTGGCTTCTCTCGTCGCCGGAGTCCGGAGTCGTTCAGCTCGGGTGCGCCAGACCAACGAGAGGGCGGGGGACCCAGGGCGACGGCAGACGGGCGGCCAGGGTTGCGGGGAGCCCCTGCACCTCGGACGAGAGGAGCGGACCGTCGCAGGGCGGCCCGGCGACGATCCGGGGAGCCAGTCAGCCTCAGGCAGGGGGGGGTCAAGCGCTCCGGCGCTAGCGGAGAGGAGACGCCTCCCGCTGCCAGGGGGGCGAGCCGGCAACAGGGGAGCCAGGACGTGTTGACGAGTAAGCCAAACGCCAGCGCCCACGCCCTCTGCGAAATTTTCCCTGCAACCCCGGAGGGCAGGGCCCCGGGGCGATTGGGAAGACGAAAGGCGAGATGCCGACCCGGTGAGGGCCCGCCGCCCAGCCAGGTAGACCAGCCACCCACCACCCAGGAGGAGGAAGCGGAGAAAGCCGTAGACGCCGAGCGTGATGAAGAACGTCGCGAGGCCGTCGATCTGAGCCGTCCGCGCCTGGAGCGTGAACTGAACCGTCAGGAGAGGAGCCCGCGCCACGCCGGGCGGTCGTGAGCCTCCGGCAGGTCGAGAGGCAGGTCCCGCCCGGCGAAGGACGGGAGGAGAACGCAACCCGGCGAGCCGGTCGCCTTCAGGAAGAGGGCGATCGCCCACATGAAGACCGGCGGCTTGTCGGGGTAGAGCTCCCCGCCCCGCATCGGGAAGAGCCACTGCCCGCTCTCGACCATCTGCCGGGCGACGAGGGCGAACCGCGGCTCGTCCGCGGGCCACGGGTCGCGCAGGCCGATCCCGGCGGCGAAGAGGACGGCGGCGACAGAGAGCAGGAGAAGCAGGGAGCGGCGGTCGTCCCGCGGCCCGTCGAGGAGCCATCCGCGGCGTCACGCGTCCCCGCCGGGGTCGGTTCCGGCCTCCGCGTGCCGCGCCGACCGGATGAGCCACAGGTTTCGAACGTAGACGACCGCGCCCGCGCTCTGCCCCAGGATGAAGACCGGATCCTTCCGGTAGATCGCGTAGGCCAGGAGGAGGGCCGATCCCCCGAGGCTGAAGTACCAGAAGGAGACGGGAATGACGCTCCTCTTCTTCCGCTCGGAGGCGATCCACTGGAGGATGAACCGCGCGCTGAAGAGGAGCTGGCCGACGAGGCCGAGGCCGACCCAGAGCCGCTCGACGGCCACCGTCACGGGAGGACTTCCGTCACGACGACATCCTTGCTCCGCCGTTTGAGCCAGAAGACGCCGAGCACGTCTACGAGGCCGACCCAGAGGCGGTTCCAGACGCCGTAGTTCGAACTTCCCGCCATCCGGGGCCTGTGGTTCACGGGATGTACCTTCATGATCCCTCCCCGCGCCTGGACGAGCGTCGGGACGTACCGGTGCATGTGATCGAAGGCCGGCAGGCGCAGGTACCAGTCGAGCCGTACCGCCTTCAGGCCGCAGCCGACATCCGGGACGCCGTCCCTGAGCATCGCGTTCCGGAAGGAATTCGCAACGCGCGAGCTGACCCGCTTGACCCAGTCGTCCCGCCGGTTCACGCGGTGGCCTGACGCCGACGACCCGGGGGTCCCTCGCCTGCTCGTCGAGGACCATGCGGACCATGCCGGGGATGTCGGCCGGGTCGTTCTGGCCGTCCGCGTCGAGGACGACCAGCCAGGTTCCGCGAGCGGCCCGGGCCCCCGTCAGGACCGCGAAGCTCTGCCCCGTGCTCTTCCCGTGCCGGAGGACGCGGAGCCTCTCGAAACCGCCATCGACGAGCGCCCTCAGCGTCTCGAACGTCGCGTCGGTGGACCCGTCGTCGACGTAGATCAGCTCGTAGTCGAAAGGCCCCGTCGAGGGCCTGCCGAACCTCGGCGACGAGGGGACGGACGTTCTCCGCTTCGTTCCGGGCCGGAATGACGACCGAGAGGAACGGTATTTCAGTCATGCCTTCTTTCATGGCGAGCAGAAGTCCCCGTCCGCCTGAGGGTCCGCACCGGACAGGCGGGATAATCTACTCCAGTTCCACCTGGCTTCGCCGGCCGCAAACCCGCGGGACGATCGGCGGGGGCCGCTCCGGGCCCGTCGGGACGGAGTCTGTCCGCTGGAAGATGTGGAGGGACGTGGTCCCGTAGCGCCGGATCTCGGGATCGACCGGCGAGCCCGGCCACGGGTTCTCCGCGCTCCCCCGCTCCACGACGAACGTCCCTCCGGCGGAGAGGGCCGCCCAGAGTCCTTCGAGCTCGCTGGCGACCGGATCGGCCCAGGGCGGGTCGAAGAAGACGAGGTCGAAACCCGCGGGGCGGTCGATCCGGAGGAAGGTCGCGACCGACCGCACGTATACCTTGACACGCTCCGAGAGACGGACGGCGCCGGCATTCGCCTCCAGGACGGCCGCCGTTCGGCGGTCGGCTTCGACGAAGACGACCTCTCGCGCCCCGCGCGAGAGGGCTTCGAACCCGAGCGCTCCCGATCCCGCGGCGGCATCGAGGACTCGTGCTCCGCGGACCCTGTCCCCGACGATGCTGAAGAGAGCCTCGCGCGCGCGTTCCGTCGTCGGCCTGACTCCGGGTGCGACGGCGAGGCGCCTTCCCCGCAGCTCCCCCGCCACGATCCGGATCATTGCCGTCCTCCGATCTCGTCCACGGGCGAAGGATTGAGGAAGAGCTTCGGAACGTCCTCTCTCAGGATGATCAGCCGCTGGAGCGACCGGGCTGCCTCCACGAGCTCGAGGCTCCGGACGAAGACATCGTCGCGGTCGACGCGGTATTGCCTCCCGTCCTTCCTGTGCGTCAGGACGTCGCCGCGGCGCAGCTTCGAGGGATCCCACAGGTCGTCCTGGGAGACCGTCGTTTCGTCGAAGCGCTCCAGCAGCCCCTCGAGGGCTCCCCGTGCGCGACCGAGTACGAGCGGTACGCGCGCCAGCTCGTCGAACTGGAATACCCGCGGAAGCTCGCCTTCCCTTCCGACCTCGATCCGGAATCGGCGAGGTTCGGCGTGTCCGAGGACGTCGACGTGATACTCGGCGACATCCAGCGACATCGCCTCGCGGCAGACCTTTCGAATGATGCCGATCTCTTCCTCCGAGAGGATCTTCTTCCTGACCTTACGGACGCCTTCGTAGGTCTTGACGAGGACGAGCGTTCCGTCCCTGTAGAGGGAGAGCCGTTCCTTTCCGGCCCCCTGCTCGATGTCGAGGGACGCGACGAGCGTCTTGTCCTCGGGTCGGCGCGGCTTCTCCGGCGACGGCTCGGTCGTCTCCACCGGCTCGACCCGGGATGAGCCCGGCGCCGGGGAGGCCGGCGGTGCGGGAGGCTCCGCGTTCAGGGCCGCGACCAGGACCAGCGCGAGGAGCGGTGTCATCGCGGACATCCCACGGCCCTGCGAAGAGCGCGTGAGAAATTGAGGCGCGAGGCGATCCTCTCCCGCAGCGAGGGAGAGGCCGACGACATCAGTCTGACCCAGGCCGCCTCGGGACCCGGGGTCTCGGAGAGATTCCGGGCGACGGTGACGGGGACGTCCCAGCCTTCGACGAGGACGTCGAAGACGCCGAGGCGCGCCAGGATCTCCACGGCCATGGCCCGATTCTGCTCCGAGAGCACCTCCTGAAGGGCTCGCCGGAGACGATCGCCCGAGATCCTGGCGAAGGAGCCGCTCTCGATTCCTCGACGCAACGCCTCGGCAAAGCCCGGGTCGACCTCGAATTCGAGACGCGCGGCATAGCGCGCCGCGCGAAAGACCCGGGTCGGATCGTCCGCCAGGGACCCCTCGTGAAGCAGACGGAGGCATCGCCTCCCGAGGTCCTTCTCGCCGCCGAACGGGTCGAGGAGGCTCGGCTCGACCCCGGCATCGGAGAGCCGGAAGGCCATGGCGTGAACGGTGAAGTCCCGCCGACCGAGATCCTTCCGGATCGAGACGCCGGTGCTCACGACGGGGAGAGCCCCCGGGAAGGGGTAATGCTCTTCCCGGGTCGCGGCGATGTCGATCCCCGTCCCGTCCGGACTTCGCAGCTTCGCCGTTCCGAACCGTTCGTGGCGGGCTTCGACGCTCCAGCCCGCCTCGGCAGCCAGAGCCGACACGAGGGAGGCGACGGAACGAACCGGACCCTCGACGGCGACATCCAGGTCGACCGGACTCCGTCGCAGCAGGAGGTCGCGCGCGGCCCCTCCCACGAGGTACCCGTCGCCACCGGCTGTCCGGACGAACCGCCCGAGCGTTGAAAGAAGGGGCGCGATCCGGGCGAACTCCCGCTCGCTCACGAGTGGGCGTACACGTAGCGGACCGAGCCGGGTCCGAGGAGCCGTTCCAGCGCTTTCGTCATCTCGGGCGTCGGCCGGACCGCGAGCCGGCCGGCGGTCCGCACCGTCACCTCCCAGTGCCCGGCACGGCGGACCGCCAGCGACACGGGTACAGAGCCGGGAACCGACTCCAGGATCTCGCGGACGGAGGCGAACGTCTCGTCGAGGGTGCCGGGGAGCGGAGTGGTCAGGTGGACCTCACAGGCGGCCGCCTCGCGCATCCCGTCGAGTGCCTGAATCTCTCGAGCGATGATCTCGACGGGGACGATTCCTCCCCCTTCTTCGGGCTCCGGCGCTCCCGGAGCGGACGAGGATCGGACGACGCCCGATACGAGGACGGGCCGGCCTTCGGCCAGCCAGGGGCCGACGCGCTCGAGAAGCGACGCAAAGATCGTGACGGGGACGGAGCCCGTCAGGTCCTCGAGGACGCCCTTGGCCATCATCTTCCCCTCGTTCTGGCCCTTCTTGATCTGGGTCTTCTTGAGCGAGGCGAGAAGGGCGACGATCTTCACGTTCTGGTCGACCTTCGCCGTTGCGGTCTCGGCGGTCACGTCACCGAACAACCCGATCTCCTCTTCGAAGCGGGCGAGAGGATGCCCGGTGATGTAGAAGCCGAGAGTCTCCTTCTCGTAGCGGATCCGCTCGTCGGGCGACCACTCGGGCAGGTCCGCGAATCGGTCGGCGTGATCGTGGGAGGCCTCGTCGCCGAAGAGGCCCCCCTGGCCCGAATCGTTCGACTTCCTCGCGGCCGTCGCGACGTCCATCGCGGAGTCGACTCCGGCGGTGAGCGCGGCGCGGCTCTTCCCGAGCGAGTCGAACGACCCGGAGCGGATCAACGCCTCGATGACCTTCCGGTTGTTCAATCGCACGTTGACGCGGCAGCAGAAGTCGGTGAGCGAGACGAAGCGGCCGTCCGCCGCCCGGGCATCCAGGACCGACTTCACCGCCCCCTCTCCCACACCCTTGACGGCACCGAGCCCGAATCGGATGGACTCGCCGTCGGGAGAGAAGGAGAGCGCAGACGTGTTCACGTCGGGCGGGAGGACCGGGATCTTCATCTCCCGGCAGGCGTTCACGTACTTCACGACGTCCTCGGACTTTCCCGAGGATGCCGTCAGCGTCGCGGCCATGAAGTCCACCGGGAAGTGGACCTTCATCCACGCCGTCTGGTACGCGAGGAGGGCGTAGACGACCGAATGCGACTTATTGAACCCGTAGCGGCCGAAGGGGAGGATCAGCTCCCAGAGCTCCTCGGCTTTCCTCTTCTGTACGCCATTCTCGACCGACTTCCTTACGAACTTCTCTCCCTCGGCCTTCAGCGCCGCCTCGTCCTTCTTGCCGATCGCCTTGCGAAGCTTGTCGGCTTCGCCGGGGGTGTAGCCGGCGATGGCCCTCGCGGCGAGCATCACCTGCTCCTGGTAGACGAGGACGCCGTGCGTCTCGGCCAGGAGGGGCTCGAGCGCCGGAAGCGGGTATTCGAACTTCTTCCCGCGACGCCGCTCGATGTAGACCTCGACCGTCCCGGCGTCCAGGGCTCCCGGGCGGTAGAGGGCGTTCAGGGCCGCGAGGTCGCTGAAGACGCTCGGCTGAACGCGCCGGAGGAGGTCCCGCATCCCCGAGGACTCGAACTGGAAGATCCCGTCCGTGCGGCCCTCCGAGAAGAGGCGAAACACCTCCGGATCGTTCAGCGGGATCGCCGCGAGGTCGACCTTCTGCCCGGTCCGCTTCCCGGCCGATTTCACGGCGTCGTCCAGGATCGTCAGCGTGATGAGCCCGAGGAAGTCCATCTTCAGGAGGCCCATCTTGTCGACGGACTTCATCTCGAACTGGGTCGTGATCTCGTCGTTGTTGTTCTTGTAGAGCGGGAGGTACTCGACGAGCGGCCTCGGCGCGATGAGGACCCCCGCCGCGTGGACACCCGCGTGCCGCGACACCCCCTCGAGACGCTCGCCCAGGTCGAACAGCTTCCGGTACCCTTCGTTTCCGGCGAGGGCGTCCGCGAGCTCCTTCACGTTGTGCCGGGCTTCGTTGAGGGTCACCGGCTTGCCAGGGCTCGCCGGGATCATCGCGCAGAGCTTGTTGACCTCGGCGAGCGGCACGTCCAGGGCACGGCCCACGTCGCGGATCACGGCCCGCGCCTTCATCGAGTTGAACGTGATGATCTGGCCGACGTTGTCCTTGCCGTACTTCTTCCGGACGTACTCGATGACCTCGCCGCGACGACGCTCGCAGAGGTCGACGTCGATGTCGGGCATCGAGATGCGGTCGGGATTGAGGAACCGCTCGAAGAGGAGATCGTATCGGAGCGGGTCGACCTCGGTGATCCCGAGCGTCCAGGCGACGAGCGAGCCGGCGGCGCTGCCACGTCCGGGCCCGACCGGAATCCCGTCGTCCTTGGCGAACCGGATGAAGTCCCAGACGATCAGGAAGTAGGCCGAGAAGCCCATCTTCTTGATGACCGAGAGCTCCCAGGCGAGACGGTCGTCGTAGGCCTTCCGGGGGTGCTTCGTCCTCCCCGCCGCGAGAAGCTCGGCGATCGGGGCGAGGCGCTTCTCCAGACCTTCGCCCGCGAGCTTTTCGAGGTACTCGTCGGGGCCGCCGGCCTCCTCCGGAAGGGGAAACGTCGGCAGCTTGAAGCTCGTGTCGACGATGACTTTCGGCGCGACCCGGTCGGCGATGGCGGCCGAGTTCTTCACCGCCTCGAGCGACCAGGGCCGGAAGGTCTCGGTCATCTCCCCGGGGTTCTTCACGTAGAACTCCGAGTTGTAGAACTTCATCCGCTTGGCGTCGTTGACGGTCTTCCCCATGCCGATGCAGAGGAGGACGTCCTGCGCTTCCGCGTCTTCCCTCTGGAGGTAGTGAGCGTCGTTCGTCGCCACGACGGGGATGCCGGTTTCCCGGGAAAGGCGGAGGAGCTCGGGCATGAGCTCCCGCTGCACCGGCAGGCCGTGATCCATCAGCTCGATGAAGTAGCGGTCCTTCCCGAAGAGGGTCTGGTACCGGACCGCCGTCTCCTTGGCTCCCGCGAAGTCGCCCGCGAGGAGCCGCTGCGAGACCTCGGACTTCACGCACCCCGAGAGCGCGACGAGGCCGGTGTGGTGCGCCTCGAGAAGCTCCCAGTCCATTCGGGGCTTGTAGTAGAAGCCCGTCAGGAAAGCCTCGCTCACGAGGTAAGAGAGGTTTCGGTAGCCCTCCGGTGTCTCGGCGAGGAGCGTGAGGTGGTAGTTCCTCCCCTCGCCGTCGACCGTCTTCACCGCCTCGCGGTCGAGACGGGACCCCGGAGCGATGTAGGCCTCCACGCCGAGGATCGGCTTCAGGCCGTGCTCGATCGCCTCCGACTGGATCTCGAACGCTCCGAACATGTTCCCGTGGTCGGTGACGGCCATGGAGGTCATGCCGTTCTTCAGGACGTGCCGGATCAGTTCCTTCGTCCGGTTCGCGCCGTCGAGGAGCGAGTACTGGGTGTGGAGATGGAGATGGACGAAGTCAGACGACATGCCGGTCGGATTCTAGGGGTGCCCCGAGCAGTTTCGGAGGGGATCGGCGGCCGCGCCGATGCCTGGCCCTAGGGCGTGGCCTTAGGGCTGGCCGTTTCGAGCTTCCATCCCCCCCGCAGACTCGTCGCGCTGCAGTACGTCTTCGTGCACCGAACGTCGTTCAGGCAATCGAGGATCAGGGAACAGGCTGTGTCCGCGCTCGAGTTCTCGGCTACGTCCACGTTCTCCGTACACTTTCCGGAGAAGGCCGGGTGGGTGAAGACACAGGTGGCCTTCGCGGCGGCCGGGGCTGTCCCGTCCGCCGCCGCGGCCTGCCCGACCGCCGCCGGGCGCGCTGCCAGCGCGGAGACGAACACGACCGCGAGAGCGACGGAGTTCGAAAAGGATGCCGATCGCCCGGATCTCATGAGGGACTCCCTTCCACCGGAGCGAGACGGAGCGTTTCCAGATCGCCCGGCGAAAGGGAGTCTATCGGTTCGGGGAAGGACTAGTAGCGACCGCGGCCGCCGCCGCCGCCGTAGCCACCGCCGCCGCTGTAGCCGCCGCCGCCGCCGTAGCCGCCCCGGCCGCCGCCGCCACCGCCGGTGCGCGGCTCCTGCGGGCGGGCCTCGTTCACTCGAAGGGTCCGGCCGCCCTGCTCCTGACCGTTCAGGGCGCTCATGGCGCTCTGGGCGTCGGCGTCGTTCATCTCGACGAAGCCGAACCCCTTCGACTGGCCGGAATCGCGGTCGGAGACGACGCGGGCGGAGTGAACCTCTCCGAAGGCTTCGAAGAGGCCGCGGAGAGTGCTGTCGTCAGCGGTGTAGGGGAGGTTTCCGACGTAAAGCTTCATTCTCGTTCTCTGGATCCTTGGTCAGTGCGCGCCGAGGCGAGCGGGTTTGAGAGGTCGGCGCGAGCTCGAGCCGACGGGGAACGTCTCGTGACCGTCCTCACCGCCGGTCGGAGTCGGAACGGGTCCCTTTCAGCACAACACGCCTTTTTCCCGAAGTCAACACCCAGGTTCCCGGTGCAATCGCGCATGCGAATTCCCGGACCTGTCAGAGCTGCAGGCCCTTTCCGCCCGCCTCACTCCCACTCGATCGTGGCGGGCGGCTTCGAAGTGACGTCGTAGACGACCCGGTTCACGCCCCGAACCTCGCCCACGATTCGACTCGCGACGCGGTCGAGCAGGTCGTGGGGCAGGCGGGCCCAGTCGGCGGTCATGTAGTCGACGGTCGTCACCGCCCGCAGGGCCGCCACGTTCTCGTAGGTCCGTCCGTCACCCATCACGCCGACCGACCGGACCGGCAGGAGGACCGCGAAGGCCTGCGCCGTCCGGTCGTAGTCCCCCGAAGCCCGAAGCTCCTCGATGAAGATGGCGTCCGCTTCCTGCAGGATCCGCACCCTCTCGCGCGTGATCTCTCCCGGGATCCTCACCGCGAGGCCCGGACCCGGGAACGGGTGGCGGTAGAGCATCTCGCGCGGGATCCCGAGCTCCTCGCCGAGCCGCCGCACCTCGTCCTTGAAGAGCTCGCGAAGAGGCTCCACGAGCTTGAAGCCGAGCTTCTCCGGCAGCCCGCCGACGTTGTGGTGCGTCTTGATGACCGCGGACGGGCCGTGGATCGAGACGGACTCGATGACGTCGGGGTAGAGCGTCCCCTGGGCGAGCCAGGCCGCCCCGTCGACGGCCTTCGCGTTTTCGGCAAATGCGTCGATGAAGAGGCCCCCGATGATCTTCCGTTTCTTCTCGGGATCGGTGACGCCCGCCAGGGCGTCGAAGAAGCGGTCGGACGCGTCGACGCCCGTCACCGGCAGGCCGAGGTGGCGGAACGAGGACAGGACGTGGCGGCCCTCGTCCTTCCGGAGGAGCCCCGTGTCGACGAAAACGCCCCGAAAGCGCTCCCCCACCGCCTCGCGGATGAGGACCGCCGCGACCGTCGAATCGACACCACCCGACAGACCGCCGAGAACGATTCCTTCCGTCACCGTTTCGCGAACCTTCGCGACGGCCGACTCCCGGAAACTCGCCATCGTCCAGCGCGGGGCGCACCCGCAGGCGTCGTAGAGGAACGACTCGAGCATCTCGGAGCCGTGCTCGGTGTGCTGGACCTCGGGGTGAAACTGGAGCCCGTAGAGGCCCCGGACGGGATCCTCGAACGCGGCGACGGGCGCGTTCGTCGTCCGCGCCGTGACTGAAAAGCCCTCCGGGACGGTCTCGACATGGTCGCCGTGGCTCATCCAGACCGTCTCGGTCGGGCCCAGCGCGCGCAGGAGGCGCCCGCCGGACACGTCGACCACGGCCCTCCCGTACTCCCGGCCCGGAGCGCGCCCGACCTCGCCGCCGAAGCGGCGCGCCATGAGCTGCATTCCGTAGCAGAGCCCCAGGACGGGAATGCCGAGGTCGAAGACGCCTTCGTCGCCCCGGGGCGCGTTCTCGTCGTAGACGCTCGACGGGCCGCCCGACAGGACGATTCCCTTCGGCCCGAGGGCCGCGACGTCCGCCGCCGGCGTCGAATACGGGAGAACGACGGAACGGACCCGCGCCTCGCGGATCCGCCGCGCGATGAGCTGCGTGTACTGGGAGCCGAAATCGAGGACGACGACGGTGTCGAAGGAAGGCGTCACGGAGGCGATCATAGCCCGCGGGCCGGGTCGGATCGGCGCCTCAGGAGCCGCACGACGGCCCTCGGGATCGACGCCAGGAGCGCCAGAAGGAGGCCCGCACCGACCGCGACGAAAGGGACCGCTGCGACGAAGACCGGCGCGACGTTTACCCCTCGGGAAGCTCTCCGCCGTGGGCGACTCCGGGTAGCCGGGCTCCGGCGATGGCGGCCAGGAGAAGCGAGGTCCCCACCAGAGTCCAGAAGGCCTCCGGCGCCAGGCTGGCGGGCGCGGCCCGGGTGAGAGGGCCGCCGGTCCTTCCTCCAGAGCGCCGCGGACGCCGAGGCGCCGGCGTCGGCGAGGAAGAGGACGACGCCGGCGACGAGGTACGGGACGATGAAGAAGAGCGTCGTCACGACGACGAACTTCGCCGTGGAGGAACGGGGCAGTCCCGAGGCGAGCACCTCGGCGAGGAACGGGTAGACGGTGAAGGTGGAGACGGCCCGCGGCTTCGCCGAAAGGTACGCCAGGAGCGCCGCCAGGAAGGCCGGCGGGGCGAGAGTGAGGAACCCGCGAACGGTGCGGAACACGATGGGGAGTATAGGAGCCGAAGCTCAGGAGCCGGGCGCATCCCCCGCCCAGAGCGCCATCACCTTCCGGACGTAGTCACGCGTTTCCCTGTAGGGCGGGATCCCGTCGTACGTCTCGACGGCCTCTTCCCCCGCGTTGTAGGCGGCGAGGATCTTCTCCGTTTCGTGCTCGCCGAACCGCTCGGCCAGACGCGAGAGATAGAGCGCCCCGCCGCGCACGTTCTGCGCCGGATCGAAGGCTTTCGTCACGCCGAGCCGCCGGGCCGTGGCGGGCATCAGCTGCATCAGCCCGCGCGCTCCCTTCGGCGAGACGGCGCGCGGCTGCCAGTTCGACTCCACGCGAATGACCGCTGCGACGAGGGCCGGGTCGAGACGATGTGCGGTCGCGGCCGCTTCGACGAGAGCGGTCCACCTTTCCGGAGCGGCGTGCGGCCGTCCGGAGGGCGTTCGGATCGACCTGCGCGGACGGGCCGCTGGGACGGCCGCGGCCGGAGGGAGGAGGAAATCCCTCGGGTCGATCTCGTCGTCGACGATCCGCTCGACCCTCTCGATGGGGAGAACGATCTCTCCCCCGCCGTAGAGCGTCAGGCGGATCCTCTCCTCGCCTACGAGCTCGTAGGCCGTGACCTTCATGTGCCGCCCCTCTTCGAGAACCACCAGGGCCGCCTCGACGGGCGCCGCGAGCGCGAGACAGAGCACGGCAGCGACGGCGAGGCTACGCACGGGGGTGGCTCCGGTCGTAGACGCGGCGCACCCGCGCGCGCGAAACGTGGGTATAGATCTCCGTCGTCGCGATGCTCGCGTGCCCCAGCATCATCTGTATGGCCCGAAGGTCTGCCTCCCCGTCGACGAGGTGCGTGGCAAAGGAGTGCCGAAGGACGTGGGGCGAGACCGCCTCGGGGTCGATCCCGGCCTTCCGCGCCGCCGCCTTCAGGACGAGGAATACGGTCTGACGCGTCACCGGTCTTCCCCCGGTCCCCGGAAAGAGCCATGGCGAGGACGCAGCCCCCCGCCGAACCGCCCTCGGGCCCGATATCCATCGCGCAACCCACCGGGCCGAGGAATCGGCGATCGGGACGACTCTCTCCTTCGATCCTTTCCCCTTCACGACGAGGAAGCCGTCGGGCAGGCGGAGCGACCCGAGGCGAAGGGTCGTCAGCTCGGAGACGCGGACGCCGCAGGCGTAGAGGAGCTCGAGCATGGCCTTGTTTCGCAGCCCCTTCGGCGTCTCCACGTCGGGGGCCTCCAGGAGCCGGTCGACGTCCTCCCGCGAAAGGAGCTTCGGAAGCGTCATCCAGCGGCGGGGGTTCTCGAGCCCCGAGGTCGGGTCGGCCGGAATCCGCTTCTCGGCGAAGAGAAACCGGAACAGGCCGCGGAGAGCGGACGTCGCCCGCGCGATCGACCGGGGCGAAGCCCCGTCGGAACGGCGAAGCCCGAACCACCGGACGAGATCCTCCCTCCCGACGTCCCCGGCCGAGAGCCCTTCCTCATCGAGGTGCCGGCCGAAGGCCGTCAGGTCGCGCCGATAAGCCTGGAGGGAGTTCTCCGCCAGCCCCTTCTCGACGGCCAGGTGGTCGAGGAAGAGCGGCAGGTCGCGGAGAAAGAACTCGCTCTGGGCGTCTTTCGTCAGGTGCGAGTCCACACGTCGATTCTACGGAGGCCGACCCGCGGGCGTCGTCGGGACCGGCCGCGAGGCGCAGTACCGCGGCCGCCGAAGCCTTCTGGATAGAATCCGTCTCATGAGCCAGGAACTGGGAATCGTCGGCTACGACTCGTTCCATTTCATCGTCGGCGACCTCGAGAGAAGCCGGCGCTTCTACACCGAGGCCCTCGGGTTCACCGAGGTCGCCCGCGCCTCCCGCGAGAAGGTCGAAAAGGGGGGCGAGGAGGCGAGCGTCTTCGGCGCCGGACAGATCCGCGTCCTCGTTTCCACCCCGGCCCGCCCGGACTCCCGAGCGGCCCGCTGGCTGCGGATTCACCCCGACGGCATCTCCTCCCTGGCCTTTCGCGTCCGCGACGTCGACGCCGCGTGGCGCTTTCTCGAGCCCCGCGGCGCGACGTTCCTCTCCGAGATCCAGACGCACGAGGAAGGGGACGGCTACTTCCGCACCTTCTCCATCGCCACGCCGCTCGACGACGTGACGTTCCGCTTCATCGAGCGCCGCGGAACCTACGGCCCCTTCGCCCCCGACTTCGAGTCCGTCGGCGACGGCAACCCGAGAGAGAACCCCCACGGCTTCGCCACGATCGACCACGTCACGTCCAACGCCTACACGATGCTCCCGGTCGTGAGCTGGTACCGGGACGTCCTCGGCTTCACCCGCTACTGGGACGTCGAGTTCCACACCTCCGAGGTCGACGGCGGCCGGAAGATGACCGGATCCGGCCTCCGTTCCATCGTCATGGCAGACCCCGGCAGCGGCATCAAGTTCGCGACGAACGAACCGATGCGCCCCTTCTTCCGGGACAGCCAGATCAACCGCTTCTGCGAGGATCACCACGGGGCGGGCGTCCAGCACATCGCCTTCCTCGTGAAGGAGATCATTCCCGCGGTCGAGAGCCTGAGGGAGCGGGGCGTGAAGTTCCTGACCGCCCCCGAGGCCTACTACGACCGCCTCCCCGGACGGCTCGAAGAGGCGAAGATCTCGAACCTGCGGGAGCCGATGGAGGCTCTCCGTGCGAACCACATCCTCGTGGACGGCAAGGACGACCGGTACATGCTCCAGATCTTCATGCTCGCCGGGCGAGCAGCTCTACGGCGACCAGCGGGCCGGGCCGTTCTTCTACGAGATCATCCAGCGCGAGGGCGACAAGGGCTTCGGCTACGGGAACTTCCGGGCCCTCTTCGAATCGATCGAATCGGCCCAGCGCCCCGATCCGAGCCCCCTCGAGGTCGTCGGTTGAGATGATCGACCGGATGCAGCTCGGCGAGGTGCCGCCGAAGCCCCACATCGCGTTTCGATCGCCGACGGGCCGGCTCCGCCACGAGGAGTGCTTCACCCGGGTCGGCTTCGACGGCGAGTTTTCGATCCTCTACCACGAGGGCCCGCCGACGGCCGACCGGTCCATCGGTCCCGCCGAGCCCGGCCCCCTGGACCGGAAGGCGCCCGCATTCGCTCCCCAGGAGCCGCTCCGTCGCCGGCTCGTCCTCGGCGAGCGCGCGCCGAACGGGTGGACTCCCGTCTGCGGCAACGCCGACGTCGTCGTCTCGCTCTTCGAGCTCCCCGTGGATCCTCCCTGCGATGCCGCGTTCGCCAACGGCGACGGTGACGACCTGCTCTACGTCTATTCGGGTCGGGCCACCCTCGAGACGCCGTTCGGGGACCTCGACGTCGAGGGAGGGGACTACGTCCTCGTCCCGCGGAGCGTCGTCCACCGCTGGCGCGTCGCCGACCGGCTCTCCGGAATCGCGTTCGAGCTCCGGAGCGGCTTTCACGTTCCCGCGCAGTTCCGCAACCCCGTCGGCCAGCTCAGGATGGACGCTCCCTATACTCACCGCGACTTCAAGCGCCCCGAGTTCCGCGGCCCTCGACCCGGCCCGGGGAGATCCTCGTCAAGAAGGGGGACCGGTTCGTCCGCCGCGAACCGGTGGAGTCGCCGTTCGACGTCGTCGGATGGGACGGCACCGTCTGGCCGTTCGCCTTCCCGATCCTGGCGTACCAGCCGAAGACGGGACTCGTTCACCTCCCTCCGACGATTCACTCCACCTTCGCCTCCCGAGGGGTCCTCGTCTGCTCCTTCGTCCCCCGCGTCACGGACTTTCACCCCGAGGCGATCCCCTGCCCCTACCCGCACTCCTCCGTCGACTGCGACGAGCTGATCTACTACGTTCGCGGCAACTTCACGAGCCGGCGCGGCGTAGGGCCGAAGGCGGTCTCGCTCCACCCCGCGGGAATCCCTCACGGCCCGCACCCCGGAGCCTACGAGGCGTCCATCGGGACGCGGTCCACCGACGAGCTCGCAGTGATGATCGACACGTTCCTTCCCCTGCACGTCACGGAGCAGGGCCTCGCGATGGAGCATCCCGGCTACCACGACTCGTGGATCGAAAAGGCCCCGTGAGAGCAACCCTGCGGCTGGGCCTTCTCGGCTTCGGCACCGTCGGCAAGGCGCTCGTCCGCCTCGTCGAGGCCGAGTCCCCGCGGCTCTCCCGGCAGCTCGGCGTCGACCTGCGGTTCGTCGCCGTCGCCAGTCGTGCCCTCCCGCGCAAGCCCACGGACGGCTTGCCCCCCGACGCCCGCGTCACAGAGGACCTCCTTTCCGTCGCGACCGCATCCGACGTCGACGTCGTCGTCGAGCTTCTCGGCGGCCTGGATCCGGCGGGCCCGCTCGTCGTCGCGGCGCTCGGGGCCGGAAAGGGCGTCGTCACCGCCAACAAGGCCCTCCTCGCGGCACGGGGCACCGAGCTGGCTCGCATCGCGCGGGATCAGGGCGCCGCACTCTCGTTCGAGGCGGCCGTCGCGGGCGGTATCCCGATCCTCCGCGCGATCCGCGAGAGCTTCGCGGGCGATCGGATCGACACCGTCTCCGGAATCCTGAATGGCACCTGCAACTTCGTCCTCACCGGAATGGCGCGGACCGAGGGAGGGTACGGCGGCGTCCTGGCCGAGGCCCAGGCGCTCGGGTATGCCGAGGCCGACCCCGCCGCGGACGTCGAAGGGACCGACGCCGCCTGCAAGCTCGCGCTCCTCGCCCGGCTCGCCTTTGGCCAGGAGGTCCCGCTCGAGGCCGTCCGGACCGAGGGGATCACCCGGCTCCAGCCCGTCGACTTCGTCTACGCGGGGATGCTCGGCAGGACGCCACGGCAGCTCGGAATCGCGCGCCGGCTGGCGGACGGCCGTCTCCTGCTCTCGGTGAGGACGCACCTCGTCTCGAACGACTCGATGCTGGCCAGCGTCGAAGGCCCCTTCAACGCCGTCCAGGTCTCGACGGCCCGAGGTGGCGACTTCGTTTTCTCAGGTCGCGGTGCCGGCGGAGAGCCGACGGCCACGGCCGTTCTGGCCGACATCGTGGAGATCGCCCGCCGCGACGGCGGCTCCGGCGTGCCTCCTTTCGGGACCGAGGCGCCCGCCCCCTTCGCGCCAGCCGGTCCCGCCGACTCCGTCGCACCGTTCTACCTGCGGTTCGTCGTGCGAGACCGTCCCGGGATTCTCGCCGAGCTCGCCTCCGTCCTCGCCCGCCACGACGTGAACGTCGACGCCGTGTTCCAGGCCCCGTGGAGCGGGAAGTCCGCGCTGCCGTTCGTCGTCACCCTCGAGCCCGTCGACGAGGAGCGGCTCGGCCGCGCGCTCGTCGAGCTCGCCGCCCTCCCCTTCCACGTCGAGGCGCCGCTCGCCCTTCCGATGACCCCCTGACGCGTCGACCGCGACCGGCTACTTCGCCTGGATCGCGCCGATCTCGAGGGTGCGCCGAGCCGGCCAGTCCCCGGCGGAGATCTTCTCCGCGCTCCGGAGCGTGAGCTTTACGTCGGGCCACTCCGGGCTCGAGGGGACGGGGATCTCGGCGTCCTGGATGTACCCCTTCTCCTTGTGCAGCCAGAGGAGACCTTCCTCGGCACCCAGGGCGGGACCCGTGATTCGGTACTTCATGCAGACGATCCCGTCCCGGTCGACATCCTCGACGAACGAAACCGTCGCCTTGCCTGCAGAGACGAGGAAATCGGGGCTGCCGGGACCGACCTTCAGGTTTTCGGCGAGAACGCCGACGTCGACAGAACCCAGAGGGTCCGCGAAGTGCCGGAGTGCGAGCCCGAGCGTGATGAAGTCGAGACTGTAGATGTGAGCGGGCAGCTGCACCAGGGGGACCGAGAAGGTCGTCGCACCGGGCGCGCCCCGGTAGAGTGCAGGATCTTCGACGTTCACCGTCAGCGCCTCCGCGGAGAAGGTCCCGGTCGCGAGCCGCTTCCTGCCCCCGTCCTTGCCCTCGTTCCAGAGCTCGAACTGGCGGAGGGTGTAGGTGTCCCAGTTCATCTCTCCCGTCAGGAGCCGGCCACCTTCCACGCCCGGCGAAACGCGGAGGATCTCGACGCGTTTCCGGTCCGGCACGTAGACCAGGACGCTGCCGGTCTTCGTTCCCGCCAGGTCGGACCGGACGTAGGAATAGAGCATCCCCGGCTCGATCCTGCCGCCCTTGTACTTGAACTGCCTCGTCGACGAGGCTGGCTTTCCCTGAGCCGTCGCCGTTCCACCAGCGAGCGCCAACCCCAGCGCGACCGCCGTCGCCGCCCCGCGCATTTTCATACTCCCCTCCTCTGAAGCCCCCCGGACCACATGCGAATGTCAGCCCTCGCGATACCCGGGAACGTAACGGAGTTCTCCGGACCGTTCAAGGGAAAAACAGGATGGAATCGGGTCGGAAGCCGGTACGTCCCCCGCTATCATCCGTCGGAGGCTCTCATGGCGATCAGGCTCCTCATCACCGGCGGCACGTTCGACAAGGACTACGACGAGCTGACCGGGAAGCTCTATTTCCACGACACCCACGTCCACGAGATGCTCAAGCTGGGCCGGTGCCAGCTGGAGATCCGCGTCCGGACGGTCATGATGATCGACAGCCTCGAGATGACCGATTCCGACCGGGAAATCGTCAAGGGCGTCTGCACGAAGTCCGAGGAAGACCAGATCGTCGTCACGCACGGCACGGACACGATGGCCGAGACGGCGAGGGTCCTCGGAGAGGCCTCGATGCCGAAGACGATCGTCCTGACCGGGGCGATGATCCCGTACGCCTTCGGCAGCTCCGACGGCCTCTTCAACCTCGGGAGCGCCCTGTCGTTCGTCCAGGTCCTCCCGCACGGCGTCTACGTCGCGATGAACGGCATGGTCTTTCGCTGGGACGACGTCCGGAAGAACCGGGACCTCGGAGTCTTCCAGAAGCTCACGTGACCGTGCGAGGAATCGAGCAGATCCCGGCCCTGTACGACGCCGGGCTCGGCCTTCTCGAAGTGACCGGCCTCGGGCGCTGGCGCCGCTGGCTCGCGTCGGGGGCGAGGGGACGCGTCCTCGACCTCGGCTGCGGGACGGGCCGGAATCTCCCGCTCTACGACGGCAGCGTCCGGCCGATCGGACTCGATCCGTGCATCGAGACCCTCCAGGCGGCCCGCCGGAGGCGACCGGGGGTCCCGATCGTCCTCGGCGCCGCCGAGCGGCTTCCCTTCCGCTCCGGCGCCTTCGACACGGTCGTCTCCGGCCTCGTCTTCTGCTCCGTCTCGGAGCCGCCCCGCGCGTTCGCCGAGGTCCGGCGCGTCCTGGCTCCCGGCGGCACGCTCCGGATGCTCGAGCACGTCCGGGCGACGACCCGGCTCCACGCCCGCCTGCAGGACGCCTTCCAGCCGCTCTGGACGCGCTTCACCGGAGGCTGCCGGCCGAATCGCGACACGGAAGCGGCCCTCCGCGCCGCGAGGTTCCAGGGGGACGAGGCATCCCGGCGGGCCAGCGGGACGATGCGCCGCCTCGTCGCGCGCCCCTGACGGGCGTCGACGATCTCCGAGGCATTCCGGCCGCCGTGGCGGTACGATCGCCGGCCGCGCCGGACCCGGGGCGGCAAGGCGCGTCGAAGGGAGATGGATCCGTCATGTTCAGCGACTTCAGCGAAGCGAAATCCTTCGTCGAGAAGCGGTCTGTCGAGATGGTCGACATGAAATTCTGCGACCTCTGGGGCCGCTGGCACCACGTGACGATCCCGGCGTCCGGCTTCGCGCCGGTGCTCATGGAGAAAGGGGTCGCCTTCGACGGCTCGAGCGTCGGGTTCAAGTCGGTGAACTCGGGCGACATGGTCCTCGTCCCCGACCTCTCGACGGGCTTCCTCGACCCCTTCTGGGAGGTCCCGACCCTGTCGTTCATCTGCACGACGCTCGAGGCGGACACGCGGGCGCTCTTCCCCTACGACCCGAGGTCCATCGCCCGCCGGGCCGAGGAGTTCCTCCGCGCCAGCGGCGTCGCCGACGAGAGCCACTGGGGCCCGGAGTTCGAGTTCTACGTCTTCGACGGCGTCTCGTACGAGAACGGGATGAACGTCGCCGCCTACCGCGTCCAGTCCTCCGAGGCCGACTGGAACTCGCACGAGCTCGGGAGCGGCTACACCATCCCGAAGCACGGCGGCTACCACGCGATCCCCCCGCAGGACCAGCTCTTCAACTTCCGGGCGCGCGTCTGCAAGCTCCTGTCGGAGATGGGCGTCGAGGTGAAGTACCACCACCACGAGGTGGGCGGCCCCGGCCAGTGCGAGATCGAGATCCCGATCCTCCCCATGATGAGGGCGGCCGACGCCGTCATGATCGTCAAGTACGTCACGCGGATGACGGCGAGCCAGCTCGGCCTGACCGCGACGTTCATGCCGAAGCCGCTCTACGGCGAGGCGGGCTCCGGGATGCACTTCCACCAGCGTCTTCTGAAGGGGGGGAAGAACCTCTTCTACGACGCGGAGGGCTACGGCGCCTCGAGCGTGGAAGAGCGTGCCTACATCGCCGGCCTCCTCCAGCACGGCGGGGCGGTCATGGCTTTCACGAACCCCTCGACGAACTCCTACCGCCGCCTCATCCCCGGCTACGAGGCGCCCATCAGCGCCGTCTTCTCTCTCGGCAACCGGAGCGCGGCGATCCGGATCCCGAAGTACGCGAACCGCCCCGACAACGCCCGCTTCGAGTTCCGTCCGCCCGACGCGACGTCGAACCCCTACCTCGCCATCGCGGCCCAGCTCCTCGCCGGGATCGACGGCATGCGGAAGAAGCTCGACCCGACGGCGCTCGGATTCGGCCCCGTCGACGACGACATCTTCACCTGGGATGCCGAGCGCCGCGCGACGATCAAGGCTCTCCCCACGTCGCTCGACAGCGCGATGGAGGCGCTCGAGGCCGACCGCGCCTTCCTCCTGGAGGGGGGCGTCTTCAACGACGACCTGATCGAACGCTGGACGAAGAAGAAGCGAGGCGAGGAGCGCGAGGTCCGCAACCGCCCGCACCCCTACGAGATCGAGCTCTACTACGGCCTCTGAGACCGGCCTCCCGGGGGGGGGGCGGCGCTGGAGCCGGCCCGCGGCCGCCCGGCCCCGGCCGGGGAGGGGGGGGCGGGGGGGGGGGGGGCCGCCCCCCGGGGCCGGGGCCCCCCCCCCCCCCCCCCCCCCCCCCCCCCCCCCCCCCCCCCCCCCCCCCCCCCCCCCCCCCCCCCCCGCCCCCCCCCCCCGGCCCCCCCCCCCGCCCCCCCCCCCCCCCCCGGGGCCGCCCCCCCCCCCCCCCCCCCCCCCCCCCCCCCCCCCCCGCCCCCCCCCCCCCCCCCCCCCCCCCCCCCCCCCCGCCCCCCCGCCCCCCCCCGCCCCCCCCCCCCCCCCCCCGCCCCCCCCCCCCCCCCCCCCCCCCCCCCCCCCCCCCCCCCCCCCCCCCCCCCCCCCCCCCCCCCCCCCCCCCCCCCCCCCCCCCCCCCCCCCCCCCCCCCCCCCCCCCCCCCACCCCCCGCCCGCCGCCACCCCCCCCCCCCACCCCAGGCCCACCCCCCCCACCCCCCCACCCCCACCCCCCCCCCCCCCCCCCCCCCCCCCCCCCCCCCCCCCCCCCCCCCCCCCCCCCCCCCCCCCGCCCCCCCCCCCCCCCCCCCCCCCCCCCCCCCCCCCCCCCCCCCCCCCCCCCCCCCCCCCCCCCCCCCCCCCCCCCCCCCCCCCGCGCCTGGGGCCGGCCCGGGGTGTTCCGGCGCCCCCCCCCCCCCCCCCCCCGCCCGCCGCCCCGCCCCCCCCCCCCCCCCCCCCCCCCGCCGCGCCGCCGCCCCCCCCCCCCCCCGGCGGGGGGCGCGGCGGGGGCCGGGCCGGCCCCCCCCCGCCCGCCGCCGCCGGCGCGGCCGCGCCCGCGCCGGCCGGGGGGCGCGGGGCGGCGGGGCCCCCCCGGGCCCGCCCGGCCCCCGCGGGGGGCCGGCCGGGGCGGGGCGGGCCGGCGGGGGGGCCCCCGGCGGGGGGGCCCCGGGGGGGGGGGGGGGGGGGGGGGGGGGGGGGGGGGGGGGGGGGGGGGGGGGGGGGGGGGGCGGGGGGGCCCGGGGGGGGGGGGGGGGGCGGGGCGGGGGGGGGGGGGGGCGGGGGGGGGGGGGGGGGCGGGGGGGGGGGGGGCCGGGGGGGGGGGGGGGGGGCCCGGGGGGGGGCGGCCCGGGGGCGGGGGGGGGCGGGCGGCGGGGGGGGGCGGGGCCCCGGGGGGGGGGGGGGGCGTGGCGGTTCCCCCCCCCCGGGGGGGGGGGGGGGGGGGGGGGCCCGGCCGGGGGGGCGCCCCGCGGGGGGCGGCCCCGGGGGGGGGGGGGGGGGGGGGGGGGGGGGGGGGGGGGGGGGGGGGGCCCGCGGCGGGGGGGGGGGGGGGGGGGGGGGGGGGGGGCGGGGCGGGGGCCGCGGGGGGGGGGGGGGGGGGCCGGGGGCGGGGGGCCGGGGGGGGGGCCCGGGGGGGGGGGGGGGGGGCGGGGGGGGGGGCCCCCCCGGGGGGGGGGGGGGGGGGGGGGGGGCGGGGGGGGCGCGGGGGGGGGCCCCCGGGGGGGGGGGGGGGGGGGGCGCCGGCCGGGGGGGGGGGGGGGGGCCCCCGGGGGGGGGGGGGCGGGGGGGGGGCCCGGGGGGGGGGGGGGGGGGGGGCCCGGCGGGGGGGGCGGGGGGGGGGGGGGGGGGGCCCCCCCCGGCGGGGGGCGGCGGCCGGCGCGCGGCCTGGAGGCGGGTGGGGTTGGGCGGGGGGGGGGGGGGGGGGGGGGGGGGGGGGGGGGGGGGGGGGGGGGGGGGGGGGGGGGGGGGGGGGGGGGGGGGGGGGGGGGGGGGGGGGCCCCCGGGCGGGGGGCCCCGCCGCGGTTGCGCCGGTCGGGCCGCGAGCGCGAGGGACCGCGGGAGGACGCCTCCCCGGTCCCTCGTTCTCATTCCGTTCGGCCCGTCAGAGCGTCGCGAGCGCGGAGAGAGCGCGCGAGGCGCGGTCGATCTTCCGCCAGACCGGGATCCCGCCCCGCTGGAGCACCTGGACGAAGTCGTCGTAGAGGCGCCCCGAGTCGACCGAGACGGCGATCGGCTTTCCCGTCTTGCGGAACAGCGCGAGGAGCTCGCTCGGGAGCGAGCCGGGCGAGTGGATGTTCTCCTGGTGTGTACCGCCGGCGAGGTCGGGAGAGAGGTTGTCGAGCGCGGGTGTCACCGGAATGGGCGAGACGAGGAGCGCGTCGACACCGTCGTCCGCGAGCATCGCCTCCGCTGCGGCGACGAACTGGCGGGTCGTCGCCATCGGCGTCGCGTCGACGGGGTTGTCGGCGTGGGCGATGCCGGGGAGGCAGGAGGCGAGCCTCGCCTTCGTCTCCTCCGAGAGGCGGGCCGGGACGAGCCCGTAGAGCTTGTCGAGGACCGTGGAGCACTCGAAACCGGCATTCGAGAGAACAGCCAGGCGATTGCCCCGCGGAAGCCGGTCGTAGAGCATCGTGAAGGCCTTCGTGTAGTCCTCGAGCATGTTGAGCGACCGGGCGACGATGACACCGGCCCCCTCCATGAGCGCTTCGGCGACAGCGTAGTCGCCCGCGAGGGACGCCGTGTGGCTCTGCGCCGCTTCCGCCCCGAGCGCCGTCTTCCCCGCCTTGAACGCCAGGACTCTCTTTCCCCGGGCGCGGAGCCGCCGCGCGAGGTCGACGAAGCGTGCTCCGTCGAGCGGCTTGAACCCCTCGACGTAGCAGGCGATGACCTGGACCGAGTCGTCGGACAGGTACGCCTCGAGAAAGTCCGAGACCGTCAGGTCCATCTGGTTGCCGTACGAGATCGACGCCTTCGGAAAGATGATCCCGTCCAGGTTCGACGTCAGGGACACGAGGTAGGCGCCGCTCTGGCTCACCGCCACCAGGCGGTCGCCCGGGGCGTCGTGGAACGGGAGCTTGTACTGCGGCAGGAAGAAGGTGTTGTACTGGTGCTTGGAGACGATCCCGAGGCAGTTTCCGCCGAGAAGCACCGGCCCCTCGTCGGGCCGCGAGCGGGACGACCGGACCGCCTCGACGATCTCCTCCTCGAGCCCCAGCTTCCCCGTCTCGGCGAACCCGCCCGGGATCAGGATGATCGACTCGGCCTTCCCCGTCGCGGCGAGCGCGCGGATCGCGTCCCGCGCTCCCTCCGCGGGGATCGAGATCACGGCGACGTCGACCTTCTCCGGGAGGTCGGCCACCGTCTTCACGCACGGGATCCCGTCGATCGCCTCTTCCTTCGGGTGGACCGCCCACAGGTGCCCGTAGCGGATTCCCTCCGAGACCTTCAGGTTCCTGAGGATGATCCGGCCCGGGTTCATCGCCGAGGCCGACGCCCCCAGGACGGCGGCGCTCTTCGGCTCGAGGAGGTTCTTCACCTTCCCGAGGGGCCGCTTCGGGAGCGTCGCCGTCGACCGGCCGATCCGCCCCTTCCCGTCGACGGCGATCCAGCGCCCGTCGGCCGCGAGGAGGAGCGGGTTCACCTCCAGCTCCTCGAGGGTCATCGGGTCGGCTTGCCCTGCCTGCGCCTCTTCGCCGAACGCCGTCGCGACGGCTCCCAGCGCCTCGAGCCGCGCCGCCGTCGCCGCGAGGTCGAGGGGCGGCGTGACGTGGAGCCGGCTCGGCCGGAACAGGAGTGCGGCGGCGGGACGCGTCGCGACCGCCTCTTTCGAGCCCCTCCCGCACGCGTCCCGGCTGGAGGATCACGGTCGACGTCCCGCCGGACACCGCACCGAACCACTCCGTCAGGACGCCGCCGAGGCCGAGGACCAGGACAGGGCCGAACGCAGGGTCCTGCTTGAGGGAAAGGAGCGTCTCCGACGCGGGCGAACCGGCGAGGGTATCCACCCTCTCGACGACGAGGATCCCGGACCGGACCGCGTTGGGCATCCGCCGGCCCACGTCGTCCCAGACCCGGCGTGCGGCAGCGAGGACGGGACCCGGCTCGGCTGGCGCCTTCGCGACGCCCCCGACGTCCGACTTGTGGAGGATCCCGGGAGAGACGATCTTCAGGACGACGCCGCCCGTCGTCCCCGCGAGAAGACTCGCGACCTCGGCCGGCAGGGCCCCTCCCGGAGCACCGGCCCAGTACGCGAAGCGCGGGACGTCGAAGCCCGCGGCCGCAAGGACCGCGTAGACCTCGTGCTCGAGGAGGGCGCTTCGACCGTCCGCCCGGACCCGCGCCAGCACGTCTCGCACCTTCTCGATCATCGCGTCGAAACCCCCAGCCAACGAAAGTAACATGTCACGCGACGCCATGGCACCGACTGTCGACAAGAGGCTCCAGGACCTGCGGACGCTCCTCGCGGTGGCGCAGGCGATGACGGGCGTGCGGCAGCTGCAGCCGCTCCTCGAGCTCATCGTCGCCTCGGCGACCCGGCTCGTCGACGCCGACCGGACGAGCCTCTTCCTCCTCGAGCCCGACGGCAGCCTCTGGACGCGGGTCGCGCAGGACTCGACCGACATCCGCCTCCCTCCCGGCTTCGGCATCGCCGGGATCGTCGCGAGGACCGGGCAGACGGTCGCCATCGCCGACGCCTACGAGGACCCCCGCTTCTCCCGGGACGTCGACCTGAAGACGGGGTTCCGGACCCGGAGCATCCTCTGCGTCCCCCTCACGACCCCGTCGGGCTCCATCGTCGGCGTCATCGAGGCGATGAACAAGAAGGGGGACCTCCCCTTCGACGCCGACGACGAGGAGAGCCTTCGCGCCCTCGGCAGCCACGCGGCCGTCGCCCTCGAGACGCAGCGCCTCCTCGACGGAGAGGTCGAACGCCGGCGGATGGAGAGCGAGATCGAGCTCGCGAGGAAGATCCAGGAGAACCTCCGTCCCCGATCGCTTCCGGCCCCGTCCTGGCTCTGCCTGGCCGCCTGGCAGGAGACCGCGGAGAAGACGGGGGGCGACTACTACGACGTCATGGAGGCGCCGGGCGGCTCCTTCGACCTCCTCGTCTGCGACGTCTCCGGGCACGGCCTCGCCTCGACCGTCCTCATGTCGGCCGCCCGGGCCTACCTGCGCGCCCTCCACCTCGTCGAGAGCAACCCGCAGAAGCTCATCGAAAAGCTGAACCGGCTCATCTCCCCCGACATCCCCGACGACGCCTTTGCGACACTCGTCGCCTGCCGCATCGGCCCTGCCGGAGATGCCTGCTACGTCTCCGCCGGCCACCTTCCGCCCCTCGTCTACCGGCCGCGGAAAGGGACGTTCGACACCCTCGAGGAGACCGACATCGTCCTCGGATACTCGGCCGACTCGACCTACCGCGCTCACCAGATCGACCGGCTCGAGCGAGGCGACCTCGTCGTCCTTGCGACCGACGGGCTCTACGAGGCGGCGAACCCCGACGGCCATCTCTGGGGCCTCGAACCCGTACGCGACGCAATCGCGGCAGCCGCCCACGAGGGGGCGCATGGCGTCATCGAGGCCCTTCGCGCGGGTGTTTTCGGGCACTCCGAGAAGCTCTTCCTCGCCGACGACATCACGCTTCTCGTCGCCGAGAAGCTGTAGGGACCGGCCTACTCCGCGCGGAGGTTCTCGACCGGGTCGAGCGCGGCCGCCCGTCGAGCCGGCGCCACTCCCGCGAGGAGGCCGACACCGACCGCCGTGCCGAGCGCGGCCGCGGCGTAGGCCGGCGGCGTGGAGAACGGAACCGCCGGCAGGGCGAGCTGGACGAGGGCGCCGAGGACGACGGCGATGCATATTCCTGCTGCTCCCTCCGACGCCGGAGAGCAGCGCCGCCTCGGCCAGGAACAGGTTCCTCACGTCGGCCCGAGTCGCCCCGAGCGCCTTCAGGAGGCCGATCTCGGCCGTCCTCTCACCAACGGCGATCCACATCATCGTGAGGATTCCGATCGCCCCGACGAGGAGCGAGATCGCTCCGATTCCCGCGACGGCGGCGCTCACGACGGCGAAGACCCGTCCGAAGGAGTCGAGCATCTCCCCCTGCGTCATGACCGTGAAGTCCTCCTCGCCACCGTGCCGCGCGGCCAGCACCCGCTTCACCCCCGCGACGACCGGCTCCGTGCGCAGGCCCGGCGAAAAGAGAGCGTCGATCTCCATCACGTGCGCGTGGTCGAAGAGCTGCTGGGCCGAGGCGACGGGCACGTAGACCGCGTCGTCGAGCGTCAGGCCGATGAACTGGCCGACGGGCGCCATGACGCCGATGACGACGAAGCGGTGCCCGCCGACCTTCACGCGCCGGCCGATCGCGTTCTGGGCTCCGAACAGCTCCGTCTTCAGCTTTGGCCCCAGCACGGCGACGGGCATCGCCCGCTCGACGTCCGCCTCGGGGAGGAAGCGCCCCACGCGGACCTCGAACCGCCAGACCTCGGGTCCGTCGGCCGTCGCTCCATAGACGAAGGCGTCGCGCGAGCGCTCGCCCGACGAGATGCGCGCCGTGCCGAAAACGACCGGGACGACTTTCTCGATTCCCGGAACGGCGCGGAGCGCTTCGGAGTCCTGGATCGTCAGCGGCCGCGTCGTCCCACCGGCCGCCGCCCCGATCCCGTGCGTCTCGATCTTCCCCGAGGTCACGACGAGGAAGTTCGTCCCGAACTGCGAGAACTCCGAGAGGATCGCCTGGCGCGTCCCCTCGCCGAGAGACGTCAGGAGGACGACCGAGGCGATGCCGATGACGATCCCGAGGACGGTGAGCGCCGACCGGAGCCGGTGCGCCGTCACCGAGCCGATCGCGAGCCGGAGGATGTCGGCAGGCTTCACGTTACCGCCTCGCGAGCGCGACGACCGGGTCGAGACGGGCGGCCCTCCGCGCCGGGAGGACGCCGAAGACGAGGCCGACGGAGACCGACACCGCCAGCGCCGCCGCCACCGCCCAGACCGGCGGACGCGACCGGGAAGCCGGGGTAGAGCCCGCGCAGGACGAGGATGCCGGCCCAGCCCGCCAGGAGCCCGAGCGCGCCGCCCGCCGTCGAGAGGAGCGCCGCCTCGACGAGGAAGGCGCGAAGCACCTCCCCTCGGCTCGCGCCGAGCGCTTTCAGCAGCCCGATCTCGCGCGTCCGCTCCGACACCGAGACGAGCATGACGTTCATGATCCCGACGCCGGCGACGGTGAGCGACACGGCCGCGATCCCGGCGAGGGCCGCGGTGAGGATCGCGAGGACCCTTCCGAACGTCTTCATCACGGCGTCCTGCGTCAGGACGGTGACGTCCTCCTCCCCGTCGTGCCGGTCGCGGAGGACCCTCAGGATCCCCCGCCTCGCCGCGTCGAGGTCGCGCGGCGACCGCGCCTCGCAGAGGATCCGGAATACGGAACGGCGGTCGAACATCCGGAGGTGATGACCGATCGGGATCAGGACGACCTCGTCGAGGTCGAGGCCGACGGAGACCCCGCGCGACGCGAGGACTCCCGTCACCCGGAACTTCTCCTGGCCGAGCCGAAGCAGCTCCCCGAGCGGCGAGCGCCCAGGGAAGAGCTCGCCGGCCACCTTCGCGCCGACGACGCAGACCCGCGGAGCGCGTGCCGGATCCCCCGGCGGGAGGAAGGTCCCCTCGCGCACCGAGAGCCGCCTCACGTCCTTCCAGTCGGCCGTCACCCCGGCCACCGTCAGGTCGCGGCTCCGCTCGCCGAACCGGGCCGTGAGGCCGCCGACGGTGAGCGGCGCGACGGAGACGAGGGCCGAGACCCGCCGGCGAAGCGCCTCGACGTCGTCGAGCGTGAGGTCGTGCGGGACCCCCCCCGCCACCGGAACGACTCCCGTCGTCTCGGCCTTGCCCGGCAGGACGATGACGAGATTCGAACCGAGGAGAGCGAACTCGCCCGTGACGTAGCGCCGCGCCCCTTCGCCGAGGCTCGTCAGGAGGAGGACGGCGGCGACCCCGATGGCGACGCCGAGGAGCGAGAGCGACGTCCGGAGGCGGTGCCCGCGGAGTGCTCCGGCGGCGAAGCCGAGGAGGTCGCGGCCCCTCACGCCGGCGAATCCCCCACGACGCGGCCGTCGGCGAGGCGCACCTTCCGTGGTGCGCGCGCTCCGATTCCGGGGTCGTGTGTCACGACGAGGAGCGTCCGGCCGGCGGCGTGGAGCCTCTCGAGGAGCGCCACGATCTCCCCGCCCGAGACGCTGTCGAGGTTTCCGGTCGGCTCGTCGGCCAGGATGAGACCGGGCCCGGAGACGACCGCCCGGGCGAGGCAGACACGCTGCTTCTCACCCCCGGAGAGCTGATCAGGGCGGTGGCCGCTCCGCGGCGAGAGGCCCACCGATTCGAGCGCCTCGGCGGCCCGGGCCTGGCGCTCCGGGGGCGCGACGCCGGCGAGGACGAGGGGGAGGGCGACGTTCTCGAGCGCCGTCATCCGCGGCACGAGGTGGAACGACTGGAAGACGAAGCCGATCCGCTCGCGCCGGAGCCGCGAGAGCTCGTCGTCGGAAAGGGACGCCACCTCGCGCCCCTCGAAGCGGTAGGAGCCGGCCGTCGGCCGGTCGAGGCCGCCCAGGAGGGAGAGGAGCGTCGACTTCCCCGACCCCGAAGGACCCATCACGGCGACGTACTCCCCCGTCGCGATCGACAGGTTCACGTCGCGGAGCGCGTGGACGAGCAGACCTCCCACCGCCCAGGCCCGGGAGACGCCCGTCAGCTCGATCACCGTCCCTCCTCGGCCCGCGCTCGCGCCCCCTCCTTCACCTCGGCCCGGTCGAGGGACGTGACGACGGAGTCGCCCGGGGAGAGCCCGGAGAGGACCTCCGCCCATTCGGCACCTTTCAGACCCACGCCGAGTTTCGCGGCGACGAGCCGCCCCTTCGACAGGAGGAGAACGCTTCCTCCCGGGAGGATCGCGTAGGTCGGGACCCTCAGGGCGTCTTCCTTGCGGGCGAGGACGACGACGACGTCGGCGGAGGTTCCCGGTAGAAGCGTCCGCGCGAACGCGGCGTCCTCCAGCTTCACCTCCACCTCGAACGTCCGGTTCTGCTCCTTCATGTCGAGGACGTAGTCGGCGACCCGTGTGACGCTTCCCGCGAACGTCCGCCCCGGATAGGCGTCGAGCGTGACGCGGACGGTGGCCCCGGCCTTCACGCGGCCGACGTCCACCTCGTCGAGCGGGGCGCTCACGTAGTTGTCTTCCGGATCGAAGAGCTCCAGGACGGGCGGAATCGGGAGTCCGGGCGGAGACGGGGTCACCCACTCCCCTTCTTCCGTCGAAATCTCAGCCACCACGCCGTCGAAAGGAGCCCTCAGGACGGTCTTCCCGACGACGACCCTGGCGACGTCCAGCGAGGCTCGCGCCTGCCCTACCCGCGCCCTCGCCGCCTCGCAGGCGGCAGCGGTCATGCCGGCTTCGGTCTGCGCTTTCTCGAGGAGTCCGACCGAGAGGACCTCGTCCCGCGCGAGCCGCTCGCTCCGTGCGAGATCGCGCGTCGCCTGGTCCGCGGCCCGGCACGCCTCCCGCTCGGCGGCCTCGGCCACGACGAGCGACGTCTCCGCCAGCTTGAGCTGGGCGCGGACGTCCTCGTCGACGATTCTCACGAGGACGGTCCCCTTCTTCACGCGCTCGCCCTTTCGCACGGCGAGGAGCTCGACCCGCCCGCCGACCTCCGGGCTCAGCGTGGCGCGCCGTCGCGACTTCACCGTCCCGGCCCGGCTCCCGGCGACCGTCTCCTCCACGGGACCGCGCGCGGCGGCCACGACCGTGACGGGAACCGGCTCGGGCCGGAAGTACGTGAGTCGAAGAACGAGAGCGGCGAGGACGAGCGCGCCGGCGACGAGGCCCCGGCGAAGCCACGTGCGAGGCATCCGCCCATCGTAGGAGCCTCCCGGGGCGTTTGGAAGCGCCCCGGAGCCACCCGTCTAGAATCCGCCCGCATGACCCGTTTCCGCCTCCTCGCTGCCGTCGCAGCGGCTCTGCTCGTCGCTTCCTGCGGGAGGAGGGCGCCTGAACCGAACGTCGACAGGACCACCCGGAAGGCCCTCGCCGTCCAGGCGAAGGCGACCCTGGGCATCCTGCCCGAGAAGATGCCCGGCGCCGAAACCGACACGCCAGAGCTCGTCGCTCTCGGCAAGCGCCTCTACTTCGAGAAGCGGCTCTCGGTGAACGGCACCCAGTCGTGCAACGACTGCCACCGGCTGGACGGCGAGCACCCGTCGGGCGCCGACGGCGAGAGGACCTCGGGCGGCGCGATGGGAAGGAAGGGAACGAGAAACTCGCCGAGCGTGAAGAACGCCGGGTACCACGTCGCCCAGTTCTGGGACGGGCGGGCGAGGACCCTCGAGGAACAGGCCGCGGGCCCGCTCCTGAATCCGGTCGAGATGGCGATGCCGGACGCGGCCGCCGTCGAGACCGCCCTCCGCGCGGCGCCGGAGTACCGCGAGCCCTTTGCCGCGGCGTTTCCGGGCGAGCCGGAGCCGATCAGCCTCCCCAACACCGCCCACGCCCTCGCCGCCTTTGAGCGGACGCTCCGGACGCACGACCGTCTCGACGACTTCCTGAACGGGGACCTCGACGCCCTCTCGCACCGGGAAGCGGCCGGACTTCAGCTCTTCCTGAAGACCGGCTGCACCACGTGCCACAACTCGCCCACCATCGGGGCGAACCAGTACCAGCTCCTCGGCCTCGTCAAGGCCTGGGAAACGAAGGACGAAGGGCGGTTCGCGGTGACGAAGAACGAGGAGGACCGCCGAAAGTTCAAGGTCCCCTCCCTCCGGAACGCCGTGAGCACGGGCCCGTATTTTCACGACGGCTCCGTCGACCGGCTCGACGACGCGGTGAAGAAGATGGCCTGGCACCAGCTCGGCAAGGAGCTGACCGGCGACGAGATCGCCTCGATCGTCGCGTTCCTCGGGGCGCTCGCCGACCGCGGCGTCCCGGTTTCTCCACCTGCTCCCTCACCGAAAGGGGCCCCCCGATGAACCACGCCACCCTCGTGAAGGACGTCGCGGCCCGCGCCGGACTCCCGGAAGGCACGATCGTGCCGGTCGTTGCCGCCCTCGCGGACCTCGTCCACGAATCCCGCGTCAGCCCGGACGAGCTCGTCCACGCCCTCCTCGGTGCGTCCGACCCTCTGGACGCGCACCCCGTCGATCCGCGTGATCCCGCAGTTGTGGCGGAGCTCGTCGAACGGGCGAAGGCCCACCCTCTCGGGCCTCGACTACCTGAAGGGGGGGCACCTCGGAAGCGTCGCCGCCACCTTCGAAGCGCACGCCTTCACGGTCCTCGCGGCCCGCGACCTCCTGAGGTGAACATGGCGAACTGGAACCTCCCGAAGCGCGTCGACCTGGCCGACATCACCGTCCGGGACGGCTTCCAGCACGAGGAGAAGTGGATCCCCACCGAGGCCAAGCTCTGGGTCCTCGAAGAGCTCGTCCTCGCGGGCTACCGCCGGCTGGAGGTGACGAACCTCGGAAACCCGAAAGCGATGCCCCAGTTCGCCGACTCGGACGAGCTGCTGAAGGGGATCCGGTCGAGCAAGCGCGTCGAGAAGGTGATCGCGGACGTCGAGCTGACGGCCGTCACGATTCGCGAGAAGGCCGTCGACCGGGCGATCGAGGCGAAGGCGGAGGGGTGGGGGCCGGACCGGATCCTGATGATGGTCTCGACCTCGGCCACCCACATGAAGAAGAACTCCGGGCTCGACCACGCCGGCTACTGGGCCGAGGCCGAGCGCTGCATCCGGAAGGCCCACGACGCGGGCATCCGGGTCAACGGGACCGTCAGCACGATCTGGGGCTGCCCGATGGAGGGACCGACGAAGCTCGAGGACGCCGTGACGTTCACGAAGCGCTTCCTCGACATCGGCGCCGACGACATCGAGCACGCCGACCACGACGGCTCGGCCCCGCCCGACCGGGTCTACGCCTACTACTCCATGATCCTCGAGGCGATGCCGGACGTGACGAAGCACCTGGCCCACTTCCACGTCACCCGCGGCTGGGGCCTGGCGAACGTCCTCGCCGCCCTCCAGGCCGGGATCGTGAGGTACGAGAGCACCCTCGGCGGGATCGGCGGCCAGCCGGCGAACTTCTTCGACGGCTCTCCCGTCTCCGGCACCGGGCGTTACTACTACCAGGATCCCAACAACGTCGGTCTCGTCAGCACGGAAGACCTCGTCGTCATGCTCGACGAGATGGGAATCGAGACGGGCCTCGACGTCGACCGCGTCCTCGCCACGGGGCGGATGGTCGAGAGGATCGTCGGCCGGCGCCTGAGGAGCGAGACGATCAAGTCCGGGCGGATCCCGAAGAAGCCGACCGGGTTCTGAGGACCTCACCTCCCACCCCGAGAAAGGCATAAGCGAAGATGGCACAGCTCTTCCCGAAGAGCGCGAACTACCTCGCGCCGGCCTCGATCGCCGCCATCGTCCTCGTGGCGGGCGGTGCCGTCGGCTCCCTCCTGGCACTCGACTACGCCGGCTTCAACCAGCGCCGCGGTGAGACCGTGGAGCAGACCGTCCCCTTCAGTCACGAACACCACGTCGCCGGGCTCGGAATCGACTGCCGGTACTGCCACACCGCCGTCGAAAAGTCCGCTTCGGCCGGAATCCCTCCGACTTCGACCTGCTACAACTGCCACAAGATCGTCTGGAACGAGGCGCCGATGCTCGAGCCCGTCCGGGCGAGCTACCGGACGGGGCAGCCCCTCGAGTGGGCCAAGGTCCACGACCTTCCCGACTTCGCCTATTTCAACCACTCGATCCACGTCGCCAAGGGAATGGGCTGCGCCACCTGCCACGGCCCGGTCCAGCAGATGCGCCTCATGCGCTCCGCCCAGCCGCTCCAGATGCGCTGGTGCCTCGAGTGCCACCGGAACCCCGAGAAGTTCATCCGACCGAAAGAAGAGATCTACAACATGACCTGGAAGGCGAAGGACCAGGAGGCGCTCGGCCGCGAGCTCGTCGAGAAGTACAAGGTCCGCCCGCCCGCCGAGATCACCTCCTGCGGGACCTGCCACCGCTGAGCCGCCGGACTGAAGGAGCAGAGACCCGATGAGCCTTCCGACCCTTCGTCCCGAGCCCGCGGAAGAACTTCCGGCCGGTCCCGCCCCCTTCCCACTCGACCTCGCCGAGATCCGCGAGCGCCTCCGGACCCGGCAGGGGCCGGCGTTCTGGCGCGGCATCGAAGAGCTGGCCGACGACGCGCGCTTCCGCGAGTTCCTCGCGACCGAATACCCGCGCCACGCCTCCGACTGGGACGAGAGCCTCGATCGCGGGTTCTCCCGCCGCCGATTCCTGGAGCTCGGCATGGCCTCGATGGCCCTGGCCGGCATGACAGCCTGCACGCGCCAGCCCGTCGAGAAGATCGTCCCCTACGTGAAGCAGCCCGAGGAGATCGTCCCCGGCGTCCCGCTCTTCTTCGCCACCGCGATGACCGTAGGCGGGTTCGCCCAGCCCCTCCTCGCCGAGAGCCACGAGGGCCGCCCGACGAAGGTCGAGGGGAACCCGGAGCACCCGGCCAGCCTCGGCGGCGCCACCGCCGTCGCCCAGGCGTCCGTCCTCGGCCTCTACGACCCCGACCGCCTCAAGGTGCCGACGAAGCTCGGGATCCTCGACACCTGGCCCCACCTCGTCACCGAGCTCCAGGCCGCCGCGAAGGCGCAGAAGCAGATCGAGGGCGCCGGCCTCCGGATCCTGACCGAGACGGTCACCTCCCCGACCCTCGCCGCGCAGATGAAGGCGCTCCTCGCCGCCTTCCCGAAGGCGAAGTGGCACCAGTGGGAAGCGGCCGGCCGCGACGCCGTCCGAGCCGGCTCCCGTCTCGCCTTCGGGCAGGCCGCCGAAACCCGATACGACCTCGGCACCGCAGACGTCATCGTCTCCCTCGACTCCGACTTCCTCGCCTCCGGACCCGATTCGGTTCGCAACGCCAAGGCCTTCTCGGCCCGGCGCCGCCTCGCGGCCGGGTCGAAGGAGATGTCCCGCTTCTACGCCGTCGAGGTGTCGCCGAGCCCGACCGGGACACTTGCCGACCACCGGCTTCCCCTCCGTGCGAGCGCCTTTCCTGCCTTCGCGCAGGCGCTCGGTGCCGAGCTCGGCCTCGCCGGCTTCGCCCGGCCCTCGGGGCTCGACGAGAGGGCTCTGAAGTTCGCCGCCACGGCCGCGAAGGACCTCAGGGCCTCGGCGGGCCGGTGCGTCGTCGTCGCGGGGGACTTCGCGCCCGCCGAGGTCCACGCCGCCGCCCACGCCCTGAACGAGGCGCTCGGGAACTTCGGGAAGACCGTCTTCCTGACCGACCCGGTCGAGGCCGCGCCGGTCGACCAGCTCGCCTCCCTCGCCGACCTCGTCGCGGACGTGAAGAAGGGCGAGGTCCAGCTCCTCCTCATCCTCGGAGGAAACCCCGTCTACGACGCCCCGTCCGACCTCGCCTTCGGGGAAAGTCTGCTGAAAGCGGGCCTGCGCGTCCACCTCACCGGCTACCCCGACGAGACCTCGCGCTACTGCCAGTGGGCCGTCCCGATGGCCCACTACCTCGAAGCCTGGAGCGACGTCCGCTCGCTCGACGGCACCGCCGCGCTCGTCCAGCCCCTCGTCGAGCCTCTCTACGAAGGGAAGTCTCCTCACGAGCTCCTGTCGGTCCTCCTCGACGAGTCTCCCCGCAAAGGCTACGACGTCGTCAAGGAGGGCTGGAAAGCGGCCCGGCCGGCCGAGGCCGACTTCGAGGCGTTCTGGAGAAAGTCGCTTCACGACGGCGTCGTCGCCGGCACCGCCTTCGCGCCGAAGGCGCTCCCGGTGCGCGTCGCCGAGGTTGCGCAGGCCCTCGCGGCGGCCGCCTCCGCGAAGTCCTCCGACCTCGAGGCCGTCTTCCGGCCCGACCCGTCCCTCCTCGACGGCCGCTTCGCCAACAACGGCTGGCTCCAGGAGCTCCCGAAGCCCCTCAGCAAGCTGACGTGGGACAACGCGGCCGTCGTCTCCCCCGCCACTGCGCAGAAGCTGGGCCTGCAGAACGAGGACGTCGTGAAGGTCACGGCGAACGGGAAGAGCGTCGAGCTGCCCGTCCTCATCCAGCCGGGCCAGGCCGCGGGCGTCGTCACGCTCCACCTCGGCTTCGGCCGCGCCCACGCCGGGCGCGTCGGCAACGGCGTCGGTGCCGACGTCACGCCGATGCGCACGACGGCCGCGCCGTGGGTCGCCGCCGTCCAGCTCGCGAAGACGGGCGCGCGCTCCCCGCTCGCGCACACGCAGCAGCACTTCCGGATGGAGGGGCGCGAGATCGTCCGGGTGATGTCGCTCCCCGAGTACGTGAAGGACCCCGCGAAGGCGAAGGGGCACGGCCTCCCGCCGAAGGACGCGTCCCTCTTCCAGCCGGGCTGGGAATACAAGGAGAACGCCTGGGGGCTCTCCGTCGACCTCGGCTCGTGCTTCGGGTGCAACGCCTGCGTCGTCGCCTGCCAGTCGGAGAACAACATCCCCATCGTCGGCAAGGAGCAGGTCGGCAAGAACCGCGAGATGCAGTGGATCCGCGTCGACCAGTACTACGAGGGGACCGACCTCGAGAACCCCGAGATCCACCACCAGCCCCTGATGTGCCAGCACTGCGAGATGGCCCCCTGCGAGGTCGTCTGCCCCGTGGCCGCGACGGTCCACGGCGCCGAGGGCCTGAACGAGATGGCCTACAACCGCTGCGTCGGCACCCGCTACTGCTCCAACAACTGCCCCTACCACGTCCGGCGCTTCAACTTCCTCGAGTACAACGGCGAGAGGGAGAAGGAGCCGGTCCTCAAGATGCTCGCGAACCCCGACGTCACCGTCCGGTCGCGCGGCGTCATGGAGAAGTGCACCTACTGCATCCAGCGGATCAACCGGGCCCGGATCGTGGCCGAGCGCGAGGGGCGCGCCATCCGCGACGGCGAGATCCGCACCGCCTGCCAGCAGACCTGCCCGGCCGACGCCATCGTCTTCGGGAACATCAACGACCCGGCAGGCGAAGGTCACGAAGCTCCGCGACGAGCCGCGCACCTACTGGCTCCTCGAGGAGCTGAACACCCGCCCCCGGACGACCTACATGGCGAAGGTGACGAACCCCAACCCGGACGTGGAGGCCGGCTGACATGTCGACCGCGTACGACGGCGCGCGCGGCGCCGACCCGATCGCCCAGGCCCCGGTCCTCGCACCCGGTCACACCCCGGCGAGCGTCACGGAGCGGATCTCCGAGGTCGTCAACACGAAGCTGACGAAGACGCCGAAGTGGTGGCTCCTCGGCCTCGCGGTCGGCTTCGGCCTCCTGAACCTCTTCCTCCTCGCCGTCACGAACCTCTTCATGACCGGCATCGGCATCTGGGGGAACAACATTCCCGTCGGCTGGGGCTGGGACATCGTCTGCTTCGTCTGGTGGATCGGCATCGGCCACGCCGGGACGCTGATCTCCGCCATCCTCCTCCTGCTGCGGCAGAGCTGGCGCAACTCGATCAACCGGTTCGCCGAGGCGATGACCGTCTTCGCCGTCGCCTGCGCCGGGATGTACCCGATCCTCCACCTCGGCCGCCCGTGGCTCCCCTACTGGCTCCTGCCGCTCCCGGGGACGCTCAACATGTGGCCCAACTTCCGGAGCCCCCTCATCTGGGACGTCTTCGCCGTCTCGACCTACGCCACGATCTCGATCGTCTTCTGGTACGTCGGCATGCTGCCCGACCTCGCGACCCTGCGCGACCACGCGAAGGCGAAGGTCGCCCGGTTCGCGTACGGGATGGCGGCCCTCGGCTGGAGGAACTCCTCGCGCCACTGGGCCAACTACGAGATGGCCTCGCTCCTCCTGGCCGGGCTCTCGACGCCGCTCGTCCTCTCGGTCCACTCCATCGTGTCGTTCGACTTCTCCGTCGGCATCGTCCCGGGGTGGCACACCACCGTCTTCCCGCCCTACTTCGTCGCGGGCGCCGTCTTCGCGGGCTTCGCGATGGTCCTCACGCTCGTCCTGCCCCTCCGGCCCCTCTTCAAGCTGAAGGACTTCATCACCGAGCGGCACCTGCAGAACATGGCGAAGGTGATGCTGACGACCGGCCTCATCGTCGCCTACGGCTACGTCCTCGAGATCTGGGCCGCCTTCTACAGCGGCAACGAGTTCGAGATCTTCATGGTCCTGAACCGCTTCACCGGGCCGTACGCCGTCCAGTACTGGCTCCTGATCCTCTGCAACATCCTCGTCCCGCAGCTCCTCTGGTTCCGGCAGGTGCGGTCGAACGTCTGGGCGCTCTGGGTCATCGCGATGTTCATCAACGTCGGGATGTGGCTCGAGCGGTTCGTCATCATCGTCGTCAGCCTCTCCCGCGACTACGTCCCGTCGAACTGGGCCATGTACCACGGCACGAAATGGGACATCGCGGTCTTCGCCGGGACGATCGGTCTCTTCCTGACGCTCCTCCTCCTCTTCATCCGCTTCCTCCCCGCGCTGAACATGTTCGAGATGCGCGTCCTGACGCCCGAGGCGAAGAAGGCGCACGGAGAGGAGAAGTAACGCCATGCACGGACCGCACACCGAGCCTCTCCTCCACGGCGTCATGGCCGAGTTCCGGAATCCCGAGGAGCTCCTCGAGGCGATCGGGGCCGCGAAGGCCGCCGGCTTCACGAAGCTCGATGCCTACACCCCCTACCCGATCGAGAAGGTTTTCGACGCCCTCGACCTCCACCACTCGAAGCTCCCGCTCCTCGTTCTGGGCGCGTCGATCGTCGGCGCCGTGGGCGTCTTCGGCTTCGCCTACTGGGCGAGCGCGATCGACTACCCGCTGAACATCGGCGGCCGACCCCTGAACTCCTGGCCTGCCTTCATCCCGGCCACGTTCGAAGGGGCGATCTTCCACGGGGGCCTCGCGGCGGCGCTCGGGATGCTCCTCCTGAACGGCCTGCCGAGGCCCCACCACCCCGTCTTCAACGTGCAGCGCTTCGTCGAGCACGCCTCCAAGGACGGCTACTTCCTCGTCGTCGAATCCGACGACCCGAAGTTCGACGGCCCGTCCGTGAGGCGCTTCCTGGAAGGCCTCGCGCCCGTGGAGGTCAACGAAGTTGAGAACTGAAGTGAAGCCGGGGGCTCGCCGGTTGGGAATCCTCGCGCTGGCTTTCGCCGCCCTCGCCGGCGCCGGGTGCCGGCAGGGGATGTACAACCAGGCGAAGAAGCGCCCCCTTGCCGGGAGCGAGTTCTACCGGGACGGGCTCGCCTCGCGGATCCCGCCCGCCGGAACGGTCGCTCGCGGCTGGCTGCGCGCGGACCGCGTCCTCAACACCGGCATCGGTCCCGACGGGAAGTTCGTCTCCGGGCTCCCGGCTTCCGTCCCCTTCGACAGGGCCCTGCTCTCCCGCGGCCAGCAGCGGTTCAACGTCTTCTGCTCCCCCTGCCACGGTCGCCAGGGGAACGGCCAGGGGATGATCGTCCAGCGCGGCTTCAAGCAGCCCCCCTCGTACCACATCGACCGCCTCCGCTCGCAGCCCCTCGGCTACTTCTTCGACGTCATGACGAACGGCTTCGGGCAGATGTCGAGCTACGCGAGCCAGGTCCCCGTCGAGGACCGGTGGGCGATCGCGGCCTACATTCGAACCCTTCAGTTCTCCCGCAACGCCCCCGTCGCCGCCCTCACTGACGCCGATCGCGCGGCACTCGACAAAGCCGCCGCCGCCCCCGCGGCCGCACCGACCCCGGAGGCCCACCCGTGAACCCTGGCTCGAACGACGGCTCGTACCTGGCGCCGGAGAGCGTCGGGAAGCTCGGCCGGATCGGACTCGTCGCCGGCGTCGCCGGCCTCGTCCTCCTGGCGGTCGGCTTCGCCACGAACAAAGACCAGCTCTTCCGGTCCTACCTCACCGGCTTCATGTGGATGCTCGGCCTCTCGGCCGGCGCCCTCGGTATCCTGCTCCTCCACCACGTCACGCGCGGGGCGTGGGGCGTCATGATCCGCCGAATCCTCGAGGCGGCGGCGAGCCCCCTGACGCTCGGCTTCGCGGCCGTGGCGTTCCTGCCGATCGCCCTCGGCACCCACTCCCTCTACGAGTGGTCGCACGGCGAGGTCGTCGCGGCCGACGCGATCCTCACGCACAAGAAGCCCTGGCTGAACACGACGTCGTTCCTGACCCGATCGGCGATCTACTTCGCCATCTGGATCCTCCTCGCCGGAGTCCTTTCCAGGCTCTCGGCGCGCCAGGACGAGACGGGCGACCGTCGCCTCTCCCTCTGGATGCAGCGCTGGGGCGCCGCCGGCCTCGTCGCCTATTTCCTCTCGATGACGTTCGCCGCGTTCGACTGGCTGATGTCGCTCACGCCGCACTGGTACTCCACGATCTACGGCCTCTACGTGATCATCGGACAGGCCGTCGCGGCGATGGCTCTCGTCGCGCTCGCCGCTCTGGTCCTGGGAGAAGGCCCCTCCCCCGCCGTCCCGTTCCAGCCACGGCACCTGCACGACTACGGCAAGCTCCTCTTTGCCTTCGTCTGCGTCTGGGCCTACTTCGCCTACTCGCAGTTCATCATCATCTGGTCGGGGAACCTTCCGGAGGAGACGGCCTTCTACGCATCGCGGATGAACGGCGCCTGGAAGGTGACGACGATCGTCCTCGTCCTCCTCCACTACGCCCTCCCCTTCGCCCTCCTCCTGTCCCGCGACCGGAAGCGGAGCGCGAAGGCGCTGGCCCCGGTCGCCGTCCTCCTCCTCCTCGCGCGCTGGCTCGACCTCCACTGGCTCGTCGCGCCCTCCTTCTCGAAGGACGCGTTCACGATCCACTGGCTCGACCTCGCCGCGCCCCTCGCCCTCGGCGGCATCTGGCTCTTCCTCTTCACCCTCGGCCTGAAGGCGCGGCCGCTCCTGCCGGCGAACGAGCCGTTCCTCAAGGAGGCGCTCGCCCATGACTGACCACGACCGCCCGCAGCACGAGCCGGCGGAGTTCGACTCGGAGATCCACGTCAAGGGGATCTTCGGGGCCATCGCCGGCCTTGCCCTTCTCGTCGCCCTCTCCTTCGCGGCGATGATCACCTTCAGCAAGGTCCTCAAGTCGCAGTCGATCGCTCGGGACCCCGCACCCCTCCCGGTCGCCGAGGCGAACCAGCCCCGGCCCCGGCCCCGGGCCGCGCTCCAGGCCGACCCGACGGCCGACATGGTGAAGTTCGCGAAGGAAGAGGAGGCCGCCCTGACGTCGTACGCCTGGATCGACCGCACCAACGGCGTCGTCCAGATCCCCGTGGAGCGCGCCCTCGAGATCGTCGCCGAGCGCGGCCTCCCGGTCCCGCCGCCACTCCCCGACACCCCCGGGCAGGCCCAGCCCGCTCCCGCGGTGGAAGCGAAGTGAGGACCATGACGCGCGCCTTTCGCCTCGCTCCGGCCCTGATGGCCCTCGCCGCATCGGCGCTGCCTCTCGCGGCCCAGCCGATGATGCCCTCGCCGACGCGGGAAGTCGGCTGGGAGCAGCACACGGGAACCCAGCTCCCCCTCGACGCGACGTTCCAGGACGAGAACGGCAAGTCCGTCCGCCTGGGCGACTACTTCGGAAAGAAGCCGGTCATCCTCTCCCTCGCCTACTACGAGTGCCCGATGCTCTGCGGCATCGCCCTCGAAGGCCTCGCCCGGAGCCTGAAGGGCTTCACCCTGACTCCGGGCGCCGACTTCGAGGTCGTCACCCTGAGCTTCAGCCCGGTCGAGAAGCCGCCCCTCGCCCGCGACAAGAAGACGAACCTCGTCGAGTTCTACGGCCGCAAGGCCGAGGGCGAGGCCGGATGGCACTTCCTGACGGGCGACGAGACGCAGATCCGCCGCGTGACCGAGGCCGCCGGGTTCAAGTACCGCTGGGACGAGCTGCAGAAGCAGTACGCCCACGCGACGGGCGTCGTCCTCGTCACCCCCGAAGGGGTCATCTCGCGCTACTTCTTCGGCGTCGAGTACGCGCCGAAGGAGCTCCGCCTCGGCCTCTCGGAGGCCTCGGAAGGGAAGGTCGGCGGCGTCACCGCCCAGCTCCTCCTCCTCTGCTTCCAGTACAACCCGGCCCTCGGCAAGTACACCGCGACCACCATGACCGTCCTCCGTATCGCGGGCGCCCTCCTCGTCCTCGGGTTCGGCGCCTTTCTCGCCGTGATGCTGCGCCGGGAACGCCGCGGCCGCGCGCACGCCGGAGCGAGCGCCTGACGATGCTTCCCAACTCGCCCGTCTTCCCGCCCGTCTCCTCGACCCTCGCCTCGAAGGTCGACCTGCTCTTCTTCTTCACGGTCGGCGTGTCGGTCCTCTTCTCGGTCCTGATCGTCGCGACGATCGTCGCCTTCCTCGTGAAGTACCGGCGCCGCCACGCCGCCGAGACCGGGCAGGAGATCAAGGGCAACACCCTGATCCTCGAGCTGGCCTGGTCGATCATCCCGCTCGGCCTCGTCATGATCAGCTTCTTCTGGGGGGCGGCGGTCTTCTTCGAATCGTCCCGCCCCCCGGCCGACGCCTGGTCGTTCCACGTCTACGGCAAGCAGTGGATGTGGAAGGTCGAGCACCCCGAGGGCAAGCGCGAGATCAACGAGTTCCACGTCCCGGTGAACCAGGCCGTGAAGCTGACGATGACCTCGGAAGACGTCATCCACAACTTCTCCGTCCCCGCGTTCCGCCTCAAGATGGACGTCCTCCCGGGCCGCTACACGACGGCCTGGTTCAAGGCGACGAAGACCGGCACGTACCACATCTTCTGCGACCAGTACTGCGGCGTCGACCACTCCAAGATGGTCGGGAAGATCCACGTCCTGGAACCGCAGGACTACCAGAAGTGGCTCGTCGGAGGCGCGTCCGCGGGAGGTGCCGTCGCCACGGGCGGGGAGCTTTTCGTCGCGAAGGCGTGCAACACCTGCCATCGCTCCGACAGCTCCGCCCGCGCCCCCATCCTCGACGGGGTCTTCGGCAAGTCCGTCTCCCTCGCCGACGGCCGGACGGTCCTCGCCGACGAAAGCTACGTGCGCGAGTCGATCCTGAGCCCGGCCTCGAAGATCGTGCAGGGCTACCAGCCGATCATGCCGACCTTCAAGGACCAGATCTCCGAGGAGGAGATCGTCCAGCTCATCAGGTACATCCAGGACCTCAAGCCCGCCGGCGCTGCCGCCGCCCCGGCGGCCGCGGCCCCCGCCGCCGGAGGGAAGTCGTGAGCGCACCCGCCAGCCCCGCCGAGACCGGCGGGACGAACTACCTCAACGCCACCCACGGAATCGGGTCGTGGCTGCTGACCAGGGACCACAAGAGGATCGGCATCCTCTATCTCCTGGGCATCTCGGTCTTCTTCGTCCTCGGCGGCCTGATGGCCGTGCTGATCCGCGCCGAGCTGGCGACGCCGCAGGGAGACCTCTTCTCCTCCGACGTCTACAACCGGCTCTTCACGATGCACGGCATCCTGATGATCTTCTTCTTCCTGATCCCGTCGATCCCGGCGGTGCTCGGCAACTTCCTCCTGCCGATCATGATCGGCGCGAAGGACCTCGCCTTCCCGCGGCTCAACCTCGCTCAGCTGGTACCTCTACATGATCGGCGGGGCGATGACGTTCGTGTCGCTCCTGACGGGCGGCATCGACACCGGCTGGACCTTCTACACTCCGATGTCGACGAGCTTCGCCCAGGGCAGGTCATCGTCACGGCGGTCGGCATCTTCGTCGCGGGCTTCTCGTCGATCCTGACGGGGCTCAACTTCATCGTCACGATCCACCGGATGCGGGCCCCGGGCCTCACCTGGTTCCGGCTCCCCCTCTTCGTCTGGGCCCACTACGCCACGAGCATCATCCAGATCCTCGGGACGCCCGTCATCGCCATCACGATCCTCCTCGTCGGCGCCGAGCGGCTCTTTCACATCGGCGTCTTCGACCCGAAGTACGGCGGCGACCCGGTCCTCTTCCAGCACCTCTTCTGGTTCTACTCGCACCCGGCCGTCTACATCATGATCCTGCCGGCGATGGGCGTCATGAGCGAGCTCGTGACCGCGTTCTCGCGCAAGCGGGTCTTCGGGTACCACTTCATCGCCTTCTCCAGCCTGTTCATCGCCGTCATCGGCTTCCTCGTCTGGGGCCACCACATGTTCATCTCGGGGCAGTCGGTGGTGGCGGGCGCGATCTTCTCGTTCCTGACGATGCTCGTCGCGATTCCGTCGGCCGTGAAGGTCTTCAACTGGACGGCGACTCTCTACAAGGGTTCGATCTCGCTCCAGACGCCGATGCTCTATGCCCTCGGCTTCATCGGCGTCTTCCTGATCGGCGGGCTGACGGGCGTCATGCTCGGCACGCTCGGCATCAACATCTACGTCCACGACACGTACTTCATCGTCGCGCACTTCCACTACGTCATGGTGGGGAGCGCGATCATGGGGTACCTCGGCGGGCTCCACTTCTGGTGGCCGAAGATCACCGGCCGGATGTACAACGAGTTCTGGTCGAAGATCTCGGCCATCGTCATCTTCATCGGCTTCAACACGACGTTCTTCCCGCAGTTCATCCTCGGCTACCTCGGGATGCCGCGCCGCTACCACATGTACCCGGCCGAGTTCCAGACGTGGAACGTCCTCTCCTCCGCCGGCGCGACGATTCTCGGCTTCGGCTACCTCATGCCGGTCGTCTACCTCCTCTGGTCGCTCAAGTTCGGAGCGAAGGCCCCCGCGAACCCGTGGGGCGCCAAGGGCCTCGAGTGGGAGACCTCCTCGCCGCCGCCCGTCCTGAACTTCGCCACCCCGCCCGTCGTCACCGAGGAGGCGTACGCGTACGAGACCTCGACTCCCGCCAAGGAGGTGACCGTTGGCGTCTGAGACGCGGCCGGCCCCCCTCGCCCACCACTTCGACGACTACGACCAGCAGCGCGAGGCCGCGACGCTGGGGATGTGGCTCTTCATCGCCCAGGAGCTGATGTTCTTCGGCGGGCTCTTCCTGACCTACACGGTCTACCGCTGGAAGTACCCCGCTTTACTTCGCCCTCGGCTCGAACCAGCTCGACATCCCGCTCGGCCTCCTGAACACCATCGTCCTCATCGGCAGCTCGCTGACGATGGTCCTCGCCGTCCGGTCGGCGCAGCTCGGCCGCGCGAAGCAGATCGCCGGCTGGCTCGCGGCGACGATGACGCTCGGCACCGTGTTCCTCGTCATCAAGGGGTTCGAGTACCACCACAAGTGGGTCCACCACCTGATCCCGGGCGAGGGCTTCCACATCGCGGGGACGACCGACCCCGCGGCGCAGACCTTCTTCGTCCTCTACTTCTGCATGACGGGGCTCCACGCCCTCCACATGATCGTCGGCCTCGGCCTCCTCGCCTTCCTCGTCCCGAAGGCGCTGCGCGGCGAGTTCTCGGCCGAGAACCACAACTGGGTCGAGGGCGTCGGCCTCTACTGGCACTTCGTCGACATCATCTGGATCTTCCTCTTCCCGCTCCTCTACCTCCTGGGGCGGCACCACGCCTGAGGCCGACGGAGAAACCATGTCGACCGTTCACGTCACCCCCGTCCGCACCTACCTCCTCGTCTTCTTCGCGCTGATGGCCCTGACGCTGCTCACCGTCGGGGCCGCGCACGTCAACATCGCCCACCACCTTCCCGGACAGATGACCGACGCGATCAACGACGCCGTCGCGATGGCGATCGCCGTCACGAAGGCGACGCTCGTCATCCTCTTCTTCATGGGCGTCTGGCACTCGGCGCGCATCAACAAGGTCGTCGTCTGGAGCTCGTTCTTCTTCCTTTTCGTCCTCTTCGCCTTCTCGCTCGCCGACTACTTCAGCCGCGGGTGGCTCGGGGTGCCGGGGAAGTAGACCGCCCCGCGTCCTCCGGAACGACAGAGGCCCCGGCGTTGCCGGGGCCTCTGCCGTTCGGGACGGTGACTGCGGGAGACGTGAGAGCTACGGTCGTCCTTCAGCGAGAGCCAGGGCGGCACCCAGGACCGTCCGTCCGCCGGTCTCCATCGTCTTCGGAGTCACGAAGTACACGGTGTCCTCGGGGGAGTGGTAGCCGTGGTGCTCCCCGCCGCTTCCGAACAGGCTGACGGCGTGGATCCCCTTCTCGAAGAAGGGCGCGTGGTCCGCGCGTCCCTCGCCGCGGATCTTCCCCGCCTTCAGGCCGAACCCGGGCGCGAAACGGTCCCGCGACGCTTCCATCGCGGCCCTGATCTCCGGGAAGTTCTCGCCGCCGGCGACGTAGAGGCCGTTCCCGGCCCCGAGCATGTCCAGGTTGAGCATGGCGACACACTTCTCGAAGCCCTTCGGCGGGTGGCTCGCGAAGTGCTCCGCCCCGCGGAGCCCGAGCTCCTCGGCGGCGAACCAGACGAACACGACGGACCGCCGGGGCCGGGCCTTCAGGGTCGCGGCGGCCCTCGCCACCTCGAGGAGCGTCGCCGCGCCCGAGGCGTTGTCGTCCGCGCCCGGGTTGAGGCGCGGCCAGTCGCCGATGTGGTCGAGGTGCGCGCCGACGACGACGTACTCGCCCTTCACCGACGGGTCGGAGCCGGGCAGTACGGCGATGACGTTGTACGTCGTCACCTCGCGCCACGGCAGGCCCTTCACGGCGAAGCGGACCTGCCGGCCGGTCCCGAAGGAGGCCGTGCCCCCCTTCGACAGGACCTTCTTCAGCTCGGCGACCGTGAGCTTCTTCCCGCCGAGGAGCTTGTCGGCGAACGCCTCGCTGACCATCGCCTCGGGGAGGTCGCGGCTGATACCGACGTTCGTGGAGGTCACCGGGCTGTCGACGAGGAGGAGCCCCGCCGCGCCCTTCCGGGCGGCGGCGAGGGTGCGGGCGATCGTGGAGCGGTGCTCTTTCCACTCACCGGTTTCCGGCTCCCCCCGGAGGACCAGGACGACCTTCCCCTTCACGTCGACGCCGGCGTAGTCGTCGCGTCCCTGGGCCGCGGCGTCGAAGCCGTAGCCGACGAAGACGACCTCGGCGGTGACGTCCCCGGAGCCTCCGTTCACCATCGGGGACCAGTCCTTCAGGACCTCCACCTCGGCGGGCTTTCCGTCCTTCTCCCCTTCCGCGGGAAGAAGCGTGAGGCTGGCGCTTTCCACTCCGCCCAGGCCGTGCGTGAACGCCTGGCGGTATTCGCGGAGGTCTTCGGGCGGCCGAAGCCCGGCCTTCCGGACCTCGGAGACGACCCAGTCGGCGGCCTTCACGTATCCCTCCGTCCCCGAGAGGCGTCCCTGCATGCGAGGCGCCGCGAGGACCTCTACGGTCTGGAACGCGGAAGCGGCGGTGATCCCGGCGGCGGCCTTCTCGACCTCGGTGTCCGAGGGCCCCGCCGCCAGGACGGGCGGGGCGAGAAAGGTCCGCGCAATCGCGAGGACGGAGACGAGCGGGATGCCGGCCGCCCGGGGGCGCCCGTCCTGACCGTCACTTCTTCGGCTCCGTCGCCGGCGCGGCACGCCGGGGCCTTTGCCTTCAGCCCCGGCGAGCGTGGCCGCCTCCTTCTCCGGGGCGAGGCCCGCCTTCATCTTCGCGCGCCGCTCCTCGGAGAGGGAGTCCCAGAACGCGAGTGTCGAGCGGATCGTCTCTCCGAGCGGGCGGAACGTCAGCCCGGCCTTCAATGCCCTCGCGATCGAGACGTCGCCGATGCCGGCTTCCTCTCCCTTCGTGGAGACCCAGATCGGGAAGTCCGCCTCGGGCGTCAGGCCGAGCTCCTTCAGCTTCTCCTCGGGCGCCCAGGTGAACGTCGCCTTCGACCCGGTCTCCTTCCGGCAGGTCTCGAGGAAGGGGCCCATCGAGAGCTTCTCCTTCGGGCCCGTCGCGTTGAAGACGCCGTTCGTCCCCGACTCGACCATCCGGATCGTCCAGTCTCCGAGGTCCCGGACGTCGATGAACTGGAGGGGGTCCGTCGGGCTCCCCGGGACCAGGACCTCTCCCCCCTTCCGGACGCGAACCGGCCAGTAGGTGAAGCGGTCGCTCCCGTCGCGGTCCCCGACGATGTAGCCGGGCCGGATGTTGAGCGCCTTGCCCGGCATCGCCTTCTCGGCGGCCTCCTCGCAGAGGAGCTTCAGCGCGCCGTAGTTCCCCTCGCCGATGTCCTTGATCGCGTCGACGTCGGTTCCCGCGGCGAGGCGTGCCACCGCGGCCGACTCGTCCATCCCCGCCTTCATGGGCGAGGCGTAGACCGAGATCGAGGAGATGAAGACGTACTGCCCGACGTTCCCCGCGAGGACCTCCGCCGCTGAACGGACCTGCCTCGGGAAGTAGCCGGACGTGTCGATCACGGCGTCCCACTTCCGGCCGGCGAGCTTCTTCACGTCGTCCGCGACGTTCCGGTCGCCGTGGATCTCCTCCAGGGGGCGACCCTTGAAGAGGCCCGGGTTCGACTTGCCCCGGTTGAAGAGGGTCAGCTCCCACCCCTTCGCGAGCGCGGCCTCGACGAGGGCGACCCCGAGGAACCGGGTCCCCCCCAGGATGAGCAGCTTCTTCTTCGCGGGCGCGGCCTCGGCGGCGCGGGCCCATCGCGGAAGGGCCAGGGCGGCTCCGGAGGTTGCGGCCAGGGCGAGTAGATCCCTGCGGCTGAGACGGTCTTTCATCGTCGCTCCTTCACGGGCACCTCGGGAATCTACGACGGAATTGCGCCGATGTTTCAGCTCTCGATCGCTTCCATCCCCCGCGTGGTACCTCGGTCCGGCGCTCACTCCCCCTTCACGGTCAGCACCGCCCCCGTCGAATACGCGTTGAACTCCGGCGCGTACATCGACTGGACCGTCGCCGGGCCGACCCGGAACGTCCCGGCCATGTTCGCCCGAAGGCGGTACTTGAACGCGTACTCGCCCACGGGGAGCTGCTCGAAGAAGAAGTTCGTCCCGCTGTCGCGGACCTCCTCGTACCAGGCGATCCCGAGGTCCCACTTGTAGCGCGAGACCGTCGACTCCGGCTCGAAGCCGGCGCCGCGCGGGTCGCGCAGGTGGACGTACTCGGCGGCGTGCTTCGTCCGGAGGGAGATCTGCACCTCCACCTGGTCGCCCGGCTTCAGCGTGGCGCCGTCGGCGAGGGGCCTCAGGACCCACTCCTTGCCGGTGTTCTCGCGGAGGAAGTACTTGCGCGAGACGCGGAAGAAGTCGCCGCGATCTTCCTCGGGGAGCTTCTCGGTCGAAAAGTGCCACGCGGCCGAGGCGAAGGCGAAGCCCTTGCCACCCTTCTCGACGGCGATCGTCGAGGTCGTCGCGGGTCGACCTGCGGTCCGGGGATGACGACCTGGTTCTTCTTGCCGGTGTACTTGTCGGGCTCGAACGTGAACGCCGTCTCGCGGCCGCCGACGATCACCTTCATCGTCTCGCGCGTCCCGAGGGCGCCTTCGGCCTTCAGGTAGTGGACGAGCGAGTAGAGGACCTCGGCCGTGGCGCGGGTCGACTTCCACTGGTTCAGCTTCTTGTTCAGGAAGAGCCACTGGACGAGGCCGTCGCGCCTCGGGTCCTTCGGCGTCAGCTCCGTCAGCGTCCGGAGCGCGAACGCGTGCGTCTCGATCGTGTCGTTGTACCAGAGCCAGGAGCGGTCTTCCTGCGCCCAGAACGTCCCCTGCTCCTCGTTCGTCTTCGCCGAGTCCATGACGCTCGCGAAGACGAGCTGGGCGTCCTTGGGGCGGTTCATCCGGTTGAGCGTGAGGGCGAGGTAGCCCTTGAGGTAGGGCGAGTGCTCCTTCCAGTGCTTGAAGGAGAACGCCAGGATCTCCTTCCGCTCGTCCGCCGTGAGGGCGTTCCCCATCCAGGACGGGTCGGGGTAGCACGACGCGACGTAGTTGACGAACGTCAGAGTCTCCCAGCAGCAGTCCCTCTTCATCATGTCGCGCAGCTCCTCGCGGAAGTGCTTCGCGACGTACCCCCAGCCCTTCTCGATCATGTCGCGCGGGACCTCGACGCCGAACTCCGACGCCTTCGCGAGGCCGTGGAGGATGTAGATCGTCATGTAGGGCGACGGCGGGCCGCCCGGCCACCAGGGGAAGCCGCCGATGGAGGTCTGCGCCTTCCGGAGCTTCGCGATCGCGGCCTCGCGCTCGGCCTTCGCCACGCGCGGGTCGAGGACCTTCGCGAGCCCTTCGCCCGCGTCCTTGCCGCCGCGTGCGTCGACGAGCCAGGGGCTCTCCTCGAGCGTCATCTTCCGGTTCGGGTCGGCGGCATCCCACGTCTCGAGGCGCACGTCCCTCTTCGAGAACTCCTTCGCCATCGCGGCGACCGACGGGTACTTCTCGAAGATCGACGAGACGATGCCGGTGGAGACGAAGCGGTTCAGGGTCTGCTCGGTGCACTCGTACGGGTAGTTGACGAGGTACGGCAGGGCCTCGAGGACGGAGTAGAAGAGCTGCGCGTCGACCGTGACGACCATCTGCTCGTTGATGAGCGTCGGGTCGCCCCCCTTCGCCAGGTCCTCGAAGCGCAGCTCCTTCCGCTGCCCTTCGCGCAGCGTGACGAAGCGCGACTGGACGAGGTGCATCCGGCTCGGGAGAACCGGCAGCGGCCGCAGCTCGCCGTCGGAGAGGCTCCCCGACGTCGCCGTCACCTTGAAAGCGACCGTCCGGACGCCCGGAGGGGCCGTCAGGAAGAACGTCTCGTTCGTGCCGCCGCCCTTCGGGACGACGATCGCGCGGCTCGCGTCGTTCGCCGAGAGGCCGAAGCGGGCCGAGAGGTCCTCGTTCGTCTCGGGGTCGAGGATCTGGAAGGCGAGGCTCCCCTTCAGCTCCCCTTCCGACGCGTTGTTGACGACGACCTTCAGCTCGGCCCGGTCCCCCTCGCGCAGGAAGCGCGGGACGTAGGGACGGACCATCAGCTCCTTGACGCTCTTCGTCTCCTTCTTCAGCGAGCCGCCGCGCAGGTCCTTCGTCACGGCGTGGAGCCAGACGTTCCAGGAGGTGACGGAGTCGGGGACCGTGAACTCGATCGACGCGGAGCCGTCGGCCCCGGTCAGGAGCTGCGGGGTCCAGAACGCCGTCTCGGCGAAGTTGCTCCGGAGGGCCGGCGCGTCGCCCGCGGCGGGCGCCGCACCACCGGCGTCCTTCTTCGCCTCGCTCTTGTCGTCGCGCTCTTCGTTCGCAGCCACCTTCGCCATCTGGCGGGCCGGGGCCGACGCCGGCGCGGGAGGCGGAGCCGCCGCATCCATCGCCATGCTTTCGGCAACCATCGTCGCGCCCACGCCGCCCCGCATTCTGAACTGGCGCCCGCGGGCCCCCGGCCCACCGATGCCGTACCGGTCGAGCTCCTTCAGGCGGTCCGGCAGGAGCGAGGGGGCCGACGGGGTCGCGTTGAAGCTGCCGATCACCCACTGGGCCTGCGCCGCTCCGAGCGTCGCGCGCGTCCAGGGGGTTCCGATGCGCGACGGGTAGAGCGCGAGGACCGAGGGCGGCTGGTGGGGCGCGAAGACGTCGAGGCTCCGGTCGTACATGTAGCCGAGCAGCTCCGCCGCGCCGGCTTCGACCGGCTGTCCGGAGGGGGACTTCACCGTGACCCGCCACGTCTCGCGCGTCCCGGGACGGATCCGGTCGCGGAACGTCGCGAACTCCAGCTTCAGCTCCCTGTCATCCCACGGGACGAAGACCGCCGCCGTCTGGCTCATCCACTGGTGATCCCGCAGCGCCGAGAGCGTGACGCCGAACCCGCCGCGATCCGCCTCCGTGACCGGGATCTCGAGGACCGTACTCCCTTCTCCCGCCTTCAGGATCGTTCGCGAGAGGAGCTTCCCCGCCCGGAACCGCTCCAGGAGCATCGGCTGGCCGGGAAGGCCCGACGTCGCGAAAAGGCGTGCGGTCTCCCCCACGCGGACCGACCCCGACTCGACGAGGAGGACGAGCGGGACCGCGGGTGTCTCCTTCCCACCGGCCACGAGGAAGTCCCGGAACGTCTCGTACTTCGCCCCGAAGTCGTCGACGGTCGTGTAGTGAATCCGCCACGCGCCCGAGTCGAGCTTCCCGAGGTCGAGCTTCGCGAGGCCGTCTGCTCCGTGAACGGCCTCGCCCCGGGCCTTCTCGGCGCCGTCGCGGAAATCGCGCAGCACCCCTTCCACGTTGAAGGAGGTCTCCCAGCGGGGGCGCAGGGCGTCTCCGGGCGTCGCGTACGGGGCGCCTTCGGGAGCGCCGTCCTCTCCCTCGGCCGGCGCGCCGCGGCGGGGCAGATCGGCCGGGAGCGAGGTCGTCGCCGGGGGAACGAGCGCGACGAGCCGCCAGGTTCCCTTGCCGGAGCGGGGAACGCCGTCGAGGCTCGACCTCGTGATCGTCGCGGAAGCGGGCTCCTTCTCACGCGAAAAGCCCGTGGCAAAGCCGACGCGCGCCTCGACGGAGACGAACCCGAGCCTCACGGAGCGGGTCGCGCTGCGCGTCTCGCCCCCCTCGTCGACGACGTCGGCGTTCACGACGTAGCGCCACGTCACCTCGCTCCCCTTCGCGGCGGCCTCGTCGGCCTCGGGAGTGAAGGAGACCGGGAACGTCCCGTCGGCACCGAGGACGGTCGTACCGGAAGCCACCGTCTGAGCCTTCGACGGCGAGCCCCATCCCCAGAAGGACCACCACCACGGCCGGACCGTCTCGCGCGTGACGCGCCACGTCACGTTGCCGGCCGCGACCGGCAGGCCGAAGTAGTACTTCGCCTCCCCCGTCAGGACGGCCTTCCGGTTGAGGCGCATCGGCTCCTTCGGCTCCTGGAAGGTGACCTCGAACGTCGGCCGCTTGTACTCCTCGATCCTCACCGGCGTGCTGCCCGAGAGCGAGCTCTCGAGCCGCCAGCCGCCGAGGAGGCGCCCCGTCGGCACGACGAACTCGCCGGCCGCGGTGCCGAAGGCGTTCGTCGAGACCGAGCGCGTCTCGACCCTCTCACCGTTCGGGTCGACGAGCCAGACGGTGACCGGTGTCTGCGCCGCGGATCTGAACCGCGCATTCTCCTGCGAGCCCTCGTAGGCGAGGACCTTCCAGAAGAGCTTCTGCCCGGGCCGGTAGATGCTCCGGTCCGTGTAGAGGAGCGACGCCGTCCGGCTTCCGGCGGTTCCCTGCCGGTAGAAGCCGACCTGCTGGCCGTCGAAGGTGACGTGGGCGCCCTTCTTCGCCAGGAGATGGAAGGAGTTTCCCGTCCTCTCCCTCGAGGCGAACGAGACCGCTCCGTCCGAGTCCGTCTTCTTCACCTCGTCCCGGCGGTGCCCCTCCTTCCAGTCGAAGCGCCAGAGTGCGACCTCGGCGCCGGAGACCGGGCTTCCCGTGGCTCCAGAGAGGACGCGGGCTGCAACGGCGCCCGTCTCGGCGTCCGGCCTCACGACGAGCACGAGGTCGGAGACGAAGAGGTTCGTCCCGACGACGACGTTGTCGGACGCGCCGAAGTCCTTCCGGGCGGACGCGAGGACGACGTAGAAACCGGGCTCCTTCAGGGGAGGGGTGACGAACGTCCGGTGCGTCTCGAAGTCGGGCGTCGGCGGAAGGTCCACCTTCCACTCCGCCGTCGGCGGGGTCGAGACGAGCTTCCGCATGTCGTCGGACGTCGGGAGGGCCGACCAGTCCTTCGACCCCTCTATCCGCTTCTCCACGTCCAGCTTCAGGGCGCGGAAGTGAAGGGCGCCGAGGTTCCGGTGCGAGACCTCGAGCGACCTCTTCCCCGGCCCGTCGACGGCCATCGCCTGGAGGCGGACCTCGGGGGCTTCGATCGACTTCACGATCGAGAGGCAGAGCTGGCCGCCGACGGACGACGGGTACGCGGCGCGCCCTTCCTCGGCTTCGCGGCGGGCGCTCACCCGGCGGTTCGGGCGGCTCCCCCGCTGGTGCAGCTCGGCCACCTCGGCCTTCCCCATCGCCCACCAGGGGTCCGACCGGAAGGCGGAGAGGCGGCCCTCGAGGTCCTTCCGAATCCGTCCCTCTCCCTCTCTTCCGTGAACGAGGCCGAGAGCCGCCGCACGCGCTCGAGTCGCGCTTCGAGCTGCGCGCCCTTTTTCCCGGCGCCGGAATGCCACTCCTCCAGGTCCGACAGGACGGCGCCGATCTTCGTGAGCGGGTGGACGGCCGGCGCGGCCAGGTCGACCTGCGCCGCCTCGCTCGCCTCACCCTTCAGGAGTGCCCCGAGGTCGAGCCGCCAGATCTCGTTCGACTGCTCCGGAGTCCAGCCCGCCGTGTCGGCCAGCAGGTCGACGAGCAGGTAGCTGACGGCGTCGCGGAGAGTCCCCCGAATCTCCTTCGGATAGTCGTTCGGCTCCAGGACGAGCTCCGCGGATTTCACCGGCTCCTTCCCGAGCGCCTCGCGCATTCCCCAGACCTCGAGCGCCGCCTTCAGCGCCTCGGCCAGGATCTGCTCGCGCGTCCACGCCTTCAGGTCGACCTCGCCCTTCGTGTCGACCCGCTCCCGCTGCCCGATCTCCCACGAATAGGCCCGCTGGTAGGTCACGAGGGAGTGCCCGTAGAGAAGGGAAAGCTGGGCGCGGGAAAGGGGGTCCCTGGGCCAGGGCTCCTCGCGCAGCCGCCGGACCGCCGTCTCGTAGCCGTGCAGGCCGATCCGGAGCTGGGTCATCGTCACGAGCGCCTTCGTCCAGGCCTTCTCGTCCCCCTTCGCCCTCGCGGCGGAAAGGAGCGACTCCGCGGCCTTCGCCGCCTCCTCGTACTTCTGCTCCTTCACGAAACGGTCGACCTCGGCCCAGGACGTGTCGGCTTTCGGCACGGGCTTCACTCCCTTCTCGCTCCCCTTCAGAGGAGCGAGGGCGAGCGCGCCTCCGGCGAGGAGGACGACGACGGAAAATACGGCAAGAGAGACCCGGACGCGGCGGCGCGGCTCTGTCGTCATAACGGGAGCTTAGACCGCCCCCGCCCCCGAAAGTTCCACCACCACGTCCCGAATCAATACACGACCAGGCCACCAACCGTGCCAGGCACGGAATCGTGTATTACAGAAGGGGACGGCGGCGATGGGAGAGGAGCCAGTCCCAGAGGGACGGGTCGGCGTAGGTGGCGGTCCAGGAGTCGTGCCCGGCCTCCGGGTAGACCACGAGCTCGGCCGTTCCTCCGCACTTCTTCACGGCATCGACGATCGTCTCCGATTCCGCAATCGGGACGACGGGGTCCTTTGCGCCGTGGAAGGCCCTGACGGGCACGGCCTTCAGGCCGCAGGCCCGGTCCGGCAGGGCACCCCCGCAGACGGGCGCGATGGCGGCAAACCGCTCGGGATACGACATCGCGAGGTCCCACGTCCCACGCCCCCCCATCGAGAGGCCCGAGACATAGACCCGGTCGAGGTCGATCCGCAGGCGCTTCGTCACGTCGTCCAGGAGCGCTGCCAGGGCGTCGGCCTGCCAGCGTTGGCCAGCCGGGCACTGGGGCGAAACGACGACGAATGGGAAGTCGTCGCTACCGTCCAGCTGCCTTGGCGGCCCGTGGACCTTCACCTTCGCGAGGTCGTCTCCCCTTTCACCCGACCCGTGGAGAAAGAGAAGAAGCGGCCAGCGCTTGGTGGCGTCGGCCGAGTAGGCTTGCGGGACATACAGCAGATAGCGGTACGAGACCCTGCGGGAGATCGTCGCCGCGAAGAGGTGCGCGCTCTGACCTGCTGGCGGCGTGGCCGACCTGCAGGAAGCGCCAAGCGGCGCGACGAGAACGGAGAACACGGCGAGGATCCTTCGGGGAACGGTCACGAGCGGGATTTCCCCCGTCATCTCTCAACGAGCTCGACCCGCCGGTTCCTGGCCCGGCCGTCCTCGTTCCGGTTGGTCGCCTCGGGTGCGTACGGCCCGACGCCCGCCGGCTTCAGCCGCGACGCCTCGATCCCCTTGCCCACGAGCGCCCGCACCACCGCTGCCGCGCGGTCGGCCGAGAGCTTCAGGTTCGTCTCGAGAACCCCCGTCCCGTCCGTGTGCCCCACGACGTAGAGCTTCAGCGTCGGGCTCTGCTTCAGCATCTTCACGATCTGGTCGATCGTCGCGGCGGATTCCGGCTTCACCTCGGCCTTGTTCGTGTCAAAGAGAATCCCGTACACGGCGACTTTTCCCTCGGCGGCGATCCCCTGCGACAGCGCCGCCGCGTCGGCGACGACGTCCTGGACCATCGCCTTCGACTCGACGACGAGGAGCATGTAGTTCCTCCCGTCGTTGTAGGCCTGCGCCAGGACGTAGGTCTTCCCGCCCCCCTTTTCGATCTTGACCGCAACCGTCCCCGAATCGGTGTAGAGGACCTTGCCCCCGATCTTCCGGAGGGCCGCCTCGTAGTTCCGGGCGATCTGGGCCATGCTGGTGAGCTTCGTCTCGTCTTTCGCGGTGTAGCCCAGCTTCGTCGTCTTTCCTTCCCACCGATCGTCGGGCGCGGGGGCGTAGGCGGACTCGCTGCTGTCGAAATCCTTCGCCTCGTAGCTCGACAGGTAGTAGCCGGGCATCCGGTTCAGGAGCGGGTGGTCCTTCCCGCCCTCGACGTCCATCTCCGCTTCGGCCAGAGCCGGAAGGGTCACGGCAACGAGAAGGACGAGCAGGGAGAGCAGGATCGCGACGAACCGACGATGCATGGGAACCTCCTGGCGATCCGGGAGGATCGCGGCCGAACATTCTGCCCCCGATCGCGACCGGAGGAGCCGGAACCCCGCCGAGGCCAGGATCGGGCCGCTCCTTTCGGTCTGCTCCACGAGAGCTCCTGCCGCGCGGCGAGTGGGAGGGGAGCGGCGGTCAGCGACCGCCGCTCCCCCATCCCGATTCCGGGTTCCCCTGACCGGCTCCCGAGCGTCAGAAGTGGAGTGTGATCTCCGCAGAAACGCGGCGGGGCGGAGCGATATAGAACTGGCTGTCGCCGATCTCGCTGTCGGCGATGTAGTGGCGGCTGTCCCCCAGGTTGCGGCCGACGACGCCGATACGGCCCCACGAGAAGTCCCAGGTGACGCCGGCGTCCGATTCGAAGAAGCTGTCCGTGTAGAAGGTGTTGCGGCGCGTCAGGGGCCGGATGTTCTGGTGCCGCACGGCGACGAAACCGCCCGGGCCGTTCGCGGTGCCGAACGAGAGGCGGACATTCCAGAGGTCTCGCGGGACGAGCTCGAGTCGCTTGCCGTCGACGACGCGGAGCTGGCCGTCGGGCGTGAGGAAGGAGAAGGTGACGAACGTGGCATCGTGATGCGCGTAGCCCGCGGCGAGCTCGAGCCCGGGAACGGCCGGCGGCCGGTAACCGAGATCGAGCTCGGCGCCCTGGAAACGCTCCTCCCCCGCGTTCGTCAGCAGTGGATTGCCGTCGCTTCCGACAGTCGAGACGACCATGTTCTCGAACATCATGTGAAAGAGCGAGGCGTCGAATCGGAGAGAGCCCCCCAGCCACCGTGTCTTCAATCCGACCTCGCCGGAGCGCGTCCTCTCGGGCTCGAGGATCCGGGCCGACTCGGCCTCGGAGAGGTTCGGGGCGGCGGGCTTGAACGCGCTCCTGGCCGCGACGTAGAGATTCGCCGTGTCGAGGAACCCGGTCGGCGCGGTCACGATCCGGAAGAGGGCAGAGACCCCGCCGGAAAACTGGCCGTCGGAGCGGGAGTCGGTGGCCGTGTCGGCAGCGGGAGTCCCGACCTCCTGCATCGAGACGTTCAGCGACTCCGACGTCGCGTCGTAGCGGGCCCCTGCGGTCACGGTGAGCCGAGGCGTCGGCGTCCACTCGTCGTTGAGGTATAAGCCGACAAAGGTCCGCCGGTCCTCGAAGGAGCGGTGGTCTCCCACCGGGACGTCCCCGACGTCGGGGACGATGGGGCTCGGCGTCACGACGAGGTCGAAGTCGAAACCGGTCCCGGCAGCTGTCGTCCGGCCCCAGGTGACGGCGGCCCCTCCCACGAGGCGATGTTGACCGGCGCCTCGGAACTCGCCGACGAGCCGCAGGTCGTCAAAGAGCGTGCTCTCGACGGGCCTGAGGCTGACGCCGGCAGCGGTGGCCGTCGAGCCGTCGGCGCTCGAAATGAAGGAACGGACCGAGATCTGCTCGTCGCGGGACAGCCCGAGAGTGTTCTCCACCTTGAGGCCCGTCTGGAGCGGCACGGAGAGATTCGAGGAGAGCCCGTAGAACCGGTGGTCGAGACGGGCGCCTCCGACGGCGTAGTTGCTGTCCGGCTCGAAGCCCGGGATCGGCTGCCCTGCGTCCACGGGAAGAGGCGACCCGAAATGGCCGGTGTCCCTGTAGGTGGTGAGGGTGACGCCGAGGCTCGCCGCGTCCCACCTCTTCTCGGCGGTGACGGCGAGCCTGTCGACGGACTGGTCCGTCCGGTCCTGCCAGCCGTTCCCGCGCATCATTCCCCCGCCTGCCCGGATCGTGAAGTCGGGGGCGACCGTGGCGCTGTACGACGCCGAGATGGGGTTGTCGCCGAAGGAGCCTCCGCCGATCGATGCCGAGCCGCCGCCGGAGCCGGAGGGATGTCGCGTGAAGACCTGGATCATCCCGGCGAAGGCCGAGACCCCGTAGAGGGTCCCCTGGGGCCCCTTCACGATCTCGATCCTCTCGATGTCCTCGACGGGGATCTGCGTGAGGGACGGATTGAACGGACCCCCGGCGGGGACGCCGTCGACCGTGATCAGGAGGGCGTCGAACTCCTTGAGACCCCACATCCCGATGTTGGCCATCCGTGCCCCGTTGTCGGAGCCGTTGCCGGTGTCGACGCCGACGACGTCCTGGATCGCCTCGGCGACGGTGCGGGCTCCGGAGCGCCGGAGCTGCTCGCCGGTGACGACGCTGACGGAATTCGCGATCTGGACCGGTTCCTCGTCCACCTTCGTTGCCGAGACCACGACCTCGGCGGACGCCGGCGGAGCGGGGGTCTGCGGCGGAGTCTCGGCCAGCAGCAGGCCAGGGAAGAGAAGGACCGCGGTCGCCGCGATCCGGACGGAATTGCACCTCGTGTTCATGTCTCGGCCTTTCCTTTCCCGCGGCGACGCCACCGGCGCCGCCGCCTGACGGTTCACTTCAGCTGAGCCGTGGGAGAGGAAGGGGTCTCATTCCCGCCTGGGTCGGAACGGGTGCCCGGGCCGCGGGGGGTCATCGGACGGTGAGAGGGCGCCCAGCCTCCCGGAGGGCGGGGAGTCGAGGTAGGACACCGTCGGCGTCGGGAGCACGTGCGCGCCAGAGTTCTCGTCGAGATCGCCGTCGGCGCTTCGTGCCGAGACGCTCGAGGGAACCCCGGTGAGGGCGGACGCAGGTAGGCCTTCCGTCGTCTCGTGCGGGGCCGCCTCGAGCGTCGCGGCCTCGCCGCGGCGGTGACGGAGCGGCTCGAGAGGGGCCCGCGCGTCCGCGAGAATGGCGAAGGTCTCGCCGACCTCGCTGAGCCGCTCGTCATTGCCGTCACGGCCGACACGAAGCCCCAGGCGGGCCCGGGGCGTGGGGAGGTTCGGAACTCGGAACAGAGCCTCCGTCTGCGTCTCGCCCGCCTCGGGAGAAACGCGGAGCGGGAACGTCGCGCCGCCGTCGAGGGAGAGTACGAGCTCGAGCTCGGTGCCGCGCGGCCCAGGCGGCCCCGGAAAGTGCCACGTGACCCGCCGGACCGTCCCGGGATTCAGAGCCTCGTTCGCCTCGACTCCCGACAGCTCGCCTCGGGCCGAAAACGGCGCGAGGCAGAGCAGCACGGCGAAGATGAGACTCCTGCGCAACGAGCGCGCAAGATACCAGACACCGAGCTCTGTGTCTGTGGGCTGGCGGCGCAAAGTCCGATCAGGAGAGCCGGAACCCCGCCGCGGCGAGGATCGGTCCGTTCCTCTCGGCCCGCGTGGCGAGAGCCCTCACCGTCGCGCCCCAGCCCCTCCCGCGCGGAATCTCGGGCGACCAGTCCCCGATCGGGAGACCCCGAAGGTTCGCGCGCCCCCGCATGAGCACCTCCGTCCACTCGGGCCTCGGCTGGCCGGCGAGATCGATGACGGACACGGCGAAGGCCCCGTCCCTCCGATGCAGGAAGAGGACTCCCTCTCCTTCGACGCCGGACTTCTCCAGCTTCAGGAGCGCGGCCCGTCCGCGCGGCCCGTCCTCGAGCTCCTGGAAAATTCCCTCGACGAGCGGGTGCCCCGAGGCGAAGAAATCGAGCTCCTCTCGCAGGACCGCCTCTTCGCGGTCGAAGGTCCCGAGGAAGCGGGATCCGCCCGGCACGCCGGGAAGGTGCTCGAGGAGCGCGTCTCCGCCGAACTCGAAATACCAGGTCCGAACACCCTTCTTTTCGGTGACCTCGAAGCCGAAGAGCTCGCAGGCGGCGGTCACGAACCGCTCCATGGCGGCGTCGAGCCCCGCGGGGACGCGGGAGAGGATTCCCGCCGCGAGGTCGGACCGGAAGCCCTCGGAGTGGAGGTGGTGGTAGGCGGCCCGCTGGCGGACCTGCGCCGCGCCACGGACCTCCGCGACGAGAGCGGCCACGGGCAGATCCGACAGGCCCCTCGCCGAAGCCCTCTCGGCCTTTCGGATCGCCGCTTCCACGTTTGCCAGCGACCGCTCGAGCCCCCCGAGCGGCTCGCGGAAGAGGCCGATCCGCTCGTAGAGCTCGACGAGGTCGCGGTAGAAGCCCGACGGAGGGCGGAAGTAGACGATCTCGACCCTCTCCTTCCGGCTGATCCGGTCGAGGCGGCCGATCCGCTGCTCCACCTGCGCCGGGTCGAGCGGGAGGTCGAAGAGGACGAGGCGGCGGCAGAACTCGAAGTTCCGCCCTTCCCCGCCGCACTCGGTCGCGATGAGGAACGTCGGGCCCTTCGCCCTGCGGAACTCGGCCACCTCGAGGTCACGGCGGTCGGGCGACAGCTCCTCGTGGAAGACCGCGACGCGCTTCCTCGTCTCGCGCTCCAGGAGCGCCTTGAGCGCCTGGAGCGTCGGGAGGTCGTGGCAGAAGACGAGCGTCTTCCCTTCCTCGCTCCCTCCGGGGGCGAAGCTCTTCGCCTTTGAGATCAGCCAGGCGACGCGCGGATCGGCGGCGTCGGCCTTCTCGTCGCCGGTGAGGGCCTGGGAGGCCGGAGCGCGATCCAGCTCCACCGGCAGGGGCACACGCGGGGGAAGCCCACCGATGTCGACGCGCCGCGTCGCGCTCGTGCAGGGCGGGAGCGGCTGGTTCTCCGCGAGCGCGGCGAGGAATTCCTTCTCGGAGCGGTAGGCGTCGGGCCGGACGAGCTCGAGGAGCTTGAAGAAACCCGAGGTGTCGGCTTCGAGCGGCGTCGCGGAGAGGAGGAGAAGGTGCTTCGCCGCCCGGGCGATGGGCGAGACCGCGCGCTCCGCCTCGGCGTCGAGGACGAGCCGGTGCGTCTCGTCGACGACGAGCAGGTCGAGCCCCGCCTCCACCGCCTTCTGTGCGAGGCCGGGCTCCCCGACGAGGTCCTCGAGCGCGATGACGCTGCGGCGGTGGGCGTCGAACGGGTTGAACTCCGGGCCGTGGTCCTTCGCGACGTCGGCGCGGCGCTTGGAGTCGAGCAGGACGAATACCTGGTGGAACTTCCGCCACAGCTCGCCGAGCCACTGGACGGTGAGCGTCGACGGGACGACGACGAGGACGCGGTCGGCCCGCTCCGGTCCTGACGAGACGCGACAGGATGAGGCAGGCCTCGATCGTCTTGCCGAGGCCCACCTCGTCGGCGAGGAGCCAGCGAACCGGCTCGTAGGCCGTCGCCCTCTCGGCGACGTGGAGCTGGTGCGGATAGATGGCGAGCCGCCCTCCGAGGAAGGACCCCAGGCCCTTCGCCTGTCGCATCCGCTGCAGGAAGAGGCCGTCGAGGCGATTCCGGAACGCGGCGGCGCGATCGACGTCGAGGCCGGCGAGCCGCTCCACGGGATCCTGCGGGATCTCGGCGGGCCAGAGGCCGTCCTCGTCGATCCGGCGACCGTCCGTCGTCGTCCAGACCGTCGCTCCCCTTTCCTTCGAGGCGAGCGTCACGACCTCCCCGGTTTCCTCGATCCGCGCATCCCGCCCCGCGGAAAGCTCGAGGGGCTTCAGGCCGGCATCGCCCGCGCCGAACGTCAGCCGTTCGCCGGTCCTCGGAAAGAAGACGACGATCCGGCGCGCCTCCATCTCCTCGACCCTCCCGGGGCCGAGGTCACGGTTGTACTTGTGCAGGACCTTTGTCCCTATGCGGGGCGCCCCGTTCGGGGCGACGTCCCTCGCCATGAGATCGGGAATGGTGCACCGCCGGCCCCCCCGGGGCAAGGCCCCGGGGAAGCCGCACCGTGTCAACGCGTTAGCCGCGACAGAAGACGCGGAAATCCATGTCGCCGAAGGGGAAGATGGTATCGGCGTCCTCGAGGACCGTCAGGTACTCCTCGTGAATCTGCCCTGCTTCCACCTGCCGCATCAGCTCCCGCGCACGATCGATGTGCCTCACGATCTGCACTTCGGAGTACCGCACGGCCTGGCCCGTCTCGATGAGGAAGCCCCAGTCGGAGGCTCCCGCCAGGAAGAGGCACCGGGCCGCCTGGTCGAGCGCCCGCTTGAGGAGAACGTCGCTCGTGTCGCGGTGCCGCGTGGCGAGGTCGGCCATCTTTCCGATGAGCCGGAAGAGGTGCCGGTAGACCCACGTGTTCGGCTGGTACTCGCGTCCCTCCACCCAGGTCTGGAAGTAGTCGCCCTTCCCCCAGCTCGTGGCGCCGGGCGTCATCCTCTGGTGGTGCGGGTTCTCGGAGAGGTACTCGGACGGGGTGACGGGGCGGACGACCGACTGGTCCCAGAGGAGCTTGCGGAAGACGGACTCGATGAACCCCGGACCTTCCTCCCACCAGTGGCCGAAGAGCTCGGCGTCGTAGGCCGAGACGACGCAGGGCTTGCGGCCGCCGCTCTTCTCGAAGAAGTAGTTCGCCTGGGCACCCCGCTCGAAGACGAACTGCGCGGCCTGGGCCTCGCGCGTTTCGTCGGCCCAGTCGGGCACGTAGTACGTCTTGCCGCCGAGGTCGACGCCGGGGCCGGTGATGCGGTAGTACTTGATGCCGGTGTTGCGCCTCACGCCGGCCGTCTTCCAGTACTCGGGGAGGTAGTCGAAGTCGGCGTCGTAGCCGAGGTCGCGGTACCACTCCTTGTAGTTCGGCGCGCCGGGGTAGCCGTTCTCGCGCGACCAGATCTTCGCGCGCGTCTCCGGGTCGATCGGGAAGGCCGCCGTCCCCGCGGGCGTGAGGACGGGATTGGCCGAGTCGAAGAAGGGGCGGGTGTCTCCCTCGCGAAGGGCCTTCGGGTTCACGAGGAACCACTGGAACCCCTCGGCCGCCAGGATCGAGTCCAGCCCCGGCGTCCAGGCGTTCTCCGCGAGCCAGATGCCGCGCGGGCTTCGTCCGAAGACCCGCTCGTACTGACGCTTCGCGGTCTGGATCTGCGCCCGGATCGCCTCCGGGAAGTCCTTGTAGAGCGGGAGGATCCAGTGCGTCGCCGGGCAGGTGATGACCTCGAGCTTGCCGGCGTTCTGGAAGTCGCGGTAGCCGCGGGTCAGGTCCCCTTCGTAGGCGTCCCAGACGCGCTTGGCCGTCCAGAAGCGGGAGAGGATCTGCTCGGCGGCGGCGAGCCACGGCTTGCCCCGGGCGTTGTCCCGCTCGCGCGTCGCGAGCTTGATGCACTCGTCGATGTGCCGGGCCGCGCGCAGCTTGAGGTGCGGGTCCTGCATCATCGAGAGGAGCGGGGGCGTCAGGCTCACCGTGAGGCGGAAGTCGACCTTGTCGCGCTCGAGGTTCCAGAGGACGTGCAGGAGCTGCGTGTAGACGGAGACGACCGCCTCGAAGAACCACTGCTCCTCGAGCCCCACCTCGTACTCCGGGTGGCGCACGAACGGGAGGTGCTGGTGAAGGACGAGCGACCAGTAGCCCTTCTCCGGCGGGGCGGAGTGGTTTCGCCGCTTCCAGTAGAGGTACTGGTTGTAGCGCCACTGGTCCGGTCCGACGGGGATCTCCACGTCGGGCGCGGGGGCGTGGATCGAGCCCCAGGTCACGTGCACCTGGGCCGGCTCGTCCTTTCCACGGGGAACGAAGACCGAGTTCGACCGGGCGACCTTCTCGAAGAAGGTCGTCCCGTGCGCCCGGTAGCCGATCTCGGCGACGTAGTCCCGTCCCGCCGCGGCCTTCACCCAGTAGCAGACCTTGTCGGCGAGGTAGTCGTCCACCTCGAAGAAGGTGTTCGCGTTGAATCCGTCGAACGAGATTCCGGTCACGTCGTAGACGCGGAGCAGGAGCGAGTTCTTCTCGAAGAAGTCCGCGCCGAAGCGCGCCTTGAGGTCCTCGCGCGCGGCCGAACCCACCTCGAAGATGCAGTAGATGCTCCGGGGGTCGCACGGGACGAGGTAGACGTACGTCTCGTCGTAGAAGTCCGAGAGGAACGGCAGCTCCTTGAGGACCTTCTGGAACGGCGTCTCCGGGACGTCCGGGTCCCAGGGCGGAGGCGGAAGGGGATCCTGCGAAGGGCGCCCGACTTTCGCGTGCCCGTCGAAATCGGGCACGTCTTCGGTCCCGGGGACGGTGGTCGGCAGGGCCGCGGGATCGATCGAGATCGATTCGGGCTCGGGAACCGGAGCGAGACTCGGAGCCTGGGGCTCGGTCATGGCCTTGGTCGCCTCCTTCGCTTTTCGGAGCGCCGGGGTCGTCGGCTTTCCAGGGCTCGCCTGGGCCTTCGGCGCTTTCGAGACCTTCGGCGCCTTCAGGCCCTTCGAGGCCTTCGAGGCCTTCGGGGATTTCGCGGGAACGGACGGTGGCTGAGATTCCGGGCTGTCGGGGGTCGCGACGACGTCGGGCACCGCCACGGCCTTCTTCGCAGCGGCGGCCTTTCGGAGAGGAGCCTTCCCAGCCTTGACTCCCTTGCCGGGGGCGGTCGCTGTCTTCGGGTTGGGGTTCTTCTTCTTTTCCATGGTCCTCGTTCTGGTCGGTTCGGGTTTCACTGGCCCCGCGAGGACACGACGTCCCGCCGTAGGGCCAGAGGCCGATCCGTAGCTCCCGGTCTCGGGTCCCTGTCGGGCGGCCTCGCAGATGATACGGGATTGCCGGTGAAGATCCCGCTCAGTCTCCGAGAGCCTGGGCGAGGTCGGCCAGGAGGTCGTCCCGATGCTCGAGGCCGATCGAGAGCCGGATCAGGTCCCCGGGTGCGGTCGAGGCCGGCCCCTCGCTCGTCGCCCGGTGCTCGACGAGGCTCTCGACCCCGCCGAGCGACGTCGCCCGCGTGAAGAGGCGCGTCCTTCCCACGGCTCTGATCGCGGCTTCGGTTCCCGCCCCGACGTGGAACGAGATCATCGAGCCGAAGGCGCTCATCTGGCGACGGGCCGTATCGTGACCCGGGTGTGAAGGAAGGCCCGGGTAGTTCACTTTCGAGACCGCCGGATGGGCCGCGAGGGCACCGGCCACCGCGAAGGCCGTTTCCGACTGGAACCGCGCCCTCACGGCGAGCGTTCGAAGCCCTCTCAGAACGAGCCACGAGTTGAAAGGAGAAGCGACGGCCCCGAGGATCGTCCGGACGTGCCGCACCTTCTCGAAGTGATCGCCCTTCCTCGAGAAGACGAGCGCCCCTCCCTGGACGTCGCTGTGCCCGCCCATCCCCTTCGTCGTGGCGTGGAGGACGACGTCGGCGCCCAGGTCCAGGGGCCGCTGGAGGATCGGCGTCGCGAAGGTGTTGTCGACGAGAACGAGCGCGCCGACCTCCCTGGCGGCCGCGGCAGACGCCGCCAGGTCGGTGATCTTCAGGAGCGGATTCGACGGGCTCTCGAGCCAGACGAGCCGCGTCTCGGGCCGCAGGGCTCCGGAGAGGGCGCCCGGCTGGTCCAGTGGCACAAACGTCGCCGTCAGCCCCCAGGCGGGAAAGAAGTCACGCGCGGCGACGCGGTAGGCGTAGTAGACGTCTTCCGGCAGGACGACGTGGCTTCCGGGCGGGAGAGCCTGAGCGACCGCGAGACCGGCCGCCATCCCCGATCCGAAGGCGAGGGCCGCCTCGCCCCCTTCCAGCCTCGAGAGCGCCTCCTCGAGGAGATCCTGGGTCGGATTCGACTCGCGCACGTAGGTGTGCCCCGCGAGCGGCCGCCCGGCCTCGTCGCGCCCGAACGTCGTCGACAGGTGGATGGGAGGGGCGACGGCTCCCGTCGACGGGTCGACGGTGAAGCCGGCATGGACGGCGACGGTCTCGATCCTCATGGCCGGAAAGCCTACAGGAGCCCGCGGGGGTCCCTGTGGAAGAATCACCGGGTGCTCGCGACCTTCCCGTCTCTCGTGCCCCTCATCGCCCTGGCCCTCGCCATCGCGCCCGGCGTCGAACCGCCTCCGACGGCGCGCGACCCGACCTCGCGTCCGGCCTCGAGTCCGGGCGCAAGGGGCTCGCGCTCTACCAGTGGCGCCTCAGGACGGAGATGAAGGTCGACGGCGTCTCCCGGCTGACGAAGCTCGAGGACGTCCACCTCGGCCCCGACGGCGGCCTCGTCACGAAGAAGACGGTCAAGTACGACCGGCGACCGGAACCGACGCCGTATCCGCGCAACGACCCGCGGGCAGACCAGCAACGCCCCCTGACGCAGCTGGAGGAGGAGCACCTCAGCGAGGCGGCGATGGAGGTCATGCAGCTCTATGCCCGCCTCTCCCCGGACGTCGTCAGGCGCTGGCAGGAGGGGGCCGAGCTACTTCCGCCGGACCCCGCCCGAAAGGGCCTCGTCCGGATGAAGGGTCGCGGCCTTGCCCGCCCGCAGGACGAGGCAACCCTCTACCTCGACGAGAAGAGCCGCCTCGTGGACGAGATCGAGGTCAAGACGACGGTCTCGCCCGAGATCCGGGACATCGCATTTCTCCGGGCCGAGTTCGAGAAGCTCCCCGCGCCCGGCGCGCCGCCGGGCCTGCGGGCCCCGGGACGGATCTACCTGAACATGCAGTTCCAGGGACGGCGCGTGACGCTGGAGATGACGACGACGGACTACAGCTCCTGGCCCTGAGCCGGCGGGGCGGAACGCCGCACCTTCGACCGGTCACATCGAGACGACGCCGTCCTTCCGGCGGCTCGCCGCCACGGTTCCCCCGGCCACGAGGAGCACAACTCCGCACGCCACCAGGACGACCGGAGCTCCCGCCACGGAGGCCGCCGCCCCGGCGGCGAGGTTCCCGATCGGCATCCCTCCCCGGAACGCGAGGCCGTAGATGCTGACGACGCGGCCCCGGAGCGAATCCCCGACGCTCGTCTGGACGAGAGTCATGAAGCTCGAGAAGACGACCATCAGGCAGGCTCCCGCCGCGACGAGGAACGCGAACGAGAGCGGCGTCGACCTGGAGAGTCCGAATCCGGCGGTGAGGAGGCCGTAGGCGAAGAGGCCGATCGCGCCGATGAAGCCGCGCCGGCGCATCCGCGAGGCCGTCGTCGCGACGACGAGGCCCCCGAGAACCGCGCCGCACCCGAAGGCGGAGAGAAACGCGCTGTAGCGACCGGCGCCGGCGTGGAAGACCTCTCTCGCGAAGACGGGCAGGAACGTCACGAGGGGAATCGAACAGGCGCTGCCCAGGAGTGCGAGGCCGACCAGGCCCCTCAGGTCCCTTCGCCTCCAGACGACGCCGACGCCCTCCTTCAGCCCTTCCAGAATGCTCGCCTCCCCTCCTCCTGCCGCGGGGCTGCGCGGGATCGCGAGGAGGGCGGCGACGACGGCCACGAAGGAGAGCCCGTTCAGCCCCATGCAGCCCGCCGCGCCGAGCTGATGGAACGCCACGCCGGCGATTGCCGGCCCGATCACGCGTGCCAGGTTGAACTGGATGGAGTTGAGCGCGATCGCCTTCGGGATCTCCTCGGGCGGAACGAGGGTCGGGAAGAGCGCCTGGAAGGCGGGCGCCCCGAACGCCTGCGCGAGCCCCGAGAGGAACGAGAGCGCCAGGATCGACCCGAGAGTGACCTGGCCGGCGAGGATGAGGGCCATCAGGCCGAGAGCGCAGCTCATCTGGACGACCTGCGAGACGAGGAGGATCCGCCGCCGCTCGGCGCGGTCCGCGAGGACGCCGCCGAAGAGGGAGAAGGCGAGGAACGGCGCGTCGCCGAGAAAGGCGTCCATGCCGAGCCAGAACGGAGAGCCGGTGAGCGTCAGGACGAGCCATCCCTGCGCGACCCGCTGCATCCACGTTCCCACGCTCGATACGAGCGATCCCGCCCACAGGAGCCGGAAGTCGCGGTGACGAAGGGGCGAGAAAGCCCGAGGCAGTCGGGGCACGGAACGTCAGTTTCGCACGTGCGCCCGGCCGGCTCAGGCGCCAGGTGCCGGCGTCGCGTCCCCCCAGCCGGCCTCGTCCGGCGGCACCGCCGCGAGGGCGGAACCGAGACGGCTTCCCCACACCTCCGCGTCCGACGGCCGCTCGCCCGGCGCTTTCGCAAGTGCCGCGAGGACGAGCTGGTCGACTTCGGGCGGGAGCCCGGGACGGAAGAGGGAAGGCGGGGACGCCTCGGCGGTCAGGATCTCGTTGAAGATCGCTCCGACCGCTTCGGACTTCACGAGCCGGAGGCCGGTGAGCGCCTCCCAGACGACGGCCCCGAGGGCGTAGATGTCGGTCGACGCGGAGAGCTCCTCGTCCATCACCTGCTCCGGCGCCATGAAAGCGGGCGTCCCGACCACCATGCCGGTCCTCGTCAGCGCCCGTCCGGCTTCCGGGGCCTGAGCGAGGCCGAAGTCGACCACCTTCACGCGGAGCCGGTCCCCGTCGCGCGTCAGGACCAGGTTCTCGGGCTTCACGTCGCGGTGCACGACTCCGGCCCGATGAGCCGCCGCCAGCGCCGCCCCGGCCTGGCGGGCGACCTCGCCCACCTGCGCAGGCGTGCCCCGCCCCTCGCTGGCCAGGAGGCTTCCGAGGTCCTTGCCGCGCAGGCGCTCCATGACGAGGAAGAGCGAGCCGTCGTCCAGCTCGCCGGCGTCGAACAACGCCGTGACGCCGGGATGCGAGAGGCGCGCGAGCGTGTTCGCCTCGCGGACGAACCGGAGGCGGATTCCCGGATCCGCGTTCAGGTCCAGGCGGACGATCTTGATGGCCACCTCGCGCGGAAGGCGGAGGTCCTCCGCGAGGAACACGGTTCCCATCCCTCCTTCCCCGAGGACCGAGAGGAGCCGGTAGCGGTCCCGAACGACGGCGGGCAGGAGCCGCGAGGCGTCGAGCGGCGCCCCGTCGTCGGGGCAACGCGCCACCTCCGAGAGGACCCTCCGGCAGCGGGGACAGACGCCCGCGGGGACGACGCCGCGGCTCTTCATCGCCGCCCGCGCCGTCTCGCGCGCCGCTTCGGCCTCGGCCAGCCGCCGCCGCACGATCCGGATCTCGAGGGCGCCACCGAGCTGGTGAGCGAAACCGGCGAGGAGTTTCCGGCGGGACTCGTCCCAGGTGGCCCCCGCGGGGACGGCGACGGCGCCGAGCAGGTCCCCGATCGCGCCGCGGGCGGGGAAGAGAGCTGCATCTCCGGACGAAAGGTACGCGCCCGGCGCGGCCACCTCGGCGTCGGCCCGCGTCGGGTCCGGAACGCCTTCACCGGCGAGGCGCGTGGTGCTTCCGCTCTCCTCGAACGCAAAGACGCCGACCGTCGCGACGCCGAGCGCCCGCGCCAGCTCGGCGGCCACCGCGAACGCCCAGGAGCCGAGATCGAGCTGGGCCTCGGGACGTCTCTCGAGGAGCTGCGCGATCCTGGCCTGCGCCTCCTCGAGCCTCGCGTTCGCTTCCGTCAGCTCCCTCGTCCGCTCCTCTACCCGGGCCTCCAGCTCCCCGGCTCGCCGGCGGAGGCTCCTCGTTCGCAGGCGCACGAGCACGAAAACTCCCGCGAGAATGAGCAGGAACGTTCCCGCCTTCGCCCAGGCGGTCCCCCACCACGGGGGATCGACGACGAAGTGGAAGCGGACGGGCCGCGGGCTCCGGATCCCCGATGCGGCGATGGCCTGCGCCTCGAGGGTGTAGCTCCCCGGCGCGAGGCCGGCGTAACGGATCCGAGCCTCGGAGTGGGGCGGAGAGAAATCGGTCTCGAGCGGCAACAGCCGTTCCGAAAAGAGTGTCCGCTCCTCGGAGAAGAACGTCGGCGACCTGAGGGCCACGGTGATCGACGCCGCTCCGTACGCCACGGGACGCCCGCCGACCGGACGCCCGCGTGCGTCGATCACGCCCGAGATCGCGATGTCCGGAGGCGGAGGCGGCCGGCGCGCCCTCCCGACGTCGACGAGAGACAGCCCGCCCTCCATGCCGACCGCGAGGCGGCCGTCGGGCAGCGCCGCGAGGCATCCCTCGGCCGTCGTGCTCGCGCCGACGAGGCCGTTCTTCGCGTCGAGCCGTTCCACGATCACGTCGCCCTGTACCCGGTACAGCGCGTACGACGTCGCGACCCAGAGATCGCCTCCCGCTTCGGCGATCGAAGCGATCCAGGGGTCGTCCAGGAACCGGTTCACGCTCTCCACGGGTCGGGCGCGCCCCTTCTCTAGCCGGTAGAGACCGCGGTCCGTGCCGACGAGGATTCCACCGCGGAAGGCGAGGACGACGCGGCAGACTCCGGTCGGGAGACCGTCCGCCAGTCCCAGCCTGTGGAACCGGGCGCCGTCGAATCGAAGGAGTCCCTTCCCGTCGGTCCCGACCCAGACCGTACCGTCCGGCTCCACCGCTATCGCGCGTGTCTCGCCGAGCGCTTCTCCGTCGAGCTCGGTCGTGACGACGACGTCTCGCGGAGAGCGGGACTTCTCGTCCCACCGGAAACGGACGATGCCGTCGAGCGTCGTCGCCCACACCGGGCCGCCTCTCTCGCGCGCGAGGTCGAAAACGCGTCCGCGCCCGGCGAGCGGCAGCCCGGGAAAGCGGCGCGCCCCGGCTGCGGACACGTGAACGAGTCCACGCGGGGTCGCCGCGAGGACCTCGTCGCCCCCCAGAGGAAGGAGCGCCCAGACGCTGGCCTCTGCCTCGCCGAGAGGAATGCGCCGGACGACGCCCCCCTGCACCACAGAAAGGCCCTCGGTGTGCCCTACGAGGAAGCGCCCGCCCGAAGCAGGCGCCACGGTGTAGACCATCCCTCCGAGGTCCGGGAGCCGAGAGGGAATGGACCGGAGGTCAAGGTCGAAGATCTTCACGAGCCCGGCCTCTGTCGCGAGCCAGAGGATTCCGTTCCGGTCGATGATGGCGCCCGAGACCGTCGCCGCGGGGAGCCCTTCGGTCAGGCCGATCCACTCCGGCGCCCTCCCGCCCCTGACCAGCAGGAGTCCGTTCGCCTCGGTCGGGATCGCCCACCCGTCTGCGAGCCGCGCCAGGCCGTTCGGCTCAGCCGCCGGGGGGATCCCGGCCTCGAGAATCGGCGGCAGCCTTCCGCCCGCGAGGCGTACGAGGCCACGCCCGAGAAGGACGACGAGGTCCGGCCCGTCCCGGGCGATCGCCACCGGTGGCCCGAGCTCCGGCGGGATCGGTACGAGAGCGGCGGCGTTCCCGGGCGAGAGCCGCGCGATCCCTTCGGCGGAGCCGGCCCAGCACGACCCGTCCTCCGCCGGCCCCAGGGCGAGGATCTTCGTTCCGAAGCCCTGGCGGAAGCGTCACCACTTCGACGCGCCCCTCGCGCAGGCGGAAGACGCGCCCTCCTTCTGCCATCCAGAGCTCGTGGGCGGACGCGGCCAGGAGCGTCGGTCGCAGCCCGCTCTCCCGGATCGACGGCGGCAGCGGAACGACTCGCGGCTCCCCCAGCGATCCCGCGACGGGAGCGATTCGCGCGAGCCCTTCCTGTGTCGCCGCCCAGACCGACCCGTCCCCGGTCACCGCCAGGGCGCTCACCGAGTCGTGAGGCAGACCGTCACGGGAGGTGAGGCTCTCGAACTTCCGGCCGTCGTATCGCGAGACGCCGTAGGACGTCCCCGCCCAGATCATCCCGTCTCGATCCTCGACGACGCAGAAGACCTGCGAGTACTTCAGGCCGTCTGCGACGCCGTAGATCCGGAGAGCGGGGCGGGACGCTTCCGCCAGCCCCGCGCCCAGGAGGGCGGCGGCGAGCGCGACGACGCCCCCACGGGCGCCCCGCATCCGCGAGGGACGGGCCGATCCCTTCACACGGGCCTTCCTGCAAATGCTACCCGCGTTCCCGTCAGAGGCGTATTTCGTCTCGCCGTGCTAGCGTTGGCGGTTGCCCGCGGGCCTTCCGGCCCGCCGCCTGAAGGAGGCTTTCGTGCTGCGCACACCCGTCGTCTTCCTCACCGGAGCCAGCGGAGAGATCGGCCACACGCTCATCGAGCGGCTCTCCGACGACGGGAGCCGTCCCGTCATCACCCTCGACCTCAAGCCCCTCGACGCCTCGATCGCGCCCCGCGTGACGAGGCAGTTCACGGGCTCGATCCTCGACCACCAGCTCCTCGAGCGGATCCTCTCCGAGTTCGAGGTCGACCAGATCTTCCACCTCGCGGCGCTCCTCTCCACGCGGAGCGAGTTCACCCCGGTCACGGCGCACCAGGTGAACGTCGAGGGGACGATGGCGATGCTCGAGTTCGCCCAGAGGCAGGGCGAGTCGCACGGGCGGCCGGTCGTCTTCATGTATCCGTCGTCGATCGCGGCCTACGGCATGCCGGGCCTCGGCGTGAAAGCGAAGGCCGGAAGGGTGAAGGAGGACGACTTCACGAACCCGACGACGATGTACGGCTGCAACAAGCTCTACTGCGAGCAGCTCGGCCGCTACTACGCCCGCCACTACAAGCAGCTGGCCCCCGAGACGCTCTCGGGAAAGGTCGACTTCCGGTCCATCCGGTTCCCCGGCCTCATCTCGGCCTTCACGGTCCCGTCGGGCGGCACCTCGGACTTCGCCCCCGAGATGATCCACGCCGCCGCCTCCGGCAAGCCCTACGCCTGCTTCGTGCGCCCCGACGCCCGGATCCCCTTCATGGCGATGCCCGACGCCGTCGACGCCCTTCTCCAGCTCGCCGCCGCCCCGCACGAGAAGCTGACGCGGACCGTCTACAACATCGGCGCCTTCGCCCCTTCGGCCGCCGACATCCAGGCGATCGTCGAGAAGGCGTTCCCGAACGCCGAGATCACGACGAAGGTCGACGCGAAGCGCCAGGGGATCATCGACTCCTGGCCCGCCGACGTCGACGACTCGGCGGCCCGGAAGGACTGGGGCCTCTCTCCCCGCTTCGACCTCGACCGCGCCTTCCAGGAATACCTGATCCCCAACATCCGCAAGCTCTACCAGGGCTGACGATCGAAGGGGGGGGCTCGGTGGCGACCCCCCGTGACATCCCTTCGGCCGTCCCACATTGCTCTTGTACTAGTTAACTAGTACACACGAGCATGAAGAACGACCCCGTCCCCTTCCGCCTCGACACCGCTTCCGGCGTGCCGTTCTACCGGCAGGTGATCGACCAGGTCCTGCTGGCGGTCGCCGACGGGCGGCTCGCAGCGGGGACGCAGCTGCCGACCGTCCGACAGCTCGCGGTCGACCTCTCGGTCAACCTGAACACGGTCGCGAAGGCGTACCGGGAGATGGAGATCCGCGGGATCGTCGAGACGCAGCAGGGCACGGGGACGTTCGTCGCCGAGCGCCCTTCGCCCGGGGGCGCGACGGACCGGAGGAAGGCCCTCGAGCGGCTCGTCGACGAGCTCCTCGCCAAAGCCGGGTCACACGGGTTTCGGGGGGGCGCCGCCGGCCCCAAGGCCGCCATGGACAGGGGGGCCGGGGGGGGCAGGGGGCCACGGCGAAGAAGAAGGCCGCCGAGGCCGACGAGGAACGGAGGAGCCCGCTCGAGGCCAAGGCCGCGAGGAAGCAGTGGGACCGGGACAGGGCGGCCAATTCCCGTCGGATCGTCTCCGAGATCGGCCTGCTGGCGTTCTTCCTGGTCCTCGCGGCCACGGGAATCGCCGCCGGTGTTGCCGGCTCTCCCGTACCGATGGCCTTCGGATTCCCCGCCGCCTTGTTCCTGCTCTTCTCCCTGAAGGTCGCAAAGCAGTGGGAGCGCGCGGTCGTCCTGCGCTTCGGGAAGTTCCGCGGCCTGAAGGGGCCGGGCCTCTTCGCCGTGATCCCGGTCGTGGACGTGGTCTCGCACCTCGTCGACCAGCGTGTGCGCGTCTCGGACGTCACTGCCGAGTCCGCGCTCACGCGGGACACCGTTCCCGTGAACGTCGACGCGATCGTCTTCTGGACGGTCTGGGACGCGAAGAAGTCGATTCTCGAGGTCTCCGACTACATCGACGCCGTCCTCTACGGCGCTCAGACGGCGCTGCGCGAGTCGATCGGCAAGCACATGCTCGCCGAGATGATCACGGAGCGCGACCAGCTCGGGAAGGAGCTGCAGAAGATCCTCGACGACAAGACGAACCCCTGGGGCATCACCGTCAACTCCGTCGAGATCCGCGACGTGAAGATCCCGCCCGACCTCGAGGACGCCATGAGCCGCCAGGCCCAGGCCGAGCGCGAGCGCCAGGCCCGGATCATCCTCGGGACGGCCGAGACCGAGATCTCCGAACGCTTCGTACGCGCCGGCGAAGCGTACGAGGGACACCCGCTCGCTCTCCACTTGCGCGCCATGAACATGCTCTACGAGGCGATCAAGGAGAAGGGCTCCATGGTCATCGTCCCGTCGAGCGCCGTCGAGACGATGGGACTCGGCGGGCTTTCCGGGCTCACGGCTCTCGGGAAGGACGCGCCGAAGGGTTGACGCGCTCTTCCGCCTGCGCGTCCCGGCGTCAGTTCGACGGGGAGGACACGCCCCCGGCTTCTTCCGGCCTCACGAGGCGCAGGCGAGTTCCCTCGTCGACGACGTAGACCTTCATCCGCGGCAGGACCTCCTCGAGCGTCTCGAGGTAGAGGCGGGCCCGCAACGGCCCCGGCGCGAGGTTCGCCTCCCGCCGGAGCGCCTCGAAGCGTGCCGCGTCCCCGAGCGCCTCCTGCACGCGCCGCTGCCGCTGGCTCACCGCGGACGAAACGAGAGCGCCCGCCTCGCCACGAGCCCGCGGGAGGGTGTCGTTGGCGTAGCTCTCGGCCTCGTTCACGAAGCGCTCCCGGTCGCTCTTGGCATTCTGGACGTCCTGGAACGCCGCGAGGACGGCCGGGGGCGGATCGACCGAACGGATGGCGACCGAGACGATGCCGACGCCGCTCTGCCAGTCGTCGAGGAGCTCCTGCGTCCCCCGGCGGACCTCCTCGAGAAGCGTCAGGCGCCCGGCCGTGAGCGCCTCGTCGACCGGGAGCTTCCCCATCGCGTCCGTCACGACCGACTCGGCCGCCCGGCGCACCTGCTCCCGCGTGTCGCGGGCGTTCACCACCCACTCGACCGGATTCGCGACGCGGTACTGGACGGCGAGCTGCACGGCGAGGATGTTCGTGTCCCCCGTGAGCCACTGTCCCTCGTCGGCCGAGAGCGGGGCGGCGACGCCCCCTTCCGCCGTCCGGAAGCCGATCGGGACCGTCTCCGTCTTCGTCACCTCGACCTTCACGACACGGTCGATCCCACGTGGCACCCAGTGGATGCCGGGCGTGAGGGGAATGGGGCGCGGGACCCCGAGCCTGAGGACGACCCCCTGCTGCGACGTGCGCACGGCGACGATTCCCGAGAGGAACCAGCCGGCCGCGAGGAGTCCCGACACGGCCAGGGCCTGCTTCCGCCCGGCAGGGCTCAATTCGGTCCCTTCCTCGCCGGGGTCACGGGCGCGGCCCCGTCGGTCAGGAGGCGAAGGACGTCCGAGTCCCCCGGGAGGACGAGCGTCGTCTTCCCGTCGAGGATCTTCTCGTAGGCCCGGAGAGTCCGCAGGAACTTGTAGAGGTCGGGGTCCTGGTTCGTCGCTTTCGCGTAGATCCGCGCGGCTTCGGCCTCCCCCGCTCCCTTCTCCTCCTGGGCCTTCCGGTACGCCTCGGAGAGGAGGCGCGTCTTCTCCCGGTCGGCCTCGGCGCGGATCTTCAGCGCGGCTTCCTCGCCTTCCGACCGAAAGCGCCGAGCGATCCTCTCGCGCTCGGAGCGCATCCGGCCGAAGACCGAGAGGAGGTTCTGCTCGGGGAAGGCGATCCTCTTGAGCCGCACGTCGACGACTTTCACGCCGTAATCGGCCGCGGCCCGCTTCCGCACCCTGTCGCCGATTCCGGCCACCACCCCGGCGAGGTCCGCCTCGCCGGCCGTCGCGGAGACGAGGCGCGTGAACGGGACGGAGCCGAGTGCAGCTCCCGTCTCCGACGCGACG
>JADJVF010000004.1 GCA_016716705.1 Holophagales bacterium
GCGATGACGAGGACCGGAGCGACGAAGAGCGCGATCTGGGAGGCGCTGCCGAGCGCGATGCCGACGCTCATGTCGAGCCTGTTCTTCCGCGCTCCGGAGAACGCCGAGGTCATCTCCGCCGCGCCTCCGACGAGCGCGACGACGACGAACCCGACGAACGCGGGGCTCATCCCGAAGGACTCGGCCGCCTTCTGAACCGACTCGACGAAGACCTCGCTGACGAGGGCCACCAGGACGGTGACGCCGGCCAGCGTGCCGAGGGCGAGGCCCATCGGCCACGGCTCCCCGCCCTCCTCGCCGTGAGCGGCCCCGGCGAAGAAGTCACGGTGCGTCCCGAGCGAGAAGAGCAGGCTCAGCGCGTAGGCGACGATGAGGAGGATCGCCAATCCCAGGCTCAGCGTCCGGGCGAAGGTCTCGTCGGGCGCGCGGTCCACCTGGCCCACCATCGACGGGACGAGCAGCCCGACCGTCGCCAGGAAGAGGAGGGCCGCCTGCAGGCGGGCGCCGGCGCGGTTGAACTCCTGCACCCGGTGCTTCATCCCGCCGAGGAGGAAGGACGCCCCGAGCATGAACAGCGTGTTCGCGACGATCGCTCCCGCGATGGAGCCCTTGACGAGCATGTACTGCCCGGCGCGCAGGGCCGATAGGGCGATGAGGAGCTCGGTCAGGTTTCCCAGCGTGGCGTTCAGGAGCCCGCCGACGGCGTCTCCGGTCTTCGCCGCCACGGACTCGGTCGCGTGGCTCAGGAGCCCCGCCAGGGGCACGATGGCGAGAACGGAGAGGACGAAGAGAAGCGTGTGGGACTCGGGCCGGAGCTTCTCCGCCGCGAACATCGCGGGGACGAAGACGAGCAGCCAGAGCAGCTTGTTGTGGCGGATCTCGGCGAAGAGCGGCTTCATCGTGGCCTCCATCCTCTCTCGGGTTTCCGAGCACCGGGGGCTCGATCGTGCTCGGCGGGCGCGACGAGACGGGAATTCTGATTTCGCCCGCCCGCCGGGACCTCCGGCGCGAAGAGGACGCAGACCGGCTCCGGGACGGCGACCGGGGCGCCGACGGCGGCCGGAAGGCCCGTCGCCGGGTCGCGGCGGAAGACGACGAGCGAGCCCGAGCCCTGGTTCGCCGTGACGAGCCAGCGCCCCGACGGGTCGAGGGCGAAGCTCCGCGGCCCGCGCCCCCCGCTCGGGACGCGCCCGGCGGGAGCGAGCCGCAGGGAGTGCCCGTCGATCGCGAAGACGGCGAGGTCGTCATCGCCGCGGTTCGAGGTGTAGAGGAACCGCCCGTCGGGAGAGACGGCGATCGCCGCCGCGAGGTTTTCCGCGGAGGCTCCATCGGCGCGCGCCGGGACCGTCTGGAGCAGCTCGAGCGAGCCGCGGCCGGCGTCGAAGCCGAGGCTCGCGACCGTCGCGCTCAGCTCGGTGAGGAGATAGACGGTGCTTCCGCAGGGATGCCACGCGAGGTGGCGTGGCCCGGAACCCGGCGCGAGGGCGAGGCCGCCCGGATCGTTCGGCTCGAGCGTCCGGAGCGCCGTCAAACCGGTCGACCACCACCCGGTCCGCTCCCAGGTCGGTCCAGAGGGCGAAGCGCGAGGCGGCATCGAGGACGACCGTATGCGCGTGGGGCCCCTCCTGGCGCGCTCGGACGGGACCGGACCCCGACCCGTGCCGGATGGACGACGCGGGCTGGAGGCGGCCGTCCGGGGAGAGCGGCAGGACGGCGACCGTCCCGCTCGTGTAGTTGGCGACGAGGACGTTCCTCCCCGCGGCGTCGACGACGACCCAGCAGGGATCGGTCCCTTCCGAGACCTGCCGGTTGAGGAACGTGAGGCGACCCGTTGCGGGGTCGACGGCGAACGCGCTCACCGCGCCCGTCGGCTTGCCCTCGAACGTCTGAAGCTCGTTCACGGCGTAGAGGAAGAGCCCGTTCGGGTGGAGGGCGAGGTACGACGGGTTCTGCGTCTCCCCGGCGAGGATCGGCTCGGAAACGAATCGCCCCGAGGAGCGGTCGAGCTCGAGGAGGTAGATCCCCCGACTGCCTTTGCCCGTGTAGGTGCCGACATAGAGACGGATCGGGCCAATGTCCGCCGCGCCGAGAGTCGACGGCGCGCTTTCTCACACCGCATGGGCGCTCACCCCACCGCGGGACGATCAGCCCGCAGGCGCGCGCAGGACGGGCAGAGCTCGCGATCGAGCGGAGCCGCCATGTGGTCCGGAAGGCGCTTGCGAACGAAGTCCCGGTGCGCGGGCGTCTGCGTCGGCGCACCGCACCGGCGCAGGCGAGGAGAGGCTCCTCCTTCACGACGGTGCCGGTGATGACCGTCCGGCGCACCCCGTCGCGGTCTTCGAGGTGGATCGCGCCCGTCGGGCAGACCTGGGTGCAGGCGCCGCAGCCGATGCACCGCTCGGCGGGCCGCAGGTAGTCGAAGTGGGCGAGGCGGCCGGCCGGCGTGTCGGCCATGCGCAGCGCCTCGACGCCCATCTCGCTGCAGGCGGCCATGCAGAGGCCGCAGCCGATGCAGACGTCGCAGCGCAGGCAGCGGCGGGCCTCGTCGTGCGCCATCGCGTCGGTCAGGCCCTCCTCGATCTTCACGTAGTTGCCCTCGCCGGCGGTCTCCTCGGCGGTCCTCTCGGGCATCATGGCGCGGTCACAGGGCGAACGGACGTCCGCCAGGACGGACAGGGGCGTCACCTCGGCGCGGCGCACGGGCATGCCCGTCCCCGCGTCCACGGGCGCCCCGCGGAGGAAGGCGTCGATCGAGGCCGCCGCGATCTTTCCGGAGCGGATCGCTTCCACGGCCGTCCGCGGGCCGTGCTGCCCGTCGCCGCCGGCGAAGACGCCCGGCACCTTCGTCATCTTCGTCTTCGGGTCCGCCACGATGAAGCCGCGGTTGTTCTCGACGCCGCTCCCTTCGAGGCACGCGAGGTCGGTGCCCTGGCCGGTGGCGAGGATGACGTGATCGGCTTCGAGCGAGAGGAGGCGGTTGCCGTCGAACTTCGGGTCGAACCGGCCGGTCTCGTCCTTGACCCGTTCGCAGAATTGGAAGACGGCCAGGCCCTCTTCCTCGAAGCGAAGCGGTCCCCAGCCTGGGTGCAGCTGCACGCCTTCGGCGACCGCGAGCTCGATCTCGCCCGGGCTGGCCGGCATCTCGCGGCGCTTCTCGAGCGAGGTCAGGTCCACGCGCCGGGCGCCCTGGCGCAGGGCCGTCAGGGCGACGTCGATGGCGACGTTCCCGCCGCCGATGACGACGACCCGCGGCCCGACCCGAACCGATCCCCCGCTGCGGGCCGCGCGCAGAAAGTCGATGCCGCCGAGGACGAAGGGAAGGTGCGCCCCTTCGACCGGCAGCAGGCGCGCCTTCTGCGTGCCGAGGCCGAGGAAGACGGCGTCGTACCCCTTGCGAAACTCCTCGACGCTCGCGACCGGCGAATTGGTGAAGATCCGCACGCCCAGTGCCCGGATCTGGTCGACCTCCCTCTCGAAGGCGTCGGGCGGGTTGCGGTAGGCGGGGATGCCGTAGCGCAGCATCCCGCCGGCGTGCTCCTGCGCCTCGTGGATCTCGACGTCGTGCCCGAGCGTTCGCAGGGTGTAGGCCGCCGTGAGGCTGGACGGGCCGGAGCCGACCATGCCGATCCGCCTGCCGGTGTCGGGTGCGATCGCGGGCTTCGGGTAGCCCCCCTCGGCGAGGCACTGCTCGGCCGCCCTGGACTTCATCGGCCGGATGAAGACGGCGCCGTCGTGGCTGCCGCGAACGCAGGCGGACTCGCACGGCGCCGGGCAGACGTAGCCGCAGGTCTGCGGGAGCGGGTTGTCCTGCCGGATGACCTCGACGGTGGCGCGGTGGTCGCCGTTGCCGAGGTGCGCCATGAAGGTCGGGATGTCGATGTTGGCCGGGCAGGCGGCCTGGCAGGGCGCGGCCCGGCGTTCCAGGCAGACGCCTTCCGGGCACGACTCCCGCCGGGCGTGGCGCTCCCACTGCTCGCGGAAGTGGCGCAGCGAGCTGCCGAGCGGCCAGGCGGCCGCCAGCCCTTGCGTGGCGAGCTCCATCGCCATCGCGTCGAGCGCGGCGAGATGGGAGACCTCGCCGCGGCCGAGCGTGATCTCGGCGACGAGGCGCGCGGCACGCGCCAGGGCCCCCCGGACGGAGGCCTCCTCGCCGTCGGCGAGCTGCCAGTGCCGGTAGAGGGCGCGCCGGGTCGCCTTCACGACGCACACGCCCTCGGCCTGGACCATCAGCGTGGATGGCACCGGGACGATCCCCGTGGCCGCGAGGGAGAGGGGCTCGCACGACACGTCTGCCGCCGAGAGCGGCAGGAACCCGCCCAGGCCGTCGTCGAAGACGAGACACGGCGCCCCGCCTTGCACCTCGCCGCCGCCACCCCCGCCCCACTCGTCGATCTGGGCGCGAGGCTGCGGGCGCGCCAGCTCGACGAGGCCGCGCTGGTTCATGCCGCGCCGGAGCGTCAGGAGCGACGCATCGAGGCCCGCGGCGCCGGCGAAACAGCAGGGCGATCCGGCACCAGGTCTCCGGCGTGTGGACGAGCCGCGACCCGTCGGCGGGCCGGCCCTCTCCCCAGCAGCTCGGCCGGCTCTCGCGGAGCACCTTCACCTGCCGGCGGGGAGCGGCGATCTGGGCGAGCGAGCGGATGGAGTCGGCGGCGTTCAGCAGGGGTGCCTCCCGGCCGGTCAGCTCCGCCGGCAGGCGCAGCTCGACCGTGAGGCTGTCGCGCAGGCCGGCCGCGATGAGGACCCCCTCGGCGAGGAGCCACGGTGCGCCTTCGAGGACGGCGGCCGCTCCGCGGGAGCGCGCGTCGAACGAGGTCGCGTCGATCACGAGCGTCGAGGGCCCGCGGCCGCGCAGGAACTGGCGCCAGGCGAGGTGGACCGGCTCGCCCGCCCCGCCGCATTCGGCCAGGTCCGCCTGCTGGAGGCGCTGCAGCCGCTGGAGGGGCGTCAGGGACTGGGCCCGGGCGAGGCCGGGCAGCGCGCCTTCAAGGGTCGGCGCAGGTGGGGCGGCACCGGAAAGGGCGTCGGCCCCCGCGTCGAGCCACGCCGGCAGCACTCGGAGTTCGCTCATGGCCCCTCCTTATGCGCCGTCCAGCGGCTCGGCGAGGATCTCGCGGGCGTAGCGCTCCCGGCGGGGGTCCGGCGCCTCGGTGGCGACGCCGAAGGAGAGGCAGCCGGTCACGCACTTCGTGACGCAGGCGGGCTGAAGGCCGACGTCGAGTCGGTCCTTGCAGTAGTCGCACTTGACGACCTTGCGCGTGGCCGGGTCCCACTGCGGCGTCCCCCAGGGGCAGGCGGCCATGCAGCTCTTGCAGCCGATGCAGACGCTCGACTCGACGAAGACGATGCCGTCCTTCTCGCGCTGCCGCATCGCCCCGGTCGGGCAGGCCCTCACGCACCACGGGTCCTCGCAGTGGAAGCAGGGCATGAAGGCGATGCGCATCCGCGGCCGTCCGCCGACGTCGACGGGGCCGGTCGTGAGGATCTTGCACGGCGCCGGGCCCGGGCCGAGGTCCTTGTTGCTCTTGCAGTGGACCTCGCAGGCCTGGCAGGCGATGCAGCTCGGCTCGTCGTGGCGCAGGACGTACTTGCTCACCGGGCACCTCCCGCGGCCGCAGGCCGGATCCGGACGACGGTCTCGGTCAGGGCGCAGCCGCCGCCGGCCGGGTCGAAATCGTAGAGCTTGCCGTGCTGAAGCCGCTGGTCGGCCACGCCGACGCCCAGGGCGCGCGTCGCGAGCGGCACCGTGGCGCCGTAGCCGTGCAGCATGAAGACCGCCTCCGGGTGGATCCACGTCGTCACCCGGGCCTTCATCGTTCCGGCGTAGCTCCCTCCCCCGCTGATCTCGACGGTGTCGCCGTCGCCGATCCCCAGGGGCCTGGCCCGGTCCGGGTGGATCCAGAGCACCTGCTCCGGCGCGATCTCGCTCAGGATCGGGTTGTTGAGCGACTGCCCGTGCGCCAGCGTCGCCGTCTTGGCAAAGAGGAGGGTGAAGCGGTCGCCGGCCGGCGCCTCCTTCGGCTCGTACGGGGGGAGGCAGGGAAGGCCGGCCTTCGCGAGGACCTCGCTCTCGATCTCGATCTTGCCGGACGGGGTCGGGAACCTGAGCTTCTCGCGCGGGGTCAGCTTAGGGGCGTCGGCCAGCCGGACCACTCCCTCCTCGCGCATCTCGGCGACGGTGACGCCCGTCCCCTCGAGCTGGTAGTTCCAGAGCTCCTCGATGGTCTCGAAGTCGAGCGCCTCCTTCACGCCCATGCGGCGCAGGATCTCGCGGAAGATCCACCAGGCCGGCCGGCTGTCGAAGCGCGGCGCGATCGCCTGGTCGCGCATGGCGATCACCGGGACCGGGCCCGGGATGCCGGCCAGGATGTTGGCGCGTTCGAGGTAGGTCGACTCGGGCAGGATGACGTCGGAGTACCAGCCCGTCTCCGAGTAGCGGACGTCGATGGAGACGAGGAGCTTCAGCTTGTCCATCGCACGCTTCATCGCCTCGGCATCGGGCATGCCGGTGAGGGGGTCGTGGCGATAGGCGAAGTAGGCGCCGATGCCGTAGGGCTGCGCGGTCTCCAGGGCGGAGAAGAGCCCGTGCAGCACCCCGATGCCCGGGTCCCACGACGGCCGGGAGGTGCCGGCGCCGTCCACGCGCGGCTCGGTGACGGCAGGGACACGCGAGGCCAGCGGCTTCAGGCTCTTGCGGCCGTAGAACTCGGGCGGCTTGGCGATGAGGCAGCCGCCGGGGGTCTCGATGTTCCCCATCAGGGCGTTCAGGATCAGCGTGCTGCGCGTGACGTGGAACGACTGCTTGTGACGCGCCGACATCCAGCCCGGGTGGAAGATCACGCGCGGCGCCTGGCCGGCGATCTCCTTCACGAAGGCGCGCAGCTCGGCGGCGGGGACCCCGGTGTGAGGCTCCTGCCATTCGGGCGTGGTGTCCTTCACGGCCTCGCGCAGGGCGTCCATGCCGGTGACGAACCGCTCGACGAAGACCTTGTCGTAACTCTCGGTCTTCAGGATCTCGTGGATGAGGGCGAGGTTCAGCGCGTAGTCGCTGTTGGGCCTCACCCGCCAGTAGCGGGTCGCCTTGCAGGCCGTGACGGTCGCGCGCGGGTCGATGTAGGTCACGCGCATGCCGTTCGCCACGGCGGCCATGAAGGCCTTCGCCTCCTTGACCATCAGCGATTCGACGATGTTGCGGCCGTAGAGGACGAGGTGCTTCGTGTTCGCGTAGTCGAAGACGAGCCCGGCGGAGGGGAAGCCGTAGATCGAGCGTCCGGCGTTGTGGGCGTTGCCGTTGCAGGAGGCGTCGTGGTTGAAGTAGTTCGGCGAGCCGAGCGCCTTCACGAAGGTCCTCGTCAGGTCGGTGAAGAAGCCGCCTCGATCGGACAGGGCGATGCCGCGCGGTCCGAAGGCCTCGATCGTCTCCTTCAGCCCGTCGGCGACGACATCCAGCGCCTCGTCCCACGAGGCCCGCCGCCACTGGCCACTGCCCCGCGGGCCCATGCGGATGAGCGGCGTCTGCGGCCGCTGGTCGTCGGACTCGAAGGCGAGGCCGGCCGCGCCCTTCGCGCAGAGGCTGGCGCCGATGGCCTCGTCGTGGGGGTTCCCCTGGATCCAGGTCACCCGGCCGTTCTCGACCGTCACTTCCATCGGGCAGCGCACGGCGCACATGCCGCACATGCTGTAGACCTTGCGCCGGCCCGGTGCGCCCACGCCGCGGACGTTCGGTGCCAGGGTGGTGCTAGCGGAACTCATTGCGGTCTCCTTGCCTGAGGTGCTCGTGAGAGTCAGTGGCTCGAGTCGGACTTGCCTCGGGCGGGCCCGGGCCGCAGGCCCGGCTAGGGGGCCTTGGGCAGGAGCATCCGGTCGGGAGTGAGCTCGCAGGTCCAGGGCAATCCCGAGTTCTTCCAGCCGTTCACCAGCCGCTGGCCCACGAAGACGCTGTCGGGGTTCTTGACCGCGTCTCCCTCCATGCCGTCGGTGATGTTGTAGACGTTCGTGAACCCGGCCTTGGCGAGCAGGTTTGCTGCGATCGCGCTGCGGCCGCCGGACCGGCACATGACCAGGAGCGTGTCCTTCGGCTTGGCCACTTCGCTCACCCGGGAGACGAAGTCGGGGAGGAGCGCCATCGGGAACTTCCCCTTGGCGGCGTCCCATTCATAAGACTGAGAGGCGATGGGGATCTTCCAGGCCATGGCCGGATGGCCGACAAAGAGATACTCCTCGGGAGTGCGGACGTCGAGAATCTTCACCTTCTCGGGCGCGGCCTTCCACATTTCGTAGGCCTCCTTCGCCGTCACGTAGAGCCCCAGGACCGTCTGTTTCTCCTTGAGAAGCTTTCCAGGTGTCGTCATGTGTTCCCCCTTCTCGTCGTGCTCTCGTCTTCTTCCAGGTCGATGGGGACCTGCGCGATCAGCCCCGCCTGATTCCTCATTTCGGGAACAGGAGGATGACTGCGAGCCGGAGTCCCCAGTCCGGCCCGCCTTCGGGCTTGTCCGCGTAGTAGCGACCGCCCACGGTCAGGGCGACGGGTTGCTTGCCGATCTTCACGAGCTGCTGAACCATGAGGTTCAAGGGCGCGGTCCACTGTTCGTTCTCCCAGTCGTAGGTGGACTCGGTGTTCAACGTGAAAGTCATCGCTCTCTTCAGGGTGTAGGAGACGAACGGCTGCAGGTAGGTGGCGTTGACGTCCGCACGACCGTTCTCGCCGGCAAACGACCAGACGTGATTCACGAGCGCGCCGTAGGTCCAGCCGTTCTGCTGCTTGAGCACCACGGCGGTCGGTCCTGCGCCCCACTTCTTCGAGCCCAGCAGGTCATCGGTGGCGGTCGGGAGCAGCAGGGCCAGCCCCGCACCCCAGATCCAGCCGCCTTTGGTGGGCCTGACCGGCGACAGGAAGAAGCTCTGCACCGTGTCCGACAGTCCGGACTGGCTGGACGTGTCGGCGATGTCCTTCTGGTAGACGACGGGAAGAACCGTTCGTGAGATCAGGAGCCAGTCCTTGCTGAGAGTGAAGGGGACGATCGGCTGCAGATTCAGCTTGTACTGGTAGCCATCGCCGGCCGGGCCCCCGCCGAAGTCGAAGTTGTTCTGGAAGGGCACGCTGATGAGGGCGCCGATGGGGTTCGCGAGGGTCTTGGCCAGATCGGCGGCTTTGGCTTTGTCGCCCTCGCCTGCGCCGCCGGAGGCCGCCGCGTCGGCAGCTGCGAGGGCGAGCGGAGGACCAGCTGCCGATTCCGACTGGGCCTGGGCTACCGACGCCAGCAGCGCGCAAGCGACCGCCAATAGCGTGACTTTCGACTTCATGCCGTACCTCCATCACTGGCCTTGCCGGCCCGGGAAGCGAAGAAGCGCGCCAAGGGGAGCGCGACGAGCGCCGGAACCGGGCCCGCCAGCAGGATCATCACCAGCATGCGTGGATCCGGATTCGGAAAGGCAGTGAACGCCGCGAACATTCCCGAGGCATTGCGGGTGGCCATCGCCAGCGCCATGGCGGCGCGCTGGCCCTGCTTCAGGCCGAAGCCGAGTTGATAGGACACGAGCGCTATCCCGAGGACGAAAGCGATTTCCGCGCCGATGGCAAAGCTGCCCAGAGTGCGGATGAAGTCCCGGAAATAGAACACCACGGTGAACCCGAGGATCAGCAGCGTGGAAATCCCCGCGAGCCGCTTGACCACGGGGAAGAGCTTGTCCGCCACCGGCGCGGCGAAGACCTTGATCGCGGCGCAAGCCACGAGCGGCAGCAGGACCAGCAGGAGGAGCGGTTTGGCCAGAGACCAGGCGTTCACCGTCAGCCCCTTGATCAGCCACGGCGCCATCAAGGGCAGCAACACCACCGTGGCAACCATCGCCAGCGGCATGAGGGCGGCAGAGAAGTCCATGTCGGCGCGGGCCTTTCTCACCAACAGGGGCAGGAATGGCGCGATCGGCGCAAGGCTGAAGATGAGCAGCCCGATGGCGTACGGCTCCTCCAGCGGAAGGACCTTCGTGAGCAGGTACGCGAAGGCCGGGCCGACCACCCAACCCCACACGAGGGTCAGGATCACCAGCCTGGCGCTGCGCAGCGACTTGACCGTTTCGCGCAGGTCGAGCTCGAGGCCCATGGACGCCAGGTTCGTCACAGTGTAGAGAACGACCAGAATCCCGAACACGGTCTGCAGGGTCACGGTCCCTCGACGGTCTTCCCGGCCCGGGAAGCAAAGAAGCGCGCCACGAAGAACCACACGATCACCGGCACCGGGACCGCCATCAGGATCATTACCAGGAGGCGAGGGTCGAGAATCGGGAAGGCGGTGATCGCCACGAACATGGCGCCGCCGTTGCGCGAGCAGACGGCCAGCGCCAGGGAGCTTCGCTGCGCCTGCTTCAGCCCGAAGCCGAAGAGGTAGGACAGGGCCATTCCGACGGTGAAGAGGACCTGGCCGGCGACGGCGAAGCTGCCGAGCGCGGTGAGGAGCGCCCGGCCGTGGAACACCAGGGTGAACACGAGGAGGAGCAGCGTGGAGATCCCCGCGATCTTCTTCGCCACGGGGAAGATCTTCTCCGCCGCCCGCACTGCATAGACCTTGATCGCGGTCCCGATCACGAGCGGCAGCAGGACGGTGAGCAGCAGCGGCTTTCCGATGGCCCAGCTGCTCACCGTCAGTCCCGGGATCAGAAACGGGGCCAGCAAGGGCATCAGGACCACGGTGCCGACGACCGACAGCGGCATGATGGCCGCCGCGAGGGACATGTCGGCCCGCGCGATCCTGATGAAGAGCGGCAGGGCCGGCGCCGTCGGCGCCAGGCTGAAGATGAGGAGTCCGATGGCGTAGGGCTCCGCCATCGGGAGGACCTTCGTCAGGGCGACCGCCAGGGCCGGCCCGGCGATCCAGCTCCACCCGAGCGTGAGCGCCAGGAGCCGGACGCTCCGCAGGGACCTGAGAGTCTCGCGCAGGTCGAGCTCGAGTCCCATGGACGCCAGGTTCGCCACGGCGTAGAACACCGCCACGATGCCGAAGGCGTCCTGGGCGTTCAACGCCGCTCTCCTCGCCGTCGATGCCGGGTTGCTTCGATCCCCGGCCGCGCCGCGTCGTCCTTCATTCCATCGCGGCCAGGTTCTTCAGGCGCGCCTCCTCCCACTCCGCCATGCTGGAAGGCACATGGAACCACTCCTCCGCGGAGACCGGCACCATCTCGATCGCGTCCGTCGCGCACCCGATCACGCACACACCGCACCCGATGCACTTCTCCCGCGCAACGCGTGACTTCCCCTCGATCGGGCCCGGCTCCGTGATGTCCGAGATCGCGTCTACCGGGCAACGCTCCTGGCACACGCCGCAGGCGATGCACGCGTCCGCGTCGATGACGGCGCGGTAGTTCGACCGCTGCGGCCCTTGGTGGTACTCCAGGCCGGCCATCTTCGGGCCGTGGAGGACCCCGCAGCAGCAGGAGCAGCAGTTGCACGTGCCCATGAACTGCGGCGCCTCCGCGAACATGGTGAAGCCGTAGAACGCGAGGTGGACGTGCCCCGACTTCTCGAGCCCGTCGAGGAGCTGCGACGCCTCCTCCCGGCCCACCACGGTCTCGCCCAGCGGGGTCTGGGGCGGCAGCCCCACGAATCCGCAGCGCTTCATGGGCTTCCCGCACGACGAGTCCCCCAGGACCTCCCGCTCCCTTTTGCAGACGCAGGGGATGACGAGGAAGCGCTCGTGCCGCTGGAGGTGGGCGTCGATGTCGATATGGGGCTCGCGCTCGATGTACTCGGGCTTCAGGGAGCCCCGTACCGGAACCACGCCGAGCACGCCGGGGCGCGGCGAGAAGATCCGCTCGCCCCCGCCCTCGATCACGAACTGCTCGAAGAGCTCGGCGAACTCCTTGCCGAGGCGGCGCATGCTGGCCTCGTACCAGCCCACCAGGAACGGGCGCAGCCTGTACTTCCTCTCGCCCTGGACGTCCTGCGCCAGAACGCCGCCCCCGGCCGTCCCCGCGGCCGAGTTCAGCGAGACCAGGCCCCTCGGAACCAGGCTCTCGAGCAGCGCGGTGACCTCGGCCTCGTCGCGGCCGACCCGATTCGCGATCTCGACCGCGGTCTCGGGGAAGCGGGTCAGCTGGCCGGCGAGAGAGACCTCCTCCTCGGTGAAGGCCATCTTGATCAGCTTGATCTCCACGCCCGAAGGTGTGCGGGCGAAGCCGTGCGGAAGCGCCTCCAGCGCGGCCGCCAGCCTCTCGTAGATGTCTTCGGACTTCTGAGCTTCGCTCATGAGGAATCCCTTCCTTTCGGCTCGCGCCGGCCGGCCGGTTGACCTCGCGCCCGCCGGCCATCGGGCACGGCCTACTTCTTCGCCTCCAGACCCTCCAGCCGCCGCTCTTCCCATTCCGTGAAGCTGGACGGCACCTGGAACCACTCCTCTTCCGATACGGGCTCCAGCTGCAGCGCACCTGTCGGGCATCCCTGACCGCACGAACCACAGCCGACGCACTTTGCCCGGTCGTAGAGGGGCATGTCACCGGTGCCTTCGTTGACGGCATGCGCGAAGAACTGGCACCGCCTCACGCACTCCCCGCAGGAGTGACACTTGTCGTAATCCTTGACGACGCGATAGTTCGATCGCTGGATCGTCTCGTCCAGGGGGGCCAGCCGCGCGGCATTCAGGATCGAGCAGCAGCAGCCGCAGCAGTGACAGCCGCCGACGAACTGCGGCGCCTCCGCTCCCATGGTGAACCCGTAGAACCCCTCGACGACCATTGTCCCCATGGCGTCGAGCTCGTTCCAGCGCTTGATGGCCTCCTCCCGACCGATCACGTTCTCCGAGAACGGGACAGCGGGCGGCATGCCGACAAACCCGCAACGCTTGTTGGGCAGGCCGCAGCTGTGGCCATGAGCCGCGACCTTCTCGTTCTTGCAGACGCAGTCGATCACGAGGAAACGGTCGTGCCTCTGGAAGTGGGCGTCGATGTCGTTGTGGGGTTCCCGCTCGAGCCACTCGGGCTTGAGCGAGCCACGGTACGGAATGACGCCCTGCGGGCCGGGCCGGGGACAGAAGATCTTCTCGCCCCCGCCCTCGATCACGTACTGCTCGTAGATCGTGGCGAATTCCGTCGACGTCGGCTTGCTCTCCTGCAGGTAGGATTCGTACCACCCCACCAGGAAAGGGGACAGCCGGTATCTCTGCACGCTCTCGGCCCTGGGCTCCTGACCGGGCTTCGCCTCGACTTTTCCGAGCCCTTTGACGCCGGTTTCGAGGGCCAGCGTGTCCGCCCGGACCATGCGCCGCGGGATCATGCTCTCGAGGAGCACGGTGACTTCGGCCTCGTCGAGGCCGACCCGCGTCGCGATCTCGGCGGCGGTCTCGGGAGTGCGAGTCAGCGCGCTGGCGACCCGGGCCTCCTCGGGCGTGAACACCAGCTTCAGGAGCTTCATCTCCAGCCCGGAGGGGGTCCGGGTGAACCCGGAGGGCAGCGCGTCCATCGCGTCGGCCAGCCGGTCGTAGACGTCTGCGGATTCGGTGGAGTCGTTCATGGCCGCCTCGTCCTTTCCGGTTCCGGTTCCCGGCGCCGTCCGGCTCACAGGCCCGTCCCAAGGTAGATGCCGAGCGACTGGGCGAGCCTCATGAACTCGCTGTCGTGGGGCACGGTTCTCACCTTGCCGACCGCTTCCGCGAGCGGCACGAATCCGATGTCGGGGGGCGCGAACGCGACCATCACGCCGTTGCGGCCCGCCTTCAGCACCTGCACGGCCCCGGCCCCGTAGGCCATCCCCAGCTGCTGGTCGACCGCCGTGGGGTTCCCTCCCCTGGCCCAGGGACCGACGACGAGCGGGAAGACCTCCCCTTCGACCCGCCCCCGGAGCCTCGCGGCCACGGCCTCGGCGGCCTGGCCCGCTCCCGGAACGACGCGCTCGCCGGGCTCGCCCGTCGACGGCGGCCCGTTCACCGGCTGCGGCGGGTCGTCGAAGAGCTGCGCGCCTTCTGCAACAACTACGAGCCCCCAGGGCCGCCGGGGAGACAGCTTGTCCTTCAACCTCGCGGCCAGGTGCCTGAGACGGCAGGGAATCTCGGGCATCAGAACCGCGTCGGCGCGCGCGGCAATGCCGGCCTGCAACGCAATCCACCCCGCCTGCTCTCCCGGGACCTCCACGACGGCGATCTTCCGGGCCGACCGCGCGGCCTGATAGGCCTTGTTCAGCATCTCGATGGTGGTGCTGAGGGCGCTGTTGAACCCGAGAGACACCGCGGTAGAGGCGACGTCGTTCTCGATGGACCGGGGGATGCACACCGTGTGGAGTCCCTTGCGGTGGAGCTTCGCGAGGATCGCCAGCCCCTGGCCGCCGACGACGGAGACGAGCGCGTCGACGTGCGCCGCCTGGAGCTTCTGCAGCACCTCGTCGGACAGGTCGATGTCCTCTCCGTCCCCGGTGGGGGCGTGAAACGGATCCACCCGGGGTGCCTGGCCGAGGACGCCCCCGGTGGCGGGGTCGAGGTTCTCGACCAGTTCCGGGCTGAGGGCGACCAATCCTCCGTCGGGATAGCGGTCGGGGTGCAACAGCCCTTCGAACCCGTCCCGGATGCCGAGCATCTCCCAGCCCAGCCTGCCTCCCGCCAGGGCCGCACCCATCAGCACGGAGTTCATCCCCGGCACGAAGCCCGACCCGACGTTGACGGCGACGCGCCGGTGCGTGCCGGCATGCCCCAGGGTCTTGATCATGGTCCCCACCTTCCCGCCCGTGCGGCCGAAGGCCTCGTCGATGATGGCCTGGAGGTGTTTCACGAGGTCGTCGGACGGCGTCTTGTAGTCGTCCAGCTCGTAGACCTCGCCCAGGAGCTCGTACTTGCCGAGGCCGAAGCGGTGATAGGGCAGCAGCTCGTAGTCGATCACGTTCTTGTGGGGGCGGATGAACGCCAGGACCGCCCGGATGTGCTCCTCGTCGGCGTTGATGCCGGGAATGAGCGGCGTGCGGGCGATGAAGTCGACGTCGGGGAACGTCTCGTAGGCCTTCTTGAAGTTCTCCAGGATCCGCTTGTTGTCGACGCCGACCCACTTCTTGTGGCGCTCGGGGATGGTCATCTTGTGGTCGTGGAGCATCGTGTCGACGTGCGGCAGCACCTTCTCCACGAAGCGCCAGGGGACGTTGCACGCCGTCTCGATGGCCGTGTTGAAGCCCCGCTCGTGGGCTCCCGCCAGCAGGGCGGCGCTGAAGTCGGGCTGCAGCATGCACTCCCCGCCGCTGAGCGTGATACCACCGCCGGAAGTGCGGTAGATGGATTCGTCCTTCTCCACCTCGGCCAGGACCTCGTCCACGGTCATCTTCTTGCCGAACATCTCGAGGGCCCCGGTGGGGCAGAGCGAAGCCAGCGCCTGGTCGCAGCCCGTGGCCAGGTGCCAGTTGACCTTGACCTTGTCGTCGTCCGCGCCTTCCGGCACGAAGAAGGCGCCCTCCGGGAAGGGAGGCTTCAGGCAGACGCCGCAGGCCTCCCTGCCGGTGCACTTCCTGGCGTCGTAGGAGAGCTCCGGCTTCGGGGCGATGCTCTCGGGGTTGCCGCACCACTTGCAGCGCAGCGAGCAGCCCTTGAGGAAGACGTTCGTGCGGATGCCCGGTCCGTCGTGGCTGCAGTAGCGCTGAATGTTCAGGACGGTTCCGGTCAGAGCAGAGACGTTGACGGGGCTGCTCATCACAGCTCCTTCCCGAGGCAGATTCCGAGGTTCTGGGCGATCTGCATGAACTCGCTGTCCGCGGGGACGGTTCGGACCTTGTTGATCGCGTCCGTCAGCGGCACGAACTTCATGTCGGGCGGCACGAACGCCACCATCGTCCCGTTCTTGCCGGCCTTCAGTGCCCGCACCGCCCCGGCGCCGTAGCCGAGGCCCAGCTGGCGGTCGACCGCGGTCGGCGTGCCGCCCCGGACCCAGGGTCCGAGGACGAGCGGATAGGTTTCCTGGGCGAGCAGAAGCTGCAGCCCGTTCGCGACGGTCTCGGCCGCCTGACCCGATCGATGGATGACGTGGTCGCTGGCATCGCCGGTCGCGAGCGGCGACAGGGACGCCTTGAGGGAGGAGGGCTTCACCTGCGCCTTCGCGGTCTCGAGGATCCTGGCCCCTTCGGCCACCACGACCAGCCCGTAAGGTCTCCGGAGCGAGACCTTGTCCTTGAGCCGCGACGCCACCACCTTGAGGTCGCAGGGGATCTCGGGAATCAGGACCACGTCGGCGCAGACGGCGATGGCCGGCCTGGAGCGCCACCCAGCCGGACTGCTCTCCCAGGACCTCCACCACCCCGATCTTGCGGGCCGACTGGGCCGCCTGGCGGGCCCGGTCGAGCATCTCGATCGTGAAGCTGAGCGCGCTGTTGAAGCCGAAGGAGACCGCGGTGGCGGCGATGTCGTTCTCGATCGACCGGGGGACGCAGACCGTGTGGAGCCCCTTGCGGTGGAGCTTGAAGAGGATGCTCAGCCCGCGGCCCCCGACGACGGAGATCAGCGCGTCGAGCCCCTCTTTCCGGAACGCGGCGAGGAGGTCGTCGGACATGTCGACTTCCTTCGATGATTTCGTCTTCGTTGACCCGGCGGACGTGAAACGGGTCGACCCGACCCGACTGGCCCAGGAAGCCTCCGCCGGACGGGTCGAGGTTCTCGACGAGCTCGGGGCTGAGCGTCACCAGCCCGCCATCGGGGTAGCGCTCCGGGTGCAGCAGCCCGTCGAACCCGTCCCGGATGCCGACGATCTCCCATCCCATCCTGCCCGCCGAAAGAGCCGCGCCCTTGACGACGGCATTCAGCCCCGGGACGTATCCGGCGCCGACGTTGATCGCGATGCGTCTCATGAAGCTCCCATGGCCGATTTCTTTGATCACAGAGTGCCTCCCGTGCAGGTGCGTAAGGTGTCCGCAGCCATCGTCGTGTCGTGGTGCCCGTCGGCGAGCGGCCGGCACGGCGTGGCGATGCGCCACGCCGTGCCGGCTCCGTTCTACTTCAGCACTGTTGACCGTCGAACGATTGCAGCGTGCGTTCGATGACCTCGTCCTGCACGCCCGGCGCCAGCTTGGTGAAGAACGCGCTGAAGCCAGCGACGCGCACCACCAGGTCGCGGTAGTTCTCCGGGTGCTTCTGTGCGTCCCTGAGGATGTTGGTGTCCAGGACGTTGAACTGGATGTGGTAGCCGTCGTTGTCGAACAGGGTCTTGACCAGACGCAGCACGTTCTCCCGGCCCTTGCGGGTCTTGAGCTGATCCGGCGGGAGCTTCATGTTCATGTGCGTTGCGGAGTACTTGGTGGCATCCTGAGCCTTGGCCGCCGACATCACCAACGCGGTGGGGCCGTTGACGTCGGTTCCCGGCATGGCGGACAGGCTTCCGTCGGTGAGCGCCACGCCGGCCCTCTTTCCGTTCGGCAGCGCCCCGGTGACCATCCCCATCAGGTTGTGGATGCTCTTGGTGTAGGCATCCGGCGTAGATTTGATGTCCTTGCTGAGGTAGTTGCCACCGCCGTCGACGCTGTTGAAAGCCTTGAGGATGCTCTCGTAGACCCGGTACGTCAGCCGGTTCATCTCGGGGATGTCGTTTCCGTGCTTGGGCGCGTCCTCGAAGCACATCTTCCGCACTTTTTCGTACTCGCCCGCCCAGTTGGCGGCCAGGGCCTTCTGCAGCTCGGCCATGGTGATCTTCTTGTCGTCATAGACCAGCTTCTTCACCGCCATGAGCGAGTTGGCCGCGTCTACACCACCCACCACGATCTGGGCCACGGTGTAGTAATTGGCGCCGCCGTTCCAGACCTCGGTGCCTGTTTCGATGCAGCCCCCGGTCAGGAGCGAGCGCCACGGAACCGGAAGGAAGTCGGCGCACAGCATGCTTGCGATCCAGGCGCCCCGGCGGAGGACCTCCTCGTTGAATTTCAGCTGCGTCTCGAAAGCCGCGTACAGCTCCTCGAAGGTCTTGAAGTTCGCGGGGTCCCCGGTCTTTGGGCCGACCTGCTTGTTGGTGCGGGGGTCGAAGCCGTCGTTCATCGTCAGCTCGATCACCTTCCCCAGGTTGGGCTGGCCTTCCACCGGGTGACCGGTCTCGTAGGGGATGTAGGAACCCACGCAGGCGCCGATACAGGTGCGTCTGGCTTTCTCCAGTGTGAGGCCCTTCTTCGAGTCAGCGAACAGATTGAGGGCCCGCTTCACCATCACATCGCCATTCACGAACTGGGGCATGCCGATACCGGTACCGATGGAATCGAGGACCTTTTCCAGGAATTTGCCGCTCATCCGCTCCGTCCAGATGCAGCTCAGCGGAGGCTGCGGCAGATGGAGGTAGGTTGAGGCATCGAGGATCAGGTAGTCCATTTCGGCGGTGGCATCCTCGCCATCCGCAGTGAACCCGCCGAGGGAGATGCTCTGCCCCAGGTCGGCGGAGTTCTGTATGGCGACCTTTTCCCCGAAGTAATAGCCGATTTCGTTCAGCTTGATGAAGAGGTTCTGGAGCATGAACGTCGCATCTTCCGGAGCGATCAGCCCGGCGGCCTTGTCGCGCTGGTAGTAGGGCTCGAGGTTCTGGCCCAGATAGGCCTCGGAGTAGCCGCAGCCGACCTGCTCGAGCTCCGCGCAGATGTGACAGAAGAAATGACACTGGATGGCTTCTCTCAGGTTCCGGGCGGGATGCTCGGGCACCCACTCGCAGGTCTCGGCGATCGCGATCAACTCTGCCTTGCGGGTTGCGTCCTTCTCCTTCGCCGCCATCTCCCGGGCCAGCTCGGCATAGCGATGCGCCAGGCGGACGATGGCCCGCATGACGATGAGGCTCGCTTCATAGAAGTAGAGCTTGTCGGCATTCGGCAACCGCATGTCGAGGGCGGCCTGACGCTCCTCGACTTCCTTGATCATGGCGGCCAGCCCATGGTTGTAAACTCTGGGGTAGTTCAGGTTGCCGCCGCCGCCCGGCCAGTCGAAGAAGCTGACGACGAAGCCCGACTCGTAGCAGGGTTTCGGATCGAAACCGTACTTCTTCTCGAAGATCTCCAGCGTGCGGGGCTTCAGTGCGCGCTTTTCCCAGTAGTCGAGAGCCCACTGGTTGACCTTCTTGTCCTCCGGGTCCTTGCACTTCTCGACCGTATTGTCTTCCTTCATCCAGTCGATGTTCCATTCCGGATAGGTGTAGATACCGTTGACGGTGCTGGCCATGCTGCCCACGAAGCAGTTGTCGTCGATGTAGAGCTTCTTCCGCTCCAGCAGCGTCGCCATGAACTTGGCGCGACGCATGATGTTCTGGTCGCCCTGAGTGCTCTCGTAGACTTCCTTCATGATCCGGATCCGCTCGAAGTCGACCTCGGGGGTCGTGCTCCTGAGCTGTTCCTTCAGCCGATCGACCCGGGCCTTGTCGGCCTTGACGCTGGCAGTGGTGCTCTTCTCGGAAACGGTCTCGTTTGACATCGGTCCTTCTCCTTCAGACTCTTTCGGGTGTTTCGGACGGACGGTTGCGGGAGCGTTCGATCCGCTCCATTCCTTCACTGGCAGATACGTAGTCGAAGTTGACCTCGGGCGGGCCGCCCGAGAGCTCGATGGCGCCGAGAATTCGTCGGTAGGCCTCGGAGCGGAGGTGCGCCTCGAGCGTCGCCTCGGATTCCCAGCGCTCGACCAGCACGACGGCGTCTTCCGGGCCCTGCTCTTCGTAGATGTGAAAGGCCGCGCAGCCGGGCTGGGCCATCACCGGCCCCCGGACGGACCGCAGGACTTCCAGTACGTCGTCGCGTCGGTCGGGAGCCGGCTGGAGAGTGAGGGTGCCGACGATCATGTTGATCCGTTATTGCTCGATTCGTGCCAGGGCACGGCTGGGCTCGGTGGAGTGGGGCTAACCCGTTCAGGCGATTTGAGTTGAGAGGTGTCCCGCGGCCGCGGCGCGGCCGCCTGGAGACGAGGGAAAGGACGGAATGAAATCCCCGGGGTTGACATGTCGTCCCCGGGACTCCGACCCGGCCGGGTCTCCGAAGGTCCGCCGCCTATGTGAAGCCGTTCTCCGCCTGGCGCCGCGGCCGGATGCCGAGCTTGTTCATTCGGCTGTAGAGGGTCGCCGGGTTGAGCCCGAGCGCCGCCGCCGCGCCTTTCGGCCCCTTGACGTGTCCGTCGGCGGACTCGAGCGCCCGGAGGATGTGCTCGCGTTCCGCGTCGGCCAGCGTCGTCGGCGGCGCCGCTTCCGGCTGGGCCTCGTCGAGCGCCGGGAGCCTCAGCGTGTCGCCGGTCGTGATGATGGCCCCGCGTTCGATCACGTTCCTCAGCTCGCGGACGTTTCCCGGCCAGGGATGACGCTGGAGCGCGTCCATCGTCTTGCGCGGCACCTGGGTGATCTTCTTCCCCATGCGGGAGCAGAACTCCTCGAGAAAGGTCCAGACGAGCACGGGGACGTCCTCGGCCCTTGCGCGGAGCGGCGGCACGCGGATCGGGAAGACGGCCAGGCGGTAGAAGAGGTCCTCCCGGAAGCGCCCCTTGCGAACCTCCCCCGCGAGGTCCCGATTCGTGGCCGCGATCAGGCGGACGTCGACCTTCATGGTCTTCGAACTCCCCAGCCGCTCGAACTCCCCCGTCTCGAGGACGCGCAGGAGCTTGGACTGGAGCTCGAAGGGAAGCTCGCCGACCTCGTCGAGGAAGAGCGTCGACCCGTTCGCCACCTCGAAGCGCCCGACCTGGCGCGTCATGGCGCCGGTGAAGGCCCCCTTCTCCCGGCCGAAGAGCTCGCTCTCCACGAGCCCGGCCGGCAGCGCGGCGCAGTTGACCTTGACCATCACCTTGTCGCGCCGGCGGCTGAGGCGGTGGATGGCCTGGGCGACGAGCTCCTTGCCCGTGCCGGTCTCGCCCTGGATGAGGACCGTGGAGTCCGTGCGAGAGACCTGCTCCACTTCGTGCAGGACCCTTGCGATGGCCGGGCTCTTCCCGTCGATCTCCCCGCGCTCGCCGATCGCCCGGACCTCGCCCCGCAGGTAGTCGGTCTCCGCCTGCAGCAGGTCCTTCAGTCGCTCGATCTCCTCGTAGGACCGGCGCAGCGACTCCTCGGACTTCCGCCTCTGGGTGACGTCTCGGAGGACACCGTACGACTTCAGCGTACGTCCGTCGGTGTCGCGGCCGGAGACACGCGCCATGTGATGAAGCCACCGCTCTCCGTCGGTCGGGTGCAGGAAGCGGTACTCGACGGAAAGCTGCTCCAGTTTCCCGTCGTGCAGCTGCTGGCGGAGGTCCAGGACGCGTTGGCGGTCGTCGGGATGCAGCCGCTCCGCCCAGAACCTCACGGGCTCCAGGCCCGCTTCGCGATCCGGCGGGAGACCGCAGAGGGCGCGAAACCGGTCGTCGACCCGCGTAACGCCGACGACGAAGTCCACCTCGTAGGAGCCGAGCTCCGCGAGGTCGGCCCCCGCCGCGCGGAGCGCTTCGCGGGAGCGGTGCGCCTCTTCGCGACGCTTCCTCTCGGTGACGTCGATGGAGAGACCGGTCAGGTGACCCGGCGCGCCGCTCCCGCCGGTTCGGAGCCGCCCCCTGGAGGCGATCCACCTCGGGTCCGGATCTCCCGGGCGGTGAATCCGGTACTCCACGTCGACGGCCTCGCCCAGCCGCCGGGATCTCTCGAGGGCTTCCCGAACGAGGTCCCGGTCGTCAGGATGGACCGACGCCTCGAGGAGCGGAAGGTCGACGATCGCGTCCGGCGGGTAGCCGAAGATCGCTCTAGCCTTCTCGGTGACCCAGAAGACGCCCGTGCCGAAATCGAGAGTCCACAGCCCTGCCTCGGCGGAGTCCGCCGCCAGGCTCAGGCGCGCCTCGCTCTCCTCGAGGCTCAGCTCGTGGCGTTTCCTGGCGAGCGCGTTGGTAAGGACCTGCGCGACGAGCTGCAGCCGGCTCACCATCGCTTCCGGCCAGTCGCGCTCGGCTCGAAGAGTGTTGAGGCCGAGTGCGCCCAGGGGAGACTCGCCGCCGACGGTGAGCGGGAGGCAGAGGTTCGACTTCACGCCCACGAGGCGGCAGCTCTCGCGGTCGACGCCGGCCTCCGGCGGGAGCTCCTCCAGCGTGGAGATGGCGATCCGCCGACCGGCGAGCATCTCCTGCCGATACCAGGGGAACTGTTCCTGGTGGAGCGGTTCGGGCGCCCGAGGGTCTGTCCCCGGCGGGGTAGGTGGGTGGGCACGATCGCCTGCGGGGCCGGGGCCGACCATTGCCACAGCACGGCGAGATCGAGGCCGAGGAGCTCGCAGACCCGGCGAAGCGCGTTCTCGATCTCGCGGTCCACCTGGCCCGGGGCCATCGCGATGAACCGAGAGGAAAGGTCGGAGATCAGCCTCTCGAACTCGAGACGCCGTTCGAGACCATCCTCCGGGACCTGTGCCTCGTCCGTCACCGACATGCGAACTGATGATACGGGTGCTGCGCGCCTGCGGATGGAGCGTGCTGCCGCCCGCGGAACGGGCGTCCGCACGCGCGGACGCGTCCCCGCGGATCCGTCCACCCCTCCTTCACCGTTCAGCCCTTCCCCTCCGTGCGAAGGGACGTGCGCCTTCGCCTGTCGCGAAGGCGCACGTCCCCTCCCGGACCGGGAAGGACACTAGCCGAGCCGCATCTTCATCACGTCTTCGAGCGGCCTGGCCTCGGGCAGCCTGGCCATGCTGCGCCTCTTCCACTCCTCCTCGAGGAGCTCCTTCGCCGCCATCTCGAGGAACTTGGGCGCCGCCCACTCGAACACGTCGAAGTCGTGCTCGATGTAGCCGTTCTTGAACATGAAGTCCTTGTTGATCTGGAGCGACTCCAGATTGCGGACCGACAGGCTGGGCACCATGTCGACGCGCCGGATGCCCTCGTACGTGTCCTCCTCGTCGAGGTAGTACGTCTGCTTGTTGAGGATCGCGCAGGCGGCGCGCTTGTACTCGTTGGCCCACCGGCCCACCTTGATCAGCCCCTTCAGGAGGGCGACGATCAGCTCGGGGTGCTCCTTGCACGCCACGTCGGTGACCGTGAGCGTCGCGGGGACGTTGGCCCCCTGGAGCGTCCAGTCCGGGTAGCGCGACAGGTCCTCGATCGACTTGAACTTCCCGGTCGCCTCGGAGAGCTGCGACAGCGGCCCGGTCTGCATGTACATGGCGTCGATGAGGCCCTTCTCGAGCGCGGTCTCCAGGGGGCGGAACGCCAGGTCGTGCTTGTGGTCGCGCTTGAGCTGGTACTCGTTCGGGTTCTCCATGGGCGTGAGCATCTCGGGCTTGTCGTACCAGTCGTCCGGGTACGGGAACTCGACGATCTCCACGTCCTTCATGGTCATGTCGTTGAGCATGAGCATCAGCTCGATGCCCTGGTGCTCCTGGATCCGCCACCAGTCGTTCTTGATGACGTTCTGGCTCTTCGACAGGCCGATCTTCTTTCCCTTCAGGTCCTTCATCCGGTAGATCGGGTCGCGGGACCGAACGATCATGACGCCGCCCTCGTAGACGTGCGTCGACCCGATCAGCCGGGTGCGGCGGATGTCGGCCTGGACGTGGATGGCGGGGTTGCAGCCGCCGAAGCGCATGAGGTTGTCGAGGTTGTGGACGTAGTGCGGGTACCAGTCGTTCTCGCGGGTGGAACGGAGGTACTTGTACGTGACGCCGATCTTCTTGAACTCCTCCTTCACCCAGCCGAGCTCCTGGTCCACGTTGCTCGCCGAGATCAGGGGGCAGTTGGTGTAGTAGAACTCGTTCCAGTCCACGTCCACCGACTTCATCGTCTTGCCCTTGATGACCATGGTGCCCATCTTCCTTCTCTGGCCGGTTTCGCGGGTCTTGGGGCGTTCCCGCAGCCAGGGTCTCCTCGTTGGTGGCAGGCCGGCGACCCGCCGTCAGAAGTCTGGATCCTGGAAGGACGGCTCCCGTCCCTCGTTGAAGGCCCGGATGCCGTCGACGCGATCGGGGTGAACGGCCGAGCGCCAGTGCGCCTCCATCATGATCGCGGCCGCCTGCTCGATCGGCTGCCCGTCGCCCATCCGGACGGCCCGCTTGACGGCCTGCACCGCAGTCGGCGAGTTCGCCGCGATCCGCTCCGCGATCCCCAACGCGGCGGACATGAGCTCGGCCGCGGGGTGGATCTCGTTGACCATTCCGAGCCGGACCGCATCCTGGCCGGTGATCGGCTCGCCGGTCATCAGCATCTGCATGGCCCTGCCGGGAGGGAGCACGCGGGGAAGGAAGATCGGCGCGCCTCCGCCCGCGGAAAGGCCGACGGCCGCCTCGGGCTGGCCGAACAGGGCGTCGTCGGACGCGATGATGAAGTCGCTGCTGATCGCGATCTCGCACCCGCCGCCGAACGCCATGCCGCGGACGGCGGCGAAGATCGGCTTTCGAAGCTGGCGGAGCGTGTAGAGGACCCTGTCGAAGACCTGCCGTTGGCGCAGCCAGTCTTCCTTCGTCATGCCCTTGCGCTGGCGGAGGTCGCCGCCGATGGAGAAAGCCCTCTCGCCGGCCCCCGTCAGGATGGCGACGCGGACGCCGGGCCGGGCCGCGATCGTCTCGAGGATCTCGATCAGACTCGCGGCCAGCTCCGTCGTGATGGCGTTGTCGGCGTGCGGCCGGTTGAGGGTGACGACCGCCACGCGCCCGCCCGAGACGTATTCGACGAGCACGAGTTGCTCGGGCTCCGCGGCGTCGGACGGCGGCGGCGGGTGGAAGCGGAGCCTGTCCCAGCGCGCCGCCGGCGCCGGGACCAGGAGCTCCTCCCTGCCACAGGCGCAGGAGGGACCCTGGGGCCGGTTCGGCGCGTCCTTCACGTCAGATCTCCGAGAACTGGATGACGACCTTTATGTCGTCGGGCGTCCTGTCGAGCGCCTTCTGGAAATCCTCGGGCTTCTCGCGCCGCGTGATGAGGCGGCCGAGCCAGGCCCGGTCCGCCTGGGCGAGGGCCTGCGCCGCCTTATACCAGTGGCGCTTGTTGGCGTTGACGCTCCCGACGATGACGTTGTTCTTCAGGACGACCTTCGCGGCGGTGTCGGCCACGGCGTAGCCGGAGACACCGCCGCCGCCGACGCCCGTCAGGCAGACGGTTCCTCCCGATCCGATCTTCTGGAACGCGTCGCCGATGACCGATCCGACGCCCGTGCACTCGATGATGGCGTCCGGCTCGACGGGAACGTCGAGGAGGCTGCCCGAGTGGTAGGTCGCCCCGAGGGCGCGGACGAGGTCGGGCTTCAGTCCGGACTCGGCGCGGTCGAGAACGTGGACCTCTTTCCCCTTCAGCTTCGCCCCGCAGGCCGCAAGGAGACCGATCGGGCCCGCACCGGTCACGAGGACGGTCTTCGGCTCCCAGAAGGAGCGCTGGCCGATGAAGACCACCTGCTCGAGCGCCTTCGCGATCACGGTCATCGGCTCGAGGAGAACTCCGAGGAGGCCGAGAGACGGGTCCACCTTCATGGCGTACTCGGGCTCGATGCGCCACCGCTCGGACATGTAGCCGTGGATCTCCTTGATTCCGCGCTCGGTGTACTGGCCGTTCCGGCACATGTCCCACTCCCCGACCGCGCAGGCGGGGCAAGGGACACCGTCCGGCCGCCGGACGATGCCGACGACGAGATCGCCCTTCTTCAGCCCACGGGCCAGGCCCGGGTCCAGGACACGGCCGAGGGACTCGTGACCGAGGATGAGGCGCGTCTGCCCGGGGGGAGCCCAGCCGTACTTGCCCTCGGCGATCTCGACATCGGTCCCGCAGACGCCGACGGCGATGGCCTCCACGAGGACCGAGCCGTCGCGGGCGTCGGGCTCGGGAACGTCTTCGAGGCGGGCGGACCCGGGCTTCAGAGGCTCGACGGTGATGGCCTTCATGGTGTCTTCCTCTCCTGGCGGAACGCCGTGGCGGCGTGTCTGTTCGTCGGGTAGAAGCGGTTCGGGTCGATCAGCTTCGCGAGCTCGTACTTCTCCAGCAGGGAGCGGAAGGACGCGTGGGCGCGGGTGACGGCGAAGGTGATGTTCTTCTTGCCAGCAGGGTGATCGCCTGCTTCAGGACCTCCGAGCCGGTCGTGTCGACGTCGACCATCGCCTCGGCATCCAGGACGAACCACCGGACGGGGCCGCGCGCGCGGGACAGGATCTGCTCGATCTCGTCGAGGAACAGGGTCCCGTTGGCGAAGTAGAGCGGGGCGCCGAACCGGTAGACCACGAGGCCCGGGTTCACGGATTCCAGCGCGTCGGCCTCGGGGAAGAAGTGGGTGCCGTCGGGGGATTCCACGAGGACCGAGGTGTCGGGGCTCGACGCCCGCCGGATGACGTCGATCGTGGAGAGGAGGAAGGCGATGAGGACGGCGCGCAGAGGCCCCAGGGCCAGGACGCTCAGAAGGCAGGCGGCGGCGATCCAGAACTCCGAGCGGCGCACCCGCCAGAGCTCGCGGAGCTCGTGGACCTCGATCAGCGACAGCACGGCGTTCGCGACGATCCCGGCCAGCGCCGCGTTCGGCAGGAACGCGAGCATGTCCGTGAAGAAGAGCATGACGACGGCGATCGTCACGGCCGCGACGAGGCTGGGGAGCTGGCTCTTCGAGCCGGAAGCGTCCATCGCCGCCGAGCGGGAAGGGCTGTTGCCGGTGATCAGCGACCCGGTGAAGCCGGCCGCCAGGTTGGCCGCGCCCCAGGCGAAGAGCATCTGGTCGCCGTCCGCCTTGTAGCCGTGCTTGCTGGAATAGCTGCGGACGAGGAGCAGGCCCTCGCACAGGAGGATCGCGACGATCGCCAGGGCGCTCGGCAGCAGCCGGAGGTAGTCGGCCAGGGGAATCGCAGGAAGGGTCAGCGTCGGGAAGCCCGAGGGGATCGCGTTCCCGAGGACGCCGACGCCCTTCCCGGCGAGGCCGAAGAAGGAGACGGTGCCGGTGAGAAGGACGAGCGCCACCAGCGCCCCGGGGATCTTCGGCGCATACCTCTTCATCAGCCGGACGATCAGGAAGGCGGCGACGCCGATCGCCACCGACCAGAGGTTCGCGCGGGGGATGGAGTGGAGCAGGGCGATGACTTCGACGAAGAAGCCCTCGGTCTCCACCGAGCTTGCCATGGTCTCCTTGATGCGCTCCGCCGCCGCGAGCGCGCCCGACGCCGCGTCGCCCACGTGGGGAGCGGCGAGGATCTTCCTGACCTGGTTCGTGAAGACCTCGATCCCGAGCCCGGTGATGAAGCCCGCCATGACGGCGCGCGAGAGGAAGTTTGCGAGGAACGCCAGCCGGAAGATCCAGAAGACCAGGAACAGCACCCCGCAGAGAAGGGCCAGGGCGAGGGCGTACTGCAGGCGCATCGGATCGCCGGGGGCGGCGAAGGCGACCAGCGCGGCACCGGCGAGCCCCGCCATCGAGGCGTCGGGGCTCGTCACCAGGTGGCGCGAGCTCGCGAGCAGGGCGAAGACGACGAGCGGAATGATGGCCGCGTAGAGGCCGGCCGCCGGCGGGAGGCCGGCCACCTGCGCGTAGCCGATGTTCAGCGGGATCATCAGGGCGGCGAGCGTGACGCCCGCCGAGACCTCCCGCGGAAGGTCGGCGAGCTTCACGCCCCTGAGCCCGGCGAGCGGGCGGGGCCAGCGGATCGAGGCGAGCGGACCCGGGGAAGCCCCGTTCATGCCGCTGCTTCCCCTTCCGCCTGAACGGCCAGCCTGGCGAAAATCTTCGCACCGATGGCCGCGAGGACGACCGACCACAACGTCCACATGACGGTCATCACCACGATGCGCGAGTCCCCGTTCGGAATGGCCAGGGCCGCCGCCAGCACGGCCGCGATGTTCCGCGTGCCCATCCCGAGCGACATGACGCTGCGCTGATTCTGTTTCATCCCGAAGCCGAGGAAATACGTGATCAGGCCCATCCCGATCATGAAGATGTTCAGTGAGAGAAAGGCGAGCTCACCCGCCGTGTCGAGGATTCCCCGGCCGTAGATCAGCAGGCACCACGCGACCGTCAGCAACGTGGAGAGGAGGGCCAGCCCCTTGACCGCCGGGAAGATCCTGGTTGCACCCGCATCGGCGAAATGCCGGATCACCGCTCCGATCACCAGCGGCAGGAGGATGGTCAGGAGAAGCGGTTTCGCGAGCGACGAGGTGCTGATAGTCACGCCCTTGATCAGCACCGGGGCCATCGCGGGCATCAACACCACCGTGCCGACCATCACGATCGGGACGAGCGCTCCCGCGAAGCCCATGTCCCCGCGGGCCTTTGACACCATCTGCTGGAGGAAGGGCGCGACGGGCGCCAGGCTGGCGAGGAGCACCACGACCACGTAGGGCGGCTCCAGAGGAAGAACCCTGGTGATCAGGTAGCCGAAGGCGGGCCCCAGAACCCAGCCCCACACGAAGATCAGCGCCAGGGAGGTCTTGTTCCTGAGCGCCACGCTCACTTCGGGCATCCGGACCTGGAGGCCCATGGCCGCCAGGTTCGCGACGGTGAAGACGAGCACCAGCGGGCCGAACGTGGTCTGAAGAAACGACATGAGCTCGTTCATGATCTGGTTCCCTCGAAGTCGATCGGCATCACGCCCCTCACTTTTTCAGAAACTGCGTGTTGAACCCGACGAAGACCTGCAGCTCCGGCTGCCGCGCACCGTGCGAGAGGACCGTGAATTGCGGCTCGACGAAGACGTTGAAGACGACGCTCTTCGTGGGGATGACCTTGCCGATGCCGAGGCCTGCCGGCACGTTGTAGCTGCCGTCCTCCAGGTTGAAGGCCATGATCGCCGTGCTCCTCGCGTACAGCCCCTTTCCGAGCTGGACGAAGTAGAAGGGCTGAACCGCGAGGACGTTCGTGTCCGAGCGGTCGGCGTCGCCGGCGAAGTCCGCCTGCCAGGTGACGAGCCCTCCCCACTGGACCGACGGCGACGTCGCGTTGAAGTAGACGGCGGCGAGTCCGCCCTGCCACTTCCCGGTGCCCGTCTCGTCCGCCGTGGCGGTGGGAACGGTGACCTGCGGCCCCACGCCGAAGCTCACTCCCGGCTTCGTGTCGAAGAGGTAGGCGGCGAAGGCGTTGAAGTCACCGAGGCCGGACTTCGTCGTGCCGTCTCCCGCCGGTACGCGGGACAGGGGGAGCGAGGCCCGGACGAGCCACTTCCCGAACGGCTGGGCGTACCGGAGCCAGAACGTGTTCGCGGTCTGGTCCGGGGCCTCGGACATCGTCGGGATGTAGTAGTCGTGGAGGTTGAACGCCTGGGTCTTCGCGAGGGGGTTGTTCGCGTCGGCGGCCGTCGACGCGACCGGCCCGCCACCGTCCGCCGGCGGCTCCTCGGCGCGCGCGGTGAGCGCCGAGCCCGCGACGAGGAGGGCGAAGCCGCAGGCGAGGGCGCGACGCGCCCGCGTCCGCGGTCCCGTCGAGGTCCCGGCGTCCGCCCTCATCAGGCGGTCGCCCGGTGCGAGCGGGTGAGCATGCCGCCCGAGATGTTCTTCGCGGTGAATCCGTTCTGCAGGAGGATCCGCGTCGCGTAGTAGGCGCGGACCGCGGAGCGGCAGATGACGTGGATCTCCTTGTCGCGCGGGAGCTCTCCGAGGCGGGCGCGCAGCTCGGGAAGCGGGATGTGGACCGCGCCCGGGACCGACTCGACGGCGAGCTCCGGGGCGTTGCGCACGTCGAGGAGGAGGTTCCCCGCCGTACCGTCCCAGTGGACGAGCGGCATGTCGCCCCGAAGGAGGTTCCCGGCGACCATCCCCGCGAAGTTGACGGGGTCCTTCGCGCTGCCGAAGGGCGGGGCGTAGACGAGCTCGGCCTCCTCGAGGTCCCACACGGTCGCCTTCATCTGGATCGCCATCGCGAAGGCGTTGACCCGCGCGGCCACGCCGTCCTCGCCGAGGACCTGCGCGCCGAGGAGGCGCCCGTCGGACTTCCGGAAGAGGGCCTTGACCGCGAGCATCTTCGCGCCGGGGTAGTAGCCGGCGTGGGAGTTCGGGTAGAGGTAGACCTTCTCGAAGTCCGTGTCTCCGAGCATCCGGAGGAGCTTCTCGCTGGGCCCCGTCTGGCCGATCACTCCCTCGAAGATCTTGCAGATCGAGGTGCCCTGCGTGCCGCGGTAGCGCGAGTCGCGCCCGGCGATCACGTCGGCGGCGATCCGGCCCTGCCGGTTCGCGGGCCCGGCGAGCGGGATGAGCGTCCACTGGCCGGTGACGAAGTCCTTGACCTCGATCGCGTCGCCAACGGCGAGGATGTCGGGGTCGCTCGTCGTCATGTGCTCGTCGACACGGATGCCGCCGCGCGCGCCGAGCTCGAGACCGGCCCCCTTCGCGAGCGCCGTCTCGGGCTTCACGCCGATCGCGAGGATCACGACGTCGGCCGGGAAGGCCTTGCCCGAGCCCGTGAGGACGTTGAGCGAGCCGTCCTTCTCCTGCGTGAACCCGGCCACGCCGTCGCCGAGGACGACCTTGACCCCGTGCTTCTCCAGGTAGCGCTCGACGAGGCGCGCCATCTCCGGGTCGAGCGGCGGCATGACCTGATCGAGCTTCTCGACGAGCGTCACCTCGAGCCCGAGGTGGACGAAGTTCTCCACCATCTCGAGGCCGATGAACCCGCCGCCGACGACGACCGCGCGCTCGGGCTTCGTCACGACCTGCTGTCCCGTGTACGAGTCCATGCCGGAGTGGGGCGGCTCCTTCTTCTGGAGCCACTCCCGGATCGTCCGGGCGTCCGGGACGGTGCGGACGGAGAAGATCCCCGGCAGGTCGATGCCGGGGAGCGGCGGGCGGATCGGTGCCGCGCCAGGCGAGAGGACGAGCTTGTCGTACGACTCCGTCGTCACCTCGCCGGTCGCGACGTTCTTCAGGTCGACGGTTTTCTTCGCCCGGTCGATGGCGACCGCCTCGCAGTTCGTCCGGACGTCGACGCCGAAGATCGCGCGGAACATCTGCTCCGTCGCGACGAGGAGCTTGCCCTCCTCGGGGATCACCCCCCCGACGTGGTACGGCAGCCCGCAGTTCGCGTACGAGACGTACGGCCCGCGCTCCACCATGACGATCTCGGCCTTCTCGTCCAGCCGGCGCAGCCGCGCCGCGCACGACGCGCCGCCCGCCACTCCGCCCACGATGACGACTTTCATGGTCTTTCTCCCTCTTCCCCTTCAGCCGGGAACGGTTCCGCGCACGCGGTCGATCGCCGGGAGGAGATCGGTCACGATCGCGCGCTTGAGGACGAACTCGTCCGCGCCCGAGTCGAGCGCCACCCGGCGCACGTTCGGCTCGTCGTGGACGCTGAGGACGATCACCTTGACGTCGGGGCAACGGTCGTGCAGCAGGCGCAGCCAACCCAGGTCCCTCCCCTGCGCCAGCGAGAGGTCGACGACGGCCACGTCGGGATGGAGCCTCGCCGCACCTTCCAGGAGCGACGTTTCGTCTGCGACCATCACGACGGTCTCGAAGGCCGACTCGAGGAGGTCCCCGAACGCCTTCCGTGAGGCCGTGGTGGCGATCCGCGAGGAGGACGCAACCGGTGGCTGTCTCGCTCATTCCAGCGGCCCTTCTCCCGCGGAATCTCCTGCCGCGGAACGGCTCGATTCCCGGGTCGGGTCGAGGCTATTCGGCCCACCCGGGCCTGTGACCTAGGGAAACCCCGAGGGCCGCAGAAGGAAAACTACGGGGCGCGAGTGGGAGCTCGCTGCGGCAGGGTGCTGCGCGGCGAGACGCCCGTCAGTTCCCGGAGCTCGAGGGAACCCAGGCGACGATCGCCGTCCCCTCGCCGGGGGCGCTCTCGACGTCGAGCGTGCCCTTCACGAGATGGATGCGCTCGCGCATGCTCGCGAGGCCGAGGCTGCGGCCGGCCCTTGGGCCCTTCGGGTCGAAGCCCGCCCCGTCGTCCCGGACGGCGAGGAGGAGACCCTCGTCCAGCGGCCGGAGGGAGACGGTCGCCGACCGGGCGCCGGAGTGGCGGAGGACGTTCGTCAGCGCCTCCTGCGCCACACGGAAGAGGCAGAGCGCCGTTTCCGCCCCGACGTCCGCGGGAAGCGGATCGACCGAGACGACGATGTCGATCGGGCCCTGGCGCCGGCGCCTGTCGCACTCCGTCCGAAGCGCCTCGGCCAGGCCGAGCTCCTCCAGGATCGACGGGTGGAGCTGGTAAGCGAGGGAATGGACGTCCGCGCTCAGCGTCACGAGGCCTTCGCGGAGGCCGCGCAGCGGCTGCTCCGCCTGCCCGCCGGACGCAGCGAGCTCGGCGCGCCCGGCGTCGATGGCGAGGACGGCGAGCCGCTGGGAAAGGTCGTCGTGCAGCTCGCGGGCGAGGAGCGCGCGTTCCTGCTCCTGCGCTCGGATCAGCCGGCGGCTGAGGTCCTGGAGCGCGGCCTCGGTCCGCTTCTGCTCCGTGACGTCCTGAAGGACGCCGTAGGTGCGGAGCGCGCGGCGGTGTCCGTCGCGTTCCGCGGCACCGGCGAGGTGATGGAACCAGATCTCCCCTCGAGCCGGGTGCCGGTAGCGATACTCGATCGAGAGCCGCTCGAGCCGTCCGTCGTGCATCCGGTCGCGGTGGTCGAGGACGCGCTCGCGGTCGTCGGGGTGAAGGTGCTCCAGCCAGAAGTGGAGGACCTCGAGCCCGCCCGCGCTCTCCGCCGGGGCGCCGCAGAGCTCTCGAAGCCGGTCGTCCGAGTACATGCTCCCGCTCGTGAAGTCGACATCGTAGAAGGCGAGGCCAGCGAGGTCGGCCCGGACGCGAGGCGCGCCTCGCTCGAGCGCAGCGCCTCCTCGGCGCGCTTCCTCTCGGAAACGTCCTCCACTACGGCGATGAAGTGCCGGGCCTCGCCCCCGGCGCCCCGCGCCAGAGAAACCGTCAGGTTGGCCCACACCGTCGAGCGGTCCCTGCGTACGTACCTCTTCTCCATCGAGTACGTCTTAAGCGCGCCCGACAGGACCTGCCGGACGAAATCCAGGTCCTTCTCCAGGTCGTCGGGGTGCGTGATGTCCTGGAAGTTGAGCCGCAGGAGCTCCTCGCGGGAGTAGCCGATGACGGCGCACAGCCTGTCGTTGACGCGGAGCCAACGGCCGTCGACGGAGACGTGCGCGAGTCCCACCGCGGCCTGCTCGAACGTCGCCCGATTCAGCTCTTCGCTCTCCCTCAGCGCGACGTCCGCGCGCCTGCGGGCCAGCGCGTTCGTGAAGACCTGTGCGACGAGCCGAAGTCGATTCACGAGGACGTCCGGCCAGTCGCGCTCCGAGTGCACCGCATTGAACGCGAGGGCGCCGACGGGCGCCTCCCCTCCGACGGACAGCGGCAGGGTGAGGTTCGAACGGATGCCGGTGAGCCGGGCGGACTCGACGTCCCGGGCGGCCTCCGGGGGAAGTCCGTCGATCGTGGAGAAGGAGACCATCCGGCCGGCCCGCATCTGCTCGATGACCCAGGGGTAGGACTCCTGGCGAAGCGGCTCGAAGGCGCCCGGGCCCTGGCGAGGAGGGTAGGCGTGCGTGGGCCTGATCACGTCGGGCGAGCCGGGCGACCACTGCCAGAGCACCGCGACGTCGAAGCCGAGAAGCCCGCACACGCGAGCCAGCGCATCCTCGATCTCGCGGTCGACGTCGCCGGGGGCCACGTTGATGAACCGTGACGAGAGGTCCGACAGGAGCGTTTCGAACTCGAGAATGCTCTCGAGCCGCTCCGCCGTGGGCTTCGCATGCGGGGTCGCGGGCACGACCCGAGGATAACGCTCCGCCGTGAACCGACGGCCGTCAGCGGGCCCGGGAGCGGCTCCCGAACCCCTGGAGGTCGCTCGCGCCGGCGATCGCGCGGTCGGGGGGATTCGCCCAGGCCCCCTCGACGGTCGCCTCGAGGAGCGCGACCTCGCGCCGGAGCGCCTCGGCGCGCTCGGCCGGGACGACCCGAAGGAGCTGGTCGTACATGGCCCGGAGCCGGCGCGTCACCTGCGGGTTCGTCGCGCCGTAGACCCGGAGCTCGGTCGCCGCGAGCGTGACGAAGTCTTCCCAGTCGGGTGTGCGGTAGACGAGCCGGACCGCGCCCGAAGCGTCGCGCACGACGCCGGTGTCGAGCTGGCGACGACTGACCATCGAGAGCAGGTGGTGGAGCTGGTCGACGGCGAGGACGCCGGTCGTCGGGTCGTTGATCGCCGGCGAGAGCGCCTTGCTCGCGATGTCGACGATGATCCGGAAGCCGAAGGCGGGGTCCTGCTCCATCGTCCGCTCGATGCCGAGGGCGACGGAGTCGCGGAGCACCGCCTCGTCCACCGCGGCGGCTCCGGGGCCGTAGAGACGGAAGAGAGGCTCGCCGACGGCGAGGAAGTCGCCGACCTGCGGGACGAGCTCGACGACGCACCCGGCCGTCGAGGCGAGAGCCGTCAGCCCTTCGGCGTCGAACGCGAGGACGACCCCCGAGGCCTTCCGCTGCACGATCACCCGGTCGGGCCGGCCCGTGTCGAGCGAGAGCGTGGCGTGATCCCCGCCCTCCGGCGTGAACGGGGCCGGGTACATCGCGTCGAGAACGATCCGCGTCTCCGCAGCCACCGTCGTCATCACCGTGCCGGGCCGGAAGGCCTCGCCGATCCGCTGCACGAGGTAGATGAAGATGCCGAGGCTCGCCAGGCTCGCGAAGATGGCGATCGCGACCGGGAGCTGCGGCACGCGCTCGCCGATCCGCGAGAGGGCCGCGAGCGAGTAGGCGTAGGAAAAGACGAAGAACGAGAGGACGAACCGGAGGAACGGCGCGCGGAAGATCCTGGCGATGATGCGCGGCGAGAGCTGCCCGCCCGCGATCTGGATCGCGAGGAGGAGGATGCTGAACGCAAAGACGATGAGGCCGAGGAGCGACGAGGAAAGGCCCGAGACGACGGCGGCCGCACCCGAGGAGCCGAAGTCGAGGAGGGTCCACCGCGTCCGGTCGTCGATCCACCGGACGACGGGCGCGACGACGAGCGCGAGGACGATGCTCGCCGCCGGCGCGAGGAAGAGAGACGACTTCAAGTAGCGCCGGGCGCGGTGGCGCGTCAGCCAGGTCATGCGGGGTCCGTCCGTTCGTCGCTCTTCGTCGCGTCCGGCGATCTAGAAGACGAGAGAGAGATAGACCATGGGGCCGCTGTACTTGTAGTCGAGCTTGACCGTCCGGTCGACCTGCTTCTCGATCGAGATGTCCATGTAGTCGTAGGCCGCCCCGAACCCGACGTTCTTCCAGGGGTAGTAGTCGAGCCCCGCCCTCCACTGCAGCGAACTGGCCTTCACGTTGTCGATGGTGGCCCCGGAGCCCCTGATCCGGGCGGTGGCGAGGAAGCCGGGGAGGAGCGTGTAGCGGAGCTGGGCTCCGATCGCCGGTACCGGAGCGGTCAGGCTCCGGTCCTCGCTGGAGAAGGACCCGCCGGTGGATCCGCCACCTCCGGAGACCGTCCCTGTTCCCTCGAACTGGGTCTTGTTGAAGAGCGCCGTGAGGCCAAGCTGCAGGCCGGCCTCGAACTCCGGCGTGTTCCAGAAGGAGTAGCCGTAGTAGAGCTCGGCGAGCGAGACCTTGAGCCGCGAGTCGAGCGTCGCCCCGGCGTGGTAGACCGTGTCCCCGATCGTGATGTCGCGGTCGATCGCGTGGTTCGCCTTGCGGTTCCAGCCCGTGTAGGCGAAGTCGAGCCGCCCGTGCCGGCCGAAACGCCAGTAGCCGTCCGCCCGGAAATTGGCCTGGTCCGAGCTCAGCCCGAGGTCGTCCTCGAGGTTCACTTCGGTTCCCAGTCCCGTTGTCTCGGAGTCGATGCGAACCGTCGTCTCGAACTTCTGGAAGAAGCCGCCGATGTCGAGGCGGAACCGTTCGTCCATTCCCTTGACGGCGACCCAGTTCGTCGAGCCCTGGGCCTGCCCTTGCCGGGCGCCGAGGAGCAGGAGGAGAACGGCAGCCGAAGCGACGAGAGCGAAAGCGCGATGGGATCTCATAGATCCTTCCTTTCAGTTCGGGGGGACCCTTTTTCCGTGGCGGTCGTCGCCGGAAGCTGGGTACTTGTCCATGACGAGAATAAGGCTAGGCCGACCCTGGAGGGAAGGAACTGGGGGAATCCCGAGGCACGCTGCTCGGAATATACGTGCCTTGTCCCGCGGTCCGGAAGAAGGGCAGGCTGGGGGATTTTCGGACGGGAGACCGGTACTTTTCCGAGGTCACAGCTCGGGAATCCCCGACTAGCGTTCCGACCGGATGAAGGAGACCGACTCCTCCGTGCGAAGACGGCCAGGTACTCAGCCAGCGGCCAGCGTGCCGGTGCGGGCGCAGCTCGAATCCTGGACCCGGATGTTCGATGCGCTCGAGGACCTGCGCCTGGACGGGTACATCGTGTCCCGCGAGAGCCGGCCCTGGCAGCTCGCCTCCTACCGGCTGGGCGATGCCCTCCTGCAGCACGGTGTCGACGGCGCACCGCACGTCTCCGCGGGGCGGTTCGCTCCCGACCGGGTTGGCTTCCTCCTGGCGGGCGGCGGGTCCTCCGGCTGTTTCTGCAACGGGCACGAGCTCGACGCCGGATCGCTCTACCGCTGGAGCCCCGGAGCGGACGTCACGCTGAACGCCCGGCAGCCGGGCGAGTGGTTCGCCCTTTCCGCCCCCCCCGAAGCCGAAGCCCGGGTCGCCGCGGCGGTGTCGGCAGGAGAAAGGGTAGAACCACGGCTCTCCACGGGCCTCGTGAAGGCGTCTCCCGACGGGATGGCGGCTCTGCGAAGGCTCCTCGACGAGATAGCGGCCGTCTTCGAGAGGGCGGGAGTGGAGGGAATCCCGGAACAGGCGGCCCGGCAGCTCGGCGAGGAGCTCCTCGGCGCCGTCGTCCGCCTCTCGAGCGAGAGTCCCGGGCCCTCCCGGCCGTCACGCGGCCCGAGGGTCGACCGCCGCCTCGTCGTCCGGCGAGTCGAGGAGATCTTCGCGGCAACGTCGTCTCAGCCCGTCTACGTTTCGTCGCTCTCGGAGGCGCTCGGAATCCCGGAGCGGACGCTTCGCCACGTCTTCGCCGAGCAGTACGGGGAGGGCCCCACGAGGTTGCTCCGGAGCCGGCGGCTCTGTCAGGTACACAGGGCCCTTCTCGACGCGCCCGTGGGAGCCCACGTCGCCGAGATCGCGGAGAACTTCGGGTTTCGGCACCTTGGGCAGTTCGCCGCGGACTACCGAGAGCTCTTCGGCGAGCTTCCCTCGGAGACGATCCGGCGGGCTCCATCCCTGGCGGGCGAGCTGACGGGCCTCTCGCAGCGCTTGCGCCACGGGCCTCCCGCCGTCGAGATGCTCCCGGCCTGCTGATGGGACGAACGCCTCAGAGCTCGACGAGGCCGTGCTTGATGGCGAAGTGGGTCAGCTCGGCGTTGGTGCGAAGGCCCAGCGTCTCCATGATCTGGTACTTGTGAAACTCCACCGTCCTCGCCGAGATCGTCAGGGTCGAGGCGATCTCCTTGGCGGAACGCCCCTCCGCCAGGAGCTGGAGGACCTGCCGCTGGCGCGGCGTGAGGGAAGCGATCGGGTCGGCGGCCCTCTCCGGCCCCTCCTTCATGGATTCCAGGACCTCGCCCGCGAGCTGGGGCGTGAGGTAGGTCTTTCCCGCGAGCGCGGCGCGGATCGCGGTGACGAGCTCGGCCGGCGCGGAGTGCTTGAGGACGAAGCCCGACGCCCCGGCGTCGAGCGCGCGCCGCGCGTAGGCGACGTCCCGGTGCATCGTGAGAAAGACGACGGGGACACGGTTGCCCTCCTGCCGGAGCTGCACCAGGGCCTCGATGCCGTTCAGGTGGGGCATGGCGATGTCGGCGACGATGACGTCCGGACGGAGCGTCCGGGCCGCCTCGACCAGGGCACGTCCGTCCTCCACCACGTCGACGAGGTCGAAGTCCGGAGCGAGAAGGCTCTTCAGCCCCTCCGCCACGAGGCGGTGGTCGTCGGCGAGCAGGACTCGCGGGCGGCGGGTTTGGCTCATCGCGTGATTATCCCCGGGCTGGCCGGAATCTTTCGTCGAGTCACGGCGCCCCGCCGCCCCCCGCCCGGGCCCCCCGGGCCCGTCGGAGCCACTCCGCCAGGGGGGGCCGGGCCGGCCCCGCCGCCCGTCAGAACTCCATCGCGAGGGACACGATCACCGTTGGTTCGTCGTCGGGGTTCATCACGTAGACGGTGGCGGTCGCCGAGCCGAAGGAGAACCCGGCCATGAGCCCTCTCTGGAGGTCGCGGTCGCTCTCGTAGGCGCGCGTCCGCTGCGTCGCAAACCCGAGCCGGACCCACTCCGCGGGTGACACCGTCAGCTCGGACCAGTTGTAGAAGAAGCTCCCCTCCGAACCGGCGAAGTCGAATACGTACTCGCCCTCGCTGTAGAGCTCCAGCGACTTCCAGGTCAGCGCGCCCTTGTACCCCGGCGCAAGGCCGTCGACGTCGCCGAAGACGAGGCCGACGATCGGGGTGACCTCCCACTCGAGCTCCGCTCCCCCGCTGAAGTTCACCCCGACCCAGGCCGAGCCCGTGTCCGGCGCCTCGTACTGCCAACGCGCTTCGAGGTGGAGCTTCCCCCGGTCCGCCGTGACGACGGGGACGAGGAAGTCGTCGTCCTCCGGGACGAAGTAGCCGTAGGCGGCCGCGGCAAAGGACCATCCTTCGCCTCTGCTTGCTACCTGCTGGCCGAGAGCTGGCGCGGCGAGGCCGAGCGCGAGGACGGCGAGGAATGACCGGACGGGTCGCGCCACGCTCAGCCTCCGAGCGCCATGGTGAGGCTGACGAGGGCCGCGCCCAGCAGGACCATCACGATCCCGGTGACCCAGGGTCGGGCATTCGCGAGGCGGCCGAAGGCGTAGCCCGTCAGGAACATCATCGTGACGGCGATGCCGTTGGAGACGCGCAGCGCGAGGTGGGCGTCACGCATGAAGACGAACGGAAGGACGACCGGGATCGTCGAGACGAAGACGAGGAGGAAGACGGCCACGGCGCCGCGCCAGCCTCACTCGGCGTGGAGCCCGGGGCCGCTCGGCAGCTCCGCCATCGAGCCGAGGAAGGTGCACGCGGACTCTCTCGAGGCGTCCGTCGGGTCAGCGCGACGGCCACGGCGAGGGAAGGAATCGCGTCCGCGATCGGCCGTCGGCCCACTTCCGGCGTCGCGGCCTGGCGCACCTCGAGGACGGTTTTCGCCCTCTGCGCCCGGTCGGTGAGGCACCCCATCAGGTACATGATCGCGTCGATCAGCCCCCATGCCAGGTTGCAGCCGATCGCCCCGACGAGCATCGCGCGGATCTCCGCACGGCCCGACTCGGCGGCGCTCAGCGACCCGGTAAAGGTGAGCACCATGATCAGCCGAAAGGCACCTCCAGGACACGGCTCGATCGGCTTTCCAGGGCGCGCTTAAGCCGGCGTCTCCCTGCGCCGCCGTCCTCTGTCGGCCGTCCCGCCTGTCCTGTCCATCCGCTCCTCCCAGGGCCGCCGATACGCCGCTGGGACTCCCCGCCCCTCGGCTCAGAACAGGCTTCCCGCCACGACGTAGATCGCGTACTCCTCGGGGCCCTTCGCCACGTCGATCCCCGCCTGGAGACCGAGCCGCCTCGCGAGGAGGTAGCGAAAGCCGAACCCTCCGGCGTTCACGCTCTCACCTTCCTTCGAGAGGCCCGGCGCGTCGTCGGTCCAGCCGGCGCCCGCGAAGGCGACGACCCACCAGCGCTTCCAGACGTTCCAGCGCACCTCGCCGTCGACGGAGGCCGCCGTCTCGCCCTGGTAACGCATGACCGGGATTCCCTTCAGCGAGATGAACGGGAGCGCGTAAAAGGGCGGGTCTCCCGAGACCCCCTGCCCCTGGAGCCGCGCGGCGAGGACGAAGCGGGGGCTCGGATCCCAGTAAAACCTCGCCGTGCCGGTGTAGCGCTCGAAGTCGTTATCCCCCCCGAGCCAGGAGCCGAGGAACATCGCGGAGGCCTTCACGTTGACACCGCTGCTCGGCGTCAGCGTGTTGTTCCGTGTGTCCCACTCGACGAAGGGGCCCGAGGCCCGACTCGGTCGAGTCGAACTCGGCCTTCGGGATCCCGGCGGGGGCCTCCGGCAGCTCAAGCCCGGCCGTCGTGTCGACGTACGCGAACTGGAGCCCGCCGAAGAGGTCGGTGTTCCCGACCCGGCGCCCGAGCTCCTGGTAGATCGCCAGCCGTCCGCAGGTGAACCCGAAGGCCCGCTCGTTCGAGCCGTAGTAGTCGAGCGTCAGGGAGAGTCTCGAGACTGCCCCCTTGTAGCGCCAGCGGTCCTCCTTGAAGTGCCCGATGTACCCGGCAAACACGGCCCAGGTCCCGTTCTCGGTGAGTCCCCCGCCGACCGCGGCGATGTCAGGTGGGATCGGCTTTCCGCTCGGTCCCGGCGCCTTCGGGTGAGCCCCCGCGCCCCTCCGCCGCGGAAGTTGACGAGCGCAAGGGCCGCGCCGTAGCCGACGGCCGGCTCGGTGATCGGGACGGGGATGGGGAGAATGCCGGTCCTCGTGGCGAGCCAGCCGCTCAGGTCGATGGCGCCGTCCTCGGGGTCGCGGAAGAACGACGGCCTGGCCGCCGCGGGCTCCTCGGCCGCGACCGCGGACGCCAGCAGGAGGGCGAGGAGGACGAGGAGGCCCTGGAGCCGCCAACGGAGACGCCGGGCATCGGTCCTCCAGTCTCTCCGCATCAGGCCTTCGCCGTCGCGGCGAGCGAGCCCGCCTTCTCCAGGAGCGCGGGGAACTGCGTCACGGCCTGCTCCAGGTTGAAGAACATCCGCTCGCGTCCGAGCGTGACGCCGAGCGAGGAGCGGTCGACGATGTCGCGGACGTTGTGGTTGAGGGAGGCGAGACAGAGGAGGATCCCGCGACCCCTCATCGATTCCTCGGCCTCGATGAGGACCTTCAGGGCCGAGTACTCGAGGTCGATGAGCGGCCGGCAGTCGATCACGAGGACGCGGGGCTGCGCCGTCTCGGCGAGAGCCGCGAGGGCGTCGCTCGCGTTTTTCACGTTCAGGAAGAAGAGGCGCCCGACGATCCTCACGAGGAGGACCCCCGGGAAGGCCTCGTCCTCGGGGTGCTCGGGCGAGACGTGGCGGAAGTAGGGCGTTCCGGGTTTGCGCCGGACCTCGTAGACCGGGGGCCTGACCGCCTGCGCGGCGAGCGCGACGAGGGAGACGACGACGGCGACGAGGATCCCCTTCAGCGTCCCGAGAACGACGACTCCGGCCGTCGCGGCGAGCGCCCAGAGGAGCTCGGTTCTCCGGATCCTCGCGATCGCGCGGAAGTCGCCGACCTTGATGAGCGGGATCGAGGTCGCGACGACGACGGCCGCGAGCGCGGCCGACGGCATCAGGCCCAGGAGCGGCGCGAGGAAGAGGAGCGTCGCCAGGGCGCCGAGGGCGCCGACCGCGCCGCAGAGCTGGGTCTTCGCGCCGGCGCTTCGGCTGACCGCCGACTGCGACGTCCCGCCACCCGAGGGCATGCAGCCGAAGAACCCGCCAGCGACGTTCGCCGCGCCGAGAGCGACGAGCTCCCGGTCGGGATCGGGTTGCGGCTCGCCCTTCCCGCGGAAAGCGCGGCCGACGGCGGCCGTCTCGATGAAGCTCATCAGCGCAATGCCCATCGCTCCCGGCCAGAGCTCCTCGACGAGGGAGAGGTTCGGCAGCGTGAGGGGCGGGAACCCGGCCGGTACGTCGCCGACCGTCGCGACGCCCAGGGCTGCGAGGCCGAGCGCGCTCGAGGCCGCGATGGCCAGGGCGACTGCGAGAAGCGGACCGGGGAGCTTCGGGGCGAGGCGCTCGAGGAAGAAGATCCCCGCGAGGAGCCCCGCGCCGACGAGGAGCGTCGGGACGTGGACCTCGCCGAGGTGCCGGAAGACCGAGACCAGGTCCCGGAGCCAACCCGCCTTCGTGATGTGGACGCCGAGAAGCTTCGGAAGCTGGTCGACGATGATGACGAGGCCGATCCCTGCCTTGAAGCCCGTGAGGACCGGGTCCGAGATCAGGTTCGCGACGGCTCCGAGGCGGAGGAGGCGCGCGACGAGGAGGATCGCGCCGACGACGACCGACAGGGTCGCCGCGACCGTCAGCGGCGAGACCCCACTCCCCTCGGGCGCCAGCGTCGAGACCTGGGCGCCCGCGAGGATCGCGATCGTCGTCGTCGTGCTGATGCTCAGCGGCCGCGAGGCGCCGAGGAGGGCGTAGAGGACCGCCGGGACGAACGCCGTGGCGAGGCCCGCCTGGAGCGGCAACCCGGCGATCGTGGCGAAGGCGAGAGCCTTCGGCACGACGACGGCGGCGGACGTGACCCCGGCGACGACGTCGGCCGTCAGCCACTCCTTGCGATACGCCGGGACCCAGTCGAGCACCGGCCACCGCGTCTCGGTCTTCGCGTCGCTCATCCCGGACCTCCTTGGCGCCGACGCGAGGAGCAGATCCAGGTCGCTGTCAGCGCTCCGCGCTTCCTCGCGGCTTCTGCTTGTTCGTCCGACCGATTCTCGCTCCCGGGGTGATCTCCGCACCGGGAATTCGGGGACTCTTGCGCGACATCGGAAAACGGCAAACGGGCCCGGACAGGCTTCTGGCCGCGACCCCGGAACTACAATGGACCGATGCGCAAAGGAGGCAGACCGATGGGGAACCGGGATTCGAGAACGGCGGGACTCGCGGCGTGCGCCGCGTCGGCGCTCGTCGCTCTCGCCGCGCTGTTTTCGCCCGCTGCCGCCCTTGCGCAGGAGCTCGAACCCCGCGCCTATTCGCCCACCCCGGTCGGGGCGAACTTCCTGCTCGCTGCCTGGTCGTACCAGACGGGCGAGATCCTCTTCGACCCCTCCCTCCCCTTTTCGGACGTCGAGGCGCGAATCAACGGCGTGGTGGGCGGCTACGGCCGCTCCTTCTCCTTCGCGGGCCGGACCGCCACCGCAGCCATCGCCATTCCCTACGCCTGGGGTCCGATCGACGGGAACGTGGCGGAGCAGTACACGAAAATCCGGCGCTCCGGCCTCGGGGACCCGCGCCTCCGCTTCGTCGTGAACCTGATCGGAGGACCCGCCCTGTCGCTCGGCGAGTTCAGGACGCGGAAGCCGGAGACGACGCTCGGCGCAAGCCTCGTCGTCGTGGTCCCCACCGGCCAGTACTCGAACGAGAAGCTCATCAACATCGGTTCAAACCGATGGGCGTTCAAGCCGGAGGTCGGCCTCTCCCATCCGATCGGGAGGTGGACGCTCGAGGCGGCCGCGGGTGTGTGGCTCTTCACGGACAACACCGCCGCGTATCCGGGAACGGTCGAGCGCTCGCAGGACCCGCTCGCCTCCTTCCCTTCCAGGCGCACGTCGGCTACACCGTCCGGCCGGGACTCTGGATAGCCGGCGACGCCACCTACTACACCGGCGGACGGACCTACGCCGACGGCGTGCCTGGGAACACCCGGCAGGCGAACAGCCGGGCCGGCCTCACGGCCTCCGTGCCGTTCGCCCGGACGCACTCGGTCAAGGTCTCGATCTCCACCGGCGTCTCGGCCCGCGTCGGCACGCGCTTCGACTCGTACGGCATTGCCTACCAGTACCTCTGGTTCGACTGAGGCGTGAAGGGGCTCCGCCTCCGGGCAGCCTCAGCGTGGAGGCGGCAGGAGGGCTCCACCCGAGAGACGGAATGGCCCGGACGGACGGAACCATCCGGGCCGTCCCGTACCGGCGAAGTCGTCAGTACTTCTCTTCGACGTACTTGAACGGGTGCTTCGTCTCCTCGTAATCGCCCGGCTTCTGGCGTTTCGGGAGCTTCACCTTCTTCTCCTTGATCTCCTCGTAAGGAACCCGGGCAAGGAAATCCGAGATGATGTTGAGGCGGGCCTTCTTCTTGTCGTCGGAGCGCGCCACGAACCAGGGCGCGAAGTCGGTGTCGGTCGCCTCGAACATGTCGTCCCGGGCGCGAGAGTAGTCGTACCAGCGGCAGTACGACTTCAGGTCCATCGAGGTGAGCTTCCAGGTCTTCCGGCCGTCGTCGATGCGCCCCTTCAGGCGCCGGGTCTGCTCCTCCGGGGTCACCTCGAGCCAGTACTTGACGAGGATGATCCCCGCTTCGACCATCGCCCTCTCGACGAAGGGGACCGCGCCCAGGAACTTCTTGACCTTGTCCATGGGCGTGAACCCCATGACGCGCTCGACGCCGGCCCGGTTGTACCAGCTCCGGTCGAAGATCACGACCTCGCCGGCCGCGGGGAAGTGCGCCATGTATCGCTGGATGTACATCTGGGTCTTCTCACGCTCACTCGGCGCCGGCAGTGCGACGACCCGGAAGACCCGGGGGCTGACCCGCTCGGTGATCGCCTTGATCGTGCCCCCCTTGCCAGCCCCGTCGCGCCCCTCGAAGACGACGCAGACCTTGAGCCCCTTCGCGACGACCCACTTCTGGAGCTTCACCAGCTCGACGTGGAGGCGCTCGAGCTCCTTGTCGTAACCCTTGCGGCCGAGCTTCCCGTCGCCCTCCGCCTTCGCCTCGCCAGCCGCCTTCTTCTTCTTTGCCATCGTCGCTCCCTTTCCTGCCGCGTCGCCGGCTCCCGGCGGGCGGACTCGATCATCTCCCATCGTCCCCGGGCCCGGCGGTCCGGGTGCGGGCCTCACTTCGGCTTCGGCGCGTAGGGGTTGCCGCCGAGCGCGTTCGACACGTCAGCGATCGCCTTCTGGGCCTTCACGCTGTTTCCCGACTTGTCGAGCGGCGGGGCGATGGCCGCGATCCCGAACTTCCCGGGCGAGACGGCAAGGATGCCGCCGCCGACCCCGCTCTTGGCCGGGAGACCGGTCGTGAAGAGCCACTTGCCGCTGTCGTCGTAGAGGCCCGCGGTGGCCATCACCGCGAGGACCTCCGGGACGTTCTCCGCCTTCATGACCTGCTTCCCGGTCACCGGGTTCTTCCCGCCGTTGGCCAGAGTCGCCGCCATGACGGCGAGGTCCTTCGCGTTCACGCTCACCGAGCATTGCCTCGTGTAGACGTCGCAGGCCCGGAGCGGATCCGCCTTGATGTGGCCGTAGGCGTACATCAGCATCGCGATCGCCTGGTTGCGCTGGTTCGTCTCCGCCTCGGACTTGTAGACCTCCTGGTTGACCGAGAGCGGGCGCCCGGCGAAGTCCGAGTAGGTGCCGAGGATCGTCTTCCAGATCTCCTCGGCCGTCGCCCCCTTGATCATGCTCGTCGCGGTGATCGCGCCGGGATTGACCATCGCGTTCATCTCGCCGCCCTTGTACTGCTCGACGGCGACGATGGAGTTGAAGACCTGCCCGGTGGCGTCGACGCCCATGTTCTCGGCGATCGCCTGCGGCCCCTGCTCCTCCATGACCCGGGCCATCGTGAAGACTTTCGAGATCGACTGGATCGAGACCTCCGACGTGACGTCGCCGACGGTATAGACCTTGCCGTCCGTCGTCACCACGGCGATCCCGTAGATGTTGGAGTCGACCTTCGCGAGGGCGGGGATGTAGTCGGCGTTGGCACCTTCCTTGAGGTCCTTGTACTTCGAGTAGGCGGCCTTCAGGGCGGCCTCGATATCGCCGGGCGACTGGGCGGAGGCCGGGGCCGCCGCGAGGACCAGGACCGTCGCGAGCGCGAGCGCCCGGCAGGCGCGCAGCGGCTTCCGAGTCACTTCTTCCCTCCGAGGGTCCAGGAGAAGTTGTACTTGAACGACATCTGGAACCTCAGGTCGTCGGTGCTCCAGCCGTCGGTGAAGTTCTTCCGCTGGCCCCACTGGAGCTCCGCCGCCGCCATCACCCCGGAGACCGGCGTGTACATGACGTTCCCGACGGCGTAGTGGCCTGAGTCGAAGGCGTCCGGAGACTGCCCGTCGGGATTGTCCATCCCGAAGTAGGAGTAGCCGATCGCGGTATTGAGCTTCTTCGACCAGGCGTGCTCGTAGAACGCGACGATCCCCAGGAGCGGGATCGCCTCGCCGACGACCGGCTTGTTCGGGTCGCTGAAGTTGTTCCGGATGCCGATGTCGATCGGCGCGTCGTTCATGTAGTTCTCGACGCCTTCACCGTAGACGACCGACGCCCGGATCAGGTCGCCGCTCCCGACTTTCAGGTTCGTCGACGCGTGGAGACCCCAGCCGGTGTCGCTCCCGGAGAGGTCGAGCTGGTCTGTGTTCACGTCGTCCCACTTGATCTGCCGGAGGATGCCGGCGACCTGGAAGTGGCCCCACTTGCCGGTCTTGCGGTAGTGCGCGGAGAGGTCGGGGAGCGGTGTACGGATCCTCACTCCCTCCAGCTCGACGCGGTCGGCGTAGATGCCGCCGTCGGCGCTGGCGCCGGGGCGCTCGAGGGCGATGAAGAGCTCGTCGTCGCCGCGCATCGGCATCCAGCGGAGCTGGACGTTCCGGAAGAGCGGCATGCCGCTCGGGCCCCAGTATTCCACCGTGTTCGGGAAGATGTCCGGGTCCATGAAGGGGCTCCAGGTCTGCCCGACGCCGACGGCGCCGACCTCGCCCCACGCGTGGCGGAGACGGATCGTCGTCTGGCCGGCGTCGACGCCGACGCCGAAGAGCTCCCACTCGAAGATCGTCTTCACCTCGCCCATCGAGGTCGGGACCATCCCTTCACGCCGAAGCGCGACTGCCTCACGCTGAAATACGTGCGGCCGTCTTCACCGAATTCGTTCTCGTACTTCGGGAGCTTCGTGACCCGGAGGACGTCGAACCAGTCGGGGTCCCCCTGGTTGAAGTCGTAGCCGATGTCGGTCTGCGCGAAGCCGTAGATCTCGAGGCGGGGCCCTTCCGGCGTCGCCGCCGCGTCCTGGCCTCTGGCCGCGGGTGCCGCGAGGAGGGCGACGACCGCGAGGGCGGCCGCGCCGAGGATCAACCTGTCCGCTCTCATGTCGTCAGTTCTCCTCGAAGATCCGCTGGATCTCCGTCACGTCCTTCGTCTTCGTCAGGGCGAGGCGAAGGAGGACACGCGCCTTCTGGGGGTTGAGCTCGAGAGCGGCGACGAACCCGAGCTTGTCGTCGTTCACCTCGATGTTCCGGCGGACGATGCCGCTCCCGACCCGCGTCGCGCGGACGACGACGACGCCGGCCTTCGCGGCCTCTGTCAGGGCGTCGATCGTCTCCTTCGTCGCGTTCCCGTCGCCGACGCCGGCCAGGACGATTCCCTTCGCCCCGGCGGCCATGGCCGCCCTGACCTGGACGCCGTCGGAGTTCTCGTGGCCGTAGACGATGTCGACGCGCGGCATGGCGTCAAGGCCCGCGATGGAGAACGTCCCCTTCGGCGCGGTGGCGGCCGGCGGGAGGAACCAGACCGTCTTCGTTCCCTTGAGGACCTCCGCCACCGGACCGCGGTTCACGGAGATCATGGTCTGGACCGACGTCGTGTGGGTCTTCTGCAGGGCGCGCGCCGCGTGGAGCGTGTCGTTCGCGACGACGAGGACGCCGCGACCGCGGGCGGCCGGGTCGGCCGCGACGGACATCGCGTTGTAGAGGTTCGACGGGCCCTCGGCGCTCAGCTCCGTCGAGGGGCGCATCGAGCCGACGAGGACGACCGGCTTGTCGCTCTTCAGAACGAGGTTGAGGAAGTAGGCCGTCTCCTCGAGCGTATCGGTCCCGTGCGTCACGACGATGCCGTCGACGTCGGGCGAAGCGAGGAGTTCTGAGGCGCGCCGCGCCAGCTTGATCCAGACGAAGTCGTTCATGTCCTGGCTGCCGATCGACGCGATCTGCTCGCCCTTGATCGCGGCGAGCTTCTCGAGGCCCGGGGCCGCCGCGACGAGCGACTCGACGGAGACGGAGCCGGACTTGTAGCCGGCCTGGCCTTCCTTGGGCTGGACCCCGGCGATCGTGCCGCCGGTGGCGAGGATGACGACCCGCGCGAGGGCCGGCTGGGGCGCGGGCTGGACGGGTTGGGCTTGCGGCGCGGCTGCCGCGGCAGACGCGACGAGAATTGCCAGGGAGAGGGCGACGAACGGCGACTTCGACATATTCGAAACCTCCTAGTGCAAGAGCATGACGATGACGGGTCCCCACGCCGTGAGGAGGATGTTCCCGACGGCGTAGGGGACGGTGTAGCCGAGGACGGGGAGCTTGCTGTCCGCTTCGTCCTGGATCGAGCGGAGGGCGGCCGTGACGGTTCCGGCGCCGGAGCAGGCGCCGAGCAGGATGACGGGGTTCATCTTGAGGACGTACCGGCCGAAGAGAAGCGCGGCCGTGTGGGGTGCGACGGCGACGACGAAACCGACGAGGAGGAGGCTCGGACCGGTTTCCTTGAGCCCCGCGATGAACGTCGGGCCGGCGTTCAGTCCGACGACGCCGATGAAGACGGCGAGGCCGATCGTGTCGAAGACCCAGAGCGCCGGCTCGGGAATCCTCCCGAACGTCGGTCGGACGGAACGGAGCCAGCCGAAGACGAGGCCCATGACGAGGGCGCCGCCGCTCGCGGTGAGGCTGAGCGGGAGACCGCCGACGGTGACCGTCAGGAGGCCGACGAAGCCGCCGAGGAGGATCCCGAGGCCGACGAAGACGACGTCCGTCTCGCTCGAGGGGCGCTCGATGTACCCGAGCGCCTTCCCGGCTCGCTCCACGTCCTCGGGCGAGCCGGCGATCCGCATCAGGTCGCCGCGGTCGAGGGTTGTCGATCCCGTGAACGGGATCTCCTCCGTGGCGCGGATGAGCTTCATGAGGACGACGCCGCGCCCGTGCGACTCGGCGAGCTCTTCGAGCGTGCGCCCCGCGACGGCCTTGTTCGTCACGACGACGTCCCGGGCGACGAGCGGGAAGTCCAGGAGGTCCGGGTCCTCGACCTCGGTCGTGATCGGGAAGTTCAGCTCGAAGAGGGTCCTTCGCCGGGCCGCGACGGCGAGGACGTCACCGCCGGCGAGGGCCGTTTCGGGACCGGGCACGAGCACCTCTCCGCGCCTGCGAATCCGCTTCACGAAGAGCCGATGCCCCGGCACCGCCTTCTCCAGGTCCTCGACGGTTCGCCACGGCAGGGACGAATCGGGCAATCGGTAGGCCCGGATGACCCACGGCCGGTAGGCCGAGGTTTCGTCCGGCGTCCCCGGCTTTCCCCCCCCCATCTGCGCCTCGAGCTTCCGGGCCTCCTCCTTGAGGTTCACCTTCAGGAGGCGCGGGGCGAGGTTCGAGAGGAACCAGACGACGAAGCCGGTGCCGACGAGGTAGCTCACGGCATACGCGACCGGGATGTTGTTCCTCAGGCGCGTCTTCTCGGCCTCGGAGATGTCGAGCCGCCCGATCGCGTCCCCCGCCGTCCCGATGACCGTCGACTCGGTGAAAGCGCCCGCCATGAGGCCGGCGGCCGTCCCGACGTCGTACTTGAAGATCTTCGCCGCGACGACCGTCGTCAGGAGGCTCGTGACGCAGAGGACGACCGTCAGCGACACCTGCGTCAGGGCGTTCTTCTTCAGGCCTCTGAAGAACTGAGGCCCGACCTTGTAGCCGGTGGCGAAGAGGAAGAGGTCGAAGAAGACGACCTTCACGAGCGGGTGGACGTCGATGCCGATCTGGCCGACCACGACGCCCGCGATGAGCGTCCCGACGACGTTTCCGAGCGTGAAGGAGCCGATCTTCAGCCTCCCGATCAGGAAGCCGATGGCGAGCGTCAGGAAGATGGCGAGCTCGGGGTTCTGGCGAAGGGCATCGAGGAACCAGGTCATCTCACTCCCGTGTGCGCTATTTCGCGACGAGGAGGACCCAGGGGGTCCCCGCGACGGCGTAGACGAGGAAGCTGAAGACGGTCGTGATCGCGCCGAGGCGGTAGAGCTCGCCCTGCGTCAGGTAGCCGCTCCCGGCGAACAGGAGGTTCGCGCTCGATCCCTGGGGCGTGAGGACCGAGAAGTAGTTCGTGGCGAAGAGAAGGGCGAAGGCGAGCGGGGCGACCGGGACGCCGAGCTTCACGCCGACGTCGAGGAAGACCCCGAAGAGGGCGAGCGTCCCGACGCCGGCCTGCCGCCCGTCGCTGTAGAAGAGCGCCTCGCCCCGGAAGCCCTTCCGGAACCCCTCGCCCTCGAGGACAGTCAGCGCCCTGGAGAGGTACGTCGTGACGGTCTCAAGCTCCCCGGCCCTGGGGACCCGACGCTGGGCGGCGACCGGCGCCGCTGCCAGCAGCGCCGCCGCGACCGCCGGAAGGAGCCGTGCGAGGCGGGTGAACGGGGTGGGAAGGAGCGTCGGCATCGTCGTCCTCCTCGCCTCGCGGCGCCGCGTCCTACGAGACCTTGGCCCCCGTCATCGCCGCCGGGTCGAGGACCCGGGCGATCTCCTCCTCTGAGAGGATCTTCTTCTCGCGGATGAGCTCCAGGATCCCCTTGCCGGTCTTCATCGCCTCGGCCGCGAGCTCGGTCGCCTTGTCGTATCCGATGACGGGATTCAGGGCCGTCACCGTTCCGATGGAGTAATCGACGTAGTGGCGCATCACGTCGGCGTTCGCGGTGATGCCGTCCACGCAGTGGACGCGGAGCGTGCGCGCCGCGTTCATGAACATCGTCTGCGCCTCGAAGATGCAGGCCGCGATCACCGGCTCGAAGACGTTCAGCTGCAGCTGCCCCGCCTCGGCCGCGAGGGAGACCGTCAGGTCGCTGCCGATGACGCGGAAGCAGACCATGTTGACGACCTCGGGGATGACCGGGTTCACCTTGCCCGGCATGATCGACGAGCCCGGCTGCTTCGCCGGCAGGTTGATCTCCCGGAAGCCGCAGCGCGGCCCGGAGGAGAGGAGCCTGAGGTCGTTGCAGACCTTGGAGAGCTTGATCGCGAGGCTCTTCATGCAGGAGGAGTAGAGGACGAAGGCCTGCGTGTCCTGGGTCGCCTCGATCAGGTCGGCGGCGAGGTGGATCGGGAACCCGGTGATCTTCGCGAGGTGCGCCGTGCACTTCTCCGCGTAGCCGGCCGGGGCGTTGAGGCCGGTCCCGATCGCCGTCGCCCCCATGTTGATCTCGCAGAGGACGTTCTGGATCCGCTCGAGGGCGAGGACCTCGCCGGCGAGGGTCTCGGCGAACGCGTTGAACTCCTGCCCGAGGGTCATCGGGACGGCGTCCTGAAGCTGAGTCCGGCCCATCTTGAGGTGGATGCCGAACTCCTTCCCCTTGGCGCGGAACGCCGCGATGAGCTCCTTCATCTCCGCCACGAGCCGGACGTTCCCCAGCGCCATGCCGACGTGGAGAGACGTGGGGTAGGCATCGTTCGTCGACTGCGAGCCGTTCACGTGGTCGTGGGGGCTGCAGTGCTTGTACTCGCCTTTCGCGAAGCCCATCAGCTCGAGGGCACGATTGGCGATCACCTCGTTCGCGTTCATGTTGGTCGACGTCCCGGCGCCCCCCTGGAAGACGTCGAGCCGGAACGCGTCGTGGAGCTTCCCGCCGATGAGCTCCTGGCAAGCGCCCTCGATCCCCTTCAGGATCTCGGCGCTGAACTGGCCGCAGTCGAAGTTCGCGCGCGCCGCGGCCATTTTCACCATGCCGAGGGCGCGGATCAGGTCGGGGTAGAGGTTGAGGGGAACGCCGGAGACGTGGAAGTTCTCGAGGGCCCGCGCGGTCTGGACGCCGTAGTAGGCGTCGGCGGGAACAGGGAGGTTACCGAGGAGATCGTGCTCCATCCGGAAGGCGCCGTCGGACATCGTGGTCCTCCTTGGCCAATTTGTGCTGGGCCATTGGAAACGATAGCAGCGGACAGGCCGCGCGAAGGCCACGTTTCGGGCGTCGACGACTGCCCGAAAGGGCATGGGGGCGAGCCGCGCACAAGAAGGCGCAACGCACCCCCGGCCGGCTAGCTGCCGGCCGGGGGTGCAAAGCGCGAGTCGCTCAGGGGCGTGTTCACCTCGATCTTGTCCACCACCACGCGGAGCACCTGCGGCCGGCCGGCCGCCCTCACCTCGACGAGGTGGGGGAAGAGGATCCCGCCCGCCTTCCTGTAGTCGCCGAAAGTGGTCTCCATCCGGACCGGCCTTCCGCGCACATGCCGGGTGGATTCGGTCCGGACCAGCCACTTCGACTTCACGTCGATGTACGAGAAGAGCACCCCCCCGCTCTTGAGGGTGAGCTTCAGCTTGAAGGTCTCGCGTCCGTCCACGACCTCGCGGCCGGCCAGCTCGATCCGAGTCCCCTTGCTCTTCCAGTCGACGAGAGGCCCATCGATGTCCGCCTGCTCGCTCGCCTCCATGACGACGTCTTCCGGCAGGGGCTGGGGGCCCATCTCGCCGTCGAACGGGTACACCTTCCAGCCATGCTGGCCGTCAGAGGCGAAGACGCCGGTAATGCCCTGGACGGTGAACTCGAACCGGATCCGTCCCCCGCGCTTGATCTCGCGTGTGACGAGCCCGTCGCGGCCCGCCCCTGCGTTGACGCGCCCTTCCTGGCGAAGCGTCTGGATGGACCTCAGCTTCTCGAGCCCTCCTCGGGCCGTCACGTAGCCTGCAACGATCTCGTCGACGGTCGGGGACGGCGCGGTCCGCGTCGCCGGCTTTGCTGGCGCCGGGGGCGCGGCCATGATGTCGGGCGAGACCAGCAGGACCGCAAGAAGTGCCGCCGCCATCGGGCGCCCGCCTCGGAATGCGCTGTGCGGGCTCATCATCAGCCTCCAATCGGACGCGGTGTCGGCCTGTTCACCGGCGGCCTGTTCACCGGCGGGGTGACGGGCCCTCCCGCGGAGGGCCAGGTCGTCACGCCATAGCCAAACCCGCCAAAGAAGACGGGGTCGTTGTACTGCTGGTTCTGAGCCTCCTGAGCGCGCCTCTCGGCGTCCTCGGCTCGCTGCTGGGCCTGGGCCGCGGCGTTCTCCGCGTCCGTCGCGCGCCTCTCGGCATCCTGACGGGCCTGCTCCGCCACGGCGGTGGACTGTGCCACCTGCACCTCGGCGGGCGTCATCCACTCGCCTTCGTACTTCACGAAGCCGCGGGCACGGAAGCTCTCCTCCTCGGTGAGCCAGCGACCGTCGAGCTGCACGAACCCCAGCGCCTGCCTCGCCGCCGCGTCGTCCGGCGCCACCGCGAGGACTTTCTCCCAGGCCAGCCGCGACTGCCTCGAGAGGCCCTTGCTCGAAGCCCACTGGGCCAGCTTGCGCCAGCCGTCGACATCCTGCGGGGCCAGCTTGCTCGCCTGCGAGTCGTACTCGTCCAGGGGCGACGTTCCCTTCACGATGCGTTCGACCCGTTCCATCGAGAAGCCGACGGATCCGTCGCCGATGTCCACCGTGATCCTCTCCTCGTCCTGTTCGGTGATCCGGCCGGTGAACTTGCCTCCACCTTTGAGAAACACCTCGTCAGCGAGGAGGGGTCCGGGCACCAGCAGCAGGAGAAGCGCGATCTTTCTCACGAAGTCCTTCCTCGAAGGCATGCAGTCTGATCCGGGCCGTCGAGAGCTGTCAATCTCGACCTCCTACGGGCAATTCGGATTGTCAGCCGGTATGGACGCGGCCCGGTCGGCCAGCACCAGCGCCCGGGCCTGCTGCACGCGCCCGGCAGGAATAGAGAGGTCGGCCGCGAGCAGTCGAGGCAGCATCGCCGCTTTGTCTTCGCCGGTGACGAGCCACAGGACCTTCCGGGCGCGATCCAGCACGGGATAGGTGAGTGTCATGCGGCGCCGTGCCTGGTAGACCCCCGTCACGGAAACGTCGGCGTTCGCCACGCCGAGGACCGCGTCGCCCGGAACGAGAGAGGCGGTGTGTCCGTCCGGCCCGAGGCCGAGGTGGACGACGTCGAGGACGACCGGCCGGCCCGCGTGCTCCTCGAGCGTTCGCTCATAGCGAGCCGCGGCCTCCTCGAGGGCGGTCCACTCGACCGGCATGGCGTGGAGGTGCGCGGGAGGAAGCGGCGCGTGCGCCAGCAGGCTCGCGGCGAGGTGCGTGAGGTTGCGCTCAGGGTGTCCCTCGGGAGCCACCCGCTCGTCGACCTGAAAGACGTGGACGGACGGCCACGGAACGTCCTCGTCCGCGAGAGCGCGGAGCATCGCCCACGGCGTCCGGCCACCGCTGACGGCCAGGAGGAAACGGCCACGGGCGGCGACGGCCAGGCGGGCTTCCGCCGCGATGACCGCGGCGGCGCGCCGGGCTGCCGAATGTGCATCCGCCAGGACCTCGAGTTTCATCGGTCCCCCACCTCCGGCAATCAGAATACGTCGGGCTCGCGGGTCTGCGCCTTGTCGACCCCTGGCTTCGCTACGAATTTCTCGCCCCCGCGCCGTCCGTGGGTTCCTGCCCGATAGGTTGCTTCCCGCCGCATACTTCCGTTCCGAAATGGCTTCCACTTCGTCCAAACGAGGCCCGACCATGCACCTCCATTCCGTCCGCACGTCCCGCACCCACCGCCCGCTTCTCGCCGGGTTCCTGGCCCTCTGCCTCTTCCTTCCGGCGGGGGCCTCCCGGGCAGAGGAGGCCCCCGCGGCGTCCCCGGATTCGACGCCACCGCAGGCCTCCGCCGAAACCGTCAAGCCTCCCGTGCGAATCCCGCCGGCCGACGTCATGGTCGGGAACCGGAAGATCGCGACCCTCCGGGGTCCGCTCTTCCAGAACCCTCCTGAGGAAAGAGCGCGCGTCTCCAACGACCGGATCGAGGCGGCGATCGCCTCGGGCCGCGACCTGGCCGTCACCGTGAAGGCCGAGGGGGAAAACCGGCTCTTCATGATCGGCGGCAGGGGCATGTTCGGCCTCATGCCCGCCGACCTCGACGAGGGGGCCGGAGAGACCATGGACCGTGCCGTCCTCGTGACGACGGCACGGCTCGAGCAAGCGGTCCGCGAGGCGCGAGAAAGGAGGAGCATTCCGGACCTGCTGAAGGCGCTGGCGCTGAGCGTCGCCGCGACGCTGGTCGTGTCCCTCCTCCTCTTCGTCCTGGAGCGGCTCCGCCGCTGGGGCGCCACCAAGGCCGCCGAGAAGGCCCACGAGCGCCTCGGCACGATGAGGATCCCCGGGAAAGGACTCCTCGAGAAGGACCGCCTCTACTGGGTCACGACCCGGGTTCTTCTCCTCCTGACACGGATCGTCGACCTGATCCTGCTCTACGTCTGGGTCACTTTCGTCCTCAAGCGGTTCGCCTGGTCACGGCCCTGGGGGGAGCAGCTCGGGGCCTGGTTCCTCGAGACCGCCGGGATGCTCGGGATGGCGGCCGTCAAGGCGCTCCCCGACCTCGCGGTCGTCGGCCTCATCTACCTTGCAACGCGGTGGCTCCTGAGGTTCGTCGGCATGTTCTTCACGGCCATCGAGGAGGGCCGGATCGAGGTCGCGGAGACCCTGAAGGAGACGACCCAGCCGACGCGCCGGATCGTCACCGTCGTCTTCTGGATCTTCGCCCTCATCATGGCCTACCCCTACCTCCCCGGGAGCGGGAGCGAGGCGTTCAAGGGCGTCGGCGTGATGGTCGGCCTGATGGTCTCCATCGGCTCGAGCGCCGTCATCGGCCAGCTCGCAAGCGGCTACATGATCATGTACTCGCGGACGCTCAAGGTCGGCGACTACGTGAAGGCGGGCGAGATCGAGGGGACGGTCTGGCAGCTCGGGCTCTTCGCGACGCGAATCCGGACGCTGAAGAAGGAGACCGTAACGATCCCGAACGCCGTCCTCGCGGGCCAGATCACGAAGAACTACTCCCAGGCGACGGACCCGAACGGCATCGTCCTCGGCACGAGCATCACGATCGGCTACGACACGCCGTGGCGGCAGGTCGAGGGTCTCCTCCTCCTCGCGGCCGAGAGGACGCCCGGGCTGAAGAAGGAGCCTGCTCCCTGGGTGCTCCAGAGGTCCCTGACCGACTACTACGTCGACTACGAAGTCTGTGCGTACCTGGAGGACGCTCTCGCCCGCGTCCCAGCGCTCACAGCCCTACACTCTCACATCCTCGACACGTTCAATGAGTACGGTGTCCAGATCACCTCGCCGAACTACGAGGCCGACCCGGAGGCTCCGAAGGTCGTCCCCCGCGAGCAGTGGTTCGCCGCGCCGGCGAGGCGACGGCCGGAAGGAAACGACCGGAGCTGAAAGAGCGAAGGCGGCCTCCCTGGGGAGGCCGCCTTCGAACCGGGGACGATTTGAAGGGCTAGCGCGTGCGGCGGAACCGGAGGCCGGCGCCGGCGAGGAGCGACAGCGCGCCGCCGAGAGCCGCGAGCGGGAGCGGGCTTCCCGTCTTCGGGAGCTTCGGTGCGGGGGCCGGTTCCGGGGCCGGGGCCGGAGCCGGAGCGACCGCAGGGGCCGGAGCCGGGGCCGGAGCGGCGGGGGCGACGCCACCGACATTCGCGACCTCAGCCTCGGTGAGCGTCTTCATCGACGTATGAACGATCGTCGCCGTCAGCTTCATGTTGGGCCGGAGGCCGTCGATCCCCATCTCCTTGCCGTCGACGAGGAACTTGTAGCCGGCGGGGACCTCGACACTCTTGAAGCCGCTCGCGTCCTTGTAGACCAGCGTCTTGCCGACGACCTTCACGACGGTGCCGTTCTTGACTTCCGTCGACTTGACCGGAGTCGTCGTCGTCGTCTTGACGAAGTCGGCCGAAAGGACCGTTCCGACCTTCAGCGTCTCGTAGGTCGTCGGGACGCCGTCGACCATGATGGTCTTCCCGGGGGCCGGCGTGAATTCCTTGACGGTTCCGTCTTCCATCTGGACGGCGACCTTGCCCTCGTACTTGGCGAGGACCGTTCCGCTCTTCGTGACGACCTCGGTGGTGGTCTGGGCGATTGCGGCGCCCGTGACGCAGAGCGCCAGGGCCAGAAGCGTGACGAGTTTCAGGGTGCGTGTCATTGGTACCTCTCCTTCTCGAATCCGTGGTTTCCCTTGGGCAGTTGAATCACAGACTGGCCAGGACCTCCCTATTCCTTCTGCGTGGTAGACGCCTCCTTTCGAGTTCTTGCGGACGAGTGTTCGGGCGGAATGCGGTCAGACTCCGTCGTGACAGCCGGGTCGGGCTTCACAGCTCGGACGATGTAGCGCTGGGGCGCACTCCCGATGAAGTAGAACGGGTAGCAGGTGACGAGCGTCAGGACGGGAAGGGACGTCGGGTCGAGCACCCAGACGTCTTCCGGCTGAACGATCCGGATGGACTCCACGACGTAGGAGTGCCGGGCGGAGAGAGACCTGACCTCGATCGCGTCCCCCACCGCGATGTCCTTCAGTCCCCGGAAGAAGCCGTCGCGGTGGCCGGCGATGCCCGCGTTGCCGACCTCGCCCGGACGAGGCGTTCCCTCGATGAGGCCGACCGCCCTGTTCAGCGTCAGGTCGTCGGTCCCCGCCAGGACCGGTACCTCGAGTCCGATCTTCGGGATCGAGAGGACGGCGAGAGGCGCTCCGAAGTCCTTCCGAAGGCTCTCCTCGTAGGCCTTGATCCTCTCGGGGGACCAGAGGCTGGTGTCGAGGCCCCTTACGGGGTCTCCCGAGCCGGCCTCACCGGCCTGGGAAGGGTTTCCGGTGCCGATGAGCGCCGCCCGAAAGCGCTTCAGATCTCGCTGCTTCTGAACTTCTCCCGTCAGCTTCGCGCCCCCGGCGAAGGTGAGCAGCGCGATTCCCACGCAAATGAGACCCCGCTCCGCCATCACGCGCCGAGTCAACGCCTGACCTCGCATAGCCAGCGATGAATGTTATTCCGAAAAGGAGGCAGCCGCACCTAGGGAAATTCCCGGCCCCTGGACTCGGAGAACCCGAGGGTTCAACGGCCCTCCTCGAACCGGGCCTCGACCCTTCCGGCCTTGATGGCACGCATCAGCGCCGAGTGGTCCTTTTCGTTCTGGTCCGCGTATTCGAAGGAGAAGGACGCGATCGCCTTGTCGAAAACGTCGCTCTTCCCCATGTACCCGTTGAGTGCCGTGGAGTTGCCGGAGCGCGCGTGGGCCAGGGCGAGGGCCCTTCCGCAGAAGGTGGCATAGATGGAGAACTCTTCCTTGCCGAAGGTCTCCACCAAGGGGCCGAGCTTCATGTCCCTCAGCTGGCGAAAGAAGAAATCGCGCGTGCGACCCCGGCTGTAGCCGAGGAACATGTCGCTGGCGGGCTGCATCAGCCGGTAGCCGTTCACGACCCGCTGGCCATGGTTCGCGAACTCGCTCTTTCCGGCGTACGGCTCCAGGACCGAGGCCCGCGCCTCCTTGATCTGGAGGAAGAGCGGGTCGTCGTCGCCGGCCGTCAGGAGAAGGACCATGCAGACGGTCCCGACGCTGCCGACGCCGACGACCTTCACGGCGGCGTCGCGGACCTCGAAGCGGTCCAGCAGGGCCTGGTAGGAATGGGGCAGGGTGCCGCGGTACACGTCGAACGCGTCACGAAAGACCTTCTGGATCTCGCCCGGGGGATTGTCCGGGGTGTGGAAGATAGTCGGAAGGAGGTCCCTGATGACGGGTACGCCTCCCCTTTGCTCCGCGAGCTTCGGGAAAAGCTCTTCCCCGCGACTCTTCGCCTGCTCCTTCTGGATGCGCTTGACGAGCATCTTCCGCCGGGCGGGGGGCAGGTCGGCGATCAGCTCCACGGCCGTCATCGCGCGGTACCAGAGCTCCAGCGTCTTCATCTGGCTGAACTCGGCCATCGACTCGCGGTAGGAGCGGACGCAGGTCAGGACCACGTCCTTCGCGACGGCGTCGCTCAGGCCGTTGTCCCGGCAGGCCACGACGAAGCTCGGGGCGAGGCGCTTGACGTCCCACTCCCACGGCGCCGGAAGGGTCTCGTCGAGGTCGTTGATCGAGAAGATGATCTTCCGCTCGGGAGTGGCGAAACCACCGAAATTGCAGAGGTGCGCGTCGCCGCAGCACTGGACCCTCAGGCCCGAGACGGGCGTGGATGCGAGGTCGGAGGCCATGGTGAGCGCCGCGCCCCGGTAGAACGTGAAGGCCGACTTCGCCATGCGCCCGTGGCGAAGAGGGAGGAGATCGGGCATCCGCCCCTTCTCGGCCTCGAGGACCAGCGCGACCGCGTCCGGGCGGCCCTTCGGCGGCGTCCACCCGGCGTGGGATTCGCGCGGGCACGCCTCCCTGAGCTTCTTTCCGAGCGCGTAGGCCTCGTCCCGCGATAGCCCCTTCGCGGGGGCCTGGGCCGGAGCCGGTTTCGAGCTGGGGACTCGTCCCTTCGCTTTCGTTGCCATGAACCTCTCCTGCCGCGAGATCGCTCCTCGGGTGTCGTCGAACCGTGCGACCGCTGCGGATCAGGTCAAATTATGCGCTCGCCGGGCCTCCTGGAGCCGCACCCGGCACCTCGGAAATCTCCAGCGCGGATGCCCGTAGTCCCCGAGGTCCGGCCCTTGCCGGAAAGCGATAGCCTTCTGCGAGCCGTCCGCTCGGGTGAGAATAGGCGGCGACCCCGCGAGCCAGGAGAACGGAGAGGACCATGAGCGAGAACGAACCGGTCTCTCACTTCGTCGACTGTACCGAGCAGAAGCGTCTGAACGAGGCCCGCGAGGCGGGCGTCGCGTGGAAGAAGTGGGGGCCGTACCTCTCCGAGCGGCAGTGGGGGACCGTCCGCGAGGACTACAGCCACGACGGGAACGCGTGGGACTACTTCACGCACGACCAGTCCCGCTCGCGAGCCTACCGCTGGGGCGAGGACGGCCTCGGCGGGATCAGCGACGACAAGCAGCGGCTCTGCTTCGCGCTGGCCCTCTGGAACGGGAAGGACCCGATCCTCAAGGAGCGGATGTTCGGCCTGACGAACAGCGAGGCGAACCACGGCGAGGACGTCAAGGAGTACTACTTCTACGTCGACTCCACCCCGACGCACTCGTACATGAAGTACCTCTACAAGTACCCGCAGGGCGAGTACCCGTACCGGGACCTCATCGAGACGAACCGCGGCCGGTCGCGGAAGGAGTTCGAGTACGAGCTGCTCGACACCGGGGCGTTCGAGGGCGACCGGTACTGGGACGTCTTCGTCGAGTACGCCAAGGAAGGCCCGGAGGACGTCCTCGTGAGGGTCACGGTCCACAACCGGGGGCCCGAGGCGGCGCAGATCCATCTCCTCCCGACGCTCTGGTTCCGGAACACCTGGACCTGGGGTGACGACTCGAAGCCCGAGATCCGGGCCGAGGGAGGGACGATCCGGGCGACGCACGGCGAGCTCGGCGAGATGACGCTCTCGTGCGACGGATACCCGGAGCTCCTCTTCACCGAGAACGAGACGAACGCCTCCCGGCTCTGGGACCAGCCGAACCCGACGCCCTACGTGAAGGACTCGTTCCACCAGTACGTCGTGAGCGGGAATCGCGAGGCCGTGAACCCGGCGAGGACGGGGACGAAGGCCGCGGCCCACTACGTCCTGGACGTTCCGGCGGGCGGGAGCGCCTCCGTGAGGCTGCGCCTCTCCGCGGTCCGGCCGGCCGCACCCTTCGGCCCGGCCTTCGACGCCGCCTTCGCGGCCCGCCTCGCCGAGGCCGACGAGTTCTTCCGCCGCATCACGCCACGCTCCTTCACCGAGGACGAGCGGCGGGTCCACAGGCAGGCGGTCGCCGGGATGCTCTGGGGCAAGCAGTTCTACTTCTACGACGTCGACCGGTGGCTGAAGGAGCACGAGGCGCACCCGCTCCTCGGCGCGAAGGCCCGCGAGGTGCGGAACTCCGAGTGGTTCCACATGTTCAACGGCGACGTCATCTCGATGCCCGACAAGTGGGAGTACCCCTGGTACGCCGCGTGGGACCTCGCGTTCCACACCGTCGCCCTCGCGCTCGTCGACTTCGACTTCGCCAAGGAGCAGCTCCTCCTGATGCTCCGGAGCCTCTACTTCCACCCGAACGGCCAGATCCCGGCCTACGAGTGGAACTTCGGCGACGTGAACCCGCCCGTCCACGCCTGGGCCACGCTCTACATCTACAAGTACGAGAAGAACCTCGGCCGCGAGGACCGCGCGTTCCTCGAGCGGGCGTTCCAGGGTCTGCAGCTGAACTTCAACTGGTGGGTGAACCGGAAGGACCCGTCCGGCCGGAACGTCTTCGCGGGCGGCTTCCTCGGCCTCGACAACATCGGCGTCTTCGACCGGAGCGCGAAGCTCCCGACCGGGGGCACGCTCGAGCAGGCCGACGGCACGGCCTGGATGGCCTTCTACTGCCAGAACATGCTCGACATCGCGACGATCCTCGCCGAGAAGGACCCGGCCTACGAGGAGGTCGCGTTCAAGTACCTCCACCACTTCGCCTGGATTTCCTACGCCATGGACCGGATCGGCGAGCACCACGACGAGATGTGGGACGAGGAGGACGGCTTCTTCTACGACCTCCTCCGGCTCCCGAACGGCGACGCGATGCGCCTGAAGGTCCGGTCGATGGTCGGCCTCCTCCCGCTCTGCGCCGCCACGGTCTTCGAGGGAGAGACCCTGGAGCGGATGCCGAAGCTGAAGGAGCTCATCGCGCTCTTCCAGAAGCGCCACGCGGACGTCCTCGCGCACATCGCGCCGACCGAGGCGGGCTTCGTCGGCTACGCGAACCGCCGCCTCCTCTCCGTCCTCACGAAGAAGAAGCTCGAGCGCGTCCTCGGCTACCTCCTCGACGAGGAAGAGTTCCTCGGCCCCCACGGGATCCGGGCGCTCTCGAAGTTCCACGAGAAGAACCCGTTCGTCTTCCACGTCGAGGGGCAGGCGCACGTCGTCTCGTACCTCCCGGCCGAGTCGGACAACGGGATGTTCGGCGGGAACTCGAACTGGCGCGGGCCGGTCTGGATGCCGGTGAACGTCCTGATCGTCCGCGGCCTTCTGAACCTCTACGGCTTCTACGGGAACGACTTCACCGTGGAGTGCCCCACGGGCTCGGGAAACCGGATGAACCTCTTCGAGGTCGCGAAGGAGATCACCCGGCGGCTCGCGACGACCTTCCTGCGCGACGAGAGCGGCAAGCGCCCGGTCTACGGCGGGACCGCGAAGTTCCAGGAGGACCCGCACTGGCGCGACCTGATCCTCTTCTTCGAGTACTTCCACGGAGACAACGGGGCCGGCCTCGGCGCGAGCCACCAGACCGGCTGGACCGGCACGATCGCCGCGCTCATGGACCTCTTCGGCCGCGTGAGCGGAGACGACGTCCTGAAGACGGCGAAGGACGGCCTCGCCGCCCGTCTCGTGAGGGAACAGGTGCAGGGACAGTAGGAGGCACGCGATGGCCGGCCCGCGTTACCCCAGCCTCTTCCAGGTCAACACGCGGGTCCGGCTGTCCGAGCTCTCCGCGGCGCTCAGACGGCCGGCGACCCTCGACGACGTCCCGGACGCCGAGCTCGACCGCCTCGCAGCAGACGGCTTCGACCTCGTCTGGCTCCTCGGCGTCTGGCAGACGGGAGAGGCGGCGCGGCGCGTCTCGGCCTCGAACGAAGGCTGGCGGGCGGAGTACCACCGGGTCCTCCCCGACTTCCGCGAGTCCGACGTCTGCGGCTCCTGCTTCGCGATCCGCGACTACCGGGTCCACGCGGACTTCGGCGGCGACGCGGCCCTCGCCCGGCTCCGCGGGCGCCTGCGCGAGCGGGGCCTCCGGCTCATCCTCGACTTCGTCCCGAACCACATGGCGCCGGACCACCCGTGGGTGGCCGAGCACCCGGACTGGTTCGTCGCGGGAAACGAGGAGCTCCTCGCGCGGCAGCCGCAGAACTACGCCCGCGCGGCGACGAGGGCTGGGGGTCGCGTCCTCGCCTACGGCCGCGATCCCTACTTCGACGGCTGGCCCGACACGTTCCAGCTGAACTACGGAGACCCCGGCCTGCAGGAGGCGATGCTCGGCGAGCTGAAGCGGATCGCGACGCAGTGCGACGGCGTCCGCTGCGACATGGCGATGCTCGTCCTCCCGGAGGTCTTCGAGAGGACGTGGGGAATCCGGTCGGCGCCGTTCTGGCCACGGGCCACCGCAACGGTGAAGGCCGACATCCCCGGCTTCCTCTTCATGGCCGAGGTCTACTGGGACCTCGAGTGGACGCTCCAGCAGCAGGGCTTCGACTACGCCTACGACAAGCGGCTCTACGACCGCCTCGAGCACGGTCACGCACGGCCCGTCCGCGAGCACTTCTTCGCGGGCCTCGACTTCCAGGACCGGCTCGCGCGCTTCCTCGAAAACCACGACGAGCCCCGCGCGGCGTCGACCTTCGCCCCGGACGTCCACCGGGCGGCCGCCGTTCTCACCTTCTTCTCCCCGGGTCTCCGGTTCTTCCACCAGGGGCAGCGCGAGGGGAGGCGCGTCCGGATTCCGGTCCACCTCGGCCGGGGACCGGTCGAAACGCCGGACGCAGGTCTCTCCGCGTTCTACGGTGGCCTCCTGGAGTGCCTGAAGGACCCCGCCTTCCGCGACGGGCAGTGGCAGCTTCTGGATTGCCGGCCCGCGTGGGACGGGAACCCGACGTGCGACGACTTCGTCGCCTTCTCCTGGACCGGTCCGGGAGACCGGCGCCGCCTCGTCGTCGTGAACTACTCCGGGCACCGGAGCCAGTGCTACGTGGCGATGCCGTGGGGAGACCTCGCCGGGCGCCACTGGTACCTCACCGACCGGCTGGGCCCGGACGCCTACGACCGCAGCGGCGACGACCTGGCGGCGAGGGGGCTCTACCTCGACCTGCGCGCGTGGGGCACCCACGTCTTCACCGTCTCCTGCCCGGACTGACCGGCGGTTTTCCGGCGATCGGACAGCGAGTCGCCGGCCGGCGAGGAGCCCGGGTCGGGGCTTGCCGAGCTCGTTCATCGCCCGGAAGTCGCGCATCGGGGAGCCGTGGTCTATCGTCGGGAGAGGAGGACGGGATGCGGACTGCTCGCGTAATGACTGCGGTGCTGGCTCTCGGGATGGCTGCCTGCTCCACGCTGGAGCTGAACACGGACTACAACCCGGGGACCGACTTCTCGGGATACCGGACCTTCTCCTTCATGGAGGGGTCGAAGCCGAAGAACCCCGTCTCCCGGAGAAGCGTCGAGTACGCGGTCGGGATGGCCCTGGAAGGCAAGGGCCTGAAGAACGTCGACGCCGGCGGCGATCTCCTCATCTATGGGCACTTCGTCGCCGACGAGAAGATCCAGGTCGAGTCGTACGGCTACGGGTCGTACGGCTGGTACGGGTACGGGTGGGGCGGGGGCGTCACGACGACGACGGTGAGGAGGATCCCCGTCGGGACGGTCATGATCGACCTCGTCGACGCGAAGAAGAAAGAGCTCGTCTGGCGCGGCATCGTCAAGGACGAGATCTCGACGGAGCTCTACCCGGAGGAGCGCGAAAAGAAGGCGATACGGATCGCGAAGGAGCTCTTTGCGGGGTATCCGCCGGCGCCGAAGAAGTAGAGGCCTCCCCTGCCGGGCATCTTTTTGGGTTGTCCGGCGAATCTCGATGACTAGACTGTAGACATGAGAGTAGCCCGACTTTCCGCCGCCTTCCTCAGCCTCCTCCTCTCTGCGGCCGGACAGGCCGGCGCAGAGCCTCCTGCGACTCCGGCCGCCAAGCCGGAGTCCGCCCCACAGCACGTGACCGCACCCTCTCTCCCGGGCCAGCCGAACAGGTCGGGAACCGTCAAGCCGGACACCGGAATGCCGACGGACTCGGAGGGGTACGCGGTCACGAAACGATACGAGCCCGGGTCGGCTCCGGCAGGGGACGCGCCGCAGGCCGGCTCGAAGGATGCCTCGAAGGCCGGGAGCACCACCGCGGGGGCCGCCTCGAGCGCACCCGCAAAGGTCCCGAGCATCCCCATCGGCCCTGCGCCGACTGGGAAAGGCATGGCGACAGGTGCCAACTACGTCACCATCCGTGGCACGCTCGTCGCGCTCGAGGACGGCAAATCGGTCACGATCAAGCTCCAGAAGACCGGCACGGAGAACACCTACACCCTGGCGCCGGGCGCCACCATCGGCAAGGACGTCGCCCCCGGGAAGCTGGTCCGTGTACGCGTCAACGCCGCCGCGAAGGGAAAAGTCGCAGAAAAGGTCGAGGTCGTCACACCCCCGACCCCGGCTCAGGCAAAGAAGGAAGGCAGTCTGTGAGGATGCATCTTGTACTCCCCGTCGGCCTCGTGACCGCGCTTGCCCTGGCCGCTCCCGCCCCGGCGCAACAGGCTCCTGCCAAGGGGGGAGTCATCGAGGCGGGCTACACGATGCTGAAGGCCACGGTCGTGAGCGTCGACCTGAAGACTCGCGAGGTCGAGCTCCGCGACGAGACCGGGAAACCCTTCACGATCACCGCCAACGAAGCGGTGAAGAACCTCGACCAGGTCCGGCCGGGCGACGTCATCAATGCGACCCTGAGCGAGTCGACCGCCTACCTGGTCAGGAAGCCGGGCCAGGCGGTGCCCGGAACCGTCGCTTCGGCAGGCGGAGACAGCGGCAAGGCCGGGGAGAAGCCGAAGGGGGAAGCCAGGAAGGTCACGACGAAGACAGTCACGGTCGCCGCCATCGACCTGAAAGCGCCGAGCGTCACGTTCAAGGATGCCAAGGGAAAAGTGGACACGATCCCCGTCAAGGACCCGTCCAGGCTCGCCGGTGTGAAGGTGGGCGATCTCGTGGAGCTGACGTACACCGAGGCCATCGCGTTCACGGTCGAGAAGGGCCCGAAGAAATAGCTCCCTCGGTTCTCGGAACCACGGCAGGCCCGGCCGGAATTCGTTCCGGCCGGGCCTTTCGATTCATGGTTCAGTGGTGAACCACGTGCGCCCCGCCGTAGTAGCCCCCGACGGGCGGACGGACGACGACCGCACCGTACCCACCGTAGCAGCAGCCTCCTCCGTAGTAGCCGCCGTAGCCGGCGTAGCCGTAGCCGTAGCCGACGTAGGTCGTCGAGTATCCGTAGTCCCCCGAAGACTCACAGGCCGGAAGGACGATCCCGAGCACGAGGATGGCCAGGACCAGGAGGACGCGCGTGATGTTCTTCTTCATGGTCTCACTCTTCCAGTTCACTTCGCCGGCTCGTCGATCGGCCACTTCTGGAGCGCGAGGGCCGCCCCGCTGGGATCGGTCACGATGGCCAGGGTTCCGTTCCTCACTTCGGGCTTCGGGGCCAGGAGAATCCGGCCCCCGAGGGATTCGGCCTTTTTCGCCGCCGCCGCGGCGTCGGCCACGCGAACGTACGGGAGCCAGTTGGACCGGACTTCCTTCCAGGGCCTCGGGTAGAGCCCGGCGCGCGGCTTGTCGCCGGCCTTGAGCGCGTAGTACTCGACGGCGGCCCCGCCGTCGATCCGCTCGGCGGTGTATCCGAGCGCGTCCTTGTAGAACGTGATGGCGCCCGCGGCGTCTTCGGCCACGTATTCCATCCAGAGGAAGGATCCCTCGGGAACGACGTCCGCGTCCGGCGGGTCGCCCTTCGCGATCTTCGCGAGGCCCAGGATGGCGCCTTGCGGGTCTACGACCACGGCAGCCCTGGCGTTGGAGCCGACGGGCCCGGGCTCGCGCAGGACCTTGCAGTTCCTGCTCCGCATCGCGGCAACGGTCTTGTCGACGTCGGCCACGGAGACGTAGTTGAGCCACGTCGAGGAGGGGGCGTCGGCCTTCATCGCGGAAACGTCGACGATGCCGCCGATGGGAACCCCCGCCAGGCGAATGGCCTTGTAGGGGTTCTCGCGTCCCTTCTGGGCTTCGAAGGTCCAGCCGAAGAGGCCGGCGTAGAACTTCTCGACGGCCGGGGAGTCGGTCGTGAGGAGGTCGTGCCAGACGAACTTGCCTGGAATCGTCGGACGAGGGGTCTCGGGTGCGGCCGCCCGAAGCGCCACGGAGGTGATCAGCGCAAGGGTTGGTACGAGAACCGCCGCCGCGCTGGCGAGGCGCCCCCTGCGCTTCCGGATCCCGGTTTCTGTTCCTGCCATCAGAGTCTGCTCCTTCCCGAAGCCGGATCGCTCACCCGCTCTTCGCTGACGGCGGCGCGGCATCGCTCGGCGGAAGGTTACACCGGGCCACGTCGCCGGCCAGGACCGGCGCCCCGATTCCGGGAGCCCTTTCGGGCAGGACGGGACGGGGGGACGGCCGGCATCCGGTTAGACTTCCAGCGATCCGCCGATTGGGCCTTCGGGAGGAAGAACGTGAGAGCAGCCATCGCCCTTTTCGCCCTGTTCGTCATCGCCGCTCCGGCCGCGTGGCCCCAGGGAACGGACGATCCCCCGACGCTCTTCGAGCGCTGGCAGGAACGCAAAGAGAAGAGCCCCGCCCTCGAGCAGAAGCTCCTGACGGCCGTCGACGTCATGAAGAAGGTCGCCTGGATGGAAGGGCGGTGGGAGGTCACCGAGAAGGTCTACAAGACCGGAACGACGCCCGAGCTGGTGGCGAAGGGGACGCGCGATTCGAGGGTCGACCTCGACGGCCGCTGTCTCGTGTCCCGGCAGACCGTCGGGAACCTGAAGACGATCGACGCCCTCATCTACGACGCCTACCAGGGGTACTGGTTCCGGCAGATCATGACGAACGGCGGACGGGGAGCGCTCCAGCCCCTCGTCGCCACGAGCAGCTGGGACAACGGCGGACTCACCCTCTCCGGGTCGCTCTGGGCGTTCGGCGAGAAGGCGGACGTGAGGGTGAGGATCCAGAAGGAGTCGGATGACGCCTACTACGAGATCTTCGAGGAGAGGCTCGCCGGGGCAATCCGCCCGATCCTCGAGTATCGCTACACGCGCCTTCCTGCGACGCAGCCGGCCCCGAAGAAGTAGGTGCTCCCGATGAGGCGAGCTTCCGCGGCGGCGGTCCTCGCGTTCCTCCTTTCGTTTCCCGCGTCGGGCTCCCGGGCGGCCGGCGCCACCCCCGAGCCGGCTCCGCCGGAGCCCTCGCAGGTGACGGTAGGCCCGCGCGTCATCGCGACGCTCCGCGCCGAGCTCTTCGGAAAGACCCCGGCTTCGCGGGCCCATGAAGCGACACGAAACCTCGACGAGATCGTCCGTGAGAAGGCCTGGGGCGCCGTCCAGGTTCGAACCGAGCCCATCGGCAGGATCGTCTTCGTCGGCTCCCGGATGGTGTTCGGCCTGGCGCCCGGGGACGTCGACCCCGAGGGCGGCGAGACGCTCGACACGGTGGCCGCGGCAGTCTCGAAGAGCCTCGCGCAAGGGCTCGCGGAGATGCGCGAGAGACGGAGCGGAAAGGACCTCCTCTTCGCGGTCCTCTGGAGTCTCGTCGCGACGGCGCTGTTCGTCCTTCTCGCCGGATCCCTCCGGCGCCTCCGCCAGTTTCTCGAACGGCGTTTCGTCATCCTGACCCAGCGAATCGCCGCACGCCTCGAGGCCGGAGGGAAGGGGTTCGTTCCCCTGCTCTGGATGACCAAGGCCGTAACCTGGGCCGTCCGGATCGCCATCGCTCTCGGGCACTTCTTCGTGGCGTACCTCTGGCTGACCTACGTGCTGAGGCGCTTCCCCTGGACCCGGGCCTGGGGCGAAGAGCTCGGACAGTTCCTCTCCTCGACGGCGAGAGCCTTCGGAGCCGGGGCCCTCCGGCAGCTCCCCGACCTCGCCATCGTGGTGTTCATCGCCCTCCTCACGCGGCTCCTCGTGAAGCTGTCGAACGCGTTCTTCGAGTCGATCGAGGCCGGACGGCTGAAGGTCCCCGAAGCCCTCTCCGAGACGGCGAAACCGACGCGGCGCCTTGCCGCCGGGGTGCTCTGGATCTTTGCGCTCATCATGGCTTTTCCCTATCTGCCGGGGAGCGGCACCGAGGCGTTCAAGGGGGTCAGCGTCGTCCTCGGCGTGATGATCTCGCTCGGTTCGACGACGATCGTCGGGCAGGTCTTCAGCGGCTTCATGCTCCTCTACGCGCGGGTCTTCAAGATCGGCGACTTCGTCCGGATCGGCGACGTGGAGGGAACGGTCGAGGTACAGGGTCTCTTCGCCACGAAGATCAAGACGCCCTGGAACGACGAGATGTCGATTCCGAACGCGGTCGTCGCCTCGTCCACGCTCCGGAACTACTCCAGGTCGAAAGACCCGGGCGGCCCGCTTCTCGCGACCCGGGTCACGATCGGCTACGACGCGTCGTGGAGGCAGGTCGAGGCCCTCCTCCTCCTCGCGGCGGATCGGACGCAAGGCCTGAGGAAAGACCCGGCTCCCTTCGTCCGCCACTGGTCCCTCCAGGACTTCTACGTCGAGTACGAGCTGAACGCCCATATCGAACGTCCGGTGGAGAGGATCGCCGTCCTGACGGCCCTCCACGCCAACATCCAGGACTCCTTCAACGAGCACGGGGTCCAGATCATGTCGCCGCATTACCTGGGGGATCCGGAATCCGCGAAGGTCGTTCCACCGGCGAAGTGGTACGCAGCACCCGCGCGGCGGAAGGCGGACTGATCGGGAATCGGCAACGAAGCGGCCCGGAGCCGGAAGCGGAGGTCAGGAGTCCCCGAAGTGTGCTGAAATAGCGACGTTGAACAACTCCCGAAGGAGGATTCCGATGAAACCGATACGCCTTGCAACGCTGGCTCTCGTGGTCGCGGCATTCGGCTGCTCGACCCTCGAGATCAGCACGGACTATGCCCCGGGGACGGACTTCTCGAAGTACAAGACGTTCTCCTTCAAGCAGGGGGCCCCCGCGAAGAACCAGATCGCGGCCGAGCGCGCCGCAGGCGCGCTGACCACGGTGCTCGAGGCGAAGGGATTCAAGCGGGTCGAGGAGGGTGGCGACCTCTCCGTCTTCGCCCACTTCAAGACCGGCAAGGAAACCCAGATGAACACCAGCGGCTACGGTTACGGCGGGTGGGGTGGCTGGCGTTACGGCGGGGGCATGCAGACGACGACCGTGACGGAGATCCCGACAGGGACGATCGTCATCGACCTCGTCGACCAGGCCAAAGGCACTGCCGTCTGGCGTGGCATCGCCAAGGACCAGATCTCGATGGACGCAACACCCGAGGAGCGGACGAAGAAGGCGACCGAGGTCTTCACGAAGCTCTTCGAGAACTTCCCGCCGAAGTAACGGGTTTCCACGAAGGCCCGCCCCGCGAACCGCTGGGGCGGGCCCTTTCGCGCTGATCGGATTCGCCCGGACAGGCGCGACTCAGATCGGCAGTCCGAGCGACAGGAAGAACGTGTCGTTCCCCTGCTCTGCAACGCCCCAACCGAGGTAGATCGGACCGAGGATCGTGTCCGCGGCGCCGTAGAGGCTCCCCGCCCAGATCAGGTTCGAGGCCTTGATGTCTTCCGTCCGGAACCAGGCGTTTCCGGCCTCGACGGTCGCCCCGACGAAGACCCCGCTCCCGACGAGGCTCGGGAGCTTCGAGATTCGATAGCGCGCTCCGGCACGCGCGAGGCCGGCGTACTGCCCGTAGAGCTGGTTCGTCCGGAGGCCCGAGAGCCGGAAGTACCCCCCCATCCAGTTCAGGTCGAAAAATGGCAGCCTCGTCCCGCCGAAGGGGCCCGATGCCTCGAAGCCGCCGTGCAGAGTCCACTCGCCGAACGAGTGCGCGCCGAGGGCGGACGCCGAGACCTTGTTGTAGCTGGTGTCCGCGCCGAGGAGCTCCCCGTAGACCCCGGCCTCGACGAGGGCCGTCCAGCCGGAGCGCGGGATCCGGACGTTGTCGAGCTGATCGAAACGGACGAGGAGGACTCCCCCGGCGCGGTCCGCCGAGGCGTCCCCGAGGGCGGGGCTCCCGATCGCCTCCGAGAACCGGCTGCGGTCTCTCACGAATCCGAGGCGCACCTCGCCGAGCCCGCCGAGGGCGTACCCCGCGTCGAGCCGCACGTAAGCCCGTGAGTCGAGGTAGCGGGCGAGGAGGACGTCGCCGACGAAGATGTCCCGCGGATGGCGGTCCCAGCCGACACCCGGCGCGAGGAAGAGACGCTGCTTCGCGTCGAGCGGCTGGTAGAACTCCGTCGAGAGGTGGGTCCGCCGGCCGACCTCGACGCGGGTCTTCCAGGCGCCGCGAAGACGATTCAGGCGCGTCCAGTCGAATCCGACCCGCAGGCCGAAGGCGCTGTCGCCCCCGAATTCCGTCCCGAAGACGAGGCCCGTCCGGACGCGGACCGGCGCCGCGGGCGCGGGACGCGGAGAGATCGTCAGGATCCGGCGGTCCTTCGGCCCATCCACGAGGAAGTCGACGGTCTCGTAGTCGCCGAATGCGTAGACGTGCTCGAGGCTGCGGTAGAGAGTGGGCCAGTCGAGCGGACCGGGCGCGACCTCGACGCGGTTCGACACGATGTCGGGGTCGATGCGGCCGCCCGTCTCGACTCGCAGCTCGGAAATCACGGGGACTTCGTCGGTAAAGAGAGGCGGATGGGCCGCCTTCCACGCCGCGTACTCCTCCGGCGAGACCGAGAAGTCGCGTAGCCTCTCCGCCGCGGCGCGGCCGGCAGCCTCTCCGCGGTCGATCGCCTCCCCGAACCGGGGGAACCCGAGGGTCGCTATCCCCTCGAGGTCGGGGGTGATGAGAAGGTCCCTTCCCCGGAGGGTCGCGATCTGGTTCTCGACGTTCAGGCGGGAAAGGAACCCGGTCGTCTGCCCGAGGATCCCGAGAAACCCCTTGAGGTCGTCCCGCTTCGCGAGCGGCGTCGAGATGTCGACGGCGATGACGACCTCGGCCCCCATCTTGCGGACGACGTCGACAGGGAGGTTCCGCGCCACGCCGCCGTCGACGAGGAGACGGTTCTCCCACTCGACGGCCGAGAAGAAGCCCGGGATCGCCATGCTCGCCCGGAGGGCCCGTGCGAGGTCCCCCGAGCCGAGGACGACGGCCTCTCCCGTCTCGATGTCGGCGGCGACGGCCCGGAAGGGGATCGTGAGCCGGTCGAAGTCGCGAACGGACGAGGCGGGCCAGGTCAGCCGCCGGATGTGGTATCCGAGCTTCTGGCCGGCGACGAGGCCTGTCGGGACGACAGGCTTCCCTTTCGAATAGCCCAGCTCGACGTTGATGAGGTAGAGCGGGTCGTCCTCCTTGCGCCGGTAGTCGCGGTCCTTCCGGGCGGAGTCGTCGGAGAGGGCGTCCTCCCAGTCGATGGTCCGGAGCTCCTCGGCCATCCGGTCCGGGGGCATCCCGATGGAGTAGAGGCCGCCGACGATCGACCCGATGCTCGTTCCGGCCACGTAGTCGACCGGTATCCGCATCTCCTCGAGGACCTTCAGGACGCCGACGAGGGCGCCGCCGCGCGCTCCGCCGCCGGCGAGGGCGAGGCCGATCCGCGGACGCCGCGGCGCGTCGGACTCGGGGGCGGAAGACCCCTGCGGCAGGGCGGGACGGGCCGAGAGAACGCAGAACACGACCGAAGCCAGGGCCAGCCGATGACGAACGCTCACGGGCTCCTCCGAGGCGCGGAGGATAGACGAGGTCCGATCCGCATCACCGACCGGGGCCGGGGCCCGGAATATCCGGGCGCCCCGGCGTGTTGGCTTGCCTCGGTATCTCGAAAGGAGCCTTCGCCGTGTTCTGGATGTATGCCGCCTTCGTTCTCCTCGTCCTCGCGCTGCTCGCGCTCGACCTGGGCGTGTTCCACCGGAAGGTCCACGTCGTCTCCGTCCGGGAGGCCCTCGGATGGTCGGCCTTCTGGATCGCCCTCGGCCTCGCGTTCAGCGGCTTCATCTACGCCGGCTACGAGAACCACTGGCTGGGCCTGGGGCTCACGCCCGACCTGATGACCCTGCGCCCGGTGCCGGTGGAAGGGCTCGGGACGGTCTACAACGACGGAACGTCGGCTCTCGTGAAGTACGTGACGGGATACCTCGTCGAGAAGTCCCTCGCCGTGGACAACATCTTCGTCATCAGCATGATCTTCACGTTCTTCGCCGTTCCCGCCATCTATCAGCACCGGGTGCTGTTCTGGGGGATCCTCGGGGCGCTCGTGCTGCGCGGGGCGATGATCGCCGCCGGCGCGAAGATGCTCCAGGAGTTCGCGTGGATCATCTACGTCTTCGGTGGGTTCCTCATCCTGACCGGGGTCAAGATGCTCCTCCTGAAGGAGGGCGAGACCGACCCGAACAAGAACCTGGTCGTCCGGGCGACCCGCAGGCTCATGCCGATCACCGAACGGTTCCACGGCGAGCACTTCTTCGTGAGGGCGGGGACGGACGCCTCCCGGGAGGCGGAGACCCCGGGCGCGGCCGTCGGCGCCGACGCGGTCGTCGACTCCGCCAGGCGAGGAGCCCTGCTCGCGACGCCGCTCTTCCTGGCCCTCGTCATGGTGGAGTTCACCGACCTCATCTTCGCGGTCGACTCGATCCCGGCGATCTTCGCCATCACGGCCGACCCGTTCCTCGTCTTCACGAGCAACGTCTTCGCCATCCTGGGCCTTCGCAGCCTCTACTTCGCCCTGGCCGGGATGATCGACAAGTTCCGCTACCTGAAGGTCTCCCTCGCCGTCGTGCTGATGGTCGTCGGCGTCAAGATGATGACGCACACGTGGCTGAAGCAGCAGCTCGGCGAGAACTTCAACCTCTACCTGCTCGCCGTGGTGCTCCTGATCCTCGCCGCGGGAGTGGTCGCGTCCCTGCTCAAGGGCCGCGGGGAGGAGGCGAAGGCGGGGGCGGCCTGACGCCGGGCCCCCCGGTACGTTGACACGGGTGGCGCGCGGGCCCCATATTCCCCGCCAACGGATGCCTAGGGGTGGCCGGGATTCCGGCCTGAGAGCAAACCCTCGAACCTGATCCGGGTCATACCGGCGAAGGGAACGGCAAACGGAAGCGGGAGCTTCCGCGAACCTCGAGAGCCCCGACGAATCCGCTTCAACCCTCGCGCCCGGGGCGCGGAGGAGGAGGCGCTCCCATGAGCTCATTTCGGAGAGATCGACAGACCCAAGTCGCGACGAGACTCGTGGGCTCCGCACTCCTTGCGCTCCTCTTCGGAGGGGTCCGTGCGACGGCGACCGACGACCTTGCCCAGGCTCCGGCCCCGCAGGCGAAGGCGGCCGCCACGACCCCTGCCGAGGGGGAGGCCGTGCCACCGAAGCTCCCCCGCCGCACCGAGGAGGTCGTCGTCCAGGCGGTCCGGGCCGACGCGGACACCCCGTGACGAAGACGGACGTCTCCCGGGAGGAGATCGCGGAGAAGAACGTCGGCCAGGAGATGCCCGCCCTCCTCGCGGACCTTCCGTCGATGACCTACTACTCCGACACCGGCCTCGGGAACGGCTACGCGTACGTCTCGATGCGCGGCATCGGCCCGACCCGGATCAACTTCACGCTCGACGGCGTCCCGCTGAACGAGCCCGAGGACGGCACGCTCTACTTCGTCGACTTCGCCGACCTCGGCAGCTCCGTCGAGAGCCTCCAGGTGCAGCGGGGCGTCGGAACCTCGGCCGCGGGGGTCGCGAGCTTCGCCGGCTCGGTCAACTTCGCGAGCCTCGACCTGGCGGAATCGACCGGGACGACGGCGCGCTTCTCCCTCGGCTCCTTCGGCGCGCAGCGGGCGACCGCCGGCTTCCAGTCGGGACGGCTCGGCGCCTCGGGTCTCAAGGCCTACGTGAGGGGGTCGTACCAGGCGACGGACGGATTCCGGGAGAATTCCGCGATCCAGCAGACGAGCGTCTACGCGGGGCTGTCGCACGAGAGCGAGCAGGGCTACTTCAAGCTCTTCGGCTTCCTCGGCCGCGAGAAGTCGCAGTCGGCCTACTACGCGGTCGAGCCGGAGGTCCTCGAGGCGAACATCCGCTTCAACCCGCTCACGCCCGACGACAGGGACCGCTTCGGCCAGCAGTTCGTCGAGGCGCAGTACACGCGCTTCCTGAGCGAAACGACGAGCCTCGCAGGACAGGTGTTCGTCAACGACGCGGGGGGCTGGTACCGGCTCTGGAACTCCGGCAAGACCGCGCTGCGCGAGTACGGCCTCGACTGGACGAACCTCGGGGCGTCCCTGACGTACAAGACGCTCCTCGGCCCCCTCGGCCTGACGTGGGGCGTCCAGGGGAGCGACTTCGGCAGCACGCGGACCCGCGACATCGTCGGCGGAGAGCGCAGCTACGTCAACGACGGGAACAAGAGCGAGGCGTCGACGTTCGTCAAGCTCGCCCGGGACTCCGGCCCGTGGCACTTCTACGCCGACGCGCAGCTCCGGTGGGCCCGCTTCCGCTACGAAGGAAGCGTCGACCTCGAGCCCGTCTCCTGGACGTTCTTCAACCCGAAGCTCGGCGTCCGCCGCGACGTGGGGAAAGACCTCTCCGTCTACGCCTCGGCCGGCCTGACGAGCCGGGAGCCGGGGCGCGGAGACCTCCTCCTCGGAGAGGAGAACGCCTCCGTCGTCCACGACCTGACCGCCGTGAAGCCCGAGAAGGTCCTCGCGGTCGAGCTCGGGACCGCCTGGAAGAGCGGCCCGTTCTCGGCGCAGCTCAACCTCTACGACATGGAGTTCCGCGACGAGATCGCGCTGACGGGCGAGCAGTCGGAGGTCGGTCTCTCGATCCGAAGGAACGCCGACTCCAGCTTCCGGCGCGGCCTCGAGTGGGACGTGAACTGGCAGCTCCGCAAGGCGATCGCGGTCCGCTTCACCGGAAACTGGAGCTGGAACCGGATCCGCTCGTGGACGCAGTTCTACGACGTCTACGACGAGGCCGGCGAGTGGACGGGGACGACCAGCCGCACGTTCGAGGACGTCGAGCCGGTGCTCTCTCCCCCGTTCGCCGGGAGCCTGATGGTCGAGGGCTCGCCGCTCCCCTGGCTGACGCTCGGAGCCACGACGCGCTACGTCGCGGCGTCGTGGCTCGACAACACGAACGCCCAGGGGATCGCGACGCCCGCCTGGTGGAAGGTCGACCTCTCGGCCAACGTCGACCTCTCCCGCTTCGTGAAGGTCGGCAACCCGCGCGTGAGGCTCCTCGTGGACAACGTCCTCGACGACCGGCGGATCTGGCCGAACGGCTACAGCTACCTCTACGCGACGCGCGACGGGGCCGGGACCGAGACCCTCGCGGGGGTCCCATACTTCTTCCCCATGGCCACCCGCAACGTGACCGTCGTCCTGGATCTCGGGTTCTGACGTGGGCATGAGTCCCTACGAGATCGCCGGCTTCGTCTTCGGCGTCCTCGCCGTCTGGCTGACGGCGAAGGAGAGCCCCTGGTGCTGGCCGACGGGCCTCGTCAACGTCAGCCTCTACATCGTCGTCTTCTGGCAGGCGAAGCTCTACGCCGACATGGGCCTGCAGGTCGTCTACGTCGTCGTCTGCCTCTACGGGTGGTGGGAGTGGCTCCACGGCGGGGCGGGCGGCGGACGGCTCTCCGTCTCCCGCGCGCCGCGACGGACACTCGCCGCTCTGACGGTCGCCGGGGCTGCGTTCGCGGTCTTCCTCGGCTTCGCCCTCCACCGCGGAACCGACGCCGCGCTCCCCTTCTGGGACTCGACGACGACGGCCTACAGCCTCGTCGCCCAGTGGCTCCAGACGAAGAAGCAGATCGAGACCTGGTGGTTCTGGATCGCCGTCGACGTCGTCTACATCGGCGTCTACGCCGTCAAGGGGCTCTGGCTCACCGCGCTCCTCTACGCCATCTTCCTCGCGCTCTGCCTCGTCGGGTTGAAGGAGTGGAAGCGCTCCCTCGCCACCCCTCGGGCCGAAGGCTCGCTCCCGGAGGCGGCTTGAGGCCGCTGAGAGTCGTCGTCACCGGCTCGGAATGCACCGGGAAGACGACTCTCGCCCGGGCGCTCGCCTCCCGCTTCGGGGCCCCGTACGTTTCCGAGTTCTGCCGGGGCTACCAGGACGCCAGGGGCGGGCCGCTCGTCGCCGCCGACGTGGAGCCGATCGCCCGCGGGCAGATCGTCGAGGCCGACGAAGCGGAACGGCTCGCAACGGACCTCCTCGTCCTGGACACCGACCTCGTCTCGACGGTCGTCTACGCCCGGCACTACTACGGAGCGTGCCCCGCGTGGATCGAGGACGCCTGCCGCGAGCGGAGGGCCGACCTCTACCTCCTCTGCGCCCCGGACCTTCCGTGGGAGGCCGACGGACAGCGGGACCGCGGAGACCGGCGGGAGGAGGTGCACCGGCTCTTCGCGGAGGCGCTCGCCGTGATCGGAGCCGAGGTGAGCTTCGTCACGGGCTCGGGCCCCGGCCGGGAGAAGACCGCGATCGCCGCGGTTGCGGATGCGCTCGCCAAACGCCTACACCATCTCTCCGCGGCCAGCTAGACTCCCTTCCGCCCAAGCCCGACACCGGAGAGGAAGAGAATGGACTGGATCTTCGAGCCACAGGGATGGGTGGCGTTCCTGACGCTCGCCGCCCTCGAGCTCGTCCTCGGGATCGACAACATCGTCTTCATCTCGATCCTCGTCGGAAAGCTCCCGAAGGAGCGCCAGGAGAGCGCCTACCGGATCGGCCTCGGCCTGGCGCTCATCTCGCGGGTCCTCCTCCTCCTCTCCATCTCCTGGGTCATGGGGCTCACGAAGCCGCTCTTCACCGTCCTCGCGAAGGTGATCTCGGGACGCGACATCGTCCTGATCGTCGGCGGGCTCTTCCTCGTCGCCAAGAGCACGCACGAGATCCACGACAAGCTGGAGGGCGTGGAGGGAGAGAACTCGACGAGGGCGTTCGGCTCCTACGGCGCCGTCCTCGCACAGATCATGGCCCTCGACGTGATCTTCTCCCTCGATTCCGTCATCACCGCGGTCGGCATGGTGAACAAGGTCGGGCTGATGGTCTCGGCGATCGTCGTGGCGATCGTGGTCATGATGTTCTTCGCGAAGGCCATCGGCGACTTCGTCCACGAGCACCCGACGATCAAGATGCTGGCGCTGGCCTTCCTCATGATGATCGGCGTCATGCTCATAGCCGACGGCCTCGGCCAGCACATCCCGAAGGGGTACATCTACTTTTCGATGGCCTTCTCGCTCTTCGTCGAGATGCTGAACCTGCGAGCAAGGAAGGGCGCTCCGCCCGTCGAGCTGCGCTCGGCGTACGTGGAGGACGAGAAGGCCTGATGGCGACGACCCGCCCGGCGCCTTCGCACCGAACGGAATCCACGACCCGCTGAAGGAGAATGGCCACATGAGCAAACACGCAAAGATCTCGCGAGACTTTCGCGTCGAGAACGGCGGGAAGTTCCGCCTGAAGAGCTTCAACCCGGGAGACACCGGGGGCCTGAAGCTCGAGAAGGACCACGCCGCGGAGCTCCTCGACAAGGGGGTGGAAACCCTCGCCGCCCTCCAGGACAAGCTCTACGCGCAGGACAGGCGCGCCCTCCTCCTCGTCTTCCAGGCGATGGACGCCGCGGGCAAGGACGGGACGATCAAGCACGTCCTGTCGGGCGTGAACCCGCAGGGGTGCCAGGTCTACTCGTTCAAGGCCCCCTCGGCCGAGGAGCTCGACCACGACTTCCTCTGGCGGACGACGAAGTGCCTTCCGGAACGGGGCCGGATCGGCATCTTCAACCGCTCGTACTACGAGGAAGTCCTCGTCGTGAAGGTCCACCCGCAGATCCTCGCCGGCCAGAAGCTCCCGGCCGAGGTGATGTCGAAGCACGTCTGGCAGGAGCGCTACGAGGACATCGCTTCGTTCGAGCGCTACCTCTCGCGCAACGGCGTCGCGGTCGTGAAGTTCTTCCTCCACGTCTCGAAGAAGGAGCAGAAGAAGCGCTTCCTCGACCGGCTCGTGCAGCCCGACAAGAACTGGAAGTTCTCGCTCGGCGACGCCGAGGAAAGGAAGCACTGGGACGCCTACATGGAGGCGTACGAGGACGCGATCCGGGCCACGGCCACGCCCTGGGCTCCGTGGTACGTCGTCCCCGCGGACAACAAGTGGTTCACGCGACTCGTCGTGGCGTCGGCAGTCATCGATGCGCTCGAGAGGATGGACCTCGCCTACCCGGAGGTCGACGAGGCGAAGAAGTCCGAGCTGGCGAAAGCGAGGGCCGAGCTCGAAGCCGAGTAGCGACCTAGGCGTGGAGCTCGACGACGTCGCGGTCGACGAGGACGTGCTGCCGGTCGACCTGCTGCCCGTCGAACTTCGCGTGCCCCCAGATCCGTGCGAAACGGAGCGCCGCCGCGATGTCCTTGTGGACCCGCTCGGCCAGATCGTGGACCGTCGCTCCGTCAGGCAGGACGAACGGCGCCGCGAGGTCCGGCTTCTTCCCGGGTTCCTTGGCGTAGACGCGCACGCGCCGGAGCTCCCGGTAGAGGAGCGGCCTGAGCTCGTCGAGGCCCGCGCCCGTGAACGCCGACACCGCGTGGAACGGCAGGTCCTTCCCGATCGCCTCGCGGGCGAGCTCGGCAAACGTCCCGTCGTCGAGGTCGGCCTTGTTGCCGAGGGCGATCACGGGCCTGATGGCGAGAAAGGGCGGCGCGTCGGCAGGAACCGGCCGGGTCCGCGGCCAGACCCGCGCCCGTTCGAGAAGCTCGAGGAGGAGCCTTGCCGCCACCTCGCCGTCGTCGGCGGTCACGTCGAGGACGAGGAGGATGCCGTCGGCGTTGTGCGCGAGGTTCACGAGGTAGGGCTCGGTGTGCCCCGCGGCGACCGCCGGCGTGTCGACGAGCTGAACCTGCACGTCCTCGAACGGCATCATCCCGGGCAGGGGAACGCGCGTCGTGAACGGGTACTCGCCGATCTCGGGGTGCGCGTGGGTGAGCGCTGCCAGGAGCGACGACTTCCCGGCGTTCGGCTCGCCGAGAAGGACCCACTGGCCCGCCCCCTCGCGTTTCACGTGCCCCGGGTCGGCGCGGCGCCCGCCGTGCGCGGCGTGCTCGACTTCCTCCTCGAGCTTGGCGAGACGCTTCTTGAGGTCGGCGAAGAGCTTCTCGGTTCCCTTGTGCTTCGGGAGGAGGGCGATCATCTCGTGCAGCGCCGCGAGCTTCTCCTCGTGGGAAGCCGCCGCCTTGAACCTCTCCTCCGCGTCGTGGTACTGCGGCGTCAGGTTTGCGGGCATTCGGGAATTATGCGGCCGCGAGGGGCCCGGTCGCTCCCATCCGGCCGAGGGCATTGGCTAGACTCGGGGGACGAATGGAGATCCTCGTCATACTCGCCCTGGTCCTGGCAAACGCTCTCTTTTCGGGAGCCGAGATCGCCGTTCTGACGGTGCGCAGGACGCGCCTCGCCGAGCTCGTCGACGAGGAGAGGGCCGGGGCGGCGAGCCTGGCGGCCCTGAGGGCGGACCCGGAGAGCTTCCTGGCGACGGTCCAGATCGGAATCACCGTCGTCGGAGCGGCTGCGGCGGCGTTCGGCGGTGCCACGCTCGCCTCGCCCCTCGCCGCCGCGCTCGTCGCGGCAAGGGTTCCCCCGAAGGTCGCCGACGACGTCGCGCTCGGGCTCGTCGTCGTCGCCGTGTCGTTCCTCTCGCTCGTCCTCGGCGAGCTCGTCCCGAAATCTCTCGCGATGCGCTACGCCGAGGGGTACGCCCTCGCCATCGCGAGGCCCCTGTCGTTCCTCGCGCGGCTCGCCCACCCGGTCGTGAGGTTCCTGACGGCCTGCTCGAACCTCATCCTGCGCCTCTTCGGTGACCGGACCTCGTTCGTCGAATCGCGCCTCTCGCGCGAGGAGCTCCAGACGCTCCTCGAGGAGACCGCCTCGGCTGGCGGCCTCGACCCGAAGGCGAGCGAGATCGCGGCGCGGGCGCTCGACCTCCACGGCCTGAAGGTCGGAGCGGTGATGACGCCGCGTTCCGCCGTCTTCGCGCTCGACGCGACGGCCCCTCCCGAGCGGATCCGGGAGATTCTCGAGAAGTGCCGGTTCGGACGGCTCCCCGTTCACGACGGGAACCTCGACGGCGTGAAGGGATATGTCCTGGCCCGGGAGGTCCTCCTGAAGCTCCTCGAGGGCGCGAAGGCGCCCCTCGACGGGCTCGTCCGCGAAGCCCCCTTCTTCCCGGAGTCTGCAGAGGCCGTGGCCGTCATGAAGGAGCTGCAGCTCAGCCACGTCCCGTTGGGGTTCGTGGTCGACGAACAGGGAGGCTTCACCGGCCTCGTGTCCCTCGAGGACCTCGTGGAAGAGGTCGTCGGCGAGATCTTCCACGAGAGGGAGGCGAAGGCCGACCCGGTCCATGCCGAGAGCGACGGTAGCTGGATCGTCGACGGGCGGGCCGCCGTGAGGGACGTAAACCGGGCATTGGCCCTGGAGCTGCCGGAGGACCCGACCTACGCCACCGTCGCGGGCCTCGTCATCCACCGCCTGGGGCGGATACCGCAGGCCGGGGAGGCGTTCGTCGAGGAGGAGGCCGACCTCTCGATCGAGGTCGTCGAGAGCACGCCGAGGCGCGTCGCAAAGGTCCGCCTGAGGCGGCGGTAGCAACGCTCCTCTTCTCCGGCAGTCCGGCTCGTCGGCGCCGGGGCGGTCACGCTATCCTCGCGCACGTCGTGATCGACCCCCTCGAGACGTTTCTGTCTGCCGCCTCTCCGGAGGACCGTGTCGATTCCTTCGTCCGGCTCATCAGGGAGATGAGAGGGTCCGGCGCGGGCCAGGGCACCCGATCCGCCGTCGGCGCGATTCTCGACGCCGTCGAGGTCTCATCCGAGATGCGCGAGCGGTTTCTCGCCTCCCTGTCGGCGCTCCTGGCCGAGACCGACGGGACGGCCCTCTTCGGGGACGTCGGGATCCCGAGCGACCGGGGATTCCTCTCCGAGCTGGGCGATCGGATCTCGGCCCGGCTCATCCCCTCTCCTCGCGACGCCCACGACCTCTCCGAGATCGCCTCCCGCCTCTTCCGCTCGGATTCCGACGTCGACACCTTCCGCGACCTCCCGCTCTCGGACGTCCACCGCCTCGTCCGCCTCGTGGAGGACGGCCTTTCGAAGGAGGCTGCTTCCGTCGTCTCGGGTGCTTTCGCCGATGGCTTCCGGCTTCTCCTGAGCCGCATCCAGGCGCACGGGCTTTCCCGCGAACTCCGGGCCCGATCGACTCCCGGCCCGGTCTCCTCCTCTCCTTTCCACCGGATCCTCCGGTCGGGTGACGCCCTCCTCGACGCCTGGCTCGGCGGTCGCCAGACCGGCCCGGCGCTCCAGGCGTTCAACAAGGACTCGGGAGAGTGCCGCAAGGAGGCTCGGGTCATCCAGAAACACCTCGAGGACTCCGGGGTCAGCATCGACGTCGTCTTCGGCCTCCAGGTGATCGACCGGTGCCTCACGCGCACCGCCCAGATGGCCGAGGTCATGGGTGCGGCCGAGGGCCCGGATCGCTCCCGCGCGGTTCACCGGCTCCTCTCCCGCCTCCTCCACCTCGCGCACCAGGACAAGAGCGTCCTCCACCTCGTCCGCTGGAACATGCACCTCCTCGACCGGAAGATCGTCGAACGGACCGGCAAGACCGGGGAGCACTACGTCGCGGCGACTCCCTCCGAGTACCGCCACATCTGGATCGCCGCGGCGGGGGGCGGGGCGCTGACGGTCTTTACTGCCGCGTTCAAGATGCTCGTCCACGAGTGGCATCTCGCCGCCTTCCCGGAGAGTCTTCTCTACAGCCTGAACTACGCCGTCAGCTTCCTCCTCATGCAGGCGTTCGGCCTCGTTCTGGCGACCAAGCAGCCGGCGATGACGGCCGCGGCCCTCGCGCAGATCATGCGGGAAGCGAAGGGCGAGGATCGCGAGGAGCGGATCGCCGGGTTCTTCGCGAGGCTCACGAGCTCTCAGCTCGCCGCCGCGATCTCGAACGTCGTGACGGTGGGCGTCGGCGCGACCGTGTTCGTCGGAGGGTGGCTCCTCCTCGCGGGGCGGCCCTGGGTCGACGAGAAGACCGCCCGCGACACGTTCCTCGTCCTCAGCCCTCTCGACAGCGGGACGATCTTCTTCGCCGCGTTGACCGGCGTTCTCCTCTGGATGGGGAGCCTCGCGGGAGGCTGGTTCGAGAACTGGTCGACGTACCACCGACTCCCGGAAGGGATCGCCCGACACCCGCTCGGAAGGATCTTCGGTACGGAGCGGATGAAGCGCGCTGCAGACGGCCTCTCGAGGAACGCCTCCGGATGGGCCACGAATGTTGCGCTCGGGTTCCTGCTCGGCTTCGCCCCCGCGGTGGGGATCTTCTTCGGCATCCCGTTCGACGTCCGCCACGTCACGCTCTCGACGGGCCAGCTCGCCCTCGCCGCGTCGAGTCTCGGCGAGAGGTGGTTCGACGAGGGAGCCTTCCTCCGCGGCCTCGCGGGGATCGGCGTGATGTTCGTCCTCAACCTCTCGGTCGCTTTCTCTCTTTCGCTGCTCAACGCGGCGCGGGCCTACGAGATGGAGACGGGCGAGCTGGGCGGAGTCCTCAGGCACGTTCTGCGGCGGGCACTCCGCCGCCCCGTCGACTTCGTGAGACCGCCCCGGGCATCCTCCGGCGAAGCCCCCTGAAGCCTCTCGTTCCCCGCCCGGAATCAACGCATAAAGCTCCTCTTTCGAATCAGATGCGATTCCTGATGACAGCGAATGCACAAATATATAATGTAAAGAACATCATGCAGGGCCGAGCCGGTACCGAGCGCCACCGACAGCTTCGGCAGTGGGTCGCAGATCGACTTCGGACCGAGATCCTCGAAGGGCGCCGCCATCCCGGCGACTGGCTCCGCCAGGAGAGCGTTGCGCGCGAGGAGGGCGTCTCACAGACGCCTGTTCGCGAAGCCCTCAAGCAGCTCGTGGCCGAAGGTCTCCTCGAGCACGTGCCGTACCGCGGGATCCGCGTCGTCACGCTCTCGGTCGAGGACGCCGAGGACCTCTACGCGAGCCGGGCCGTCCTCGAGCCGATGGCGGCTCGCCACGCCGCGGTGGAGATCACGCCCGAGGAGCTGAAGGAGCTGGCCTCGCTCCATCAGCGGATGCTCGCGTGCGAGGTCCCCGCACGCCTCAAGGACTACCGCGACCTGAACCGGCGCTTCCACGAGATGATCATCTCGGCCTCGAGACGCCCGTTCCTGATGCGGACGCTCGGCAACCTCTGGTCGGCCTTCCCCACGATGCTCTGGAGCAACGTGCCGAAGATCGCGGTGACCTCGGCCCCCGAGCGAGAGGAACCCGACGCAGCGGAGCACGCCGAGATCGTCGCGTCGCTGGCGGCGCACGACCCGGAGAGAGCCGCCGCGGCCGTGAAGCGGCACGTCGAGGAGGCGGGCCAGACGCTCGTCGCCGCGATGAAGGCCCAGCCGCGGGCGGACGGCGGCACCCCGGACGAGGCGACCTCCGGGCCGGAGAGGCCCTTCAACCTTTCAGCACGCAATCACACACGCGGGGCGCCGCCGGATTCGGTTCCCCAGGAAGAGGAGGAGTCATGAACAGGAAGGTCTCGATCGCGGTTGGGCTGGCCCTGCTCCTGCTGCTAAGCGCGGCAGGCCCGGCCGTGGCCCAGGGCAGTGTCACCGGCACGTTGCAGGGAACCGTCAGGGACGCCCAGGGCGGACCCCTCCCCGGCGTCGCGGTGACGGCGTCGTCGACCGCTCTCGTCCGGGGAACGACCACCACCGTCACGGACAGCCGAGGCGGCTACCGCTTCCCGGCCCTCCCGCCGGGGACGTACGCCATAGAGGCCTCGCTCCAGGGATTCAGGAAGGCCCAGCAGCCCGGCGTCCGCGTCAGCCTCGGACAGGCGCTCGCGGTCGACCTGACGCTGCAGCTCGAGTCCGTCAAGACCGAGGTCGTCGTTACGGGCGAAGCGCCGATCGTCAGCATCGTCTCGAACTCGGTGTCGAACAACTTCGCCAAGGAGTACCTCGAGAAGCAGGCTCTTCCGCGCAACTACTACCAGGTCATCAACACGGCGCCGGGCGTGAACTCCGATCCAGGAGGTTCGAGCGGCAGCGCAATCCTCGCCTACGGCGGCACTTCGGAGAGCCAGAACGCCTTCACCCTCGATGGCGTCAACGTCGCCGACGCCGGCTCCGGCGGGCACTGGCTCCTCCCGAGCATCCAGTGGATGGAGGAAATCCAGGTCACCGGCCTCGGTGCCAACGCCGAGTTCGGCGCCTACACGGGCGGGCTCATCAACGGCGTCACGAAGTCGGGCGGCAACGAGTTCCACGGCAGTCTCGAGGCCTACTTCGAGCCCGATTCGTTTGTTTCCGACAACGACCCGTCCGGGGCCCAGGAGACGTTCAAGTTCGAGGACTACTCCGTGAGCCTCGGCGGACCGCTCCTCAAGGACAAGCTCTGGTTCTTCGCGAGCGGCGAGTACTGGCACCAGGTGAACACCCCTGTCGGCGCCGTCGACACCTCGGACCGGAAGGTCCCCCGCGTCCTCGGGAAGCTGACGTGGCAGCTGAACGAGACGAACCGCATCTTCGGGATGGGCGAGTACGACGCCGTGACGAACGAGCGGCGGGGAATCGACGCGCTCACGCTCCCGAGCGGCACGACGAAGCAGGACGGACCGGGCGTCACGTTCGCCGTGAACTGGGAGTCGCTCCTGAACTCGTCGAACTTCATCAACGTCAAGGTCACCGGGAACGACGGGAACGACGACTACCTCCCCTACTCCGGGATGGACACCCCCGGGCACGTCGACTACTACTCCGGGGGCCCCGAGTACAGGTGGGGCAACGCCGCCATCGCCGAGCAGAATCATCGGCACATCGTGACGGGGGACGTCTCCTGGAGCCTCTTTGCCAACGGGCTCTTCGGTGAGAACGACGGGCACTCGTTCAAGTTCGGGGCCCTCTACGAGAAAGCCTCCTCCGTGGACGACTGGCGGCGTCCCGGCGGCTACACCCTCTACGACGACTCGTCGCTTTGCGACTCCCTCGACGCGTACTTCGCGAACCCGACGTGCGCATTGACGGAGCGTTCGAGGGGATACGGCGAGTACCTCGGCTACGGCCAGCAGAAGGGCTTCACCTTCTACGCGCAGGACTCCGTCCGCCTCAGCCGCGTCACGATCAACGCCGGCCTGAGGTACACCGGCTACCGGGCCGGCTTCCAGGAAGGCCACGGCGACACGAGCGTCTACAGCGTCGACTTCGTCGACCCGCGCATCGGCCTCGTCTGGGACGTCTCCGGCGACGCGAAGTGGGCGATCAAGGCGCACTGGGGCCGCTACCACTCCTCGATGTACACGTACTACTACGACCGCGAGGTTTCCGGCCACACCGCGATCCCGGACTCGGACAGCGAGTGGGACCCGGACACCCTGACCTGGGGGCCGTGGAGCGAGAACACCCCCGAGGCGGCGGCGATGGGGAACGTCAACCACCCCTCCGTCGACGAGACACTCCTCTCGGTCGAGCACCAGCTCGGCAAGGACGTCCTCCTCGGGTTCGACTTCATCGACCGGCGCTTCCGCGACATCATGGGGATGGTCAACGCCAACGACGACTACACGGCGGTCACGGGCATCCCGAACCCGATCCTCGGGGGACAGCTCGAGGTCTGGAACCTCAACACGCCGCCGGTCTACGTCCTGACGACCGACAACCCCGGCTACCGGGACTACGACTCCCTCGTCCTGCGATTCGACAAGCGCTACTCCCAGGGCTGGCAGCTCCGCTCATCGCTCGTGTGGACCGACCTCTCGGGGAACGTGCTGAAGAACAACGGCTATGCGCCCGAGCTCAAGGACAAGAACGGCCTCGTGAACGCGGACGGGACGATGGACCTTTCCGGCAACGAGTGGGAGTTCAAGCTCAGCGGTGCCGTCGACCTTCCCCTCGGGATCGTCGCCAGCGGCCAGTACACGTACCTCTCCGGACAGTACTGGACTCCTTACGGCGACGTCCGCTCGTATCTCGACGAGAACTACGCCACTGGACGCAACATCTTCCTGGCGGCCCGAGGCTCGGAAAAGCTCCCGTCGCGCAACCTCCTCGACCTGCGCCTCGCGTGGGGGCTGAAGATCGCGGGAACGTCCCGCCTCGAGTTCTCTCTCGAGACCTTCAACACCTTCAACAACAGCACCGCGCTCGACGTCGACACGTACTACGGCCGGTATCGCTCGAGCAAGTGGACGAAGAACCTGACCTACGGGGCCCCTCTCGCCATCGAGAAGCCGCGCGAGTTCCGCCTCGGCGTCCGCTTCCTCTTCTAGTCCTTCCTCCTCCTTCTCATCCTCGGGGGCGGCCGACCGGCCGCCCCCCCTTTTTCTCTGGAGGTCTCGTGGTCCCACGCTGGTCCCGCACCGTGATCCTCGCCGGCCTCCTGCTCTCGTTGTTCGCCGCCCCCGCCATCGCGATCGGGCCCACGCCGAAGGGCCACCTCGTCCTCATCGGCGGCGGCGACAAGCCCCCCGAGGTCATGAGGAAGTTCGTCGAGCTCGCGGGAGGCAAGGACGCCCCGATCGTCGTGATCCCGACGGCGTCCTCGGAGGCCGACGCCGCCTCGTACTACGAGAAGCTCTTCCGCGAGGAGTACGGCTGCACGAACGCCGTTTCCCTCGACATCCGGAAGAGGTCCGACGCCGGGCGCGCCGACTGGGCAGCCCTCGCACGAAACGCTCGAGGGATCTTCTTCGGCGGCGGCGACCAGATCCGGATCACGAACGCCCTCCTCGGGACTCCCGTGGGCGACGCGATCGCCGCGGCGTTCGCCTCCGGCGCCGTCGTCGGCGGGACCTCCGCGGGCACCGCCTGCCAGAGCGAGGTCATGATCACCGGCGAAGGCGATTTCTCCCAGGTGAGGACGCGGAGCGTCGAGACCTGGAAGGGCCTCGGCTTCCTCCCGCCCAACGTCGTCGTCGACCAGCACTTCATCCGGCGCCAGCGAGAGAACCGCCTCCTCTCCGTCGTCCTCGAGAACCCCGACCTCCTCGGCGTCGGCGTCGACGAGGAGACCGCAATCTGGGTCCGCCCCGACGGCACGTTCCAGGTCCTGGGCCGAAGCGGCGTCATGGTCTTCGACGCGAAGGGCGCCCCCGTCCGCCGCCAGCCGCACGACACCGGCCAGGACCTCCTCGGCGTCCACGCCCTGAAGCTCCACCTCCTCCTCCCCGGAGAAACCTACAATCTCCTCACCAGAACCGTCGGAGGTGCGCGATGACCGGGTTCGGACACCGCCTGCCCTACGCGTTCCGCGCGTTCCGTGCCCGCGCGTTCCGTGCCAGGCGTGAAATCATGTATTGTTGCCGCGCGCGGCAACAATACATGATTTCACGCCTGGCACGGGTGTTTCCGGCACGGGTGCTTCCGCTTCTCCTTTTCCTCGTGGGCGGGGGCGCTGCGGGCGCTCCGCCTTCGGCCGTTCCGCCCGTTCCGACGCCCGGCTGGGACCAGGGGCGCTCGGTCTACGAGCGGCGGATCCGGCCGGTGGAGACTCCGGAGAAGGTCGACTGGGACGCGCGGGTCGCCGCGCTCCTCCACGAGGAGCCGGGGGACGTGATCGTCACGGCCGTCGGCGACATGATCTTCAACGAGCGGATCAGCCACCTGAAGGAGCCGGAGCGGAAGAACCTCCTCCGGATCCTCCAGGAGTCGGACGTCGCGATCGGGAACCTCGAGTTCTCCCTCAACGACCGCCCCGAGCTGCAGAAGCCCTTCTACAACTTCCGGGCGGGGCGCGACTTCGCCTGGGAGCTCGCCGCGATCGGCATCAACCTCGTGAGCATGGCGAATAACCACGCGCTCGACTTCGGCCCCGAGGGGCTGAAGGAATGCCTGCGTGCGCTCGACCTCTCCGGGATCGCGCACTCCGGTGCCGGCCGGACCCTCGCCGAGGCGCACCAGCCAGGGACGAAAAGGGTGCAGGGGCAGAAGGAGCGGATGGCGCTTCTCTCCTACATGAGGTACTGGACGGATCGCGACCGGTGCGCCGACCCGGCCGGACCGTGCCTCGCCACGATCAACCCCGCCGAGATCCTCGTGTCCGGCGAGGGCGGAAAGGTCGAGACGGTCGAGGGGCCGCTCGCGGCCGACGTGAAGGCGATGGAGGAGGACGTCCTCCTCGCGAAGAGGCACAACGGGACCGTGATGGTCTCCCTCCACGTTCACGACGTGAGCCACTCGCGGGCCTACGGCATCCAGGACAAGACGCCCCCGAACGAGGAGATCCCCTTCCGCCGCGCCATCGACGCGGGGGCCGACGCCGTCCTCGGGAGCGGGCCGCACGTCCTTCGCGGAATCGAGCTCCGCGACGGGAAGCCGATCTTCTACAGCCTCAGCAACTTCATCTACCAGTACCGGACCCCGAAGGCGATCCCGACCGACCTCCCCCACCAGCGGGACTCCGAGATGGCGCGACCGCCGAACGTCTCCGTCTGGGACCGCCGCGACCCTCGCGAGGTGATGGAGACCGTCATTGCACGGATGAGCTACCGGGACGGAAAGCTCCGCAGGGTCGAACTCATTCCCGTGACGATCGACGACGAAGGACCGCTTACGGGGTCCCGCGGCTCGCCTCGACGAAACGGGCGAGAGAGATCCTCGAACTGCTCCAGCGCCTCTCGACGCCCTACGGGACGAAGATCGCGATCAAGGAGTGGTACGGCGTGGTGGAGCTGCCCTCACCGGATCGCTGATCCGGAGCGGAGCCACCCGGAAATCGTGCCAGGCGTGCAAACGTGTATTGTTGGCAACAATACACGTTTGCACGCCTGGCACAACGCCCGGCAACGCCCGGTTACTGCTTCACGAGCTCGACGCGCCGGTTCTTCGCGCGGCCGTCCTCCGCGTCGTTCGGGGCGACGGGCGAGAGCGGGCCGACGCCGTATCCCTTCAGGCGGGCGGGCGCGACGCCGTGCGTCGTCGTGAGCGCGGCGACGACCGCCTCGGCGCGGGCCTTCGAGAGAGCCATGTTCGCGTCGATCTGTCCGACGGAGTCGGTGTGGCCGACGACCCATAGCTTCAGCGACGGGTCGGCTGAGAGGAGCTTCGCGACCTCCTGGAGCGCCGGCGTCGACTCGGGCTTCACGACGGACTTCCCCGTGTCGAAGTAGATCCCTTCGACGGCGACGTGCCCGTTCGCCTTCAGGCCGTCGCGGAACGAGGCGGCGTCGGCGACGACGTGCTGGACCATCTCCTGCTTCTCGACGATCCGGAGCCAGATCTTGCCGTTGCCCCTCTCGGCCTCGGCCCAGACCTCCTTGCCGTCGACGACGACGGAGCCGTTGATCCACCAGTTCGGGACGGAGTCGGCGACCGTCCCGCCGATCTTCTTCAGGGCGTTCTCGTAGTTTCGGACGACCGCCTCGCCGGTCTGGTCGTCCTTCCGGTCGTCGACCGCGTACGTGAGGAAGGTGTACTTCCCCTCGACCATGCGCGTCCTGCCCTTCTGCAGCTTGAACGGCCAGGAGGCGAACTCCTTCGCCTCGCAGGCGGCGATGTAGTAGTTCGGCATGCGGGTCGGGAAGAGGGCGTGGTCCTTGCAACCGGGCTTGTCGGGCTTGACGGCGAAGGCGATCGCCGGGCTCAGGAGAGCCACGAGGACGACGGAACGAATTCTCATCTCGGTCTCCTCCAGCAGGACGGGTGGGGTGAGGCGGGGGGGGTCTATTCTACGGTGCTTGACACGCATGACTACATGCCGATATAGTTATCTGCATGTGCCATCCCGTTCGATGCCAGAAATGTGGAAGACCGACGTGGGCCGGCTGCGGCCGTCACGTCGAAGAAGCCCTCGCGAACGTCCCGAAGGAGCAGCGGTGCAGCTGCCCCCCGGAGGCGTCGTTCCTCCGGCGTTTCTTCAGCCAGACCGGAAAGTGACCCGGCAGAGCTGATCGAAGCCGGGCCGCCGCCCTAGCGGTCCGCGATCAGCCAGGCCGTCGCGAGCCCGAGGCGGGCCACGCGACGGACCTGGGCCGGATCGAGAGCCCCGGGGACGTCCCCCGCCTCGTGGTAGGCAGGGAAGAAGTTACCGAAGAACCGGACGAACGGCACCCGCGCCCGGGCGAAGTCGCGGTAGTCGCTTCCCCCGTTCACGCCCTCCGTCCAGTCGAGGTGGAGGGTGAGGCCCGTGGCGCGCCCCGCCCGGGCGAGGACCGGACCGAGATCGGGGGCGAAGCTCGCGAGACCAGGCTCGACGAACTCCTCCGGCTTCGTCCGCGAGAGGATCTCGTCGATGTCCGAAACGCCTGCCCCCGTCACGAGCGTCCGGATCTCTTCGGCGAGCCACGGGTGGCCGATCATGTCGAAGTTGAGATAGGCGACCGTCTTCGCCAGGGGCCAGAGCGGGTGCCTCACCCAGTGCCCCGAGCCGATCTTGTCCTCTTCCTCCCCGGTCCAGACGGCGAAGACGACCGTTCTCTTCGGGCGCACGGGCGCGGTCGCGAACGCCCGCGCGATTTCCAGGAGAGCGGCCGTGCCGGAGGCGTTGTCGTCGGCGCCCGGATGGACGACCCCGTCCACGCGCCCGAGGTGATCCACGTGCGCCCCGAGGACGACGGCCTCGTCCCTCACCTTCGGGTCGCTCCCCTCGAGGACGCCGACGACGTTTCGGCTCAGGCCGAGCCGCTCGACCGAGGTCGCGCGAATCGTTGCGATGACGCCGGCCAAGGCCCGCGGCGCCTCGTCGGCCTTCGGGCGGGCGCCGAGGAGCGCCTCGAGGACGGCGGGCGCGCACCTGGCGACGAGAGGCTCCGCGCTCGACGACTCGTCGAGAGAGCGGAAGGCGAACGGCGAGGGCTTGTCCTTCCCCATCAGCCGCTCCGCCCACTCCTCTCCCTCCACGGCGAGGACGCCGGCCGCGCCGAGCGCCTTCGCCGTCTCCACCTTCTTCGCCCAGCGCTCCTCCGCGTCTCCCCCTGCCCAGCGGGCGGCGAGCGCTTTCGTCTGCCACGCCTCTCCCGGCGGCAGCCCCTCGCGGATGACGACGACCTTCCCCTTCACGTCGAGGCCCCTGTAATCGTCGCGCGCCGGTGCCGTCTCGCGGATGCCGAAGCCGGCGAAGACGACCGGCGCGGCGACGCTGCGCGCGGGCTGCACCGGCACGACGACGTCGACGCCGGAGCGGAACACACGGCTCTCCTTCGTCTCGCCGCTCCGGCGCTCGAGCTCCACCGAGCCGCCCGGCTCGCGGATCTCGCGCAACGGGACCTGCTGGAACCAGGTCCGCCCCTTGCCGGCGGCATCCCGGTCCGCGATCGGCTCGACGCCGGCGAGGGCGAGCTGGGCCGCGGCGTACTCGAGCGCCGCGTCGAGGCCGGCGCTGCCGATGCCGCGCCCCTCGAGCGCCGGCGACGCGAGGAACCTCACGTGCGCACCGAGCGCCTCGGCCCGCATTCCGTCGACCGCGGCGCGGAGAGGTACGGGCAGCGGCTCCGCGGTGCCGGGCAGGACGAAGTCGGAGGACGCGTCCTTCGGCGCCGCCACGAGCGCCTTCGCGGTCTGGCCCGCTGCCGGGGCGGCGAGGACCGCAAGAACCGCGACTAAGACGGATCGGGACTTCACGGCTCCTCCGATCACTTCAGCCGGTCGCTCCGGACGGTGAGCTTCTCGAGCCTCTCCGGAACGACCACGACGCCGATGCCGGCCCCTGCCGGCACCTCGATGAAGCCCTCGTCGTCCAGGACGACCGGCGGGTCGACGAGGTCCTCGTGGAAGTAGCGGCTCGTCTCGGACGTGTCGCCCGGCAGCGTGAAGCCGTCGAGCGTCTGGAGGTGGATGTTCGCGGCGCGGCCGATCCCGGTCTCGTCCATTCCCCCCGACCAGACCGGCACGCCCCGGGAGGCCGCGTAGCGGAGGATCCGGAGCGATTCGAGGAGCCCGCCGACGCGCCCCTGCTTGAGGTTCAGGATCCGGCAGCCGCCGAGGGCGATGGCCGCCTTCGCGTCGGCGAGGTCGTGGATCGACTCGTCGAGGCAGAGCGGCGTCGCCAGCTCCCTCTGCAGGAGGGAGTGCTCGTAGAAGTCGCTGTACGAGAGCGGCTGCTCGATCATCGTGAGGCCGAAGGCGTCGAGCCGGGCGAGGTGGGAGGCGTCCTCGAGGCGGTAGTCGCCGTTCGCGTCGACCATGAGCGGCACGTCGGGGAAGCGGTCCCGCACGGCCGCGACGTAGTCGACGTCCTTCCCCTTCTTCACCTTCACCTTCACCCGGTGGTAGCCCTTCTCCACCGCGGCCGCGACCTCCTTCACGAGGTCGGCCGGCGTCTCCTGGAGGCCGAGGCTGATCCCGGAGGGGATCCGCTTCCGCGGCCCGCCGAGGAACTCGTGGAGCGGGACTCCCTTCGCCTTTGCGGCGAGCTCGACGAGGGCGTTCTCGACGGTCGCCTTCGCCATCCGGTTCCCGCGGACGTGCGCGAAGCGGGTGTCCAGCTCGCCGAACGTCATCCCCGGCTCGACGAGCGGCAGGAGGAACTCCGTGACGATGTGCCGGACCGACGTCGTCGTCTCCGGCGCGTAGAACGGGTCGGGGTCGGCGACGCACTCGCCCCACCCCGTGACCCCGCCCCCCTCCACGCGGAGGAGCCACGTCTCCTTGCACGTCCAGGTCGCCGAGCTGATCGAGAACGGCGCGACGAACGGGAGGCGGACGAGGAGGAGGTCGATCCGCTCGATCGGCGGAATCCGCTCGTCCTCGAGCGGGAAGGGCACGTACGGCTCCGCGGTCATCTCGAGGTCCCCACGACGCGGAGGACCGGGATCGTGCCGTCCCACGCCACCAGCGCCCTCAGCCGCGGGTACTGCCAGAGGCCGTACATCGCGGTCGGCTCGAGGAGGATTGCGGCCCGGAGCGCGCCCTCCCCTTCGAGCGGGACCCAGAGGCTCCCTGCCGGGAGCTCCACCGGCTTCGCGTTCCCCCGCGTCACGATCGTCCGGCCGCCGTAGCGGCTGTAGACGTCGTCGAACTCTTCCTCCACCCGGAGGAGCGTGCAGCGCTCGGCCGTCACCGTCCGCGGCGCGGCGAGCGTCTCGAACGAGAGGCCGTGCCGGTTGAGCAGCGCGGCGATTTCGCGCGCCGCCTCCGGGACGACGGAATAGCCGAGCGGCGTCGCCACGGTCCGCTTCACCGCCACCTCGGTCATCAGGTTCGCGGTGGGGACCTTTCGGACCGTCCCGGTCGCCGCCTCGACGACGGGGAACTCCGTGACCGTCCCGCCCGGGTTCACCCAGAGGGCGTCCGAAGGGAGAAAGGCCGGCAGGGGGAGCTTCCTGGCGCGCTCGACGACCGCGAGGTCCCCGGCGCGGTGGCCGGCCCCTGCGACGAAGCGCCGGAAGAGGACGAGGTAGGCGTCGACCCTGTTGCCGAGGTCGGCCGAGGGGTTCTTCGCGTGGTGGCGAACGGCGGCCTCGATGATGAAGGAGAGGCCGCCGTAGGCGCCGACTCCGTTCAGCCCGCCGTCCGTGTCGGGAGCCGAGTGGCGCTGCTCGTCGTCCGGCGGCGCCCCGCCGACCCAGTATCGGAGAAAGCGGTGCCCCGCCTTCTCCTCGGCGCCCGCCGCCTCGTCCACCCGCTTCCGCGCCGCCGCGATCCTCTCCGGGTCGAAGTGCGGGTTGTTCAGCCCGTCCATCGTGATGTCGGGCCACTTCTCCCAGCCCTTCTTCGTCCACTCCTCGGAGTCGCGCCCGAACTCGTGCGCGTCGACGGCGAGGTGCGGCTTCACCCTCCGCGCGACGCGGTGAAGCGCCTCCGTCTCGGGCTGGAAGAGGGTCACGTGGTCCCGGTTCAGGTCCGCCCCGGCCGAGTTCTTCCGCGTCCCCGCCTCGGCACCGTCGGGGTTCATCATCGGCATCACCCAGAGGTCGACGTCCTTCGGCAGGAGCGCGGGGTCGCGCACGATGTCGCGGACGAGGTAGAGGAGAGCGTCCTTGCCCGACACCTCGTCGCCGTGCTGCTGCGCGTAGAAGAGGATCCGGAACGGCGGGTTCCCGCCGTGGCTCGCGTGGACGAGGAAGACCGAGCGCCCCTGCGCCGTCTTCCCTTCGACGGAGACGGTGACCGGCCCCTTTCCGTCGACGCTCTCGAGGAACGCCGCCACGCCGTCGTAGGACGTCGATTTCGCGAGCGTCCGGTGGTCCTCGGGGAGGCTTCCAGGCGCGGCCGATAGCGGACCGGCGGCCATGGCCGCCGCAACGAGGGCGGAAGAAAGGAGGACGCCTCGGAAAGTGGCGCTCATCGCCGCGCCCCTTTCAGAAGGGGCCCCAGTGCGTGAGCACCGGCGGTATGAGGAGGAGAAACGCCACGGCCATCAGCGTCAGCATGAGCGGCAGGAACCAGCGCGCCCACTTCTCCCACGGGATCTTCGCCATGCCGAGGACGCCCATCGTCACCGCCGACGTCGGCAGGATCGGGTTGACGAGCTCGCAGAGCTGGTAGGCGAAGACCATCGTCTGGCGCGTCAGGCCGACGAGATCGGCGAGAGGCGCCATGATCGGCATCGTCAGCGCGGCCTGCGCCGTCCCGGAGTGGATGAAGAAGTTGATGACGCACTGGACGAGGAACATCACCTGCGCCGCGACGATACCGGGCAGCTGCGAGATGAGTCCCGACCCGTGGAAGAGGATCGTGTCGAGGACCTTCGCCTCCCTCGCGATGATGAGGAGCGCCCGGCCGCACGCGATAATCAGCGACACGGTGACCATGTCCTTCGCTCCGGCGACGAACGCGGTGGCGATCTCGTTCGACTTCAGGCCGGCGACGATCCCCATCACGAGCCCCATCGCGAGGAAGAGGGCGCCGATCTCCTCGATGAACCACTGCTTCTGGAGGATTCCCCAGACGAGGACGCCCATCGCCGAGATGAAGATCCCGAGGACGAGGGCGCGCCGTACCGTCCACGGCTCGACGGTATTCACGTCCGCATCGGCCTTCTCTCTCTGGCGGTCGAGGTCGAAGACGGGGCTCTTCTCGGGGTGGCGCTTGACGCGCGCGGCGTAGACCATCACCCACGTCACCATCACCGCCGTCGTCACGAACCAGGTCAGGACCCTGTAGCCGAGGCCCGAGTAGAGCGGCAGGCCGACGAGGCCCTGCGCGATCCCCACCGTGAACGGGTTGAAGAACGCGGCCCCGAAGCCCGCCGCGGCCCCGAGGAACGGGATCGCGGTCCCGACGATCGAGTCGTACCCGAGCGAGATCGCGAGCGGCACGGTGATGAGGACGAACGGGATGACCTCCTCGGCCATCCCGAAGACCGACCCCGCGAGGGAGAAGACCACCATCAGGACCGGTATGACGAGCTTCGTGAGGTGAGGGTGCGTGGCGAGCAGCGAGGTGATCCGCCGGATCGCGAACTCGATCGTCCCGGTGGCCTGGATGACGCTGAAGGCGCCGCCGATCAGGAGCAGGAACGCGATGATGAGGGCGCCGTCGAGGAACCCCTTGATCGGCGCGAGCATCAGCCACTGCGGACCGAGCCAGACCTTCTCGATCTGCTGGTAGGTGCCGGGGACCGTCACCTGCCGCCCCGCCTTTTCCACCGTCTGGTACGTCCCCGAGGGGAGGAGCCACGCCAGGATGAGGACGAAGACGATGAGGCTTCCGACGATCACCAGGGTGTGGGGCATCCGGAAGGTGCGCCCGTTCTCTCTCGCGGCCTCGGCCATCGGTGGAGTTCCTCCTCGCGTTGTCTCGCGTCGGGGCTCGTCTCCAGGGGCTCGACCCGGCACGCCGGGAGCCCGGAGAGACCCTCGGGATCATAGAGGGGAAGGGGCGCCCGCGGGCTCTGGAAGACCGGGGCTGATCGGAACGGAAGGCGAACCCGACGCGGCCGGCCGGCTACCGGAGGACGAACGTGGCGCGGGTGAAAGAGTCCCCTGGCTTCGGCTCTGCGGCCGCCGCCGGTTCCACGAGGAAGACGCGGTCCGGCGCGACTTTCCCCGGCCCGAGGAGATGCTCCTTCACCGCCGACGCCCGCGCGAGGGCGAGCTGCCTCAGGTCGTCGGGCGAGACCGCGAGGTTGATCAGCATGAGCTTCTCCATCTCGTCGGACGGAATGCCCTTCACGAGCCCGAGCGCCGTCCTCGGCTTGGGGAAGCGCTCCTTCTTGTAGGCTTTCTCGAGGTACGCCGGCCACTCCTCATTCGTGACGACGACCTCGTCGACCGAAGGTGCCGGCGTCCCCGCCTTCGCGAGCTCCTCGGCCTTGCGCGCCTTCACCTTCCGCTCGTAGAGGAGTCTCCGAAGCCCCTCCGCGTCCTTCTCCGCGTCCACCTTTCCCTCGACGTCGAGCTTCAGGGCCGGGCGCTCACCGAGCGCCGTCGCGAGGGAGTCGAGCCTTTTCGTCGCCTCGGCATCGAGGACCGAGGCCCCCGGGGCGAAGTCGACGAACGAGAGTTCCCGGCTCCCGCCGCCGAGGGACCCGAGAAGGGCGAATGGCGAGAGGGCCGCCTTCTTCAGGACGTTCCCGATGATCTTCCAGACGATCGGGCCGACCCGGAACTTCGGGTCGTCGATGGAGCCGGAGACCGGCACGTCGAGCCGGATGACGCCGTCGGGGTCCTTCAGGAGCGAGACGGCGAGCTTCACCGGCAGCTTCGTGGCCGTCGGACTCTCCACCTTCTCCCCGAACGTGAACTGGTCCACGAGGAGGGAGCTCTGAGCCTCGAGCCGCCTCTCGTTCAGCTTGTAGGCGACGTTCATCGTCAGCCGGCCCTTCTGGACGGAGTAGCCGGCGTACTTGACGAAATAGGGCGTCATCGGGACGAGATCGATGTCGCGGAAGGAGACCTTGATGTCGGCAAAAGAGGTGGCCGCGAAGGGATTGAAAGCCCCCGTGATCTCGAGAGGGGCGGAGCTCTCCAGGCTTCCGCGGAGCTCGACTTCGGCCCTCGATCCCGCCTCGGACGAGAGTCCCGCGATCCGCCCGCCGACGTCCTTCATATCGGCCCGGTAGCCCGGCTTCACCAGGTGGTCCTCGACGAGGAGCCGTCCCCCGCTCATCGTCACGGAGTCGATCCTCACGTACGGGGCGACGTCCGTCGCAGCGGCCGGGGAGACCGGGGCGGCCGCATCCGCCGCGGTAGCCGGCGGCCCGGCCGGCTGCCCGCCCGCCTGCGCAGCCTCGGCCGTCGCATCGTCCACGGGCGGCGGCTCCTCGAGCCCGAAGGCCTTCCGCAGGTTCAGCGTCCCGTCCTCGTAGAGCTCGACCCTCGAGAAGAAATCGGTCAGGGACATCATCTCGGCGACGAAGGACGGCGGGGTCGACGTCGCCTTCATCCCGCCGAGCCGGAGCGAGTCCCACGTCAGGAAATCCTCGAAGGTCGCGGGGTCGACGAGCCGGAGCTTTCCGCAGGTCGCCTCGCCTTGCCAGCCGAAGGCCATCGCTCCCTCCGGGCCCTCCTTCGCCGAGACCGTCCCCTTCGCTGAGATCGAACCCTGTTCGAGCGAGAGCCGGATCCTTTCCGGCGCGTAACCGGCGAAGGGGGAAAGCTCCACCCCGGTGGCCTCGGTCTTCAGCTCGGCAACGAGGGGCGAGAGGCCGACGGTTCCCGCCACGGCGACGCTCCCCTTCCCGTTGAGGACGATCCTTCCGCGGACCTTTCCCTTCTCTCCGCGCGCCGTGGAAAGCCCTTCCGCCGAGAACCCGATCGGCGCGACGACGAGCGCCAGCGGCCGGGGCGCCGCCTCGTCGACGAAGCGCACGGAGCCCTTCTCGAGGGAGACGGATCCGAGGCGTACCGTCCACTCGCCGCCGCCCCCGCCGTTCCCCGTCCCGGGCGCGCTTCCCGCCCCGCCAGCGGAACCGGAAGCTGCTGCAGGCTCCTCCTTCACGAGTTTCGCGAGGTCGATGCCGCCGTCCTTCGCCCTCACGATCTTCAGGAACGCGCCGATGGCGCCGAGCGACGCCATGCCGGCCTCGCGCTTCTCGGGGTCGACGGTTCCACCAGTCATCGACGCAGACGGGATACGGAGGAACTCGTCCTTCTCCCCGTTCTTCCGCGCGTGCAGCTTCTTCACCGCGACCGAGAGGTCCGAGAGCGCCGCCTTCTCGCCCGCGACGGGCCACCGGTACTTCGTCGAGACGTCGAGCGTTCCGCCCTCTATGGCGAAGAGGAAAGCGTCCTCGTAGTACGGCGCGTACCGCTTCAGGGGGACGCCGGTCAGTGCGAGAGCCCCCTCGGAGGCCATCGGCTCGAGAGTGAGGCTCCCGGAGTGCTCGATCCTCTCTCCCGCGTCGGACGTCGCGGAGGCCTTCAGCGTCGCGGCCTTCCCCGGGGCGGTCGAGAGACCGGCGACGGAGACAGAAATCTCCCCCACGACCGCTTCGAACGGCCGCCGCGTGCGCTCGTCACGGAAGTGAATCCGGCCGCCTGTCACCGAAATCGCGGCGACTCGACCCGCCATCCCGGCTCGTCCTTCTCTCCGGCAGCGGCGGGGGCGGCCGGCGCCTTCCGAAGAGCTTCTCGGGACGGGAACCGCCCCCCCGGTCTCGGTGGACCCAGGCCTCGGGCCCCTCGACCGTCAGGCTCGTGAGGCGCACGTCCCGGCGGAGGAGGTCGGCCGAAGCGACGACCGCCTCGAACCGCTCCAGGCCGGCGATCACCTTCGTCCCCGCCTCGGTGAGGCGCACCTGCCGGAGCACTCCTCGCCCGGAGAGGATCACCGCCGGGTCCTTTCCCGTCTCCTGACGGAACGAGAGGACGAGCTTCGTGTCGAGCCGCCCCGAGGTGAGCCGCGTCGCCCACTCCGCGGGGACGTAGGCGAGGTAGAAGGGCAGGTCGATGCCTGCGAGGTCGATGTCGAGCGTCGTCTCGCGCGTGCCGGAGAAGGGCTTCGTCTTCCCCTTCAGCTCGAATGGCGAGCCGTTCACCTTCGCCCCGAGGAAAGGTTCGGTGAAGACGTCCTGGTCCACGGGGAGGTTCGAGACGAACGGCACCCCGACCTTCAGCTCCGTCACCGCGTGCTTCGTCCGCGCGGGCCGGTCGTCGAAGAGGATCGCCCCCCGCTCGACACGGATGTTGGCCACCGAGAAGCGCGCCGGCTTCGATTCGGGATCCACCTTCGAGAACTCCTCGATCAGGTCCGAGATGCTCAGCGTCTTCGGCCCCGTCCGGGCGATCGAGATCGAGGGGCCCTCGAGAACGACCTCGCTCAGGACCGCACCGCGGTGAAAGATCGACGACAGCTGTGCGTTCGCGGTGAGCCGCTCCACGGCGACGAAGGCCCCCGTCCCCTCCTTCTCCCCGACCCGGAGCCCCTCGAGCGTGACCGAGAGGGTGAACGGGTTCGCCTTCGCCCCCTTCAGCGTCACCGGCCGGTGGAGCTTCGCCGCCAGCGCCGGCGGCAGCTTCGAGAGGACGATGCGCGGGACGACGAGGAAGCCGACCGCCGCGTAGAGAAGGAGCGCCGCGGCGACGCCGGCGAGGGCCCTGCGGGAGTCCACGCGGAGGACCCGTTCCCGGATGCTCATGCCCCTACCTTAGACCAGCGCCTCGCTGCGGCGGAACATCAGGATCGCGACGCCGGCGACCGCCGCTTCCGTGAAGAAGTAGGTCGTCGCGAAGACGGCGAAACGGGTGTCGCCGAGGAAGGTGATCGCGACGACCGTCGCGATCGCGCTGTTGCGCGTCGCGAACTCCACGGAAAGTGTGAAGCGTTCCCGGGCGTCGGCCCCGGCCACCTGCGCGACGACCGCACCCGCAACCATGGCGAGGAGGACGAAGAGCGCCGAGGCCGCCACCGTCACGGCGAAATTCGTGACGAAGCGTTTCCACTCGCTCCAGAGGATGAAGCCGAGGAGGAGGGCGAGGGCCGACAGGGCGACCCGCCTCAGCGCGGCCTCGTGCCGGGCCGCGAAGCCCGGCGCCCGCGCCCGAACCGTCATACCGATGGCGACGGGCAGGACGAGCAGGACGAGCACCTGAGCCGCCAGCGTGCCGGCGGGCGCCTGGAACCCGAACGGTCGCCCCAGCACAAGCTCGAAGGCCCGCGTGAGGAGCGGCATCGTGACGACGGCGGCCACGCAGGAAGCCGCCGTGAGCGTGACGGACAGAGCCGTCGCGGCCCGCGCCAGGTAGCTGTAGACGTTCGAGATCCCGCCCACGGGGCAGACGGCGAGGAGGAGCATCCCGGCCGCGATCTCCGCGGGCATCGGCACGAGCCGGAGGACGAAGAGCGCGATCGGCGGGAGGAGGACGAGCGGCCCGACGAGGCCCGCCACGAGGAGGCGCGGTCTCGAGAGGACCCGGCGGAGCTCGGCGCGCGACACGTCCAGCCCAACGACCGTCATGAGGAGGACCGCGCACGCCGGGATGGCGACGTCGAGGACGGGCTTCACGCCCGCCGGATCCCGAGCTTCTTCATCCGCGAGCGCAGCGTGCTCGGCTTGAGGCCGAGCGTCTCGGCCGCGGCCCCGGGGCCCTCGATCCGCCCGTCGCACCGCGTGAGGATCGCCGCGACGTGGGCCCGCTCGACGGCGTCGAGGGCCTGCGGCCCCTCGACTCCTCGCGGCTCGCGCTCGTCGCCGGTCGAGAAGGACTCGTCCACCTGCAGCGTCGTCCCTGGCGACAGGATGAGGGCTCGCTCGACGACGTTCTCCAGCTCCCGTACGTTCCCAGGCCACGGGTAGGCCGAGAGGCGCTCCATCGTCCGGCGCGGCACCTTGTCGATCTGCCGGCCCATCTCCTTCTGGCGCCGGTGGATGAACCACCAGACGAGGAGCGGGACGTCGTCCCGCCGCTCCCTGAGCGGCGGGACGCGGATCGGGAAGACGTTCAGGCGGTAGTAGAGGTCCGCCCTGAAGCCGCCCGAATCGACGGCGGCGGGAAGGTCGTGATGCGTGGCCGCGACGAGGCGAACGTCGGTCTTCCGGGTCTGGCTCGAGCCCACCCTCTCGAACTCGCCCTCCTGGAGGACGCGGAGGAGCTTCGTCTGGAGGTCGAGCCCGAGGTCCCCGATCTCGTCGAGAAAAAGGGTCCCGCCGTTCGCGAGCTCGAAGCGGCCGATCTTCGTGGCGATCGCGCCGGTGAAGGCCCCTCTCTCGTGGCCGAAAAGCTCGCTCTCGATGAGGGTCGGCGGAATGGCCGCGCAGTTCACCCGGACCATCGCCCGCCCGCGCCGCGGGCTGCGCTCGTGGACCGCCCTCGCGAGGAGCTCCTTCCCCGTTCCCGTCTCGCCGAGCAGGAGGACCGTAGCGCCGGTCGGCGCGACCTGGGAGACGAGAGCGAGCGTCCTCTTCAGCGCCGAGCTTTCGCCGACGATCTCCTGGAAGTCGTGCGACGAGCCGAGCTCCTCTCGCAGGAGGTCGTTCTCGGCGGCGAGCTGGTCGCGCAGGGCGCGGACCTCCTCGAGGCTCCGCTTCAGCTCGAGGTCGCGGCTCCGCCGGTCGACCGCGCCCGCGAGGACCTCGCCCACGATCCGGAGGCGCTCGACGTCGTCGGGAGTCCAGCGGCGCGGCGCCGTGAACGTTCCGGTCGCGATGACGGAGATGAGCCGGCCGCCGACCGAGACGGGGATGGTGACGTTCGACTTCATCCCGACGCGATCGCAGAAGCGGCGTTCCGCCTCGGCTTCCGAGGGGAGCTCGTCGGGTGCGTTCATGACGAACGTCTCCCCCGCGAGCACTTTCGCGATGATCCAGGGGAGATCGCGGACCACGATCGCCGGGTCGAGGTCGATTCCCGGGCGCGCCCACTGCCGCTGCGAATCGACGGCCCGGGTCTCCGAGTCGAACTGGTAGAAGGTCGCGCGGTCGGTCCCCAGCTCCTTCACGAGCCCCTCAAGAGTTCGAACGATCTCGTCGTTCATCTCGTCCGCCTGGACCGAGGTGAGGCGAGACGAGAGTCGACCCAGGAATCGGATGAACGACGTGCCCGACACGGGTGGGCGAATTCTAGGAGCGTCCCCGCGAAATATCGCGGAGACCACGTCATTTCGTGGTTTCGAGCCGCAGCCGAGGATGTTTCCATTCCCGAGACAGGCAAATAAAGTCTTCCTGTTCAGCAAGTTGAGCAGCTGTAGCGAGTCATTCTCTAAGTCGGCATGGTCCGTGCGCTTCCTGAATGAGTGAGCCTGCACATCGCGAGTGAGGAAGACCGGGCGGGCCTCGTCGTCCACGTCTCCGGTGCCCTCTCCCTCGTCGGGCTCGACGAGCTCCGAACGGCATGCCGCGGCGGCACGCGCCTCCGAATCGACCTCTCCGAGCTCCTCACGGCGGACGAGGAGTCGACCCGCTTTCTCGCTGCGCTGCGCGACAACGGTGCCGAGCTCGTCTCTGTGCCGCCCTTCATCGATCTCCTGATCCGTTCCCGGCTCTCGAATTCGATCCACAAGCAAGGAGGAACCCCATGAAACGACGCAGCCCCGCCTCGCTCCTCATCCTGTCCGCCGTCCTCGCGGCGCCGGGAGCCTACGCGCAGGCCGCCAAGGCTCCCGCGAAGACGACCGCCCCGGCGAAGAAGCCGAACATTCTCGTCATCTGGGGCGACGACATCGGCGGCTTCAACATCAGCGCCTACAACCAGGGCGTGATGGGCTACCGCACGCCCAACATCGACCGGATCGCGAGAGAAGGCGCGCTCTTCACCGACTGGTACGGCCAGCAGAGCTGCACGGCCGGCCGCGCGGCGTTCATCACCGGGCAGTCTCCCATTCGCACCGGGCTCACCAAGGTCGGCCTGCCGGGCGCCCCGGAGGGCCTGAAGGCCCCGGACGTCACGCTCGCCGAGCTCCTCAAGCCGCAGGGCTACGTGACAGGCCAGTTCGGCAAGAACCACCTGGGAGACCGGAACGAGTTCTTCCCCTCCGTCCACGGGTTCGACGAGTTCTTCGGCAACCTCTACCACCTGAACGCCGAGGAGGAGCCCGAGAACCCGGACTACCCGAAGGACCCGAAGTTCAAGGCGGCGTTCGGCCCCCGCGGCGTCATGCACTGCTACGCGACGGAGAAGGACGACACGACGGTCGACCCGCGCTTCGGCAAGGTCGGCAAGCAGACCTGCCAGGACACGGGACCGATGACGAAGAAGCGGATGGAGACCGTGGACGAGGAGGTCACTGCGGCAACCCTGAAGTTCATGGACAAGGCGCACAAGGACGGCAAGCCGTTCTTCGTCTGGTGGAACTCGACCCGCATGCACATCTTCACGCACCTCAAGGCCGCCTCGGCGGGGAAGACGGGTCTGGGCATCTATCCCGACGGCATGGTCGAGCACGACGCCATGGTCGGACAGCTCCTCGAGAAGCTGAAGGAGCTGGGGATCGAGAACGACACCATCGTCATGTACTCGACCGACAACGGCGCAGAGTCCTTTACCTGGCCCGACGGCGGCACGACGATGTTCCGCGGCGAGAAGAACACGAACTGGGAAGGGGGCTACCGCGTCCCGGCGATGATCCGCTGGCCCGGCGTCGTCAAGCCCGGCACGATCGTCAACGAGATCGGCTCCCACGAAGACTGGCTCCCCACCTTCCTCGCGGCCGCGGGCGACACGACGGTGAAGGAAGACCTCCTGAAGGGGCGGAAGGTCGGCGACACGACCTTCAAGGTGCACCTGGACGGCTACAACCTCCTCCCCGCGCTCAAGGGCGCGGCCGAATGGCCCCGGCACGAGTTCCTCTACTGGACCGACGACGGGAGCGTCGCGGCGCTGAGGTACGACAACTGGAAGGTCACGTTCCTCAAGCAGAACGCCCACGGCCTGCACGTCTGGATGCAACCTTTCGAGGAGCTCAGGGCCCCTCTTCTCGGCAACCTGCGAACGGACCCGTTCGAGAGGGCCGAGTACGAGGGTATGGGTTACAACCAGTGGTTCACGGAGCACATGTTCGCCTTCGCACCTGCCGGCGCCTACGTCGGGCAGTGGCTGCAGAGCTTCCGCGAGTTCCCGCCCCGCCAGAAGCCGGGCAGCTTCAACCTCGACCGCGTCATGGAGGCGGTGACGAAGCCGCAGGGCTCCAGCAAGTGACGCAGCGCTGACCGAAGTGTCTCGTTTTCGCCGGGCCGCACCCGACTCGTTCGGGCGCGGCCCGGCTTCCCGGATCGCGATGGCGGCCATCGAGAAGACGCCCGAAATAACGAAGGAACACATGAGACGCACCCTCTACCCGACCCTCGCGCTCCTCGCGGGCCTTGCCCTTCCCTGCTCCGCCGCCGACCCGCTCCCCTCGTGGAACGACGGCGCCTCGAAGAAGGCCGTCGTCGGCTTCGTCGAACGCGTCACGAAGGCCGGCTCGCCGGCCTTCGTCCCTCCCGCCGAGCGGATCGCCGTCTTCGACAACGACGGGACGCTCTGGTCCGAGCAGCCTATGTACGTCCAGCTCGCGTTCGCGCTCGACCGCGTGAAGGCGCTCGCGCCGGAGCACCCCGAGTGGAAGACGACGGAGCCGTTCGCAGCCGCCCTCGCAGGAGACCTCAAGGCGGTCGCCGCCTCGGGCGAGAAGGGTCTCCTCGACCTCGGCACGGCGACCCACGCCGGGATGACGACGGACGAGTTCGCGGCGATCGCCACAGCCTGGCTCGCGAAAGCCCGCCACCCACGATTCGGCCGCCCCTACACCGAGGCCGTCTACCAGCCGATGCTCGAACTGCTCGCCTTTCTCCGGGCGAACGGGTTCAAGACGTACGTCGTCTCCGGAGGCGGCGTCGAGATGGTCCGGGCTTTCTCGGAGAAGGTCTACGGCATCCCTCCCGAGCAGGTCGTCGGCTCGACGATCGCGACGGAGTACCGCGTGAAGGACGGCGTTCCCTCGATCGTCCGGCTTCCCCGGATCGACTTCATCGACGACAAGGCGGGAAAGCCGGTGGCGATCCAGAAGTTCATCGGGCGCCGGCCCATCCTCGCCTTCGGAAACTCGGACGGCGACTTCCAGATGCTCGAGTGGACGACCTCCGGCCCCGGTCCCCGGCTCGGCCTGATCCTCCGCCACGACGACGCCGAGCGCGAGTACGCCTACGACCGGGAGTCTCACTTCGGACGCCTTGACGAGGCGCTCGACGCAGCCCCGAAGAGGGGTTGGCAGGTCGTGAGCATGAAGGAGGAGTGGAAGACGGTGTTCCCGGCTGCGCGGCCCGGCGCCTCGGCAGCGTCCCGGTGAGACGGCCGGCGTCCTGAGGGACGGCCTCGACGCCACCGGCCTCGTGACGCGTCCACGGCCATTTCCGGCCCCGCGAAGGGCCGTGTTAGCGTCCCCGAAATTCCGGGACATCGAACGGAGGGCCCGCCGGCTCCTGCAGCCCGCTCCCGGCCCTCCGGCCAGGAGTCGCCCATATGAGACCTGTTCCCGTCGCGCTCGCCCTCGCGCTCGCCGCGCTCCCCGCCGCGGCGGCGCCCCCCGCTGCCGTTGCCGCGCGGCCGAACATCGTCTACATCCTCGCGGACGACCTCGGCTGGAAGGACGTCGGCTTCCACGGCTCCGACATCCGGACGCCGAGCATCGACACGCTCGCCCGGGAGGGGGCGCGGCTCGAGCAGCTCTACACCCAGCCGCTCTGCACGCCGTCGCGCGCCGCCCTCATGACGGGCCGCTACCCGTTCCGCTACGGCCTCCAGACGCTCGTCATCCCGTCGAACGGCCGCTACGGCCTCGACACCCAGGAGTGGATCCTGCCGCAGGCGCTGAAGGAGGCCGGCTACCGGACGGCCATCGTCGGCAAGTGGCACCTCGGCCACGCCGACCGGAAGTACTGGCCGCGGCAGCGCGGCTTCGACTACCAGTACGGCCCGCTCCTCGGCGAGATCGACTACTTCACCCACTCGGCGCACGGCACGCGCGACTGGTTCCGCGACAACGAGCCCGTCGAGGAAGAGGGCTACGTCACACAGCTCCTCGGCCGGGACGCCGTGAAGCTCATCGAGGGGCACGACACGAAGGTCCCGCTCTTCCTCTACCTGACGTTCACGGCGCCGCACGCCCCCTACCAGGCCCCGCAGGAGTACCTCGACCGGTACAAGGAGATCGCCGACCCGTCGCGCCGCGCCTACGCCGCGATGGTCACGTCGATGGACGACGAGATCGGCCGCGTCCTCGGTGCCCTCGAGCGGCGCGGCATGCGCGAGAACACGCTCGTCGTCTTCCAGAGCGACAACGGAGGCCCTCGCTCGGCGAAGTTCACCGGCGAGGTCGACATGTCGAAGAGCACGATCCCGGCGGACAACGGCCCGTACCGCGACGGGAAGGGGACCCCCTACGAGGGGGGCACCCGCGTCGTCGCCGCGCTCTCGTGGCCGGGACACGTCAAGGCCGGTACCGTCGTCGGCGAGCCGATCCACCTCGTCGACATGTACCCGACGCTCGCCTCCCTCGCCGGCGCCTCGACGGCGAAGTGCAAGCCGCTCGACGGCACGAACGTCTGGTCCACGATCGCGGAAGGGAAGCCCTCGCCCCGCGAGGAGGTCGTCTACGGCGTCGAACCGTTCCGGGCGACCGTTCGCAAGGGAGACTGGAAGCTCGTCTGGCACACGACGCTCCCCTCGAAGGCCGAGCTTTTCGACCTGAAGCAGGATCCGTCGGAGACGACGAACCTCGCCGAGAAGAACCCGCTCAAGGTCGACGAGCTGAAGCGGCGGGCCGAGGAGCTCTCCCGCGCGGCCGCGGAGCCCCTCATCTTCAAGGAGGCGTTCGACGTCTCGTGGCGCGGGCTCTTCGGCTCCGTTGCGCTTCCCGGGGCCGCGCAGGCGGCCGAGGCCCACCCCTGATGCAGTAATGACCTTCCGAGCCGGGCCGCAGCCGACCCGCACGCCGGGGATATCCTGTCGGCGTGAGTGAAACTGATGCGACCCTCGTTCGCGCCAGCCTCAAGGCCCCGCGGGCGGGCGCCATCGCGGGGATCGTCTTCTCGCTCCTCCTCATCGTCAGCCTCGCCCTGATCCGTTCGGCCGTGCCTGCGGACCCCGGGGATCCCGGGTCGTGGCTCCCCTCGCACGCGAAGACGGTCGCCCTCGGGCTGAACATCCTGCCGTTCGCCGGCGTGGCGTTCCTCTGGTTCATCGGCGTCCTCAGGGACCGGATCGGCGACCTGGAGGACAAGCTCTTCGCCAGCGTCTTCCTCGGCAGCGGGCTCCTCTTCCTCGCCATGCTCTTCGCCAGCGCGGCGATTGCAGGCGGCGCGCTGACGACCTGGGGAACGATGCCCGCCCGGGCCGTCGAGTCCGGAGTCTTCCGATTCGCCCGGACGACCGTCTTCCAGCTCATCAACGGCTACGGGATGAGGATGGCGGGCGTCTTCATGATCACGACCTCGACGCTCGCGATCCGGACCGGGATCTTCCCGCGCCCGATGGCCTTCCTCGGCTACATCCTCGCGCTCCTCCTCCTCCTCGGGAGCGGGCGGCTCCCCTGGGTCCCGATGGCCTTCCCGATCTGGACCTTTCTCGTCAGCGTCCAGATCCTCGCCGCGAACTTCCGGTCCGGGCGCGCACCACGAGACTGAAACCCCGACGCCCGCGCCGGGCGGGCGGCCGGAGAGCCGGAACGACCGGCCGGAACGCCATCCGGGCCGGCAGACGGCTAAACTGCCGGCCAGAATGAATCGCTCGCGCCGGATTTTCCTCACCACCGTCGTTCTCGCAGCCGCTGCGTTCCTCTTCGCCGCGGCTCCTGCCGCGGCCCAGATGCCCTTCGCCCCTTTCGGCGCCCGGCAGGTCGCCATGGGAGGCGCGAGCGTCGGCCTCGGCGACGACCCGGCGAGCTTCGTCGACAACCCGGCCCTCCTCACTCCCACCGCCAAGGCCGGAGCCGCGGCCTACGGAGATCTCGCCACCGAGAGCGGCGGCTTCGTCGGGCTACTGGAAGGGGTGACGGGATACGACCCGGTCGAGCTGGCCAGGCCCGGCAATCCCGACGCGGCCTCCGTGCGCGCGAATCTCCTGGCCCTCTCCGCTCCAGGCACGAGCGTCCTCGGCGACGGCCGGTCGGCGATCGCCTCTTCCATCGGCGGATGGGGGATCTTCATCGGCTCGACCAAGTGGAGCGCGGCCGTCGCGCGACCCGACCTCGTCCACGTCGAGGCCGGAGCCGACCCGGCGACGAGCTTCGCCTACAACGACTCCGTCGTCGCCTTCCGGGCCCTGACGGTCCAGGACTACGCGGTGTCGAGGGCGTTCCCCTTCTTCAACGGCAATTTCGTCGTCGGCGTCACCGGCCGCTACAGCCGCGGGACGACCGGTATCAAGGAAGAGAGCGCCTTCACGACCGACATAGGGAACCTCTCGAACTTCGTGAGGCGCGGGAGGACCGGCAACGAGCGGACCAAGTCCCGCTACTCGTACGACGTGGGCGCCGTGATCAACATCGGAGCCCTGCGCCTCGGAGGGGTCATGAAGGGGGTCAATCGCCCTCAGTACCCGTTCAACGACGACGCCGCTCCGGAAGTCGATCGCGGCACGTCGGTCGTCGTGGGACAGCAGTCGCGGGTTGGCGCCTCCTTCAAGATCCAGAGCCTCAGGATGCGCATCGCGGCCGACCTCGACCTGACCAAGAACGAGACGCTGGCGGCGGGACAGCTGAGCCGGAACGCCGGTGGCGGCGTCGAGTTCTTCTTCGGGGCCGTCGACCTCCGGGGCGGCGTCACGGTGAACCTCGAGGCGCCCGACAACCCCTACGTCTACACGTTCGGTCTCGGCCTCGGAAACGCCAAGGCGAAGCTGGATGTCGCGGCCATTTACCGCTCGAACGACGGCGCATACGGCGGAGTCCTGACGACCCGCGTCGGGTTCTGACGGAGCGTCAGAGTCCCGGGGCGACCCTCTCGACGGCCAGTGACCCGTCCTCCACGCCGCGGCGGATGGCCTCGGCCCAAGTGTCCGGCGCATCCTCGACCGGGGGAACGTCGAGGGAATCCGCCACGAAGAGGAAGAAAAGCCGCCGGTAGGCCGCCCGGGCGTCGTCGGTCGTCCCCCCGCAGAAGAGTCTGCAGACGAAGTCCGTTGGGTCCTCGGCGTCGCAGTGGGTCGCCCCGACGATCCTCACGTCATCGCTCTCGAATCTGAGGTTCCCGAGGAGCTTCCGCACGCTCCCCTGCGCGTTGCACGCAGACGGCTCAGACCGCAGGCTGAGAAGCCTCCTGAAGGGCATCTCCCTCGCGGCCTCGATCGTCCGCTGCCACGGGACGGCGTCGAGCAGGACGACGGCTCGTACCCCGGTCCCGCCGGCCGCCGCCTCGAAGGCCACCGCGCCACCCGCGCTGTGCCCGGCGAGGGCGATCCGCTCCGGATCGACGAGCCCGAAGAGCGGGTCGCCTCTGGTCTCGGAGCGGGCCTTCAGCCAGGCGACGTGATCTCTCGTGTTCGCGACGTTGGCCAGCTGGGCGCTCTCTCCACCAAGGAGACTGACGAGGTTCGCAACGAGGACGACGACGCCCCTCTCGGCCAGGAAGCGCGCCGTGCTCGCGTGACGCCACTTGCTCCGGGCGAATCCGTGGTCGAGGACGACCGCCGGCCATGGAGGAGCTGGAAGGCCGGACGCCGACTGCGGAACGTAGAGGTCGTACGCGACCTCGTCGCCCCGGCCCGTCCGCCGTCTTCCTGTCTCAATGGCGACACCGAAGATCTGCCTTCGAGGCGTAACCACTGACACCGGAGGTGGATGAACAGGAGCGCACGCCGCGCCGAGCGCCAGCAGGAGAGCAACCCGAGCGACCCGACCGAGCCCCACGAACGTCCCTCCCCGCGGGCGGCGCGCCTGACTGGACCCGCCCCCCCTCGCCGGAGGAAGATACCCGATGGCCCGGTCCCCGCGGGACAGCGGCCAAGGGGGCTTTCCATGGTGTCTCTCACGACCGGGTCCGGGGCGGCGGTCCGAATCGACGACGAGGCCGCCTGGCGGGACCTCGCGTCCGCCTCGCACCCGGACGCCGCCGAGGTTCGTGAGCTGCTCGCCAAGGCCCTCGAGCTGAAAGGGCTTCGGGGCCGGGACCTCGCCGTCCTCGCCGGCATGTCCGATCCCGGCCTCCTCGGCGAGCTGTTCGACGCGGCCCGGCGGGTGAAGGAGACGATCTACGGGAAGCGGCTCGTGATCTTCGCGCCGCTCTACATCTCGAACCTCTGCGGGAACGAGTGCCTCTACTGCGCCTTCCGCGTCCGGAACAAGGAGCTCGAGCGCCGTGCGCTGACCCAGGAGGAGATCGCCCGCGAGGTGCGCTGGCTCGAGGAGCAGGGGCACAAGCGGATCCTCCTCGTCGCCGGCGAGGCGTACCCGAAGGACGGCTTCGACTACGTCCTGAGGTCGATCGAGACGATCTACGCCACGTCGAGCGGGCCGGGAGAGATCCGCCGCGTCAACGTCAACGTCGCGCCGCTGACGCACGAGGAGTTCGTCCGCCTGAAGGACGCGAAGATCGGCACCTACCAGCTCTTCCAGGAGACGTACCACCGCGAGACCTACGGCAAGGTCCACGTCGCCGGGAAGAAGGCCGACTTCGACTGGCGGCTCACGGCGATGGACCGGGCGATGGAGGCGGGGATCGACGACGTCGGGATCGGCGCGCTCTTCGGCCTCTTCGACTGGCGCTTCGAGCTCCTCGCGCTCATGCAGCACGTCGAGCACCTCGAGACGGCCTTCGGCGTCGGGCCGCACACGATCTCGATCCCGCGCCTCGAGCCCGCGTCCGGCTCCGCCCTCGCCTCGCACCCGACGCACCCCGTCTCCGACGTCGACTTCCAGAAGCTCGTCGCGATCCTGCGCCTCGCCGTCCCCTACACGGGGCTCATCCTCTCGACGCGAGAGACGGCCGAGATGCGCCGTGCGACGTTCGCCCTCGGCATCTCGCAGATCTCCGCCGGAAGCCGGACGAACCCGGGCGGATACGACGACGACCCGGGCGAGCTCCACGCCGGGCAGTTCTCCCTCGGCGACCACCGCCCGCTCGACGAGGTGATCCGCGACGTCGCCTCCCTCGGCTTCGTCCCGTCGTTCTGCACGGCCTGCTACCGCCTCGGGCGAACCGGGGCCGACTTCATGGACGTGGCGAGGCCCGGCGAGATCAAGGAGCACTGCAACCCGAACGCCCTCGCGACGTTCCAGGAGTACCTCGACGACTACGGCTCGGAGGAGACGAAGCGGGAGGGCGAGGCGTGCATCGCGCGGACGCTCGCCGAGATGGAGCCACCGCTTCGGGAGAAGGCGGCCGAGATGGTCTCGCTGGTGAAGAGCGGCCGCCGCGACGTCTACTGCTGAGGAGCGCGAAGGATGAACACGGCCCCGCGCAGCCTCCGCACCCACATCGGCCTCTTCGGCCGGCGCAACGTCGGCAAGTCGAGCGTCCTGAACGCCCTCACCCGGCAGCAGGTCGCCATCGTCTCGGCGACCCCGGGGACGACGACCGACCCCGTCGAGAAGCCGATGGAGTTCCTCCCCCTCGGGCCGGTCCTCTTCGTCGACACCGCGGGAATCGACGACGAGGGGGCGCTCGGCGTGCAGAGGATCGCGAAGACGCGCAAGGCGCTCGAGCGGACCGACCTCGCCCTTCTCGTCGCCGAGGCGGGTTCGTGGGGCCCGTTCGAAGAGGAGCTCCTCGCCGAGATCCGCGCCCGCGCCCTCCCCGTCGTCGTCGTCCTGAACAAGGCCGACGCCGGCCCTGTCGACGCCGCGCTCGCGGCCCGTCTCGCCGGCCTCGGGGTCCCCGCCGTCGAGACGGTCGCCACGTCGGGACAGGGCATCGCCCGGCTGCGCGAGGCGCTTCTCGCCGCGGCGCCCGTCCGACGCCGTCGAGGGGCGGCACATCGTCGGGGACCTCGTCTCGCCGGGCGACCTCGTCGTCCTCGTCACGCCGATCGACGCCGAGGCCCCGAAGGGACGGATCATCCTGCCGCAGGTCCAGACGCTCCGCGACCTCCTCGATTCGGGCGCCATCTCCGTCGTCGTGCGCGAGCACGAGCTGCGGTGCGGCCCTCGCCCTCCTCCGCGAGCCGCCGCGCCTCGTCGTCACCGACTCGCAGGCGTTCCGGCAGGTCGCCGAAGAGACGCCGCGCGGCGTCCTCCTGACCTCCTTCTCGATCCTCTTCGCCCGGTTCCAGGGCGACCTCGTCGAGATGGTCCGCGGCACCGCCGGGATCGACCGGCTGAAGGCGGGAGACCGCGTCCTCGTGGCCGAGGCCTGCACGCACCACCCCGTCGGCGAGGACATCGGCCGGGTGAAGATCCCCCGCTGGCTCCGCGCGCACACCGGCGTCCCGCTCGAGTTCGAGACGGTCCAGGGGCGCGACTTCCCCGACGACCTCTCCCGCTTCGCCCTCGTCGTCCACTGCGGCAGCTGCATGGGGAACCGGCGCGAGATGCTCTCGCGCCTCCTCCGCGGCCGGCAGGCGGGCGTCCCCGTCACGAACTACGGGCTGACGATCGCCCGGTCGCTCGGCATCCTCGAGCGGGCGCTCGAGCCCTTCCCCGCCGCCCTGGAGGCTCTCCGCGAATCCCGCGTGAAAGCCGGCATCCCCGTGGAGGTGACGACATGATCGATCGCGCCGGGATCCTGGCCTGGCTCCGGGAGACCGACCCGAGCCGCCTCTCGCGGCTCTACCGCCGCGCGGACGCCGTGAGGCGCGAGCGCGTGGGCGACGAAGTCCACCTGCGCGGCCTCGTCGAGATCTCGAACCACTGCGTGAGGCGCTGCGCCTACTGCGGCATTTCGGCGGGCAACGGCACGCTGCCCCGCTACCGGATGACGAAGGACGAGATCCTCTCCTGCGCGGAGACGGCGCAGCAGCTCGGCTACGGGTCCGTCGTGCTCCAGGCGGGCGAGGACTACGGCCTGACGCGCGGCTGGGTGGCCGACGTCGTCCGGGCGATCAGCTCCTCGACAGGCCTCGCCGTCACGCTCAGCCTCGGCGAACGCCCCGACGAGGACCTCGCCGCGTGGCGCGAAGCGGGCGCCGACCGGTACCTCCTCCGTTTCGAGACCTCGGACCCCGCGCTCTACGAGGCGATCCACCCTTCGACCCCGGACCGGCGCTCCGATCGCTTCGCGATCCTCGGCCGCCTCGCCGCCCTCGGGTACGAGGTCGGCAGCGGCATCCTCGTCGGGCTCCCGGGCCAGACCTTCGAAAGCCTCGCCTCGGACATCGTCCTCTTCCGCGACATGGACCTCGACATGATCGGCGTCGGACCGTACATCCCGCACCCCTCGACACCGCTCGGGCAGGGACTCTTCCCGTTCGCCCCCGAAGGCGAGCAGGTCCCGGGCGACGAGGAGACGACGACGAAGGTCGTCGCCCTCGCGCGCCTCGTCCGCCCCGACGCCAACATCCCGAGCACGACGGCCCTCGCGACGCTCGATCCGTCGTGGGGACGGGAGCGCGGCCTCCTGCGCGGTGCCAACGTCGTCATGCCGAACCTGACTCCCCCGGCCTACCGCGCGCTCTACGAGATCTACCCGGGCAAGGCGTGCGTGTCGGAGACCGCGGAGGAGTGCGGGAGCTGCCTGCCGAACCGGATCCGGATGATCGGGCGGGTACCGGGGACGGGGAGGGGCTCACGGCACAGCTCGGGGATGCCGGCGGTGCTGCAGGAGCTGCTGGCCTGACGAGGGCCAGGCCGCGTCGAGTTCCAGGTGCCGGGTGCCGCCGATGCTAGGCTGCCCCGGCCGATGAATTTCCTGCGCAAGCCGTGGCTATCGTTCGTGGCTCCCGTCGAGCCCGAGTTGCTCCGTCGCCAGGAAACCGTCCTGATCGTCCTCAATCTCACGGTGCTCGCGGGGATCGCCGCGGTGTTCCTCGTTTTCGGCGGCGTAGGGATGGCGGGTCCGCCCGGGAGGGTCTTCTTCACCATCCTCATGGCGTGGTTCCTCGTCCAGGCGCTGGCGCTGGTCTGGCTGGTCGGAAACACGGGAGCGACCCGTGGCGTGCCGCTGGCCGCGTGGTCGAGCCTCTCGATCTGGGTCAACCTCGCCTTCGCCTTCGGCCTGGCGCTGTCCGGGGGGATGGAGGACACGCACACCGCCGTGCTCGTCGTCATCCCCGTCATCGCCGCCGCGTTCCGCTACGCGGGGGCCGGAATCGTGCTCGTCGTCGCGACCGCGGTCGCCATCACGTATTTCCAGCTCTGGATCTACTACCGGCACCTGAAGAGCGTCGCGACCACCGAGTATTTCGAGGCGACGAACGCCGCCATGGTGTACGTCGTCGTGGCCATCGTGGTCGCTTCGCTGGTCCGTCACCTGCGCCGCGACGCGAAAAGGCTGCAGGCGTCTTTCCTGGAGCTGGAGACCACGAAAGACCGGCTGGTCCAGGAGGAGAAGCTCGCGGCGGTCGGCCGGCTCGCCGGCGCCATCGCGCACGAAGTACGCAATCCCGTCACGATGATCGTCAGCGCTCTGCGGCTCGCGACCGACGAGACGGTCGACGCATCGAAACGCGGGGAGTGGTTCGAGGTCGCGAGCGACGAGGCCCGCCGGCTCGAGACGCTGACCCAGGACTTCCTGACCTATGCGCGCCAGAAGGAGCCGGACCGGCAGCCGATCGCCCTCTCGACGGTCGTGGGGTACGTGGCGGGCCTCGCGCGGGCCCGCGAGTCGTCCACGGGCGTCCGACTCTCCGTCGCGTGCCCCGTGGACGCGACCGTGCAGATCGACGCCTTCCAGATCCACGGCGCGGTCCTGAACCTCCTCGTCAACGCCTTCGACGCGACGTCATCTGGTGGAGAGGTCACGCTGGGAGCGGTCGCTGAGCCTGGCGGCGGGGCGAAGGTGTGGGTGGAGAACCCTGGCCCGGCGATCCCGCCGGACGTCGTTCCGCGCCTTTTCGAGCCTTTCTTCACCACCCGGGCGCGCGGCACCGGGCTCGGGCTCGCCATCGCGCGGACGACGGCGCGCGCCCACGGCGGCGACGTCGAGCTGACGACGAACGAAGACGGGCACGTCCGGTTCACGCTGCGGATCGCTCCCATGCCCGGGGCGGGGAGGTAGGAGATGGCACGTCTGCTCGTCGTCGACGACGAGGCGAACATGCGGCGCGTCCTCGTCTCGATCCTCGCCGTCGACGGCCACGAGGTCGTCGAGGCCGAAGGCGTCCGGACCGCGCAGCGCGCGTTCGCGGGCTCGCAGTTCGACCTCGTCCTCACCGACCAGAGGATGGCCGACGGCGACGGGCTGACGCTCCTCTCTTCGTGCCGCGAGGTGGACTCCTCGGTGCCCGTCGTCGTCATGACCGCATTCGCGACCGTGGAGCTGGCCGTCGACGCGATGAAGCTCGGCGCCTTCGACTTCGTCCCGAAGCCGTTCGTGCCGGAGGCGGTGCGGGCGGTCGTTCGTCGCGCCTGCGAGCGCACCGAGCTGCTGCGCGAAAACGAGCGGCTGCGCGGCCAGGTGCGCCGGCTCGCCCAGCCCACGGGGCTGCTCGGGGGCAGCCGCGCGATGGGGGCCATCCACGAGCTGATCGGCCGCGTCGCCCCGACGAATGCCACCGTCCTGATCCACGGGGAGACCGGGACCGGCAAGGAGCTCGTGGCCCGGGCGATCCACGAGGCGAGCCCGCGCGCGAGCCGGCCGTTCGTGGCCGTCAACTGCGCGGGATTCACCGAGACGCTCCTCGAAAGCGAGCTGTTCGGCCACGAGCGCGGCGCGTTCACCGGCGCCGACCGGGCGCGCCAGGGGGTCTTCGAGGCGGCGCACCGCGGCTCGCTCTTCCTCGACGAGGCCGGGGAGATGCCGCTGCCGTTGCAGGCCAAGCTCCTGCGCGTCCTGATGAACGGGGAAGTCGTGCGCGTCGGCGCGACGGCGCCCCGGCTCGTCGACGTGAGGATCGTCGTCGCCACGAACCGGGACCTCCAGGACATGGTGCGCTCCGGGTCGTTCCGGGAGGACCTCTACTACCGGCTGGCCGTCGTCCCGATCGAGGTGCCGGCGCTGAGAGAGCGGCGAGAGGACATCCCGGTCCTGGCCGACCACTTCCTCGCGCTCGCCGCTCGGGAGCTGAACGCCCCGGCCCGTTCCCTCTCCACGGGAGCGCGGGCGCGGCTCCTGGAATACGGTTTCCCTGGAAACGTCCGGGAGCTGCGGAACCTCATCGAGCGCGCCTCGATCCTCGCTCGCGGATCGGCGATCGAGGCCGATGACCTGCCGCTCGGAGGCGGGGGTAGAAGCGCGTCCGGGGACGGACCCGGAGCCTTCGTGGAGAGCCTTCCGGAGACTGTCGACCTGGATGCGACGATGACGCTCGTCGAACGGCACCTCGTCCTGAGGGCCCTCGCGTCCGCCCGCGGGGTGCAGGCCGAGGCGGCGCGCCGGCTCGGGATTTCGCGGAGCCTTCTCGCCTACAAGCTGAAAGCCCTCGGCCTTTCGGCCGAAGCTGTTTCGCCCGGAGCGGACGTCAAGGAATCTTGACGCGGGCGCTCCGGTCCGTTCAGATAATTTGACACGACGGAGGAGCCGTCGCCGGCTCGGCAGAGACATCTCTCTCATTCGAGGGACGTTCCGTCGCGCGCAGCGCGTTGGCCTCGGGCTTGCGTTTGTTCCCGTGGTTGCCGGCCAGAACCGTCGGCACACGGAGGAAAAGAAGAACATGAAGACCCGACTGATTGCTCCCTCGACCCTGGCTCTCGGCCTCGCCCTCGTCGCCGTGCTGGCCCTTTCCACGCTTCCCGTCGCCGCTGCCACCGCGGCCCCGGCGGCAGGCTCCACACTCGACAACCTCCAGGCGGCATTCAACGGCGAGAGCAATGCCCACGCCAAGTACCTCGCGTTCTCCAAGAAGGCCGCCGAAGAGGGCTACGGCCAGGTGGCGAGCCTGTTCAAGGCCGCGGCCCGCGCCGAGGAGATCCACGCCGCGAACCACGCCGTCGTGATCAAGAAGCTGGGCGGCGTGCCCAAGGCCGACGTGAAGGCGCCCGAGGTCAAGACCACGAAGGAGAACCTCCAGGCCGCGATCTCCGGAGAGAGCTACGAGCGCGACACGATGTACCCCGAGTTCCTCGCGAAGGCGCGCAAGGACGGCAACAAGGACGCCCTCGAGACCTTCAACTTCGCCAAGGCCGCCGAGGCCGAGCACGCGAAGATGTACACGGACGCGCTGACCCGTCTCGACTCCCTCAAGGGCTCGAAGGCGATGACCTATTACGTCTGCACCGTCTGCGGCTACACCACGACCAACCTCGACTTCCAGAAGTGCTCGGTCTGCTTCAACCCGAAGGACAAGTACATCGCCATCATCTGACCGTCCTGGTCACCGCGCGCGGCCGCCCGATTCCGGGCGGCCGCACAGTTTCTCTACGGAGGCTCTGATGATCGAAACCCCGCCGGTACCGTCCTGGGACGGCCTGCATCCCCTGATCGTGCACTTTCCCGTTGCGCTGCTCCTCGTGGCGCCGCTCCTCGTCCTGCTCGCCCTCGTCCTGCGGGCCCATCGGCGCGGCCTCCTCCTCGCCGCCCTGGTCCTGATGGCCGTGGGCACGGCGACGACCTGGATCGCCGTCGAGACCGGCGAGGCGGCCGGGAAGCTCGCCGATCGGACTCCCGAGGTCAACGCGGTGCTCGAGCACCACGAGGAGCTCGCCGAGAGCACGCGGGCGATCTTCACCGTCCTGACGCTGGTCTTCGCGGGGATGGTCTTCGCGCCGGTTCTCCTTCGCCGCGAGCCGGGCGAGGTCGTGACGGTCGCGCTCGCGCTGCTGTTTCTCCTGGTCTACGGGGCGGGCACGCTCGTGCTCTCGAATACCGCGCACAACGGCGGCCGGCTGGTGCACGAGCTGGGCGTGCGCAGCCTGATGCCGGCCGCGCCCCTTCCCGTGGCCCGCGTCGACAAGGACTGACCGGCCGGGCGGGAGACGAGCGCGTCCGATCGCTCCGGCGGACCGACCCCAACAGGCGCGAAGGCCCCCGGTCGCCCGGGGGCCTTCGACTTCGAACCGATTCGGGCGCGATCGCGCTACGCGATCGTGACGTCCTTGCAGAGGTAGACGTCCTGGATGGTGTTGAGGAGCTTCGCGCCCTCGGCCATCGGGCGCTGGAAGGCCTTGCGGCCGGAGATGAGACCCATGCCGCCGGCGCGCTTGTTGATGACGGCGGTCTTCACCGCCTCGGCGAAGTCGTTCTCGCCCGAGGCGCCGCCCGAGTTGATGAGGCCCATGCGCCCCATGTAGCAATTGGCCACCTGGTAACGGGTCAGGTCGATCGGGTGGTCCGTCGTGAGCACCTCGTAGACCCGCTTGTCGGTCTTGCCGTAAGGGTTCTCCTTCGAGGCGAGGACGTTGTAGCCGCCGTTGTTCTCGGGGAGCTTCTGCTTGATGATGTCCGCCTCGATCGTCACGCCGAGGTGGTTCGCCTGGCCCGTCAGGTCGGCGGAGACGTGGTAGTCCTTGTCCTTCTTGAAGGCGTTGTTGCGCAGGTAGCACCAGAGGACGGTCGCCATGCCCATCTCGTGCGCGGCGTGGAACGCCTGCGAAACCTCGATGATCTGACGTCCCGAGGCGTCCGACCCGAAGTAGATCGTCGCGCCGACGGCGACGCACCCCATGTCGCGCGCCTGCTTCACCTGCGCGAACATGATCTGGTCGAACTTGTTCGGGTAGGTCAGGAACTCGTTGTGGTTGATCTTCAGAAGGAACGGGATCTTGTGCGCGTACTTGCGGGCGACCGAGCCGAGGACGCCGAGCGTCGAGGCCACGGCGTTGCAGCCTCCCTCGACGGCGAGCTTCACGATCCCCTCCGGGTCGAAGCAGACGGGGTTCTTCGCGAAGCTGGCGCCGGCCGAGTGCTCGATCCCCTGGTCGACGGGGAGGATCGAGAGGTAGCCGGTCCCGGCGAGGCGGCCGTGGTCGACGAGCTGCTGGAGGCTCCTCAGAACGGGGATGGGACGGTCGGACGCGGCCCAGATCCGGTCGACGACGTCCGGACCCGGAAGGTGCAGCGTTTCCTTCGGGATCCCGGTGCAGGTGTGCTCGAGGAGGGACTTGGCCTCCGCGCCGAGAGCCGTGGTGATGGTTTCGATCGTGCTCATGTGCAGGTCTCCTCGCTTGATCTCGCGATGACCCGCTGATCGTATCTCCGCGCCGCCCGGAGCGACAGTCCGCCGGGTTCGCACACGGGGACGTTAGGATCCGCCGCGTGACCGCGCCATTCGTACCGCCGGGCGACCACCCTTCCGACCGGATTCGCGCCCTGTTCCTCTCGAGCTTCTCCGTGATGGACCTCGCCGAGCCGCTCGTCTCGTTCGACGAGGACGCGTCCGCTCCGACGGTCCGGGCGTTCCTGGAGGAGCGCGCCGTCGGCCTCGTGGGCGTCCGCCGGGAAGGCCTCGTCGCGGCGTTCGCCTTCGCCTCGGACCTGGACGCCGGCCGCCTCGGTGATCACGCCCGCGAATTCGGCCCCGACGACCTCGTCCCCGCGACGGCATCGCTCCCCGACGCGATCGCCTCTCTCGATGCGAACGGCCGCTGCTTCGTCTCGATCCTGGGGCGCCCGGAGGGAATCGTCACGTTTCGCGAGCTCGACAAGCCCGCCGTCAGGATGTGGCTCTTCGGGATGATCACGATGCTCGAGACGTACCTCGCCCGGTCGATCCGCGAGACGTGGCCGGAGGGGAGCTGGGCCGCGCTCCTGTCTCCCGGGAGGAGGTCGAAGGCCGAGCAGCTGCTCGAGGAGCGGCGGCGCCGGGGCCATCCCGGCAGCCTCATCGACTGCCTCCAGCTCGCAGACAAGGGTGGGCTCCTCACGAGGCGCCGCGAGTTCCTCGCGCGGACGCGGTTCTCCTCGAAACGCGAGGCCGACGAAGCGTTCCAGCGGATCCAGGCGCTGCGCAACGGCCTCGCGCACGCCCTGCCGAGCCTCGTCTCGACGGACTGGAAGCTCGTCGTCCAGCTCGCGAGGTCGGTCGACATCCTGGCTTCCATCGCGTAGGGCGATAATGGGAACCCGGCACGCTGCAGCCCGCTCAGGGGTCCGGGACCCTAGATGAACCTCGACACGTTCCGTATCCAGTTCTTCGCCAGCGCCCCGAGGTACGAGTGGCTCGAGCTTCTCGGCCGGGGCGGGATGGGCGTCGTCTTCAAGGCGAGGGACCTGGTCCTCGACGAGATCCTCGCGATCAAGATCCTCTACGGCCACGTCGCGGACGACGACGGAGCGGTGGTCGCCCGCTTCAAGCGCGAGATCAGCCTGAACCGGAAGGTGAAGCACCCGAACGTCGCCCGGATGTACGACTTCGGCACCGCCGGGGGCACCCCTACATCACGATGGAGTTCGTCCCGGGCAAGGACCTCCAGACGCTCATCCTCGAGGAGGGCCGGATCGCCCCGGCCCGCGCGCTCCCGATCCTCCGTCAGATCTGCCTGGGGACGCAGGCGGCCCACGAGCAGGGAATCGTCCACCGGGACCTGAAGAGCCAGAACATCATCGTCGGCGAGGGGGACACGGTGTCGATCCTCGACTTCGGCCTCGCGCGCGGCCTCGTGGACGAGAAGCTGACGCTCGACGCCGTCGTCCTCGGGACGCCGCACTACATCTCTCCCGAGCAGGCGATGGGTCAGCCCGCCGACGCGAGGAGCGACATCTACTCGCTCGGGATCATCGCCTTCGAGATGCTCGCGGGCGTCCTTCCCTTCACGGCCGACTCGGCGCTCGGGATCGCCATGAAGCAGATCTCCGAGGCGGTGCCGGGGAACCTCTCCCTCTACCCCGACGTCTCCCCCGGGCTGCGCGACGCCGTCCACCGGGCGCTCGAGAAGAGGCGCGAGGACCGGTTCCAGAGCGCCTCCGAGCTCGAGGCCGCCCTCACCCGCGCCGAGGAGGCGAGGACCGACACGGCGACGGGCCCCGCCGGCGATGCCAGGAGCCGCGCGATCGACGAGGTCCTCGCGGACCTCGACGCCGCGGCTCGATCGCGCCGCGCGGCCGCGGCCGCAACCGGCGACCTCGACACGAGGACGCCGCTGGTGCAGCACCGGCCCCACGGCGAGGCCCCGCTCGCGCCTCCCCCGGCCACTCCTCGGACGGAACCGCCTCCACCCGCTCCTGCCCCGCCCCGCCCGACCGGGCGCCCCACGGTTTTCATCGTCCTGGCGGACGGCGCGGACCGGATCTCGATGGGCAAGGCCCTCGCCGACTCGGGCTGCAACGCCGTCGAGGCACGTTCCGGCGAGGAGGTCCTCGACCTCCTGATGTCCCGCCAGCCCGACGCCGTCGTCATGGACGTCGCGCTTCCGAAGGCCGACGGGTTCGAGGTGGCGCGAATCCTGAAGGCGACTCCCATCTTCGCGCGGGTCCCGGTGCTCCTCCTCGGCACGCGCGTCGACCGGTCCCAGGAGCACTTCGCCCGGCAGGTCGGAGCCAGCGACATCCTCGCCAGACCCGTCACCGAAAAGGAGATCGTCGAACGGACGTGGCGGCTCCTCGGACCGCTCGGCTTCTACCGGGACGAGGCCCAGTCGGCCCGGATCACGAGGCCCGGCCCCAGGCGCCCCTGAACGGGGGCCGTTCCTCCACGCCGTCTTAACGCGAGCGGTCTAGGATCGGCCGATCGCCATGACGACGCTCGCAACGGCCCCCGGCCATTCCCGCCTCGAGGGACTCCTCCGGCGGGGAATCGTCCCGCTGCTCCTTTCCGTAGCGGGAGGTCTTCTCGCAGGATTCGCCTTCAACCAGGTCCTGGACCGGGCGATCGCCGGGAGGACGGAAGCGAGCGCCTTCGCGCTTCTCGCACGGGTCGGTCCCGACCTCGAGGGCGTCCTCGCGTCGGGACAGGACGCGAGGGAGGCGATCCGCCGGCTCGGACGTCAGCTTTCGCTCCGGGCGACGTTGATCGCGGCGGACGGCCGGGTCCTCGGCGACAGCAGCGTGGTCCCGGAGCGCATCGGCTCTCTGGAAAATCACGCGAACCGGCCGGAGGTCCTCGAGGCGACCCGAAGCGGGCGCGGCGTCAGGACGCGTTTCTCCTCGACCGTCGGCGACCGGCTCGTCTACGCAGCCGTGCGCCTCCGAGGTGGCGAGGTCCTGCGCCTCGCGTTCCCGGAGAAGGACCTCGCCCGGTGGGAGACTCCCTTCCGGAGACAGACGCTCGGTCTTTCCATTCTCGCCGGCCTGCTCGTGGCCGTGCTCCTCATCCGTGCGCGCTCGAGCCACGCTGCCGAACTGGTCCTCGTCCGCCAGGCCGTCGCCGGCGCCGAGCGAGGCGAACGCCCTGCGAACCCCGGCCCCGTCACCGAGGAGACGGCGGTCGTCTTCTCCGCGCTCGGGAATCTCGCGGACGTCACCTCGGAGAGGGCGGCAGAAGCCCGTCGCGCCGCCGGCGTCTCCCGGATCGTCTTCGACGAGGTGCCGGTCGGCCTCCTCGTGGTTGACCCCACCCTGTCGCTCCTCGACGCCAACCCCGAGGCGATCAGGATCCTCGGAGCCGGGTCCGGCCCGCTCCGTCCCGGAGAGCACGTCCTCGAGCTCGTCCGCGAAAAGGCGCTGACCGGCCTGCTCGAGGCGGCGCTTCAGGAGGGCCGCGCGAGCGGACTCCTGACCCTTCCCGCGGAGAGAGGCGGTCGTACCCTCGAGGCGAGCGCGGTCCGCGTGGCCCCGGGCGCCAGGCCGGGCCTGCCAGCGGTCGTCGCGATCCTCCGCGAGACGCCGTCTCTGCGACGCTCGTAGCCGGGACGGTCGTGCGGGGCGGTCCGCCCCGCGGCTGATAACCTCCGCGGTCCGGAGGAGACCGCGTGATACGTCTGTTCCCCCGAGAAGAGACCTTCCTTCCCCAGTTCGGCAGGGCCGCCGAAGTGATCGTCGAGGCCGCCAGGGTCCTCGATTCCCTGGCCGGAGGGCCGACGCTCGACGACGAGCGGGCCGTCGAGATCAAACGCCTCGAGCACCAGGGCGACCAGATCGCCCACGAGACGTTCGACCTCCTGAACCGGACCTGGATCACCCCGATCGACCGGGAGGACATCCACACGCTCGTCAAGACGCTCGACGACGTCCTCGACTACATCGACGCGGCCGCGTCGCGGATCGTCCTCTACCGGATCTCGACGACGACGCCCGAGCTGAAGAAGATCACGGCCGTCATCGTCCAGTCCGCCCTCGCGATCCAGAAGGCGATGGCCCTTCTGTCGGACCTCAAGAACTCCCGGCAGATCCTCGAAGCCTGCGTCGAGATCAACCGGCTCGAGAACGAGGCGGACACCGTCGCCCAGCTCGCCATCGGCCGGCTCTTCACCGAAGCGAAGGACCCGATCGAAGTCATGAAGTGGAAGGAAATCTACGACTTCGTCGAAGGGGCCACCGACCGCTGCGAGGACGTGGCGAACACCCTCGAGACGATCGTCATCAAGTCGACCTGAGGCCCCGTGACCTACATCGTCCTGATCATCGTCGTCGCCCTCGTCTTCGACTACATCAACGGCTTCCACGACGCGGCGAACTCCATTGCCACCGTCGTCGGAACGCGCGTCCTCTCCCCGAAGGTCGCCGTCGTCTGGGCCGCCTTCTTCAACTTCGTGGCGGCGTTCGCCCTCGAGACGCGGGTGGCGAAGACGATCGGCAAGGGGATCGTCGACCCGAAGATCGTCGACCCCGACCTGATCCTCGCCAGCCTCGTGGGGGCCATCGTCTGGAACCTCCTCACGTGGTGGTGGAGCCTCCCCTCCTCGTCCTCTCACGCCCTCATCGGCGGCTTTGCCGGGGCGGCGTTCATGAAGGCGGGCGTCGGGAGTCTGGTCTTCTCGGGCCTGGCGCTCACGAGCGTCTTCATCGTCCTTTCCCCGCTCCTCGGCCTCGCCCTCGGCTTCGTCAACTACGTCGCGGCGGCCTGGGCATTCCGAAAGTGGCGGCCCGACCGGATCGACCGGGTCTTCCGCAAGGTCCAGCTCCTCTCGGCAGCCGCCTTCTCGTTCGGCCACGGGATGAACGACGCGCAGAAGACGATGGGGATCATCTTCGCCCTCCTTCTTTCGACGGGGCATCTCGGGGGCTCGCACGTCCCGTTCTGGATCGTCCTGATGTGCCACGCCGCGATCGGCCTCGGGACGCTTTCGGGAGGCTGGCGGATCGTCCGGACGATGTCGATGCGGATCACGCCGCTGAAGCCCGTCGGGGGCTCCTGCGCCGAACTGGCGGGAGCCGTGACCCTCGTCGGCGCCTCCCTCGGAGGGATCCCCGTGTCCACGACCCACACGATCACGGGAGCCATCATGGGCGTCGGCGCGACCCGCGGGCTCTCGGCGGTGAGGTGGGGGGTGGCCCGGTCGATCGTCGCCGCCTGGGTCCTGACGATCCCCGCCTCTGCACTGGTTTCCGCCCTCACGTGGAAGGTCTTCGTCTTCCTCCGGAACTGATCCGGGCCCCTGGAGGTGAGGCGACCGGGCCGAACCCGGTGCACAATCCCCCTGCATGAGCAGCGGAACGGTGCTTGGCAGCCGGCACTCGTCGTCGGGCTGGCGCATCCCGCGTCCGCCGCGGCGCGAGACGCCGGTGGTTCCGGTGAGCGAGAGGGACCTCGAGGAGGTCTGGCGCCTGCGGTTCCGAGACCCGCTCGTGGAAGCGGCATTCCGCGAGGAACAGCGGACCGCGAGCGGCCGGATCCTGCGGCCGGCCCTCGCCGTCGCCTTCGTGACGATCCTCGCCTTCGGCCTCCTCGACCCGATCGCCTTTCCCGAGACCTGGCCTCTCGTTCTCGCGATCCGCGTCTGCGCCCTCGCGCTCCCCATCGCCGTTCTCTATCTCCTCACGTACGTCTCCCGGTTCACCGCCTGGACCCGCCCCGTCCTCGAGGTCGGAGGCGTGGCCGCGGGCTGGTCCATCGCCGCGATGATCGCGATCGGGCAGCTCCACGAGCCGGGGACGAGCCTCTATTTCGTCGGCCTCAGCTTCCCGATGGCCTCCTCGGCCATAGGGCTTCTCCCGTCGGGCTTCGCCGCGAGCGTCGTCCGCGCCGGCCTCATCGTCCTCTCGTTCCCCGCCGTCGCCTTCGTGAGGAAGCTCCCGGACTACGGCCCGCCTCTCCCGGCCGACGTCGTCGTCATCTCGCTCGGGACTCTCGTCCTTCTCTGGTTCTTCTTCACGGTCGCCGGCTACTTCCGGGAGGCCTACCAGAGACGGACGTTCGTGACGATGCGTCTGCTCGAGGCGGCCAGCGAGAAGGTCCGCTCGGTCGCCTCCGAGCTGAAGCGGCTGAACGAGGAGAAGAGCACCTTCCTCGGAATCGCGGCCCACGACCTGAGGAACCCCCTGGGCGTCGTCCTCGGCTACGCCGAGATGCTGCGCGACGAGGAGTTTTCGCGAAAGGAAACGGCCGACATGTCGGCCAAGATCGTCACCGCCGCCGAGCGGGTCCGTGACCTCGTCGCGGGTCTCATCGAGGCGAGCGCGGCCGAGGCCGGACGGGTCTCCCTCGAGAAGCGGCCGTGCGACCTTCTCTCCATCGCCCGCAGGGTCGTCGAGACACAGGTCGCCGGGGCCGCGAAGAAGGAGATCGGGATCCGGGTCGACGGGACGACCGTCTTCGTGACGGGAGACCCGGGAGCGATCCAGCAGGTCGTCGAGAACGTCGTCTCGAACGCGATCAAGTTCTCGCCCTGGAACTCGACGGTGGTCGTGACCGTTCGCTCCGAAAGCGGCGCGGGCGTCGTCGAGGTGGAAGACGAAGGACCCGGCGTCAGCGAGGCGGACCGGGCACGTCTCTTCGCCAAGTTCGCCCGGCTCTCGGCAAGACCGACGGGCGGCGAGTCGTCGACCGGACTCGGCCTCTCCATCGTCAAGACGCTGACGGAGGCGATGGGCGGCGACGTCTCGCTCGAAAGCCCCCCGGGCCGCGGCGCACGATTCCGGGTCCGCCTCCCCGTCTAGCTCCCATCCGGCCCCCGTCCCGCCCCCGGCTGTTCTATCCTTCCGCCACGTGAGCTCCCGTGCCGCCAGCTGTCCGTCCTGCGGGGGAGAGGTCCTCTTCCGTGCCGGCTCGTCGGTCGTCACCGTCTGCCCGCAGTGCCGCTCCGCCGTCTCCCGGAAGGGAGTGAAGCTCGAGTCCCTCGGGACCGTCGCCGAGCTCGTCCCGACGTCGTCGCCGTTCCGGATCGGCGCCACGGGAAAGCCGAAGGCGCAGGGCCTGAAGCCGTTCCGGATCGTCGGGCGACTGCAGCTCTCGACCGGCGAGGGGACCTGGGACGAGTGGCACGTCTCCTTCGAGGACGGCCGCTACGCCTGGCTCGCCGAGGCGCAGGGGAGCTTCTGGGTGATGCGGCCCCTGCCGCCCCCGTCGAACCCGCCCGCCCCCGAGTTCACGCAGATCGCGCCGGGGCAACGGCTCAACTTCGGCGCGTATGGCCAGTTCACGGTGACCGACCGCCGCCAGGCGCTCTACGCCTCGGCCGAAGGTGACCTCCCGTTCGCCGCCGCTCCGGGCGCCGTCTTCATGTACGCCGACCTCTCCGGCGCCGACGGCAGCCTCGCGACGCTCGACTACGGCGACGACCCCGGGGTCGACGCGTTCTTCGTCGGGAAGCAGGTCCAGCTCGCCGAGCTGGGTGTCGAAGGGCTCGAAGGATGGTCGCAGCGGAAAGCCACTGCGAAGGCCTCGTCGCTCAACTGCCCCGCCTGCGGGGCGGGCCTCCAGCTGAAGGACCCGGCGAACACGGTCCGTGTCGCCTGCACCTACTGCGGCTCCGTCCTCGCGACGCCCGAGGATGGCGCCTCGGCGGAGAAGTTCGAGGTTCTCACCCGGCTCCAGAAGGTCCCGTTCAAGCCGCTCCTTCCTCTCGGTGGAGAGGGGACTCTCCGGGGGATGAACTACGCGATTCTCGGGGCCGTCCTGAAGGCCTGCACGGTCGACGGCGTCCACTACTACTGGCGCGAGTACCTCCTCAAGGAGACGAAGTCGGAGGCCTACCACTGGCTCGTCGAGTCGAACGGCCACTGGACGCTCGTGGCGGGAATCGCCGCCGGCGAGGTCTCGACGGCCCCGCGGCTCGCCGTCTGGCGCGGCACGCGCTACCGCCACTTCCAGTCGACGACGGCCCGGGTGGAGGCCGTCCTCGGCGAGTTCTACTGGGAAGTGAAGAAGGGGGAGACGACCGCCGTCTCCGACTACGTCGCCCCCCGCGAATCCTCTCCGAGGAGAAGTACGAGAACGAGGTCACCTGGTCGGAGGGGAGCTACGTTCCGAAGGAGGAAATCGAGCAGGCCTTCTCGCTCAAGGCTCCCCTTCCGGCGCCCGAAGGGGTCGGCTCGAACCAGCCGTGGCCGCACGCGGAGTCGTCCCGGGGTTTCATGCGAACGCTGGGGCTCTTCGCCGGGATCGCCGTCTTCCTCTTCGTCTTCTTCAACATCAAGGCCGACCGGAAGGTCGTCTACCAGATGCGCCACGACATCTCGCTGGCGGCCAGTGACCCGACGCTCTCCCCCGACGCGCTCTCCGAGGGGCTGACGGTCGTCACCGAGCCGTTCGAGATCCCGCATTCCGGCAACATCGAGGCTCGGATCGACGCGCCCACCGACAACAGCTGGGTCTTCGTGAACGCCGTCCTCCTCGAGGAGGCAACCGGCCAGGCTTTTGGTTTCGGCCTGCAGTCCGACTACTACCACGGCGTCGACGGCGGCGAGAGCTGGAGCGAGGGTTCCCGGTCCCGCACCAACTTCATCGGCCGCATCCCCGCCGGTCGCTACGTCCTTCGCCTCGAGCCAGAGCTCGAGCGCGGGAAGGCGCCGCCGTACTACGACATCCGCCTCCGGAGCGGCGTGCCCCGGATGACACACCTCGTACTCGTCCTCCTTCTCCTCCTCCTCGGCCCCATCGCGCTCGGCATCTCGAAGGCCCGCTTCGAGGGCCGGCGGTGGGCCGAGAGCGACTACGCCGGAGGGGGCGAGGGCGGATCGGACGACGACGAATGAGGCCGACATGCTGAAACGAGGATTCCAGGTCTTCGGCGCCCTCCTCCTGACGGCCTACGCCTGGGCCGGCTTCGCCGGGTGGGAGCTTCCGAGCAACTCGAAGAAGGGTGTCGTGGCGGCGGGGTCGCGGAGCGCGACCGGATTCCGGGCTTACAGCTTCTGGACGGGAGGAAAGTGATGAACTGGTGGCAGCTCCACGGGAGTCAGGTGATCTCGGCGCTCGTGTTCTCGGCGATCGGGATGATCGCCTTCGCGGTCTTCTTCTTCACCCTGCCGAAGGTCCTCCCCTTCTCGCTCAAGAAGGAGATCCTGGAGGACGAGAACACCGCGCTGGGAATCGTGATCGCGGCGATCGTCCTCGGGATGGCGTTCATCATCGGGCAGGCCATCAGCTAGGGGCCCCAGTGACGCCAAGCCCGGTCCGTCCGGGACCGGTCTACCTGACGGTCCTCGTCATCGCCACCTGCGGGCTCGTCTACGAGCTCGTGGCGGGGGCGCTGGCGAGCTACCTCCTCGGGGACACGGTCACGCAGTTCTCCCTCGTCATCGGGATCTACCTGACGGCGATGGGGGCGGGAGCGTGGCTTTCCAAGTTCATCGAGCGGGGCGTCGCGCGGCGTTTCATCGAGGCAGAGATCGCCGTCGCCTTCCTCGGCGGCTTCTCCGCGCCGATCCTCTCCTTCGCCTTCCTCTCGCCCCGCTGGTTTCACCCGGCCTTCTACGGCCTCGTCTTCGCCATCGGCACCCTCGTCGGCCTGGAGATCCCGCTCCTCCTCCGGCTCCTGCGCCGGTCGGTCGCCTTCAAGGACCTCGTCGCCCAGGTCCTGACGTTCGACTACCTCGGCGCGCTCGCCGCCTCGCTGCTCTTCCCTCTCGTCTTCGTCCCGCACCTCGGCCTCTTCCGGACGTCGCTCCTCTTCGGCCTCCTCAACGCCGTCGTCGCGTTCACCTCGATCCGGCTCTTCCGCGAGGAGATCGGCCCGCCCGGCGGCCTCGTCGCGAGGGCGGCCCTCGTCACCGTGCTCCTCCTCGCCGGCTACGCCTCGGCCGACCGCCTGTCGGACCTGTCCGAGGAGCAGCTGTACGCCGACGAGGTCCTCTTCGCGAAGAGCTCGGCCTACCAGCGCGTCGTCCTGACGAAGAACCGGGCAGGCTTCCAGCTCTTCCTGAACGGCCACCTGCAGTTCTCCTCCGTCGACGAGTACCGCTACCACGAAGCGCTCGTCCACCCCGCCTTCGCCCTCGTCCCCGGCGCGCGACGAATCGCCGTCCTCGGCGGTGGCGACGGCCTCGCGGTGCGCGAGATCCTCCGCCATCCCTCCGTCGAGTCGGTGACTCTCGTCGACCTCGACCCGATGGTGACCCGCCTCGCCCGCGAGAACCCGCTCTTCACGCAGCTCAACGGCGGCTCGCTCCTCTCGCCGAAGGTCACGGTGATCAACGACGACGCGATGACGTGGCTCGAGAAGGGAACAGCCCTCTTCGACCTCGTCTTCGTCGACTTTCCCGACCCGAACAGCTTCGCGGTCGGGAAGCTCTACACGAAGCGCTTCTACGGCCTCCTGAAGAGGCGCCTCTCCCCCGACGGCGCCTTCGCCGTCCAGTCGACCTCGCCCCTCTTCGCGAGGAAGTCGTTCTGGATCATCGACCGGACCATCGCCGCCGCCGGCTTCGCGACGCGGGCCTACCACGCGGCGGTCCCTTCGTTCGGCGAGTGGGGCTTCGTCCTCGCCGCGCCGAAACCCTTCGACCTCCCCGCCCGGCTCGTCCCCGGCCTCCGCTACCTCTCCGACGAGACGCTCCCCGCCCTCTTCTCCTTCGGTCCCGACATGGCCCGCTGGGAGGCGCCCGTGAACCGCCTCCACGACCAGGTCCTGGTCCGGACCTACGAGAGCGAGTGGCGGAAGTTCGAGTGACGTGAGGCCCTCCCGCCGCGAGGCGATCGCCGCGCTCGTCGGCCTTCCGGCCCTCTCCTCCTTCCTCGCCTCCTGCCGGGAGGCTCCGGAGCGTCCCCCGTTCGGCGGGGTGATCGCCGGGGCAGACGTCCTGCGCGGACACCGGATTCGGACCGGCGAGCTCCTGACGCGCCCCGTCGCTCGCCGCGAGAGCGTCGGCGTCGCGATCCTCGGCGCCGGGATCTCCGGGCTCTCCGCCGCCTGGACGCTCACCCGCTCCGGCTTCACCGACTTCCGTCTCTACGAGCTGGAGGACGACCCGGGCGGCAACGCCCGTTCGGGAGAGAACGCCGTCTCGGCCTTCCCCTGGGGCGCGCACTACGTCCCGGTCCCCGTCTACGGGAATGCCGCCCTCGAGACGCTTCTCTCCGAAGTCGGCGCGCTGACGGGCCGCACTCCGGAGGGTGAGCCCGAGTGGGCCGAGGAGATGCTCTGCGCCGAGCCCGAGGAGCGCCTCTTCTTCCGCGGGATCTGGTACGAGGGGCTCTACCCGCGCGCGGGCGCGTCCCGGCAGGACCGCGAGGAGCTCTCTCGCTTCGAGCGGGAGATGCTCCGCTTCGCCGCCCTCAGGGACGCGAAGGGGCGCCGCGCCTTCGCCATCCCCCGCCGCCGCTCCTCCGACGACGCCGAATGGACGGTGCTCGACAGGATCTCGATGCGCGAGTGGCTGACGCGCAGCGGCTTTTCGGGCGCGCGCCTCTTCTGGTTCGCCGAGTACGCCACCCGCGACGACTTCGGCTCCTCGCTCGACGACACCTCCGCCTGGGCCGGCATCCACTACTTCGCCTCGCGCCTGCGCGGGGCCTCGCCGGACGGTCCCTTCGAGGAGCCCGCCGCGTTCCTGACCTGGCCCGAAGGGAACGGCCGCCTCGCGAAACACCTCGTGAAGAGCGCCGGCAACCGGATCGTGACCGGCGCCGTCGTCTTCGACGTCGTCCCGAAGGCCGAAGGCGCCACGGTCCGCTGGCTCGACGTCCCGCGGAACGAGGTCGTCGAGGTGACGGCGAGGCACGTCGTCTATGCCCTGCCGCGCTACACGGCCGCGCGGGTTCTCGCGCCGTGGCGCGAGAACCCGCCGGCCTTCCTGCGCTCCTTCGAGTACGCGCCGTGGCTCGTCGCCAACCTGACGCTGTCCGGGCGGCCCGCCGATCGCGGCTTCCCCCTCTGCTGGGACAACGTCCTCTACGACTCCCGCGGCCTCGGCTACGTCGTCGCGACGCACCAGGGGGACCGCGGCCACGGCCCGACCGTCCTCACCTACTACCTCGTCTTCGCCGGCGAGGATCCGCGCAAGGCGCGGGAGAAGCTCCTTTCGGCGACGTGGTCCGAGCTGGCCCAGGCCGTCCTCGCCGACCTCTCGCGGGCCCACCCGGATCTCCCGTCGCTCGTTACGAACGTCGACGTCTTCCTCTGGGGCCACGCCATGGCGCGCCCCCACCCCGGCTTCGTCTGGCACCCCGACCGCGCCGCGCTCGAGCAGCCCGTCGGCCGCGTCCGTTTCGCCCACGCCGACGCCTCCGGCCTTCCGCTCTTCGAGGAGGCGCAGGACGCCGGCGTCCGCGCGGCCGAGGCGATCCTGGCCGAGGAGGGAGAACGGTTCACGTCGCTGCTGGCGTAGCAGGCCAAGCCGCCGGGCCGAGCCACACAGGACCGATGTACGAGGTCATCGGACTTCCCCGACGACCTCGAGCGGGGGTCAACGCGGCAGGCCGGACTCTCGCTTCACGCAGAGATGTACCCAAGCAGTCCAGCTGTTGGAAATCTCGACTTGCAGCCCTGAACAAGGAGGGGGCAGAATCGCCACACGAAGCAGCCTGTAACGTCAAGACTTCCTCAGCGATTCCCGTCCCGGCAATCCGGGTCGTCGACGTGCATCGCCTTCCTGCGCGTACGTAGCTCCCGATGAAAGTGGTCCTGGCTCGATCCTTCGCTCTTGCGATGGTCACAGGGTCGATCATGGCCGCAGGCGAGGCACCTCCGCCTGCCCTCCGCACCCGGACCCTCGTGAACGACCGGGGCCGGAGAATCGAAGGTCCTATGAACGTCTGCGCGGTCGGGCCTTCGGTGCGCGTTTGCTGGGCGTTCTCCGAACCGCCGCCCAGCGCGATCCTCGAGGCACCACCCGTCCAGGTTTCCGTCGAGGGACCAGAGCACGGGCCGGTCTCCTGCCTGTTCGCGGATCTCGCCGCTCCGGCCGTCCTCGTCGTTCCCAGGAAGGCGATCATCCGACTCAAGCCCGGGCCACAGCCGGCCACCCTCTCGCTCTACTCGCTGGGGGCGCCGGATCTCCGGAAGCCGAGCCACCGTTGGCAGGAGGTCGCTGGCGAGGTGAGGATTCCCGCCGGCCGGTGGCTCGCGTCGGTCTCGGTCGCGGGTCTCGCCCCCCGGCTGGCGCTCGTCAACGGCCGGCCCGGCTCGACCCACGAGCTCGTCCGGCCGCTCGGTCCCGGTTGGTCGGCCGTCCTCCTCGTCAGCGACCGCGAGGGAAAGCCCGTCGGGGGATCTCTCGGCGTCGTGGACGCCGAGGCCGCGCCGGAGACCGGCCGATCCCCACGCGCGGAACGCTTCACCGACGGCGTCGGAATCCTCAACGGCCTCGGCATGGCGACCGCGCGCATGACGATCACGAGCCCGGGCTTCCTTCCCGAGACGCCCGGCGCGATGGCCGCCGCGCCGGGAACATTCACCGTGAAGAGCGTCACGCTCCGGCGCGGAGGTCGGCTCGAGCTCACGGTGACGCGGGACGCGGAGCCGGCGAGGGGGGCGCGCTGCCTCCTTCTGGAACCTCCGTTGCACCCCGAGCGCAACCTCCGGCTTCGGACCATCGCCGAGGGAACGTGCGACTCGGACGGCCGTTTCGTGCGAGACGGTCTCGCCCCGAGGCGTTACATCCTGCGGGTGTTCCCGATGAGAGACGGGCCGAGCTTCGACGATTCGATCAACATCGCCGACGAGACGACGCTGTCCCATGCCCTCGACCTCGTCCCCGTATCCGTGGACGGGAGGGTGACCCGCGCCGAAAAGGCCCTGGAGGGATTCTCGATCCGCGCGAGCCGCGTCTTCCCGGGAGAGTCCCCCGACGAAGGCGCCGACGTCGTGGCCTCCTCCGACGAGTCCGGCAGGTACGAGATGAACCTCTGGTCGGAAGGGTCGTACTGGTTCGTCGTCACGACCCCGTCCGGACAGAGCGCGGCCCAGAAGAGGGAGTGGATCCCGCGATCCGGCAAGCGGGTCGACTTCGAGCTCCTTGGCGTCGCCCTCGCCGGACGCGTCCTGGACGGGAACTCCGTCCCCGTCCAGGATGCCGTCGTTGCGCTGCGAGACCAGACGGGTTTCCACCGCCTCGCACGGACCGACGGAGAAGGGACGTTCACCTTCCTCTTCGACAAGCAGGGCCAGGTGAGCCTCTTTGCCGACAAGGAGGGCTACCGACGGTCGCCGACGCTCGACGTACAGATACCGGACCACGGCTCGATCGACCCCATCGAGATCCGGCTGCTGAAGGACCCCTCGCTACGTGGTCGTCTCGAACGGGTTCCCGGCGTGCCAGCGCCCGGTGTCTCCGTGGCGTCGGTGGATCCCCTCACCGGCGCCGCCGCACAGGGCGCCGTGACCTCTGCGGACGGTACCTTCGAACTGCGCGCGACCGGCTCCGTCACGAGGGTCTTCATGACCGGTCCCGGATGCGCGCTGGCGGCGCGGGACGTCCCGTTGCCGCCGGAGTCTGCCGAAGGCGCGGTCCAGGAGCCCGTCGTCCTCTCGTGCGCCACCGGGACGGCCGGGCTCGTTCTCCAGCTACGGAATCCGGCCGGCGCTCCGATGGCGGGGGAACCCGTGCGGCTGCGACTCGGCGGGAGGGTCGTGCCCGACGACGTGCTGGCTCGGCATCAGCAATGGCTGGGCCTCGGCGCGGCTACCGACTCCGCCGGACGAATCGACGCTCTCGGGCTCGAGAGCGGCGCCGTCGAGGTCTACCTGGCGAGAGGCTCTTCTCCTCAAACGATCGGCGCCGGTCTCCCGAACGGCCTTCTCCTTCGGCAGGAGCTTCCTCCGGGGAGTCTCTTCGAAGCGACGATCACCGTGGAGCCGACGGGAACGCGCATCACGCCCTGACCGGGCGGCGGCGTCTGGCCGCCTCAGTCGTCCAGGAGCGGCCCGGGAGTCGTTGCGGGCCGCGCGACGGCCGCCTCCCCGACGACCTGCTTTCCGAAAGCGAGGTTGAAGACGGGGAGCGCGGTCAGCGTCGTGACGATCGCCATGACGACCATGATGGAGAAGAGCGTCGGCGTGATGACACCCCTCTCGAGGCCGATGTTGAGGATGATCAGCTCCATCAGGCCGCGCGCGTTCATGAGCGCGCCGATCCCCACCGCCTCGCGGTGCGGCTCGCCGCTGAAGCGCGCCGCCGCGTAGCAGGCGCCCCCCTTGCCGAGCGTGGCGGCGAGGAGGACCAGGAGCGCGAGGCCCCAGAGGGCGAACGAGTTCACGAGGCCGATCCGGGTGTTCAGCCCCGAGTAGACGAAGAAGAGGGGGAGCAGGAGGTTCACCGTGAGCGGCTGGACCTGCTTCTCGATCCGCCGGGCGATCTCGCCCCGCGGCATCGCGGCGCCGAGGACGAAGGCGCCGAAGACCGCGTAGATCCCGACCTTGTCGGTGTACCAGGCCGCGCCCGCGAGGAGCATGAGCGCCCCGGGGAGGGCGACGCTGTCGTAGGCCTCGCGCTTGTCGATCCAGGCCCCCGCGCGCGCGAGGACAGGTCGGAGGACGAAGAAGGCGAAGAGGGCAAAGGCGATGCCGCCGCCGATCGCCCAGACCGCGATCGCGGCATGGCCGGAGAAGCTCGCGAGGACGACGGCGAGGATGCACCAGGCGGCCGCGTCGTCCGCCGAGCCCGCCGCGAGCGCGAGGGTCCCCATCGAGGTCCCCGAGAGGCCTCGCTCGTAGATGATCCGCGCAAGCATCGGGAAGGCGGTGATCGACATCGCCGCGCCCATGAAGAGGGCGGCCTCTCCGATCGAGACCTTCTCGGCAAAGAGGGCCGTGTCGCCGTGGAAGGCGAGGGCGATGAGCGACCCGAGGCCGAACGGCACCAGTATGCCCGCCCACGAGACGGTCACGGCGCTCCTTGCGCGCCTGCGCAGGAGCTCGATGTCGAAGTCGAGCCCGACGAGGAACATGTAGAGGACGAGGCCGATCTGGGCGACGACGTAGAGGACCGGCATCACCGCCTTCGGAAAGAGCGCCGCCTGGGCCTGGGGCGCGATCAGCCCGAGGAGCGAGGGACCGATCAGGACGCCGGCGATCATCTCCCCCACGACCTGCGGCTGGCCGACGAAACGCGCCAGATAGCCGACGAGGCGGCACGCGAGGAGGATCGCCGCCAGCGCCAGGAAAAAGACGATCGACAGCTCGTGATTCGACATTTGGCGCGCACTCTACCCGGAGTCGGGGCCGACGTCGTAAGCCCCGGCGGAGCCCTTGGGCGCGCTCCCCTTAGACTCCTCCCCGCCCGTGTCCGAGACCACGCCGTCCGCCTGGCTCTTCTCTCGCCGCACCGACCTCCTCCTCTTCGGCGGGCCGGCCCTGGCATCCGTTCTCCTCCTCGCCCTCGGCGCACGAACCGGCGACCTGGACGGGGAGCTCCCCCTCGCACTCTGGGTCCTGACGGTCATCGGCGTCGACGTCGCACACGTCTGGTCGACGGGCTGGCGGGTCTACGCCGACCCGGAGGAGTTCCGGCGCCGCCCGGCGCTCTACCTCGCGATACCTGCGGCCGCGTACGCTGCGGGCGTCCTCCTCTACACCGCCGGGCCGATCGTCTTCTGGCGCGTTCTCGCCTACCTCGCCACGTTTCACTTCGTGCGGCAGCAGTACGGCTGGGTCGCGCTCCATCGGCGGAAGAGCGGCGAGAGCGACGAGTCGGGGGCGGCATGGGAGAGGCGGCTCGACGTCGGGACGATCTACGGCGCGACGATCGCTCCTCTCGTCTGGTGGCACGCCACCCTCCCGAAGCGGTTCCACTGGCTCCTCGCGGGTGATTACGCGGCCGGGCTCCCGGCCTGGGTCGGCCCGGCGGCGCTCGCCGCGTTCGGCCTCGTCTTCGCCCTCTGGCTCGCGAAAGAGGCGCGGCGCCTGGCCACGGGCCGCCCCGTCTCCTGGGGAAAGGTCCTCGTCGTCGTCACGACGGCCCTCGTCTGGCACCTCGGGATCGTCGTCTTCGACAGCGACTACGCCTTCGCCGTGACCAACGTCCTCGTTCACGGCGTTCCCTATTTCGGCCTCGTCTTCCTGTCGCAGCGGAAGGCCGCCGAGGCCCGGGTCGCGGCGGGCCGTCCGCGGGCACTGGCCGACCTTGGCGCCCGCCACGTCGTTCTCTTCCTCGCACCCCTCGTCGCCTTCGCCTTCCTCGAGGAGTGGGGCTGGGACCGGCTCGTCTGGCACGAGAACGGCGCGATCTTCCCCGGCGCCGCCCTCGACCCCGGGCCGGTCCTTCTTGCGCTCCTGGTGCCTCTCCTTGCCCTCCCCCAGGCAACGCACTATCTTCTCGACGCGTGGATATGGAAGGTGAGACCCGGGAACGTAGCGGCTTCCGAGGCGATCGGCCTCGCTTCCGTCGGACCGTCAGCCGGCTCCGGCGCGGGATGACACCGTGAGCCCGCTCGGGACCCACCTCCTCCTCGACCTCGCCGGCGCCCCGTTCGCGACGCTGGACGACCCCGCCGTCGTCGAGGCGGCCCTCGTCGAAACCGTGGGCGCGATGGGAGCTCAGGTCCTGGGGGTCCACCTCCACCGCCTCGCGCCGCAGGGGATCTCGGGCGTCGTCGTCATCTCCGAGTCGCACCTGACGATCCACACCTGGCCGGAGCGGGGCGAGGCCGCCGTCGATCTCTTCACCTGCGGCGATGCCGCGAGGGCCCGTTCGGCCGTGTCGGCGCTGATCGCGCGCCTCGGTGCGACCGTCTCCAACCTCCGGGAGATCTCCCGGGGCGCCGCCGGTTGACGGCGCCCCGCCGGGAGCTCAGAACGACGCGACGACGAAGATCCGGGGCCCCGCGAACGAGTAGTTCGCGGAGAAGAGCTTGTCGTCCTTCTCGTAGTCCTTGATCTTGATGGTGCTGAGGTCGACGCCGCCCCCGACGCCGAAGTGCTTCGTGATGTACCACTTCGCGTTGAGCCCGCCCGAGAGGGTGCCGCCGGCCACCTCGTCGAGGCGGAGGAAGAGCGCGCGGACGTAGAAGTTGAACAGGACGTCCTTCGAGATCGCGCCGTCGACCGCGATACCGATGACCGGCACGGGCGCGGTGATGTCGAAGCCCTTCTCGATGAAGGAGCCCGACTGGGTCGTCCCGTCGGGCTTCGTGACGTACCCGCTGCCCGACAGCGAGGTGTCGATCGACCAGCTCGAGAAGCCGATCGTGGCGCCGACCTTCACGTTGTCGGCCCGGAACATGTCGAAGCGGTACCCCGCGTAGATCTCCTGGCTGTCGAACTTCCCGTCGAGCTGTCCTCCGGCCGCGTAGGTCGCGTCGCCCCAGACGATCTCCTTGTCGATCTTGCGGCGCCCCTCGCGTGCAATCGACTCGTAGGAGACCTCGACATAGCTCACGTTCGAGAAGCGCCATTGCCCCCTGAGGCGGACGTGCTTCTCCATGACCGGGATGTCGAGGAGCTTCTCGAAATCGATGGTCGCTCCGGCGTTGGCGACGCCGCCCCGGGTGGCAGCGAGGCTCGCCTCGGTGTCGAACGAGTCCCAGGCGCCCCCGAGCTCGAACTGGAACCTGCTCTTTGCCCCTTCCGGATAGTCCGCGGCTCGCACAGACGGAACGGCGAGCGCGACGGCCAGAACGAGGGCAGTACGAAGGTGTCTCATCACTTCTCCTTCAAGCGGCTGGGCGGTCGGGTGGCAATTCGCCGTTGCGCCTCAGCGTAGGGCCTTCCCGGGATTCTCAGGCGAACCGGCTCATTCTCCGTCATCAGATGCGCTCCGAGCAGGCGCCGGAACTCGTGTATCGGTTTTCGGCAATCGCGACCTAGTGCTTTTCCCAGGACGCGGCCGGGACCCGATTGAGGCTACTATCGGCCCCGATTGACGGGCCGCTCGTGCGGGCGCAGGACGGGTGCCAGGCCATTCGGAGAGTCTCTCCCGCCTCCGGCTCCACCCTCGACCGCCAGGGCGCCAACGATCACCCGGACCAACCGGGTACTTAGACAACCGGCGGCGAGCAATCGCGCCGGCAGGAGGATCCGAATGAAGACGACCGCTACCGCCCTCGCCCTGGCCCTTGCGCTCTCCGGAACGGCCTTTTCCGCCACCCCGGCCGCCCCGGCCCCCAAGGCAGACCCGAAGATGGCCCAGTCGGCCGAGAAGGCGTCCGACGACGCCGCCGCGCTCGTCGCGCAAACGAGAGCCGACATCCAGAAGGACCGTAACGCGATCGTCGGGGCCGCGATGGACCTCACCGACGCTCAGGCCGGCCCGTTCTGGGATCTCTATTCGCAGTACCGGGCCGCCCGCAAGCCCGCGGCCGACCGCCTCACGGCGCTCCTCGTCGAGTACTCGAAGACGATCGGCACGATGACCGACGCGCAGGCCACGAAGCTCCTCACCGAGATGCTCGCGATCCAGAAGCAGGAAGCCGCGACGAAGGCCGACTGGGCCGCGAAGTTCCAGGCGAAGCTCCCGGGGAAGGTCGTCACCCGCTTCTTCCAGGTCGACAACAAGCTCGACGCCATCATCATGTTCCAGCTCGCGGCCGAAGTGCCACTCGTCCAGTAGTTCGGACGTGGACAAGGAGAAACTCGGCATGACCCGTACGAAGACCCTCGCGATCGTCTCCCTCCTCGCCCTCGTCGCCCTGGCTCCCGTCGCGGCGGCCCAGGGGAAGGGAATCGAAATCACCCCGACCGTCGGCTACCGCTTCGACAGCTCGGTTTCCACGGATTCCAGCGCGCTCGTGAACTCCGTCGACGTCCCCGGCTCCGTGAGCTTCGGCCTCACCGCCGAGTACCCGGTCCACCCGAGCCTGAACGTCGAGTTGCTCTGGAGCCACCAGAGCAGCGACCTCAAGGCCGACTTCAGGGGAACGCCCCCGGTCGGCGCCAATGAGGAGTTCGCCAGCCTCAACGTCGACACGATCCAGATCGGTGGCCTCTGGCAGTCGGGCCGCAGCGGCGACAAGGTCCGCGGCTACTTCGACTTCCTCCTCGGCGCGTCGATCCTCAGCCCGTCCGGGAACTACGACACGCTTACCCGCTTCTCCATGACCATGGGCGGCGGCGGCAAGTTCCGGATCTCGGACAACATCGGCGTCCGGCTCGGCGTCCGCTGGATGCCGGTCTACGTCAACTCGAGCGACAGCGGCTACTACTACTGCGACCCCTACTGGGGCTGCTACGAGTACTACAACACGAACTACCTCAGCCAGTTCGACACCCACGTCGGCCTGATCATCAAGTTCTGAAACCGGGCCCCGGCCGGGGCACTGCGCCCGCTCCGCCTCGCGGCGGGGCGGGCGTTTCCGTTCGGCCCTCGCGCAACGCCTTCGGTGCTAAGCTTTTCCGCGTTCGCTCCGTGACCACGAGAAGGACGGAGGAGAAAGGGAGACACATGAAGAGGATCCCGGCCGCCATCGTCACGATTCTTGCGCTCGCCGTCAGCGGCAGCGCCCTCGCCACAATGGACATATACAAGGAGTTCAAGGCGAAGGAATCCGTCGCCACTTGCCAGAGCTGTCACGTCGCCAAGATGCCGAAGAAGGAGGCCCACGAGCTCAACGACTTCGGCAAGACGGTCAAGGCCGCCAAGGGCAAGGACGGGAAAATCGACTGGTCGAAGGTTTCGTACAAGGCCCCGGCCCCGGGCGTCGCTCCCTGACCCAGGGACTGACACCGGCTTTCTGACGTCGGGTCCCGGCGGGAAGACTTGCGCCCGCCCTGCCGAAAGGTGAGGTGGGCTTCCTTTTCGAGTCTCGCGGTCCTTGGCGGGCAGTCCTGGCCGCCTCGCCTGGGGGAACTGTGAGCAGGTTCGGGGTACGATGGAGGTCTGGGCCTCGCTCCTGGCGTGTAGGAGCGAACTGCTCGGGCCCTCAGTGGGCGGAGTCACGAGAGGAAGGGTGTTCGAGGTGCCGGTGAGTTTCGGAAGGCTCGCGAGATGGGCCGTGATCGTGGTCTGCAGCCTTCATGTGGCGACGGTCCAGGCGGGAGAGGTCGCCGGAGATGGAGACCCGTCGGAGACTTCGTTTCAGAACGCTCCCGAACTCCTCGTCGGGCCGGCCCTGTCCACACCGTTCAAGCAGGAACTGGATGCGCCCGGTTTCCGGCTCCCGGAATCGACCTTCGAGTTCGCCGGGCGGATGAGCGGCGGCGGCGAGGTGGCCGCCCTCTACGGTCAAGGCTTCGAGCTGTTTCCGGATCAGCAGGACCAGAACCTCTCGGGCTGGACGCTGTCTTCCGACACGCTGACGACCCTGTCTCCGCGCCCCCCGCTCAGCGGCCTCAGGAACTGGGACAGGCCTTTCATGACAAAGGCCAAACGGAGCTTCTTCACCATCACGGGGATCGCCGTCGCGTCCGGCGTCGTCCTGGCGTTCCTGCCCCAGAATTTCTCCCGTTGGGACAGCGACGTCCTGAGCCGTGCCACGGCGAACCTCAAGCGGGCCTGGACCTCGCCTCCCGTCTGGGACGAGGACGTCTTCTTTCACAACTACCTCGGGCACCCCTACGCGGGCGCCTTCTACTACAACATGGTTCGCTCTCAGGGCGCGACCGCCTGGCAGTCGTTCGGGTACGCCCTCTTCCAGAGCACCTTCTGGGAGTACGTCGTCGAGGCCCTGGCGGAGCAGCCCAGCATCCAGGACCTCTTCATCACGCCCGTGATCGGCTCCCTCCTCGGCGAGCTCTTCAACAGGTGGTCGCTTCACATCCTGCGCAGTGGCCGCCTCAATTTCGGCGAAAAGGCGCTCGTCTTCTTCATCAACCCGGGCTACGTCCTCAACAACGGCTACCGCCGGCCGGAGTGAGCATGAGAGCTGGGTTCCCGGGGCGAATCGCCCTCGCGGCCCTTCTCCTTCTTTCCATCCTGTCCGCCTCTCCGGCGCGGGCGTGGATCTACCCCGAGCACCGGGCGATCGCGGGGAAGGCCGTCGCGGACATGGGCCCGGCCGAACGCGAGGCGCTCGACGCACTCTGGACCGAGGCGCGGCAGGGGCATGAGGATCGGCTCTGTGCAGTCCCGTGGGCCGCGGACCAGGGGCCGAAGCCTACGTGCATCAACTGGGCCGCGTGGCCGGCGATCTCCGGAGACCACTCCTGCTCGGCGGGCGAGATGCTCGGGACGGTGCTCGACAGCGACTGGATCCTGAAGGTGGCGGGAGTCTGTTCACGCCTCGAGGTCGCCATGGCGACGGCGAAAAACCCCATCGACCTGAGGAACCGGCTGGTCCGTTCGGACCTCGAGCTTGCGCGGGCCGACAAGGATTACGCCTCGCGGGCCGGCGCCAACAACGTCCACTTCCTCCTCGCGCGCAGCTCCGACGACGGCCTCGCGTACCTGAAGGAAAGCGCAAAGAATGGCGGCGAGCTGAATGCCCTCGGCACGTGGCTGAGAGCGCACTTGGCCGCGCTCCGGCTGGCGGCCGAGCTCGGTTCCGGGCGCGTCGCCCCGGCCGACCGGCCCGCGCTCGCGCGGACGATCCTCGCCCTGGAGGCGTACGGCACCCACTTCCTGGAGGACTCCTTCGCCTCGGGCCACGTGGCGGGGTGCTGGGGCGACGTGGCGACGCGCAAGGGGACGCACGACTACTACAACGAGCACGGTGTCGACACCCGGACGTGGGACGGGAAGCCGATCGTCCTCTACGGCGACGCGCGGATGAGGACGGAAGACCGGGACCGGGCCGCTCCCACCATCCGTGCGAGCCTGTCCCAGGTCCTCGCGGCACTCCAGCCGGGAAGCGATCTGGCTCAGGCAGCCTCCGAGATTCCCCTTTCTCCCGCGGAGGGAATGGCGGCGTTCGACACGTGCACGTCGACGGAGCTGCCCCCATTCCCGGATCTCCCGGAGTCCCTCCGCGAGCCCCTGGGAACGATCCTCCGCACCATTCCGGTCGCCGGCCGAGGCAAGGACGCATCTCTGCCGCGATTCCGTTCCGAGGTCGGTCCCTTCATCGGCCTGTCGAGCGGCATTCGTGGCGCCTGGGCAAGCGGCGGCCTCGAATCCGAGTCGAGCGGCTCCCGCCTGACCGGCACCCTCGACCTCTCCGTGAGGGTCGGACTCGGCCTCGAGGCCCTTCTCGGAGACATGGCTGACGGCCAGGTATTCCTCCAGGCCGGCGTCGCCTACGCGGCGAAGCAGAAGAGCTCCTGCGAGGGATGCACGTATTCGGAAACCGTCCAGTCGCTTTTCCCGCGGATGCCCGCACGCGTGGGCATCTCGACCCGCCTGCGGGTTCCCTTCTGGCTCATCCCGGGAGACCTCCTCGTCGCCACGCCGCTCCTCGCGTTCACCGCGCCGCACACGCTCGAGAAGATGGCGATCGTCGCCGGCGACGGCGGGCTGATCCCCTGGCAGGCGGGGTTCTCCTCGTTCATGGGGCGCGTCCAGTTCTGCCTGGGCCGAGAGGTGGGCGCCACCTTCTACGGCTACTCGGGGGGAGAAGACCAGTTTCTGGCCCTGACGACCTCTGAATCCGGTGCGCAGAAGCTCGTTCCCGTCTCGCTCCGGTCGATCGACTTCGACGTACCCATCGTCGAGATCCGTCCTTACCGCGGCTTCTCCGAGAACCAGACGTCGGCGCTCCTCTTCCAGATCGGTGCCGGGGCGGACGTCCCGCAGAAGGTGACCGCCCTCTACCCGCCGGGCACCCCCGCTCCGGACCTCAAGACGAGCTACTACGGCTACGTCCGGGTCTTCTTCGATTGGAGACGGTACTTCTGACGCGAACGGGCTCCGGTGCGTGAGTGGGATCGTCCCCGGTTGGAGCAATGGTACAGTTCTACCATGCGAATCACCATGGACGTCGCCGGTCGCATCGTCATCCCGAAGCCCCTGCGCCTGCGGCTCCACCTCGTCGCCGGCGAGCCGCTCGTCCTTCGCGAGCGGGATGGGCGTCTCGAGATCGAGCCAGCGCCGACCCCGATGTCGCTCGAGGCGAGGAAGGGCGGGGTCGTCGCCGTTCCGCGGGATCCGCTCCCCGTGCTGACCGACGAGATCGTTCGGGAGACATTGGAGAGGTCGAGGCGTTGATCGCCGTCGACACGAGCGTCGTCGTCGCCGCGTTCGCGTCCTGGCACGAAGGCCATGCCTCCGCGGTCTCCGCGCTGGCGCGCCGGCCACGGCTACCTGCCCACGTCGCCGTCGAGGCGTTCTCGGTACTGACCCGGTTGCCGCCGCCGCACCGTGCACCCGCGGACCTCGTGGAGCGGTTCCTCCGGGAGCGCTTTCCGGAGCCGCTACTGCCTCTTCCGGCGGAAGCACAGCGCGCTCTCCTCAGCCTCGCGGTCCGAGCGGGCCTGGCCGGAGGCGCGATCTACGATGCCCTGGTGGCGGTGACGGCGAAGCGGGCTTCGGCCTCGCTACTGACTCGCGACCGGAGGGCCGCGCCGACCTACGAGGCCGTCGGCGTCCGGTACGAGCTTCTATCGTGAGGACGGGAGGCCGCTTCCTCCGCTTCACCCCGACGAGCTGCGCATCGCCATCGAGCTGACCGGGCACGCCTTCAGAGCGCACGGACGGTTTCGCTCGTTACCCTCAGCATTGCAGCCGGGTGCCCGCGGTGAGCCTCCTCAGAACGCCACGCCGAGCTGGAACGTGACGGCGGACCGTCCGCCCTCCGCCATGCCATAGGCGACGTAGACCGGGCCGAGCGGGCTGTCGATCCCGACGAAGACCGAACCGGCGTACCGCAGGTTCGAGAAGCTCACGTCCGAGCCGGTCTTCCAGACGTTGCCGGCCTCGAGCGACACGCCGAGGTAGTAGGCCCCTCCGATGATCGAGGTCTTGAAGCGGTTGATCTCGCGAAGGTACGTCACCGACCCGAACGCCATGTAGGGCCCGTACAGCTCGTCCCTCGTGTATCCGGAGAGGCGGCGGAACCCGCCCAGCTTGAACGCATCGTAATACGGCAGGTCGGTCTTCACCGGGCTGCCCCCCGTCGCCAGCACCTGAAATACGTTCTTGCCCGAAGAGAAGGCGGCCATTCCGATCCCGTGGAGCCTTCGCGTACTGTCGTCCGCTCCGAGGGCCGGCGTCTCCCAGTCCATCGCGACGCGGAGGGCGGCGCCCTTGCTCGGGAACGGGACGTTGTCACGGCTGTCCACGGTCAGCCTCGCGACGACGGCGCCGCGAGAGACGCTCTCGGCCTGCAGAGCCTCGGTCGTGGTCGGGTCGGTCCAGAGGTGCCCCAGCTGTGCGCCGCCCCTCAGCTCCCAGAACCTCCCGTCCCCGACGCCGGCGACGGCGCCCCACATGTATTGTTTTTCCTGGACGCCTACCGTTCCGAGCCCTTCGACCGGCACCAGGGGCGTCTGCGTCTGCCAGCTGGCGACGCCGGAGACGAAGAACGGCGACGCCACTTTCACCGGCTGGAAGAACTCGCCGGTGATGGTCGTGATCTCCCCGACCCCCGCGATGGCACGCCACTCCGCACCGAGGCGGTTCACGCTCGTGCTGGTGACGGAGGCGAGCAGCTCGAACCCGTTGTTCCCCTTGAAGTCGGAATTGAGGTTGATGCCGAACTGGGCCGAGGTCCTCGCCCAGGCCCGGTCCTTGATGACGATCTGGAGGACGTTGCCGTCGCCGCGCGGGACGATCCGGAAGTCGACGAGGTCGAACTCGCCGATCGAGTTGATGCTCGTGAGGTCCTCCTCGAGGAGCTTCATGTCGAGCGGACCCGGCTTCGTCTTCACGTGCGACAGGACGATCGCGTTCGAGACCGGAGACGGGTTGACGAGCTCGATGGACGCGATCGCGAAGGGTTTGTAGGCCTTGCGTCGCGTCCTCTCGCGCCAGGCCCGGTACTCGGCCTCGGGCACCGAGAATCGCTTCAGCTCCTCGATCTGCGCGCGCGCCGCCTTCTCTCCCGCCGCCACGGCGTCCCGGACCCGCTTGAAGTCGATGAACGAGATGTCGCCGAGGTCCGGCTCGATGAAGACGTCCTTCGTACTGATCGCCGCCTTCGACAGCCTCACGTTCCGCGCGGTCGCGGCGTTGGTCACCTGGTTGATGATCTTGACGAGGCTGGTGAGCTTCTCCTTCCCAGCCGGCGGCGTCCCGATGTTGACCGCCACGAGGACCTCGGCCCCCGCCTTGCGGGCCGTCTCTACGGGGAAGTTCTCGGCGACTCCGCCGTCCACGAGGAGCCGGCCGTCGATCTCGACCGGGGAGAAGAGGCCGGGGAACGCCATGCTCGCCCGCATGGCGTCGGCGACGTTCCCGTGGGAGAGGACGATCCCTTCCCCGCTCGCGACGTCCGTCGCGGTGGCCCGGAAGGGAATCGAGAGCTTGTCGAAGTCGTCGACCGTCGCCGAGGGAAGCGTGAGCTGGCGGAGGATGAAGTTCAGCTTCTGCCCTTCGACCAGACCCGTCGGCAGCGCGGTGTGTCCGTCCTGTATGCCGATCCTGATCTTCGTGAGAAACGAGGATTCGTCGAACTTGCGCCGGAACGGCATCTCCTTACGCGGCACCTTGTCCTCGAAGGAGGCGTCCCAGTCCATCGTGGCGAGGGCGTCCTCCATCTCCTGCGGCGACATCCCGGTCGCGTAGAGCCCGCCGACGATCGAGCCCATGCTCGCGCCGGCGATGAGGTCGACGGGGACGTGAATCTCCTCGAGGACCTTCAGCACACCGACGTGGGCCGCGCCGCGCGCCCCTCCGCCCGAGAGAACGAGCCCGATGCGAGGTCTGGGCGCGGCCTTCTCCGTCGCTGGCTGGCCGAATGCGGGAAAAGGCAATCAGGGCGACGAAAAGGGTGATTCGCAGGTGTCTCATCAGGATGCTCCGCGCCTCTCGAGCGTCCGCTCGGGCAGCGCAGTTTAGCTCTCGTCCGGCGGGGGAACACCTCGTAGGATTCCGAGGTGACCGCCCCTTCGAGCCAGGCCGGGACTGCTGTCAGTACCACGACACGAGCCAGGCGCAGATCGACCGGTTCAGGAAGGCCGTCCCGGCCCGCATGGAAGGGAGCGGGTGCAGGGTCAAGCAGGCCCGGACGAACTCCCGGGACGGGGCCGGGCAGATGACCTGATCCCGCGCGTTCTATCTCGCTCCTGCGGAGAAGCGTTTCGAGTGCTTCACCCGCAAGCGTTCCATCGCCGTCCTGTCGACGGCCGGCGCAACGAGCTTCTGCATCGCGAACACGGCCTGGAGGTACTCGTCGACGCAACCCTCGGCCCGCTCCGGCGGAAGCCTCCCGTCCTTCACGGCGGCGGCGAAGTAGTCGGGATCGCTCCCGTAGGCCATGCAGAGGATGTTGTAGTACCGCTGGGAATCGAGGCCGTGAACGTCGGCGTAGTCGCTCTCGTCCATCTTCCGGGAGTGGGCTTCGTGGAAGTAGGACCAGGCGGCGCCCCTGAGCATCCTGAGCGCCACCCCCTTGCCGAGCCGCAGGAGGGTGATCGCCGCGAAGGCGTCGGCCGCGTCCTCTTCCCGTCCCAGAATCGGGACGTCGAGCAGGTCGAATACCGCGTGCCCCGTCTCGTGGAGGAGAACGAATACCGTCGGGCCGTCTATGGCCTCCTGGAGCGTGACCCTTCCCGGCTTGCCGGCGACGGCCGCCTTCCGTAGGTCCGCCAGGTACTCGTAGCAGAAGGTGACGGACCCATCCTCCGGCTCGTACCAGGCGTTCGAGGTCCCGTCGCACCCGGCGAACCTCAGGGTCAGCGGCCGCGGGAGGCGGACGACCGCGAGAACCTCCGCGAGCTGCTCGAGCACTCGGCGATCCCGCATGTCCTCGAAGAGCACCTGGTGGGCCCGATCCGTAGGCTTGAGGTACTCGATACGAACCGGTGGCGGAGCCGGGGCGGGCGGCTCGGCCTGGCTCTTTGGCGCGACCCGGCACGAGACGCTGGCGATGGCGAGGAGGAGAAGGGCGCCTCGACGCCCCCCACCAGTGGCGGTTCGTACCGGGCTTCGCCTCGTCACCGGCCGACCATCCCCTTGAGCTGCCCCGACTCCGGACGCGCAGGGTCGATTGCGGCCATCCGGTCTGCCAGGGAGCCCACCTCGGCGAGCCTTCCCTTGCGGAGGAGGAAGTCCGCGAAGGCGAAGAGAAAGTCGTAGTTCGCCGGCTCGAGCTCGACCGCCCTCCGAAGCATCTTCTCGGCCTCGGCGTCGTGCCCGGCGCGGACAAGGGCGAGACCCGCGTTGTAGGCGGCACGCGCGTTCGCGGGCATCCCGGAGGCGGCACGCGAAAGGAAAGCCGCGGCCTCTTCCATCTTCCCCGTCTCGGCCAGGAGGAGCCCGAGCGAGTACGCGATCTGCGCCTCGTGCGGGCTCGTGTCGAGGGCCTCGCGCAGGAGCTTCTCGGCCTCGCCGTTCTTCCCCTGCCGGGCCAGGAGGAGGGCGAGGTTCGCCTTCGGCGGGGCCCAGAGCTCGTCGACCGCGATCGCCCGGCGGTAGGACTCCTCGGCCCGCGCCGGGTCGTCCTGCTTCTCGTAGAGGAGGCCGAGGTTGTGCCCCGCGTACGAGAAGTCGAGGGAGTACTCCATCGCCCTGACGTAGTCGGCGAGGGCCGTGGCGAGGGCTTCCTGCTGGTAGGCCTTGAGGAGCGCCGGCGGCGTCCCGGCGAGTGCGGACGCGGCCTCGAGACGAACGGCGCGGAAGGGGTCCGCAAGCAGAGGCGCCAGCCGGGCCACGCGTTCCGTCGGGTCCTGGATCGGGGCCTCCGAAACGGCCGTCCTTCGAATCAGCGGCTCCTCGTCGAGGAGCGCGCGGCGGAAGGCGGCGGTGACCTCGTCTCCCTGGTATCGGCCGAGAAGCGAGAGGGCGGTGGCCCTGACGAGGGTCGGCGAGAGGTTGTCTCCCGCGAGCCGCAGCAGGTCCGTCCTGGCCGAAGGCTCCTCCTTCCGGCCCGCCGCGAGGACCGTACCGTAGTGCGGCTTTCGCGCCGTGCCGTACCACCTGTCATACGCGGCAGCCGACCACGAGAGCGGCTTGTCGGCGTGGCACCCGGACTGGCTGCACGCATTCGGCACGCCGAGGTCCTTCGTCAGGTCGGGCCGCGGGACGCGGATGCTGTGGTCGGCGCGCAGGTGGACGACCATGAAGGGCGACTTCGGCATGTGGCAGGAGACGCAGAGCGCGCCTTCGCTGGGGCGTCCCTGCCACTCCTTCCTGTGGAAGTGGTGGCGCGGGTCGTCGTACGCCGGGGCCGAGTGGCACTGCAGGCAGACGCCGTTCCCTTCCTTGCGCAGCTTCAGGCTGTGGGCGTCGTGGCAGTCGATGCAGCGGACGCCCATCCGGAACATCTTGCTCTGGACGAACGAGCCGTACTCGAAGTCCTCGTCGAGGATCTGCCCGTCGGGGTAGTAAGTCCCCTCGGCGAGCAGAACCGGGAGGTGGTTGTCGAGGAGCTCCGACCGGCGGTGGTCGTAGTCGCCCAGCTCCGTCCGGCGCGAGTGGCACGGGGCGCAGAGCTCCACGAGCTCCCGGTTCGTGATGCCCGAGGTCTTCATGACGAGGCCGAAGTTTTCGACCCGCGCCCGTCCCATCGGCGGAACGTCGGCCCACGCCACGTGCCGTGAACCCGGCCCGTGGCACGCCTCGCAGCTCACGTCCACTTCGGACCAGGTGGTGTCGTAGCTGTTCGTCTTCGGGTCGAACCCCTTCACCAGGTTCGTGGAGTGGCACTCGGCGCACATGCCGTTCCAGTTCTGGCTGTTGCGCGTCCAGTGGAGCCAGTCGGACGGCGGGATCCTCTTGCCGGGATAGAGGAAGAACCACCGCCTCTCAGGCACGTCCCAGGCCACGGAGAATGCCTGCATTCGCCCGCCGGGAAAGCGGACCAGGTACTGCTGGAGCGGTTCCCAGCCGAAGGTGTAGGCGACCTCGAAGACCTGCAGTCCTGGATTCCCGATCGGCCCGTTTGTCTCGATCAGGTACTTCGTCCCCTCGCGGAAGAACCGGGCCCTCATCCCGTCTCCCTCGAAGACGACGCCGGAGAAGTCGCCCCGCACCGTCGCGTCGGTTGCTTCGGTCATCGCCTGGTCGTGGTGCGAGCCGGTCCAGGCCTTCGTCGCCTTCTCGTGGCAGCGGGCGCACTCCTTCCGGCCCACGAATGTCGCCTCGGCCGCGATCCGGCTCTTCGGGGCCGGCCCTCGCAGCGACTCGCGGGCGAGATGCACGGGACACGACGCGACGACGAGGCCGGCAGCCACGAGCGCCGTCAGCCTCCAGCGCGAGAGGGAGTCCGATCGCGTCAGCACCTCGCCACGGTCCTTCAGCCCCTCGTCACCTGGGACGCGTCGAACGCGGACCGCCGAATCGCCGCCGAGACGTCCACCTTGACGATGCCGTTCTCGATCCGGATCGCAAAGAGGTCGAGCGGGCGCGGTGCGGGTGGGGCGAGGACGTCGCCGCGCAGGTCGAAGAGGGATGCGTGGCACGGGCACGCGAACCGGCCGGCGGCTTCGTCCCACGGGACGCTGCAGCCGAGGTGCGTGCACTGCCGGTGGAGGGCGAGGAAGCCGCCGTCGGCGAGCCTCACGAGGTAGAACTTCCCCGCCGGGAAGGCCGTCACCGAGCCGGGAGCGAAGCTCTCCATCGGCCCGGCGACGACGAGGCTCCCGGCGTTCGTCACCGCTTTCGGGCGCGGCTTCAGGAACGAGGCGACGATCCACGCGGCCTCTCCGATCGCCGCGACGCCGAGCCCGACCCACGCGAGCCGGAGGAACGACCTGCGCGGCGACTGCGCCGCTCTCTCCGAGGGAGGCGTCACGCGTTCCACGGCCACACCAGCTTCATCCCCGGCCCGCGGAACCAGATTCCCGCGACGGTCAGCACGGCGAAACCCGCCGCGAGGAACACGAAGAGCGCCTGGGTCGCCTCGAGGCGCGTCGCGCCGAAGCGGGATCGCGAGAAGCCGGAAGCCTGCGACGCACGCGACGAGAAGCGCGGCCGTGGGAAGAAGGCCCCGGGTCAGGAGAGCCGCGCCCCCCGTCGAGCCACCGGAGTTGCCGAGGAGCGCTGCGTCGGCGAGGACGAGAACCGGCGTCACCACGAGGGCGACGAGGGCCGCGAGCCGTGCCGTCCGCCGACCGGTTTCCGAGAGGAACCACGCCCCGCGCGGATCCTCCTTCGGGAAGCCGAGCCACGGGAGCGCGACGAGCGTGCAGGCGCCACACAGCGGCACGACGACGACGGCGAAGAGCGGGTGGAGGTGCACGAGAAGCTCCTGGAAGCCGAGGAAGTACCAGGGCGCCTTCGCCGGGTTCAGGGAGAGGCCCGGGTTGGCCGCCGGGCCGAGCGGGGCCCGCACGACGGCGGAGAAGAGCGACACCGTGGCGAGGAGGACGAGCGCGACTGCCGCCTCGCGCCACAGGAGGTGCGGCAGGAAGAGGACCTGTTCGGCCTTCCCCTTCTCGTCGCGGACGGCGTCTGGAGGCACGACGACCCCGCCCGCCTTGCGTACCCGCCAGAAATGGAACCCCGCCCCGGCGAAGAGGAGGACCGGGAGCCACTGAGTGTGGAGCGCGTAGTAGTTCACGAGCGTATCCGGGCCGATCTCCTCGCCCCCGCGCAGGAGGCTCGCGAGCGCCAGCCCCGCGACGGGAACATAGGCCGCCATCCCGGTGACGATCGTGACCGCCCAGAAGGCCAGCTGGTCCCACGGAAGGAGGTACCCCGTGAACGCCGACGCCGCAATCGCGCCGAGCAGGACGAGGCCCACGACCCAGTTCAGCTCGCGCCCCTCGAGGAAGCCACCGGTCAAGAAGACCCGGAGCATGTGCAGGCCGGCGACGAGGACGAGCAGGTTCGCGCTCCAGTGGTGAACCGCCCGGACGAACGCGCCGAAGAGCACCTCGCCCTGGAGCCGCTCGATCGAGGCGTAGGCGTCGCCCGGCACCGGCGTGTAGCCGAGCATCAGGAGAGAGCCGGTGAGGGCGAGGATCGAGAGGAGGACGAGCGACGCCCCCCCGAGGCCGAACGTGTGCGTGAAGCGGATCGTTGCTTCGGGGACGCGTACGGGGCGGAGGTGGAGGACGAAGGTCCCGACGACGGTCCGAGCCCGCTCGGCATCAGTCGCCGGGGGCGAGAGCGGAGGCGGGGCCAGCCACGGGCCCGGCCCGTTCCTTCGACTTCGGTCCGGCCCATAGCCAGGCGCGCCTGGCCTGCCGGGACCCCGGGGAAGTCAGCAGTCACCGGACGGCGGACCTCTCTGAACTGGCCGGGGAACGTCCCGATTCGGCCTCCCATCGGTCGCGAAGCCGGGCGTGCTCCTCTATCGATCGGGACCTGTGAACTCCGGGCGGAAAGCGGTGGCCCGAGAGTGCGCGGCCGAGGGTTAACGCCGCGATCACGCGGTCGTCGAGGGAACCGGCTGGCTCAGGAGGAGAGAACCTGTTCATCTCCTCGATGTTTCGGAACCGGTAGACGGGCATCAGTCCCTTCTCTCCGAATCCGAACCGGCGGCGCAGCTCCTCGGCATCTCCGCGATCCCAGGGCGTGGTCGGCCCGGTTCCGCCTGGAGGTCACCCGGGGATTCGAGGATGCTGCGCGAGATGACGCCGTCGCAAAGGACGCCCTTGGCCTGCAAGACGGCCATCGGTCTCCGAGATCTCCTCGCCACGTTCGAACGCCAGGCCTGGAGCTACCGCGCGAGGATGTCGATGTGAAACGGCCCGTCCGGGGGCACATACGCCACCGCCGGATAGTCGCCCAGGAGATCCGCTGCAGTGATCTCGTCAATCGCCGGGTCCGCGAAGACCGAGTGAAGGGCGACCAGCCTGATTCCGAACGTCGAGTACGTCGCCTACCGCGAGACCGACGGACGTCCCGCGCCCGACGACGACCTGATCGCGCGCCTGACCCTCTCCGTCCAGTTCTGACCGGACAGGGTTCGCGGATCCCCACCGGGGCCGGTTCAGCCCTCCCGGTTTCGCCCCGCGAGCTTCTCGAGCGCCCTTTTCGACCCGAAGACGATGAGCGTGTCGCCCCGCTCGACAGGCGTCACGGGCGAGGGGATCCCGAGGATCCTCTCGACCATCCGCGTGCCGAGACCGAGAATCCGGGTCTCCGGAACGATTCGGCGGATCGTCACGAGCGTCACGCCGAAATCGGTCGAAAAGTCGATCTCCCCGACCTTCTTCCCGAGCAGCTCCTCCGGCACGCCGACCTCGCCGACGGCGAAGTCGGCCGAGAGGGCGAAGGAGTCGTAGAGCCCCTCGACCATGAGGCTCCCCGAGAGCCTCGCGACCGTCTCGGTGACCGGGAGGACGACCTCGTCGACGCCCAGAGCCCCGAGGATCTTCTCGTGACGGGCGGTCATCGCCCGGACGATGAGTCGCTTCACCCCGATCTGCTTCAGGACGGAGACGGTCAGGAGGGCGGTCTCGAAGTGGGAGCCGAAGCTCACGACGACGGCGTCCATCTCGGAGATCCTCTGCTCTCCGAGCGCCCTCTCGTCGGTCGCGTCGAGGCGCACCGTGTGGGTGACGAGCTCGCGGACGTCGTCGACCGCCTCCTCGCGCTCGTCGATCGCGAGGACTTCCGCTCCCCGCCGGGTCAGCTCGATGGCGAGCTGGGAACCGAAGTTGCCGAGGCCGATGACGGCGAACTGTCGCGACATGGCCCTACGTTACCAGCACGTCTTCACGGGCGTACTCGTGCCGCGCGGTCCGCCGGCGGGGAGTCACGGCCAGGACGCAGCCGAGGAGGCCGACGCGCCCGGCGAGCATGAGACCCGACAGGAGGAGCTTGGACGACGTCCCGAGCGAAGGCGTGATGCCGGTCGACAGCCCGACCGTCGAAAGCGCCGAGACGGCCTCGAAGGCGAGGTCGAAAGCCGGCTTCTTCTCGAACGCGAGGAGGCCGAGGATCGAGACCGAGAGCAGGGAGACGGAGATGATGACGGTGGCGAAGGCCCGCTGGATGGACGCCTCGCCGAGGCGGTGCCGGAAGAGCTCGACCCGCCCCTTCCCCCCCGCGATCGAAAGGACGGTGAGGAGGGCCACGGCGACCGTCGTCGTCTTCACACCGCCCGCGGTCGAGGCGGGCGACCCGCCGATCCACATGAGGAGGAGGATGAGGAAGAGGGCGGCCGGGGCCAGCCCGGCGATGTCGATGGTGTTGAAGCCGGCCGTCCTCGCCGACACCGAGTGGAAGAGCGCCGACAGGAGCCGCTCCCCCCACGTCTCGCCGAGGACCCCGCCCGCCGGGTCCAGGAGGAGGAGCCCTGCCGTCCCGAGGACGAGGAGGATGCCCGTGACGGTGAGGACCATCTCGACGTGCAGGCCTGCCCGGCGCTGCCGCCGCGCCAGAAGCCCTCCGATCGCGGCGAGGACGGGAAAGCCGAGCCCGCCGACCACGATGAGGACCATGATCGTCGACTGGACGACGACGTTCTCCCCCAGCCCGGGCGCCGCGAGGTTCATGCCGTGGAGCGCGAAGCCGGCGTTGCAGAAGGCCGAGACGCTGTGGAAGACGGCCGAGAAGAGGCGCCCCCCTCGGGGACCAGGCTCTCCGGCAGGTGCCGGTAGAGGATGGCGGCGCCCGCCGCCTCGAAGCCGAAGGTGACGAGCGCGATCTGCGCGAGCGTCGCGCGGGCGCGGCCCAGGCTCTGCTCGCCGACGAGGGACTGAAGGCTCGCGTACTGCCGGAGCGTCCCCCCCGTGAAGGCGAAGGCGAAGAACGTCGTGAGCGTCATGATCCCGAGGCCGCCCGCCTGGATGAGGGCGAGGAGGATCGCGTGCCCGAACGGCGTGAAGGCGGTCCGCGTGTCGACGACCGTCAGCCCGGTCACAGAGGCGGCGCTCGCCGCGGTGAACAGGGCGTCCACCGTCGTGAGCCCGCCGCCGGTGGTCGCGCGCGGGAGGAGGAGCAGGCCGGTCCCGGCGCCGATCAGAAGGAGGAAGCTCGCGAGGATGACGAGGTGGGGCTGGACGACCTGTCCGACGAACCTCCGGCTGTCTCTGAGGGCCCCGAGAAGAAGCGAGACGACGAGGAAGGCCTCCGTGGCGACGAGCCAGGCGCCGGCGAAGTCCTCCGGGTCGAGGCCGAAAAGGAGCACGGGCGACGCGAATCCGCCGCGACGACCGAGGAAGCCGAGCAGGACGACGACCCAGACGAGGACGTCGAGCCGGTGGGAGTTGAGGAACGCGCGGCGGTCGTCCTCGTGAGGAGGCGAAGGAGGCCCAGGGCGACGAAGGTGCCGAGCACGAGCTCCAGGAGCAGACGGACGAACCCCGCCATCTCGGGCTCCAGGACGAAACCGTGCTCGAGGACGAGGGCGCCGACGGCGAGGAGGGCGAGGAGGCGGAGCGCGATGGCGACGGCCCCGTCGAACGCCGCTGCGCAGCCCGTGCCGCGCTTTCGGCCGCGCCAGGTCCCGCACGTGGAGCTTCGTCAGCGATCGGAAGAACCGCCGTTCGGCCATCGCGTCGAGTCTACGGGGACACACGCTCGGAACGTATAGTCCGAACGCATGCCGCGCCCCTTCGGGACAGACAGACTCGAGGAGCTGCCGGACGGGACCGTACGGCTCGTCTGCCGTCGCCCGAAGGCGTGGACTCCCGCAAGAACGCGGAGCGCGGCACGCCCCTCCACCCCGGGACCGCGGTCCGCTGGGAGGACGATCTCTGGGAGGTCGTCGCGGCCGCGGACCTCCCGGAGGGCGGGGCGCGCTACGACCTGGCTCGCTGGGACGACCAGCACGCGATCCGGGTCCTGCTCCCGTACGACGAGACGAGCGAAGCCGAGCGCTCGGCCGACGCCCGTGACGTCGGCCGTCGCCGCGCGGCAGGATGGCTGACCCTTCTCCTCGCTCCCGTCTCGGGCCTCCTCCCCGGGCGAGTCCAGGAACGACTCGAGGTCGAGCTGGGAATTCGCGCGACGACGCTCACGGTCGCGTCGGTCTTCGTTCCGCTGGCCGCCGGGACCTACGCGCTCCTGATGACGCTGGCGGCCGGCTTCGGTGCCGGGTACAGGCTCGAGGGACCGCCCTCGAGCCGCTCTTCCGCTCCTGGTCTACTTCCTGCCGGAGTCGCTCCTGCGCCTCGGCATCGCGCTGGCTCAGGATCGGCCCGTCGGGTCGCTTCTCGGCCTCCCGCTCTACCCTCTCGCGCGAGCCATCGGGTTCGTCGGACCGTCCCCCGAGTCCCCCGAGTCGGGATCGCCGTCCGAGGCTCGCCGCCTCGAGGACCGCTATGCGATGCTCGAGCCGCTCCTGGCGTTCCTCCCGGTGGAGGACCAGGGGCGCCTTCGGGAACGGCGGGGCTTCGAGCCCGTCACCTGGGGGAAGCGGACGGCCTGGCTTCTTCTCGTCTATCCGGGCTTCACGGCCCCGGCCCAGCTGGCTAGCCTCGTGACCCGGGGCGGGGGCCTTCTCGCCGTCCTGGTCCTCCTCGGCACGCTCTTCCTGGCGGTGGAGCAGATATGGCGGCTTCGGCTCCTCGGGCGGGGCGAGCCGGCCCCGAGCGTCCTCGGGCACGCGGTGTGTCCCTTCGCGGCCCCCCTCCTGCGCTGATCGCCCGCCCGAAATAGACTCTCGCCAACATGAACGGAGACTTTCCTCCCGACATCCTCCGGGCCTGGGGCGGCGCCGCCGTCGAGCGCCTCGCCCGCTACTTCGAGACGATCGAGAGCCGGCCCGTCCTGGCCCGGACGAAGCCGGGCGAGCTCCTGGCGCAGTTCCCGCCCGAGGCCCCCGAAGAGCCCGAGCCGTGGGAGGCGATCGAGCGCGACCTCGACCTCCTCGTCGAGCCGAACCTGACGCACTGGCAGCACCCCGGCTTCATGGCCTATTTCGCCACGAACGGCTCGGTCCCCGGCATCGTCGGCGAGACGCTCGCCGCCGGCTACAACCAGGTCGGAATCCTCTGGCGCACCTCCCCCGCCTCGAACGAGATGGAGCAGGCGATGGTGCGCTGGCTCGCGAACTTCGTCGGGCTCCCGGCCGAGTTCGACGGCCAGCTCGCCGACACCGGCGTCCGCGGCCTCGCTCATCGCCCTCGCCGCCGCGCGCGAGCAGGCCTTTCCCGACGTGCGAAAGACGGGTCTCTCGGGCCTGCCGCCTGCGGTCGTCTACTGCTCGGAGCTCGCCCACTCCTCGATCGACAAGGCGTGCGTCGTCCTCGGCCTCGGGATCTCGGGCCTCCGCAAGATCCCGACGGACGCGGAGCACCGGATGGACGTCGCGGCGCTCGAAGCGGCGATCGCCGCGGACCGCGCGGCGGGCCGCCGGCCGATCGCGGTCGTCGGCACCGCCGGGACGACGGCCGTCACGTCGGTCGACCCGCTCCCCGGAGATCGCCGCCCTCTGCCGCCGCGAGGGACTCTGGATGCACGTCGACGCCGCCTACGCCGGCGCGGCGGCGAGCCTCCCCGAGAAGCGGCCCCTCTTCGCCGGGTGGGAGGAGGCCGACTCGATCGTCTGGAACCCCCACAAGTGGCTCTTCCTCCCGCTCGAGTGCACCGGCCTCTTCTTCCGGAAGATGGACCGCGTGAGGCGTGCCTTCTCCGTCGTCCCGACCTACCTGGAGACGCCCGAGGGGAGCGCCGGGGTGCGCGAGTACATGGACTACGGGATCCAGCTCGGCCGCCGCTTCCGGGCGCTGAAGGCGTGGATCATGCTGCGGACCTTCGGCGCCAGGGGGCTGCGCGAGCGTCTCCGGAGCCACATCGACCTCGCCCGGCTCCTCGAAGCGGACCTGCGGCGCGAGCCGGACGTCGAGATCCTCGCCCCGGTCCTCTTTTCCGTCGTCGTCTTCCGCTTCGCCCCCGCCGGGCTCTCCGAGCCGGAGCGCGACGCCCTGAACCAGCGGATCCTCGAGGAGGTCAACCGGGAGGGGCGATTCTTCATCTCCCACGGGGTCGTGAAGGGCCGCTACGCCCTCCACGCCGCAATAGGAAGCCTCAGGACCGAGGAGCGTCACGTCGCCGGCCTACTCGAGTCCCTTCGTCTCGCCCGGGCTGCAGCTGAACTTGCTGAAACTGCGAAGACCCTGAACCCGTAATCTGATCAGAACGCCGGGGGGAGGGTTGCGTCGACCGCTGGGAACCGTGGGTCGAGGCATGTAAACCCCCTCGGGAGAGCGAGATGAGCCTCATCGAACCGACCAATCGCACCGCGGACCTCTCCGCCCTGAAGATCCGGCGGGACTCCCGCCCCGATCGCGGGCGCTGGGTCCTCCCCACCGTCGCGACGGGAATCGTCGTCCTCGTCGGCGCCGCCCTGGCCTGGAGCCGGGCCACCGGCGCCACGTTCCGCGCCCCCGAGGTCTCCGTGACCCGCGTCGCCCTCGTGACGCCGACCCAGGCCTCGACCGTCCTCACCGCCTCGGGCTACATCGTCGCGAGGAGCAAGGCCGAGATCTCCCCGAAGTCGGTCGGGCGCGTCGCCTGGCTGAACCTCGAGGAGGGCCAGAAGGTGAGGAAGGGCGAGCTCGTCGCCCGCCTCGAGTCGCAGGAGCTGGAGGCGCAGCGCAAGCAGTACGCCGCCTCGCGCGAGCAGGCGCTCGCCGAGCTCGTCAACGCCCGCCTCGAAAGGCAGCGCGCCGCCACCCTCCTCAAGGACCTCGTCGGGAGCCAGCAGGCCTTCGACGCCGCGGACTCGCGCGTCAAGGCGCTCGAAGCCGGGGTCGCTTCGATCGAAGCCCAGGTGCGCTACGTCGAGGAGCTGATCAAGAACTCCGAGATCTACGCCCCGATCGACGGCGTCGTCACGGTGAAGAAGGCATTCGTCGGCGAGACGGTCGCCCCGCAGGGCTTCGGCGGCGCCGGCTCGGCGGGGGCCACGTTCGCCGTCATCGTCGACCTCGGCTCGCTCGAGATGGAGGCCGACATCAACGAGCAGAACCTCGGGCGCCTCGCCATCGGGCAGCCGGCCGAGGTGGCGCTCGACGCGTACCCCGACAAGCCCTACAAGGCGCGCCTCCGGCAGATCGTCCCGACGGCCGACCGGCAGAAGGGCTCGGTGAAGGTCAAGATCGAGATCCTCGACCGGGACGCCCGGATCCTCCCCGAGATGTCGTGCCGGGTCGTCTTCCTGAACCCGGAGGCGAAGGTGGACACGGAGGCGAAGCCGAAGGTGATGGTCCCGTCGGCGTCCGTCGTCGAAGTGGGCGGGAAGAAGGGCGTCCTCCTCGTGAAGGACGGAGTGGCCGTCTTCCGCTCGCTCCAGCTCGGAGCGGAGGCCGGCAGCCAGGTGGAGATCGCATCGGGCGTCGCGGGGGGCGAGGAGATCGTCGCCGAGGCGGCCGGGTCGAAGACGAAATGGCGGGCGGAGCAGAAGGTCCGCGTGAAGAAGGACTGACGAGGAACAGATGGCCGAACCCCTGATCCGGATCGAGAACGTCGTCAAGCAGTACACCCGCGACACGCAGGTCCTCACCGTCCTCGACGGCCTGTCGCTCGAGGTCGACAAGGGCGAATTCGTCGCCCTGATGGGCCCGTCGGGGTCAGGGAAAACGACCCTCCTGAACCTGATCGCCGGAATAGACCGCCCGACGAGCGGCCGCATCCTCGTCGGCGCCGACGAGGTCTCCTCGATGAGCGAGGGGGCCCTCGCGAAGTGGCGGAGCGAGAACGTCGGCTTCATCTTCCAGCTCTACAACCTCGTGCCGGTCCTGACCGCGTTCGAGAACGTCGAGCTGCCGCTCCTCCTCACGCGCCTCTCGAAAGCGGAACGGAAGAAGCAGGCCGAGACGGCCCTCGCCGTCGTCGCCCTCTCCGACCGCCTCGACCACTACCCGCGGCAGCTCTCGGGCGGGCAGGAGCAGCGCGTCGCCATCGCGCGCGCCATCGCGACCGACCCGGCGCTCCTCGTCGCCGACGAGCCGACGGGCGACCTCGACTCGAAGTCGGGCGAGGAGATCCTCGTCCTCCTCGAGCGGCTCCACAGCGAGTTCGGCAAGACGATCGTCATGGTGACCCACGACCCGAAGGCCGCCGCCCGGGCCCACCGCCTCGTCCACCTCGACAAGGGCGTCCTGAAGGAGGACGTGCGCGCCAAGGGCGAGAAGGGCGAGATCGGCGTCGCGGCCGCCGCGGCGATCGCAGCCGGCAAGTAGGCCGTGAAGCTCCTCCCGCTCGTCCTGAAGAACCTCCTGAGGAAGAAGACCCGGTCGCTCCTGACGATCGGCTCGATCGTCCTGCCGCTCTTCGTCATCTGCATCCTCGGGACGCTCCTCAGGGCCCTCGAGGCCGACCCCTCCGGCGGGAAGGGAATGTACCGGCTCATCGTCCGGCACAAGGTCTCCATCACGAACTGGCTCCCGGGCGCCTACGACCCGAAGATCCGCAATCTCCCCGGCGTCGTCGAGACGCTCCGGATGAACTGGTTCGGCGGCTCGTACATCGACCAGTCGGCGAAGAACCAGTTCGCCCGCTTCTCCACGTCCGACGCCGACCGGCTCCTGAAGGTCTTCGACGAGGCGACGGTGGTCGAGGGGAGCGAGGCGGAGTGGGTGAACGACCGCTCGGGCCTCCTCGTCGGCCGGCAGCTCATGAAGCGCTACGGCTGGAAGCTCGGGCAGAAGGTCGCCTTCAAGGGGGACATCTACCCGATCACCCTCGAGCTGACGATCCGCGCCGTCTTCTCGGCCGCGGACGAGAGCGGCGTCTACTTCCACCACCAGGCGGTCGAGGAGGCCCTCCCCCGCGTGAAGGGCTTCGTCGGCTGGTACTGGCTGAAGACCGACTCCCTCGCCGCCGCGGAGCGGGTCCCGAAGCAGATCGACGCGATGTTCGAGAACTCCTCGTACCCGACGCGATCCGAGACCGAGAAGGAGTTCCAGGCCATGTGGGTCTCGATGCTCGGGAACGTGAAGCTCCTCGTCGGGTCGATCACGACGATCATCGCGATCGTCATCCTCCTCATCGCGGCGAACACGATGGCGATGGCCGCGCGCGAGCGGGTCACCGAGATCGCCGTCCTGCGCGTCCTCGGCTTCACGAAGGAGAAGATCCTCGGCCTCGTCCTCGGAGAGAGCTTCGCGCTCTCCGTCTTCGGAGGAGCCCTCGGCCTCGGCCTCTTCGTCCTCCTCCTTCCCGGCTTCCGCGAGGGGCTCGTGAACTCGCCGATGGGCGCGTTCGGAGCAGGAGTGAGGCTCTTCCCCGAGGTCCTCCTCCTCGGCTTCGGGGTGACGGTCGCCGTCGGCCTCTTCGCCGGACTCGTCCCGGCGATCCGGTCGGCCACGCGGCCGATCACCGAAGGTCTCCGGCAGGTGGCGTAGCGATGTCGGAGGACTCGTGAAGTTCGTCCCCTACGTGTTTCGGAGCCTCTTCCGCAAGAAGACGCGGTCGATCCTGACGATCGCCTCGATCGTCCTCCCCTTCTTCGTCATCTGCGTCCTCGGGACGCTCCTGATGGCGCTCGACGCCGACACGTCGGGAGGGAAGGGGATGTACCGGCTCGTCGTGCGGCACAAGGTCTCCCTCGGGAACGCCATCCCCGAGGCCTACCGCGAGCGGATCGCGCAGCTGCCCGGCGTGAAGGACGTGACGATCCTCAACTGGTTCGGCGGGCAGTACAGGGACAACCGCCCCGAGAACATGTTCGCCCGTTTCGGCTGCGAGCCGGAGAGCCTCCTCCGCATCTTCGACGAGGTCACGATCGTCGAGGGGAAGGCCGCCGACTGGACGTCCGACCGGAGCGGCGCCCTCGTCGGCGAGCGGCTCATGAAGCGGTACGGCTGGAAGATCGGCGACAAGTTCGTCCTCAAGGGGGACATCTTCCCGATCAACCTCGAGCTGACGGTCCGGGCCGTCTTCCGCGGCTCCGACGAGACCGGCGTCTACTTCGACCGCAAGGCGGTGGAGGAAGGGCTCCCCCTGGTGAAGGGGCAGGTCGGGACGTTCTGGATCAAGGCCGAGTCGGCCGACGCGGCGCAGCGCCTCCCGCGCGCGGTCGACGCGATGTTCGAGAACTCCTCCGCCCCGACGAAGACGGAGACCGAGAAGGAGTTCCAGAACGGCTTCGTCTCGATGCTCGGAAACGTGAAGGCCGTCGTCACCGGCATCTCCACGGCGATCGCCCTCGTCATCCTCCTCATCTCGGCGAACACGATGGCGATGGCGGCGCGCGAGCGCGTGACCGAGATCGCCGTCCTCCGGACGCTCGGCTTCGGCAAGCCGCTCATCCTCACCCTCATCCTGGCCGAGAGCCTTCTCCTCTCGGCGACGGGTGCGTTCGTCGGACTGGGCCTCTTCCGCATCGCCTTCCCCGTCCTCAAGGAGGGGCTCCTGAACTCGCCGATGGCCGGCTTCGCCGCCGGAATGCAGCTCTTCCCCGAGGTCCTCATGACCGGCGTCGGCATCACGCTCCTCGTCGGCCTCGTCGCCGGGATCGTCCCGGCCATCCGCTCCGCCCAGCGCTCCATCCCCGACGGCCTCCGGCAGGTCGGCTGAAAGAGGACATCGCGATGCTCGGCATACCCCTGAAGTACAACGTGAGAAACCTCTTCGTCCGAAAGGTCACGACGACGCTCACCGTCCTCGGCATCGCGCTCGTCGTGGCGGTCTTCCTCTGCGTGATGGCGCTCGGCGAAGGGCTGACCCGGGTCTTCACGGCCTCGGGCTCGGAGAAGAACGTCCTCGTCCTCCGCCAGAACTCGCAGTCCGAGCTCCAGTCGGGCCTCGGGCGCGACCAGATCCCGCTCATCCGGGCGCTCCCCGGCATCGAGAAGGACGCCGACGGCAAGCCGCTCGTCTCGGCCGAGCTCGTCGTCGTCCTGAACCTCGACAAGCGCGACGGGGGCTCCTCGAACGTCACGATCCGCGGCGTCGAGGAGAAGGGGATGGCGCTCCGCCCGCAGATGAAGCTGACCGAGGGGCGGCCGTTCGTCCCGGGGACGTCCGAGGTCATCGTCGCCGAGAGCGTCGCGAAGAGGTTCAAGGGAGCCGAGGTCGGACAGGAGATCCGCTTCGGCGCGTATCGTTGGAAGGTGGTGGGGCACTTCGACGCCGGCGGCACCGCGCCGGACAGCGAGATCTGGACCGACTCGGAAGGGATGCTGAACACGTTCCAGCGCGGCGGCTTTTCCTCCGTCCTCGCCCGGACCACGGACCGCGCCGCGCGCGACCAGTTCATCGCCGGTGTGGCGGGAGACGCGCGCCTCGCCCTGGAGGGAAAGGTCGAGCGGACCTACTACGACGACCAGACCTCGACCGCCGCGCCGATCAAGTTCCTCGGCTTCTTCGTCGGCATCGTCATGGCGATCGGCGCCTGCTTCGGCGCGATGAACACGATGTACGCGGCGGTCTCCTCCCGGACGCGCGAGATCGCGACGCTGAGGGCCCTCGGCTTCTCGCGACTGTCGATTCTCTTCTCCTTCGTCCTCGAGTCGATCGCCCTCGCGTTCATCGGGGGCGTCGTCGGCTGCGCGCTCGCGTTCCTCCTCGTGAAGGTCGCCCTCTCGGGTGTCACCGGCACGACGAACTTCGCGACGTTCGCCGAGGTCGTCTTCGCCTTCCGCCTGACCCCGCAGCTCCTCCTGACGGGAATCGTCTTCTCGCTCGTCATGGGCTTCTTCGGAGGCCTCTTCCCGGCGGGCCGGGCGGCCTTCACGAAGATCACCGCCGCGCTGCGTCAGGTGGGCTGAGTCAGCCCCTTCCTTCCGGCCGCTCGGGAGCGAGGAGCCAGGCCGTCCCCGCGAGACCCGAGACGACGAGGAGATACCAGAGGGAGCTGGTTCCGTCCGTCACCTGGGCGAAGCCCGCAGCCGCGAGGAGGAGGCCGACCGCCGCGGCCGCCGCGAGAAGGACGAGCGCTCCACCGGCCACCTTCAGGAGGGCGGGCAGCGCCCCTGTGCGGGAGCCGAGCGCGGCGAGGACGAACCCGCCGAAGACGCAGGCCGGGAAGAGGATCCAGGCAGAGAGGCCCGGGGCATTCGGGGTCAGGCCGAACGACCCGGCCAGGAGAAAGAGCCCTGCGCCGAGGCCGACGAGAGCAAAGACGAATCCCGCGATTCTCAGCACACGACACCTCCCCTTCGAAGTCCGATTATCTCCGCAAGCCGTCTTCGTCACGCCGCGACCGGCCACGGGAGCCCGGCGACGCGACGACCCGGGGAAGGGAGTGAGCTACCGCCCCGCCGACCAGGCGTAAACGGCGTCCGATGCGCGATCGAACGCGACGAACGTGCGCGTAGGCACAGCCCGGCCGGCTCCGGAGTAGACGTCGGCCGCGACGACCGTCGTCGCCCGCGCGGGCACGACCTGGACGAGCCCCCGGAACCACCAGTCGGCCCCCTTCGGCGCGCGGAACGTCAGCGTGGCCACCTGCTCGTCCGGAATTCGCAGCAGCTCGGCCTCGACGGACGGACGGTCCGCGGAGGGGAGACGGAAGCGGAGCCAGAAAGCGCCGCTGCCCTCGTCGGACTGCATCTTGAGCTCGGTCGCCGCGGCAGGAACCCAGGCCGGGACTGCGCTTCCCGCCTCGCCACGCGTCGCGAACCCGGAAGTGGTCGGAACCCCTCCCCCGCAGGCGCCCGCCGTGCCGAGCAGGACGAGCGCCGCGGTGGAGACGAGGCGGCGAATCACCGCGTTCCTGGCGCTCCAGTCTCGGGAGGCTCTACTGGCACTTGTCCAGATTCTCGCGGACGTAGTCGGCGAGCTTCCCCTTGCTCGCCCTGGAGCGAAGATCGTCCAGGATCGGCCAGCGCCACCGCGACTTCTTCTTCAGAAGACTCTCGTAGAGGCGAATCGTGCTCTCCAGCCCGCCGGCGAGCATCGCCTCGCGATCCGTCGCCTTGTCGGGGTTCTGGATCGCCCACGCTGCGTTCCCGAAGTAGAGCTGCGCGATGATGTCGGGAGCTCCGTTCTTCCCCTGGCCGTTCAGCGGCCCGAGGAGCTCCGGACACGTCGAGATGAAGAGGTCGGGCGCGTTGACGATGAAGGTCGTCAGCCACTGCCTGGCGTTTTCAGCGCCCGAGGCGAGCGGGTCGTCCTCGAGCTGCTTGACGAGTGCCAGGGCCTGCGCCTTGTCCTCCGCGGAGGAGGTGGTGGCCTCCTGCGCAAAGCACGGGGCGGCGACGACGAATGCGGTCAGGAGGGCCGGCAGTGCGTAACGCATGAGGAAAAGCCTCTTCATGGGGACGTTACTATGCCTCAAAAGAAGCTTCAATTCACGGGGGTGCTGCGAGAAGGCCCGGCCAAGCCCCGAAGACGGCCCCGGGGCCACCCCGAATCGCAGGGAAATGAAGCCCCCCGAAGACGCCCCTTCAGCCGGTCGACCGCAGGAAGAGCGCGGCGAGAAGGCCGGCGAGGACGAGGGACCCGAGAAGGCAGAGCGCGAGGAGCCAGAGGTCGATCCGGCCGTAGCCCGGCAGGGCCGGCATTCCGCGGGCCAGGAAGAGGCCCAGGACCGAGAGGCAGACGGTCAGGGCCGCCGGGATTCCGACGACGCCCCACGGCACCCCCCCCGACGAGGCGACGATCACGAGAAAGCCGGCCAACAGGCCGGAGGCCACGAGCCCGGCGGACGGACCGAACAGGCGGCTCTCCTCGAAGCGTCCCTGGACGAAGACGGCGGCCAGGGCCACGGAGGCCACGCCGAACGCGACGACGCCGGCCGAGAACGCCAGGACGAACGAGGCGAACGAGGAATCCACCGGGGCTCAGGCTCTCGCCGCCTCCGCGGGGAGCTTTCCCAGGAGACTCCAGAGTCCCCGGTGGAACCGGTGGAACCCTCGAACTCCGGGAAGGAACATCAGGAGACAGTGTCCGTGGACGAGCGACACGCCGCGCTCGCGCGCGATCCTCGCGGCCTCGTCGGACCCTGCGCCCTGCTGGAGCCAGACTTTTCGAATCCCCGCCGCGGCCGCCTCGCCGACCAGCCGGGCCGCCTCGATCGGCGGCGTGACGACGACGAGGCCGTCGACCCGCCCCTCGAGCGCCGCGAGGCTCCTCACGCAGGCGATCCCTTCCAGCTCCGCCGCTTCGCGGTGAACGGGGACGACGTCGTACCCGCGCTCCTTCAGCTCGCGCAGGATCACGTTTCCGAATTTCTTCCCCGAGCGCGAGGCGCCCGCCAGCGCCAGACGCTTCTGCGCGACGAAATCCCGGACGAGGTCGGAGGTCACGGAGGGGTCGTTGCTCATGGCTCGCCTTTCGGGCCACCGGGCGTGGCCGACCCGCGATTCTCCCGCGGAAGAGCCGCCTATTCCACGAGGAGGAGCTGGGCCGTGGCGCCGAGGGCGCTGAGCTTGCCGCCCCCCGGCTTCCCCTCGGTCTTCCTCTCGACGTAGAGGAGAACCCCGAAGTCGGGGAAGTCGGGTTCGGCGAAAGCGTCGTCGGGGTCGTCCACGTCCTCGTCGAACCCCGCGTCGAGGTTCGGGCGGAGGATGAGGTCGGACTCGGGTTCGGAGAGGGGCGCGAAGTAGTACGGCCCGATCGACGCGCTCTCGTGCAGCCGGAACGTCACGCCGAGGAGCCGCTCGATCTCCTCGCGCACTCTCTCGACGTCCTCGTAGAGGAATCCCCACAGCTCAACGGAGGCTTCGCTCATGCGCGGATTCTGCCCGAGACGCGGTCCCTCCGGGAGTGGCCGTCTCTCAGACGGGCCGCGCGTCACCGCGCCGTTCCCAGAACGAGATGTCCGGCGGCCCGGCGAAGAGCTCCGGCGCCATCTGGATGAACGCGCGGATGTGCGGTGTCTGCATGTGGGGACCGACGTAGGAGGCCTTGTCGATCCAGTCCTCGTTGAGGAGGATTCGGGTCGGGTCGGAAACGTCCTGGTGGATCGTGATGCCGAGGCACGCCGGCTCCCTGGCCACGACGGTCGCCACGAGGCTGGCGAGGGCGTCGAGGCCAGCGTCTGCCTTCCCGGGCTGGGCCTGGTAGACGATGAGAACCGTGACCGGGTCTTGCGGCATGGCACCCTCCTGTGTCGGGCGGGAGAATAGAACGGGACCGAGGGAGGTCGCGCCGGTCCCCGGACGGTCAGAAGAGCTTCTCGGCCTTCATTCTCGCGAGCCCCGCCTTCGTCAGCGCCTCGAGCTCCTGGAAGAGCACCGTGTCGGGCGCCCTGAAGTTGAAGCACGACTTCCCCTGCATCCTCGCCTTCAGCTCCCCGGAGATCCCGTCCAGGAGGGCTGGGAACATGTAGACGGGAAAGAGGTGGAAGGAGACGTAGTTCTTCATCACCTGGACGGCGCCGAAGAAGAGCTCCTTCTTCCACTTCTCCGAGTACGGCGTGTTCAGCGAGTAGCCCTTCGGGCCGTCGGCGGTCACCTTCAGTCCCTTCGCGTGGGAGGCGAGGATCTTCCGGAGCGCGGCGAAGGCCGCGGCCGAGTCGTCCGCGGTGGCACGGACCGGGGGCCTTCCTGTGGGCGTCGTGGGCATGGCGGCCTCCTTCGGACGGCGGAGCGTCGCGGGAAGGCTACCCTACGGCTCGAGCGGCGGCTCGAGCGCGGACCGCACCTGCCAGGACGTCGGCCTCTTGCGGAGCCACGAGCGCAGGAGGACGCACTCCTCGCACGGGGTCGACGGGAAGCCATACGACACGCCGTCGAGGACACGCCCGGTCAGCGCCGGGTCGACACCGAGGTAGGCGTCGACGAGCCCGGGCTCGCGCCCGTCCCCCGAAAGGCCCGAGAACGCGGCCTGCAGCGCCGCCCACCGGAGGGGCCGCAGCCCGACCTCGGCGCAAGCCTCCGCCACCTCGCCGCCGAGGAAGGCGTCGCACGAGGGCGCGAGAAAAGCCTCGAAGGCCGATCGCACGTAGGCGGTCCGGCTCTCTTTCGGCAGGCGGGTGTCGACGAACGCGATTCGCCGCTCGCTCACTTCGCGGGCCGAGAGCCCCTCGACCGCCCACGGGAGCGGGACCCCTGCGCCGGGGCGCGGCCGGACCCATCCCGTGCGCACCGGTTTCGGGACCGGTGAGCCATCGAGCCGACGTTTCAATTCGTCCGCCGCGTCGACGAGCGCTACCGCGGCCGCCTCGCTCCGGATGCCGGTCGCCGCCCTCCCGAATGCGTCACGGACGAGCGGGAGCCGCGCCGGGTCCTCCCGGACCCAGTCCTCGAAGACGTCGAGAAGGCGCGGGAAGAGGCGGTACGTCCAGCGTTTCGAAGCCGCCTCGAAGACGGGTCGGGCGAGCGACTCGCCGCTGGCGGCGTCGTCGGCGATCAGGGCGAGGGCGCGGCCGGCCGGCGAAGGGCCGAACGGCCCGGAACGCTGAGCGTGCAGCGGGGCGGCCGGGAGAGCGAAGAGCGAAGCCGCGGCGAGCGCCGCGACGAGGCGTGGAGAGCCTGCCCTCGAAGTGCTCAGGCCGCTCCCCCCCCTCCCCCCGGGGGGGAGGGGGGGGAGGGGGGGGGCGGCCCCGCGCCCCCCGGCCCCGGGCGCCCCGCCCCCCCCGGGGGCCGGGGGGGGGGCCCCGGGCGGGGCCGCCGGGGGGGGCGGGGGGGGGGGGGGGGGGGGGGGGGGCCCGGCCCCGGGGCCCGGGGCGGGGGGGGGGGGCGCGGGCGCGGGCGGGGCGGGCGAGGGGAGGGGGCGGGGCGGGGGGGGCCGGGCCGGAGCGGGGGGGGCCGGGGGCGGGCGGGCCCCCCCCCGGGGGGCGGCCCCCGGCCGCTAGCTCGGCCGGACCACCCGAGGATCGCGACGAAGTGGCAGACGCTCCCGCCCAGGACGAACAGGTGCCAGACCGTGTGCGCGTAGCGGACCCGCTTCGCCGCGTAGAACGCGATGCCGCCGGTGTAGAGGAGCCCGCCCGCCGCGAGCCAGGCGAGGCCCGGCCACGGGACGGCCGCGAGGAGCGGCTTGGCGGCCACGACGACGAGCCAGCCCATCGCGACGTAGAGCCCGACGGCGAGCTTGTGCACCTTCTTGCCGAACACGAACTCCAGGGCGATGCCGGTTCCGGCGATCGCCCAGACGAGCGAGAGGAGCGTCCACCCCCACGGCCCGCGCAGGGCGCCGAGCGTGAAGGGCGTGTACGACCCGGCGATCAGGAGGTAGATCGCCGTGTGGTCGAGCTTCTGCAGGATCTGCTTGGCTCGCGACGGCCGCATCGCGTGGTAGAGCGTGGATACGAGATAGAGAGCGACGAGGGAGCTGGCGAAGACGGCCGACCCGATGACCTCCGGGGTTCCCCAACGCCGGGACGCCGCCACGACGAGGAAAGGGAAGGCGACGAGGCTCGCGACGAAACCCACGCCGTGGGTGACGCTGTTGGCGATCTCCTCGCCCTTCGCGAGGGTGCGGGTAACGGCGGTGGGAGCTTCCATCCCGACCAGATCGTAGCGCCCGCGTGTCACGGTCACGCCTGGGGAGGGGTGCCCCGAAGTGCGCCGGGAGCGGCCCCACGGGCCGCCCCCGGTCGAACCAGGAGAGGTCGATTCCCTACTTCTCGATGCCTTCCGTCCCCTCGTCCTCGCGCTTGCTCTGCCAGACCGCCCAGACGATGGCGGCGAGCGCGATGACGGAGGCGACGATGCCGACCACGCGCGACTTGCTCGCGGGGTCGAGGAGGTTGTACTGGAGGACGAGGCCGAGGGCGAGGAGGCTCACCATGTTCATGACCTTGATGAGCGGGTTGATGGCGGGACCGGCGGTGTCCTTGAGCGGGTCGCCGACGGTGTCGCCCGTGACGGCGGCCTTGTGCGCCTCGGAGCCCTTGCCGCCGTAGATGCCGTCCTCGATCAGCTTCTTGGCGTTGTCCCAGGCGCCGCCGGCGTTCGCCATGAAGACCGCGAGGAGCTGACCGACGAGGATCATCCCGGCGAGGAAGCCGCCGAGCGCGTAGGGCCCGAGGAGGAAGCCGACGAGCAGGGGCGCCATGAGCGCCAGGAACCCTGGCCCGATGAGCTCCTTCTGCGCCGTCTTCGTGCAGATGTCGACGACCCGGCCGTAGTCGGGCTTCTTCGTTCCGGCCCAGATCGCGGCGTCGCGAAACTGCACCCGGCACTCGTTGACGATGTAGAACGCGGCGCGCCCGACGGCACGGATGAGCATCGAGGAGAAGAGGAACGGCACCGCGCCGCCGAGGAGGAAGCCGATGAAGACCTTCGGGTCGGCGACCGTCAGCTTCCCCGCCTCGGCGAGGTACATCGGGGTCGTCATCAGGTGGATCTTCTCTTCGCTCCCGACGGCGATGACCGCGATGAAGCTCGAGAAGAGGGAGACGGCCGCGATGACCGCCGAGCCGATGGCGATCCCCTTCGTCTCGGCCTTCGTCGTGTTCCCGACCGCGTCGAGGTCGGCGAGGATCTGGCGGGCGCGCTTGGCCGAGCCCGGGACCTTCGCGTCCATCTCCTTGACGTCGTAGGCCATCTCGCCGATGCCGTTGGCGTTGTCGGCGACCGGGCCGAAGACGTCCATCGAGATCGTGTTCCCCGTCAGGGTCAGCATGCCGATGCCGGCCATCGCGACGCCGTAGGCGATGAAGAGCGGGGGCGTCCCGGCGTAGCAGAGGACCGCGAGGCCGATGGCGCCCGCGATGACGACGATGGCGGCGACCGTCGACTCGTAGCCGACCGCGAAGCCCTGGATGATGTTCGTGGCGTGGCCCGTCTGGCAGGCGCGGGCGAGCCCCTTCACCGGCGCGTGGCCCGTGTGCGTGTAGTAGGACGTCACCTTGTTCAGCGCGATCGCGAGGAAGACGCCGATGAGGCAGGTCATGGCGGGCCGCAGGTCGAGGCCCGGGAAGCCCCAGTTCAGGAGCGGCGAGAGGGCGTTCGGGTCGCCGCCGGGGAAGCCTGCCGCCGCCATCGGATTGGCGGCGAGGTAGGCCGCGTCGAAGCGCAGGTACGAGAAGCCGAGCGCGAAGAACCCGCCGATGCTGATGAGCGAGCCGATCCAGAAGCCGCGGTGGACGCTCGTGAGGGCCGTGTCCGACGTGTCGTTCGGGCCGGCCTTGACCGTGTAGGTCGAGATGATCGACCCGAGGACTCCGATGCCGCGGACGAGGAGCGGGAAAATGACCCCCTTGTGGCCGAACGTGGCCATGCCGAGGATCATCGCGGCGACGATCGTCACCTCGTAGCTCTCGAAGATGTCGGCCGCCATCCCGGCGCAGTCGCCGACGTTGTCGCCCACGTTGTCGGCGATCGTCGCCGCGTTGCGCGGGTCGTCCTCGGGGATGTCCTTCTCGATCTTGCCGACGAGGTCGGCGCCGACGTCGGCCGCCTTCGTGTAGATGCCGCCGCCGACGCGCATGAAGAGCGCCAGGAGCGTGCCGCCGAAGCCGAAGCCGAGGAGCGCCTCGTAGGCCTTCTCGCTGAAGATCAGGAAGATGATCGTGCCGCCGAGGAGGCCGAGGCCGTCGGTCAGCATCCCGGTGACGGTGCCCGTCCGGTAACCGAGCTGCATCGCCTCGCCGTAGCTCGACCGCGCGGCCGCGGCGACCCGGAGGTTGCCGGCCGTGGCGAGGCGCATCCCGACGAAGCCGACGGTCCAGGAGAAGAGCGCCCCGACGAGGAACGCGCCCGATCGCCCCCAGCGGAAAGCCGCCTCGGTCCCGGTGTAGGTGAAGAAGAGGAGGAACGTCAGGATGATGATGAGCGGCCCGATCTTCTTGAACTGCGCCGCGAGGTAGGCCTCGGAGCCCTCTCGGACGGCCGCCGCCACTTCCTGCATCTTCGGGGTGCCGGTGTCGGCCCGGAGGACCTGCCGGGCCAGGTACCAGGCGTAGAGGAGGCCCAGGACCGCGACCGCGAGGACCGCCATCAGGGCGCCGATCTCGAGCGGCGTGTACCGCGGGTCCGAGAAGAGCGCGAACGGTTTGAACGGCGCGCTCTCGGTGCCGCCAGACCCGAACAGGATCGGCGAGAGGTAGAACGCGCCGCCCCCGAGCAGGGCGAACGCCGCGAGGCGCCTGGTGCTCATGGGCGCACCCTGCCGCCTGAAGAAGGAAAGGAAAGTCGATCGCACAGTCGTACCTCCTCCACACGAAGGCGGGCGTCTCTTCGTCTTGCAGGCGACTGCCCGCTCTACAAGCCGCAAACAGTAACGCCGCCGCGTGCCTCCGGCAAGGAGAACGTAGCCGAGAGAGGCGCGAGCCAGGCGGGGCCCGGGCGGGGGCGGCGGGCCCGGCGGGGCCGCCGGAGCCCGGGCCATGCCCTAGAAGAGCTTGCCGCCGAAGGCGACGACCACGCCGGAGAAGACGACCGAGACCATCGTCATCAGCTTGATGAGGATGTTGATGGCCGGGCCGGTGGTGTCCTTGAAGGGGTCGCCGATCGTGTCGCAGGCGACGGCGGCCTTGTGGGCGTCGGATCCCTTGCCGCCGAAGTTGCCGCGTTCGATGTGCTTCTTGGCGTTGTCCCACGCGCCGCCGGCGTTGTTGAGCATGATCGCGAGGACGAAGCCGCAGGAGAGGCTGCCGACGAGGAGGCCCATGACGCCGGCGACGCCGAAGACCAGGCCGACGGCGATGGGGACGACGATGGCCATGAGCGAGGGGACGAGCATCTCGCGCTGGGCGCCGGCCGTGGAGATGGCGACGCACCTGGCGTAGTCGGGCTTGGTGGTGCCCTCCATGATGCCCGGCATCTCCCGGAACTGGCGGCGGACCTCTTCGACCATCGAGCCGGCGGCGCGGCCGACGGCCTTCAGGGTCATGGCCGAGAAGACGAGGACCATCATGGCGCCGATGAAGATGCCGCAGAGGACGGCCGGGTTCATCAGGGTGGCGTCGTAGGCGGCCATGAAGGTGGCCATCGTCGCGCTGCCGGTGCCGACCAGCGTCTTCCCGCGGCGGTGGCAGCCGCGACGACGTCGGCGGGGGCCTCGGCGGTCCTGCCCTTGAAGAAGGCGATGGGGCCCTCGATGGCCAGCGTGCTGGGGGCCTCGGCGGCCATGCGGCCCAGCCACACCCGGATCTCCTCCAGGTAGCCGGCGAGAAGCGCCATGGCGGTCAGTGCCGCGGAGCCGATGGCGAAGCCCTTGCCGGTCGCCGCGGTGGTGTTGCCCAGCGAGTCGAGGGCGTCGGTACGGTGGCGGACCTCGGCGGGGAGGTGCGCCATCTCGGCGTTGCCGCCCGCGTTGTCGGCGATGGGGCCGAAGGCGTCGGTCGCGAGGGTGATGCCGAGGGTCGCCAGCATGCCGACCGCCGCGAACCCGATGCCGTAGAGGCCGAGGGACACGTCGGTGAAGCCGCCGGGGGCCCAGAACGAGACCAGGATGGCGGCGACGATCGTGACGACCGGGATGCCCGTGGAGTACATGCCGACCGCCATGCCGTCGATGACCGCGGTGGCGGGGCCCATCGTGGCCTGCTTCGCGATTCCCTTCGTCGGGCCGTACTCGTCCGACGTGTAGTACTCGGTGACCTGGCCGATGATGACGCCCGCGAAGAGGCCGGCGATGACCGAGATCCAGACGCCCGGCGGCACGTAGCCGAAGTACGCGAGGAGCGCGACCGCCGGGACGATGAGGGCACTGGCGCCGAGCGTCCCGATGAGGAGCGAGCGCAGCAGGTTCTTCTGGGTCGCCTCTTCCCGCGTGCGGACCATGAAGATGCCGATGATCGAGAGGACCGTGCCGACGCCGGCCACGATCATCGGGGCCAGGACGCCGACCTTGCCGAGCGCCGGGATCGCGGCGCCGAGCGCGGCGGTGGAGAGGATGGAGCCGCAGTAGGACTCGTAGAGGTCCGCGCCCATGCCGGCCACGTCGCCCACGTTGTCGCCGACGTTGTCCGCGATGGTCGCCGGTGCGGGGTCGTCTGGGATGCCGGCCTCGACCTTGCCGACGAGGTCGGCGCCGACGTCGGCGGCCTTGGTGTAGATGCCGCCGCCGACGCGGGCGAAGAGGGCCTGCGTGGAGGCGCCCATGCCGAAGGTCAGCATGGTGACGGTGATCTCGACGAGCTTGTCGTGCTCGTTCGTCCCGGCGTGGACGAAGGTCAGGCCGAGGGCCTTCAGGCCGTTCAGCATGTTCGCCGGGGTGTAGACGAGGTTGTCGAGGATCAGGTACCAGATGCAGATGTCGAGGAGGCCGAAGCCGACGACGACGAGGCCCATGACCGCGCCGCTGCGGAACGCGACCTGCAGGCCGCGGTTCAGCGAGTGGCGGCACCCTCGGCCGTCCGGGAGGACGCGAGGGTCGCGGTGTTCATGCCGATGAAGCCGCAGATGCCGGAGAAGAGGCCGCCGGTCAGGAACGCCACGGGCACGAACGGGTTCTGGATCCCCATGAACGCCAGTGCGGTCAGCAGGATGGCCAGCACGGCGAAGACGATCCCGACGACCCTGTACTGCCGGCGCAGGTAGGCGAACGCGCCTTCGCGAACGTACTGGGCGATCTCCTGCATCCGGTCGTTGCCGGCCGGGGCCGCGCGCATCATCCGGAACAGCACCCAGGCCATGGCCAGGCCACACCGAGAGATCGGGCGATCCACCACGCGTCAGGGCGGGGCGACCAGGGCCTGATCTGCGGACCCCTGCTCTGTCTTTCCTCTCCGAGGCCGGTAACAAAAGCGCGATTCTCCGCCTGCTGGCAGCATTTCAAGACTGGAGGCGGATCCGGGACCCCCCACCTACTTGTAGGAGAAGCCGCTCCCGCCGATGAACTCGCGGAGGATGCTCGTGGCGGGGACGTCGTCCGGCCAGACCGGGACGAAGAGCTCGAGGAAGCGTCGCAGCTGGTACCCCTTGGCCTGCGCGGGCGAGTCGGGAGGAATCTCGAGGAGGTAGCGGTAGGCGAAGCTCTTCAGGACGGCCGTCTCGTAGGCGAGCGCCGAGTTGAACATCGCGTCGCAGCGCTCCTGGAACGGGAAGATGTGCTTCTCCTCGCCGGCCCTCACCTTGGGCCAGCGCAGGATCGACGTCTCGGCCGAGTAGTTCCGGTACTTCCGGTCGCGGACGAGCCGCCGGAGCAGGCGCCCGTCGCTCGTCCGGATCCGGTTGTGGTCGTCGATGCAGAGCTGCGTCAGGGCGTTGATGAAGATCCGGAACTTCTGGTTCTCGGCGACGCTCTCGGTCAGGCGGGGGTTGAGCGCGTGGATCCCCTCGATGAGGAGGACCTCGTTCTTCCCGAGCGTCCGCAGCCTCCACTCGGCTTCGGGCTTGCGCAGCCCCACCCGGAACTCGTAGACCGGCGTCAGGACGTCGCGGCCGTCGACCAGGTCCTTCAGGTGCGGAAGGAAGAGCGGGAGGTCGATCGCCTCGAGCGCCTCGAAGTCGAAGTCCCCGTCGGCGTCCAGCGGCGTCTTCTCGCGGTCGACGTAGTAGTCGTCGAGCGAGAGGGTCCGCGGCGTGATGCCGTTGACCTCGAGCTGGATGGAAAGCCGCTTGACGAAGGTCGTCTTGCCGGAGGACGACGGCCCCGCGATGCAGACGACGCGGAGCTCGTCGCGCCGCGCCGCGATCCGGTCGGCCAGCTCGGCGATCTTCTTCTCCTGCTGCCCCTCGGCGATCCGGATGACGTGCTTGATCCGGTCGCCGAGGCAGAGGTCGTTCAGGTCGGGGACCGTACCGACGCCGATCAGCTCGTTCCAGCGCTTCGTCTCGGTATAGGCGTTGAAGAGGACCCGCCCCTCTTCTCTCACCACGGGCGGCTCCCCGGCCTGGCCGTCGAAGACGAGGAGGAGGCCCTGCCCGTACGGCTCGACGTGGAAGCTCCGGCAACATCGGACCGAGAGGGCGTAGGGCCCGTGCCTCACGTCGGTGAATCCGAGGCAGGAGACGAGAGGAACGCGGTGCGACGGCCAGACGCGCAGGAGTCGGACCTTGAGGGTCTCGCCTGCCTGCTCGAAGAGATGGAGGGCGGCGTCGATCGAGACTTCCTGCCGGACGACCTGTCGCCCCGCGTCGGCCTCCCGGTGCAGCGCCTCGTCGAGCGCGGCGGCGAGCTCGGTCAGCGGCGGGTGCTCGCCGGAGACCCCGTAGTGATAGCCGCCCCGCAGGCTCTGGCCGACGTGGAGGCGCGCGTTCGGGAAGAGCTTTCGCGCCACGCCGTGCAGGAGGAGCGTGGCCGTGCGCCTCACGACCTCCTCTCCCTCGCGGGAAGCGGCGTCGACGGGCTCGACGCGGCTCGGGCACTCGATCGGGAAGTCGAGCGCCACGACGCGGCGGTTGACGCAGGCGGCGACGACGTCGAGACCGTCCGTCGGGCCGGAGTCGAGCAGCTCGCCGACGGTCGTCCCCTCGAGGACCTCGGTCTTCGTCCAGGGCAGCTCGACCGGAATCAGGGCCATGTCGCGGCCAGCGCTCATACCATCTCGAGCCAGCTGAACCAGGTCGGGTGGTGGGCCCGGTACCAGGTCAGCACCTCGCGGATGAGCTCCTTCTTGTCGGGCGCCAGGACCGCGTCGTCGATCCGGTCGAAGTGGATCCGGATGCCGTTGTCGCCGAAGTACTCGAGCGCCTCGGAGAAGAGCGTCTGGAGCTCGTTGCGGATCCGGCCCGAGTCGGAGACCTTGACGGGGCGCGTCTTCCAGTCCTGGCCGCGGTAGAAGCGGTCGAGCAGCGGAGAGAAGACGAGGCCGGTCTGGTCGAAGGATTCCATCAGGCGGAGAGTGAGGGTCACGTCGAGAATCCCGGCGTCCGAGGACGCGCGGGTCGTGACGCGGTAGACCCCCGGCCGGACCTCCTCGACGCCCGGGAGCCCGGTGTACGGCTCGGGGAGCATGCTCCCCATGAGCGAGAGGACGTGCCACTCCTTCTTCTGGAAGAAGTCGTCCGCGGTGATCGTCTTCTTTCCGACGGGCATCGCCGCCTCGCGCGCGTTGTTCAGGATGGACGCGTACCCGAGGCAGTCCTTCGCCGTGACCTCGCGACCCAGCGTCCCGGCGAGCCGCTGCGGGAAGTCGGGGGCGGCGGGGTCGAGGTGGAGGAGGTGCCGCTCCCTCTCGTAGGAGACCTCGAACTTCGACGTGAAAAGGCACATCGAGGTCTGGTTCCCGAGGATCGGGTCGAGGCTCGCGGCCTGCAGCGCCTCGGCGGACGCGGCGTAGCCGTCGGTGATGAAGAGCTGCGGACGACCGTCGGCGCCGGTGAACGGACCGACCCGGTAGGTGGGCGCGTAGGTCCCCGAGTCGGTGAACGCGCCCAGGCCGCTCGGAAGGCCCCACCCGTCCTCGACGAGGTGGGCCCCGATCGCCTTCCACTCCTCCCAGAGCTTCGCGATCCGCGGGACGCGCGTGGGGCCGCCGAGCGTCCAGACGTGGACGTCCTGCGGCTCGATGCCGGGGTAGGCCTTCCGGATCGCCTGCATGACGAGCTCGCGCGGCGCGAGGAAGTCGAGGAGGACGGAGGCGTCGGCCGCCGCTTCGAAGACCCGCTTCGGGAGCGTCATCGCGCCGGTGTACCCCTCGTAGGGACGCGCGATCCGGAGCGGCTGGTCGAAGAGGTGGAGGACGGTCGTCGGGCCCGTCGGCGCCCCCTTGGCGAAGCGGGAGGTGTTCTCGAGCGTGTCGATGGCCGCCCCCCACACGGTGATGCGCGAGGCGACGAGCTCGGTCCAGAACGCCTTCCAGCCGTAGGTGGGGTCGTTGATGAAGCGGTGGACGCGACGGTCGAGCCACTTCGCGACCGAGGGACGGGCGTAGACGCGCCCGAAGCCGAGGAGCGGGTTCGAGCCCATGTCGGGCGTCTCGCCCCCCTTCGGCATCAGCCCTTCTCCGAGGCAGACCATGATCGCGTGGTTCTCCGGGAGGGACCGCGTGAGGTACCAGAGCCCCTCGCTCATGGCGTAGGCCGACACGGCGTCGGCGTCCTTCTTCACGTGGTTCGTCTGCTGGGCGTCGAGCCCTTTCCCCTCGCCCCAGCGGCCGAAGAGGCGCGTCCCGAGCGCCGTGACGCCGGCCGTCATGATCAGGCACCGCTCCAGGGACGTCCCGACGAACGACAGGTCCTGCGCCGGCTCCCCTGCGATGCGGTGCTCTTCGACGTCCTCGAGCCAGAGGTGGAAGCGGCCGAGGACCGGGCGGGAATCGAAGGCCCACTGCGAGATGAGGTCCCGGCGTGCGTGTGCGTCGATCATCCGGGGAGTTTAGCCTCGCAGGTGGCCTTTCCTAGCCCTGGTAACGATCCTGGATGGCGGCGAGGATGGCCGTCCGAAGCGATTCGATCTCATAAGCCGAGGCCCGGTGGCGAAGCGCCCGCTCGCCCTCGCGAACCGCTTCGGCGAGGACCTCGTCGCGCAGGACGTCGGCGATCCAACGGGAGAAGTCGGCGTGGAGGGCGTGGTGCCTCACGACGCGCCCCTCCGCCCTCCGGATCTCGCGGTGGAACTCCTCCACGTTCGCCGCGGAACGCCCCGTCTCTTCCGCTCCGGCTCGGAAGAAGAAGTGCTGCGGGATCGGAAGCGCCTTGGCGCTGTACTTGTGGAGGTGGCGGGCGTGGGGGCTCGCCCTCCGCGCCACGGTGAACGGGCGCGGCCCGGCCCCCCCGCGGCGGGAGAGGAGAGCCCGGCCCGCCGCGGGCCGGACTCCTCCCGACGCGGCCCAGGCCGGCAGGCTCGGTGTCTCCTCGGCGCCGAGGTCGAGAACGACGTCGAGGCTCTCGAGGACTTCGGCGGGAAGGTGCTCGGGAAGCCAGGTCGTCAGGCAGGTCCCGGGCCTGCGCGGGTCGAACCCCTCCACCCGTTCGTAGGACAGGTTCAGCGCGACCTGGGCCTCGTCGACGAAGAGCCAGTGGGGCAGCCCGGTGTCGCTCCAGAGAGCCGACAGCTCCTCGAGCGCGGCCCGGCTGTAGGCCATCTTCTCGTCGGGCTCGAGGAAGGAAAGGTCGACGACGACGCTCCCGAACCGGTGCTCGATGAGCCGCGGAAGCTGCTCCGGACCTGGGAGCGGCTCGTTTCCGCCCACCGCGAGGACCCCGCGCAGCCTCCCGAGAGAAACGTGGTCCCCCTCCGGGTCGAGAACGCAGAGCGAGTAGCCGAGGCCCAGGAGCCGCTCGGCGAGGAGCCCCGTCATGTGGGATTTGCCCGACATCGTCCCCCCCGTGACGAGGACGTTGACCCCGGAGGCCGGGACCCTTGCGGCCGAGCCGTCTTCGTACGTCCCGAGGACCGCCTGAAAACGTCGCGGCTCCGGCGTCTCGTCGCTCAGCACCGCCGGGCCGAGGAGGAACCGCGACAGACCTTTGCTTCCGGCCTCGGAAAGAACGACGTCGGCGGCCTCCTTCAGCGACGGGACCGCGTTTGCGACCGCGACGCCCAGCTCACACGCGCCGAGAAGGGAGTGGTCGTTCTCCGCGTCGCCCACGGCGATCGTCGAGTGGCGCGAGATGCCGAGGTCGCCGAGCGCGTCGAAGAGGCCGGTCCCCTTGGAGACGCCCGCCGGTACGAGCATCAGCTCCTGCCGGTTCCTCACGACCTGGACCTCGAGCCCGAGGCGGCCTATTTCTTCGAGCGCCGCGACGGAATCACGCGCGTGCCCGGCGAGAATCGCCTGCCCGCGCCGCACCGAGACCCCGCGCCGCGCCAGCGCCTCTTCCAGCTCGGCCGGTACCGGCGGCGCCAGGACGCGGGCGCCTCGAACGTCCCAGACGACCGCGCCGTTCTCCCAGACGATCCGGTCGAAGAGCTCCTCGGCGTGAGGGCAGAGCTCGAGGAGCTCCCACGGGATCCTCCCGGTGACGAGGACGAGCTTGAGCCGCTCCTTGCGCAGCGTCTGAAGGGCGTCGAGGATCGTGTCGTCGAGCCGTCCCGTCGAAGTGAGGGTCCCGTCGTAGTCGAGCGCGACGGCACGAAAGTGCTGGGGCATCATTCCCTCCCGCGGAGGCGCTCGGGCCGGAACGCAAGGAAAAGGACTCTCGGAAGAAACTCTACCACCGGCGATTGACCCAGCGACCATCCGCCGCTAGCGTCGAGGGCCCGTGCCCGAGAGACCCTCCGCCAGCCCGATCCTCCCCACGCCGCTCCGGCTCGGTGCGGACGACCGCTTCCGCGGACGGGGAATCACGATCGCCTTCCTCGATTCGGGCTTCTACGCCCACCCCGACCTCGTGGAGCCACGCAACCGGATCATCCGGTACGTCGACGTCACCGATCCCCGCGCCGCCTACCCGCGCATCCTCCGGCCCGACGAGTCGAGCTGGCACGGGATGATGACCTCCGTCGTCGCGTGCGGGAACGGCACTCTCTCGGGCGGCCTCTACCGGGGTCTCGCCTCCGAGGTGAACGTCGTCCTCGTGAAGGTGGGCACCGCGAGACGGATCACCCACGAGAACATCCGCCGCGGCCTCGAGTGGGTCGTGAGGAACCGGGAGCGCTACGGGATCCGGATCTGCAACGTCTCCTGCGGAGGGGACTACGAGGCCTCGTACCTCTTCGACGGCCTCTCGCAGGCCGCCGAGAAGGCGACCCGCGCCGGGATCCTCGTCGTCGCGGCCGCGGGGAACCTCGGCCTCGCGGCGGGGCACCCGGTCCTTCCCCCGGCCTCGGCCCCCTCGGTCCTGACGGTGGGAGGGCTCGACGACAAGAACCGGCTGCACCGGGCGGGCCACGACATCTACCACGGCAGCTACGGCCCGACGATCGACGGCCTCCAGAAGCCGGAGGTCATCGCACCCGCCATCTGGCTCGCCGCGCCCATCCTCCCCGGGACGCCGACCGCGACCGAGGCGAGGCTCTACACGTACCTGGCGACGGCGAGCGACGACGAGCTGGACGTCGTCCTCGAGGCCCACGCGGGAGTCGACGCCGCGCTCGACGCGGCGCGGCACCTCGCGCCGCCGCTCATCCGGCAGCTCGTCGAGGCGAAGATCCGCGACAACAACGTCATCAGCGGCGCCTACAAGCACGTCGACGGCACCAGCTTCGCCGCGCCGATCGTCTCCTCGCTCGCGGCCCAGATGCTCGAGGCGAACCCGGCCCTGCGCCCGCACGAGGTCAAGTCGATCCTCGTCGCGACGGCGCGGAGGCTCCCCGAGGTCCCGGTGGACCGTCAGGGGTGGGGCGTCGTCGAGCCCGCGGCCGCCGTCGAGGAAGCGCTCGCCCGCTCCGGTGAAGGCCCGGCCGCCTGACGGCGGGAACGGCCGGCCCCTCGCCTCTCACCCTCACCCTCACGCCGCGGACCCGAGTCGCCCGGCCGCCACAGCAGGATGAGAAGCGCGAGGAGCGGAACGACGACTCCAAGGCCGGCGAGCCACTTGCCCCGCCCCGAAAGGCCGTTCTTACCCTTGAGGACGAACAGTCCCGAGATGGAGAGGAACCCGAGGATCACGGCGTAGACGTCGGCCGCCCAGGTCCAGAGCCCCTTCGGCTCGTTCAGGTGGAGGAAGTTCATCTCGCGCAGCGCGAATCGGCCGCGGGGCTTCTCGATCGTCGCCGTCCCGGCCGTCGCGTCAGCCTTCACGCTCCAGCCCTCGTAGAAGAGCTCGACGAGGTGTGGGGCGGAGCGGAAGGAGGACTTCGGCGGCCCGGGAAGCGCGAGACGCTCGACGAGGACCGCCGCCATGGTGTCGCGGTCCGAGACCGGGACCGGCGCGAACGTCCGCGTCTCGACCTCCAGCTTCCAGCTCGGGTTCCACTGGTGCCGGTGGTTCAGCGCGACCCCGGAGATCGCGTAGACGAGCGTCAGCCCGGCTGCGAGGTATCCGAGGTCGCGGTGGAGGACGTTGTTGAGCCTGCGCCAGTTCAAGACCGGACGCGGCCTACTCGACGACGGCGCCGACACCCATGATCTGGTAGACGGTCTGCGGGCCCGTGATCTTGCTGGCGTCGCACTTGGTTCCCTTCTCCTCGGCCTCGTGCTCGGCCCGCGCGATCGCCTGCTCCTTCGTCAGCTCCATCTTCTTGAAGGTCCCCTCGGCGACGACCTTCTTCCCCTTGTCGGTCAGCGGGAAGACGATGACGCCGTCCTCGACCTTGATCTTGATGGTCTGGAACTCCTTGTCGCCGGCGACGTTGATCCAGCAGCCGCGCTTGGGGCAGACCTCGGTGACGAGCCCTTCCACCTTCACGACCTTGCCGACGTAGGCGTCCGGCTTCGCCATCAGCTCGGAGAGCTTGACGGGGGTCGCTTCGGAAACGCCCTTGCCGTACTTCGTGGCGGCGAAGGCGGGGGTGGCGGCGATCACCGCGAGGCCGAGGACGGCAAGCGTCGTGCGAATGGGGCTCTTCATTCTCTGGTTCTCCTCGATCAGGGATGCGGGCGCGGCGCGCCCGGGCGGCGGATCTTACCGTCGCAGGGCTCAGGTCAGGAGGGCCCCTTCGTGGACGAGGAGCCAGCGCTTCCGCTCGATCCCGCCCGAGAAGCCGTGGAGGCCGCCGTCGCGCGCGAGGACCCGGTGACACGGGACCACGATCACCGCGGGGTTGAGCGCCGCGGCCATCCCGACGGCCCGCAGGGCCTTCGGTTCGCCGATCGCGGCGGCCACGTCGCCGTAAGCGCGCGTCGAGCCGGGGCGGATCCGTCGCAGCTCGGCCCAGACCTTCTCCTGGAACGGCGTCCCGGCGAGGTCGATCTCGATCGAGTCGACCGCCTCGAGGTCGCCGCGGAAGTAGGCGCGCAGGCGCGAGAGGACCCCACCCGGGTCGCGCTGCTCGGGAAAGAGGTCGGTCCCGAACCGGGCGAGGAGGTGCTTGCGGGTGGACGGGGCGTCGGCGTCGAACGTCAACGTGCAGAGGCGCCCGTCCCAGACGACGGCGAGGAGCCGCCCGACCGGAGTCTCGAGGGCCGCGCTCGCGAGCCTCACGCCCTCAACGCTACACCGATTCGGGGCCAGAACGAGCGGTCCCGGCCCACGTCTCCTACCGGAGCCCCTCGACGACGTAGAGGTCGGAGAGGATCTGCGGGCAGCCGTAGACGAGTGCTTTTCCGTCGGGGCGGACGAGGATCGGGCCGACCGAGACGACCCCAGCCGGGTCGGCCGGCCAGATCTCGGCCGCAGGCTTGCGAGCACCCGTGGCCGGGTCCAGGCGGAGGAGGCGCACGGGCAGGGCGGACAAGGAGGCGACGAAGAGCGCGCCGCCGTCCGCCCAGCCGACGACGCGTTCGCCGGGAAGAAGCCCCACGATTCCCGACGCCGGGCCGCCGTCGAGCGGCTGCGACCAGGTCGTCCCGTCTGCGCGCGACGTGAGGACGAACAGGCCGTCCGGCGACACGGGGAACGTCGCGCCCGCCGCGAAGACGACTCCCTCCGGGCTCACCGGGCGAGGAGCCCCTCCCCCCAGGTCCTGGACGTAGAGCCGGGCCGGCGCGCCGGGCTCGCCCCCTCCGAAAACGATGCGCCGGCCGTCGGGAAGCCAGCTCGCCACGCGGTGGTCGAGGGCGCCGGAGAGAAGCGCCCGTTGCGCGCCCGCGCCCGTGGGGAGGAGGACGAGCTTGGAGGGGGTGTCGAGAGTCGCCGAGAGAGCCCACTTCCCGTCCGGGGAGAGCGCCAGCGCGTTGCCCCGGCCAAGGCGCGTCGCCGGGCCGCCGTCGGTCGTCCGGATGTAGATCGCGTAGTCGCGCCCGCCCCCGTCTCCCAGCTCGTCGAAGAGGAGGCGCGACCAGTCGGCCGAGATTCCCCGGGGGTACGTCCAGTCGAGCCACGAGAGCTCCACGTCGCGGACGGCCCCGGCGGCACGGTAGAAGACCCGGCGCCGCCACTTGTCGTCCGAGACGAGGACGCGGCCCTCCTTCGAGACGTCGTGAAGTGTCAGGTTCCCCGAGACGCGCAGGAGAGGGCGGTCCCGGCCCGAGAGGTCGACGGCGCGCAGTTCTCTTCCGGCCCCCGCCGGCGCCGCCGAGTACCAGATCTCCTTCCCCGAAGCAGACCACGCGAGGCCGCCGACGCTCTGCCAGGTTCCGCCCAGCGTGACGGGCGATTCCCTGCCCCGGACGACCGTCACCGAGCCCCGGTCGTCCCAGCGGAGCGGGTGGTGGACGAAGGCGACACGCGTTCCGTCGTGCGACACGCGAGGATGCGAGACCCACCCATCGGTAACGAAGAGGACCTTGCCGATCGGCATCTCGAGCCGCGTCTTCCCGTCGACGTCCCTCACGACGGCGAGCGTCTCGCCGTCGGGGGCCCAGTCGGCCTCGCGGACCGCCTCGAGGATGTCGCGCGGAGCGCGTCCTCCGATGGGCGCCCTCGCGAGGGTCCCAGAGGCGTCGAAGAGCGACCGGAAGGTCCGCCCGACGGAGAGAGCCATCTCTCCCGATGGCGAGACCGAGAGGACGTCCGCATCGGGCAGCTCGGCCCGCTGCGGCTCGGGACTCCCGGGCTGTGTGACGAAGAGGCGGATCGGGGCGCCGTCCCACGCGGCCCCGAAGACGACCGTCTTCCCGTCCGGCCCGAAACGGGCGGACCGGATGCTCCCGCGGGAAAACGTCAGCCGGGTCATCTCGGGCGGCCCGGTCGGAGCGCCCGCGCGGCCCGCCCGCCAGCCCGCGCCGACGAGGGCCGCGGCCAGCGCGAGGCCCCCCGCGACGGCGCCCGCGACGACGGCGACCCGGCCCCTTCGACGGGAGGGAACGACCGGCCGTTCGGCCGCGGTCGTCCGGGGGACGCTCGCCGCCCCGACCGCCTCGAGGGCGAACGCGACGTCGCGCGCCGACTGGAATCGCAGCGCCGGGGTCTTCTCGAGGCACCGCCGCACGAGCCGCTCGAGGCCGGGAGCGACCGGCGGGACGTTCCCCGAGAGATCGGGCGGTTCGTCCGTCAGGACTGCGACCATCGTGTCGGCAGGCGTCGCTCGGGAGAAGGGGGGACTTCCCGAGAGGAGCTCGAAGAGGACGGTACCGAGCGCGAAGATGTCGGACCGTCCGTCCACGACGTCTCCACGAACCTGCTCGGGCGACATGTAGTCGACGGTTCCGACCACGAGCCCCGCCGCGGTCTCCTTCATCCGCGTCGCGACCGTGTCTTCCGGCCTCGAAGTGCGAGACGGAGCACGCCTCGCGAGTCCGAAATCGAGGACCTTCGCGCGCCCCTCGGGGGTGACGACGACGTTCGCGGGCTTGAGATCGCGGTGGACGATGCCGCGCTCGTGGGCGGCCGCGAGCGCCTCGGCGATCTGTCCGCCCAGGGCCGCGGTCTCCTTCGACGAGAGCGGCCCGTAGACGAGGCGCTGCCTCAGGCTCTCGCCCTCGACGAGCTCCATGACGATGTAGGGCTGGCCGTCCTCCTCGCCGTAGTCGTGGATCGTGACGATCCCCGGGTGGTTCAGGGCGGAGGCCGCCCGGGCCTCTTCCACGAAGCGGGCGAAGCCGTCCGAGTCGCGCAGGACGTCCTTCGGGAGGATCTTGACCGCCACCTCCCGCGAGAGCCGGCGGTCGCGGGCCCGGTAGACCTCCCCCATCCCGCCGGCACCGACGAAGCCGACGATCTCGTACGGGCCGAGATGACTCGGGTGAGAAATGGACAAGAAACGCCTCCCGGCCATTCTAGGGCCGGGACAGCGCCGCCGAGCCCGCTGGAGGAGCGAACGGGCCCGGAAGCCTGGCCGACCCTCAGGCCGCCCGGGCTCTGCGCGCCGCGATGAACGACCGGATCGCGACGACGAGGAACCCGGCACAAAGGAGCGCCATGACGCTCCGGAGGACGACGGCCGCCGGCCGGGCCGCCTCTCCCGCGAGAAGGGCCGGGATCCCGAGGAGCCCCGACACGGACGGAATGAACCCGAGGAGCGCCACGGCCGCCGCCGCGTGCATGGCGTGCCGGCGCAGGTGCTCCTTCCGGGCGACGACGCCGCAGATTCCGAGGAGGACGCCGAACCCGACCGGGATCAGGGCGGTGGGGGTCTGGTACGCGGCGTAGCCGCCGACGCCGGTGAGGACGAGGAGGCCACCGAAGAGGAGGGCGAGAGAGGAGACGTTCATCAAACGACCTAACGTGCCGGGAGGGGTCCCGGATTCCCGGTTCCCGTCGCCGGGTCCGAAGGACCCCGTGAGACGACACCGGCCAGGACCGCCGCCGCCACGATTCCCGCGGCCCCGGCGAGGTTCACGGCCGCGAAGCCGAATCGCTCGTAGACCGGCCCGAACGCGAAGGCGCCGAAGGCGATGGCGAGGTCGTAGGAGCCGTAGAACGCCGCCATCGCCGCCCCGCGCGCCTCGCCCGAGCGGTCCACCGTCCAGGCCGTCAGGGCCGGGAACGAGAGACCCGAGATGCCGATTCCGTAGAGGGCCGCTGCCACGGCCAGGGTCGCGGGCCCGCGCGCGAGCCCCGTCAGCGCAACCCCTGCCGCCCCGACGAGGAGCCCCGGAATAACGACCGCCCGCCTCCCATGCCGGTCGGACAGCCGCCCCGCGAACGGCCGGACGAGGAGGATCGAAAGGGCGTAGACGCCGAAATACGCCCCGGTCCGGCCCGGCCCGGAACCCAGCTCCACCGGGACGAACGCGATGATCGCCCCGTAGGAGAGCGAGGAGAGGAAGAGAACGCTGCATGGAAGCAGGGCACCCCGCGGGAAGCTCGCCCTTCTCGAAGTGGCTGCGGCGCGGCGCGGCTCGGCGATCGGAACCACGAGGCCGAGCGCGACGAGAAAGAGCGCGGCCGTGCCGAGGAACGCTGCCGGCGCGCCGCCGAGACGGACCAGCCCGCCTCCCGCCGCCGGCCCGAGCGCCATCGCCACCGTCGGCGCCAGTCCCCAGATGCCGATCGCCTCTCCACGGCGGGCGGCCGGCGCGAGGTCGGCGACGAGCGAGGCGATCGCCGTCGTCGCGAATCCCCAGCCGACCCCCTGCACGGCGCGCAACGCGAGGAGCGCGCCGAGCGAGGCGGCGAGCGGAAGGAGGGCCGTCGCCGTCGCGAAGAGGGCGAGCCCGCCGAGGGCGAACGGCCGCCGACCCCGCCGGTCGATCGCGCGCGCCGAGAGGAGCCGCGTCGCCACCGCGGCGATCGACGCGAGGCCGATGACGATCCCCACCTCGCTCTTCGACGCCCCGCGCGCCGCCGCGTACGGCGGCAGGACGGGGATCAGGAAGTAGAAGCCGAAGAAGAGGACCGCCGTCGCGGCGACCAGGAGGACGAAGGGGCGGGTGAGGATCCGGCTCGAGGTCAGGGCCGCTCCTCGAGGTCGAGAAGGTGCAGGTCGAGCGCCTTCACCGAGACCTGGATCTCCCGCACCGAGAGCGCGAGCGAGACGATCATCAGGACGAGGCTCCCCGCGAAGAGCGCCTTCCCGAGGACGACCTTCCCGAAGAAGAGCACGAACATGCAGAGGACGCAGACGAGGAGGCTCGAGACGCCCGCGGCCTGCATGCTCTGGATCAGGTGAATCCGGTACCTGAGGTTGTCGATCTGCTTCGGGATGAGCGGGCCGGGATGCTCGCGGTGACGGCTGTGGAGGCTCCTGACGAGCGAGGCCAGAGCGAGGAACCTGTTCGTATAGGCGAGAAGGAGGAGCGAAACCGCGGGAAACAGAAGAGCAGGGGTCGTGAGGCTCAGCTCCATGGCGAAGTCACGATAGCCGAAGCGCCGCGGGAACTTCCGGTGCCGGCCGTGGGTCACAGGGGCAAACGACGGAGGAGGACGACGATGCTCCAGCTTGTGACGCCCCCCGAGCACCCCCGGCCCGCGCTCCTGGCCTCGATCGGAATCCACGCCCTGGCGGCCTCCGCCTTCGGATTCGTTCCGCTGCTCGCCTTCCCGATCGCTCCCGGCTGGCAGGGAGAGGTGTGGGTCGTCACGCAGCCCGACCTCTCCCTGCTTCGCGACGTGAAGACCGTCGACCTGCGGGGCCCCGGTCGCCAGGATCGCCCTCCGCGCGGCCCTGCGGGCGGAGGGCTTACGGCCGCGCGGCGCGAGGGTCCCCCCGCCGCACCCTCGGCTCCGACCGTCCAGCCTACATCCATGATCGCCGAGCTCCCTCCGGCGCCCGAGTTCGAGCCTTCGGAGGACTCCGATTACGTCGGCAGGGTCGATGAGGAGCCAGGTTCCGAGCGAGGGGGCGGGATCAGGGGCGGCGTGCCGGATGGACCGATCGACGTCCGCGGCGGAGGAGCGCCGCCCGACATCGTCCTGCCCGTGCCGCTCGAGACCCCCACTCCCCGCTATCCCGACACGGCCCGTATCGCGCGGATGGAGGGAGCCGTCGTCCTCTCGGCGACGATCGCCGCCGACGGGCGGGTCGTCGACGTCGAGATCGAGAGAAGCATGGGCCCGTTCCTGGACCGGGCCGCCCTCGACGCCGTCTCGCGCTGGCGCTACGTCCCCGCTCGCATCGGGCCGACGCGGGTGGCGGTGATCCTGCGAGTGACGCTCACGTTCCGGCTTCTCTGACCGCCCCGACGACCAAGGGACCGGTGCCACGAGGACGACTGGTGCCAGGCGTGCATTCGTGTATTGTCTACGACAATACACGATGCACGCCTGCACGCCTGGCACCGCACGTCCCGGGCGACGCACTTCCATCCCGGGTCAGTGGTAGAGGTTCTTCTCCTCCGGCGGCGCGAGGCCCGGACCGTCGAACGTCCCGCTCTCCCGCGCCGCAGCGAGGCGGGCCTCCAGGCTCCCCTTCCAGACGGACGCCACGCGCGTGCCCGACCGTCCTGCCCGCCGCTCTTCGATCGTGCCGGCCTCGCGATCGAGGACGAGGACGACGCGCAGGCCATCCCGAGAGAGGGTGAGCGCGACGCGCGGGCGCGCCGGGTTCTTCGACGCGAGATCGGCGAGCCATCTCGCCGCCTCCGCCGCGCCGAGTGTCCCGGCGTCCTCCACGAGAGCATCCGGGGGCGGCGCAAGGACGACGCCGGCCGGGCCCTCGGGTGCCGTGCCGTCTTCGCTCTTCACGAAGGCGCGGCCCACACCCCAGAGCAGGAGGATCCCGGCGGCCACGGACAGGACGACGGCGAGGCGGCGCGTCACGGGCACGATCCTACCCGTCGGTCCACCGGAACCGGAGCCGGGAGACGAGAAGGAAGAGCGCGGCATAGCCGACAAGAACCGCCGCAGGAGGGAGGGCGCCGGCCACGAAGCCGGCGCCGCGCCACGTCACCGCATCGAGGCCGTCGATCGCCCAGCGCGTCGGCAGGACGAGCGTCACCGTGCGCAGCCACTCGGGAAAGACGAACGCCGGAACCCAGCCGCCCCCGAGCATCACGAGAAGGAGGACGGCGAGGATCGAGAGGCCGCGGGTGGCGCCGGGCGTCTTCCCCAGCGCCGCCAGGAGGAGACCGAACGAGGAGGCCATCAGCGCCGAAGCGACCAGGAGCAGGAGGAAGCCCGGGACGCTCCCCTGGATCCTGATTCCCAGAACGACGATGCCGAAGGCGAACGTCGCTCCCACCGAGATGAGGCCGACGAGGGCACCGGCGAGGGCCTTGCCGACGAGGAGCGACGAGCGCGAGAGCGGCGCGGCGCGCAGCCGCTTCCAGATTCCGCCCTGCCTCTCCAGGAGGAAGGCGATGCCGAAGTCGAGAGCGACGAAGAGGAGGAACTGGATTCCCATTCCGGCGAAGGAGTGGGCGTAGCTGTTGTACGTCACGCCGGTGCGCGCGGTGACCGCCTCCTCCTTCAGTGTGAAGGGGACCGAGCTGCCGGGCCCGCGCGCCGTTGCACCGGCGCCGTCCGTTCCGAGCTTCGTCGATTCCTTCCACCGGGTCACGTCGCGCAGGAGCTGCTTCAGCGTCTCGCGCTCGGGCGTCGCCGGCGCCGGATTCGCCTCCATGCTCCGCAGGCTCTCTTCGAGGACCTTCGTTCCCGAGCTCCCGCCGAACGCCTCGCGGGACGCCTCGCGAAAGACCTTCTCGGAGAGGAGACCCCTCACGAGGCCGGCCTCCGTCGCGCGCGACGGGTCGACGAGGAGGGCGATCTCGGGGGCCTTGGCGGCACCGAAGAACGCGCGCACGGAACTGTCGCCGAAGCCCTTCGGCAAAAGGACCGCCGCCGCGGCCTTCCCTCTCTTCACGGCCTCCCGCGCGGCGGACTCGGTCGCCGGCGTCACGGCGAGGAGCGGATCGGCAGCGAGCCCGGCGACCACGGCACGCGACACGGCACTGCCGTCGGAATCGGAGACGAGGACCGGGATCTTCGCCGTGTCCTGCTTCCCCGCTCCCGAGAAGAGAAAACCGAAGAACGTCGCCAGGAGAATCGGCGTGACGATACCGACGATCACGGAGCGCCGGTCGGAGAGGAAGAGCTTCAGCTCGTGGGCGACGATCGCCAGGGCCTGTTTCATCGCTCGTCCCTCAGCGCGTGTCCGGTCAGGTGGAGGAAGACCTCCTCGAGACGCGGCTTCCCGCCGTCCAGCGCCGGGACGGCGATGCCCCTCGCCGCAAGGAGGTCGATCGCCGCGCGCGCTTCGGCGTCCAGCTCGGGCACTCTGGCTCGGGGAAGGAGAGCTCCCAGCTCTTCGGCCGTCCCGTCGGCCACGACCCGGCCGTGGTCGACGATGACGATCCGGTCACAGAGCCGCTCGGCCTCTTCCATGTAGTGCGTCGTGTAGAGGATCGCCTTTCCCGCGTCGCGCAGCGCCTCGAGGCTTTCGAAGATGGCGTTGCGGCTCTGCGGGTCGACGCCCGTCGTCGGCTCGTCGAGGAGAAGGACGTCCGGGTCGTGGAGGAGCCCGGCCGCGAGGTTCAGGCGGCGCTTCATCCCGCCGCTGTAGGTCTTCACGCGGTCGCGTCGCCGATCGGAGAGTCCGGTCAGGCGCAGGACGTCGTCGATTCGGGAGGCGAGGCGTGCCCCGTCCAGGCACTGGAGCGCCCCGAAGAACCGGAGGTTGTCGTCCGCCGGGAGCTCCTCGTAGAGCGCCAGCTCCTGCGGCACGAGGCCGAGGCGTCCTTTCGCCGGGTCGGTGTCCCCCGAGAGAGCCGCTCCGGCAATCCTCACCGCTCCCCCTTCGGAGGGCAGGAGGCCGCAGATGATCGAAACCGTCGTCGTCTTTCCGGCCCCGTTCGGGCCGAGGAGGCCGACGATCGTCCCCTCGTCGACCCGGAACGACACGCCGTCGACGGCGGGAACGCCGCCGTAGGACTTGCGCAGACCGGAGACTTCGAGAGCCGGGTTCACGAACGGGCCCGCGGAAAGAGGTGCATGGCTTCAGGGTACGGGAGCGCCGCGGAAATGTTCCAGCTCGAGCCCTTGACATCCGAAGCATGTAGTACTAATTTATTAGTATGACGAAGCCAGGCACCCTCACCGAGGTCGAGCTGGAGATCATGCACGTGGTCTGGGGGCTCGGTACCGCGACGGTGAAGCAGGTCCACGACGTCCTGTCGGCCCGCCGTCCCGTCGCCTACACGACCGTCATGACGATGCTCGGTCTGCTCGCGAAAAAGGGGCACCTGAAGCGGGAGGAGTCGGGAAAGGCCTTCGTCTACCGGCCGGCCCACACGAAGGGGCGCGTCGTCTCGAAGATGCTCGACGACTTCGTCTCCCGCGTCTTTCACGGCTCTGCACGACCGCTCGTCCTCGCCCTCCTGAAAGACCGGAAGATCTCGAAGCGCGACCTCGAGGAGATCGCGAGGCTCGCGGAGGTGGACGAATGACGCCCCTGCTCGTCGATCTCGCCTCCTGGTGGCTGCAGGCCGGTCTGCTCCTCGGTGCGGGCCTCGTCCTGCCGGTCCTGGTCCGGCTGCGCGATCCCGGCATGAGGCTCCGGCTCGGCCAGCTCCTCCTCGCCATCGCGATCCTCCTGCCCCTCCTCCAGCCGCGCGGCGCTTCGCAGGCAGACGGAGTTCCCGGGACCGGGCCTGTCTTCTCGCTCGCCATTCTCGTCACCGGAAGACCCCCGGTCGCCGCGGCCTCGGTCGAAACCGTGGTCCTCGTCCTGCTGGCGGCCGGAGCCGGCCTGCGGCTCGCCTGGCTCGGGGCCGGGCTGCTCAGGCTCCGTTCCCTTCGCCGCCGCTCGCGTCCGCTCTCTCCCCTGCCGCCTCCGATCGCCTCGGCGATGGCGCGCACCGCCGCGACGGCGGAGATCCTCGTCTCGCCCGAAATCGCATCGCCCGTGACCCTCGGCTGGCTTCGTCCCGCAATCCTCCTTCCAGAGAGCTTCGCCTTGCTGGAAGGGGCCGAGCAGGAAGCCGTGGCCTGTCACGAGCTCCTCCACGTGAAACGTCGGGACTCGTGGGCGCTCCTCCTCGAAGAGTGCGCCCGGGCACTCCTCTGGGCTCAACCCGCAGCCTGGGGGGTCCTCTCCGGCATCTCGCTCTCCCGCGAGCAAGCGGTCGACCGCGCCGCCATCGACTCGACGGGAGATCTGCGGGCCTACCTGCGAGCGCTGGCCGTCCTGGCCCGCCTGAGCCAGGAGTCCCCGGCGGCCGCGCTCCCCTTCCACACGCGGAGCCACCTCGTCCGAAGGGTGGCCCACCTGGCAAAGGAGGTCCCCATGTCACGAACGCGAGCTACTCTCGCAACGGCCGTCGCCGCAGCAGCTCTTCTCGTCGTCGGAGCCGCGGGAGCAGCGGCCTTTCCTTTCGGGGCTGATTCCCAGCCTCCGGCCGCCAAGACGGCCCCGGCCAAGGCCAGCGTCGCCGTCGACGAAAGCGATGTCCTGAAAGTCGGCGGCGACGTGAAGGAACCCGTTCAGATCTCCCGCTCTCAGCCGACCTACCCCGAGGAGGCACGGAAGAACGGAATCCAGGGCATCGTGAAGCTCTCGGCGGTGATCGACGCGAAGGGAACCGTCACGAAGGTCGAACCGATCGAGTCACCCGACCCGACTCTCGCCGCGGCAGCCGTCGATGCCGTGAGGAAGTGGACGTACAAGCCCGCGACGCTGAAGGGGAAGCCTGTGAAGGTCATCATGACCATCACCGTTTCCTTCAAGCTCGCGTAGCCGGAACGGCCCCGGCCGGTCCACGCGCCCCGGCGCCTTTGGGCGCCGGGGCATTTTTCGCTTCGCGGCCCGGTACAACCCCGGTTTCCGCCTCCCGCTCCCGCCTCCCGTTCCCTTGACACCCCCGCGATCCGGAAATACAGTACTGTCGTAGTCCTAATTGAACCGCCGTCTCGATTAGGGCGGGGGCAGGAAGACGAAACAGCCATGATCCGGATGAACAAGCTGACCGATTACGGGGTCGTCCTCCTGACGACGTTCGCCCGCGAGCCGGCGCTGGGAATCAGCGCACGCGAGCTCTCGACGCGGACGGGAATCCCCCAGCCGACGGTCGTCAAGCTCCTGAAGACCCTGCTGAAGGCGGGTCTCCTGGTCTCGCAGCGCGGGACCAAGGGGGGCTACGCGCTGTCGAAGCTGCCCGAGGAAGTCCCCGTGTCGGCCGTCATCGAGGCGCTCGAGGGGCCGCTCGCGATCACCGAGTGCAGCATGCCGGGAGCGTGCGAGCACGAGGGCCGCTGCGTGGCCAGGCCGAACTGGGCCGCGGTGAACGACGTCATACAGCAGGCGCTCTCGAAGCTGACGCTGGCCGAGATGACGCGACCCGTTCCACCCAAGGCGCCCTGCCCCAGCCCGCTCCTCCCGTCGGTCGACTCTCTGCCCAGGAGCACCGCACCATGAGCTCGAACGAAATCCTCTCCGAGCTGACGAACCAGGAGTACAGGCACGGGTTCGTCACCGACGTCGAGTCCGAGGTCTTCCGGCCCGGCCTCGACGAGGAGATCGTCGCGGCCATCTCCGCCAAGAAGAAGGAGCCGCAGTGGCTCCTCGACTGGCGCCTGAAGGCCTACCGCCACTGGCTCGGGATGACCGAGCCGAAGTGGGCGAAGGTCTCCTACCCGCCCATCGACTACCAGGCGATCCGCTACTACGCCGCGCCGAAGTCGACGAAGGACGGCCCGCAGAGCCTCGCGGACGTCGACCCCGAGCTCCTCCGGACGTACGAGAAGCTCGGCGTCCCGCTCGAGGAGCGGGCGATCCTGGCGGGCGTCGCCGTCGACGCCGTCTTCGACAGCGTGTCCGTCGCGACGACGTTCCGCGAGAGCCTCGCGAAGGTCGGCGTCATCTTCTGCTCCTTCTCCGAGGCGGTGCACCAGCACCCCGACCTCGTGAAGAAGTACCTCGGGAGCGTCGTCCCCTACACCGACAACTTCTTCGCGACGCTCAACTCGGCGGTCTTCTCCGACGGCTCCTTCTGCTTCGTGCCGAAGGGAGTCCGCTGCCCGATGGAGCTCTCGACCTACTTCCGGATCAACCAGGCCGACACCGGCCAGTTCGAGCGGACGCTCATCGTCGCCGAGGAAGGGGCCTCGGTCTCCTACCTCGAGGGGTGCACCGCCCCGAAGCGCGACACGAACCAGCTCCACGCCGCGGTCGTCGAGCTCGTCGCCCTCGACGACGCGAAGATCAAGTACTCCACCGTCCAGAACTGGTACCCCGGCGACAAGGACGGCAAGGGCGGCATCTACAACTTCGTCACCAAGCGCGGCAAGTGCGCCGGGAAGAGGTCGAAGATCTCCTGGACGCAGGTGGAGACCGGCTCGTCCATCACCTGGAAGTACCCGAGCTGCATCCTCCTCGGCGACGACTCCGTCGGCGAGTTCTACTCGGTCGCCCTCGCGAACAACTACCAGCAGGCCGACACCGGCACGAAGATGATCCACATCGGGAAGAACACCCGCTCGACGATCGTCTCCAAGGGAATCTCCGCCGGCCACGGCCAGAACACCTACCGCGGCGGCGTGTCGATCGCGAAGTCCGCGATCGGCGCCCGCAACTACTCCCAGTGCGACTCGCTCCTCCTCGGAGACAAGTGCGGGGCGCACACCTTCCCCTACCTCGACGTGAAGACCTCGACCGCCCAGATCGAGCACGAGGCGTCGACGTCGAAGATCGGGGAGGACCAGCTCTTCTACTGCCGCCAGCGGGGCCTGACGAACGAGGACGCCGTGTCGCTCATCGTCAACGGCTTCGCCCGGAGAGTCATCAGGGAGCTCCCGATGGAGTTCGCCGTAGAGGCGACGAAGCTCCTCGGCGTGAGCCTCGAAGGAAGCGTGGGTTGAACGTGACGACGACGATTCTCGAAATCCGCGGCCTCAAGGCCCGCATCGCCGAGGACGGGACGGAGATCCTCAAGGGGGTCGACCTGACCGTGAACGCGGGCGAGGTGCACGCCATCATGGGCCCCAACGGCTCGGGCAAGAGCACGCTGGCCCACGTCCTCTCCGGCCGCGAAGGCTACGAGGTGACCGACGGCACCGTCCTCTACAAGGGGAAGGACCTCCTCTCGATGCCGCCGGAGATGAGGGCCCGCGAAGGGGTCTTCCTCTCGTTCCAGTACCCGGTCGAGATCCCGGGCGTGGCGAACACCTACTTCCTCCGGATGGCGCTGAACGCCGTGAGGAAGCACCGCGGCCTCCCCGAGGTCGACGCGATGGACTTCCTCTCCCTCGTCGAGGAGAAGGCCGCCCTCGTCGAGATGGAGGACGCGCTCCTCTCGAGGAACGTGAACGAGGGCTTCTCGGGCGGCGAGAAGAAGCGGAACGAGATCTTCCAGATGGCGGTCCTCGACCCGACGCTCGCCATCCTCGACGAGACCGACTCCGGCCTCGACATCGACGCCCTGCGCGTCGTCGCCTCGGGCGTGAACTCCCTGCGCTCCCCCGAGCGGGCGATGCTCCTCATCACCCACTACCAGCGGCTCCTCAACTACATCACCCCCGACGTCATCCACGTCCTCTCCGGCGGCCGGATCGTCCGCTCGGGCGACAAGTCGCTCGCGCTCCTCCTCGAGGAGAAGGGCTACGGCTGGCTGGAGGAGGAAGCCGCGGTCGGGGCCGGGACGGCGTCTTGAGCGCCTCGGCCCCCGCCACGACCCTGGCGTCGGCCCTCTCGGAAGGGACCGTCAGCGCCCTGGAGCGCGCCCGAGCCTTCGGCGCGCGGGAGGCGGCGACGAGCCCGCTCTTCGTCCAGAACCTGCGGCGCGCCGGCGCCGAGGCTTTCGCCAAGCTCGGTCTCCCCCGCCCCTCCGACGAGGAATGGCGCTACACGAGCGTCGCAGCGCTCTCGCGCCAGCTCCCGGCGATGGCCGACGCGGGCGGAGCGCCTGCCGGCAGGACCGCCAGCGCCCGGTCCGCCCTCGCGTCTCTCGGGCCGATCGGCGTCGCGGGGCGGTCGCACCACCAGCTCGTCTTCGTGAACGGCCGCCTCGACACCGAGCTCTCGCGCTTCGACGGCCTCCCGGCCGGGGTTCGCTTCGACGCCCTCTCGCGCCTCTTCGCCGCCCCTCCCGACCTGCTGGAGAGGCGCCTCGGCCTCCTTCGCGGACACCTGACGCACCCCTTCGTCGCGATGAATGCGGCGTTTCTCCTCGACGGCGCCTTCGTCCACGTCCCCGACGGCGTCGTCCTCGCCGAGCCGCTCCTCGTCGTCCACGTCGCCGACGGGAGCGCCGGGCCGGTCGCGTCGCACCCCCGCGTCGTCCTCTCGCTCGGCGAGAACGCGCAGGCGACGGTCGTCGAGGCGTACTGCGGCACCGGCGAGGCGTTCGTGAACCCGGTGACGGAGATCGTCCTCGGCGCGCACGCCCACCTCGACCACACGACGCTCCAGGAAGAGTCGGTCGAGGCGTACCACGTCGGGACGACCGAGGCTCACCTCGGCCCCGGCGCGCAGCTCTTCAGCCACGTCCTGTCGGTCGGCGGCCGGCTCGTGAGGAACGAGCTGACGGTCCGGCTCCACGGCGACGGTGCCGGAGCGACGCTCGACGGGCTCTTCCTGGCGCGCGGCGAGCAGCACGTCGACAACCACACGCTCGTCGACCACGCCCGGCCGCACTGCGGGAGCCAGCAGTACTACAAGGGAATCCTCGACGGGAGCGCGCGGGGCGCCTTCGACGGCAAGGTGATCGTCCGCCCCGCGGGCGCCTTCACCGACGCCCACCAGAAGAACCGCAATCTCCTCCTCTCCGACACGGCCCGCATCGACGCCAAGCCGCAGCTGGAGATCTACAACAACGACGTCAAGTGCACGCACGGCTCGGCGACGGGACGGCTCGACGCCGACGCCCTCTTCTACCTCCGCTCCCGCGCCCTTTCCGAGAGCCAGGCCCGGAGCGTCCTGACGCTCGCCTTCGCGAGCGAGATCGTCGACCGCGTCCCGGTGGCACCGCTGAAGGCGCACCTCACGGACCGCGTCCTCGGCTGGCTCGCCGGGAACGCCTCGGAGGCCCGATGAAATCGACGGCCGCTCCGGCCGGGACGGCCCTCGACGTCGCCGCCGTGAGGCGCGACTTCCCCCTTCTCGCGCGCACCGCGCACGGGCACCCCCTCGTCTACCTCGACAGCGCGAACACGACGCAGAAGCCCGAGGCCGTGATCCGCGCCTCCGACCGCTTCTACCGCGAGCAGAACGCGAACATCCACCGCTCCACCTACCGCCTCTCCGAGGAGGCGACGGCGGCCTACGAAGGCGCCCGCGAAACCGTGCGGCGATTCGTGAACGCCCGCTCGACGCGCGAGATCGTCTTCACGCGCGGGACGACCGAGTCGATCAACCTCCTCGCCACGAGCTTCGGCCAGGCGTTCGTGAAGGCGGGCGACGAGATCCTGATCACGGGGATGGAGCACCACTCCAACATCGTCCCGTGGCAGCTCCTCTGCGAGCGGACCGGCGCGAAGCTCCGCGTCATCCCGCTCGACGACCGGGGCGACCTGATCCTGGACGACCTCGGCCGGCTCCTGACGGAGCGGACGAAGCTCGTCGGCGTCGTCCACGTCTCCAACGCCCTCGGCACGATCAACCCGGTGAAGGCCCTCATCGGCTACGCCCACGGAAAGGGCGTCCCGGTCCTTCTCGACGGGGCGCAGTCGATCCCGCACCTCGGCGTCGACGTGGCGGCCCTCGACTGCGACTTCCTCGCCTTCTCCGGCCACAAGGTCTACGGCCCGACCGGCATCGGCGTCCTCTACGGCAAGGAGTCGTGGCTCTCGAAGATGCCCCCGTACCAGGGGGGCGGCGACATGATCGCCTCCGTCTCGTTCGAGAAGACGACGTACGCCGAGCTCCCGGCGAAGTTCGAGGCGGGAACGGGCAACCTCGCCGGCGCCGTCGCCCTGGGCACGGCCCTCGACTACGTCACGGGGCTGGGCCTGCCGCGGATCGCCGCGCACGAGAAGGACCTCCTCTCCTACGCCACCGCGCGCCTCTCCGAGATCCCCGGGCTCCGGATCATCGGAACCGCCAGGGAGAAGGCGAGCGTCGTCTCCTTCGTTCTCGGAGACATCCACCCGCACGACGTCGGGACGATCCTCGACCAGGAAGGGATCTGCATCCGGACGGGCCACCACTGCGCGCAGCCGGTGATGACCCGATACGACCTCCCCGCTACGGCACGGGCCTCCTTCGGCCTCTACAACACGCGCGAGGAGGTCGACGCGCTCGCGGCCGGCCTCCGGAAGGTCCTCGAGGTTTTCGGCGCATGACGGCCCTGACCGACCTCTACCAGGAGGTCATCCTCGACCACAACAAGTCGCCCCGGAACTTCCGGGCTCTCGAAGGGGCGACCCACTCCGGCATCGGCCACAACCCCCTCTGCGGCGACCAGCTGACGCTCTACGTCGTCGTCGACGGCGGCGTCATCCGCGAGATCGGCTTCCAGGGGAAGGGGTGCGCCATCTCGAAGGCGTCGGCCTCGCTCATGACCGAGGCCGTCAAGGGAAAGACCACGGAAGAGGCCGAGGCGCTCTTCACCCGTTTCCACGACCTCCTGACCGGACCGCCCGACGTGAAGACCGACGCGAAGAGCTTCGGAAAGCTCGCCGTCTTTTCCGGCGTCCGCGAATTCCCCGTCCGCGTCAAGTGCGCGACGCTCGCCTGGCACACGCTCCACTCGGCCCTCGCCGGGGGCGGCGCCGCGGCCTCCACGGAGTAACGCCATGTCCGTCGCGATGCCAGAACCTATGCCCGCCGCTCCCGGCGCCGACCTCGAGCAGAAGGTCATCGCCGTGCTGAAGAAGATCTACGACCCCGAGATCCCGGTCAACATCCACGACCTCGGCCTCATCTATTCCGTCAACGTCGCTGGCGACGGCGCGGTCCAGGTGACGATGACCCTCACCGCCCCCGCCTGTCCCGTCGCCGGCACGCTCCCCGGTGAGGTGGAGCGCGCCGTGAATTCGGTCGACGGCGTCTCCGAAGCGAAGGTCGAGCTCGTCTGGGATCCGCCCTGGAACCCCGGGATGATGTCGAAGATGGCCCGGGTGATGCTGGGGATGTGACCGTGGCCCTCGCCGACGGTCTCCGCGAGTACATGGCGCGCGACTGGGCGGCGGTGAGGGAGTCGAAGGAGGCCGCCCTCGCCGAGCGGCTCGACAGGCTCGGCCCTGCCGAGAGCCTGCGAATGGCCGACGAGCTCCGCCGGTTCGCGCGCTCCGTCGGGTCCGATCCCGCGGCCGACGACCTCAGGGCCGCCGACCTCGAAGCCCACCAGCGCCTCAGCGCCCTGCTGCGCCGTGCCTCTCACGTCTGACGCCGCCCGGCTCCTCGCGCTCGTTCGCGAGGTCTTCCGCCGGCGCGGCGACCGCTGGTTCCTGTTCGGCGCCCAGGCCGTCGTCGCCCACGGGTTTCCCCGGACGACCGGCGACGTCGACGTGACGGTCGTTCCGGCAGACGGAAACCCTCGCGCCCTGGCCGCGGCCCTCGTCTCCGCCGGACTGACCCTCCGCGTTTCCGACCTCGACGACTTCGTCGAGCGGACGGCCGTCCTCCCCTTCCTTCATGAACCGACCGGCCTCGGCCTCGACGTCGTTCTCGGAGCCTCCGGCCTCGAGAACGACTGCATCGACCGTGCGGTCGCCGTCGACATCGGGGACGGCACCGTGCCGGTGATTCGCGTCGAGGACCTGGTCGTTCTGAAGGTCCTCTCCGGCCGCCCGAAGGACGTCGAGGACGTGAGGTCGATCCTGCGCCGCCGGCGCCGCACGCTCGACCTCGCCCACGTCCGCTCGCTCCTCGCCGAACTGGAAGAGGCGCTCGGGCAGAGCGACCTCGTGCCCGAGCTCGAAGGGCTGCTTGCCGAGGAAGAGCGGTCGCGAGGCGTTCGCGGCCGGACCGCACCGACTCAGGAGTAAGAGCTAGCACCCGAACCGATGTGCGGAAAGGCCCGTCGCGGCGTCCGGGAGGGCGCTACAGCTTCCCGCGGCTCCGGACTCGCCGGGGAGCGGGAAGACGTGATAGGGCGCCGATGGAGAATCGCCGCATGCGAAAGACCGCTCTCTCCGCCGCTCTCCTGCTCCTCTCGGCGGCGACCCCGCTCGCGGCCGACGTCCGTCTCCCCCAGCCGAGCCCCGCCGCGACCGTCTCCGGAACGATCGGGATCACGACCGTCGCCATCAGCTACCACCAGCCCGGCGTGAAAGGGCGCCGGATCTGGGGAGAGCTCGTCCCGCACGGCTCCCTCTGGCGCCTCGGCGCCAACGACGCGACGACGATCTCCTTCTCGGACGCGGTCAAGGTGGCGGGACACGACGTGCCGGCCGGGACCTACGCGCTCTTCGCAATTCCGGGGAAGGAGAGCTGGACGCTCGTCCTGAACAGGAAGGCGCAGCAGTGGGGCGCCTACTTTGCCGACCCGAAGGAAGACCAGCTGAGGTTCGACGTGAGGCCCGCCGCGGGCGAGGCGACGGAGTGGATGACCTTCGGGATCGTCCCGACGGGCGCCACCTCCGCCCGGGTCGACTGGGCCTGGGAGAAGCTCCGCTTCTCGTTCCCCGTGGAGGTCGAGGTGTCGCGCCTCGTCTGGGCCGGCGTCGACAAGGCGCTCGCCGAGGCGAAGCCGGACGACTGGCAGACGCCGCTCCAGGCGGCCCGGTGGGCCCGCCAGGACCACAGGCGCCTCGACGAGGCGATCGTCTGGCTCGACCGTTCGATCGCCATCCGCCAGAGCTTCTGGAACTACGAGCTGAAGGCCCTCCTCCTCCACGACGCTGGGAAGACCGCCGAAGCGATTCCCCTCATGGAAAAGGCGATCGAGCTCTCGAAGAAGGGGGGCCCGCCGAAGGAGTACACCGAGGGGCTGGAGAAGACGCTGGCGAGCTGGCAAGCCCCGAAGAAGTAGGCCTGGGTCGCGCCCCTCCGCCCCGGCGTCCGCGTCACTTCCCGGCAGGCGCCTCCGCGAACGTTCCGATCTCTCCAGGGAGCTTCGAAGGAAACTCCCAGATCCCCGGCGTCGAGACGAGATAGATCAGGACCTTCATCGACTTCATCGATTCCGGGTCCCGCAGCAGGTCCTTGAACGGAGCGAGGGACCCTCCGGAGGCGTGGAGGTCGCGGATCGGAAGGTTGAGGCGCTGGGAGAGGTTCGCCTCGAGGCCGTTGTTGAAGCTGTCTCCAGCCAGCGCGATGGGCGAGGTCTCGGACGTGAGCGGGGCGTTGCCGACCGGCAGGACGAGCTCGACGTCGTACGTGAGGAGTGGCTTCACCCTCGTCGCCTGCTCCGGGTTGAGGGCCCCCAGCGTCGCTGAGACGGCCGCGAGATCCCGCCGCTCGACAAAGGAACGGTAGAGGTGCGGGCCGGCCTGGGCCTTCCGGACGACGGGATACCGCCGCAGCCGCTTGACGATCTCTTCGAGGGCAATCCTCTGCCCCTCCCACGCCCAGTGCGGATCGGCGAACTGGTAGAGCGACGGGCCGGCCTTCTTCCTCGCCTCGAGGAAGGGCGGCAGCAGGTCGACCACCTCGACTCCCCGGTCCAGGAGGTCGTGAATCGCGCGGCGCATCTGGGGCGCGACGATTCGATCGGCGGGCGTGGCTGCGATGAAGTGTTCGGGGTAGACCTCCGTCATCTTCGGCACCGGAACGAAGATCAGGTCGATGCCGTGCGACGCCAGCCATCGCGAGATCGCGTCGATCGAGGAGACGAAGCACGTCATCGAGATGAACTCGGACGTCGAGAGAGGCGCGTTCGTGAGGTACCGGAGGTAGTTGGACGGCCAGGCCTCGAACCGGGGGATTCCCGAGAGATTCCAGGACCTCGTACCGGGCCTCCGACGGCCCTTTCGCCTGGGGGTTGTTCGGCGTGGCCGCGGCGATCCTCTCCCGGAGGGCCACGCGGAACGGCTCGACGGAGGCGTTCCACTCGTCCCACGATCCGGCTCCCGACGCGGCGAGCTGGCCGAGAACGACGTTCTTCGCGTCGAGGATGCTCTTCTCGCGCTCGCGGGCCGGATCGGACAGGCTCTTCGCCGGCCTGGTCGAGCGCGAGGCCGGCGGGGCGGGCGCCGGGCCGGAGAGCGCCGGGGCGGACGAGAGGGCAAAGAGCAGGGCGAGGTGGAGTCCGAGCGGAAGGGCGATCCTGCGAGTCATTCGATCTCCCATTTGACGGCGTAGTAGGGGATCCGCTCCAGGTCGTCGAGGTCGTCGACGCGGCGGATCGACCGGATCTCGGGGCCCGCCTCCCGGAACGGGACGAGCCGGACCTTGAGGAGCGTCTCCGGGGTGAAGCTCGCGGGGGGGAGCCACTCGTTCTCCTTCATCGCGAGGAAGACGACGATCGCGTAGCGGTCGGACCAGCGGCCCGACTCCACGCCGAGCACCTCGAGGCGGACGGTCGAGAGGCAATCGGCGTACGGGGCGCTGTAGGGGGCGGGCACGGGGGAGATCTGAAGCACGCGCGCCCGGAGGACGATCGGCTCGGCCGGGACCGCGGTCGGGCGGACGGAGGCGGTCGGTACCGCGGTGGGGCGTGCCCCGGCCTGCGGGCCGGCCGGAGCCGCGGGCGCGGCAGGCCGCTCCGGCTCGCCCGGATTCCCGGCAGCGGGCGGGGCGCTTTCCGCGACGGGCGCTTTCCGGACCGGGGCCGGCGGAATCGGGATGACCTTCCAGTTCTCGGTCGTCAGGTCCCGGTCGGCGAACTCGTAGACGACGACCCGGGCCCGCTCGAGCCGTTCGCGGCCGCCGGGGCCCGCGATCTCGGCCCGGGCCGCGTCCGCGCCCCCACCGTTGATCGCCACGACGTCGATGGGAAGGCCCAGTGCGAGGGAGAGGTGCTCGGCGAAACCGGCGCTCGCGCCCCAGCCGAGAGAGCTGTCCGAGTAGATGTTCGTGAAGCTGTCCCCGAGGAGGACGACCTCGGATCCGATCGACGCGCTCCAGGGACGTCCGTCCGCCGCAGTCGTGACCCGGTGCGTGACGACGTCCTGGGGCGCAAAGACCTTCTGATCCTCCGGCAGGCGGAGCATCCCGAGGAGGTCGCCCCCGTTCGACCGGAGCTCCCGTTCGACCTTCCACGGCGAGGGCGACGCGGGGGCCGGCAGGGAGACCTTCGTGCGGATCAGCGTCGCGAGGTCGGCGGCGGCCCGCTCCATCAGCGGCGGCGTCCAGTGGGTGTCGGCCCGCAGGTACCGCTGGCCCGGCTCGGGGACGGACGCCGGATCGAGCGCGAAGACCTCGATCCCCTGGCGGCGAAGTCCGGCGACGAAGCTCTCCATGCCGCGGTTCGAGGGACGGAAGCCGGGCGGCGACCCTTCGAATCGACGGCCGAGGTGCCCCGGCTCCATCGAGACCTTGTCGGGGACCGGGAAGAGGACGAGCTCGATGCCGCGTGCCGCGAGGTCGGAGCGAAGCTGCAGGAGCGCCGGCCCCGGGTCCGGGCTCGGGTCCGCCTCGAGGCTCTTGTCGACCATCTTCTTTCTCCGGCGCCGGAGCGCGTCGGGGTCGGTGATCGCGGGCCCCGTGACGAAATCGAGGCCGGGCTGGTAGTAGAGCCAGCCGCCGTCGCCGACGAAGACCTTGCTGTTTCCGGCGCCGAGGACACCCGTCAGGAACGTCTGGGTGTTCCTCTGGACGAAGCTCCGCAATCCGCTGGCATTTTCCAGCCGGGTTTCCCACGACCGGAGCGTCTCGGCCGACGGGATCGAGGCGAGGATCCGGGAGCCGAGAGCCGCCCCGCTTCGCGGCGCCGCCTTCGCGGCGCCGGTGTCCCGCGGACCGGCGCTCCTGCCGAGCCCGCCCAGGTGGAGGAGCGGCACCGCGAAGAGGATCAGGAGAAACGGACCGACGAGGAGCCACGCCGTCGGCCTCTCGACCCGGGTCCCCAGAAGGTCCTCGAGGCTCTCGTTTTCCGAGAAGGATGCGTGCCTTTTCGCCATCTCGCTTCCGCCCGCTCCTCAGAACTGGTAGTAGAGAAACGGATTGCTCGTCTGGGTCCACATGATCATGACGCTGAGGAGAAAGACGGCGAGGCAGGCGACGGCCTTCAGGGGGGTCAGGCGGCGCGTGAAGTCCCAGACCTGGGGGAGCGTCCAGACGACGAGCGCGCAGAGAAGCGTCATCGTCACGTGGTAGGGCGTGTAGATCGTCGCCGCCACGGCCAGCGCCCCCGCGGGGACCTCGGCCATGCCCACGAGGGAGCGGAAGTAGCTGACGGCCTGGGGTAGGGTCTCGGCCCTAAAGAAGACCCACGCGAGGCACGTCACGCCGAACGTGACGGCGATCCTGAGCGGCGCCGGCAGCTTTCGATAGGGACTGTCCTTGTCCATGAGCCGTTCCGCGGCGAGGAGCAGGCCCTGCATCGCACCCCAGATGACGAAGTTCCACGAGGCGCCGTGCCAGAGCCCGCCGACGAGCATGACGGTGAGGAGATTCATGTAGGTCCGGGCCTCGCCGGACCGGTTTCCGCCGAGCGGGACGTAGAGGTAATCGCGAAGCCAGGTGGACAGGGAGATGTGCCAGCGCCGCCAGAAGTCGGTGATGCTCTCGGCCAGGTAAGGGTCGTCGAAGTTCTTCATGAAGGCGAAGCCGAGCATCAGCCCGAGGCCCACCGCCATGTCGGAATAGCCCGAGAAGTCGAAGTAGATCTGGAAGGCGTAGGCGACGACGCCGTACCAGGCGTCGTACCAGACGAGGCTCCCGGCGTTGAAGGCCGCGTCGGCCACGTGCCCCATCGGGTTCGCCAGGAGGATCTTCTTCCCCAGGCCGAGAGAGAAGAACGCGACCCCGCGGGCGAACCTGTCGACGTTGAACGACCGATGCCGGATCTGCTCGGCGACCGTCTGGTAGCGGACGATCGGCCCGGCGATCAGCTGGGGAAAGAGCGCGACGAAGAGCTGGAAGTCGATCGGGTTCTTCAGCGGCCGCGCGGCGCCGCGGTAGACGTCGATCGCGTAGCTCATGGACTGGAACGTGTAGAAGGAGACTCCGACCGGGAGGGCGACGTTGAGCACCGGCAGCCCGATCGGGCCCAGGCCCAGCGCGCCGGCGGCCGCTTCCAGGTTGGTGACCCCGAAGTCGTAGTACTTGAAGAACGCCAGGATTCCGATGTTGGAGACCAGGGACGTGACGAGGCAGAGCCGCTGCCAGCGATTGCGCGGCTGCCCCTTCGGCAGGAAGGGAAGGTCGGCGCCGGAGAGGGAGTGCCCCCCGAAACGGACCAGGCCGAGCCCGCAGAAGTAGTCGATATACGAGCTCGCCAGCATCAGGAGGACCCAGACGGGATTCGACCACCCGTAGAACAGGTAGCTCAGGACCGTCAGGACGGCAGAGAGCGACCGGAACGGGAGGAGGTAGTTGCAGGCCAGGACGACCGGCAGGAAGAAGAAGAGGAAGACGTGGGAGCTGAAGACCATCTCGTGTCCGCGTTTCGCAGGCCGCGGGATGATATAGCGACCCCCGGGAGCGTCAGTCTGCCCCTCACATCTGGAACGCGTACGAGACCTTCAGGAAGACCTGCCGCCCCTGGGGCTGGAGGACCTGCGAGCCGTCGAGCGCGCGGTTGTCGTCGTAGCCCAGGAAGAAGACCGTCTGCCAGTTCAGCCTGTACGCGAAGAGGGCGGATCCGGTGAAGACCCCGTCCGTCTCCGGCACGGGGAAGGTGTAGAGCTCCGGGTTGCGGTCGGTGCCCACCCACTGCCCGATGACGCGCAGGGACGTCCTCGCGTCGAAGTTGTACGTCGCCTTCAGCCGGCCGACGAAGGCCGTGAAGAGCCGGCCTCGCAGCCCCGCCTCGTTCGTCACATTCAGCCACTGGAGGTCCGTGATCGCCGCCAGCTCGAGGTGATCCGTCGGCCGCACGGTGGCGTTGAGGCCGAACAGGCCTCCGTTCCCGACGCGGGCGTTGGCGTAGTCGATCTCCTCGCCCAGGAAGCCGGTGATCCCGATCCGCGAAAGCCGGCGCGACGGGTCGATCTGGGCGAAGTAGACGAGCTGCTGCTTCGGGAGAAGCCTTCCCTGCACCCGGACGGCTTCGCTGGTCAGGTCGACCTCCCCCGCGAAGTTGTAGCGGCCCTGCAGGAGGACCCCCACGAAATTCCGGCGCGTCAGCAGGGCCCCCGCCGTGTCGATCTGGTACTGGGCCTGCACGTAGGGCCGGACGTTGCTGAAGAACCCCGTCGGATAGAACGTGTACCCCCCGCCCGCCTGGCCTTCCCGAAACCCCACCTGCGGCACGTACCCGACGTCGGCGCGGAACCCGTCGCCATAGTCCCGGTAGAGGACCCCCCATTCCAGCGTTTCGGTGCTGTGCTGGTAGTTCAGCTTGAACGCCCGCGACGAGAAACTCCGTCCGTCCCAGTCCGGCGAGAGGTCGGGCCGGTTCGGAGTCTCGGTGAAGCTGACGAGCGCCTGCCCGGTCAGCAGGTCGGCCGCGCCCATCCGCCACTGGAAGTCCGGCCCGAGGACGCGGTTGTATCCGCCGCCGTCCACCTCGCGGTCCGTGACGAGGAACCCGGCGAAGGAGCCCCCGAGGTCGTGGCGAACGCGCGCGACGGCCGCGTACGAGCCGAAGTCCTGGGGCGCGAAATCGCTCCCGCTGGGCCCCGGCACGATCACGAGACCGCCCCCGCGATCTTCCGTGACGAGGGCCGTGAAGGCCGTGGAGCCGGCCTTTCCCGTCGCGCGGGCACCCCAGCGCGGAGACGTGATCGTGCGGGTGTAGACCGCCTGGATGGGCGTGTCGAGGAGATCCACGCTCTCCAGAAAGAACGGCCTCTTCTCGGGATAGAAGAGAGCGAATCGCGTGTTCACGGAGAGCTGCGCGACGTCGGCTTCGACCTGGGAGAAGTCGGGGTTGACCGTCCCGTCGATCGCGAGGCTTGCGCTCGGCGTCCACTTCACGTCGACCCCGGCATCGAGCTCCGCGGGCTCGTTCACGAACCCTGCCGACGGGTCGGCCGGGTCGCGGGGCACGCCCGACTCCTTCGCCGTGACGAAAGGGGCCGCGACGAGGTGGGAAGCCGAGGGAAGTCCGGTGATCCCGGTCATCTCCCGGGACCGGCAGACGAGGCAATTCCCGCCGCGCGGGATCGGGCTCGAATGAATGGCGTACCGGTATTCGCGCGGGTAGTTCCGCCAGACGAGGATTCCCCACGTCTGCGGGTCCGCCTTCGGGTACCGGAGCGACGAGAACGGGATCCGGAGCTCGGCCTGCCACCCCTCGGCCGTCACGCGGGCGGCCGTGTCGTAGAAGAAGTCCGGGGAGAAGTCCTCGTTCCCGTTCGCGTCGTTGAACATGGCGTCGCCCTGGATCCCGCGCGGGTTCACCCGCAGCTCCACGGCCGACCGCCGGTCGTTCCGGGTGTCGAGCAGGATCGCGACGTTGTCGTCGGTACCGATGACGTTGTCCCGGTCCACGTACGGGGCCCGGATCTTCCGCGGCTCCGGGTCGTCGCACTTCACCGCGATGTAGAAGTACCGGTCGTCGTACGTCACCCAGGCCGTCGTCTTCACCTTCGGCGGCACGTTGTTGCCCGGATTGGTTTCCCAGAACGTGTCGATGACCGCGGCCCCCTTCCAACCCGGGTCCCCGAGATCGCCGTCCACGGTCATCGGACCGGTGGTTCGCGGCACGGCAACCGACGGAGGAAGACCCGGCTCCGCCCCGGACGCCAGGGGTCCGCAGACGAGCAACAGGACGGCGAGGGCCGGACGGATTCTCGGCACGGAAGGCGACACCAGACAGAATACGAGCCCGGCGGGTGGAAGTTCCGGTGCGCTACCGTCCGAGCTGCGGCGCCACGCGCCTCTTCGTGGCCTGCTCGAACGCGTAGGCGATCTCGATCAGGCGGGGCTCGCTGCAGCCCAGGCCGGTGAAGCTCGCGCCGTACGGCGCGGGCCTGGCGTCGAAACCGGCCGGGAACGGCGAGGCCTGCGGCGCGTTCGGCACGAACCCGATCGGCACGATGATTGTCGGGTAGCCCGGCCTCGCCGCGATCGATGCGCCACTGCCGCCCGGGAAGAGGAGGGCGTCGAGGTGCTGCGCCTTCATGACCGCCTCGATGCCGTTGGTTCCCGCAAGCGCCAGGTCCCGGGCGCGGTCCGCTTCGTACCGGCTCTTGTCAGCGGCGAGGTCCATCTCGTCCGAGATGTCGAGGTTCGACTGGCCGTACCGGAGCGAATTGGCGCGCGTGTGCTCGAGGTTCCAGAGCCGGAGCCCGGTCAGACTCTTCACCGGTGCCGCCGGGCCCAGGGTCTCGAGCCACGCGTTGAAGTCGCGCTTCATCCCGTACTTGAACACCACCGAGCAGGCGGCGTCCCTCCCCTTGGCGTTGTCCGCCCCCGAGCACGTGCTCCAGGCCAGGAAGCTCTTCGCGGGGTCGGTCTCCAGAACGCTCGGTATGTCCGCCGGGTCGACGACGATCGCGCCCTGGGCCTTGAGGACGGCGATCGCCTCTTCCATCAGGGCGGCCGTCTCCTTGTTCAGGCCGCCCGAGGGCTTCTCGCGCCCCGGGACCCTGGCTTCGTTGTAGAAGTACGCGCGCGGGATCCCGATGCGGGCACCCTTCAGCCCGTTCGGGTTCAGGAATTTCGTGTAGTCCCGGCCCGGCGGGGGCGTACACGTCCGGGTGGCCGCGTCGTCGGGATCGGGCGCCGCGCCCTCGAGCACGCCCAGGAGGATCGCCGCGTCGGTCACCGTCCGCGCCATCGGCCCGGCCGTGTCCTGGTCGGCCGTGATCGGGATGATCCCCCGGCGGCTGATCCGCCCGACGGTCGGCTTGATACCGACGAGCATGTTCTGGTTCGCCGGGCTGAGGATCGACCCGGACGTCTCGGTACCGACGTTTGCGGCCCAGAAGCTCGCCGCCGTGCCGATGCCCGAGCTCGAGCCGCCCGTGGCCAGCGCCGGCCGGCCATCCGCGGTGGCATCGCGCGGATCCCGGCGCGGGTCGTACGGGTTCCGTCCGTAGCCACCCACGGCGCTGTAGTTCGTCGGCATCGGGGTCGGGGATCCGGCGATCCAGTTCGCGAGCTCGGTCATCACGGTCTTCGCGATGATGATGGCGCCCGCGTCGCGCAGGTTGCGGGTCAGCGTGGCCTCGTACGGCGGGACGAAACCCTCGAACGCCAGCGCCCCGCCGGTCGTCGGCATGTCGGTGGTGTGGATGTTGTCCTTGAGCGCGATCGGGATCCCGTGGAGGGGCCCGCGCACCTTCCCCTCGCGCCGCTCGCGGTCGCGCGCGTCGGCTTCGGCCAGCGCCCCCGGGTTCACGGCGATGACGGCGTTCAGCGTCTCTTCGTACGTCGCGATCCGCATCAGCGACTGGCTGACGAGCTCGCGCGACGTCACGTGCCCCTGTTCCATGGCCGCGCGCATCTGGGGAATCGTCGCCTCGACGACGGAGAACGGGGACTGTGCGCCGGCCGGCACGGTCGCTCCCGCGGCGGGCGGTGCCGGAGCCGCGAGCGAGAGGCTTGCGAAGGCAGCTGCGGAGGCGAGGAGCGGGGATCGGGCCATTGTGGGACCTCCTGAATCGGGCGGAGCGGGTCGGAATAATGAGGATTCTATGGTCGGCCCCGTACGTTCCCCGACCGTCGAAGGAAGCCGCGTGAGTTCAGTGCCCCGCAGGACACTCCTTGCAGGACTTCCCGCGGAGGACCTGATGAGGATTCCGGTTCGTCTGTCATTGTCCTTTTCTCTCCTGCTCGTGTCCGCGGCCCCGCTCCCTGCGGCAGGCTTCCGGGCTTCGGGACCGCCGGGGGGAGACGTGAGGATCCTCGCCGCCGACCGGGAGCGGCCCGGCGTGGTCTACGCCGAAGCCAGCGGCCTCTTCCGCAGCGCGGACGGGGGCGGGTCCTGGTCCCGGCTGCCGCTCGACGTCTCCCCGGTCGCGGCCCTCGCGGTCCTCCCCGGCTCGGGAACCCTTCTCGCGGCAAGCGGCGAAGAGCTTTACAGGAGCCTGGACGACGGGGCGACCTGGTCCCACCTTTCCGCGCTGCCGCCAACGTGGTACGGCTTCAAGGCGAGCGTCGAGGAGTTCATCGTGAGCGGCTCCCAGACCGGGACCGTCTGGAGCCTGGCCGGCCAGGAGCTCTACCGGAGCCTCGACGAGGGCGTGAGCTGGGAGCTCGTCCCGATCGACGTTGGCGGGCGCGTGTACCTGAACGCCTTCTCCCTGGCCATCGACCCTTCGACACCGTCCAACCTCTATGCCGTCGTGATGGCATCGGGAGTGGTGAGGTCCTTCGACGGTGGAGCGCACTGGGAGCTGGCCAACACCGGCTTTCCCACCTCCCCATTCATCATCGAACCCTGGTCGGTCGCGGTGGATCCGAATGCGCCCTCGCGCATCTATGCAGGGCTGGCTGGAGGAGCGGTCTACCTCTCGTTGGACCGAGGCGCGCACTGGGCGGCGACAGGAGAGATCGTCGGGACGCACGAACGCATCCGACGGCTCTCGGTCGACGCCCTGACGTCGGCGGTCTTCGCAACCGATGACGGCGGAAGGGTCTGGCGAAGCTCGGACCGGGGAACGACGTGGTCGGCCCTTCGCGTCGTTCCGCCGGCGGGATGCTGGCCTCTTGGTGTCTCGCGTCTCGTCCCCGTTGGCGACGGCAGGACCGTGTATGCGGGAACGCCCGCAAGCGGCGCCCTCCGGAGCGACGACGAGGGCTCGACGTGGCGATCGCTCGGAGTCCTTGCCTCAAAGCCGGTGATCTCGCTGGCGCTCGACCCGTCCGGCCCCGGAGCCCTCTTTCTCGCGACGCCGCCAGATCTCCTCCGGTCGGGGGACGGCGGAGCGGCGTGGCGAGCGGCGACGCCCGGGGCCGCCGATTCCGGGTGCGCGTCGTTCACCGTCGTCGCGGCCGATCCCCGCGGATCTGGCACCGTCTACGGCATTCTCGGCGGCTATCCAGGCGAGCCGCTCTTCAGGAGCGCGGACGGCGGCTCCACGTGGGCGCCCGCCGGTCCGAGCCGCTTCATCGGGCCGCAGGCTCTCGCCGTGAGCCCGGTCGACCCGAAAGACCTCTACCTGTCGATCGCGGGGGACCACACGCCCAGCGTGCGCCGCGCCCTGGCTGAGACGGTCGACCCATTCGACACCGCCCTCTACCGGAGCCGCGACGGAGGCGTCACGGTTTCGTCCGAGGGGATCCCGCGAATCGGACCTCGACCGATACCGATCCAGTTCGTGCTCTTCGATCCACGTGATCCCGCTACCGTCTGGGCCGGCGGCGACGCGTTGTATCGGAAGCGTGGGAGCGGCGAGTGGTCGAAGCTCCCCTTGCCAGCACGGGAGTTCCGCTATGGCGAAGGCTTCGGGGTCGTGACGGGAATCGCCATCGACACGCGAACCGGAGCGGTCTACACCGCGGTGCGGGGTGCCGGCGTCTACCGGAGCCTCGACGACGGCGCTTCGTGGGCGGACGTCAGCGGCAACCTGCCGACGGACCATCTGCCCTGGGAGGAGACGAGGCTTCGCCCCGCGGCGACCGGTCTTGCCCTGGAGCCTTCGACGGGAAAGCTCTTCCTTTCGGCGTTGACGATCGACCTGAACTACGGGGACGGAAGGGTCGTCCGCGTCCCTGGTGGGGTCTACGAGACCAGCGACGGCGGGACGACGTGGGAGTCCGTCAGCGAAGGCCTCCCGGCCGCAGGGGTCGACCAGCTTCTCCTCGACGCTCGCGGCGCGCCGATGCTCTTCGCGGTCACGACCCGGGGACGCGGGGTTTCGGGCCTCTTCGTCCGCGACCTGTCTGCTCCTCTTCGCCTCGACGCGATCTCTCCCGCCAGCGGCTCGACGGACGGTGGAACGCTCGTACTTCTCTCGGGAGACGGATTCCGCCCGGATTCGGCCGTCTCCGTCGGGGGCTCGCCGACCACGGAGTTCACCTTCTTCAGCCCGCAGGAGATCCGCGTCCGCACCGGCGCCCACCCTTCCGGGCTCGAGGATGTGACCGTGACGAACCCGGACGGAGCCCGCGCGACCCTGCCCGCCGCGTTCTTCTACGCATCGTGGTCGTGCGAGCCGAATTCCACGACTCTCTGCCTCGAGAGCGGCCGCTTCCAGGTCGGCGTTCAAGGGCCTGACGGGGCCGCGTCGGCTGCATCGTTGACCCTGAAGTCCGGCTTCTTCTGGTTCGACTGGAACCAGAACCCGCAGGTCGTCGTGAAGATCCTCGACGGGCGGTCCGAGAACGGCCACTACTGGATCCACATCTCCGCCCTCACGGACGCCGGGTTCACGGTCCGGGTGACGGACAGGGTGAGCGGAAAGACGCGCGACTACGTGAATTCCGCCGGCCAGGCCCTTTCGACGATCGACCGCACTTCGTTCTGACGGACGCTCCGCGGCTCAGGGCGTCGGCTTCGGATCCCGGAGCCGCTGGTAGAACCACCAGTGGTGGCCGCCCGGGTCTTCACACTCGTAGCCGCGGTCGCTCCAGTACTCCTCGCCGTAGTCCACGGTCGCCAGCTCCGCGTGGACCTTCGCGCCGGCCGCCACCGCACGAACGTAGTGGGCCTCCACGTCGTCCACGTAGACCATGAGGCTCTGCGTGTTGATGCCGCCGACCTGGCTCGGGCTGCGCCGGTACGGGTACTTCTCTTCCCGGCCCGCGACGTCCCCCACCATGACGAGACCCCCGCCGTAGACGAGCTCGGAGTGCTCGATACGTCCGCCCTCGCCCTCGACCTTGATCTGGACCTCGAAACCGAAGGCGTCGCGGATGAAGTCGATCGCCTTCGCGGCGTCCTCGTAGTAGAGCGCCTGGGAGATGCGTGGCCATCCCGGAGGAGTGGGCTTCATGTCCGATCTCCTTCCCTACTCGACGTACTTGTACCCGGTTCCGGTGTCGAAGACGACGACCCGCTCGCCGCGGTCGAGCTTCCCCGCCGCGAGGAGCTTCTCCACGGCGATCCACGCGGCGCCCCCCTCGGGCGCGGCGAAGAGCCCTTCGCTCGAAGCCATCTCGAGGACGCCCCGGCGCATCTCGTCGTCCGTCACCGTCACCGCCTCGCCCTTCGACTCGCGGAGGATCTTCAGGATCAGGGAATCCGCGTAGGCCTTCGGAACGCGCAGGCCGCTGGCGTACGTGTGCGCGTCGGGAAAGCGGACGGAGACCGGCTCGCCCGCCTCGAACGCCCGCGGAATCGGCGCGCACCCCTCGGCCTGGACGACGACCATCCGCGGCCGCGCGGGGCCGACCCAGCCGAGGCGCTCCATCTCGTCCCACGCCTTCCACATCCCGATGAGGCCCGTGCCGCCGCCGGTGGGATAGATGACGACGTCGGGGAGCTTCCAGCCGAGCTGCTCGGCGATCTCGTATCCCATCGTCTTCTTCCCCTCGACGCGGTACGGCTCCTTCAGCGTCGAGACGTCGAACCACCCCTCGGCGTCCTTCCGCTGCGCGACGATCCGTCCGCAGTCGTCGATGAGGCCGTCGACGAGCGTCACGTGGGCGCCGTACGCCTCGCACTCGATCCGGAAGACCTTCGGCGTGTCGCGCGGCATGAAGACGTGGCAGGCGAGCCCGGCCTTCGCCGCGTAGGCGGCCGCGGCGCCACCGGCGTTCCCCGCCGTCGGCAGGGCGACGGCCTTTGCCCCGAGCGCCTTCGCCATCGTGACCGCCGCGCCCAGCCCGCGCGCCTTGAAGGAGCCGGTCGGGTTTCCGGCTTCCTCCTTGATCCAGACGTCCCGCATCCCGAGCCGTGCCCCGAGCCGCGGCGCGTGGAGGAGGGGCGTCCCCCCTTCTCCCAGCGTGACGATCTCGTCCGCGCTCTTCGCCGGCATCAGCTCGTGCCAGCGCCAGATCGTCCGGTCTCGCCCGGCGACGTCGCCGCGGGAGAGAGACGGGAGCTGGTACTCGGCGAAGAGCGATCCGCCGCAGCCGGGCGCGGCGCAGACGTTGAGAAGGCGCGTCGGTTCCGTCGTTGCCGCGCACTTCGTGCAGGAGAGGTGGGTCAGGAACGAATAGCGCATGCAGGGACGCTAGCACCGTCCCCCGCCTCCGCCATGTCGCTAACGCGCCGTCCTGCGCGCCGCCACGGTGCCGTCGCTACCGATGCGGTACAAGACCACCTTGCCCGACTCCGGCAGGGCGTCGGTATGCCAGCTCACGTAGGGCAGCACGCTGCCGGTCGGATAACCCATGATGCCGACTGTGGCCCCGCCTACCACGCCGCCGACACCCCGGAAGAAGTGCTGGCCGGACGCGATCAGAAAGGCCTCCCCCTCTGCTCCACGTGCTACTTCGCAACCCGTGAAGAGCAGTTGGCCCGCCCCCCTGAACAAGCCCTGGAGTATGCGAATGTCACCCAGGTTGTACTGGTGCAGAAAGCCCCCGGTCTGGCTGAAGTAGGCCACGCCCGACCTGCCGTGCGTGCAGAAGACGAGTCGCTTGAGGTTGTTGTAGCGCTGCAGGATCACGTCGACATCCCCAACACTCTTGGCGCACTCGATGGCCATCTGGTTGGCACCAACAGCCTCGCCCTTGGCCATCTTGGATTCCAGCGTGCTCTGCAGATCAGGTGAGTAGATGATGAGTTCGTCGACCCAAGACCTCACGAATCCCTCCTTGTCGACCGCGGTCGACTGTCAATACCTGTCCAGAAACAATTGCTTCTCTATCCTACATGCTGGGACCGCGTCCCGTGGAGGGAAACGGATGGAAAATTCGTCTAGCCCGACAGGGCTGACGGTTCCGACCGGGACGCCCGTGGGCGTCTCGGAGGAGCCTTGATCCGGGAAACAGGGTGGGTAGCGATTCGAGAGCTTCACGCCAGAGATTGTCGAGGAAGGCGATCGCCCGACAGCTGGCTCACGGTCGGCCTGCACCGGGCCGCGGGAGCCGGCCACCAACCCTGACGGGCTATCCTGTCGCGAGCTTTCGCCGACGGAGGACAGGATGATTCATCGCGGATCCCGGACAGCGCTCACGGTCGCGTTCGTCGCATCTACCCTCGCGTTGCGCGGGCGGCGGTAACCAGCTGAACGTCGCACGTGAAGACAAGAGGGACATCGCTCCGCGCTCTGCGCACCGCGAGGCCCGACCGTGAACATGATTCTTCTCTTCCCCGACGACTTCGCCTCCGACGGCACCGCGCGGCTGACCGGCCGCCGCGCTCGTCACGTCCACGAGGTCCACCGCGCCCGGGTCGGTGACAGCCTGACCGTCGGTCGCGTCAGCGGTCGGGTGGGGACGGGGGCGGTGCTCTTCGTCGAACCGGACGACGTGCGTCTCTCTGTCTGCCTGTCGGAGGACCCGCCCCCCCCGACCGGGCTCGACCTGCTCCTCGCCATGCCCCGACCCAAGGTGCTGCGCCGCGTCCTCCAGTCCGCGGCGTCGCTGGGGGCTCGCCGCATCGTCCTGGTCAACGCCCAGCGGGTGGAGAAGAGCTACTTCGACACGCCGTTCCTCGAACGCGGGGAGATCGAACGGAATCTCGTCCTCGGACTGGAGCAGGCGCGCGACACGGCCTTGCCCGAGGTGGTGGTGCGGAAGCTCTTCAGGCCCTTCGTCGAGGACGAGCTCGAGGCTTTCTGGCCCCGCGCGACCTGCACCCGGCTGCTGGCACACCCCGCCGCCGCACACGGCCTGGAAGGCTGCGACCTCGGGAAGGCCGGGTCCGCGACGGTCCTCGCCGTCGGCCCCGAGGGCGGGTGGATTCCATTCGAGCTCGAGCTTCTCGAGGCAAACGGCTTCCGCTCGTTCGGCCTGGGCCCAAGGGTCCTCCGGGTGGAGACCGCGGTGCCCTTCGCTTTCGGGCAGGTCCAGCTCCTGCGGGCCCGGTCCGCCGGAGAAGGATCCGATCCCGGCGGGCTCGCGCCGGAACCTTTTCCCGCCGGGAGCGTACGGAGAGAGTCGGGTGCCGGCCGCCTCCGGTAAAGCCCCCCTCGATGCGGATGAAGCAGGAGAACTCGTGATGACGTCGACGAAGCAGGCTCGATTCGGAACCCGGGGAACGGCATGGGCGCTGGCTGCGCTCCTCTCAACCGCCGTCACGGGCACGGCTCACGCGGAAAAGGCTCTCTGGCTGCGAGCCGCGGCGATTTCTCCGGACGGCCGGAGCGTGGCGTTCAGCTACCGCGGCGACCTCTGGACCGTGCCGGCGACCGGTGGGGCCGCGTCCCCGCTCACCGTCCACGCCGCCTACGACACCGCTCCTGTCTGGTCGCCGGACGGCCGCCAGATCGCCTTCGCCTCGGACCGCTACGGCAACTTCGACGTCTTCGTCATGCCGGCGGCCGGCGGCGAGGCCCGACGCCTGACTTTCCACTCCGCCGACGACACGCCGACGAGCTTCATTCCGGACGGCAAGGGCGTGCTCTTCAGCTCCGCCCGGCTCGACGGTGTCGCGAACGTGCAGTTCCCCACTGGCGCCCAGCCCGAGCTCTACCGCGTCGACCTCGCCGGCGGCATGCCGGTGCAGGTGCTCAGCACTCCTGCCCTCAATGCCGTGTGGGACAAGGCGGGCGAGCGGCTGGCCTACTCGGACCAGAAGGGCTACGAGATGGAGTGGCGCAAGCACGACAACTCCTCCTTCGCCCGCGACGTCTGGGTCTGGGATCGCTCCACGAACACCCACCGCCGCCTCACGTCGACCGGCGTCGACGACCGCCAGCCGGTGTGGGCACCCGGCGACAAGGCGCTCTACTACCTGTCCGAGAAGAGCGGCAGCTTCAACATCTGGCGGCTTGACCTCGAAAATCCCAGGGATCCCGTCCAAGTCACGACTCACTCCATCCACCCGGTGCGCTTCCTCAGCATCTCGGCCGCCGGAGACCTCTGCTACACGTTCGACGGCGAGATCTGGGTACGACCCGCCGGCGCCGCCGAGAGCCGCAGGCTCGAAGTGACCGCCTCCGCCGACAGGCACGATCTGGCCGTCGCGCCGATCGACGTCTCGGGCGAGGTCAACGAGTTCGAGCTCTCTCCCAACGGCAAGGAGGTGGCTTTCATCGCCCGCGGCGAGGTCTTCGTCGCATCGGTCGAACACGGCACGACGCGCCGCATCACCGATTCCCCGGGCCAGGAGCGCTCGGTGAGCTTCTCTCCGGACGGCAAGAGCCTCCTCTACGCCGGGGAGCGCGACGGGAGCTGGAACATCTACCGCACCGACCGCACGGACCCGGAGGAGCCGGCATTCTTCAACGCGACCGGCCTGAAGGAGACCGCGGTCCTGGCCACGGCGGCCGAGGAGTTTCAGCCGAGGTTCTCCCCGGACGGCAAGGAGGTCGCCTACCTCGAGGAGCGCACGACGCTCAAGGTGCTGAACCTCGCGAGCGGCAAGAGCCGAACCGTCCTTCCGGGCGAGATGAACTACTCCTACGCCGATGGCGACCAGTGGTACGAGTGGTCGCCCGACGGAAGGACGATCGCCGTCCAGTTCCTCAGCCCGACCCGCTGGTCGAGCGAGGTCGGCCTGGTGCCGGCCGCTGGCGGTGCCTCCGTGACGAACCTGACGCGAAGCGGATACGAGGACGAACGTCCGCACTGGGCGCGCAAGGGCGAGGTCCTCCTCTGGGCGACGGACCGTCACGGCGCGCGTCAGCAGGCCGGCTGGCCGCGCGAGCAGGACGTCTTCGCAGCCTTCCTCACGCGCAAGGCGTGGGATCGCTTCCGGCTCGACGAGGGCAGCTACGCGCAGCTCGCCGACAAGGAGAAGGAAGCGGACAAGGCCAAGGAAAAGGAGAAAGGCAAGGACAAGGACAAGGACAAGGACGGCGACAAGGCCCCGGCCGAGAAGCCGCCGGCGAAGCTCCCCGACCCGGTGGCTCTCGAGCTCGACGCGATCGAGGACAGGACGGTGCGCCTCTCGATGCACTCGGCCGACCTCGCCGACGCCGACCTCACGCCCGACGGCGAGACCCTCGTCTACCTCGCGCGTTTCGAGAAGGGCTACGACCTCTGGAAGTACCTGCCGCGCAAGAAGGAGATCAAGCTGCTCGCCAAGCTCGATGCCGAGCGCTCCGCCGCCTTCCACCTCGACGCCGAGGGGAAGAAGGCCGTCGTGCTCGCCGACGACAAGATGGTCACGGTCGACCTCGAGTCGGGCAAGACGACCCCGGTCAAGCTCTCCGCGAAGCTCGAGCTGCGCGCAGCCGCCGAACGGGAGGCGCTCTTCGAGCACGCCTGGCGCCAGACGCAGAAGAAGTTCTACGTCGAGAACCTGCACGGCGTCGACTGGCCCGCGATGAAGGCTGCCTATGGCCGCTTCCTCCCCCACGTCGACAACAACCGCGACTTCGCCGAGCTGATCTCGGAGATGCAGGGAGAGCTGAACGCCTCCCACACGGGCGGGCGCTACCGCCCGACGCGGCCCGACGCCGACTCGACCGCCGCGCTCGGCTTCTTCCCGGATCCCGCCTGGACCGGCGAGGGGGTGCGCGTTCTCGAGGTGATCGAGAAGTCGCCCCTGCAGCAGGCCGGGACCAGGGTGCGCGCCGGAGTGGTGATCACCGCCATCGACGGCATGCCGATCGCGCCGGGCGCCAACTGGTATCCGCTCCTCAACCGGAAGGCCGGCACGCGGGTGCGGCTCTCCCTGCTCGACCCGGCGAGCCAGAAACGCTGGGAGGAGAGCGTCAAGCCAATCTCCTGGCAGGACCAGGCGCCCCTCCTCTACGCGCGCTGGGTCCGCTCGCGCCGTGCCGAGGTGGAGCGACTCTCGGGCGGCCGTCTCGGCTACGCCCACATCCGCGGAATGAACGACGGGGCCTACCGCGAGATCTTCGAGGAGATCTTCGGCCGCGCGGTGGACAAGGAGGCGATCGTCCTCGACACCCGCTTCAACGGCGGCGGAAACCTGGTCGAGCCGCTGACCGTCTTCCTGTCGGGGCAGGTCTACTACCGCGCCGTGCCGCGAGGGAGGCAGATCGGCGTCGAGCCCGGGATGCGGTGGACGAAGCCCTCGATCGTGGTGATGAACGAGGGCAACTACTCCGACGCCCACTGCTTCCCGACCGCCTACAAGGCGCTGAAGCTGGGCGACACGGTCGGCATGCAGGTGCCGGGAACCTGCACTTCCGTCTGGTGGGAGCGGCTGCAGGACAAGACCCTGACCTTCGGCATCCCCGAGGTCGGCTACCTCGACCCCGCCGGGGACCTGACCGAGAACAAGCACCTCGCCCCCGACTACGAGATCGACAACGACCCGGCGCTGGAGGCCGCCGGCAGGGACCAGCAGCTCGAGAAGGCGGTCGCCGTCCTGCTCGAGAAGCTCGGGAAGCGCTGACAGGAGGTCGGGCCATCTCCGGCTCCTTGAGTCCGGTACGATGCCCGCCTCATGCGTAGCGCCCTCCGGCTCGTCCTTCCTCTCCTCCTGGCCACGACCGGGTCCGCGCAGGAGCCCGCGCTCCCGCGCGTCGAGGCGTCGCTCACCGTCCAGGCTCCCGCCGGCCCGGGCGCGCTCTACCGCGAGAAGGCGCTCTCGGGGCGCGCGGCGGCCGCCAACGGGAAGACGTTCCTGCTCGGCGCGGGCCGGTACGAGTTCTCGGAGGGGCGCTTCTGGGAGCTGACCGGAAAGGACGGCAGGCCGATCGGCTCGTTCTTCGTCGGGAAGGGAGCGCTCTCCTTCACGCCGGACGACGCGCAGGCGGCGCGTCTCGCCGTGAGGAACGCGAAGCACGTCGGCGGCGCGAGCGGCGTGGACGGGAAGCTGAAGGCCCCCTTCGAGGTCGCGTCGTTCCTCTACTCTGACGCGCTACGCCCCGACTGGGCCTTCGAGAAGGCCGAGCGGGCGCCGGACGCGGAGCTGAAGGCCCACCTGCGCAGGTTCCAGGACGACCGGACGCAGCAGGTCGAATCGCGGCTGGCGGTCGCGAACGCCGTGAAGGGCCGCTACTTCGCGTCCACCCTGGAGGCGTCCTCCGACCTGCGGCACGTGTTCGACGCCGTAACCGACGACGAGGAGGCGCTCGTCTTCGTCGACAGGCCTTCCGGGCTGGGAATCGGCTTTCCCGATGCGCGCTTCGCGAAGGTGATCGCGCGCCAGCCGATCGGCAGGACGCGGCGCGAGGCGCCGCGTATCGACGCGCGGCTCGTGGCGGTCGACGTCGAGATCGAGGAGATCGACAAGGTGTGGGGCGCCCTGAAGGTGACGGAGACCTTCGTCGCCGCGCGTCCGATCGCGGCCCTCGCCCTCGACTTCGACACCGAGACGTTCACCGGGAGCAAGTTCGTGTCGACCCGCATGCGCTCCCTCACCGACGGCGACGGGGTCCCGCTCGGGTACTCGCTCGGCCAGGGGAACCTGATCGTCGCTCTGGCAAAGCCCGTGGCCGAGGGTACGAGGGTCACGCTGAAGCTCGAGTACGAGGCGCCGTATTTCGAGAGGGCCGGCGGCGACAACGTCTGGGAGCTTCCGATCGCCAGCGGGTGGTACCCGCAGCCGGTGAACCTCAACGCCTCGAACCACACCTTCCACGCCGTCGTGAGGACCCGCAAGCCCTTCATCGCGTTCCCCTCCGGCGAGACCGTGCGGCGCGAGGAGGGGAAGGACTGGAACGTCGTCGAGACGCGGCTCGACCGGCCCGTGCCGTTCGCCACCGTCATCGCCGGCAAGTACACGATGCAGGAGTCGACGGAGGACGGCGTCACCTGCCGGATCGCGAGCTACGGCCTGGCGAAGGAGATGTCCGGGAAGAAGCTCCTCAACATCTTCCACAGCGTCCGGAAGTTCTACACGTGGCTTCTCGGGCCGTTCCCCTGGAAGGAGTACACGATCATCGAGATCAACAGCTACGGCTTCGGCCAGGCGCCGCCGGGCCTCATGCGGATCACGAAGGAGGCGTTCCAGTCGAACATCTACACCGACCAGGTCTCGACGCTTTTCTCGCATGGGATCAACCAGCGGGTCGCCCACGAGCTCGCTCACAGCTACTTCGGCTACGTCGTCGCCGACGCCTCGCCGAGCCACCAGTGGATCTCCGAGTCGTTCTCCGAGGTCGTCTCGATGTACGCGATCGAGAGGCTGAAGGACAAGTCGGAAAGCGAGAACCTCGCCGCGGTCTGGAAGAGCGCCGCGAAGGAGTCGACGAAGGCCGCCCCGATCTACCTCGCGAACGAGCTCGCCTCGAAGATCTCGACGCAGTGGGACGAGTCGGTGGAGCTCGACCGGATCAACCTCGTCTACTCGAAAGGGGCGCTCCTTCTCCTCGCGCTGCGCCGGGAGCTGGGGGACGACCTCTTCTTCACGATCCTCCGCTCGTTCCTCAAGAGCTTCGAGAAGCGGCAGAACGCGACGACGGACGAGTTCGCCTCCTTACTCGCCTTCGTGACGAAGAAGGACTGGAAGCCCTGGTTCGACAAGTACTACTACGGCACCGAGATGCCGTGAACGACCGGCTCCCGCGCGGGCGGGAGCCGGATCGACCCTTCAGGCCCTCAGCCGTTCCAGCGGAACTCCATCGGCACCTCGACGAGCGGCCCGAGGCTCTGGGTAACGGGGCAGGCGCGCGCCGACGCCTCGAGGAGAGCGCGGTCCCCGTCTGACACCGACAGGCCTGCCGGGAAGGTGACCGTCGTCCGGAGTGCACCGATCCGGCGTCGCGGGTCTGCAACCATCTCCTTCACGACGTGGACGGTGGTCCCCGCGAGCTCGATCCCGTGGCGCTGGGCGACGAGCGCCATCGTCGTGACGAGGCAGGCGCCGAGGGATGTCGCGCAGAGGTCGGTGGGAGAGAACGCCTCGCCCTTGCCACCGTTGTCGACGGGGGCGTCGGTCACGAGCTTCGTTCCGGAGGGGCGATGGGTCGCCTCGCAATGGAGGTCGCCCGTGTAGACGATGTCGATGTCGACGGCCATGCCCCGGACGCTACGCGAGACGGGCCCGCCCGTCGAGGGCACTCCTCCTTCCGCGGCGAGCGGGTGTAACGTTGATGGCCGCAACCGACAGAACGTCGAAAGGAGGATCCGTCATGGCGACGTACGTCCTGATGACGAAGCTCACCCCCGCGGCACTGCAGGGGGCGTCGGGCCGCCGGGCCACCGGCCACGACTGGAAGATGAAGGTCGAAACGGTCTGCCCGGGCCTTCGCTGGATCGCCCACTACGCCCTGCTCGGCCCGTACGACTTCATGGACATCTACGAGGCCCCGGACGGCGAGACGGCATTCCGCGTGTCGCTCCTCTCGCGGGAGTACGGAGCACTCACGGCCGAGAGCTGGCCCGCGGTCGCCTACCCGGAGTTCCTCGGCATCGCCGACGCGGTCGAAGGCAAGCCGGCCTGACGGGCGGCGAGAGCCGCCTCAGCCCGGGGAGAGCGGCGGGGCCCCGCCTGCACCGGGCTCCTCCCGCAGGCGGAACCAGCGCAGCCCGCGCGGGATGATCCCCAGGAGGCTGACCGCGAGCGCCAGGCCCGCGAGGACGAGGAAGTCGGCGAGGTTGCGGCCAAGGAAGAACAGGACCAGCCCGAGGATCGCCGAGGCCTCGGCGATGACGAGGGAGAGGAGGGTCCGCCTGAGGAAGGTGTCGAACGGCAGGGCGGTCGCCGGGTCCGTGCCGACGCGAGGCGCGACGGAGAGAGCGACGAGAGCCAGGACGAACGCGGCTCCGTAGAAGCCGTATCGCAGGCCTGCCGGCGCGGGACCGGCGGGAGCCTCCGCCGACGACGCGAGAACGAAGACGACGACGGCGTAGAGGGGAATCGAAGCGGTGAGCCCCGCGACGAGGACGAGCCAGCGGGCCTTCTCGGGGAGGGGGGTCGGTCGAGGCATTCTCGTGCTCCGCGCCTACGATACTCCGCGTTCGCCCGGACACTTCGACAGCCAGGTCCGAAAACCGCCAGACGGAAGCGTCCCGGGTGGGATATCACTCCCGGCGTGGAGATCGATCACGAGTCCTGCCTCGCCGCCTTCCTCGGCAGGGACCGCCGGTTCGCCGGACGTTTTTACGCCGGTGTGACCTCGACCGGCATCTACTGCCGTCCCGGCTGCCCGGCCCCCCTGCCGAGACCTCGAAACCTCCGCTTCTTCCGTTGCGCGGCCGCTGCCGAGGAGGCGGGTTTCCGCGCCTGCCTCCGCTGTCGCCCCGAGACCGCGCCGGGGACGCCGGCCTGGACCGGCACGTCGGCCACCGTCGCGCGCGCCCTCCGCCAGATCGAAGCGGGCCTCGCCGACGACGCCCCGCTCGGTGCGCTCGCGGCGCGTCTCGGCGTCGGGGAGAGGCACCTTCGGCGGCTGTTCGGCGAGCACCTCGGCGCGTCCCCCGTGGCCATCGCGCGGACGAGGCGCCTCCATTTCGCCCGGAGGCTCCTCGACGACACGTCGCTCCGGATGTCCGACGTGGCGCTCGCGGCGGGCTACTCCAGCGTCCGGCGCTTCAACGAGGCGATGCGGGCCGCGTTCGGCGTCTCCCCGACGAAGCTCCGGCGGTCGGCGACGACCGCGACCGACCGGGCGGACATCGTCCTGCGGCTTCCGTTTCGCCCGCCGTTCGACGACGCGTCCCTCCTTGCGTTCCTCGCGGCCCGCGCCGTTCCAGGCGTCGAGGAGGTTTCGGACGGCGTCTACAGGCGGACCGCGGAGCTCACCGGCTCGGCCGGCATCGTGGAAGCGCGCGTCGACCCAGACCGGGGACTCCTCTCTCTCCACCTCCAGGGCCTCGGTCCGGCCTCGGCGCTCGAGGCGACCCGTCGCGCGGGGCGCCTGTTCGACCTCGACGCCGACCCCGGGATGATCGCCGCCCGCCTCGCGACCGACCCGCTCCTCGCCCCGCTCGTCGCACGGCGCCCCGGTCTTCGCGTGCCGGGGGCCTGGGACCCGTTCGAGACCGCCGTCCGGACGATCCTGGGACAGCAGGTCTCGGTGAAGGCGGCGCGGACGCTGGCCGCGCGACTCGCCTCGAAGTTCGGGCGCTCACTTCCCGCGGGAGCGGTGCGCGGAGGGCTCGCACTTCTCTTTCCCCGCGCCGAGGAGCTGGCGGAAGCCGACGTCGCTTCGATCGGCCTGACCTCCCGGCGCGCGGAGACGCTCCGGCACCTGGCGCGCGAGGTGGCCCTTGGGCGCATCGACCTCGGCCCGGCCGCCTCGCTCGACGAGGCCGAGTCCCGCCTGGCGGGCGTCCCGGGCATCGGCCCCTGGACGGCACAGGTGATCGCACTGCGTGCGCTCGGTGAGCCCGACGCCCTTCCGGCGGGAGACCTCGGTCTCCGGAAAGCGCTCACCAAAGGGGCCGTACTCCCAACGATTGCGACCGTCGAGGCCCGTGCCCGCGGTTGGCGGCCCTGGCGCGCCTACGCCCTCATCCACCTCTGGACCGAACTCGCAAGCCAGGAGAATTCATGAAGACGCCGCTCGAGACCGCCACCGTAGAGACCCCTGCCGGCCCGTTCTGGTTCGCCGCGAAAGACGGCGCGCTCGTCGCCGCCGGTTTCGCCGACTCGGCCCCGCGCCTCCTCGCCCGCCTCGAAGCTCGCTTCGGGCCCCTCGCGCCTCACGAGGCGGGCGACCCCGCCGGCGCCGTCTCCGCGCTTCGACGCTTCCTGGGGGGCGAGCTCGCGGCGCTCGAATCGGTCGCGGTCGACGTCGCCGGGACGCCGTTCCAGCGGGACGTCTGGACGGCGCTTCGCGGAATCCCTGCCGGTTCGACGATCACCTACGCGGAGCTGGCCCGGCGCGTCGGGCGCCCGCGGGCCGTGCGGGCCGTCGGCGCCGCGAACGGCGCGAACCCCGTTTCGATCGTCGTGCCGTGCCATCGCGTCGTCGGCAAGGACGGCCTCCGCGGATACGCCGGCGGCGTACCCCGGAAGGAATGGCTCCTCTTGCACGAGAAGGGGACGCCGCCGGTCTGACGGCCGGCTCGCCTACGCGGGTCTTCCCGGCGCGCGCCAGATCCGCCGGACCTGGGCATCGTGGTGCTTCGCGTGCTCCTCGAGGAAAGCGAGCGTGCCTGCCGGATCGAGCGCTCCGCCGATCGGGTGGCGGAAGAGAAGGGTCTTCCGACGCTCCGCCGGCAGGGACCCCAGAATCTCCCGAAGATCCTTGCGGACCTTCTCCCACCGGACCGAGATCTCCGCGAGCGGCAAGGTCTCTTCGGGAATGACCTGCTGTACGGGAGCTCGAAACCGGATCGGCGACCTCAGGATGAGGACGAGGAGGGCGAGCTTTGCCCGGTCGCGGAGAGAAACGGCCTGCGGCGGCGCCAGCAGCTTCTTCCGCGCGTAGCCGACGACTCCCTCCTCGACGAGGACGAGGTGCTGGACGACGTCGAGCGCACACCAGCCTTTCCCTTCCGGGCGAAAGGCGAGCCTCTCCCCGCTCTCGATGGCAAGAGAGCCCAGGAGGGCGTCCTTCCAGTCGTCCATGTCGTCGAGACGCCGCTCGAAGTCGTGCTGCATGGCGCGGAGTCTCCCACAGGGGGGCTCCGCGCCATCCCCGTCAGCGGGCCGCCGGCGCCTGCTCCGCTCCGCCGGCCGCCTCGTCCGTGAAGAGAAGCTGACCGTCCTTTACGCGGCCCCTGAGCGAGACCGCGAGCGCCTCGCTCAGGTCCTGCACCGGGACGATCTCGAGACCATCCCTCACGTCCTGCGGGAGGTCTTCGAGATCGGGGACGTTCTCCTTCGGGAGGACGACCGTCCGGATCCCCGCGCGGACCGCGCCGAGGAGCTTCTCCTTCACGCCGCCGATCGGCAGGACCCGTCCCGAGAGCGTCACCTCCCCCGTCATCGCGACGTCGCGGCGGCAGGGGCGCTTCGAGAGCGCCGAGACGATCGCCGAGGCCATCGCCACGCCGGCCGACGGGCCGTCCTTGGGAATCGCCCCGGCGGGGACGTGGATGTGGAGGTCGCGCTCGAAGGCCGTGTCGTCGATGCCGAGGAACGGGGCGTGCGAGCGGGCGAAGGTCCACGCCGCGCGGGCCGACTCCTTCATCACGTCGCCGAGCTGGCCGGTCAGGAGGACCTCCCCCTTCCCGCGCATCAGCGCGGCCTCGATGAACATGATGTCGCCGCCGGCGGGCGTGTAGTACATGCCCGTGGCGACGCCGACCTGGTCCTCGTGGACAATCTTCTCCGGCTGGATCTTCTTCCGGCCGAGGATCGGCGCCACGTCCGGCGCGTCGACGGCGGCCTTCTCGATCTCCGCAGCCGCAATCCGGCGCGCCACTTTCCGCCCCAGCTTCCCGAGCTCCCGCTCGAGCTGGCGGACTCCCGCCTCGCGCGTGTAGGACGAGATGATCTCCGCGAGTGCCCCGTCGGTCACCTCGAGCTGATCGGGGGTCAGGCCGTTCTCGGCGAGCTGCCTCGGGAGGAGGTAGTTCCGTCCGATCAGGGTCTTCTCGCGCTCCGTGTAGCCCGAGAACTCGATCACCTCGAGCCGGTCCAGGAGCGCTCCGGGAATCGACTGGACGAAGTTCGCCGTCGCGATGAAAAGGACCTCCGAGAGATCGAACGGCACGTTGAGGTAGTGGTCCGTGAAGCTGTCGTTCTGCGCCGGGTCGAGGACCTCGAGGAGCGCCGACGCCGGGTCCCCCTGCATGGAGACGCCGAGCTTGTCGACTTCGTCGAGGAGGAAGACCGGGTTCTTCGTCCCGGCCTGCCGCATCCCCTGGACGATCCGCCCCGGCATCGCGCCGACATAGGTCCGCCGGTGGCCGCGGATGTCGGCCTCGTCGCGCGCTCCGCCGAACGAGATCCTCACGTACTTGCGGCCGAGGGCGCGCGCGATCGACTTTGCGATCGAGGTCTTTCCGACGCCGGGAGGACCGGCGAAAAGGAGAATCCGGCCCCGGTTCGTGGTGCCCTTTCCTTCGGGCGGCTTCGCCGCCGGGTCCTTCGGCGCCTCCGCCTTCGTACCGTCCGCGGACTCCGGCGCCGTCGTCGGCGCCGCTTCCGCCGGCTTGCGCCCGAGCAGCTGGCGGACCGCGAGAAACTCGAGGATCCGGTCCTTCACGTCCTTCAGGGCGTAGTGGTCCTCGTCCAGGATCCGCTCCGCCTCGACGACGTCGAGGTGCTCCTCGCTCCGCGCCGACCAGGGCAGCTCGGCAACGAGCTCGAGGTAGTTGCGGAGCACCTGCGCCTCCATCGACTCGCGGGAGAGACGCTGGAGCTTCTTCCACTCCCGGTCGATCTCCTTGCGGACGTCCTCGGTCAGGACGAGAGCATCGAGCTTCTCCTTGAGCCCCTTCAGATCGTCGTCCCCGTCCTCACCCTCGCCCAGCTCCTTCTGGATCGCCTTCAGCTGCTGACGGAGGAACATCTCCCGCTGCCGGTCGCCCAGCTCTTCCTGGACCTTCGACTTGATCTCTTCCTGCGCGTCGAGGACGTCGATCTGCCGCTGGACGTGGATCAGCGTCCGCCGCACGCGGTCCTCGACCGAGAGCGTCTCGAGGAGGAGCTGGCGCTCGGCCGTCGGGATGTCGATGTAGCCGGCGACGAGGTCGGCAAGCCGGCCCGGGTCGTCGGCCTCCGAGAGGACGTTCGCGACGGCCTCGTCGGGGAGGCCGAGCTTCTTGGCCAGCTCGGCCGACCGCTCCTTCAGCTCCTTCAGGAGCGCGACGAAGGCGGTGTTCGTAGCGTCGAGCGGAGGCATCTCCGCGGCTTCCACGACGACCGCTTCCAGCCGGCCGTCCGTTTCCTGGATTCGCATCGCGATGCCGCGCGCCTTCCCCTGGAGAAGGAGGCGCGCCCCGCCGACACCGCGCTGGATCGGACCGATGGCGGCGATCGTCCCGACGGTGTGAAGGAGCTCGGGAGTGACTCCCTCGACGTCCTGGCGCTGGGTGACGGCGAAGACCAGCTGTTCGGGACTCTTCATCGCCGTCTCGATGGCGTGGAGGGTGCCCGGGCGGCCGGCGGCGATCGGGAAGCTGACGCCCGGGAAGAGAACGGCGTTGCGAAGGGGAATGACCGGGAGGGTCTGGGTAGGCTGCATTCTGACCTTTCGAGCCGACCTAACGCGGAAGACTCAAGAGTAAAGTTTAGTGGCATGAGCTTAGATTTTCAATACTGGGTTTGAAACCGAGCCCTGGAGAGCAGGATCGGGCCCCGGCGGCGGTCCTTCGATTCGAGTCCGTGCCCGGGCTGGGGGCAACCTCAACCTACGGGTCTACGACCCGGAGGATTCCCGAAGGGCGGTCAGCGCCCCCTCGGCGGCTTCCCGAAAGGCCCTGGAAACCCCGCCGACCCCGAGCTTCACCCCGCCGAAGATGCGGGAGACGAGAAGGCCGCCTTCCAGATCGTCCCGCCGGAGAAGCTCGAGAAGAAGCCGGCCAGGATGCCCCACCTCTCCGTCATCCTTCGATTTCTCGACGAGCGCGCCTGACCCGTCGCGCCCTCGGAAGGCCCAGCAGTGGTGGTTCGCCTTCCGATGCTCCCCCTTCGCCGCCCTCACCGAGACGAGGACGTCGTCTTCCGACGCCGCCGGGAATGCGATGGCGAAGAAGCGGGAACGCTCGACGGTGGTCTTGAACGCCGCGGGGTGGATGATCCGCACGTTCCGACGTTAGCAGGCCCGGAGCGGGAATGGACCCGCCGAAGATCGGAGGAGGCGATGAAGAACGTGGCCCGGGCTGGCCTTCTCGCGACCTTTCTCGTCGCCGCTGTCTCTCCCGGGGTCGCGGCGAGTCAAGCTCCGTGCGGGACTCTCGAAGGGCCAGGCGCGCGTCCCGACCAAGCGAGCTTCGCCGAAGGAAAGGAAGCCGCACCTGCGCGGTGTCGAACGCCTCGCGGCGAGCCAGTTGCCTCTCGCTGCTCTCGTACGCCGGTCGGCTCTTCAGTGCCAGGAGGTGCCCGCGAGGCTCGGCCCGGGCTCCCGGAGCGAGTGCTGGCCGCGCCTCCCCAAGGGGCCGCCCGGTTCACCGGATCGCCCGTCCGCCTCGACGTGAAGGACGCCGACCTTGGCGAGGTCGTCCGCACCCTCACGGCTGGCCGCGGTCTCTCCGTCGTCTCTCCTCCGGGCCTGGCGGGCACCGTGACGGCGACCCTGCGCGACGTCCCGTGGGACCAGGCGCTGGACCTCGTCCTCGCAGGAAACGGCTGGAGGTTCGTCCGCGAGGGGACCGTGATCCGGATCGTGCGGCGAGACGACACCTCCCGGTGAACCTCCCCTCTGGCGCTCAGCCCTCCACGGTCTCCCGTTTCGAGCTGGAGTAGACGAAGGCTCCGAGCGCGAGGAAGACGGCGAGCCCGAGCCAGTTTCCCCACGCCGAGAGCCACGCACCGATCCCCGGCACGGCCGTCAGGTCGGGGACGAGCGTCCGTCCCGTCGAGTCCTCGACGAACTTCAGGAGCGCGGCGAGGACGCCGACGAGGGCGCCCCCCGCGATGAAGCCCGAGGCGATGAGCGTCCCCTTCTCGTGCCGCGCCTTCGCGAGCGGCTCGTCCGTCGAGGAGCGCTTCACGAGCCACGCGACGAGCGCGCCGACGACGAGGGGCGAGTTCAGCTCCATCGGAAGGTACATCCCGAGCGCGAACGCCAGGCCCGAGATGCCGCACATCTCGGCCGCCACGGCGAAGACGCCGCCGACGGCATAGAGGAACCAGGGGGCGCCGGCATCGCCCATCACACCGCGAAGGACCGCCGCCATCGCGTTCGGCTGCGGGGCCGGGAGCGGGTTCGCGTGAAGGGCCGACGGCGAGAAGCCGTAGACCTTCGCCATCAGGAGGATGACGGCCGTCGTCGCGGCCGAGGCGGCGACCGACCCGAGGAGATTCCAGATCTCGATCTTCCGAGGGGTCGCCCCGAGCCAGTAGCCGATCTTGTACTGCGTCACGAGCGATCCGCTCATGGAGAGCGCCGTGCAGACGACGCCGCCGATGAGGAGCGTCTGGAGCATCCCGTCCTCGCCCCTCAGGCCGAGGCTCGAGAGGACGACCGCCGTCACGATGAGCGTCGTGAGCGTCATGCCGGAGATCGGCGTGATCGAGATCATCGCGATCGCCCAGGCCGAGACCGCCGCGAACAGGAAGGCGACGAGGAGGGTGAGGCCCGTCGAGACGAGGGCGAGACGCGTCGCGCCCGGCGTCCCGGCGAGGACGGAGAGGCGGAAGTAGAGGAGGATCGCCAGGCCCGTGCCGAGGATCCCGAGAAGGACGACCCACATCGGGAGCGCCTTGTCCGTCCGCTCCTGGGTGTCCGCTGCGACGCCGCCCTTCGCGAGCCGCGCGATCTCTCCGAAGGCCTGCTTCGTCGCCTGGAGGATGACGGGGGACATCTTCAGGATGGAGAGGAGCCCGGCGCAGAAGATGCCGCCGATGCCGATGGGCCGGACGTACTCGAAGAAGATGTCCTCCGCCGCCATCGAGGCCAGCGGCGCCGCCCCGGCGGAGATCGCCCCCGGGACGAACTGCGAGAGCCAGGCGAAGAGCGGGACGAGGACGAGGAACGAGACCATCGACCCCGCCATGATGATGGCCGCGTAGTCGAGCCCCATGATGTAGCCGAGGCCGAAGACCGCGGCCGAGGTGTTCATCGTGAAGACCGCCTTGAAGCGGTTCGTGAAGCCGGCGAGAGCTGGGATCGAAGCGGTCGAGAAGTTCTCGGCCCAGGCCTTCATCGACGGCCCCGCGAAGTCGAACGCCGCCGCGAGCGCCGCCGACCAGGAGAGAACGATCGCGCTCTGCCCGCCGCGTTTCCCGGCGACGAGGATCTCCGTCGTCGCCCGGGCCTCCGGGAACGGGAGCTTCCCGTGGAGGTCGCGGACGAAGTAGCGGCGGAACGGCGCGAGGAAGAAGACCCCCAGGACCGCTCCGAGGAGAGGAACGAGGAAGATCTGCCAGAAGGACGACCGCCCCTCGAGGCCGAGGATGTAGATCGCCGGCATCGTGAAGACCGAGCCCCCGGCGACGATCCCGGACGTGGCGCCGATGGCGAGGACGTTCACGTTCTCGAGGAGCGTCGAGCCGCGCGAGGCGAGGACCTTCACGAAGAGGACCGACGCGCCGACCGCCAGGATCGAGATCGGGATCGCCGACTCGATCCCCTGCCCGAGCTTCAGTGCGATGTACGTCGCCGCCGCCGAGAAGACGACCGACCAGAGGAACCCCTGGACGATCGACCGCGGCGTCACCTCCGGGACAGAGGCGCCGGACGGAACGACCGGGGAGTACGTCTCGCCGGGGGCGAGCTCGCGGAAAGCGTTGTCGGGAAGGCGGACGTCGTCGGCAACGGGAGGTTCGGTCGGCTCGGCCATCCGCGGATGATGCCCGACGAGGATGCCGAGGCACGAGGAAACCCGTGGCCCGAGGCGTGCGTACTGCGCTGCGTGCGCAGCCTGCCGATGACGATTCGTCGCCCCTCCGCCCTCCTCGTTCTCGTCCCGCTTCTCGCCGCGCTCGCAGCCGGGCCCACGTCCGCTGCCGGGGCTGCGCTTCCCTCGGCACCCATCCAGGCGGCTCTCGAGAAGGGGGACCCCGACGCCGCCGCGGCGGCCGCGGATGCCGTGCTCGCGGCCGCTCCAAGGGACGCCGACGCCCTTCTCTGGGCGGGCCGCGCGTACGGCATGAAGGCGATGTCGGCCTCGATCTTCACGAAGATGTCCTGGGCGAGGAAGTGCCACGAGGCGTGGGAAAGGGCCATCGAGCTGGCCCCGGCCAACGCCGAAGCGCGCTTCGAGCTCATTCGGTACTACCTCATGGCGCCGGGGATCGCGGGGGGAGGCGTCGAGAAGGCGCAGGCCCAGGCCGTGAAGCTCGGCGAGCTCGACGCGATGCGCGGGTACCTGGCTCGCGGCATGATCGCCGACCACGAAAAGAAGCCGAAGGAAGCGGAAGCCGCGTACCGGAAGGCGATGGAGGCCGATCAATTCGGCGTCCAGGGGCCGATCGCCCTCGCGAGCTTCTTCGCGCGGCAGAAGAGGTGGCCCGAGGCTCGCGCCATCTTCGAAAGGCGGGTTGCCGCCGACCCGAAGGACGCGTTCGCGCTCTACCAGCTGGGCCGCCTATCGCTCCTCTCGGGAGAGGAGATGGAGAAGGGCCTCACCCTCTTCGACCGCTTCCTCTCCCTCGACGCCCCCAAGGACGGCCCGACCCACGCCGACGCCCGCTGGCGGAAGGGGCTCCTCCTCGAGAAACTCGGCCGGACGCCGGCCGCGATCGCCGAGTACCGCGAGGCGCTGAAGACGCAACCCGGGCACGCCGGGGCGAAACGAGAGCTGGAGCGCCTGAAGGCCGCCTGATCCCTGATCGCGCCGCTGTCTGTTGTAATCGCGGGAAGATGCAACCGACCCCGCCTGCAAACCCCTCGCGGCGAGAGCCGCTCGTGCTCCTCGTCCTGGCCGTCGTCGCGCTCGTCATCTCGGGCATCGGCCCGAAGGACCGCCCCACCTGGTTCCTCGAGGTGGCACCGGTCCTGATCGGGGCCCCGATCCTGGTCGCTTCCGCGAAGCGCTTTCCCCTCACGCCGCTCCTCTACCGCCTCCTCTTCTTCCACGCCCTGGTCCTCGTGCTCGGCGGCCACTACACCTACGCCGAGGTCCCGCTCGGCGAGTGGGCGAAGGAAGCCTTCGGATTTGCCCGGAACCACTACGACCGGCTCGGGCACGTGACGCAGGGCTTCGTACCGGCGATCCTGGCGAGGGAGATCCTCCTCAGGAGGTCGCCCCTCCGGCCCGGAGCCTGGCTCCGCCTGACCGTGACCTCCGTCTGCCTCGCCTTCAGCGCGCTCTACGAGCTGATCGAGTGGGCGACGGCGCTCCTTTCGGGCGAAGGGGCCACCGCGTTCCTCGGCACGCAGGGAGACATCTGGGACACGCAGTGGGACATGTACCTCGCCCTCTGCGGCGCCCTCCTCGCCCAGGCGCTCCTCTCGCGCCTCCACGACCGGCAGCTCGCGCGCCTCGCCTCGCGCTGAACGCCCCCGGGAAACGAAAAGCCGGGCTCCCGAAGGAGCCCGGCCTCGTTCATCGCGAAGCGCGGAAGGCCTTACTTGGCGCCGGGGTTCGTGCCGGCCTTGAGCTCGTCGAGGTTGCTCTTGCCGTCGGCGTCGCTGTCGAGAGCTTCGATCTTCGAGTAGTCGAAGGTCTTCTTCTCGGCCTTCGGATCGATGAGGCCCTTGGCCATCATGTCCTTGCCGAAGGCGTTGATCTCGGCGTCGCCCTTTTTGGCCATCGCCTTGACGTGGCAGGTGGCGCACTTCGCCTTCGCCGTGGGGTACTTGGCGTTGAGGTCCTTCTGCATGTCCATCGTGGCGAGGCCCGTGGAGGCGAGGACGATCGCGAGGACGGCGACGAGAACGGCGGCAGTGGTCTTCTTCATATCTCTGGCTCCTCTTGGTCGGGGCGTCGTGCCCCGTTCGAGATTACCTTCTTTCAATATTCCTGCCATCCCGGAAAGAGGACAATTCGCGGCGGGAGTCCGCATTCCGAGCGGTTTCGAGAGCGCGTCGCGATATCGCCCACCCGAGGTCGTGCACACCGATCGACGAGCCCGTCGGCCCGGTCGTGGAAACACGCCGTTCCCGGCCGCTTCGCCCCGGGGTCTCGTACGTTTCGCCTGCACGAGGCAAGGCCGGGCGCCGGACCGATCTGGCCCTGAGCGCCCGGCCCTTTCGTTCCTTGTCTGGAGCTTCCAGCTGCGGTCAGGCCGTCGCCGGAACGATCGAACCCTCGGTCGGGCAGACCTCGACGCACTTCGGCGAGTCGTAGACGCCGGAGCACTCGGTGCACTTGGCCGGGTCGATCACGTAGATCATGTCCCCCGCGCTGATCGCCTGGTTGGGGCACTCGGGCTCGCACGTTCCGCAGCTGATGCAGTTCTCCGTGATCATCATCGCCATGACGGCCTCCTCGGTGCGGGGGCGCCTGTTCATTTGCCCCCCGCGAGCGCGGCCCGCGGAAACGGCCCGGCGCGGACGGGAGGCTAGGCGATGCTCCGAGGCCACGCAATGATGTGAACGGATCATTCCAGGGAGGCGAGTTCCGACACCCTCTATCCCGTTGACATCGCGTCGGATCGGGTTCCAAATTCCGATCGGGAAACCGTCGGCACGATCGCTCCGGAACGGAGGGCCGTGGCCGCAGGGACGCCAGAGGGACCAGCGGTGACGACGGGCTGCTGGAAGGAAGGGAGAGTTGGCGTCCGGCCCGCTTGCGAAAGCACGAACCGAAAGGAGACCGAAGTGAGAGTTCTGACCCGGAGTCTTCTCGCCATCCTCTTCTCGCTTGCCCTGGCGCCGGCCCTCGTCGGGCAGGAGAAGGGACGCATCGACACCGCCATCGCCTCCGACAGCCGGGAGACGATGGAGGAAAAGAAGTCGTTCCTCCCGACGCAGGCAAAGATCTACGTCTTCGCGATGGTCGCCGACGCCCCGAAGGACACGCCGGTGAGGGCGGTCTGGATTGCGGAAAAGGTCGAAGGCCAGAAGCCGGACACGAAGTTCGCCGAGAGGACGACGAAGTTCCCCGGCGGCGCGACCTGGATTCCCTTCTCCTACTCGAAGCCCGATCCGCAGTGGGCAGCGGGCAACTACCGCGTCGAGCTCTACCTCGACAAGGACCTTGCGGCCACCGTGAAGTTCGCGGTCGCGTCGAAGTAGACGTCCCGCGATTCAGACCTCCTGTTGCGGCCGCCCCTCCGGGGCGGCCGTTTCCATTGCCGGCACGGCCGTCCTGAGCTCGGCGACGCCCCCCGACACGATGAACGCCATCGCGTCCGCCCCCCTCGCGGCGAGCGGCGCCACGAGCCGGCGCGGCACGACGAGGAGCTGGCCCGCGAAGTTGTACGACTGCGGGAAGTAGACGCTGACGTGACCGGGAAGGCCCGCGTCCTCGAGGGAGTCGCGCGTGAGGAAACCGACCGCCTTCAGGCCCGTCCCTTCGTCGATCGTCACGAGGACCGGTCTCTCGAATCCCTTCTTGTCCCCCACGAACGCGTCGGTCACGTCACGGATGGCCGAGTAGAGGAGCTTGACGAAGGGAAGCCTCCGGAAGACCGCATCGACGACCTCGAAGAGGCGCTTCGTGACGAAGTTCGACGCGAGGGCACCGACGACGACGATGAGCGTGATCGTCGCCAGGAAGCCAGCCCCCGGGATCGGGAGCCCCATCCACGCATCGACCGTCCGGAAAACGAGGACGACGATGGCGATCGTGAGGACCGCCGGGACGAAGACGAGCAGACCGCGGAAGAAGTAACGAACGATGAGGCGCATGGCGGGAGCAGTCTACGGTGCGCCCCCCGCTTCCACAGCTCTCCCGATCGCCTTCGCACGGCAGCGCACGCGCCGGCCGCGTTAGCGCGGTGAACGCCGAGCGGCGCGGAGCGTGGTAGAACTGGATCCTCCCGAGACTGGTTCAAGGAGGAGCGCCATGGCCGAGACGTTCCGATCCGTCCCCCAGATGTTCCTGCATCGCGTCGAGAAGACGCCGGACCGCGAGGCGTACCTCTTTCCCGAGGGAAACGGGTGGACGCCCCTCACGTGGCGCCAGGTCGGCGAGAAGGTGAAGGCGATCGCCTGCGGCCTCCGCGCTCTCGGGCTCGGGGACGAGGATCGCGCCTCGATCCTCTCCGCGACCCGAATCGACTGGATCCTCGCCGACCTCGGGATTCTCGCCGCGGGGGGCGCGACGACGACGATCTACCCGTCGAGCACGACGCCCGACTGCCTCTTCATCCTCCAGGATTCGGGAACGCGCGTCCTCCTCGCCGAGAGCCGCGAGCAGGCCGACCGGATCGCCGCCAAGCGCTCCGAGGTCCCCGACGTGAAGGCGATCGTCGTCTTCGAGGGGACCGGTACCGACGACGGGTACGTCCTGACGCTCGAACAGCTGATGACGAAGGGCCGGGAGTGGGACGCCGCCAACCCGGGACGGTACGAGGCGATCGTCGACGCCGTGAGGACCGACGCCCTGGCGACGCTCATCTACACCTCGGGGACGACCGGACGCCCCAAGGGCGTCGAGCTGACGCACGACTGCTGGCTCTACGAGGCGGAGGCGATCGACGAGCTGAAGCTCCTCAACGAGGACGACCGGCAGTACTTCTGGCTCCCGCTCGCCCACTCCTTCGGCAAGGTCCTCGAGGCGGCCCAGCTCCGGATCGGCTTCTCGACCGCGGTCGACGGCCGGGTCGAGAAGATCGTCGAGAACCTCGGGCAGGTGAAGCCGACGTTCGTCGCCGCGGTGCCGAGGATCTTCGAGAAGATCTACAACAAGGTCACCACCGGCGCGAAGGAAGCCGGTGGCGCCAAGTGGGCCATCTTCTCCTGGGCCTTCGGCGTCGGACGCGAGGTCTCGAAGCTCCGCCTGGCCGGCCAGGAGCCCTCGGGCCTCCTCGCCCTGAAGCACAAGGTCGCCCACGCGCTCGTCTTCTCGAAGCTCCACACGCTCTTCGGGGGCCGCCTCCGCTGCTTCGTCTCGGGCAGCGCCCCCCTCGCCAGGCCCCTCGGCGAGTTCTTCCACGCGGCGGGAATCATCGTCCTCGAGGGCTACGGCCTCACGGAGACGAGCGCCGCCACCTGCGTGAACACGCTCGGAGAAGCTCCGCTTCGGGACGGTCGGGGCGCCGCTGCCCGGGACGCGGATCCGGATCGCCGAGGACGGCGAGATCCTCATCCAGGGCCGCGGAGTCATGCGCGGCTATCACAACCTCCCCGACCAGACCGCCGAGACGCTCGACGCGGACGGGTGGCTTCACAGCGGCGACATCGGGCACGTCGAGGACGGCTTCGTGAAGATCACGGACCGCAAGAAGGACCTCATCAAGACCTCGGGCGGCAAGTACGTCGCCCCGCAGATGCTCGAGAAGAGGCTCACGGTCGCCTGCCCCTACGTCAGCCACTCGCTCGCCCACGGCGACAACCGGAACTTCGTCTCGATGCTCGTCGCCCTCGACCCCGAGGCCATCACGAAGTGGGCCGGCGCCCACGGGCTCGGCGGAAAGCCCTACGCGGAGATCGTGAAGTCGGCAGAGGTCCGGGCGCTGATCGCGCCGTTCATCGCCGAAGTCAACAAGGACGTCGCGCCTGGGAGCAGGTGAAGAAGTGGGAGATCCTCCCCGCCGACCTGACGCTCGAGGCGGGTGACCTGACCCCGTCGATGAAGCTCAAGAGGAAGACCGTCGAGCAGAAGTACCGCTCGCAGCTCGACGGCTTCTACGAGGAGACGGCCGTTCGGGTCTGACGCCCTTCAGCCCCTCGTCCACGCGGCCGGCCCGGGGGCCGGCCGCGGACCTCCGAAACGGACGGGAGCGCAAACAGCAGCACGAGCAGGACCATCAGGACCGCCGTGAGCGAGATCACGACGCCAGCGGAAACCCAGGCGTCGGAGTAGACCAGGGCGACGCGGTGCCGACCCGGCGGAACCGCAAGACCCGAGAGGGCTACGTCGACCCTGAGGAGGCGGTCCGGGTTCCCGTCTACGAACGCCGACCACCCTTCGTCCCACGTCTGGTTCACGGCGATGAACGAGGGCTGGGGCCCCGCCGCCAGAACGTCCAGGGTCATCCTGCCCGGGCTGAATTCGAGCATGGTCACCCTGGCCGGCGACGGGCGCTCGGGTATCCCCTGCGCGTCTTCCCTCCTGACGCTGGCCGTGCCCGGAATCTCGTCTCCCAGCCCGAGAACCTGGCCGACCCAGGAGGCCTCGTCGGCCAGCGAGACGACGCGCTCCGCGGCAAAGGCCAGCGGCTTGGGCTTTGCCGGGATCGCGAGCTCCAGGGGACCAGCCGGCGCCGAGGACGTGTCGAGCCGTCCGTTCAGGACGCGGACTCCCGGCCTGAACTTCAGGATTGCCCCGACGCTTCGGCGCTGCAGGAGCGCAGGCATGACGGTGGGGTCCTTCCGGACGGCTCCCCAGAAGAGCTCGCGGCTGCGTGCCGTCCAGCGGAGGGACGTGCGGTCGACGTCGCGTTCCAGCGTCATCGAAATGCCCCACTGGGCCGGGACGGGGGGCTTCGCCAGTCCGAAGGCGAGGGGTCGTGCCAGGTCCTCGGCGGCGAGGTGAAAGAGGGGACCCGAAGGCGGTCGTTCCACGAGAGGCCGGAAGACCTCGGGATACCCGACGACCCTGTCCACCGACACCGAGGGCACCAGGAGCCGTCCCGCCACCGCCAGGTCCACCGCCGTCCAGCAGGCCAGGGCCAGGAGGGCCAGCCGGCGCCTCCTCCGCAGCGCCAGGACGGCGAGGAGCCCGCCGAGCGCCACGATCCCGACCCGGAGAGCGTCCGCAGCGGCAACCCCGGCAAACCGGCTTTCGATCTGCGGCGGCACGCCCAGGCGTGACCACGGCGTCGGCGAAAGCCAGTCGCCACAGACCAGGCAGGCGGCGGCGACGAACCCGGCTCCCGCCGCCATTCCGAAGCCCCACATCACCATCCGGCGAACTCGCCCGGACCTCTCCCCGATCCAGTCGAAGCCGTGCGCCGCGACGACCAGCAGAGCGAGGGAGAAGAGGAGGACGAACCTCTCCGGGTAGCGCAGGCCGGAGAGAACGGGAAGGTGCCGGACAGGGCCCCAGAGCGGGCCGTTCACGCCGAGAGCGAGCAGGAAGCCGATGGAGCCCATCGCCAGCCACGGGCCGAGCCTCCTCCAGCCCACGAGCGCTCCCGCGAGGGCGGCGAGGGAGACGGCCAGCCCGGGATAGAGCGAGTAGATGTAGGGGTAGCGTCTCCCGGGATAGCTGTCGCCCCCCCAGTACCAGGCTTCGTCGTTCCCCCGCCTCTCGGCGTGTCCGAGCACGTGAGGAGAAAGGACCTCAAGATCTCAGGGCGACACCGGCGTCCGAGGCCCTGGGCCCTCTCGGTCTTCGACGCGTGGTGAAGGCCCGGAACGAGCGCAGCCGCCGCGAGGCCGAGTCCCAGAGACATCCCGAGAGCCGTCGCGGCCACAGCGGAAAGAAGGCCTGTCCTCGCGCGGGTCCAGGGGCGCTCGTGAAGGAGAGCCACGGCGACAAGGACCGGGAGCATCACGAGCGAGCTCGGTTCGCCGGCGAGGCCCACCAGCCCCACGCCGATCGCCAGGCCCGCGATGTCTGTCGGGCGACCCCTCCGGCTGCAGCGAATCGTGAAGGCGAGACGGCGGGGAGTACCGAAGCCGCGAAGAGGATCTGAAGTAGGTTGACCGTCGAGAGGAGGTAACCGCCGAACCCCCAGGCGAGGCCGGAGAGCGAGGCAGCCGCTACGCTCCGCCGCAGGCTTCGCATGAGGAGGAACGCCGAGAGCCCGCCGACCAGGGGCGGGATGAGGAACTGAGCGCGGAAGGCCGACTCGAACGGAAGGACGAGGAAGAGCGCCGTGAGAGGGTGAAAGAGCTCGTGCGCAGGGTTGGCCGCGAAGGGCTGGCCGGAGGAGAAGAGCGGGTTCCAGAGCGGCAACCCCTCGGAGGCCTGCCAGAGGGGCTTCACGAGGGCCTTCAAGGGCCTCGAGTACGCCGCCAGGTCCCGCTCGGCCAGCGTTTCCGAGCGGAAGAGGGGCCCCCAGAAGACCACGACCTCCGCCAGCAGGAGGAGGCCGAGAGCCGGAAGAAGGCGCCGCAGTGAGCCCGATCTCCTCACGCGTGGCTCCGCCCGGGGGAGATGGCCCGCAGCGTCCGGTCCTCAGCCACGACGTCAGCCCCGGGCGTCACGTTCGAGGCCCTTGCCGGCCAAGGGACCTCTCTCTGGCCTGACCATCAGTCTCACAGGATAGGAAGATTGATTTGCGCCCGCAAGGCGCCCAGGCCTCAGCTCCGCGTCACCCTCTCGAGCAGGAACATGTACGACCGGTAGATCTCTCCGGTCGCCCGCGTCATCCCGATCTCGCAGGTCCGGCTGCTCGAGAGGTGCTCCTCGCACCCCTTCGACTTCACCTCGGCCGCCTCGTGCTTCGTGGCCGAGGCGGTCAGCTCCGGGTGCAGGAACCCGCGGTCTCCCGCGAAGGCGCAGCAGCCCGCGGAGAGGGGAACGAGGACGTCGTCGCTGCAGAAGCGGGCGATCCCCTCGAGCTTCGCGCCGAGGTTCATCTTGGTCACGGAGCAGACCGGGTGGAGGGCTACGGGCCCCGCCTTCCGCTTCGCGGCGAGCCTCGGAAGGAGCGTGTCGTGCGTGAAGGCGACGCCGTCGAGGATCGTCAGGGAGTCGAACTTCGCCTGGTTCTCCGAGGTCAGCTGCGGCCGGCTCGCCTTCACGCCGTACGTGCACGGACTCGTGTCGACGACGACCGGGAGCCTGCCGCCATCCGACCAGGCCCAGAAGCGCTCGATCGCGCGGTTCACGGTGAAGGCGTTCGCGTCGGCATATCCCTTCGACGAGAAGGGGACGCCGCAGCAGGTCCCTTCGACGTCGTCGGGAATCCAGACCGGAGAGCCGGCCCGCTTCGCGACCGTGACGAAGGCTTCCATGAGCGACGTCTCGTCCGGCTCGCCCGGCAGGGCCCCCATCGTCCTCGAGATGCAGGCCGGAAAGTAGACGGCGGTCGCGCCTTCCTTCGCCGTGGCCGGACGCTCGGACTTCGCGGCGCGTGGCATCTCGGCGCTCCACTGCGGGAAAGGCTGCCCGACGACGGCCCGGATCGCCCGGGTGACGCCGGCCATCGCGCCGGCGCCGAGGAGCGTCTGGACGAGGTGGCCGGCGCGCAGGCCCATCCTCATCGCCGGCTCGATCGTGGCGAACCGGCGGGCGAGACCGAGGGCGGTCTTCTTCGCCCGCGCGGAGTGGCTCGCCTTCCTGAGCCTCTTCGTCAGCTGGCCCGTGTCGATGGAGACCGGGCACGCCGTCGCGCAGAGGCCGTCCACGGCGCAGGTGTCGACGGCGGCGTACGGGAAGTCGGCCTCGAGGGAAGCCAGGAGCGGCGCGTTTCCGCCCTCCTTCTCCAGGCGGGTCATCTCGCGCCTCAGGACGATCCGCTGCCGCGGCGTGAGCGTCAGCTCGCGGCTCGGGCACTTCGGCTCGCAGTAGCCGCACTCGATGCACTTGTCGACCTCTTCCTCGACGGTCGGCATCGGCTTGACGTCCTTCAGGTGGGCCCTCGGGTCGGGGTTCAGGATGACGCCGGGGTTGAGGATCCCGTCGGGGTCGCAGAGCTCCTTCAGCCGCTTCATCACGGCGTAGGCCTCGGGCCCCCACTCCGTCTCGACGAACGGGGCCATGTTCCGCCCCGTGCCGTGCTCGGCCTTCAGCGCCCCGTCGTACTTCTTCACGACGAGCTCGACCACGTCCTCGATGAGGCGGGCGTACTGGTCGACCGCCGCCTGGTCGTTGAACGACTGGGTGATGACGAAGTGGAGGTTCCCGTCCTTGGCGTGGCCGAAGAGGATCGCCTCGGGATAGCCGTGCTTCCGGAAGAGCTTCGTCAGGTCGACGGCGGCGTCGGCGAGGTTCTCGATCGGGAACGCGACGTCCTCGATGAGGACCGTCGTGCCGCTCTTGCGGGCCGCGCCGACCGAGGGGAACGTCCCCTGCCGCACCTTCCAGAGGAGCGCCTGCTCCGTCGCGTCGTGCGTGAAGCGGGCCGGCTCGAGGAGTGCGAACGTCCCGACGACCGACGCCGCGACGGCCTCGAGCCCCTTCCGTTCGGACTCCTCCCCGGCCTGGTACTCGACGAGGAGGGCGGCGGCGCCGTCCGGCACGGTGCGGATCGACGCCGGGACCCCCGGCTGGCTCTCGACGGAACGGAGGGAGGCGCGGTCGAGGAGCTCCAGCGCCTTCGCACCGGAGTCGCGCAGCGGGACGATCGCCGCACAGGCGGCGTGCATCGTCGGGAAGAGGAGGAGGCCGGTGTACTTGACGGGGAGGTCCGGCACCGTGGAAAGAACGGCCTCCGAGATGAAGGCGAGCGTCCCCTCCGCCCCGACGAGGAGGTTCCGGAAGATCTCCACCGGCGTGGCGAAGTCGAGGAAGGCGTTGAGCGAGTAGCCGGTCGTGTTCTTCATCCGGTACTTCGACCGGATGCGTCCGGCGAGCGCCGGATCGGCCTCGAGCCTCGCCTTCAGGTCGAGGATCCCCTGCCAGAGGGCCGGCTCGGCCGCGCGGAAACGATCGTCGGCGTCGGGGGCCGCGGTGTCGATCCGCGTCCCCGACGGGAGGAGGAACGTGAGCGACTCGAGCGTGTGGTAGGCGTTCTGGGTCACGCCGCAGCACATGCCGCTCGAGTTGTTCGAGAGGATGCCGCCCATCGTGCAGGTGTTGATGGAAGCCGGGTCCGGCCCCATCTTCACGCGGTAGGGCCGGAGCGCGGCGTTCACCGAGGCGCCGATCACGCCCGGCTGCGCCCGGAACCTCTTCCCGCCGTCCTCGACCTTCACCGTCCGCCAGTGGCGGGCGACCTCGACGAGGAGGCCGTCCGTGACGGCCTGCCCCGAGAGCGACGTCCCCGCCGCGCGGAGCGTCATCGGGGTCTTCGTCTCGCGGGCGAAGCGGAAGAGGGAGGCCACCTCGTCGACGGTCTGCGTCAGGACGATCGCCTTCGGGATCAGCCGGTAGAAGCTCGCGTCGGAGGCGAACGCGATCCGGTCGATCGGCCTGTCGAGGACCCGGCCGGGGCCCGCGATGCGCTCAGGGGGCCCCGGAGCCCGCCCTCCGGGAAGCGCGGCTCCGGCCGGCGGGCCCTGCGGGCTCCGGGGCGGTCGTCATGAGAGGTCCTCCTGCGCGGGCTCGGAAAGGAGAGCGGCGCCGGGAGGATTCTCCCCTCCGGCGCCGCCCGGGAATCGAATCAGAAGTAGAAGGCCTGGAGCTGGATCGTGAACTGATCCGTCGATTTCAGGACCGAGCTCTTCGGGTCGACCCGGAGGTATTGGGCCGTGATCTTGAGGTTCTGCCCGGAGACGTAGTAGTTCAACCCGCCGCCGAACCGATCCTGGTCCTTCGCCTTGTCCACGTCGTACGCGAACTTCTGGCTCTCGTACTTGATAAACGGCTGGACCTTGACCTTGGAAAGGTAGTAGGCGGCTTCGACGAGGAGGTCATCCTGCTTCGGGATCGTCTTGATGAAGTCGCCGCCGTCGTAGTGGATCCACTGGACCTGGCCGCCGACCTCGTCGCCCTTGGCGACCGGGATGGAGGCGAAGACGTCGCCGCTGTACGCCTTGTAGTCCTTCTGCAGGTCGAATCCGCCGTTGACGTTGAAGATCTTCTTCTTCCCGAGATTCGTCCCCGCGAAGACGTACCCCTTCTCCTTCTCGAAGAAGTTGTACTGGAGGTAGCCCGCCGTCCGGAACGAGTTGCGCGAGGCGGCGTCGCGGACGCCCTGCATCACCGCGGCGCGGTACTCGAGGCGGCCGCCGTCGACGAGGTACCCCTTCGCCTGGAACCCGGTGTCGCGCAGGCCGACCGTCTGCGTCGGGCCGGCCATGACGGTGGAGGTGGGGCTGATGTCGAGCGTGTAGAAGCTGAGCGTCGACTGGAGGATGTTCCGGCTGAGCGGCACGAGGAAGAGCCCCGCGTCGAGGATGAACGCGTCGTCGATCTTCCACGACACCCAGGCGTCCTGGATGATGAACCCGGTGTTCGTCGCCTTCACGCCGTTCGTGACCTTGCCGAGGTTCCCGCTGTCGGTCTGGAAGAAGAACGTGACGTCCTTGGCGACCTGGCCGCCCATGAGGAGGCGGGCACGCCGAACGAAGAGGTTCTGCGCAGTGCCGCCGTCGGCGGCGCTCTGGCTCCAGTCGGCCCAGCCCTGGAACTGGAAGCCGAACTTGAAGTTCACGTTGTCGTTGACCTTGATGACGGCCTGGGCGTCGGCCGGCGCCGGGGCGAGGAGAAGGACGGCGACGGCGGTCGCCAGGGCGCGGCCCAGGAGACGGGTGATCTTCATTTCTCTCCTCACTCTGCTGTCACTTTGCGATCGCTTCGACGGTCGGGATCATCCAGGGGAAGACGTAGGCCTGCAGGAAGACGAGGACGCCGACGAGGCACGCCAGGACGATCGAGTGCCAGAAGACGTAGCGGAGGATGACGCCCTCCTGCCCCTGCTGGTTCGTCGCGACGCTCGCGACGACGATGCTCTGCGCGTCGATCATCTTCCCCATGACGCCGCCGCTGCTGTTCGCCGCGGCCGCGAGAATCGGGTTGATGCCGAGCTTCTCGGCGCTGATCATCTGCAGCCCGCCGAAGAGGACGTTCGAGGAGGTGTCGCTGCCCGTCAGCGCGACGCCGAGCCAGCCGAGGAGCGGTGAGAAGAAGGGGAAGAGGACGCCGGTCGAGGCGAACGCGAGTCCCATCGTGGCGTCGAGACCCGCATAACGTGTCGAGAACCCGAGCGCGAGCATCGCGCCGATGGTGAGGAGCGAGATCCTCACCCGCATGAGGGTCCCCCAGAAGATCTTCGCGAGCTCCCCGAGCGAGAAGCCGAGAAGCAGGCCGCTCACGATGCCGGAGAGGAGGAGGCTCGTCCCGGTGGCCGAGAGCCAGTTGAAGGTGAAGACCGCCTCTTCCGGCTTCTCGGCCTTCACGACCGGCGGGGCCTTGATGACGGCCTTGTGGAGACCCGGGACCTCCCACTTCAGCATCGAGACGCCCTTGAGGAAGTTCGGGGAATCCTTCTTGCCCCCGTTGAGGACGTCCTTCACCTGCGGGAGGCCCCACGCGAAGACGAAGACGGAGAGGAGGATCCAGGGCATCCAGGCCATCAGGGCCCGCTTCGGAGTGTGTACGGGCCGGTTCGCGGCCTCGCTCGCCCGTTCCGCCTTGTTCTCGTGCTCGAAGCTCCAGGTCTTCTTCGGCTGCCAGAACTTCAGGAGGAGGACCGTCGCCCCCATCGAGACGATGGCGCCGGCGATGTCGACGACCCAGGGGCCGTGGTAGTTGCTGACGAGGAACTGCGTGACCGCGAAGCTGAGGCCCGAGGTCAGGCAGGCGGGCCAGACCTCCCACATCGCCTTGCGGCCCGCCATCGCCCAGACGAGCCAGAAGGGGACGAGGAGGGAGAAGAAGGGGAGCTGCCGGCCGGTCATGGCCGAGAGGGCGTGGACGTCGAGGCCGGTGACCGACGCCAGGACGACGATCGGCGTGCCGAGTGCACCGTAGGCGACCGGGGCGGTGTTTCCGATCAGGGCGATCCCGGCCGCGAGGAGGGGCCGGAAGCCGAGACCGATGAGCATCGCCGCGGAGATCGCGACCGGGGTCCCGAAGCCCGCGGCACCCTCGATGAACGCGCCGAAGGAGAACGCGATCAGGAGCGCCTGGATCCGGCGGTCGTCGGCGAGGCCCGCGACGGTGTGCTTGACGACCTCGAAGTCACCCGACTTCACGGTGAGGTCGTAGACGAAGATCGCGCAGAGGACGATCCAGCCGATCGGGAAGAGGCCGTAGGCTGCCCCGTTCACGGCCGAGGTGATCGCCAGCTTCGCCGGCATGCCGTATACGAAGATGGCGACTCCGAGGGACGTCGCGAGGCCCAGCAGAGCCGCCTTGTGCGCCTTCACGTGGAAGAACGCGAGCAGCCCCAGGAGCACGACCACCGGAAGTGCCGCCACGAGCGCCGAGAGCAGCAGGCTTCCTGCCACCGGGGTGTAGATCTGGGTCCAGGTCAACATTGTCCCCTCCTCTTCCCGACCAGATGGGCCTAAGGATGAGGACCTTTGTACCTAGGTGCAATGATGAAGACACATCAATCCGTCGGGTTTTTTACCTAGAGACACGGCTCACCGTTCGCAGGGTGCCTCGAACCGGCGCCAGGAGGGCCCCTCCGAGGGCCGACCCTGCCGTCCGTCAGGAGCGGAGAGCCTTCCCGGATGGCGAAGCGGGTCAGCTCGGACGCGGTGTGGATCTCGAGCTTGTTCATGAGGTTCTGCTTGTGGACCTCGACCGTCTTCACGCTGATCGCGAGCTCCTGCGCGATCTCGCGCGGCCGCATCCCGTCGGCCAGGAGCTTCAGGACCTGTCTCTCGCGAGGGGTCAGGCCGCCCAGCGACGGGGAGCCCGGGGCGGCCGTTCGCTGCACGAGCTCCTCGACGACGAGCCCGGCGATCGACGGGCTGAGGTAGGTCTTCCCCTCCGTGATCGTCCGGATCGCCAGCGCCAGCTCCTCGAACGCCCCGTCCTTCAGGACGTAGCCGAGCGCGCCGGCCCGGAGGATTTCGGCGACGAAACGCCGGTCGGCGTACATGGAGAGCGCCACGATGCGCACCTGGGGGAGCTCGGCGAGGATGAGCCGCGTCGCCTCGACGCCGTTCAGCTCCGGCATCGCGATGTCCATCACGATGACGTCGGGCCGGAGGAGACGCGCCTGCGTGACGGCGTCGCGCCCGTCGGCGGCCTCGCCGACGACTTCGAGGTCCGGCTGCTGGCCGAGGAGTGTCCGGAGCCCCTCGCGGACGATCCGGTGATCGTCCACGAGGAGGATGGTCGTGCTCATGCGCCCTGCCCGCTGGCCTCCGCCGCGTAAGGTAGCACGAGGGTGACGGACGTTCCTTCTCCGGGGGCCGAACGGATGGAGACGCGCCCGCCGAGGTCGTCGAACCGCTCCTGGATGCTGAAGAGGCCGAAGCTCCGGCGGGCGTCGGGAAGGGCCGCCGCGGCCGGGACGTCGAATCCCTCTCCATCGTCTTCGAGGGTCGCCTCGACGGCCTCCTCGTGCCACCGCAGGCACAGGGAGACGCTGCTGGCGCCGGCGTGCTTGACGACGTTGAGCAGGAGCTCGCGGACCGCCGAGAAGACGAGGAACCGGCGCTCCTCGCCGAGGTCGCGCTGCGTTCCCTCCTTCGTCAGCCGGAAAGCGACGCCGTGCCGCTGCTCGACGCTCTCGCCGAGCCACTCGAGGGCGGCTTCCAGGCCGAGCTGATAGAGGATGGGCGGGCTCAGCTCCCACGTGAGCGAGCGCGTCTCCTGGACGGCGTCGCCGACGAGAGCGTGGACCTCCTCGAGGGCCGGGGCGAAGGGAGTCCCCTCGGCCCCCTGCCGGAGGGAGGCGAGCTTCACCTTCGCCATCGAGAGGACGGCTCCGAGCTGGTCGTGAAGGTGCGCTGCGATCGTCCGGCGCTCCCGCTCCTCGACCTGCGTCAGCTCGCCCGCCAGTCCGCGGAGCTTCTGGCGCGTCCGGTCCAGCTTCTCCGCCATGCGGCGGCGCTCGCTGACGTCCTGGACGATTCCCTCGTAGTGGTCGACGCGGCCCTTCTCGTCCCGGATCGCCCGCGCGTTCTCGAGGACCCAGATGAGTCCGCCGTCCTTCCTCCTGACGAGTGACTCGAAGCCTCTCACCTCTTCTGCGGACGCGAGCGACTCCTCGAATCGGGCCCGGCTTCCGGGTTCGACGTAGAAGTCCTTCCGGATGTCTGCGATGGCCCCGACCATGTCGGTCGGCGATTCGTAGCCGGCCATCGCGGCGAGGGCCGGGTTCACCGTCACGAATCGCCCGGACGGAGTCGACTGGTAGATCCCCTCCGCCGCGTTCTCGAAGATGCTCCTCAGGTTCCCTTCCGCGGCCCGGAGCGCCCGCTCCGTCCGCTCCCGCTCGAGGATGTCCCTCCGGAGCTCCTCGTTGGCCGTCGAGAGCTGCGTCGAGCGGACGCGGATCGTCTCCTCCAGCTGTTCCTGGTGCTCCCGGAGCGCCGCTTCGGCCAGCTTCCGGCGGCTGATGTTCAGCGCGAGGACCGCGTTCAGGACGCCGAGAAGGATCAGGGCCCCGGCGCCCGTGAGGATCAGGTTCCGGTAGCGGGAGTACGCCGACTCGGGGAGGTTGACCACGGTGCTCCCGGCCGGAAGACGGGAGGACGGGATGCCCCACCGGACGAGCTGGACGTGGTCGAAGAGATACCGCCCCGGGAGATTCCTCACGACCGGGATCGACGCCGGGTCCGCTCCGCGAAGGACCCTCAGCGCGATCTTCCCGGCCGTCTCTCCCTGGTCGAAGCCGCTCGCGAGCATCCCGCCCACGAGGCCGAACCCGAGGTTGAAGTCCCAGGCGCCGTACACGGGGACGGTCGAGGCCTCGGAGACGAGCCGGATGCTCTCGTCGTACCCGAAGACCCTTCCCTCCGCGTCGCGGGAGAAGAAGGTGAAGAAGACGAGGCTCGTGGGCGGGAGCGACCGGAGCCGGGCGAGGATCTTCGCCATCGGCAGGCCGTCGAGCGGCTCGAGCGGCACGCCCTTCCAGGACGGACCGATCTCGGCGAGCCGCGTCCTCACGGCCCGGCCCGTCTCCGTGTCCTCGTTCACGACGTAGATCCGACGCGTCCCGGGGTGGAGCGCGAGGGCCGTATCGAGGCTCGCCCCGAGATCGACGTCCTCGCTCACGCCGGTGAACAGCGGCCGGCCCTTCAGCTTTCCTTCCTGGAAGTAGTTCACCCCGCAGAAGACGACAGGCGTTCCCGGAAAGACCTCGTCGCGATGCTCCACGAGGAACTCCAGGGCGCGATCGTCGGTTGCCACGATGAGGTCGATCCGGTGGTCGAGGTACTTCCGGCGGTAGGCCTCCGGGAGCTGGGAAACGTAGCGCTCCTCGAAGAAGCGCTTCGTATCCATGTATTCGACGAAGACGTTCTCGACGCCGAGAGCCGGCTCGAGCGCCGCGGAGATCCCGCGGTTCTCGTCGTCGGTCCACTTGTAGCCCTTGTAGTAGGAGTGGAGGACGAGGACCCTCTTCCCCGAGGCTGCATCCGCCGCCGCCGAAAGCGCGCGTCGCGGCTCGATCCGGACGAGGACCAGCAGGGCGAGGAGGAGCGGACGGACCTTCATCGGCAGGCCAGCGGGAGGCTAGCAGGGCCTCGGGCTCCGGGATCGCCGGACGGACAATCTTCCATGATTTTCCTAGATAATTATACCTAGTTCCGGCTAAGCTAGGGTCGGATGCCGGGTATGTACCCGGGTCCGGGGAGGTCGAGATGTTCGACACGTTCCGAGCGCGCGCCGAGGCCGTGAGCGCGGAGGTCCACCGGGTCGGTGGCGCCGCCGAGGCCCTCCCGTTCGTCGAAGAGCTGCTCCGGCGCGAAGGCGTCGCGGACACGCCCGGGGCGCGGGCCGTGGGCGGCGGGCCGCTCGTGCGCCTGCGATCGCGTCCGGTCTGGCTTCGCGGGTCCCCGGGCTGACCTTCGACGTCACGCGCGAAGCCGCCGCGGCGAGTCGCGTCGGCGTCAGCGAGATGGAGTGGGGGCTCGCCGACACGGGGACCGTCGTCCAGGACGCGACCGACCCGGCCCTCCGGCTCGTCTCGACCCTGCCCGAGATCCACGTCGCGCTCCTCCCCGCGAGCCGGATCCTCCCGGGGCTCGCCGACGTCGTGCCGAAGCTCGATCCGGGACGCGCTCCGTACATCTCCTTCATCACCGGCCCGAGCCGGACGGCCGACATCGAACGGGTCCTGACGATCGGGGCCCACGGACCGGTGCGGCTGGTCGTCGTCGTCCACGACGGAACCGGCGCGGAGGTGACGCCATGACGACGATGACGTTCCACAAGGAGATCGCCGAGGCGCTCGGCAACCCGGACCTCGCCGGCGCCCTCGGGCGCTTCTACGAGGCGTATCCCGTGAGTCGCGCGAAGGCCTACCAGGGGATCGACTTCGAGGCGGTACGGACCCGGATCGCCGAGGTGAAGGGGGACGCCGCCGGGCGCCTCCCCGAGCTCGTGGCCCGCTTCACGAAGGAGGCCGAGGCGCGCGGCGCGAGGGTCGTCCTCCTGAAGAGCCCCGAGGAGGTTCGCCGCTACATCGTCGGCCTCGCCCGCGAGAAGGGCGTGAAGAAGGTCGCGAAGTCGAAGTCGATGGCCTCCGAGGAGGTCCACCTCAACAAGGCGCTCCTCGAGGCCGGGATCGACGTGAAGGAGACCGACCTCGGCGAGTGGATCATCCAGCTCGCCGGCCAGCGCCCCTCGCACATGGTGATGCCCGCGATCCACCTGACGAAGGAGGACGTGGCGGAGATCTTCAGCAAGGAGGTCGGCGAGCGGCTCGCGACCGACATCCCGCGCCTCGTGAAGGTGGCGCGCAAGGAGCTGCGCCCCGCGTTCCTCGAGGCCGACATGGGGATCTCGGGGGCCAACATCGCCGTCGCCGAGACCGGGACGCTCGTCCTCGTCACGAACGAGGGGAACGCCCGCCTCGTCACGACGCTGCCGAGAATCCACGTCGCGATCGTCGGCCTCGAGAAGCTCGTCCCGGCCTTCGCCGACGTCGTCCCGATCCTCACCGCCCTCCCCCGCAGCGCGACCGGCCAGCTGATGACGAGCTACGTCTCGATGATCACCGGCGCCGCGCCGAACACCGACGGGACGCCGAAGGAGCTGCACGTCGTCCTGATGGACCACCGGCGGACCGAGATGGCGGCCGACCCGGTCTTCAAGGAGGCGCTGCAGTGCATCCGCTGCGCCTCCTGCCTGAACGTCTGCCCCGTCTACCGGCACGTCGGCGGGCACGTCTTCGGCGACGTCTACACCGGCGGCATCGGCACCATCCTGACGGCCTGGACCGGGGCGATGGAGCGCTCGAAGGAGATCCAGGGGCTCTGCATCCAGTGTGGCAACTGCGTCGGCGTCTGCCCGGGAAAGATCGACATCCCCGAGCTCATCGTCGAGGTGCGCCGGCGCCAGGTGAAGGACAAGGGGCAGCCGTTCGTCCAGAAGGCGATCTTCAAGGTCGTCAACAACCGCCGCCTCTTCCACACGATGCTCCGCTCGGCCTCCCTCGCCCAGAAGCCGTTCGAGAAGGACGGATTCGTGCGGCACCTGCCGTTCTTCCTCTCGGGCCTCGCCGACTTCCGCAGCCTCCCCGCCATCGCCGACCGGCCCTTCCGCGACACGTTCAAGGAGATCCCGCAGAAGAAGGGAACCAGGAAGGCGGCCTTCTACGCCGGCTGCCTCATCGACTTCGCCTACCCCGGGATGGGAGAGGACGTCGTGAAGGTCCTCAACGCCGGCGGGGTCGAAGTGACCTTCCCCGAGGCGCAGACCTGCTGCGGCGCCCCGGCGCGCTACAGCGGCGCGTACGAGGTCGCCGCGCAGAACGCGATCGACAACCTCGAGGCGCTCCTCGCCGAGGACGCCGACTGGGTCGTCTCGGCCTGCCCCACCTGCACGACGGCGCTCGCGCACGAATTCGCGCGCTCGCTCCGGAGCACGGGGAAGACCGAATGGGTCGCGAAGGCCGAGGCGCTCGCCTCGAAGGTCATCGACTTCTCCTCTCTCGTCTCGAAGCTCGTCGAGGACGGGTCGCTGAAGATCGATTCGAAGAAGCTCCCGCCGGTGACGTACCACGACTCCTGCCACCTGAAGCGGACCCTCCACGTCTCCGAGGAGCCGCGCGCGCTCCTCCGGAAGGCCGGTCACGAGGTCGTCGAGATGAAGGAGTCGGACACCTGCTGCGGCATGGGCGGCTCCTACTCGCTCAAGTTCCCCGAGATCAGCAAGCCGATCCTCCAGAAGAAGCTCGCGAACATCCGCGACACGAAGGCCGGGACCGCCGTCATGGACTGCCCCGGCTGCGTCATGCAGATCCGCGGCGGCTTCGACAAGAAGGAGAGCCCCGTGGAGGTTCAGCACATCGCCCGGCTTCTCGCCAGAGCGCTGGCAGAGGAGCCGCCGGCGGCCCCGGAGTCCTGAGGAGGCCGTTCCCTCAGGTCGGGGGCTTCGGCTCGCGGGCGGCCGGGACAGGCGTGGGCACCGGCGTGCCCGGGACCGGGGGCGGGCCCGCGACGACGTCGGCGGCCGCCGGGTTCGGAGGCGCGGAATCGGGCCCCGCCGACGGCATCGCCTCGGGCGGGCCGATCGGTCCATCCGGCCCCGAGCGGCTCCTCCTCCCCCACCGTGTCGGCCGGCGTCCACCGCAGCCGGAGCGGGGCCGCGAGCTCGGCCGCGAGCTCCTCGTCCGTGAGCATCTCGACAGATCGGAGCCGGTAGAGGACGCCGTTGACGAGCCTCGAAAAGCCTCGCGAGAGGACGCCGCTCGAGAAGGAAGACTGGTACTTGACCGGTCCGGGAATGAGCGCCACGAGAAAGGCGCTCTCCCGCGGCGTCAGCTCGGACGGGTTCTTCCCGAAGTAGTGGCGGGACGCCGGCCCGATGCCGTGGATGCCGGGCCCCCACTCGATGACGTTCAGGTAGATCTCGAGGATTCTCCGCTTCCCGAGCGCCGGCTCGAGGAGGAGCGCGAGCGCCGCCTCCTGGAGCTTCCGCCGGTAGCTGCGCTCCCGCGTGAGGAAGAGGTTCTTGGCGAGCTGCTGGGTGATCGTCGAGGCGCCGCGGGACCTTTCTCCGCGGACCCAGTTGATCGACATCGCAACCGGCACCTCGCCGAGGTCGAGCCCGGGGTGCCCCCAGAAATTCGCGTCCTCGGAGGTGAGGAGCCCCCGAATGAAGAGGGGCGGGACGTCGTCGAGCGGGACGAAGTCGGGGTTCGCGGGATCGACCACGACGACGGTCTCCCGTCCGTCGCGCCCGGTCATGACGCGGCGGAACGGGCCGCGGAGCTTCTCGAGCTCGGGAAGCGGTCGCGCCGGTGGCTGGAAGTCGAGCCGTTCCTCGACGACGAACGACTTCGGATCGAGCATCCGCCCCGTCACGCGCGCTTCCAGCTCCGCGCTCCCGAGGTCCTTTCCGCCCGCCGGCAGGTCGAGGCCCGACGCCGCGAGGAGCGGAGCGAGCTCGAGGCGGGGAATCGAGACCTCGACGTCGAACCAGGCGTCCCGTGGCGCGAAGGCCGCGACGGCGCGTCCCCGGCCACGCAGGCCCGCGGCCGTCCCCGACACGCACGCGACGTCGACGAACCGTGCGTCGCGGAAGAGAGTGGCCGTCACGGACCCGTCCGCGTCGAAAGGCTCGCCCAGCGAGGAGGCGCCGGGCGCGTCGTCCTCGGACGATGCGGCGAGCCGGGCGTCCGTGGCGAAGAGATTCGCCTCGACCGTCACACCGTCGGCGGACGCGGGAGAGAGGACACCGACGCCCGAGACGATACCGAGGTCGCCGACCCACGCGCCGTCCCGGCGAAGCGACACGAGGCGCTTCAGGTCGAGGCGGTCGAGACGGAGGCGGAGGGAACCGGCACCGGGCCGCTCGAGCTCGATCCGTCCCGGCCCGTCCCGGCTCGTCAGCTCGAGGCGGCCGCGGGACGCCGAGACGTCCCAGGCGCTCGGGACGAGCCGGAGCGAGAGTCCCTCCGGCAGCTCGGCCGACAGCGCACCGAGCTCGACCCGACGAAGCCGCCCGAGCGCCCCCCGACCGAAGAGACCCGCCCGGAGACCGATCCGCTCGAAATGCACGTTGACGCCGCGCCCCGTCAACGAGAGGCCGGAGACGCTCGCTCGGAAGGGGAGCCGGACGCTCACGCGTTCCACGGAGAGCGAAAAGCCTCTCTCCGCGGCCTCCGAAACGAGCCTCTCGCGCAGCTTTCCCTCGAGAGCCGCCTCGACGAGCGCCACGGCGCCCCGGAGGGCCGCCCCGGCCAGGAGAGCGGCGAGGGCGATCAGGAGGAAACGGCGCGCGCGAGACATCGTTGCCCCCGACTTTACCGGGTTCTTCTCTTGACGCGGCGCCGCTCGCCCCCTACGGTGGGCGTGCGAGGCGGGACGCAGGATGGACCAGGAAGAGAAGTCGGAACGGAGCCGGGCGCAGATTCTCGAGGCGGCGCTCGACCTCTTCTCGCGCCAGGGCTACAGGGGAACGAGCATCCGCGACATCTCGAAGGCGGCCGGCGTCTCCACCGGCAGCGTCTACCACCACTTCAACGACAAGGAAGAGCTCTTCGACACGCTCCTGTCCGAGTACTGGACCGCCATCGAGGGCCCCGAGTTCCCTTTCAACCGGGCCCTCGCGTCCGGCGCGTTCCCCGACCGGCTCGAAGAGCTGGCCGAAGCGGCCGAGGCGAGCGTGAAGACGTGGCAGCGACACATCGCGCTGATCTACGTCGACGTCGTCGAGATGCAGGGGACCCACATCCAGCGCTTCTACTCCGGCATGGCGGACCGCTTCGCGGCGTTTCTCCACCGCAACCAGGCGCAGGACGGCCCCGCGGCGCGGCTCGCACCCGAGGTGGATCCGCTCTCGGCCGTCATGCTCGCGAGCCGGATCTTTCTCCAGTACTACGCCGTCGAGCTCCTCTTCCGGGTCCCCGACCAGTTCGGCAAGCCCTCGAAGGCGGCCATCCACGACATCGCGGAGATCCTCCGGCGCGGCATGCTCCGCTCCTCCGTCGACGAGGCCGTTCTCCCCGCGTCGCGCTCCGCCGGGCCGCGATAGCCTCCGGCGCGCGGCTCAGAGGTCCCCGATCGCGCTGACCAGCCGGGTCCAGAGCTCGCCTCCCCCGAGGCCGTTCGTCAGGATGACGATGCCCGAGCCCCGTCCCGGGGAGAACTGGCCGAAGGAACGGAAGCCGGTGCTGTTGGCGCCGCTGTGGTGGACGACGTCGCCGGCCGCGGTCGAGTTCAGGGACCAGCCGAGCCCCCAGAAGACATCCGTCCCCCTGGCCCGTCCGGGCCGCTCGATCGGCTCCCGCACGTCGACGCGGACCTCGTGGCGAAGCATCGACGCGACCGAGGCGCGAGAGAGCCCGTTCGGCGCGGAGCCCTCCGGGTCGAGGATCGCGACGAGGAGCCGCGCGTAGTCCGGGGCCGTCGTGACGAGCGTGTAGGCGGCGTTCGCGTGGGTGTAGCGCGCCCGGGCGAGGAACGTCCCGTCCGCCTTGTGCCCGCTCGCGAGCCGGGAGTCGAGCTCCGCCGTCCAGACGTACGAGGTGCCGCCATCCCGAGAGGGGCGAAGAGGGTGCGCCGGGCGTGCTCCTCGATCGGTTCCCCCGTCACCTTCTCGACCGCCCGCTGCAGCTGGAAGATCGCCTCGCCGGAATACCCGAACCGCGAGCCCGGCGCGAAGAGGACGGGCAGCGGCCCGTCCCTCTCCTCGCCTCCCTTTCGCCAGTTCGGCAGGCCGCTCGTGTGCGACAGGACCATCCGAGGCGTGATCCGGAGGCGCTCCTCCTGGAACGGGACGGCCGGCGGCGCCACGTATTCCGCCAGCGGACGGTCGAGGTCGATCCTTCCCTGCTCCACGAGCTTCAGGACGGAGAAGGCGAAGACCGGCTTCGTCATCGAGGCGGCCTCGAAGAGCGTCTCGCCGGTGACAGGCGCCCCGGTCCTCGCGTCTGCCACGCCCCACGACCTCGTCCAGGCGACCTTCCGGTCCCTCACGAGGGCGATCGACACCCCGGGAACGTGGAGCTCGCCCATCAGGAGCGGCGTGAGCCTCTCGATCGCGGCGACGGTCGACTCCCAGGAGGGCGCGCGGACCCATCCCGCGGGATCGATCCTCCCGAGCGCCAGCGCGGCTCCCCGCCGGACGTCCTCGTCCGCGTCGTGAAGCGCCTCGCGCAGGGCGGGAACGGCCGCGGTGGCGGCGTCACCGACGGCGCCGAGAGCGTTCACCGCGCACCAGCGGACGTTCTCCTTCGGATCCGACAGCGCGCCGACGAGCGCCGGCACGGCCGGGAGCGCCTCCCGCCCCAGCTTGCCGAGCGCGATCGCCGCGCCCTGCCGGACGCTCTCCCGGGTGTCTCCGAGCGCCGTGGAGAGAGCGGGGACGCTCCGGGCTCCCATCGCGGAAAGCGCTTCGGCGGCGGCCCCGGCGGCGAACGGATCGGCGTCGGCCAGCGCCTCGACGAGGGGACCGGCCTCCGCCTTCGCCGGCTCCTCCGCCGCAGCGCGGCGACGAGCGGCGGGACGGCGGGGGCGGCGAGCGCTGCAGCGCGGGTCTTCATGGAATCCTCGTGACCGGCGAAGTGCCGTAAGCCTGTTCGTCGAACGCGAACAGGATCGGCAGGCCGCCCGTGTGCAGGAAGACGACGGGGACGGAAGGGTCGAGGGCGCCTTCGCGCGCCAGCGCGAAGAGACCGGCCATCGACTTGCCCGTGTAGATCGGATCCAGGAGGACTCCCTCGAGCCGTGCGCAGGCCAGGATCGCCTCATTCCCCGATTCCGTCGCGACGCCGTATTCGTCGTGGAACCGGTCGTGGCACTCGAGCGGACCGGCGATCGGCGGAGGCGTCGACCCCGAGCAGGCCGGCGCTCTCGGCGATGAGCTCGGTCGTCCGGTCGACGATCCTCCGGGCGGTGCGGGAGACGCTGATCCCGACGACCCTGGCAGCGGGGAGGAAGAGCCGGACGCCGAGGTTCAGGCCGGCGAACGTCCCGCACGACCCGACGGCCGTGACGATCTGGACCGGTCCCTCGCCGAGCTGGGAGGCGAGCTCGCGCATCGCGCGGACGTAGCCGAGCGCGCCCGCGCCCGTGCTGCCGCCGATCGGCAGCGCGTACGGCCGCCGTCCTTCTTCTCGAAGCTCCCGGACCCAGGCGTCCATCGCGGCGGCGAGGGAGTCGTTGTCGTCGTCGTCGACGAGGTAGCGGACCTCGGCCCCGTAGAGGGCGTCGAGGAGCAGGTTGCCGCGGGCCCGCGCAAAGTCCGGTCCGCCGAGGACGAGCTTCACGTCCAGACCGAGCCGGCGCGCGGCGGCGGCCGTCATCACCGCGTGGTTCGACTGCGCGCCTCCGACCGTGACGACGACGTCGCACCCTTCTCGAGGATCGGGGCGAAGTCGTACTCGAGCTTGCGCGCCTTGTTCCCCCCCATCGCGAGGCCGGTGGCGTCGTCGCGCTTGAGGAGCAGGCGCGAGAGGCCCAGGTGCTTCGCGAGCCGGGGGGCCTCCTGCAGCGGGGTGGGAAGGTCCGCGAGCGGAACCCTCCCGACGGCGTCGAGGAGCTCGCCCGCGGACTTCATCTGTCGACTCCCTCTCCGGAGGCCCCTCGAATCCTTCAGAACCGGGTCGACTTCGCCTCCAGGAACCTCCGGAGTATGGCGAAGAAGCCGTCCGGCTTCTCGAGGTAGACGACGTGGCCGGAACCTTCGATCGGCTCCCACCGCGCGTCGCGGAAGACGCCGAGGAGCTTCTTCTGGACCCACGGTGGAATCGTCCGGTCCTCGGCGCCGGGCACGACGAGGACCGGACCCGGGAACGCCGCGTAGCCCGCGAGGTTCCCGTCGAGCGCCTCGAAGAACGGGTTCTGCGCGAGGGTGAGCCGGACGAGGGCGTGGGTCTGGTCCTTGTACCGGTCGTGGAAGCGCGACCTCAGAACCGGCAGGTTCGCCTTCATCGCCGAGACGAACTCCTCGCCGAAGATCTTCTCGTACATGTAGTGCGTGTAGAGCTCGAAGACCTCCGGGCCGCCCGTGTAGAAGCGGAGCGAGATCTCCTGGTACATCGAGAAGAGCTCCTCGTGCGAGAGGAGGATTCCCGAGAGGGTCAGCGTGTGCAGGCGGTCCCGGAAAGAGACGCGCGACCTCGGCGGCGACGAACCCGCCGTACGAGACGCCGACCGCGTGCACCTTCTCGACCCCGATTTCGTCGAGCACCTTCGGCAGATATCCCGCGAAGACCGGAATCGAATACGGCTCGTCGGGCGAGGACGACTGCCCCTGCCCGAGGTAGTCGTAGAGGACGACGTCGTAGCGGTCGAGGAGGCGTGGGAGGACGCCGAACCAGGCCCGCGTGTGCATGGCGAGGCCGTTCAGGAGGCAGACGGCTTCCTTGTCCCCCTTCCCGACGTATTCCCAGCGGATCCGGTGCTCCCCCTCCTCGAGGAATCCCTCGCGGTCGGGGACGATGTCGGCCATCGGAACCCTCCTCCTCCTGAGCCGGCGGCGCGCGCCGGCGTCAGGCCAGTGGCGGTGTCAGCTCGCCGGCGTCAGGACCGTGCAGACCGTGGCGCAGACCGGCCCGCCGATGTTGAACGTCGCCGCGGCGCGCGCGTTCGGCACCTGGAGCGCCTTCGGGACCTTCCCGAGGAGCTGCCAGGCGCACCAGCCGATCATCGCGATCCCCGTCGCGCCGATCGGGTGCCCCTTGGCGATGAGGCCGCCCGAGGTGTTGATGCCGCAGTCGCCGTCGACGCGCGCCTTCCCGTCGCGCCAGTAGCGGGCACCCTTCCCGAACTCCGCTTTTCCGATGACCTCGGCGCCGATCGCCCCCATGACGCTGAAGCAGTCGTGTACCTCGGCGACGTTGATCGCGTCGGGGCAGAGACCCGAGCGCTCGTACGCCTTCCTCATCGCCTCGAGCGCCGCCTTCGGCCGGAGGACGTCGCGCCCTTCCTTCTTCAGCGGGTCCGTCGCCTGGCCCCAGCCGGCGAGGCGCACGCAGTCGGCCTTCGCGACGCCGAGGCGGGCGAGCCCCTCTTCCGTCGCCAGGAGCATCCCGGCCCAGCCGTCGGAGATCTGCGAGCAGTCGTACGTCTTCAGCGGGAGCCCGTCGACGACGTAGCGGTTGATCCCCTCGATCTTCATCGCCGCCTCGAGGGTCACCTGGTTCTTCTGCATCTGCGCGAACGGGTTCTCCCGCGCGTTCTCGTACTCGGCGACGGCGATCGCCGCGAGGTCCTCCTCGGTCACGCCCCACTCGTCCATGTAGGCCTTCATCACCTCGGCGAAGAGGTGCGGGAAGACGAACGTCTTGCCGACGCGCTCGTCGGGATGGGAGTAGTAGCCGAGGACCTTGCCGATGAGCTTGCCGTCCATCTTCCCCTCGGCGTCGCGCATCTTCTCGAAGCCGACGGCGAGGCCGACGTCGCCGTCGCCGAGCATCAGCTTCTGGGCGACGGCGAGGATCGCCTGCCCGCCCGTGGCGCAGGCGTTCTCGACGCTCTCGATCGGCTTGGCGTCGAGGCCCGGGGTCATGGCGAGGAGACCCGAGAGAAGCCCCTGCTCGTTGAGCGTCAGGTTGCAGACGGCGCCGACCGTGGCGACGTCGACGGCCGACGCTTCGGCCTTCACCGAGGAGCAGGTCTCCTCGGCGGCGCGCCGGAGGATCTCGGGGACCGTCATCCCGAGGAGCTTCCCGAACTTCGACTGCTGGTAGGCGGCGATGTAGATCGGCTTCACGAGGTTCCTCCGTCCCGCTCGTTATAGGTTGCCGGGTTCCCGTCCGCGAGCGGGTGGCGGGCGAGGAAGGCCAGAAGGATGTCGAGCGTATCGCGCGGCTTCTCGACGACGAGGGCGTGGCCGCTCCCGGGGACGACGGCGAGCTCGCCGCGCCGGAGACCCTTCACCAGGGCCTCGCCTCCGGCGCGGGGCATCGCCCGGTCGTCTTCGGCCAGGAGGACGAGGACCGGGCAGGAGACGCGCGGGAGGAGGGAGGCGTCACGTCGAGCCCCTCGAGCGCGGCCAGGAGGCCGGCGAGGCCCTCGAACCAGGCGTCGGGGAGGTGCGTCACGAGAGTGCGGCGCGAGGCGATCTCGGAGGCGTGCGCGGCGGCCCATTCCGCGGAGAAGGCGAACGCCGAGATCAGGTCGTAGACCTTCTCTCGCGGACCTCCGGCGAGCGCCTCGCGGCACGCCACGACCATCTCGCGCGCCTCGGCCCACATCTCGCCGGAGACGCGATCGGCGACGGTCATCGCGACGAGCGACGCGACCCGCTCCGGGGCGAGTGCGGCGAGGTGAAGTCCCGCGAAGGCGCCGTAGCTCGTCCCGGCCACGTGGCACGGCCCGACTCCGAGGTGGTCGAGGAGGCGGAGGAGGTCCTGGGCGTGGCCGGGAAAGCCCGCTGGAGGGACGCCGGGCGAGCGGAGCTGGCCGCGGAAGTCGCAGCGGACGACCCGGTGGCGCTCCGCGAGCGGCGCGACGAAGGCGTCCCACGCCGAGAAGCTCATCATCCCGCCGTTCAGGAGGAGGAGCGGCTCTCCGCGGCCGTCCACCTGGTGCGAGAGGACGGGAGCTCCGTTCACGCCGCTCCTCGCTCCGCGAGGAACCGGTCCCGCAGCTCGCCCTTGACGACCTTGCCGTACGGCGTTCTCGGCAGGGCGTCGACGAAGACGACCTCCCGCGGGAGCTTGTAGCGAGCGAGGCGCGCCTCGGCGAAGGCGAGGAGGTCGGGCTTCGACAGGATCTCCCCGGGGCGCGTCACGACGAACGCGACGCCCACCTCGCCCCACGTCGGGTCGGGGACGCCGACGACCGCCGCGTCCTGGACGGCCGGGTGGAGAAGGAGCTCACCCTCGATCTCCGCCGGATAGACGTTCACGCCGCCGCTGATGAGCATGTCCTTCCGGCGCCCTGCGATCGTGAAGAAGCCGTCCTCGTCCTTCCGCGCGAGGTCGCCGGTGTGGAAGAAGCCGTCGTCGTCGAGAGCGGCGGCCGTGGCGGTGAGGTTTCGCCAATAGCCCTTCGAGACGTGCGGCCCGCGCAGGCAGAGCTCGCCCACCTCGCCGGCCGGCACCTCGCGCCCCGCCTCGTCGACGAGCCGGGCGTCGGTCATCATGAGAGGCCGCCCGATCGAGCCCTTCTTCGCGACCGACTCCTCGACCGACATCGCGAAGCAGTTGACCCCGACCTCGGTCAGGCCGTAGCCCTGCTTGAAGACGATTCCCCGCTCCTGGTACGCGTCGATGAGGTAGAGGGGGAGCGGCGCGCCGCCGCTGATGAGCCAGCGGATGGAGGTGAGGTCGGCCGCCTCGAAGGACGGGTCCTCGAGGAGCAGCTTCCAGATCGTCGGGACGCCCAGGACCACCGTGCAGCGTTCCGCCGCGACCGTCGCCCAGATCTCGGCCGGGTCGAACCCGGCATGGAGGACGATCGTTCCGCCCGCGGCGAGGATCGGCACGAAGAACGCCCCGAGGCCGCCCGCGTGGTAGAGCGGCGTGAAGACGGGACTCACGTCGGACTCCGAGAGCCCCCAGCAGAGCGCGGTGTTCCAGCCGTTCCAGGCCGTCATCCGGTGCGGGACCATGACACCTTTCGGCTTGCCGGTCGTCCCGCTCGTGTAGAGGAGGGCGTGAAGGTCCTCGCCGTCGCAGCGCGTCCTCGCGAATGGAGCGTTTGGAAGCCCGGCGAGCTCGGCGGCCCAGGAGAGGTCGCCGCCCGGGGCTGGACCGTCCAGGGCGATTCCGAGCGGCACCGCCGACTCCGCCCGGAGCGCGGTGACGGTCTCGGCGAACTCCCCGCCGTAGACGAGAGCCGAGAGACCGGCGTCCTCGGCGATGAAGGCGAGCTCGTGCGGCGTCAGCCGCGTGCCGAGGGGAACGAGGACGAGGCCCGTCTTGGCCGCCGCGAAGAAGAGATCGACGTACTCGACGCGGTTGTGGGCGAGGAGGCCGACACGGTCCCCCTTCACGAGGCCGAGGCGGTCGCAGAGGAGCGCCGCAGCCCGCTCCGCTCGCGCGTTCAGCTCGCGGTAGGTGAACCGTTCGCCCGTCGGGACGAAGACGAGGGCCGTCTTCCCTGGCGACAGCCGGGCCCGCTCCCCGAGGACGTCGGCGTGGATCACGGCGCGACTCCGGGGACAGGGACGGCAGGCGGGACGGCTTCCTGGGCTGCTTCCGGCGGCGGCCCGGCGAGCAGCCTGCCGAGCGCCTCCGCGAAGGCCGCGGGACACTCCTGCTGGGGTACGTGCCCGCAGCGCGGCAGCTGGGTCAGGCGGACGCGCGGCAGCTCCGCGCGCATCCGCTCGGCGTAGGAGAGCGGCATCATCCGGTCCGAGGCGCCCCAGACGATCTCGACCGGCACCTTCACCTCGCCGAGCCGCCCGTCGAGAACGAACCTCTCCATCCCGTCGCTCGCGGCGGCGAGGCGGGCGATCGGCCCGGTGGCGGCCAGGCGCACGACGTCGTCGAGGACGAAGTCGGGAACGCGGATCGAGCCGGGGTCGCGCAGCGCATCGACGGCCTTCCGCGCTTCGGCCCGGTCCTTCGGCTGGAGTGTCAGCCCTTCCGCCACGTGCTTCAGCGGGCCTCCGTTCACGAGGACGATCCGCTCGACGCGCTCCGGGTGGTCCTTCGCCCAGAGGGTTGCGAGCCAGGCGCCTAGGGAGTTCCCGACGATCGTCACCCGCTCCTTCGGCGCCACCTCGTCCAGGACGGCCGAGAGACCTGCCAGGAGCGTCTCGACGGCCAGCGGCCCCTTCTCGGGAGCGCTGTCGCCGTGGCCCGCGAGGTCGGGGACGACGAGCGTGCGCCCGGGGAGGAGCTTCGGCGCGACGATCGACCAGGCGGCCGCCTGGTCTCCCGCCCCGTGGAGGAGGACGAGGACGGGGCCGCTGCCGCCCCTGAAAACCGTCTGTGGCCCGGCCGGAGACGGGACCGCCGTCTTCGTCAGCCCCGCGGAGAGAAGCGCCCGCCGGCCCGACGCCGCGTACATGGCGAGCGGACGCATCCGCGCGATGAGGAAGACGACGATTCCCGCGAGGACCAGGAAGAGAACCGCGGCGAGGAGGAGCTTCACGGATCGCGTCATGCGTATCTCCGCGCCGCGGTCGGCGGGTCTCAGGTCATCCGGAACGCGACGCCGGCCTGGTTGTACCCGACGCCGGAGCCGATCATGACGACGAGGTCGCCCTTTTTCACCTTTCCCTGCTCGAGGGCGTCGTCGAGCGCCATCGGGATGCAGGCCGAGCCGGTGTAGCCCCACTTCTCCATGATCGTGTGGGCCTTCTCGACCGGGATCCCGAGGTCGGCCATGACGAGGTCGATGGAGGGCTTGCGCACCTGGGTGAAGATGATCTGGTCGACGTCGGCGAGAGCGAAGCCCCCTTCCTTCGAGAGGCGTCTCGCGAGGCGGGGCCACCCCTCGTGGTTGATCTCGGGCGGGTAGCGCTCGGCCATCTTGACCATCGTCCGGCCGGAGGCCACGTTCTCGGCCGTCGCCGGCTCGGCCGTGCCGCCCGCGAAGATGCCCCAGTGCTTGGCGTACTCGCCGCCGGCCTGCATCGCCGAGTTGATGAAGCCGGGCTCGTCGCCCGCCTGGAGGATCGCCGCGCCGGCGCCGTCGCCGTAGAAGAAGACCATCGGGTCGTTCGGGTCGGCGAGCTTGTGCATCAGGTAGACGCCGACGACGAGGACGTTCTTCAGCGCCGCGTTCGTCGCGAGAAGGCCGGCCGCCGCGGCGAGTCCGGTCGGGAACGACGCGCAGGCGCAGCCGACGTCGAACGTCCCGGCGTTCTTCGCGCCGAGCTTGTGCTGGAGGACGACCGACGTCGCCGGGGTGACGTAGTCGGGCGAGTCGGTGCCGAGGATGATCAGGTCGATGTCCTCCGGAACGAGGCCGGCCCTCTCGATCGCCTGCTTCGCCGCGGGAAGCGCCACGTCGGACGTGGCCCACTCCTCCGGGGCGTAGAAGCGGGTCCGGATCCCGCTCGAGGCCTCCATCTTGTCGACGAAGTCGGGGAACTGCGGCCAGCGGGCCTTGAGGGCCGAGTTCGGGACCTCGATCGGCGGCACGAACCGGCCGGTCGAGACGATGCGCGCGTAGCGAGCCATCGGCCTTCCTACGTGCCCGTGACGAGGCCGCCGTCGACGGAGAGGACGGCGCCGTGGACGAATCCCGCCTGGTCGGAGGCGAGCCAGACGTAGGCGTTCGCGATGTCCTCGGGCTCGCCCATCCGGCCGATCGGCGTGTGGGCGACCATCCCCTCGAGGACCTTCGCGGGCATCGCCTTGAGGATCTCGGTCGCGACGAAACCCGGGCAGACGGCGTTCACGCGGATCCTGAACTTCCCGAGCTCCCGCGCCCAGGTCTTCGTCATGCCGATCACGCCCGGCCTTGGTGGCGACGTAGTTCGTCTGGCCGAAGTTGCCGTAGAGGCCGACGACGGAGGACGCGTTGAGGACGACGCCGCCGCCCGCCGCGATCATGTGGGGCGTCACGGCCCGGGTGCAGAGGAAGACCCCCTTGAGGTTCACGGCGATCACCGCGTCCCACTGCTCGTCGGTCATCGTGGCGACGATGGCGCCGTCCTTGTACTTGACGAGCTGGGCGTCCCGGACGATCCCGGCGTTGTTCACGAGGACGTCGACGCGTCCCCACTTCGCGATCACCTGGGCGACGGCCGCCGCAACGGAGGCGCCGTCGGCCACGTTCACCTTCGCGGCGATGGCGTCGGCGGCCCCGGCGGCCTTCAGCTCGTCCAGGAGGGTCGAGGCGTCCGCGACGTCCCAGGCCGCGACCTTCGCCCCTTCCTTCGCGAACCTCACGGCCGTGGCCCGGCCGATTCCGGCGGCGGCGCCGGTCACGATGACCACGCGCCCCGCGAGTCCTGTGTCGATGCTCATGATGGAAGCTCTCCTTCCGCCGGCCCGGGCCGCGGCCGGTCCGCCAGGGGCGAGGTCCGGCGGGCGGAGAACCCGCCCGCCGGACGAATGACGAGGGCTGTGGAGCCTAGAAGGCGAACCTCACGCCGACCTGGATCTCGCGGGACGGCAGGGTCGCGCTCGGCTTGCCGTAGTTCGTGTTCTTCACGGCCACCGCCGCCGGGTTGGTGATCGTCGGGCCCGAAAGGTACTGCGCCCCGTCGATCGAGGAGACGTCGTAGTTCGTGGTGTTGAAGAGGTTGAACCCTTCGACGATCAGCTCGAGGTTCCCGGCCGTGCCGAGAACGAACGACTTGGCGAGACGCAGGTCGAAGCTGCGGTAGAGAGGGCCGTCCACCCCGAAGCGGTCGACGCCGGGCATCCGGTCGCTCGCCTTGCCGTCGCCGTTGTAGTCGTAGCCGTAGCGGCTCGTCCAGGGCTGGCCGGTGCCGTAGTTGAAGATCGGCGCGAGCGTGAGTGTCCACGGGAGCCGGAAGACGCCGGAGATGACGAACCGCATCCGCTCCGCCGAGCGGGCGCGGCCGTACTCGTTCGCCAGATCCGCCGGGTCGCTCGGGTAGCCCGTCGGGAACTCCGGGCTGAAGTCGTCGTTCCGGTTGTACTTGCTCGCGAAGGTGACGGAGCCCATGACGAGGTGGCCGCCCTTGAGGTTCCCGTTGAGCGAGAACGTGAGGGCCTTGTATTCGGATTCGCCGTCGTTGGAGTAGACGTTGATCTGGTTGTAGGACTTGTTCGGGCGCGTGTGGGTCGCGTTCCCGCTCCAGTTCACGTCGTGGACGATGAGCTCCTTGTCACCCTTCACCCAGACGCCTTCGACGTCGAGGTAGAGGCCGGTCCTCCAGAGCCGTGAGGTGAGGCCCGCGCTGAACTGGCTCGCCTCGGGGGCGACGACCGTCTGGTCGAGGAGCGTGATGTCGATCGGGAGCGGAATGCCCGTCGTCGTCGGGTTCTTCGGGTCGAGGGCGAAGGCGGGAAGGCCGTAGAGGAGGCCGTTGACGCGCGTGTAGAGCTTGCGGCCCGTCTCGCCGTTCTGCTGGAGCTCGGTGAAGGACGGGACGAGGAGGTTGCGGCCCACGAACAGGCCCCAGCCGGCGCGCCCGACGAACTGCCCGGTCTTCGTGACGTCCCAGGAGAGGCCGAGGCGCGGCTGGAAGTTGTTCGTGTCCCTCTCGCGGGGCTCGGGGACGAGCGCGTGCGTGAAGCCGGTGTTGTTCCCGTTGGTGTCGATGTCGTAGCGGAGGCCGAGGCTCACCGTCAGGTTCGACATGGGGCGCCAGTCGTCCTGGACGAAGGCCGCGATCCGGTCCGTCGTGACCGTCACGTCGCTGGAGCCGACGCCGTAGCCGTAGGCGATCGGGAAGGCCTTCGTGTCGCCCGCCCAGAGGAAGAGCCCCGTGGCGTAGGTGTCGATGATCGAGCGGTCCTTGATGTGCTGCCAGCCCGCGCCGACCTTGACGTCGTGCGTGCCGCTCTTTCCGGTGAGGTGGAAGTAGAGCGTGTCGCGGACCTCGAACTGGTCCCCCTCGCCGAGGAGGTCTCCGAGGATATTGCCGCCGGTCTTGAGCGTGATGCCGTTGGAGTACCAGTCGGCGACGGCGTCGGAGTTCGTCGGCTCGAAGTACTTCCGGCTGCCGTACTGGGCGCGGAGCTCGTTGGTCGTCGAGGCCCCGAGAACCGCGGTGTGGCCCGCGGTGAAGTTGTAGTTGTCGCGCTGGAGCTCCTGCCCGTAATCGGCGCTCTGGACACCTCCGACGCGGAAGTTCTCGAGGCGGTAACGCTCGTAGTCGGCCTTGAAGAGAAGCGACTGCGAATCCGTGAGGCTGTGGGTGATCGACCCGAAGGCGAGGATCTGGTTCGTCGGGACCTCGAGGTCGGCCGCCTGCGACGCGAATGCGCCCTGTGGCCGGAAGAGCGTAGGCCTCACCTCGTCGACATATTCGCCCGAGAGGAAGAAGTGGGTCCTGTCCTTGACGATCGGCCCGCCGAGCGAAACGCCGTACTGGCCTCGGCGGAAGTCGACGCTGGAATCCTGCTCGAGAGCGCCTTTCGCACGCATGGACGCGTCCCGGTAGTACGCGAAGAGAGAGCCCTTGATCTCGTTCGTCCCGGTCTTCGTGAGGACCGTCAGCGCGCCGCCGGCCGAACCGCCGACCTCGGCGTCGAACCGGGAGTTGACGACGCGGAACTCGGAGATGGCGTCCTGGGAAACACGCGTCTTGGCGAGGCCGAGGGCAGGATCTGTGTAGTCGACGCCGTCGACGAGGATCGTCGACTGGCTCGCGTTGCCGCCCGAGCCGATGACCGGACCGCCCGTGACGAAGCGGAACTCGCCTCTCTCGCGCTGAACGCCCGGGGCGATGAAGGCGAGCTTCTCGAACTCGCGGTTGGCAACGGGCAGCGCCTTGATCTGCTCCGGGATGATGTTCGTCGACGAGTCGATCTTGTAGACGTCGACGAGGGGCGCCTCGCCGATCACGGTCACCGCTTCGGCGATCGCCTTGGCGCGGAGGACGACCTTGACCCTGGCCGTCTGGCCGATCCGCAGCGTCAGCGCCTGCTCGACGGGCTCGAAGCCCTGGAGCGCGACCCTGGCGACGTAGCCCGGCGCCGGCGGGACGGCCGGGAAGCGCGCGGCCCCTGCGGTCGAGGTCACGGACGAGCGTGCGAATCCGGTCTCGGCGCGCTTGAGCTCGACCGAGACGCCCGGGAGGGCGACGCCCGTCTCGTCGACGACGTCGATCTCCACCGTGGCGTCTGCGGTCTGCGCCCGGGCGGGCGCGGCCCACGGCATCGCAGGCAGGAGTAGGGCCCCGAAGAGGGCTACGGCGCGCAGGAAGGGGGTTCGGGTCATCCTCGTCATCTCAATCCTCCCGGGCGACGACGCGCCCTCAGTCAGAAAGGCCTCGGTCCGCAAGGCGAGTACGACGGGACGTACGGACCTCCGGCACTCACCCCTTCGAGGCGGCCGTCCGGATCCCTTCCGTGAATCCCGTTATTGAAAATACCGAACACTCGGTATGTTTTCCTTGAGGGGGATTCTGAGAAGACCTCGGGAACCCTGTCAAGGGAAATCGAACGACAAATCGAAATACCGTCGATCGGGATGGATCGGCCGGGGAGCCGCGGTCGTCCCCCGCCCGTTTTCGTGGACCTCAGCTCGTCCGGCTCTTCCGGCGCCCCGGCCGGCTCGAGACCTTCTCGGTGAGCTGGAGATTCCGCCGGATCTGCTCGAGCATCCTGGCCTCCAGGCCGCCGTGGCGCTCGGTCGACCGCCCACCGCGCCGCTTGGCCCGGTCGAACGCCTTCCGCGCCTCTTTCGCGTCCCCGACTGCGAGGAATGCGAGGCCGAGGTGCGCGAGGCCGGTCGGGGTCTCTCCCAGCTCGGCGGCGCGGGACAGGCACTCCACCGCGCGGGCGAACTCCTTGCGCTTGTAGTGGACCCAGCCCTTGGCCGCCAGCGGGAACTGCCGCATGTCGCGAGGCGAGAGGCGCAGGGCCCTTTCGGCGTCTTCGAGAGCCTCGTCGAGCTGCTCTCCCATCTCGGCTCGGGCCGCAGCACGCTGGAAGTAGCCGATCGAACGGGCGAAGTTCGACGTGACCACCTCGAGCATCTCCCCCGCCACCTGGGTCCCCTCGCGGAACTTCCCCTCGGCGCGGAGCGCTTCGAGGAGCGTGGCCCAGGCGGCCGCGGCAATGGGCTCCTCGGGCTTGAGGGCGAGGACCCGCCTCGTCGTCGCCACCGCCTCGACCGTTCGTCCGACGGTCGAGCAGACGAGGGCGAAGGCGATCTGGAGGGTGGGGTTGTCCGGGTCCGCCTTGAGCGCCCGGCGATAGAGGGCGAGCGCCTTCTGCGGATCCCTCGCGGCCAGCGCTGCCGCCCGTCCGGCCCTGTCGGACGCCGCGCCGGTCAGGCCAGGGAGCGGCCCGTTGCCGGCGGGACCGAGGAGCTTCTTTGCCTCGTGCAGCTCGATCCGGTTCGGGTTCAGCTCGAGCGCAGCGCGGAACCTCTCGGCCGCCTTCTGCGTCCACCCCCGGTCGAGATAGCAGAGACCGAGCTGGAACAGGCCGTCCTCGTCGTCCGGGTCGAGCTTGACCGCCCGCTGGAGAGCGTCGATGGCGTCCCTCAGGCGGCCCCGCTCGTAGGCGATCGTCCCGAGGAGGGAGAGCGCCTGCGGGTTCTCCTCGATCTGGACGGCCCTCTTCAGGAGCGTCTCGGCCTTCGCCAGCTGCCCCGCCCCGGCGTGGATCGCCCCGAGCGCGAAGGCCGGGAGGAAGGCGTCCGGCCTGAGAGCGAGAGCCCGCTTGAGGTAGTCGACCGCGTTCTCGGGCCGCCCGAGGTCGTTCTCCAGGACGCCCGAGTAGACGAGGGCCTCGAAGTGCTGGGGCCGCCGCTCGAGGACGTGCTTCAGCGCCGGCGCGGCCTTGCCCGCCTCTCCGTCGTTGAACCAGCTCTCCCCGAGGAAGAACGCCAGCTCCGCGTTCCCGCGGTCCAGCTTCCACGCCTCCTCGAGGATCGTCATCGCCTTTTCGGGATCGAGGGCGAAGAAGGCGAGCTCGGCCTCCCCGAGGAGGCCGACGAGCCTTTCGCGCCCCGGCCCCTTGTGCTCGGCGAGGATCCGCTCCTTGCGCTCGAGGAAGCGTTCGCGCTTCTCGAGGACCGTCATGTGCTGGTCGACACGCCCTTCCCAGAGCTCGACGAACTCCTGCTCGACGAGAAGCCCCTTCCTCTCGAGGAGGTCCTTGAGGGCGAGAAGGCCCGTCTGGATGACGAAGCCGTTCTTCTCCTGCCGGTGAAACCCCTCGAGGAGGACCTTCAGCGTCTCGGCGCTCCGCTTGACGATCTCCTCGAGGACGGAGACCCGCTCGAGGAGGTGCTCGTCGAGGGAGATCCCCTCTCCGGAGGGCCCCTCGTCGTACGTCTCGCTCGAGCCCGAGACGACGAGGAGCTTGTTCTGGCACTTCCGGCAGAACTCCTGGTCGAGGTCGTTCGCCGCGCCGCAGACCTGGCAGATCAAGCCGGGACCTTCTCCCCGCCGGGCCCCGAGTAGCGGTAGAAGCCGCGCCCGGCCTTCTTTCCCATCCAGCCCGCGTCGACCATCTGGACGAGGAGCGGGCAGGGGCGGTACTTGTCGTCCCCGAGGCCCTGGTGAAGGACCCTCAGGATCGCGAGGCAGGTGTCGAGGCCGATGAAGTCGGCGAGGGTGAGCGGCCCCATCGGGTGGTTCATCCCGAGCTTCATGATCGTGTCGACCGCGTCGGGCGTGGCGACCCCTTCGTGCACGGCGAAGACCGCCTCGTTGATCATCGGCATCAGGACCCGGTTCGAGACGAAGCCGGGGAAATCGCGGCATTCGACCGGGACCTTCCCCATCTCCTTCGCGGCCGCCACGACGGCCGCCGTCGTTTCGTCCGACGTGGCGATGCCGCGGATCACCTCGACGAGCTGCATCACCGGGACCGGGTTCATGAAGTGCATCCCGATGACGTTCTCGGGGCGCTTCGTCGCGGCGCCGAGGCGCGTGATCGAGATCGAGGAGGTGTTCGAGGCCAGGATGGCACCGGGCGGGAGAATCCCGTCGAGGCGGGCGAAGAGCTCGCGCTTGACCCCCTCGTTCTCCACGATCGCCTCGACGACGAGGTCGGCCTCGGCGAGGGCCGCGACGTCGCCGGACGGGACGATCCGGCCGAGGGCGGCGTCGGCGGCCTCCGGAGTGATCTTTCCCTTCTCGACCTGGCGGGCGAGGTTCTTCCGGACGACGGCGAGGCCCTTGCCGGCAAGGTCCGCGGAGACGTCCGCCAGGACGACGTCCCTGCCCGAGAGCGCGGCGACGTGGGCGATTCCCGCCCCCATCTGGCCCGCTCCGATGACTCCGATGCGCGCGATCGGCATGTCGACTCCATCCGGTCCGCGTCGCAGGCGGCGCCGGACGCCGAAGCGTATCAGGGGGATGAGGAGGCCTCAAAAGGAGGGACGGAGCGCAGCGCTGCGCGCCGCGGCGACGAGGGCCGCGCCGATTCCGAGGAGCGAAGCGACCGCCCAGACGACCGGCCCCGCCACCGGAACGAGCGAGAGAAGGCCGAGGAGGGCGAGGCCGAGGGCCAGTGCCGCCGGGTCGCCGAAGAGCGGACTCCCGCGCGTCGCTCCCAGCGCGAGGCGCCGCCCAACGGCGACGAAGACCGCCGCCAGGCCGAACGCCTTCGCCGCCCCCAGGATCGCCAGGAGCAGCGCCGTCACGAACAGACCGGCCATCGCGGGCAGGACGAGGAGGAGGAACGCCGAAACCAGGAGAGAAGACAGGACCCCCGCCGTCCCGAGGGCCGCCATCGTCGCGAGACGCCCCGGAAGCGACCCGGCCGCCGCCGAAACGGAGCGCGGTACGAATCGGACGAGGAGGAGGCCGAGGACCAGCCAGAGGAACAGGAGGACGAGCCGGAACGCGAGGAGAAGGCCGCTCGCCGGTCTCGCCGCCAGCGGCGAGGTCTGAACCTCGGCGGCGAACGCCGCCTCGAGCTCTCCGACGGTCAGAACGCGGCCGCCGACGGCACGAGTGGTTCCGGCGGGTGTACGAACCACTCCCCCGACGGCGAGAAGGTCTCCTCCGGACCCTTGCTCCCGCCTCCACGAGAACGTCTCCGCCGAAAGCGATGACGTCCTTCTCCACTCGTCCCGCCACCCGGACGGATCCGCCGACGGCAACGAGCGTCCCTGTCAGGACGCCCTCCACCACGGCGTCGCGCCCGAGGACGACGAGGTCGTCAGCGCGGACCTCTCCGGCCGGGACCACCGAGGGTTGCTGCGCCGACGCCCTGCCGGAGGCAGCGAGGAGGATGACGCTGGCGAGGAGGGGGAGGAGGCGCCGGGCCATCTCTGGCCCCGACTCAGCCCCGGCGGGGGGCGACAGAGGACGCCGGCCGGCGGAAGCGCACGAGCGCCATCCCGAGCGAAGCGGCGGTCACGCCCGCCGCCGCCCCCAGGAGAGCGAGGGCGCCCGGGGAGACGGCCTGCGCCGCACGACCGGTCCCCTCGGCAAGCAGGGGGAGCGCCGTGACGAGGGTTGCGGCCGGCCGGCCGAATGCGACGGCGACGAGCTCGGCCCACACCGTGAGGGCTGTACCCGGGCCGAGGCTCCAGAGCGGCGTCAGGGCGAGACCCAGACTTCCGGCGAGAAGCCCCAGCCCTATACCGGCCGGTAGCCTCCAGTACGACACCCGGGAGACCTCCCAGGGGGCGAAGGGCCGACGGTCCAGGACGCGGGCGGCGAAATCGGCGGGGAGCTCTTCCCCACGAGGAATCGTAACCAGCTCGTCCAGAAGCACTTCGAGCCGCCGGTCGCGTTCCAGATCGCCCGGGGCCGGGCCAGAGTCGGTGGTCAGCGCGTTCGTCGTCATCGTCCCGATCTCTCTATACGGTGTCTTTCGGCAAAAGATCTCGGAGGGCCTGTCGGGCCCGGAAGAGCTTGTTCTTGACCGTTCCGAGGGGCATCCCCTTCAGCTCGGCAATTTCCTCGTAGGCCAGCTCCCCGTGGTGCCGAAGGCTGATCAGCTCCCGGTAATCGTCGGGAAGGCGTTCGATGGCCAGGTCGAGCGCTTCCCTCAGCCGGGTCCGGGACAGCTCCTCGAGGGGGTCGGGTTTGCCGTCCACCGGATCGATGCTCCGTCCCTCGGACTCGTCGTCCGCCGGTAGCTGGAGCGGGATCGCCCGGATCCGCCGGCGACGGAGGTGGTCGATCGCGGCGTTACCCGCGATCCGGAACGCCCAGGTCGAGAAGCGGTACCGGGGGTCGAACGAGTCGAGCGCCGAGTAGATCTTGAAGAAGACCTCCTGCGTCACGTCCCGGGCGTCCTCGGGATCCCCGAGGTAACGCGAGACGAATCGGAAGAGGCGCAGCTTGTAGCGGTCGACGAGGACTGCGAACTGCTCCTCTTCCCCCGCGAGGACGCGGGCGACGAGATCGCCGTCGGAGGGAACGCCCGGACTATCCACCTGACGATCCTGCCACAGCGCGAGACGTCCCTCCGAGCAAGGGAACTGTCGTGGCGCGCCCGGATCCCACGCTGAAGAATCGTGCGTGAGACGGGCTTCCGATCGTGCACTCCGGATCGGAAGGTGATTGCATGAAACGACACACGATCCTCCCGATCCTCCTCCTCTCCCTCACGACGTCCCTCGCCGCGCCCGCTTCCGCGCAGACGATTCCGAACGCGACCGTGGCGACCGCCCCCGCCAGTCCGGCGCCGGACGACGCGGTCATCCTCAAGCTCTCGGGCCAGTGGCCCGACGGGTGCGTGCCTGAGGCCGCGCGCACGAACCTGACGCAGGAGGGCTCGCTCCTCCGCGTCACCTTCAACTACTCGGGCTTGACCGGCCCCTGCACCGCGGCCATCACCCCCTGGAGCCTCGACGTGGAGGCCGGCAAGCTCGCGGAAGGGAGCTACACGGTCGAAGTGGCGGTCTTGAAGACGCTCATGCCGGCGGAGAAGATCGGCACCGGCGCGTTCACCGTCGCCCCGCTCCCCGAGTCGACGGTCTGGCTTCCGGGCTTCGCCGCCACTGGCACGGATTTCTCCCTCGCGAGCACGCTGACCGCGTTCAACAACGCGGACAACGCCGCGACGGTCACCTACCTCGGAGCGTGGGACGCGCTCGGCGAGTCCACGACTCCGGCCCCGGTCGACCTCGCGGCGCAGGCCGCCGGCATCCTCGACTCGCGCCCGCTGCGCGAGGGCCAGGCCGTCCAGATGCTCTCCCTGACCGCCCCGCGCCGGGTCGCCCTGCGCGCCACCCTCGAGCGGCTCGAGAAGGTCCCCGAAGGATTGCCGAAGGTCCCCGAGTCGCTCGGACGCGTGGAGCTGCCCGTCTTCACCGAGCTCTTCCCCGCCGGCTCGACGGCCGTCGCCGGCGACGTCTCCCTCTCGGCTCTCGAGTGCGCGAGCGGCCCCGAGGCGCGCCGCCGCGTCAACATCACCCTCTTCAACGCCGGGACCGAGTCCGCGACGTTCGGCGTCTCGGCGACCTCCGTGATGACGGGTCCCGGCGGAGGCGGTCCGGAGTACGCGTACGAAGTCCCTGCGAAGTCCCTCATCCAGTTCAACGCGATTTCGCTCCAGGGCCTCCCCGTCTGCGACGCCGGCGGCGCCTGGTTCCGGATCACCGGCGACCAGCCGTTCCTCGCCTACGTCTCCACGGTCCGCCCCGAGAACCTGCCCGGGGTCCTGCCCTACGAGATCTTCCCGGCGCGCGCCGCGCGGCCCCCGGGGGCCGGGGCCTCCCGGCGGCCCCCCCCCCCCCCCGGGGGGGGGGCGGCGCGGCCCCGGCCCCTCCCCCCCCCCCGGGGGCGCCGCGGCGCCCCCGCACCTCCCGGACAGGGGCCGGCCCCGCCCGCCCCCGCTCCCCCTCCCCCCGACGCCGTCGACCTGCTCCGCGACGAGGGACGAGACGCCGGGGTCCATCCCTGCTGCGACGAGGACCGGACCGCTCGCTTACGATGGGGCGATGTCCGACGGTTCCCCCGCCCTCTCGTTCGGGCGAGCGTCGAAGAGCTACGGCGACGTCCTCGCCCTCTCCGGGCTGACGCTCGACGTCCCGCCCGGCGTCGTCTTCGCCCTCGTCGTCGGGCCGAACGGCGCCGGCAAGACGACCGCCATCGGCCTTCTCACAGGGCTCCTCGCACCGACCACCGGCAGGACGGCCGTCTTCGGCGTCGACGTATCCGACCACCCGGTCGAGGCCAAGCGCCTCCTCGGCTTCGTCCCCGACAGGCCCTACCTCTGGCCGCGCTGGACCCCGCGCGAGTCGCTCCGCTTCGTGGGCGCGGTCTTCGGGGGACGAGGCCGGGCGCTCGAGGAGAGGATCGACCGCGAGCTGTCGGCGTTCGGCCTCGAGGCGGCGGCCGACCGGACGGGCGAAGCCGCTCCTCCCACGGCGCGCGGCAGAAGGTCGCCCTCGCGCAGGCGTTCCTCCACGACCCGCGGCTTTTCGTCCTCGACGAACCGATGGTCGGCCTCGACCCGCTCGCACAGAGGGTCCTCGTCGAGAGGCTGCGAGAGCGGACGGCCGGAGGCGCCGCCGTCCTCCTGACGACGCACCAGCTCTCCCTCGCCGAGGAGGTCGCTACCGACGACGCAGGGGTCCTCGTCAAGGGAAGCCTCGTCGCCCGCGGAGAGCCGCTCGCGATGACGGCCCGCGGCCGCACGGGCCGGCTGTCGGAGGTCTTCTTCGACCTCGCCGAGGACGACGAAGGGCCGTGAGCGCCGCGCGGGTCGCCCTCACGAACTCGACGAAGGCGCTGGCGCGCGGCCTCTCGCCCCGCTCGACCTGGGAGGCGGCGGGGGCGCTCTCAAATGCCCTGCGGTCGCGTTCGTAGTGGGCGAATACGCGGGAACCACAGCGTTTCCTCCTCGACCTCGCGGGTCGCGGCTTC